>NZ_CP045529.1:2400000-3600000 GCF_009429125.1 Luteimicrobium xylanilyticum
GCACGTCCTTCATCTCGGGCAAGTACCCGATCATGGTCTCCGGCTCGTGGTGGTTCGGCCGGCTCGTGAACGAGGCGAAGTTCGACTGGGGTCAGTTCCAGTTCCCGGGCTCGAACTTCGCGCTCGGCTCGTCGGGCAACCTCTGGGTCGTCCCGCAGAACGCGAAGAACAAGGGCCTCGCCGAGGACTTCATCGACATCACGCTGAGCGACGAGGTCCAGAACGTCCTCGGGCAGAAGGGTGGCCTCCCGATCGCGGGTGACGCGTCGACCATCACCGACGCGAAGACCAAGACGTTCACCGAGCAGTTCCAGAAGCTCGTCTCGGACGACTCCCTCGCGTTCTACCCCGACTGGCCGGTCGCGGGGTTCTACGACCAGATCGTCAGCGCCCTGCAGTCCGTCGTGAACGGCTCGAAGTCGACCTCCGACGTGCTGAGCCAGCTCCAGAAGCAGTACGAGTCCGGCAAGGACGACCTCCTCAACGGCTGACGCGGCCGGGCCCGGACGCCTCCGCGCGTCCGGGCCCGCCCCCGGCCCCTGCCGCCCGAAGAGAGAGAACCCATGTCTTCCGCACCCGCCACCCTGCCCACGCAGGACTCCTCGGCGCCGCCCACGGCGCGACGTGCCGCCCGGCGCGGCTCCGGTCGACGGCGCTGGGTGCCGTCGACGTACTGGCTGTACCTGATCCCCGGTCTCGCGGCGTTCGTCGCGATCATCGGGATCCCGTTCGTCCTCAACATCTGGTACTCGCTGCACAAGTGGCGCGGCGGCATCACCACGATGACCTGGGTCGGGCTCGACAACTACGCCGACCTCATGCACGACGACCAGTTCTGGCAGTCGTTCCGCAACTCGGTCTGGATGATCATCGCCATGGTGATCATCCCGACGGTGATCGGCCTGCTGCTCGCTTCGCTGCTCTTCGACTACATCGGCAAGCACTTCAACGGTCGCGTCGCGAGCGTCCTTCGCGCCACGTACTACCTGCCGCAGATCCTGCCCGTCGCCGTCGCCGGCATCCTGTGGAACTGGATCCTCAACGCCCAGACCGGCGCCCTCAACCAGATCCTCCACGGGATCGGGATCGAGAACCCGCCCGACTGGCTGGGCAACCCTTCCACCGCGCTGCCGTCGGTCATGCTCGTGCTGATCTGGATCCAGATCGGCTACCCCACCGTGATCTTCATGTCGGCGCTGCAGCGCGTGGACCCCGAGCTGTACGAGGCCGCGGAGCTCGACGGCGCGAACTGGTGGGCGCGGTTCCGGGCGATCACGCTCCCGCAGATCAAGCCGGAGACGTTCGTCATCACGCTGACCTGCACGATCGCGGCGCTCAAGGTCTTCGCGCCGATCTACGTGCTGACGCGCGGCGGGCCCGAGGGCTCGACCCTCGTGCCGTCCTACTACTCGTACCTCAACTTCTTCGACAAGTCGAAGGTCGGGTACGGCGCCGCCGTGGCGACCGTCCTCACGGTCATCATCATCGTCGTCGCCTCCGTCATCCAGCTGCTGCAGAACCGCAGCGCCCGCAAGGAAGAGAGGGGTGCGTGATGGCCGCCGTCACCGAGACCCTGCCCGGCGCCCCCGCGAACGGGACCGGCACCGACACCGGCGAGCGCCGCGGGCGCGACCGGTTCCACCGCGGTCCGCTGCGGTGGGTCCTGCTCGTGGTGGCCGCGATCGTCGCGCTGCTCATGATCGCGCCGTTCGTGATCATGCTGCTCAACACCTTCAAGTCGCCTGACGACTACTCGGCGCACGGGCCGCTGTCGTGGCCGCACGAGTTCTACACGCACGGTCTCAAGGTCTTCTGGGACCGGGTCGACTTCCCCGTGAAGCTGTGGAACTCGATCTGGACGTCCGGCCTCGTCGCGATCTTCGGCGTCGCGCTCTCGCTGCTGTCGGCGTTCGCGATCGGGATCGGCCGCGTCAGGGGCCGGCTCTGGCTGGTCGGGGTCTTCCTGCTCGCGAACATGCTGCCGCAGGAGGTGCTGATCTACCCCCTGTTCCGCATGATGCAGAACATCGGCCTCAACAACTCGGGGTGGTCCATCGTCCTGATCTTCACGGTCATCCAGGCGGCGTTCGGCACGTACCTGCTGTCGTCGGTCCTCGGGACGTTCCCCCGCGCGCTGCTCGAGGCGGCCTCGCTCGACGGGGCGAACCGGTGGCAGATCCTGTGGCGCGTCGTCTTCCCCGTCGTGCGCCCGACGCTGTCGGTGCTGCTCATCTTCTTCTTCATCTGGACGTGGAACGAGTTCTTCATCCCCCTCGTCATGCTCACGACCAACGACACCCAGACCGTGCCGATCGCGCTCGCGTCCCTGCAGGGCGACCGCATGCTCGACGTCCCGACCCTCAACGCGGGCACGCTCGTCTCCCTGATCCCGACCCTGATCTTCTTCCTGTTCTTCCAGCGGACGCTCACCCGCGGCATCACCGCCGGCGCCGTCAAGTAAGGAGCTCCACCCCACCATGAAGTTCACCGACGGCTACTGGCAGCTGCGACCCGGCGTCCAGGTCCTCCACCCGGTCGAGGTCGACGACGTCCGTGCCGACCCCGAGGCGGGCACGCTCACCGTCTGGGCCGCGACCAAGCACGTGCGGGGCCGGGGCGACACCCTGAACCAGCCCCTCGTGACGCTCACCTACTCGAGCCCCGCCGAGGGCGTCGTGAAGGTGCGCGTCGAGCACTGGGCAGGCGCGCGGCGTCGCCACCCCGAGTTCGCGGTCCGCGGGTCCGACGTCGCGGTCACCACCCAGGTCGACGACGAGCAGGCCGTCCTCACGTCGGGCAACCTGTCGGTGCGCGTGCACCGCACCGGACCGTGGCGGGTCGACTTCGAGTCGCGGGGCAAGGTCCTCACCTCCAGCCTGCCGAAGGGCGCGGGCGTGGCGACGACGCCCGAGGGCACGTTCGTCCACGAGCAGCTCGCGCTCGGCGTCGGCGAGAAGGTCTACGGCATGGGCGAGCGGTTCGGTCCGTTCGTCAGGAACGGCCAGACCGTCGACATCTGGAACGCCGACGGAGGCACCTCCAGCGAGCAGGCGTACAAGAACGTCCCGTTCTACGTGACGAGCGCCGGCTACGGGGTGTTCGTCGCGCACCCGGAGCTGGTGTCCTTCGAGGTCGCGTCGGAGATGGTCGAGCGCACGCAGTTCTCGGTCGCCGGCGAGCACCTCGAGTACTACGTGATCGACGGCCCGACACCGAAGGACGTCCTCGAGCGTTACACCGCGCTCACGGGGCGCCCACCGCAGGTGCCGGCGTGGTCGTACGGTCTGTGGCTCACCACCTCGTTCACCACCAGCTACGACGAGCAGACCGTGACGTCGTTCGTCGACGGCATGGCCGAGCGCGACATCCCGCTGTCGGTGTTCCACTTCGACTGCTTCTGGATGCGCGAGTACCAGTGGTGCGACTTCGAGTGGGACCCCCGCACCTTCCCGGACCCCGAGGGCATGCTCGCGCGCTACAAGGACAAGGGCCTGCGCATCTGCGTGTGGATCAACTCGTACATCGGCCAGAAGTCGCCGCTCTTCGCGGAGGCCGCGGAGAAGGGCTACCTGCTGCGGACGACCGACGGCGGCGTCTGGCAGTGGGACCTGTGGCAGGCGGGGATGGGGCTCGTCGACTTCACCAACCCCGCCGCTGCGGAGTGGTACGCGAGCAAGCTCGAGGCGCTCCTCGACATGGGCGTCGACTGCTTCAAGACGGACTTCGGCGAGCGCATCCCCACCGAGGGCGTCGTGTGGCACGACGGCTCGGACCCGCAGAAGATGCGGAACTACTACACGCACCTCTACAACCGCACCGTGTTCGACCTGCTCGCGGCCAAGCGCGGCGAGGGTGAGGCCGTGCTCTTCGCGCGCTCCGCGACCGCGGGCGGCCAGCAGTTCCCGGTGCACTGGGGCGGCGACAACGACTCGACGTTCGTGTCGATGGCCGAGACCCTGCGCGGCGGCCTCTCGCTCGCCATGTCGGGCTTCGGCTATTGGAGCCACGACATCGGCGGCTTCGAGGGCGACCCCGACCCGGCCGTGTTCAAGCGCTGGCTCGCGTTCGGCCTGCTCTCCTCGCACTCGCGCCTGCACGGGTCGGGCTCGGTCCGGGTCCCGTGGGCGTTCGACGACGAGGCCGTCGACGTGACCCGCCGCTTCACCCGGCTCAAGCTCTCCCTCCTGCCCTACCTGGGCGCGGCCGCGCGCGACGTCGTCCGGCACGGGACCCCGGTCATGCGACCGATGGTGCTCGAGCTGCCCGACGACCGTGGCGGCTGGGACGTCGACACCCAGTACCTGCTCGGGCCGTCGCTCCTCGTCGCGCCGGTCTTCAGCGCCGACGGCGACGTCGACGTGTACGTGCCGGAGGGCACCTGGACGTCGCTTCTCGACGGCTCGACCGTGACCGGACCCCGTTGGGTCCGGCAGCGCCACGGCTTCGACTCGCTGCCCCTGCTCGTCCGCCCCGACACGGTCCTGCCGATCGGCGCGGAGGACGGCACGACCGACTACGACTGGGCCGACGGCGTCACGCTCCACCTCGTCGAGCTCGCGGACGGCCACGACGAGGTGCTCGTGGTCCCCGCCGCGGACGCCGGGGTCGGGGCCGACGACGCCGAGTTCCACGTCCGGCGCACCGGGGACGAGGTCGTGGTCACGACGACGTCCGCGCGTGCCTGGGCGCTGCGTCTCGGTGACCGCACGGTCCGGTTCGAGCCCGGGACGACCGAGGGGCGGATCGGTTCGACGGATCTGGCACGATGAGCGCAGCGCACCGGAGCACCGGCCGGCTTCCCGGCCGGCCCCGCACCAGCACCCGAGGAGAAGCATGACCACGCCACGACGGTTCCCCGACGACTTCGTCTGGGGCTCCGCGACCGCCGCGTACCAGATCGAGGGCGCCGCCGACGAGGACGGCCGCGGGCCGTCGATCTGGGACACGTTCTCCCGCACGCCCGGCAAGGTGCTCGACGGCGACACGGGCGACGTCGCGGACGACCACTACCACCGCTGGGCCGAGGACGTGCAGCACATCCGCGACCTCGGGCTCGACGCCTACCGGCTGTCGATCTCGTGGCCGCGCGTCCAGCCCGGCGGGACGGGCGAGTTCAACGAGACCGGCATCGCGTTCTACTCCCGGCTCGTCGACGCGCTCCGCGAGGCCGGCGTGAAGCCGGTCGTCACGCTCTACCACTGGGACCTCCCGCAGGAGCTCGAGGACGCCGGCGGCTGGACGAACCGCGCCACCGCGTACGCGTTCGCGGAGTACGCCCGTCGCATGGCCCAGGAGCTCGGCGCCCGCGTCGACACCTGGACCACGCTCAACGAACCGTGGTGCTCGGCGTACCTCGGCTACGCGTCGGGCGTCCACGCGCCCGGCCGCACGGAGGGCGAGGGCGCGCTGCGCGCCGTCCACCACCTCAACCTCGCCCACGGCCTCGCCGTCCAGGCGATCCGCGACGTCCTCGGCGACGACGCGCGGACGTCCGTCACGCTCAACCTGCACGTCGTGCGCCCCGACACGGACAGCGCCGAGGACGCGGACGCCGTCCGCAAGATCGACGCCCTCGCGAACCGCGCGTTCCTCGGCCCGCTCCTCGACGGCGCCTACCCGGACGACCTCCTCGCAGACACGGCCCACGTCACCGACTGGTCGTTCGTCGAGGACGGCGACCTCGCGATCACGCACCAGCCGCTCGACGTGCTGGGCGTCAACTACTACTCGACGGCCCGCGTCCGCCACTTCGCCGGCGAGGGCGCGCCCCAGCAGAACGACGGCCACGCCGAGTCGGCCGCGACCCCGTGGGTGGGCGTCACCGACGTCGAGTTCCTGCAGCAGCCCGGCCCGTACACCGCGATGGGCTGGAACATCGAGCCGCAGGGCATGACCGACCTGCTGCTCTCGCTGCACGCCACCTACCCGGACCAGCCGCTCATGGTCACGGAGAACGGTGCCGCCTTCGACGACGTCGTCTCGCCCGACGGCGCCGTCCACGACCCCGAGCGTGTCGCCTACCTGCACGACCACGTCGACGCCGTCGGGCGGGCCATGGACGCCGGGGCAGACGTCGGCGGGTACTTCGCGTGGTCGCTGCTCGACAACTTCGAGTGGAGCTACGGGTACTCCAAGCGGTTCGGGATCATCCGTGTCGACTACGACACGCTCGTGCGCACCTGGAAGGACTCGGCGCACTGGTACCGCCGCCTGGCGACCACGCGCACCCTGCCCGGCGTCGACGAGGTCTCCCCCGCCTGACGACACCACTTCGTCCGACACGCCGCCGGCCCGCACCGAGCCCCGCACGGGACAGGGTGCGGGCCGGTACGCTGTCGGCGCGGGCCAGTAGCTCAGCCGGTCAGAGCAGCGGACTCATAATCCGTCGGTCGTGGGTTCAAGCCCCACCTGGCCTACTCGTACGTGCCGAGGCACGCCGCCCCTCGAGGACTCGATGACGCCTGCTCCCGCCTCCGTCGAGGTCTGCACCGCCCACCTGCCTGACGACGCGTGCGACGTCGGGCGACTCCTCGAGGACTACCTGCGACGCACCGAGCGCGAGAAGCACGAGCACCTCGGCGCCGACGGGCCGGGCGCCGGCGCCCCGCTCCAGCCTCGCCACCTCGAGGAGGTGCACGCGCCGGCGGAGGCGTTCGCGGGCGCACAGATCCTTCTGGCGGGTTCCGCCGGGAGCGCCGTGGGCGTCGTCGTGGTGACGCCGCGTCCCGGAGACGTCGTGGAGCTCAAGCGGTTCTGGGTGGACCCGGCACACCGTCGAGCCGGAGCGGGCGGTGCCCTCCTCGACGCCGCGATCCGTCTGGCGGCGGGGCCTGTCCGGCTCTCGGTGTGGGACTGGCGGGCGGACGCGATCCGCGCGTACACCCGCCGCGGGTTCGCCCCGGTCGCGTCGTGGGAGCCGGACCGTCCACGTCTGGTGTGCCTCGAGCATCGGCCCTGAGACGGGCAGAGAGCCCGCACCCAGCCGGGTGCGGGCTCTCTCCCGCCTCGCGGCGGCGACAGCGCGCGTCAGGCGCCCGGGGTGCCGTGCTCCTCCTGGTAGAACACCTGGTCGGGGCCGTCCCACGTCTCGATCGCCTCGCCGTCGGACCGCATCAGCGCGATCTCGCCCCGGAACGGGCCAATCTCGCCGGACTTGATCCTGGCCTTGACCGCGGCGATCGCGTCGTCGTCGTACTCGGCGCGGACCAGGGTCCCGCGATGGTCCCCGTCGAGGTCACGGATCCAGTACTCGAACATCCCGCTCCTTCCACGGCCGTGCGCTCAGGCGAGCGCGGCGGCCTTGAGCTTGTCGAACTCCGCCTGGTCGATGGCCCCCGAGTCGAGGAGCTGCTTGGCGGTCGCGATCTGGTCGGCAGGCGACGCGCCGGCGACGTCGCGGATGTAGCCGTCGGTCGCCGCCTTGGCCTGCTGCTGCGCCTGGACCTGCCGCTCCGCCATGCCGTTACCGCGCGCGATCACGTACACGAGCGCCGTGATCAACGGGAAGATGATCAGGCAGATCACCCACACCGCCTTCCACCAGCCGGAGAGCTTGTGGTCGCGGAACAGGTCCGTGATGATCATGAACAGCACGACCAGGTACGCGAAGAAGAAGAAGATCTCGACGACGAGCCAGAAGTAGTTCCAGAAGCTCACGGTGTGCCTCCTCGGCAGGGGAAGATGTCCGGGTCGTGCTGCGGCGTCCACCTCACGACGCTTCGGAAACTAGCACCGGACTGGGCGTTTGGCGCGGGAAGCGCCCGGCTCGTCCGCCCGGTTCACCCCAAACGGATGAGCGCCCGCGTTGGTCTGGAGCACCCTGTCCGGGCTGCTAGGCTTTATCCCGCGATCCTGCGTAGCTCAGTTGGCAGAGCATCCGACTGTTAATCGGACGGTCGCTGGTTCGAGTCCAGCCGCAGGAGCTTCGCTCCACGAGTCGAAGGCCCGGAATCCGCGCGATTCCGGGCCTTCGTCGTCCGTCTTCATCCGGTCGGTCCCAGGGTCTGACCAGGGGCGTCTCGTATCCTTGGGCACACTGCCGCACGTCGCCTCACGTCCGCTGGTGCGGCGTCCCGAGCCCACGAGGAGCCATGACCGCACACGCCCGCCGCAGCCGCCGTTCACCGTTCGGCGCCGTCGTCGGGACGGTCGGCGAGATCCTCATCACGCTCGGCGTGATCCTGGGCCTGTTCCTGGTCTGGGAGCTGTGGTGGACGAACGTCCAGTCCGCGCAGGCGCAGGCGAAGGACGTGGCGTCGTTGGGTTGGGCGTACGAGCCTCAGCAGGCGCAGCCGGCAGCCCCGGAGTATCTGACCCCCTCGACGAAGGCGCCCAAGGTCGACAAGGAGCCGGCGCTCCTGAAGACGTTCGCGACCCTGTACGTGCCGCGCTTCGACAAGGACTACGCGAAGACCATCACGGAGGGCACGGACAAGGCGACCGTCCTCGACACCAAGGGCATCGGGCACTACGTCGGCACGGCGATGCCGGGCGGCCTCGGCAACTTCGCGATCGCGGGGCACCGCACCACCTACGGCAAGCCGTTCAACCAGATCAACACGCTCAAGGCGGGCGACCCGGTCATCGTCCAGACCAAGGACGGCTGGTACGTGTACGCGGTGACGGACCACCTCGTCACGGGCTGGCGCGACGGCGAGCAGGTCGCGCCCGTGCCCGGTGACACCACGGGGACGAAGAAGCCCACGAAGCGGCTCATCACGATGACGAGCTGCCACCCGATCTGGCAGCCGATCCACCGGTACATCGTCCACGGCGAGCTCGTCTACTGGGCCCCGCCGGACGGCGACAAGGTGCCGAAGGAGCTCGTGACCGGGAAGTTCGACGCCGGGATGCTCGACGGCATCACCGGCTGAACCGCCGGCGAGCCCCGTCAGGCCACGGACTCCCGCAGCACGCGCCGCTGCTGCTCGACGGCGAGCAGCTCCTGGAACGTCCGGGCATAGGCCTCCGCGTCGGCCGTCGGGTCGGTGCGCTGCAGGCGTCCCCGCAGGTCGGCGATCTGCCGGGTGAGGCCGAGGTCGACGAGCGACCGGACGACGCCCTGCGCGTACGAGGCCAGGGCCTCGGGACGGTCCGCGGGCAGCGGCGTCACGGCGAGCTCGGTGACGAGCGGACGGACCGGTTCGGGCGCCTGCTCCCCCACGAGCTCCACCCACGCCGACTCGGGCTGCCCCGCAGCCGCGGCCAGTCCCCCGGCTGCGCGGACGGCGTCGTGCACGGCACGCCACGCGGGGACCGCGAACGTCTCGGGTCCGAGCGCGTCGAACATCGCGGCGTCGAGCGCGTGCGGGACCTGCAGGACCACCTCGAGCGCCTGCCGTTCGCGCGCCGCGACGGGGTCGCGCGGGTTGGGCCGCACGAGGGTTGGCGCGGGCGGCGCCACGGTCTCCGTCGTGCCCGACGACGCCCCCCGGGCCCCGGCGTCGCGCCCGCTCTCGACCCGCTCCGGCGCGAGGCGCGGGGGCTTGGCCGAGGACACGGCCCGGCGCACCGTGTCGGAGTCCATCCCGAGCCACCCGGCGAGGAGCCGTGCGTACTCGGGCCTGAGCGCCGTGTCCCGGATGCCGGCGACGACGGGCGCCGCCTCGCGCAGGGCCCCCACCCGGCCCTCCGGGGTCGCGAGGTCGTAGCGCGCGATGGTCGAGCGGACGACGAACTCGAACAGCGGCAGACGTCCGTCCACGAGGGCGCGGACCGCCTCGGGGCCGCCCGCGAGCCGCAGCTCGCACGGGTCCTTGCCGGTGGGCTCGACGGCCACGAAGGTCTGGGCGTAGAAGCGCTGGTCCTCGCCGAAGGCTCGCAGCGCGGCCTTCTGGCCGGCGGCGTCGCCGTCGAACGTGAAGATGACCTCGCCGCCGACGGACTGCCCGCTCGCGAGCTGGACCCCGCCCCCCGCGGACGTGTCGCCGAGCAGCCGCCGCACGATCCGGGCGTGGTCCGAGCCGAACGCCGTGCCGCACGTCGCGACCGCCGTCGTCACCCCCGACAGGTGCGCGGCCATGACGTCGGTGTAGCCCTCGACGACGACCGCCCGGCGCTGCTTGGCGATCTCCCGCTTCGCGAGGTCGATCCCGTAGAGGACCTGCGACTTCTTGTAGAGCGTCGTCTCGGGGGTGTTGAGGTACTTGGGGCCCTGGTCCTCGTCGAACAGGCGGCGCGCGCCGAAGCCCACGACCTCCCCCGTGACGTCGCGGATCGGCCAGATCAGGCGGCCGCGGAACCGGTCGTACACGCCGCGCTGGCCCTGCGTGACGAGGCCGGCCGCGAGGAGCTCGGCGTCCGTGAAGCCCTTCGAGCGCAGGTGGCGGTGCAGGTTGTCCCAGCCCTGCGGCGCGAACCCGACGCCGAACGTCTCCGCGTCGGCGCGCTCGAAGCTGCGCTCGGCCAGGAAAGCGCGCGCCGCGGCGGCTCCGGGACTGACGAGCTGCTCCGTGTAGTAGGCCGACGCCTGGCGGTTCGCGTCGAGCAGGCGCTGCCGACGGCCCGGCTCCTCGCGCGTGCGCGGGCCGCCGCCGTCCTCGTAACGGAGCTGGATCCCGACCCGACCGGCGAGGTACTCGACGGCCTCCGTGAACCCGAGGCCGTCGACCTTCTGCACGAACGAGATGACGTCACCGCCCTCGCCGCAGCCGAAGCAGTGCCAGCGGCCCACCTGGGGCCGCACGTGGAAGGACGGGGTGCGTTCGTCGTGGAAGGGGCACAGACCCTTCATCGAGCCGACCCCGGCAGGGCGCAGCGTCACGTGCTGGCCGACGATCTCCTCGATCCGCGTGCGGTCGCGGACGGCGTCCACGTCCTCGCGTCGGATCCGGCCTGCCACCCCCTCATCCTAGGTGCGCGCGGACGGGCTCGCGCCGACGGTCCCCAGCCCGCGGCCGGCCCGTACCGGACCTCCGCCGTCGGCGACCCGTCCGGGCCCGAGCGCCGCGAGGCTCGCCGCGCACCGGCGCGCGTACGCCCCGGGCGTCGTGCCGGTCGCCGTCACGAAGTCGCGGGTGAAGTGCGCCTGGTCGTAGTAGCCGACATCCTCCGCGAGCGCCGCGAGGTCCTGGGCCGGGTCGACGGCGAGGAGCTCGGCGGCACGGTGCACCCGCTGGCGTTGCAGCACCCACTTGGGCCCGACGCCGACGATCCGCTCGAACGCGCGCTGCAGTCCCCGTACGGAGACCGCGAGGTGCCGCGCGAGCACGTCGACCGTCTCCCCCGGCCCGACGGCGTCGCGTGCGGCCTCGGCGGCGGCCGTCACCAGCTCGAGGTCGCGCCACGCGCGCCGGGCGGCCGGTGCCGCGCGGCGCGCCGCGACCACGGGGCGCAGCAGGTCGTCGAGACGCGCGACGGCGTCGTCGACCCGGCTCTCCAGGCCGTCCTCCACCGCGGCCGCCCCGACCGCGTCCGCTGCGGGACCGAGGACGACGGCCGCGGCCAGGGTCCGCGCCACCATGCCCGGCGCGGCGCGCGGTCCCGGTGCGAGGGTCTCACCACCGCTCAGCACCGCGAAGGCGCCCGGGCGGAGCATCGCTGCGACGGCGACCCCGTGGCCGGTGAGGCGGCGCTCGTCGACGCCCGGGACGAAGCCGTGCGCCGCGAAGCCGTGCGGCTCGGCGACGACGTTCACCACGGGGTGCGCGATGACCGGCTGGACGTGGGACCGCTCGCCCAGGTTCCAGTGGCTCACCCAGTACCAGCCGACGACGTCCGCGAGGTCGGCCGACGGGGAGCGGCGGTCGAGGGTGAACCAGGCGCGTGCCCCTGTCGGGTCGACGATGCCGTCGGTCGAGCGCGCGCCGCCTGCGCCCGCCTCGGGGGCGGTCGGGACGTCGTCGAACACCTGTCGCATTCCTGCAAGACTGCCAGGTGGCGCCCACACGAGCATGGAGACGTACCGTTCCGACGACGCCGAGGAGACGACCATGCAGAACTCCACCCTGCACCCGAACCTGACTGTGACCGACGCCCGCGCGGCCATCGACTACTACGTGGCGGCGTTCGGCGCCGAGGTGATCGACGAGATCACCGCGGGCGAGACGATCATCCACTCGGACCTGACCCTCGGGGGCTCGACGTTCACGGTCGCGGCGGCGTTCGCCGGCTCGTCGGTGGCGCCCGACCCGGCGGGGTTCGTGCCGGTGTCGTTCACCGTGAACCTGTCCAGCGCCGACGACGTCGACGCGACGTTCGCGCGCGCCGTCGCCGCGGGCGCGACGGCCGTGGCCGAGCCGGCCGACTGGTTCGAGGGCTTCCGGCAGTCCGAGCTGCGCTGCCCGTTCGGTCACCGCTGGTTCTTCGTCCACGTCGCACCCGAGATCACCGCAGCGGACGTCCAGCGGGCGTCCGACGCGTGGATGGCGACCGACGCGAGCTGAGCGGCACGAGAGGTCACGAACGGCACACGGGATCCGTCTCTCCTGCTGTCCGTGACCTCTCGTGTGGGTGTCGTGCGCGAAGATCGCCGGTGCCCCCGTCATCCTCGAAGGAGTCGCCATGTGCGAGCACCCGATCGTCGACCTCGAGCCACGCCGCACCGACTACGGCACCTGGGCGGCCGTCGTCTGGTGGTTCCGCTGCCGGGCCTGCTCGGTGGAGGCGGCGTACGTCGAGTATGAGGACTCGCCGACCCGCGCCTGACGGCCGACGGCCGACGGCCACGCGACCGGCCTTCAGGCGGCAGCAGCCCGGCGCGGCCACCACGGGACGAGCATCGACGTCCGGCGCCGGTAGTCCGCGTACGCCGGGTACTTGGCCGACGACAGCGACTCGGTGAACCGTGTCGACCCGACGAACAGGCCCGTGAGCGCGACCGCGCCGAGCACCGTCCAGCCCCAGTCCTGACCGCGCGCGACGACGGCGAACAGCCACACGACCCACCACTGCGCCTGCTCGCAGAAGAAGTTGGGGTGGCGCGAGTACCGGAAGAGCCCGGTGTCGAGGAACCCGGGCTCGACGGTCTCGCCCCGGGCCGCGGCGGCGTGCTTGCGGCGGTGGAACGTCCACTGCTGCTGGTCGGCCCACGTCTCTCCCGCCAAGAACAGGACGAAGAGCACGACCAGCAGCACGTCCCATGCGCCGATCGGACGCAGCACACCCGGGGTGACGGACTCGATCGGCGCGTACGCCGTCCAGCCGTAGTCTCCGACGCGGCCCATGCTCCACACCGGGAGCGTGATGGCGACGAGCAGGGCGTTCTGGAAGCCCGAGACGAACAGCGGGAGGAAGAGCTGCCACTGCCACGGCTTCATCCGACGCCGCAGGACGGGCCACCGGTAGTCCTCGGTCCCGCTGTACCCGCCCTTGCGCGCGAAGTTGAACGTGAGGCGCGCACCCCAGCACGTGACGAGGACCGACACGAGCACCGCCCGCGCGTCCCAGCCGCCCGTGCCGGTGAAGATCCAGGCGTAGGCGACGGGCACAACCGACCAGATCCGGTCCACCCAGGACGCGTCGCGCGTGACGACGGCGAGCAGCCAGGTGGCGAGCGTGACACCGAGGGCGGTCCACAGGACGGCGTGCACGGGTCCTCCGAGGGGGTCGAGGGCGGGACCGGGTCAGGCCCGGACGAGTCGTGCGTGGAGCTGCATCGCGGACAGGTCGGTGAGGGACGCGACCTGGTCGACGACGACGCGCAGCCGGGCCGCGTCGTCGGGCGCCGCGTCGAAGTCCTCGGCGAAGTGGGGCTCGAGCGCCGACGGCGCCCGGTCGAGCAGGACGCGCGCGAGGTCGGCGATGATCTCGCGCTGGCGCCGGTACAGCGGCTCCGCCTCGCGGGGCGCCATGACGTACGCGACCGCGACGCCCTTGAGCACGAGGATCTCGGCGGTCGTCTCGTCGGGGACCACGAGCCGCGCGGCGTAGCGGGTGAGGCGCCCTTCGCCGTACGCCTCGCGGGTGGCGTGCTGGGCGGACCGGCTGAAGCGGCCGATGAGCTGGCTGGTGGCGTCCTTGAGGGTCGCGAGCGCGCGGCGGGACCCGTCGAACCCGGTGACGAGGTCACCCGTGGCGAGCAGGCGGTCGAGGGCCGCCTCGAGCGCGGCGGCGTCGAGCTGGCGCCCGTACCAGGCGTGGACGGCCTCGACGACCCGCGTGCGCGCCTCCTCCTCCACGAGCACCGCGAGGTCCAGGCGCCCGCCGACGACGGCGTCCTCGACGTCGTGGACGCTGTAGGCGATGTCGTCGGCGAGGTCCATGACGTCGGCCTCGATGCAGCGCGCGTGGCTGTCGGGACCGCCGGGAACGCCCGCCCGGAGCCACGCGAAGACCTCGCGGTCGTCGTCGTACACGCCGAACTTGGGTGTCGGGGTGCCGTCGGGACGCAGCGGACCCTCCCCCGGGCCCCACGGGTACTTGGTCGCGGCGTCGAGGGTCGCACGCGTCAGGTTGAGGCCCACCGACCGGCCGTCGGGCGCGACGCGCTTCGGCTCCAGCCGGGTGAGGAGGCGCAGGGTCTGGGCGTTGCCCTCGAACCCGCCGATGCCGGCGGCGACCTCGGCGAGCGCGCGCTCGCCGTTGTGCCCGAACGGCGGGTGGCCGAGGTCGTGCGCGAGGCACGCGCTGTCGACGACGTCGGGGTCGCAGCCGAGCGCCTTGCCGAGCTCGCGGCCCACCTGGGCCACCTCGAGCGTGTGGGTGAGGCGGGTGCGGACGAAGTCGTCGGTGCCCGGACCGAGCACCTGCGTCTTGGCGCCGAGGCGGCGCAGCGCGGACGAGTGGACGAGGCGCGCGCGGTCGCGCTCGAAGGCGGTCCGGGCGCTCGACTTGGGGGGCTCGGGGAGCCAGCGCTCCTCGGCGGCGTCGTCGTAGCCCGCCACGGGGGCCCCGGCGGCGGGACGCAGCGGGTTGGTGTGCACGGTCACACCTTAACGACGTCGCCGGTGCGCACCGTCAGATCGGTCGCGGCGGGTTCCGACGGAGGCCTCGGTAGACGCCGGTGCACAGCTCGACCTCCCACGGCGCGGTCTCCGGCATGCCCAGTGCGTGCGCGACCTCGACCTCTGCCTCCACGTCGTACGGCACCCGGACGATCTCCAGGCCGAACGGCCTCTCCTCGGCCGAGCCGAGCTCGCCGGACAGCACGACGTAGCTCGGCACGGGCTCGTCGAGCGGGTTGCCGACGCTCCCCACGTTGAGGAGCGTGCGCCCGTCGCGCTCTTCGACGTAGACCGCGTGGATGTCGCCGTAGCCGACGAGGTCGGGCGTCGGCCCGTCGCCCGCTGAGCACGAGGTCGTGGCTCAGCGGGAGCCCGCCCAGCCAGTCGCGCTGGTCGGGTCGCAGCTCGTCGTGCCACCAGCGCATCCCTGCGCTCGCGTCCGACGGCGTCCGCGGCAGGAAGTCGTCCCAGTTGCCGCGGACGTTCACGGCGCACGCGTCCCGGACCCGGTCGACGGCGGCGAGGCCTGGTCCGCTCACCCGCCCATCATGCCGGAGCGAGGGCCTCGCTCGTCACGACGCGGGCCGCGTGCCGGGCCGCCGCCGCGAGCGCCTCGCGGACGTCGGCGCCGTCGAGGTGCGCGTCGAGGAAGCCGGCGACGAAGCCGTCGCCGGCGCCGTTGGTGTCGACGACCCGCTCGACCGGGACCGCGTCGACCTCGTGCCACCGTCCGGTGGCGTCGAGGGCGGTCGCGCCGTCGGCGCCGTGCGTGCACACGACGAGCCGCGCACCCGCAGCGACGCGCTCGGCCATGAGTTCCCGGTACCCGGACAGCCGCTCGGAGCTGAGGAACAGGTACGTGGCCCCGTCGACCCACGGACGGTGGAACGCGCTCCGGCCGTCCCAGTCGTGGACGTCCGCCCATACCGCGACGCCGCGCCGGGCGGCCTCGCCGAGCAGCGGCTCCGCGTGCGGTGCGAGGTCGACGACGACGGCGCGCGCCTCCTCGAGCGCGGCCAGCGTCCGGTCCCAGCCCGGGTCGGTCGTGGGCGCGTCCGACGGCGCGTGCAGGTACACGGACAGTCGTTCCGACCCCGCTCCCATGAGGTTGAGGTGTCGTTCGGTGGCCCCGTCCGAGGACGGGGCGTCGGCCAGCTCGAGGCCGGGGACGGCGAGCGCGTCTCGCACGGCCCGCCCGGCGTCGTCGTCGCCGAGGACGGTGCGCAGCAGGACGCGGCGGCCGAGTGCGGCAAGGTTGAGGGCCTTGCCCGCGGACGTGCCGCCGACCGTCCGGTACGAGCGGTTCGCGAAGACCGTGTGCAGCACGGCGTCCGGGAGCGCGTCGAGGTGGACGATCTCGTTCCACGACGCCGGCCCGGCGACCAGCACCTCGGGAGCGGTCACGCGAGCCGCCACACGTGCGCGGCGGGTCCGTCGCCCGGCAGCTCGAGCACGCGGTCGGCGCCGGTCCCGGACACCCGGAGCGGCGTGCCTCCGAGCAGCGTCTCGGGGGCCTCGCCGCCGAGGACGGTGCCCGCGGGCAGGTGCGCCCCCGGCCAGGGCGCGCGCGCCACGAGGACGAGCACGCGCTCGTCGGCGGACTCGCGCACGTACGCGACGGCGTCGTCGTCGACCATGACCCAGCGCAGCCCGCCCTCACGGAGCGCGCGGCTCGAGCGCCGGAGGCGGGCGAGCGTCGCGTAGTGCGCGAACGTCGCCTCGTCCCGGTCGCCGGGCCGGTCCCAGGGCATCGGCGTGCGCGACTCCTCGCCGTTGCGGCCCTCGAGGCCCAGCTCGTCGCCCGCGAACACGACCGGCGTGCCCGGGTAGGTGAAGAGCATCGTCGCCGCGGCATGCGCGAGGTCGGCCGATCCGGCGACGGTCCGCAGGCGCGGCGTGTCGTGCGAGGCCAGCATGTTCCACTGCGACCGCGTGACCGCCCACGGCACCGCGGACGCGAACTCCCGCATCGTCGCGACGGTCGCGCGGCCGTCACGGCGGGCGATCGGCCCGGGCAGCTCGAGCGAGCGCACCGCGCCTTGCGGCACCAGCCACGACCACAGCGGCCGCGTGAAGGCGGAGTAGTTCATGACGGCGTGCCAGCCGTCGCCCTGCGCGTCGGCACCGGAGTCGTGGAAGTGCTCCCCGACCAGGAGCGCGTCGGGACGCACCTGCGCCATCGTCGTCCGGATCTCCCGGGCCACGGCGTGCGCGCGGTCCGCGTCGCGGTACCGGCCCGTCATGTTGGCCACGTCGATCCGCCAGCCGTCGAGACCGGCGTCCGGGTCGTCGTCGGACCCCGCGAGCCAGCGCCCGACGACGGAGCCCGGGCCGCGCACCAGGCGGTCCGCGAGGCCCGGCGCGCCGTGGTCGAGCTTCGGCAGGCTCGCGTGGCCGAGCCACCCGACGTGCCCGTCGGGCGTCCAGTAGTAGTAGTCGCGTTCCGGCGAGCGCGGCTCGGCGAGCGCGCGGCGGAACCACTCGTGCCCGACGCCCGTGTGGTTGGTCGTGAGGTCGCCCATGATCCGCATGCCGCGGGCGTGCACGGCGCGGGCCAGGGCGGCGAACGCCTCGTCGCCGCCCAGCAGCGGGTCGACCCGGTCGAACGTCGTCGCGTCGTAGCGGTGGTTGGAGCGACCCGGGAACGTCGGCGTCAGGTACAGGACGTCCACACCGAGCCGCTCGAGGTGGTCGAGGTGCTCCGCGACGCCCCACAGGTCCCCGCCGTAGAGCTGCCGCCCGGCGCCCGGGCCGAAGCCGTCGACAGGGTCGCCCCACGCCCGCGGCTCGGCCCACTCGGGCGCCTCGTGCGCGTCGGCGCGGGCCGACCGCGCGAAACGGTCCGGGAAGACCTGGTAGACGAACGACCCCGTCCCCCACTCCGGCGCCGGCTCGTGGGTGCTGAGCCGGAAGTCCGACACGTCCGGGACGTCGCGCGCCGCGACGCCGCGGCCCGTGAGCCACCGGTGCCCGCCGGGCCGGGTCGAGGGCCCGAGGAAGAAGCGGTAGGAGGTCACGGGGTTGTGCGCGACGACGTCGGCGACGAACCACGTCTCGTGCTCGTCGCGGCGCTCGGGCCGCGCCTGGACGAGGAGCGGCTCGCCGTCCTGCACCACGCGCACCCACACGTCGTCGTCGCCCGGCGCGCCCGGCCCGTGCGGCACCCGGACGCGGACGGGGACGGCGTCGCCGAGCGCGGGCGTGCCCGCGGGGACGTACGCCTCGGAGCCGTCATGGTGCGGGGAGTCCGTCAGCAGGCGCGTCCGTCCGGCGCGACCGCTGCCGACTCCCGCCGGCGCGGACGCGCTCGTGGTCGGGGCGCTCATCCCTTGACCGACCCGGAGGTCAGGCCCCCGACGATGTACTTCTGCAGGAAGAGGAACAGCAGGATCACCGGGATCGCCGCGAGCACCGCGCCCGCCGCGAACAGGCCCCACGGGGCGTTCCGCTCGTCCGACGCCCACTGGTACAGCCCGATCGCGAGCGTGAACTTCGAGTTCGACTGGAGCACGGTGCTCGCGATGAAGAACTCGCCGTAGGTGCTGATGAAGGACAGCAGCCCGACGACCACGAGGATCGGCGTCACGAGCGGCATGATGATCGTCCAGAAGACCTGGGCGTGGCTCGCGCCGTCGATGCGCGCGGCCTCGTCGAGCTCCTTGGGCACCGTGTTGAAGAACCCGTAGAGCAGGAACGTGTTCACGCCGAGCGCCCCGCCCAGGTACACCGCGATCAGGCCGGGGATCGAGTTGAGCCCCAGGACCGGGAACACGTCCTTGAGCTGCAGGAGCAGGAGGAAGATCGCGACCGCGGCGAGCATCTGCGGGAACATCTGGACCAGCAGCAGCCCGGTCAGCGTCGAGCGCCGCCCGCGGAAGCGGTAGCGCGAGAACGCGTACGCGGCCGCGGCACCCATGAGCACGGTGCCGATCGCCGTGACGACGCAGATCACGAGGGAGTTGACCGCCCACCCGCCGAACCCGCGACCGAAGAGCTCCCCGAAGTTGGACAGGCTGACCGTCGAGAAGAGGTCGTTCGAGCCGGTCAGGCTGCCGTTCGGGTTGAGGGCGGCCGAGAGCACGTACAGCAGCGGCAGGACGCAGTAGACGATGACGACGACGCCCACCACGTGGCGCCAGCCGACCTCCTTCCACCAGCGTCGGCCGCGCAGGCGGGTGTCGTTGACGCGTCCCGCGGGCCTGCCGGCGTCGCCGGTGCCGCCAGTGCCGCCGGTGGTCGAGGCGACGGTCGGGTCGATGGCAGCCATGTCAGAGCTCCTCGAGGGTGCGCGTCCGCCGGAAGCCGATCCAGGAGATCACGCCGACGACGATGAAGATGAGGATGGAGACGGCGCTCGCGAGGCCGTAGTCGTTGGAGCCGGTGCCGAAGGCCACCGAGTAGACCATCGAGATGAGGATGTCCGTGCTGCCGACCGGCACGGGCGCCCCGACGAAGTCCGGGCCACCGCCCGTCAGCAGGTAGATGAGCGTGAAGTTGTTGAAGTTGAAGGCGAAGCTCGAGATCAGCAGCGGCGCGACGCTGACCATGAGCAGCGGCAGGGTGATCGAGCGGAACGCTCGCCAGGCTCCGGCGCCGTCCATGCGCGCGGACTCCATGACGTCGCCCGGGATGGACTGCAGCGCGCCCGTGCAGATCAGGAACATGTACGGGAACCCGAGCCAGAGGTTCACGCCGAGCACCGACAGCTTCGCGAGCCACGGGTCGCCGAGCCAGTCGATGTTCGCCCCGCCCAGGAGCACCTGGTTCACGAACCCGAACTTCGAGTTCAGCATGCCGCTCCACACGAGCGCCGCGAGGAAGCCTGGGAACGCGTACGGGAGGATCAGCAGCGACCGGTAGATCTTGCGACCGCGCACCCGCGGGTCGTTGAAGACGAGCGCGAGGAAGAGTCCGAGGAAGAACGTCGTCGCCACCGACAGGAACGCGAACGCGAACGTCCACAGCGTGACCTTGAGGAAGATCCCCGACAGCCGGGAGTCGGTGAACATCGTCGTGAAGTTCTCCCAGCCGACGGTGACCCGCCAGCCCGGCTCGAGCTTCTCGCCCTTGGCCGACACGAAGTTGCCGTGGTCGGACGGCGTGTAGGTGACACCGGTCTTGGTGTTCGTGAACGTGTCCGTCTTCGCGTCGTACTGCATGACGGGTGAGAAGACGTACGCGACCGAGCCGTTCTGGGTGCGCAGGGTGCCGTCACCGGCGTCGTCGGACACCGGCACGGCGAGGGCGGTGACGGCCTCCGCACGCCCCGCGATGTCGGCGAACGAGAGCACGGTCCAGCCCGGCACGGCGGTGACCTTGCCGGCCTGCACGGTCGCGCCGTCGACCGGCGCCAGCGGGTCGTCGGCGGTCCCGACCTCGGCCTTCCCGTCCTGCACGACGGCGAATCCCAGCTCGTCGCCGCGCGTCACCACCGCGACCGGGAAGGCCGGGGAGTCGGGCAGACGCTCCTGGTTCTGGGTCTCGATCGCGGAGATCGCGTCGGACTTGGTCGAGTTGTGCCCGTCGCCGTAGTTCGTGAACGCGATGTACCCCGTGTACGCCATCACGAAGAGCTGGTACACGAGCAGGAAGAGCAGGCCGGGGACCAGGTACTTCGCCGGCACCGCGCGGCGAGAGAAGTACGCCCAGTTGACGACGGCCAGGGCCGCCACGAGGAACGCGACGATCCACCAGCTCTCGACGCCGGCGGCGGCGATGATGCCGTACACGCCGAGGGCGTCGACGAGCCCGACGAGGATCAGCTTGGCGATCCAGCCGGGGCTGAACCGTCGGGCGTGGGACTCCGGGCGCGGGGGGACGGTCGGCCGCGGGGCGGGGCCGTCGCTGCCACCGTCGCCCGGTGCGACGTCCGGGGAGCGGGGGGCGAGCGTCTGCTCGGTCATCGTCGTCTCTTTCGTGCGATGCGTGGGGTCCACCGCCGGGCCGCGCCCGGGACGGCGACGTCGCCGTCCCGGGCGCGGAAGCAGTGAGGATCGTGCGAGACCGGCCGGCCCCGGCCGTGCGGGGCCGGCCGGTCCGCCGGTGTCAGCCCTTCGACTTGTCGATGGCCGCCTGGATGTTCTTGATCATGGTGTCCCACGCGGAGTCCGGGTTCTTGGCCGAGCCGGAGATGATCTGCGCCTCGGTCGTGCCCCAGAAGGCCCACACGGAGTCCATGGCCGGGATCGACGGCATCGGCGTCGTGCCGGCGGCGGCGGTGAAGCCCTTGATGATCGGGTCGTCGACCTTGTCGGCCGCGGCCGTGAGGGCCGGCATGCGCTGACCGGCCGTGTACAGCTCGGTCTGGACGGCCTCGGAGCCGAGGAAGTTCGTCACGAAGTCGTTCGCCACGATCGGGTTCTGCGCCTTGGCGCTGATGAACGCTCCCTGCACGCCCACGAACGGGTTGGACTTCTCGCCACCCGCGCTCGGGACCGGCAGGACGGTGATGTCGAGTCCGGCCTTCTTGAACGCCGGCGTGTTCCACGGGCCCGTGATGATGTACGGCGTCTGGCCCTTGCTGAAGGCGTCGGTGGCCTTCTGCGAGTCGATCGCGGTGTCGAGGACGCCGGCCTTACCGAGCTTGGCGAGATACTCCGCGAACTTGTGCCCGTTGTCGCCGCCCATCGCGATGGTGTCGGTGTAGGAGCCGTCGTCGTTCTGCTTGAAGACGGGTGCGCCGAACGACGTCTGCAGCGGGTACAGGTGGTACGGGTCCCCGTCCTTGCCCTGCTGGACGACGAACGGGTACTTGACCTTGGAGTCCTTGGCCTCGATCTGCTTGCCCTGGGCGATCAGGGCGTCGAGCGAGTCGGGTGTGCTGTCCGCGAGCTTGTTGTTGCGGACGAGCGCGATGTTCTCGATCGCGTAGGGCACGCCGTAGACCTGGCCGTCGTAGGTGAAGGCGGAGACCGTCACGGGCGAGAACTCGCTCGCCTTGTCACCGAGCTCGATCGGCTGCACGGTGCCGTTGGTGACGAGCTGCCCGGTCCAGTCGTGGGCGCCGATGATGATGTCCGGGCCCTGACCGGTCGGCTCCTGCTTGACGAAGTCGGCGCGGATGTCGGCAGACGCCTTCTGGACGACCGAGACCTTGACGCCCGACTGCTGCTGGTACTCCTGGCCCAGCTTCTTGAACACGTCGATGCGGGTCTCGTCGGTCCAGATCGTGAGGGTGCCCGTGAGCTTCGGCGCGTCGGTCGTGGCCGCCGCCGACGGCGTGGAGGGCTTGTCGCCGCTGCCCGAGTCGCCCGACGAGCAGGCGGTGAGCGCGAGGGCGGCGCCGAGGGCGACCGCCGTCGCCGAGAAGATGCTCCGTCGCATCGGTGTGTCTCCCAATCGAGGTCGGTGTGCGGCCGCTCGGCAAGCACACGCCGCCGTCGGCCTCGGATGGCATGACCGTAGGTGACAGGTGCCGGTCTGTGCAACCGCTTGCAGCAACTGGGCTGCCGTCGTTACAGTTTCGTTGCAGTCAAGCGCCCCCCGACGACGGCGGGCCACGTGCGCAGGTCACGAGACCGGCCACATCCCAGCGACGAGGAGGTCCTGTGCGCCGGCCCACTACGCTCGTACCCGTGCGTACCCGTCTTGCAGACCTGGCCCAGCTCGCGGGCGTGAGCACCGCGACGGTCTCGCGCGTCCTGAACGGCAAGGCCAACGTCTCGCGCGAGACCCGCCAGGCCGTGCTCTCGGCGCTCGACCAGCTCGGCTACGAGCGCCCCGAACGGCTCAAGCACCGGTCGGCCGGGCTCATCGGCCTCGTCGTGCCAGAGCTCGTCAACCCGGTGTTCCCCGCCTTCGCCCAGGTCATCGAGGACCACCTCGCGGACGCCGGCTACACCCCCGTGCTGTGCACGCAGTCCCCCGGCGGCACCACCGAGGACGAGTACGTCGAGATCCTCATGGAGCACGGGGTGGACGGCATCGTCTTCGTCTCCGGGCTCCACGCCGACACGCAGGCCGGCCGCGACCGGTACGTGCGACTGCGCGAGCGCGGGATGCCGATCGTCCTCGTGGGCGGCTACGCCGACGGCATCGACGCGCCGTTCGTCTCGGCCGACGACACCCAGGCTGCCGAGCTCGCGGTGCGTCACCTGGTGAGCCTGGGGCACCGCCGGATCGGCCTCGCGGCCGGGCCCACGCGGTTCGTCCCGACGCAGCGCAAGCAGGACGGCTTCGTGCGTGCGCTCGTCCAGCACGGCCTCGCGGCCGACGAGGCCGAGGCGCGCACGCACGTGGTCAACACCCTCTTCACCCTCGAGGGCGGCCAGGCCGCCGCCGACGAGCTGCTCGCGAGCGGGCACACCGCGGTCGTCTGCGCGAGCGACCTCATGGCGCTCGGCGTGACGCGCGCGGTCCGGGCACGCGGGCACTCCGTCCCGGCCGACATGTCCGTCGTCGGCTACGACGACTCGCCCCTCATCGCGTTCACGGACCCGCCGCTGACGACGGTGCGCCAGCCGGTCGCTGCCATGGGACGAGCCGCGGTGGCCGCGCTGCTGACCGAGATCTCCGGCGACCGGGCGCCTCGGAGCGAGCTGCTCTTCCAGCCCGAGCTCGTCGTGCGCGAGTCCACGGGCAGCGCCCCGGTCGCAGCGCCCGTGGGCTGACCGCCCGACCCCGCTCGACACCCGCCGCCCCGACGCGGGGCGGCGGGCGCCGTCGGGCCCGGGTTGACGAGCGGGGGCGAGCCCGTGCAAGGATGCTGCAACGTACATGCGAGTCTTGCCGGAGTGTCCGCTCTGCGAGACACCCCACCTCCCCCGATGATGCGAGGACTGCACCTCCCATGACCCGAATCGATTCGACGACGGCGCCCACGTCCGCGACCGATGCCGTCACCGTGCACGCGGCCGGCGTGGCCGAGGGCAGCTGGTGGCGCGACGCCGTGATCTACCAGGTCTACCCGCGGTCGTTCGCCGACGCGAACGGCGACGGCGTCGGCGACCTGCCCGGCATCACCGCGCACCTCGACCACCTCGTCGAGCTCGGCGTCGACGCGCTCTGGCTCTCGCCGTTCTACCGCTCGCCGCAGAAGGACGCCGGCTACGACGTCGCCGACTACCGCGACGTCGACCCGCTGTTCGGCACGCTCGACGACTTCGACGTACTGCTCGAGGCGGCGCACGCGCGCGGCGTACGGGTCGTCGTCGACCTCGTGCCCAACCACACCTCGGACCAGCACGTCTGGTTCCAGGCCGCGCTCGCCGCGGACGAGGGCTCGCCCGAGCGCGGGCGCTACCTGTTCCGCGAGGGCCGGGGCACGGGTGGCGAGGAGCCGCCGAACAACTGGCAGTCGATCTTCGGCGGGCCTGCCTGGACGCGGACCACCCGGGCCGACGGCACGCCGGGCCAGTGGTACCTGCACCTGTTCGACTCCTCCCAGCCCGACCTCGACTGGTCCAACCCCGAGGTCCGCTCCGAGTTCGAGGACGTCCTGCGGTTCTGGCTCGACCGCGGCGTCGACGGCTTCCGCGTCGACGTCGCGCACGGCATGGTCAAGGCCGACGGGCTGCCCGACTGGGACGGCCACGTCGCGATGGTCGACGGAGCCGACGGGACCGACGGGACCGACGGGACCGACGCTGTGAACGGCTCCGGGAACTCCGGCCCGATGTTCGACCAGGACGGCGTGCACGAGATCTACCGTGCCTGGCGCCGCATCCTCGACTCCTACGACGGCGACCGCGCCATGGTCGCCGAGGCCTGGGTCGAGCCGCTCTCGCGCCTCGCGCGCTACGTGCGCGCCGACGAGATGCATCAGGCGTTCAACTTCTCGTTCCTCGTCGCAGGCTGGGACGCGGCGCGTCTGCGCGGCGTCGTCGAGGCGTCGTTCCGGGCCAACGACGCGGTCGGCGCGCCCACCACCTGGGTGCTGTCCAACCACGACGTCGTCCGGCACGCCTCGCGCCTCGGCCTCGCCGAGCCGGAGCACCGCCCGAACGGCCTCTTCGCGAGCGACCCGCAGCCCGACGCCGAGCTCGGCCTGCGCCGTGCCCGCGCCGCCAGCCTCCTCATGCTCGGCCTGCCCGGCTCGTCCTACGTCTACCAGGGCGAGGAGCTGGGCCTGCCCGACCACACGAGCCTCGACGACGCCGTCCGCCAGGACCCCGCGTTCTTCCGCACCGGCGGCGCCGAGGCGGGTCGCGACGGCTGTCGCATCCCCATGCCGTGGGAGGCGGACGCCCCTGCGTACGGCTTCTCGCCCGACGGCGCGGCCTGGCTCCCGCAGCCGGCGTCGTATGCGGCGCACGCGGCCGACGTCGAGCGCGCCACCCCGGGGTCGACGTTCGACCTCTACCGGACCGCGCTGCGGGTCCGGAAGGCCGAGCACCTCGGCACGGGCGACCTGACCTGGCTCGGCGTCTTCGCCCACGACCCGCACGTCGTCGCGCTGCGCAACCGCGACGTCGTCGTGCTGGCGAACCTGGGTGGGGCCGCGGTCACCCTCCCGGCGGGGGCAGAGATCCTGGTCGCGTCGGGCGAGCTGACGCAGGACGCGGGCGCGACCGCGGTCCCCTCGGACACGACGGTCTGGTACCGCGCCTGACGAGCTCCCCACCCCGCGAAGTAGTACGGCGGCCGGTATACCTCGCGAGGTATACCGGCCGCCGTACTACTTCGCGGGGTCGGGGTCAGCCGCCGGAGACGCTCAGCTCCGCCTCGACGAGCTGCTGGCGGTGCGCGGGCGTGAGCTCGCGCGAGTCCAGCCACCCGTAGGGCAGGTGCGCCGTCTTGGGCGTGCCGGAGCGCCCGCGCGGCCCCTCGGCACCCTCGCCGGGGTACGGCTGGTCGAGGTCGAGCGCGTCGAGGCGCTCACGCAGCTCGGCGAGCGTCGACACGAGCGCGAGCGACGCCCTTGCCTCGCCGCCGACGGCGTACCCCTTGAGGTACCAGGCCATGTGCTTGCGCAGGTCGCGCATGCCCTTGCCCTCGTCCTCCCAGTACTCGACCTGCAGCTCGCCGTGCCGGTAGATGGTGTCGGCGACCTCGCGCAGCCCGGGGCGGAGCCGCACGTCGGATCCGGCGAACGCGGCCGCGAGGTCGGCGAACAGCCAGGGCCGCCCCTGGCACCCGCGCCCGACGACGACGCCGTCGGCGCCCGTCACCTGGACCATGCGGACGGCGTCCTCGGCGGACCAGATGTCGCCGTTGCCGAGCACGGGAATGGTCCGGACGGTCTCCTTGAGGGTCGCGATCGCGGCCCAGTCGGCGGTCCCCGAGTAGTGCTGCTCGACGGTGCGAGCGTGCAGCGCGATGGCCGCCGCCCCTTCCCGCTCGGCGATGCGGCCCGCATCGAGGTAGGTGAGGTGGTCGTCGTCGATGCCCTTGCGGGTCTTGACGGTGACCGGGACGCCGTACGCACCGCCCGCCTCGACGGCGCCCGCGACGATCCGCGTGAAGAGCTCACGCTTCCAGGGCAGGGCGCCGCCGCCACCCCGCTTGGTGACCTTGGGCACCGGGCAGCCGAAGTTGAGGTCGACGTGGTCGGCGAGTCCCTCGGCGGCGAGGATCCGGACGGCGCCCGCGACGGTCGCCGGGTCGACGCCGTACACCTGGGCCGAGCGCGGCGACTCACCCTCGTCGAACGTGACGATGCGCAGGGTGGCCGGGTGCCGCTCGACGAGCGCCCTGCTCGTGACCATCTCCGCGACGTACAGGCCCGCGCCGTGCTCGCGGCACAGCGTCCGGAAGGCCTTGTTCGTCACGCCGGCCATGGGCGCGAGCACGACCGGGGTGTCGATCGTGTGCGGCCCGATGCGCAGCGGGGGCAGCAGCGTGCTGACGGTCGAGGTGGGGGTTGTCACGTCCCCATTCTCCCATCCACCGCCGGACCCTCGGGCACGCGTCAGAGCCAGCCGTTCTCCTGGGCGATCCGGACGGCCTCGGCGCGAGTCCGGGCGCCGGTCTTGCCGATCACCGACGACAGGTAGTTGCGCACCGTCCCCTCGGACAGGAACGCGGCCTTCGCGATCTCGGCGACCGTGCCGCCGCCCGCCGCGTGGAGGAGCACGTCGCGCTCGCGCTCGGTGAGCGGGCTCTCCCCCACCGTGAGCGACTCGACCGCCAGGTCGGGGTCCACGACGCGCAGGCCCGCGTGCACCCGGCGGACCGCGTCCGCGAGCTGCTCGGCAGGGGTGTCCTTGACGACGAACCCGCTGGCGCCCGCGTCGAGCGCGCGGCGGAGATACCCCGGACGGCCGAACGTCGTGACGATGAGCGACCGGCAGTCGGGGTAGCCCTGCCGCAGCGCCGCCGCGGCACCGATGCCGTCGAGTCCCGGCATCTCGACGTCGAGCAGCGCGACGTCGGCGCGCGCGTCACGGGCCGCCGTCACGACCTCGTCGCCACGTCCCACCTGGGCGACCACCTCGAGGTCGGGCTCGAGGTCGAGCAGGGCGGCGAGCGCGCCGCGGACCAGCGCCTGGTCGTCGGCGAGGAGGAGCCTGATCGTCACCGCCCGATCCTCGCACCTGTCGCGCCGCCCGACCGACGCCCCGCGCGCACGGCCAGACGGAACCCGCCGAGCGGGCTCGGTCCCGTCTCGACGGTCGCACCCGCGGCCTCCGCGCGTTCCCGGAGCCCGGCGAGCCCGTGCCCCGGCGCATCCCCCGGGGAGCCGGGGGCCGACGCACGACCGGGTGCGCCGTCGTCGTCGGGGCAGGGCTGCGCGCCGCGACCGTCGTCCTCGACGACGATCCGGTCGGGGGCGAGCGTCACCACGACACGGCCGGCGGCCGCGTGCCGCAGGACGTTCGTGGTGCCCTCGCGCACCGCCCACGCGAACAGCTCGCGCAGGTCCTCCGGGACGGCGTCGACGGCGCCCGGGAGCTGCGCGTCGATGCTCGCCGCGTCGAGGGCGCGGCGAGCCGCGGCGAGCTCGCCCGCGAGCGTGACGTGCCGCGTCGCCGCGACCATGCCCCGCACGTCCGCGAGCGCCGACCGGGCCAGGGACTGGATGTCCGCGACCTCGGCGGCCGCCCGTCCCGGGTCCGCCGCGACGAGCCTCCCCGCGAGCTCGGACTTCACCGAGATCACGGTCAGCGAGTGGCCGAGGACGTCGTGCATGTCGCGGGCGATGCGCTCGCGCTCGCGGGAGACGGCGAGCGCAGCGACCTCCTCCTGGGCCAGCTGGAGCTGATGGTTGCGTTCGACGAGCTGGGCGAAGCCGTACGTCGCGAGGGTCGCGAGGACGAGGGCCGCGACGTTGCCGTCCTCGGGTTCCCAGCCCGGGACGACGCGTGGCAGGACGAGCATGACGACCACGAGGCCCACCGTGACGAGGAGGGCCCGGGGCGTGCGGAGCAGGTAGATCGCCGAGACGCTGATGAACACCGTGCCGACGAGGCCGTGCTCCTGCGCGGCGAGGCACGCGAGCACGACGCCGACGACCTGGATCGCGACGGAGACGAAGCCCCACCGTCGGGCGATCCGGCCCTCCTCCGCGAAGGTGCGCCGCAGGAGGAACACGGACATGACGAACCCGGCTGCGCTGAGCGCGACGCCCACGATGCCGCACCAGCGCAGCAGCGGGTCCGGGTTCGCCCACGACTCGCGGGCCGGCTCGCTGAGGAACACGACCCACACGGCGCCGAACAGCGGCCCGATGAGCCGCCACACGCGGCGTTGCCGGTCCTCCGTGGCGTTCGGGCCCGCGATCGCCTCCGCCACGGCGCGACCCATGACGTGACGGTCGTCGGCGTCGTCGGGCCCGGGGACAAGAGGCACGCTCACGCGACCCACCGTAGTGGTGGGCCGCGTGCGCGCGCCGGAGAACAGGCTGGTCACACGCGCGCCGTGTCCTTGCGGAACCGCCACGCGGCGCCGAGCGCGAAGACGAGCGCCCACCCGACCACGTTCAGGACCGCGAGCCACGAGAAGCCGTCGCCGAGCGGCGCCCGGGTGAGCTCGGCGAGCCCGTAGGTCGGGACGAACTTCGCGACGTCGGCGAACCAGTTGTCCCCGAGGGGGACGAAGAGACCGCCGGCGAAGGACAGGAGGGCGAGCACGGGGCCGAGGATCTGCATGACGTTCTCGGACGGGAGCAGGTAGCCCATGAAGAGACCGAACGCGGCGAACACGAGCGACCCCGCCCAGGCGATGAGCGGCGCGAGGATCCAGGCGTAGAACGGCATGTGCGCCTTGCCGAGCGCGAGGCCCACGCCCATCGTGATGAGCACGGAGACGGCCCCGAGAGTCATGGTCGCGGCGACCTTCGTCACGACGTACGCCCAGGGGCGCAGGGGGGTCAGGCGCAGCTGCCGGGTCCAGCCCTGCGCGCGCTCGACGGACACGCTCGCGCCGCCCGAGGTGGCGGTGAGCAGCGCGCCGTAGAGCGCCATCGAGACGAGGATCCACGCCGTGACGTTGCCGTTGCCCGCCTTCTGGGTGGTGTAGTCGGATGCCGTCCCGAAGATCAGGAAGAACGCCGGCGGCATGATGAGCGAGAAGACCAGGGTGCGGCGGTTGCGCACGAACCGGCGGATCTCGAGCCGCAGGTAGGTCGCGCTCAGACCGCGGCGGGCGGCGGGGGTGCCGATCCGGGTCGGTGCGGGCCGGGCGGGGGTCGGCGCGGAGCCGGTGGCGAGCGTGCTCATCGGAGTGCTCCTTCGGTGGCGGTGACGGGCGCGGCTGTCGGCTCTGTCGGCGCAGCCTGGTTCGGGTGGGCCGAGGTGAGCGCGACGAACGCCTCCTCGAGGTTCTCGGCCGTGACCTCGAGGTCGCGCGCCTTGGTGCGCGTGAGGAGGTAGCGCGCCACCGTGTCGGAGTCCGACGTGCGGACGATGATGCGGTTCCCGCGCTCCTCGACCGAGTCGACGCCGTCGAGCGCCCGGATCGAGTCGAGCACGTGGCCTGGCTCGGCCTCGGCGTCGAGCAGCGCGGTGACCGTGCGACCCGACGCGAGGTTCTTGACCTCGGCCGCGGAGCCGTCGGCGACGATCCGGCCCTGGCTGACGAGGACGATGCGGTCCGCGTAGGCGTCCGCCTCCTCGAGGTAGTGGGTCGCGAACACGACGGTGCGGCCGTGCGCGGCGTCCTGGCGGATCGCCGACCAGAACTCGCGGCGCCCCTCGACGTCCATGCCGGTCGTGGGCTCGTCGAGCAGCAGCAGGTCGGGCTCGGAGACGAGCGCCATCGCGAACCGCAGCCGCTGCTGCTGGCCGCCCGAGCACTTGCCGACCATGCGGTCGGCGATGTCGGCGATGCCGGCCCGCTCGAGGTACGGGAGCGGGGACCCGGCGCGGCCGAACAGCGACGCGGTGAGCTCGACGGTCTCGGCGACCGTGATGTCGCGGAGCAGACCGCCGGTCTGCATGACGGCGGCGACGCGGCCCGCGGCGATCGCGTCCTCCGGGCTGCGGCCGAAGACCTCGAGCGTGCCCGACGACGGCCGCGACAGCCCGAGCACCATGTCGATGGTCGTGGTCTTGCCGGCACCGTTCGGGCCGAGGAACGCGACGACCTCGCCCGGCATGATCGTGAGGTCGATGCCGTTCACGGCACGCACGGTGCCCGACGGCGACGAGAACTGCTTGTGCAGCCCGTGCAGCGCGAGCGCGGGCGTCGTGGGGAGGCTTCGGGGCCCCTGCGGTGTGGTCATGGCACCATCCTGGGCGAACCTGCAGGTCAGCGGCACCGACGACTGTCACGGGCCGCTCATGACATCTGTCACGGCTCGATCCGTGAGGAACGGACGAAGAGGCAACCTTTCCGCGCTGACGCACGTCTTCTACGGTGTGACCACCATGGCGACGCACACCCCACGCTCAGGACGCCCGAGGCGGCAGTCCGGCGGCGTCGCCACCGGCAGCGTCGAGGTCGTCGTGCTCGACGACACGGACGCCGACGACGCCGAGCCCGACCGCCACGGGCGCGACGCCGCGTTCACGGCTTTCGTGGAGCAGAGCTCGCCGACCCTGCTGCGCACCGCGTGGTTCCTGTGCGGGGACGCCCACCGGGCGGAGGAGCTCGTGCAGCACGCCCTCGTCCGGACGTACGCGGCCTGGTCGAGCGCGAGCCGGGGAGACCCGCTGGCCTACGCGCGCCGGGTGCTCATGAACCTCCGGACGGACTCGTGGCGGCGGCGGCGTCGAGAGGTCCTCAGCGCGCCCGAGGACCTCCCCGAGGCGGGCGGCCGGGCGGACGAGCACACCGTCACGCACGACCGCGACGAGCTCGTGCGCGCGCTCGCGCTTCTGACACCACGACAGCGTCGGATCGTGGTGCTCCGGCACCTCGTCGGGCTTTCCGAGGCCGAGGTCGCCGCGGCGCTCGGCGTCAGCGTCGGGACCGTGAAGTCGACGACGCACCGGAGCCTGGCCACGCTGCGAGCGGCGCTGTCGCAGCCCGAGCCGCAGGAGACCCGATGACCGCGTCCGGCCCCGACCCCGCCGACGAGCTCCGTGCCCGCGCCGAGGCAGCGGTACCCCCGATGTCCCTCGATCCTGCCGTCGTCCTGGCGCACGGCCGCCGCCGCGTCCGACGACGCACGGTCACCGCCGGCGTCAGCGGCGTCCTGGCCTGCGCCGCGGTCCTCGCGGTCGTGGCGGGCGGCGTCGTGCGGGACTCTCCCACCCCGCACGGTGCCGTGGCCGCCCCGCCCCCCACCGCGACCGGAACGCCGACGCCGTCTCCGACGAACGCCCCGACGCCCCGCCCGCTCGCACCCGGCGTGGTCGCGGCTGCCGGGCGGCTCTCGGCCGACGAGCTCGGCCAGGTCGACCTCGGAGCCTGGGAGGGCGTGCCCGTCTGGTGGGCGGACGGCGAGCTGCACGTCCAGGCCGACTCGGACGACGCGGTGAGCGCGAGCCGCAGCACCGACGACGCCCGGGTCGAGCTCGTGGCACCCGGACCTGCCCGTCGTGGCGTCTACGCGTGGGGAACATCCCCGCGGGACGACCCGGGCGCCGCACCGTACCTGTGGACGACGGCGCGTCCGACCGGCTCCCCCGGCGAGGGACCGCTCGTCGTCCGGGTTCCGACGTTCACGGTCGCCGGGGGCGCGGGAAGCGGTCCGCAGTGGGCCGCCGGGCTGTTCGGCATCGACGTTGACGTCTCCGACACCCGACAGATCGGGGTCGTGTTCCGGAGCGAGGACGGCACGCTGAGCACGCCCGACTGCCCCGACCTCGCCGCCCGCACCTGCATGGACCCGCTCCCCCCGTCTGTCGCGAACGCCCTCACGACGCTGACCGGCTCGGCCGCCGCGCCGTCGTCGGGCACAGGCAACGGGCACACGACCCTCGACGCACAGGATCGCGAGCTCCGGGAGCGCGCACGCCGGCTCATGGCTTCCATGGCCGACGCGATCGACGACGGGGGCGAGAGCAAGGACGACCCCGGCGTCGGCGCCTCCTGGACGACGCTCGACCACCGGCTCGACACGCTCGTCACCGACGCCGAGACGCAAGGGTTCTCCCGCGGAGACGACGGCGCACGCGTGGTGGAGCTGGGCTTCTTCACCTACCCCGACTTCCTGCACGGGCGGTCGGCCGAGTGGGTCGGCTGGCTCGACGGCGAGCGCGTGACCGTCTCCCTCGAGGGCGAGTCGGGCAGGCTCCGCTACGTCGGGCCGGGTGCCGGCGGCGGGCGGGTCGACGTGCTGCTCCCGTCCGACGGCGCCCGGCTGGTCGACGTCGTGGCGCACGCGTACGACGAGTGCCTGGTGGGTTCGGTGCTGGGCTTCACCGACACGAAGGGCAGGGACCACCACCTCGACCTGCTGACGCGCACCTGGCTCGACTGAGCGCCGCCGCCGCCGTGCGAGGCGTGAACGCGTCAAGCGTTACCAGGGCGCGACGGTCGACGAGGCGATGCGCCTCATGGCCGCGATGGGGGTTCGCGAGCCGCGCGCGCTCACGCCGGCCCATCTGCGCCGACGCGTCACGACGTCGGACGTGCGCTCGTACGCCGAGATCTTCGAGTGGTTGTCTCCCGGCGAGCTGCTGGGCGATCCGCCCGAGACCTGGGCGGCGGACTGGGCAGCCGCCTCGGCGGACCGGTTCGGACCGGTCGCCGCACCGGTGCGCTGACCGGCGGCCCGGCCGGAAGCTCAGCTCCCGGCCGGGCCGCCGGACGACGTCAGGCGCCGACGAGGTGCGTCGCCAGGTACGGGGTGACCTGGTCGAGCGCGACGCGCTCCTGCTTCATCGAGTCGCGGTGCCTGATGGTCACGGCCTGGTCGTCGAGCGTGTCGAAGTCGACCGTGATGCAGAACGGCGTGCCGATCTCGTCCTGGCGACGGTAGCGGCGGCCGATCGCGCCGGCGTCGTCGAAGTCGACGTTCCACGCCTGGCGCAGCTCGGCGGCGAGGTCGCGCGCCTTCGGCGACAGCGCCTCGTTGCGCGACAGCGGCAGGACGGCGGCCTTGACGGGCGCGAGGCGCGGGTCGAGCCGCAGCACGGTGCGCTTGTCGACGCCGCCCTTGGCGTTGGGCGCCTCGTCCTCGGCGTAGGCCTCGACGAGGAACGCCATGAGGGACCGGGTCAGACCGGCCGCGGGCTCGATGACGTACGGCACCCAGCGCTCGTTCTTCTCCTGGTCGAAGTAGGAGAGGTCCTTCCCGGAGTGCTCGCTGTGCGTCTTGAGGTCGAAGTCCGTCCGGTTGGCGATGCCCTCGAGCTCGCCCCACTCGGAGCCCTGGAAGCCGAACCGGTACTCGATGTCCACGGTGCGCGTCGAGTAGTGGGAGAGCTTCTCCTTCGGGTGCTCGTAGCTCCGCAGGTTCTCGGGCGAGATCCCGAGACCCGTGTACCAGGCGGTCCGGGTGTCGATCCAGTACTGGTGCCACTCGGCGTCGGTGCCGGGCTCCACGAAGAACTCCATCTCCATCTGCTCGAACTCGCGCGTGCGGAAGATGAAGTTGCCGGGCGTGATCTCGTTGCGGAACGACTTGCCGATCTGCGCGATGCCGAACGGGGGCTTCTTGCGCGCAGCCGACGACACGTTGCCGAAGTTCACGAAGATGCCCTGCGCCGTCTCGGGCCGCAGGTAGTGCAGGCCGGACTCGTCCTCGACGGGGCCGAGGTAGGTCTTGAGCATCATGTTGAAGTCGCGGGGCTCGGTCCACTGGCCGCGCGTGCCGCAGTTGGGGCAGACGATCTCGGCGAGGCCGCCCTCGGGCGCGCGGCCCTTCTTCTCCTCGAACTCCTCGATCATCTGGTCCTCGCGGAACCGCTTGTGGCAGTGGAGGCACTCGGTGAGCGGGTCGGTGAAGACGCCGACGTGACCGGAGGCGACCCAGACCTGGCGCGGCAGGATGACCGCGGAGTCAAGGCCGACGATGTCGTCGCGGCTCGTGACCATCGCGCGCCACCACTGGCGCTTGATGTTCTCCTTGAGCTCGACGCCGAGCGGCCCGTAGTCCCACGCGGAGCGGGTACCGCCGTAGATCTCGCCGGACGGGAAGACGAAGCCTCGCCGCTTGGCGAGCGAGACGACGGCGTCGAGACGGGAGACAGGGGCCACGGGGCACTCCTCGAAGACGGCTGCCCGCATGGCGTGCGGGCAGGTGGGGGGGTTTCGTTCGGAGGTCACAGCCTACCGGTCGAGCCCGGTCCGCCCGCCGTGCTTTGACATCGCTCGCACCGCTAGATGAGAATGAGAATCGACAAGGAGCATCCGCCGACCCCGCCGGAGACCAGCCGTGCAGCGCATCACCAAGCAGCGCGTCGCCGTCCAGCACGCCCTCGACGACCTGGACGACTTCCGCTCCGCGCAGCAGCTCCACGAGCTGCTGCGCTCCCAGGGCGACGGCATCGGCCTCGCGACCGTGTACCGCGCGCTCCAGGCGCTCGCCGACGACGGCGCGGTCGACGTCCTGCGGACCGAGGGCGGCGAGAACGTCTACCGCCGCTGCGCCAGGCAGGAGCACCACCACCACCTCGTGTGCCGCACCTGCGGCCGGGCGGTCGAGATCGACGGGCCGACCGTGGAAGCCTGGGCGGCGTCCGTCGGCGCGCAGCACGGCTTCACCGACATCCAGCACACCGTCGAGCTCTTCGGGACCTGCGCCGACTGCCGCGCTGCGAGCTGAGCTCGGCCGGCGACCGCCGCGGACCCGACAGGAGCGGGCTGCGGGCCCGACGGCCTACTCGTGCGTCGCGACGTCGAACAGGTTGCCGTCCGGGTCCGCCAAGGTCGTCCACGTGAAGTCGCCGACCGCGTTCTCGCCGACGACGGTCGCGCCCTCGCCGACGAGGCGCTCCACCTCGGCGAGCCGGTCCGCGGTGCCGAGGTCGAGGTGCAGGCGGTTCTTCCCCGGCGTCGGGTCCTCGACCTTCTGGAACCCGAGGATGACGCCCGGAGCGCCCTGCCCCGGACGCACCTCGCACCACCAGCCGTCCGCCTCGTCGACGAACGTCCCGCCCGTCTGACGTGCCCACCAGGACGCCAGGGCGCGGGCGTCGCCGGTGTCGACCGTGATCATGCCGAGCTCGAGAGTCATGGCTCGACGGTAGGGCCGGCCGCTGCCTCGCGCTCGTCGGGCTCGTCCTGGCCGCCCACCAGTCGTGCCAGCACCTCGTCGGAGACGCCGCGGTCCGCGAAGATCAGCCGGACCGCGGACGGGTCCGGGTTGCGTCGGTCGGGACCGCGCCAGACCTGCGTCAGCCCGGCACGCTCGACGACGGCCCGCGACCGCACGTTGTGCTCGAGGAGGCTCGCGACGACCGGGCGCGCGGCGTCGACGCGGGCGGCCCAGTCGCGCGCCGCCCGCACGAGCTCGGTCGCGTACCCCTGCCCCTGGGACGCCGGCCGGAGCCGGTAGTAGAGGTTCCAGGCGACCTCGCGGACGCCCAGGCAGCCACCCACCCCGAGCAGGATCCGCGAGCCAGGGTCGCGCAAGGTCCAGTAGCCCAGGCCGTCGCGCCGCCATCCCGACGCACAGACCCCGGCGAACTCCTCGGTCTGCGAGCGCTCGACGTGACGACCCGAGGGGAAGTGCCACCAGACCGCCGGGTCGGTGTTGAGGGCGAACAGGTCGTCGACGTCACCCTGCCCGACCGCGCTGAGCAGCAGCCGCTCGGTGCGCACGACCCAGGGCGGACCGACGGCGTCCGTGCCCTGCTGCTCGTTCACGAGGCACCGCCTGACCCCGCGACCGCGTCGACCGCCCCGCCGTACCGACGGTCCCGGCGCGCGTACTCCTCGACGGCGCGCCACAGGACGAGCCGGTCGACGTCGGGCCAGAGCTCGGGTACGAAGACCAGCTCCGCGTACGCGGACTGCCAGGGCAGGAAGTTCGACGTCCGCTGCTCCCCCGACGACCGCAGGAACAGGTCGACGTCGGGCATGTCGGGGTCGTAGAGGTGCTTCGCGATGGTCTTCTCGGTGATCCGGGCCGGGTCGAGACGGCCGGCCGCCACCTCGGCGGCGAGCGAGCGCACGGCGTCCGTGATCTCGAGCCGGCCACCGTAGTTCACGCAGAGGGTGAGGGTCAGCCCGTCGTTCCCGGCGGTCTGCCGCTCGGCGACCTGCAGCTCCTTGACGACGCTCCCCCACAGCCGTGGCTGCCGCCCGGCCCACCGGATCCGGACGCCCCACGAGTCCCACAGGTCCCGACGACGCCGGATGGTCTCCCGGTTGAAGCCCATGAGGAAGCGCACCTCCTCGGGCGAGCGCTTCCAGTTCTCCGTGGAGAACGCGTATGCGGAGACGTGCGAGATCCCGAGCTCGACGGCGCCCGCGACGACGTCGTTGAGCGCGACCTCGCCCGCCTCGTGCCCCGCCGTGCGGTGCAGGTGGCGCGCGTTCGCCCAGCGCCCGTTGCCGTCCATGACGATCGCGACGTGCTGCGGGAGCACCTCGCGCGGGATCGCCGGCGGGCGGGCTCCCGAGACGTGGGGCGTCGGCGCCACACGGTCGGGGCGGGCGGCGGGCGGGGCGCCGCGGCGGGAAGCTCGTGCCATCACAGGAAGGTGGTCTCCGTCACTCGGTCCGGATCGGTGGGTGCGGCCTCGGTTCGCTCGGGCTCGCGCTCGACGAGCCGCAGGGACCGGAGCCGTCGCTCGAGGTGGAACTGCGAGTACGCCGCGACGAGGCCGCTCGCCTCGCTGCGGTGCCGGGGCGACGACGCGTCCGCCGTCGTCCAGTCACCGGCCAGGAGTGCGGCGAGGAGCGCGAACGTCTCGGGTGCGGGCGCCGTCGAGCCGGGCGGCCGGCACCGCGGGCAGACGGCGCCGCCCGTCCCGACGGAGAACGCCGTGTGCGGGCCCGGCTCGCCGCACCGCGCGCAGTCGGTGAAGCTCGGTGCCCACCCCGCCACGGACAGCGCCCGCAGCAGGTAGGAGTCGAGGACGAGCCCGGCGGCGTGGTGATGCTCGGCGAGCGCCCGCAGCGCCCCCGCGAGGAGCCAGAACTGCTGGACCGCGGGCTCGCCCTCCTCGGTGAGCCGCTCGGCCGTCTCGAGCATCGCGGTGCCCGCCGTGTACAGCGCGTAGTCGCGCGCGATCTCGCTCGCGTACGGGCCGACGGTCTCGACCTGGGTCACGACGTCGAGCGTGCGGCCCACGTAGAGCTGCGCGTCGACGAACATGAACGGCTCGAGGCGCGCACCCACTCGTGACGAGGTCCGCCGCACCCCCTTGCCCACGGCGCGGACCTTCCCGTGCTCGCGGGTCAGCAGCGTGACGATGCGGTCGGCCTCGCCCAGCTTCTGGGCGCGCAGCACGAGCGCCTCGTCGCGGTAGACCGGCATGGGCACCATTGTCTCCCGCGGAACCGACATCCGTGGTCGGAGCGACTCGACGAGCTCCCGCGCGTCGGCGGCGCCGCCCGGGCCGATGCCCGACCCGGAGGTGGGTCGTGATGTGATGTCCCGATGACCGCACTCCCGCAACAGCCGCCGACGCCCGCCGACGACGCCACCGCGGAGCCCGGGCACAGTGCCCCCGCCGGGTCGTGGGAGGAGCGCATCGCCGCCGCCTGGTACCGCGCCCGCACCGAGGAGGTCCCGGACGAGGAGCTGCGCGAGGCCGTCGCAGCACTCGTCGCCGAGCTCCCCGAGGACCACCCGACCGCGCTCTACGAGATCGGCAGCGCCTGGGACTCGACCGGCGTGCCCGAGACCGCGATCGCCTTCTACCGGGCCGCGCTCGCCGCAGGCCTGCGCCCCGACCGACGCCGACAAGCCGTGATCCAGCTCGCGAGCTCGCTCCGCAACGTCGGGCAGGCGGACGAGGCCGTCGAGATCCTCCAGGCCGAGAAGCGCGAGCCGTCCGACGACCTCGACGCCCAGCTCGACGGATTCCTGGCGCTGGCGCTCGCTGACGCCGGCCGCGCCCGTGAGGGCGTCGGGGTGGCGGTCGCCGCCCTCGGCGGCCTCGTCCAGCGCTACCACCGCTCGCTCGTCGCGTACGGCGACGAGGTGCGCGCGAGCGAGCGCGACCCGGACGCCCTCGAGTCAGCGTGAAACCGTCCGAGTCAGCGGGAAGCTCCCGCTGACTCGGACGGTTCGCGCTGCCCCGCGGCGACGATCGACCGGCGGCAGGCTCAGCGGCCCACGGTCGCCGGGTCGGCCGCGCGGCCCTCGACCTGCCCGCGCTCGTACCGGTTGACCGCGGAGATGATGGCCTTGAGCGACGCCGTCGTGATGGACGGGTCGATGCCGACGCCCCACAGCACGTCGTCCCCGACCGAGCACTCGACGTAGGCGGCGGCCGCCGCGTCGGACCCGGCTGACAGCGCGTGCTCCGCGTAGTCGAGCACGAGCACGTCGTGCCCGACCTGCCGCAGCACGTCGAGGAACGCGTCGACCGGGCCGTTGCCGGTCCCGGTGACGGTGCGGACCTGGCCGGCGTCCTCGAGCTCGACCTCGAGCGTGTCCGGCCCGTCCTCCGACGACGACGCCCGCGTCGAGACGAGGCGCAGGCGCCCCCACGGCTCGAGGCCGGAGTCGGGCTCGGCGGGCAGGTACTCGTCGGAGAAGATCCGCCAGATGTCCTCGGCGTTGACCTCGATCCCCTGCGCGTCGGTGTGCTCCTGGACGGCCCGGGAGAACTCGATCTGCAGGCGGCGCGGCAGGTCGAGGTTCCGCTCGGACTTGAGCAGGTACGAGATGCCACCCTTGCCGGACTGCGAGTTGACCCGGATCACGGCCTCGTAGCTGCGGCCGACGTCCTTCGGGTCGATCGGCAGGTACGGGACGCCCCAGACGATGTCCTCGACCGTGACACCCTGCGCGTCCGCGCGCTTGGCCATCGCCTCGAGACCCTTCTTGATGGCGTCCTGGTGCGAGCCGGAGAACGCCGTGAAGACGAGGTCGCCGGCCCACGGGTGCCGCTCGCCGACGGGGAGCTGGTTGCACTGCTCGACGGTGCGACGGATGCGGTCCATCTGCGAGAAGTCGATCTCGGGGTCGATGCCCTGGCTGAACAGGTTCATCCCGAGCGTGACGAGGTCGACGTTCCCGGTGCGCTCGCCGTTGCCGAACAGGCAGCCCTCGATGCGGTCGGCACCGGCCTGGTAGCCGAGCTCGGCGGCCGCGACGGCGGTCCCGCGGTCGTTGTGCGGGTGCAGCGACAGGATGACGTGCTCGCGGTGGTCGAGGTGGCGGTTCATCCACTCGATCGAGTCGGCGTACACGTTCGGCGTCGCCATCTCCACGGTCGCGGGGAGGTTCACGATGACGGGCCGCTCGGCGGTCGGCTCGAAGACCTCGAGCACCTCGTTGCAGATCCGGGCCGCGAACTCGAGCTCGGTGCCCGTGTAGGACTCCGGCGAGTACTCGTAGTAGATCCGCGTCTCGGGGATGGTCTCCTCGAACTTGCGGCACAGCTTCGCGCCCTCGAGCGCGATGTCGACGATGCCGTCCTCGTTGGTGCGGAACACGACCTCGCGCTGGAGCACCGAGGTCGAGTTGTACAGGTGCACGATCGCCTGCTTGGCTCCGCGCAGGGCCTCGTAGGTGCGCGCGATGAGATGCTCGCGGGACTGCGTCAGCACCTGGATGATGACGTCGTCCGGGATGAGGTCCTGCTCGATGAGCAGGCGCACGAAGTCGTAGTCCGTCTGGGAGGCGGACGGGAACCCGACCTCGATCTCCTTGTAGCCCATGTCGACGAGCAGGCGGAACATGGCGAGCTTGCGCTCCGCGTTCATGGGCTCGATGAGCGCCTGGTTCCCGTCGCGCAGGTCGACGGCGCACCAGCGGGGGGCCTTCGTGATCCGCTTGTCGGGCCAGGTGCGGTCCGGCAGCGACACGTCGAGCTGCGCGTGGAAGGGCTCGTACTTGTGGATCGGCATGCCCGACGGGCGCTGCTGAGCGTGGGCCCAGCGGGGATCCGGGGCGGGCGTGCGGGTCTGGTCGGCGGTGTTCGTCACGGGGAGTTCCTCACGGTCGTGCGGTCGGTTCGTCAGCCGGCACACCAACCACCGCGGCGAGGAACCGGCTCAGCGAGCCTCGCCGCGGCACCGAAGGAGGAGGCTGCCCGTCGCGACCGACGGGCGCGTCTCGGGGGTACGCACGTCGTCACTGTACTCCAACGAGGAGCCCCGACGACGGCGCGCGTCTCCCCCGAGACGCGGCCCTCTCAGGGGCGGCGGTCCGGGCGGGCCCGGAGCGCCGCGTCCACGGCGGGGTCGCCGAGCGCGCCGAGCCAGTCGAGCAGGGCCGTGTACGTCGACGGGTTGGAGGCGACGTACGGGCGCAGCGCCGGCGCGTGCTCGGCGATCTGCGCGAGCACCTCGAGCGGCGTGCTCGGGTCGGCCGCCTGCTCCGCCGAGTACCCCGCGACGGGCAGCACGGTCGTCGACTCCGCGTCGGCCGCGGCACGTGCCGGCTCGGGCTCCGGGTCGGACGGCTGGACGGGCTCGGGCTGCCACTCCGGCTCCGGCTCCGGCTCCGGCCCCGAGGCGACGGGAGACGCCTCGGCGGCGACGGGCTCGACCGGCCGCGGCTCGGACCGTGCCGGCTCGGCGGCGGGCGTCTCCCCGCCGACGGGCGTCTCCCCGCCGACGGGCCAAGCCACGACCGGCGCGTGGGGGTGCACGGGAGCGTCGGCAGGCGTCTCGAGCGGAGCCGGCTCCTCGGCGTCGCGCGCCGGCACGGCGGGCTTCGCGGACTTCGCGGGCCGCGGCGCCCGGCGCGGGCGCGGCGTCCACTCGTACGCGGTGCGGGCGCCGGTCGCCTCGACCCGCGTCCTGCTCCCCCACTCCTGGACCGACGGGCCGAGGAGCGCGAGCACGAGCAGGGCGGGCAGGCCGTACGCGACGAGCGCGAGCTCGACGGGCACGCCGACGACCTTCCACGCGTCGACCGAGACCGCGACGGTGCCGAGCACGACGGCGGTCCCGACCACGAGCCACGCCAGGCCGCGGGCGGCCGCGTCGTCGCGACGGGCGCCCGCCCACGCCAGCGCCGCGAGGACGGCGACCGCCCCCGAGGCGACGAGCGTGACGACGAGGCTCGTCGTCGCACGCCCGCCGTGCGCACCGTCCCCGAGCACGACGGCGTAACCGATCGCGATGAGGGCGGCGACGACGGCGAGGAGCAGCAGCGTGTCGCGCACGACGTCGGCCACACCCGTCCGCCCTTCGTCGTCCGCGACGCCCGGAAGACCGCGACGGAACGCCGCACCCGCGGCCACCGCACCGAGCGCGGGCACGAGCACGAGACCGAACCGCAGCGTGTGGAAGGACTCGACGCGCAGGAGGTCGGGAGCGGAGCCGGCACCGACGACGAACAGCACGGCGAGCGCCGCGCCCACGCCGACCAGGACGGTCGACCAGGCCCGGTCGCCCCGGAACGCACCCCAGGCGGGCAGCGCGCCCACCGCGAGGACGATGAGCGTGCTCGTCAGCGCGTAGACGAGCTGCGCAGCCCCGGACCAGTCGTCCGAGGACAGGAAGATCACGATCGTGACGACCGCACCGACGGCCAGGACCGCGCCGAGCACGCCGAGGACGACGCGCCAGAACCGGCCGACCGCGGCGTCCTCGTCGTCCGGGCCGAGCTCGGACGACCGCGGCTGCGCGACGAGGAGCGCACCCGCGAGGCCCAGCCCGAGCCCGGTCCCGACGCCGCGGTCGAGGCCGGAGCCGGCGAAGAGGTCGAGCAGCAGGTAGACGATCGTGACCACCACGTACGGCGTCGCGGCCCAGAGCCGGACGGTGCGCGTCGTGTGCACGCTCCACCCGGTGGGCAGCACGCCCGCGCGGGCGAGGTACGGCAGCGGGATCGCGGCGAGCGCCACGACGACGGACAGCACGACCTCGACGCGGCCGGCACCGGCCGTGCGCAGGGTCCAGGGCAGCGCGAGGGACGTCAGCAGCGCGACCGCCGCGACGACGTCGCGCACGACGTCGAGGACGGGCACACGGCCCGACGACGCCGACGCACGCGGGGCGTCCTCGGGGGACGCGTCGACGGCGGGCCCGGTGGCCGGCTCGGACGGCGACTCGACGTCCGTCGCCGCGTGCTCGGTGCCGGACGACGGGTCGGGGGTGCCGGGAGGTTCGGCGATGGTCACAGGGGCTCCTTCGATCGGGCGAGCGCCGGTCGGGTCCACGCCGGGTGCCGGGACCGCACGGACGGCTCGTCTGCTACGTGGTCGTTTCTACCGGGCGGGACGGATCGGGACAACCGTGCCTCGCCGGGCGGACGGGATCAGATGCCGAGCTGGAAGACGCCCCAGTACGCCGTCGTGAGCAGGAGCGTGACGATCGCGAACGTGAGCGCGGCGGCGAGCGCCCATCCTCCGATGCCCCGCGCGACGGGCTGGCCCGCCCGCACGCCCGGGACGGCGGAGTGGCCGCTCGGCTGGTCGCGACCCACCCGCTGGCGCAACCACAGGAGCATGCTCCGACGCGCCTCGCGGCGGTCCGACAGGCGGTTGACCACGACGGCCACCGGGACGAGCGAGGCGATCCCGATCGCCCGGACCCCCAGCCAGCCCCCCTGGACGATGAGGGCGTTCTGCGAGTAGTCGAGCGCGATCTTCGCGATCGCGATCAGGTACACGACGAGCGCCAGCATGGTGAGCACGGCGCCGAGCGACGCGAGCAGCATCGGGAGCCGCAGGTCGCGGGCGATCCCGCCCACGTGGCTGCGGAAGCGCCAGCGGCGGGTGCCGAACGACACGAGCATCCACACGAGCGGCGCGCCGATCGCGAGCGAGACGGCGGCGATGGTGAAGCCGAAGACCGCGTCACCGTCCCCGTACCAGCGCGGGCTCGGCACCGCCTCCGCGAGATAGGTCTGGTTGGGCTGGGCACCCGCGATCCGCGGCGCCGCGCCCGCCGTGCCGGGAAGCCCGGTGATCCAGTCGGCGAGGTCCTGCTGGAACGACGCCGACACCGCGCCGGTGCCGCCACCGAGGTGCAGCCCGTGGTCGGCACCGTCGTAGTAGCGGACGGTGACGGCGCGGTTCCCGGCCTTCGAGGCGTCGGCGAGGATGGCCTGCGCCCCCTGCTCGATCGGCATCGAGACGTCGTCGTCCCCGTACACGACGAGCGTCGGCTGGGTCAGCCGCTCGAGGTACGGGCGCACGTCGAAGTCGGCGTAGTCGAGGCCGCCGTCGGGCAGGTCCATGCCGACCGCGCGCGGGATCGCGCGGAACACGCCCTGCGGGACGCCCGTGTTGCGCAGGTAGTTGTCGACGGCGAACGCAGCCTGCTCGCGGGGCCGCACGACGGGCGCGGACACGAGGGCGGTGAACGCGATCGCCGGGTCCTCCGTCGCCATCACGGGCACGATCCAGGTGCCCTCCGACTCCCCGTACACGCCCACGCGGGTGGGGTCGACGCCGGGCTGCGTGCGCAGCAGCCGCACCGACCGCTCGTAGTCCCCGGCCTCCTGCACGTAGTCGCGGTGCTGCAGCGAGTACGTCGTGAGGTTCTTCGACGGGACCAGCGTCACCACCCCGGCGCTCGCCAGCGCCCAGGCCTGGGGTGCGAAGGCAGTGGCGGAGCTGCCCGTGCCCGCACCGTGCACGAACACCACCCCGGGCAGGTCGTCGCCCGCACCGACAGGCTGCCGGATCTGGCCGGTGACGACCGTGTTCTCGAGCCGGATCGTCACCTCCCGCGACACCACCGGGTACGTGCCGACGGGGGTCGGGTCGTGCGTCGCCCCGATCGTAGTGTCCGTGGTCTGGGTGCGGATGTGGTCCGTCACCGGCTGCGGGTCCCACTCGGGGCCGGCGAACGCACCGACCGCCGCGAGACCGATCGCGAGGACGGCCGTCGTCGCAGCTGTCCTGAAGGTCACGTCACGATGCTACGTCGCGTGCCTGGTCAGAGCCTGCAGGCGGGCCCCCGCGCCGCCCTGGGGACGGCCCCCGGTCAGAACCCGAGACGGCGGAGCTGCTTGGGGTCACGCTGCCAGTCCTTCGCGACCTTGACGTGCAGGTCGAGGTACACCCGCGAGCCGAGCAGCGCCTCGATCCCGGTCCGGGCGCGCGTGCCGACGTCGCGCAGGCGCGAGCCCCCACGACCGATCACGATGGCCTTCTGGGAGTCGCGCTCGACGTACACGTCGACGCGGACGTCGAGCAGCTCGTCGCCCGCGGGGCGCGGGCTCCCGTCCGCGCGGGTGCGCGGGACGATCTCGTCCACGACGACGGCGAGCGAGTGCGGGAGCTCGTCGCGCACGCCCTCGAGCGCGGCCTCACGCACGAGCTCGGCGACCATGACGGACTCGGGCTCGTCCGTGAGCTCGCCACCCGGGTAGAGCTCGGGACCGTCGGGCAGGTGTCCGACGAGGACGTCGGTGAGGACGTCGACCTGCTGGCCGCGCACGGCCGAGACGGGCACGACGTCCGCCCAGTCGCCCAACGCGGAGACCGCGAGGAGCTGCTCGGCGACGCGGTCGCGCGGCACGGTGTCGGTCTTGGTGACGGCGACGACCACGGGGGTGCCGCGCCGGCCCCGCGTGAGGTCCGCGAGCTGCGACGCGATGTACCGGTCGCCCGGCCCGACCTTCTGGTCCGCGGGCACGCAGAAGACGATGACGTCGACCTCGGTCAGCGTGTCACGGACGAGGTCGTTGAGCCGCTCGCCGAGCAGCGTGCGGGGACGGTGCAGGCCCGGCGTGTCGACGAGCACGAGCTGCGCGTCGGGCCGGTTGACGATGCCCCGGATGGTGTGGCGTGTCGTCTGCGGGCGGCCCGACGTGATCGCGACCTTCTCGCCGACGAGCGCGTTGGTGAGCGTCGACTTGCCCGCGTTCGGGCGCCCGACGAGGCAGGCGAAACCGGAGCGGTGGACGTCAGCGGTGGTCATGGCTGTCCTCTCGTGGCGGCGTGCGCACGGGTTCCCCGGCGGCCGCGGTGTGGTCGTCTTCCTCGTCGCCCGTGGCCGCCCCAGCCGGCCCGACGACGAGCGTCGCGAGCCGGCGCCGCCGACCCTCGACCCGGTCGGCGACCAGGTGGAGGCCCTGGGCGTCGGCGCTCGAGCCTGCGAGCGGGACCTTGCCCAGCGCCTTGGCGAGCAGCCCGGCCGCGGTCTCCACGTCGTCGTCGTCGATCCGGAGACCGAACAGGTCCCCCAGGTCGTCGAGACCGAGCCGCGCAGGCACCCGATACCGCCCGTCCCCGAGGTCCTCGACCTCGGGGCCCGAGTGGTCGTGCTCGTCCGTCAGCTCACCGACGATCTCCTCGAGCGTGTCCTCGATCGTCACGAGACCGGCGATGCCGCCGTACTCGTCGACGACGATCGCGATGTGGTTCGACGCGGCCTGCATCTCGCGGAGCAGGTCGTCGACGGGCTTCGACTCGGGCACGAACACCGCAGGCCGGGCCGCGGTGTTGGCCGGCCGCTTCGCTCCCCCGTTGCCGCGCTCGTCGACCACGAGCCGCACGACGTCCTTGAAGTAGAGGACGCCGACCAGGTCGTCGACCGACCGGCCCACCACCGGCACCCGCGAGTACCCCGAGCGCAGGAACAGGCGCAGGGCCTTGTCGAGCGGCGTCGTGCCGGCGACCGTGACCATGTCGGGGCGCGGCACCATGACCTCGCGGACCATGGTGTCGCCGAGCTCGAACACCGAGCGCAGGAGCTCGCGGTCGTCGTCCTCGAACGCGTCGGACTCGCCGGCCCGCCGCGCGAGCTCGCGCAGCTCCGCGGCCTCCTCCTCGGGCGTGGGCGGCGGCGGCCGGACGACCGGGCTCAGCCAGCGCGTCCCGCGCACCACGACCCACAGCAGCCCGGAGAGCGCGCGCAGGACGGCGGGCGCGTGCGTGCGGCCCAGGCTGCGGGGGCTCAGGCGCACCAGTCCCACGGCGACGACCGCGCTGATCGCGAGCGAGACGAGCAGCACCGCCCACCAGGGGTCGAGCCGGGCGCCGACGGCGAGCGTGATGCACGCCGTCGCCGTCATCTCGGCGAGGACGCGCACGAAGCTCGCGGACGCCGCGACGCCCCGGGCGTCGTCGAGCAGCGCCTCGACCCGACGGGACCGGACGTCGTCGGGGTCGTCGTCCCGGTCCTCACCGCGCCCGGTCGACTGTCCGCGCGCGTGCGCGGACAGCGAGCCCTGGCGCAGCACCGCGGTCTCGCCCGCGCTGAGCGCCGCGGCCAGGACGATCCCGACGACGGCGATCACGACGAGCAGCCAGACGGGCTCCCCGTTCATGCGGTCCTCGCTGCGCTCATCGGGAGGCGAGGAACGTCAGGAGGAGCTGGCGCTGGAGCGCGAACATCTCCTTCTCCTCCTCGGGCTCCGCGTGGTCGTAGCCGAGCAGGTGGAGGATGCCGTGCGTCGTCAGGAGCAGCATCTCCTCGACCGTCGAGTGCCCGGCCTTCGCGGCCTGCTCGACCGCGACCTCGGGGCACAGCACGACGTCGCCCAGCAGGCCGGCGGGCGTGACGTCGCCCTCGCGCCCGGGGCGCAGCTCGTCCATGGGGAACGACAGGACGTCGGTCGGGCCCGGCTCGTCCATCCACTTGACGTGCAGGTCCGTCATCGTCGCGGTGTCGACGAAGAGGATCGACAGCTCGGTCTGCGGGTGCACGTGCATCTGGTCGAGCACGAAGCGCGCGAGCGCGGCGAACTCGGCCTCGTCGACCTCGTAGCCGGACTCGTTGTTGACCTCGATGCTCATGCGCGGGCTCCTCGGTTGTGCGGGCGGCGGTCTCCGCCGGTCCGGTCCTGCGCCCGGGTGCCGGCCACGTCCCAGCGCGCGTACGCGTCGATGATGTCGCTCACGAGCCGGTGCCGCACCACGTCCGACGACGTCAGGCGGCAGAACTCGACGTCCTCGACGCCCGTGAGCACGTCCTCGATGACCCGCAGGCCCGACGTCGTCCCGCCGGGGAGGTCGACCTGCGTCACGTCGCCCGTGATGACCATCTTCGAGCCGAAGCCGAGGCGAGTGAGGAACATCTTCATCTGCTCGGTGGAGGTGTTCTGGGCCTCGTCGAGGATGACGAACGCATCGTTCAGGCTCCTCCCGCGCATGAAGGCCAGCGGGGCGACCTCGACCGTCCCGCTGTCGATCAGCTTGGGGATCGAGTCCGGGTCGACCATGTCGTGCAGCGCGTCGTAGAGCGGACGCAGGTACGGGTCGATCTTCTCCGTGAGCCCGCCCGGCAGGAACCCGAGCCGCTCGCCCGCCTCGACGGCCGGGCGCGTGAGGACGATGCGGTTGACCTGCTTGGCCTGCAGCGCCTGCACGGCCTTGGCCATCGCGAGGTACGTCTTGCCGGTGCCGGCGGGGCCGATGCCGAACGTGATGGTGTTCGCGTCGATCGCGTCGACGTAGCGCTTCTGGCCCACCGTCTTGGGACGGATCTGGCGCCCGCGGCTCGACAGGATGTTGAACGTCAGGACGTCCGCGGGGCGCGTCGCAGAGGGCGCGGTGAGCATCCCGATGGAGCGCCGCACCACCTCGGGGGTGAGCGGCGTGCCCGACTCGGCGATCTCGACGAGCTCGTCGAGGAGGCGCGAGACGAGGGCCACCTCGCCGGGGGCGCCGGCGACGGCGATCTCGTTGCCGCGTGCGTGCACGTCGACGCTCGGGAAGCCGTCCTCCACGGCGCGCAGGACCGAGTCACGGCTGCCGAGGACGGCGACCATGGGGACGCTCGGGGGGACGACGATGCGGTGCTCGATCCGGGGGCCGGCCACGGCGCCGTGCTGCGCAGCGGGTTCGGGGACCTCGGGACGGGTTGTCGATGTCATGAGCCGGCTGACGCCGTCGCACTCCTTCTGGTCGAGTCGTGGGACCCCCATCCTATCGAGGGTCGTCCACCTGTATCTTGACGCCGCCGCCCGGTCTGTGCCGGGTCTCGTGGCCCGCAGCACCCCGAGAGGAACGCCTCGTCATGCCCGTGCTCCTGCACGTCGTCGCCCCCGTGCTCGCCGCGGCGTCGACGCCTCCCGTACACGTCGACACCGGCGACACCGCCTGGGTCCTGGTGTGCACCGCGCTCGTGCTCCTCATGACGCCCGGCCTCGCGTTCTTCTACGCCGGCATGGTGCGCTCCAAGCACGTCCTCGCGATGATCATGCAGAGCTTCGCGTGCATCGCGATCGTGTCCGTGACCTGGGTCCTCGTCGGGTACTCGCTCGCGTTCGACGACGACGCCGGCGGCGGCCTCGTCGGCGGGCTGCACCTCGTCGGGCTCGCCCACGCGAGCGTCGGCGTGCCCGGGATCGACCTCACGATCCCGCCGCTCGTGTTCGTCCTGTTCCAGCACCTGTTCGCCGTCCTGACCGCGGCCCTGCTGACGGGCGCGACCGCCGACCGGATGCGTTTCGAGTCGTTCGTGGTGCTGGTCGCCGTGTGGTCCGTGGTCGTCTACGCCCCCGTCGCACACTGGGCGTTCTCGCCCGACGGCTGGCTGCACCGCCTCGGTCTGCTCGACTTCGCCGGCGGGACCGTCGTCGAGATGTGCTCCGGCGCCTCCGCCCTGGCGCTGGTCCTCGTGCTCGGGCCACGGCGCGGGTGGCCCCGGGAGATGATGGCGCCCCACAACCTCCCGCTCACCTTGCTCGGTGCCGGGCTGCTGTGGGTCGGCTGGATCGGCTTCAACGCGGGCTCGGCGCTCACCGCCGGGACGCTCGCCGCGAGCGCGGCCCTCGCCACGCACCTGTCCGGCGTCGGCGGCATGATCGGCTGGCTCGCTCTCGAGCGGAGGCTGACCGGGAAGGCGACCACGCTCGGCGCCGCGTCGGGCGCCGTCGCCGGCCTCGTCGCCATCACCCCCGCGGCCGGCTACCTGCAGCCGCTGCCCGCGCTCGCCGTCGGCGTCGTCGCCGGGGCCGTGTGCCTGTTCGCGATCCGCCTCAAGTTCCGGTTCCGGTACGACGACTCGCTCGACGTCGTCGCCGTGCACTACGTGGGCGGCGTCGTCGGGACGCTGTGCGTCGGGCTGTTCGCCGCCACCGTCGTCAACCCGGCCGTCACCCACCAGGGCCTGTTCCTCGGCGGCGGCGTCGAGCAGCTCGGGAAGCAGCTCGTGGGCGTCCTCGCGACGTCGGCCTTCGCGTTCGCCGCGACGTACGTGCTGGCGCGCGTCCTGCACGCGACGATCGGGCTGCGCGTGACCGCCGACCACGAGCACGCCGGTCTCGACACCAGCCAGCACGCCGAGACGGCCTACGAGCTGACCACCACCTCCACCATCGGAAGGAGCCACGGATGAGGCTCGTCACCGCGATCCTGCGCCCGCACGCCGTCGACGACGTCCGGGCCGCGCTCGAACCGCTCGGCGTGCACGGCATGACGGTGTCGGACGTGCACGGGTACGGCCGGCAGGGCGGGCACACCGAGGTCTACCGGGGCGCGGAGTACCAGGTCGACCTCGTGCCGAAGGCCCGGGTCGAGGTGCTCGTCGACGACGACGCGGCCGACGCCGTCGTGCGGGCCGTCGTCGAGACCGCGCGCACCGGGCGCATCGGCGACGGCAAGGTCTGGGTGCAGCCCGTCGAGTCGGTCGTGCGGGTGCGCACCGGGGAGCCCGGCACCGCGGCCCTCTGAGCCCGGAGCGCCCGCGGCGGGAGCGCGCCGGGCGTCAGGCGGGCGTCCAGCCCAGCCGCGTCCCCGCGAGGACGTGGCCGTGCGTGTGGAACACGCTCTGGCCCGACCTCGCGCCGGTGTTGAAGATCAGCCGGAACTCGCCCTCGTCGAGGTCCGACGCGACCTGCTGACCGAGGGCGACGACGTCGGCCAGGAGCTGGGGGTCCGAGGCTGCGAGCGCCGCGACGTCGCGGTGGTGCTCGCGCGGGACCACGAGGACGTGCACCGGTGCCTTGGGGTCGATGTCCCGGAACGCGAGGGCGCGGTCCGTGGAGGCGACGACGTCGGCCGGGATCTCGCCGGCGACGATCTTGCAGAACAGGCAGTCGGTGTCGGTCATGGGCGCCACGCTAGCCGCAGCCGGGCACGTCGGCGCGACCCTGCGAGGGGCATTATCACCAACTGATCAGGATTGATCGACTTGAGATCGATATCCGATCGAAAAGTTGGCATGTGGACACCACCCGTCGTAGCGTTCCCGACGCCCATGAGCCGCCGGTGGTCACGTCGCCGGCGGTCTCCAGCCCACACGAAGGAGTCCCATGAGAGTCCTCGCCGAGTCAACCTCGGGCATCCACCTCGACCTCGGCTGGGTCGACTACCTCATGGTGGTCGTCTACTTCGCCGTCGTCATCGGCATCGGCTTCGTCGCGCGCCGTCAGGTCCGTACGAGCATGGACTTCTTCCTGTCCGGTCGTCGCATGCCGGCGTGGATCACGGGGCTCGCCTTCGTGGCAGCCAACCTGGGCGCGACCGAGATCATCGGCATGGCCGCCAACGGCGCCCAGATCGGCATGTCGACGCTGCACTACTACCTCATCGGCGCCGTGCCCGCGATGGTGTTCCTCGGGCTCGTGATGATGCCGTTCTACTACGGCTCCAAGGTCCGGTCGGTGCCGGAGTTCATGCTCCGACGCTTCGGCAAGGCACCGCACGCCGTGAACTCCATCGCGTTCGCGGTCTCGAACGTCCTCATCGCCGGGATCAACCTCTACGCCATGGCCATCGTCATCGAGGCGATGCTCGGCTGGTCCCTGTGGGTCGCCATCCTGGTGTCGGCCGGGTTCGTCCTCGTCTACATCACCCTCGGCGGGCTCTCGTCCGCGATCTACAACGAGGTCCTGCAGTTCTTCGTGATCCTCGCAGGGCTCATCCCGCTCACGATCGTCGGTCTGCACCGCGTCGGCGGATGGGGCGGCCTGCAGGACTCGTTCGCCAAGACCGACCCCCTGCACCTGTCCGCCTGGAAGGGCACCGGCATCGGCGACGTCACCAACCCCATCGGGACGAACTGGCTGACGATCGTCCTCGGGCTCGGCTTCGTCCTCAGCTTCGGCTACTGGACCACGAACTTCACCGAGGTCCAGCGCGCCTTCTCCGCGAAGAACATGTCCGCGGCGCGCCGCACCCCGCTCATCGCCGCGTTCCCCAAGCTGTTCATCCCGTTCATCGTCGTGATCCCCGGGCTCATCGCGGCCGCCGTCCTCGGCAACCAGCTCAGCGGCGCCGACAACTCCGGGCTGACCTACAACGACGCCATCCCCAAGCTCATGCAGATGTACCTGCCGACCGGTGTCCTCGGCGTCGCCGTGACCGGCCTGCTGGCATCCTTCATGGCCGGCATGGCGGCCAACGTGTCGAGCTTCAACACGGTCTTCACCTACGACATCTGGCAGCGCTACATCAAGCCGAAGATGCCCGACCTGCACTACCTGAAGGTCGGCCGCTGGGTCACCGTCGTCGGCGTGCTCGTCGGCATCGGCACCGCGTTCATCGCCTCCCGGGCGACGAACATCATGACCTACATGCAGACGCTGTTCTCGTTCTTCAACGCCCCGCTGTTCGGCGTCTTCATCATCGGCCTGCTGTGGAAGCGGATGACGACCCAGGCCGCGCTCTGGTCCTACATCGCCGGCATCGTCGCGCCGACGATCGTCTGGATCGCCTACCTCAACGACGACAGCCTCTTCGGCTCGGCCACCGCCGAGACCATGTACGGCGCGATCATCTCGTTCGTGACCGTGCTCGTCGTCGCGGCGATCATCACACCGCTCACCAGACCGAAGGACGTCAGCGAGCTCAAGGGCCTCGTCTACGGTGTCGGGAGCATCGACATGCGCGCCGGCGCCGTCGCGTCCGACACCGCCTGGTACCGCTCGCCGGCGCTCCTGGGCACCGTCGCGCTCGTCCTGTGCGTCGTCCTCTACCTGCCGTTCCTGTGAGACCCGAGGAGCATCCCGTGAGCCAGAGCAGCAGCCAGTCGCACGAACCGTTGCCCGAGGGCATGGTCTCCCACGTCGAGCTGACCCCCGAGGAGCAGGACGCGCACGTCCGCTCGACCCGCCGCTTCGACCTGCGGCGGATCATTGGCGCGATCTTCGTCCTCTACGGCGTGATCGTCCTGATCGTCGGCCTCGCCGACCCCACCGCGGACAAGGCGAAGACGGGCGGGATCGCCATCAACGTCTGGACCGGCATCGTCATGTTCGTCGTCGGCGGCCTCTTCTTCCTCTGGGACCGCCTGCGTCCCGTGCCCGCCGAGGACATCCTCGCGAGCTACGAGGAGGAAGAGGAGGAGCGCGCCGCCGGGGAGGGGCGCGGGGTCGCCTGAGCGGCCCGCCCTCGAACCGACGCCGGGAGGGCGTCGGCCGGCTCGCGCCGGTCGGCGCCCTCGAGCGCGCTCAGGCCCAGCGACCCAGGCGCTCGCACAGGAGCGTGAGCGCGACGGGTCCCGCCGTCGAGGTGCGCAGCACGTGCGGGCCGAGCCGCACCGGACGTCCCCCGGCCCCGGTCAGGCGTTCGAGCTCGGCGTCGGAGATCCCGCCCTCCGGCCCGACGACGACGAGCACCTCGGGCAGCGGGGTGCCCGGCTCGCCCGGGGCGGGCAGGGCCAGCGTGCCGAGCGGCTCCGTGGCGTCCTCGTGCAGCACCGCCGCCACCCCACCCGCGGCCACGGTCTCCCGGACCCGGTCCGCGAGCGCCGTCGTCGTGACGTCCTGGCGCACCTCGGGGACCCGGGAGCGGCGCGACTGCTTCGCGGCCGCGCGCACCGTCGCGAGCCAGCGGGCACGACTGCGGGCAGCGCGCTCACCGCGCCACACCACCACCGACCGCTCCGCCTGCCACGGCAGGATCGCGTCGACGCCGACCTCGGTGGCCGCCTCGATCGCCAGCTCGTCCCGGTCGCCCTTCGCGAGCGCCTGGACCAGCACCAGGCGGACCGGAGGCTCCGGCTCGACCTCCACACCCTCGACCCGCAGCTCGAGCGTGTCCCGGTCGGCGGCCACGACGACGGTCCGCAGGCGCGTCCCCTCGCCGTCGACGACGTCCACCCGCTCCCCCGCCCGGCGACGCTGGACGACACCCGCGTGACGCCCCTCGGCGCCGTCGAGCACATACACGTCGCCCGGGGCGAACCGGGTGAGCGGCGCAGGCCCGCCGCCCTCCGCGAGGAAGACCGGAGCGCTCACGCCCGGGTCACCGCCCGGAGAGCTTGTCGCGCAGCCGGGAGAACACGCCCGGGTGCGCCGCCGACAGCCGCGGCTCCGGGTGCTCCTCGCCGCGCAGCTTCGCGAGCGAGCGCAGCAGCTCGGCCTGCTCGTCGTCGAGGGTCGTGGGGACCTGCACCTCGACGTGGACCTGGAGGTCACCACGGCCCGACCCGTTCAGGTGCCCGACCCCGAGCCCCCGCAGCGTGACGACCTGCGCGGGCTGGGTGCCCGGCCGCAGCTCGATCTCCTGCTCGCCGTCGAACGTGTCGAGCGTCATCCCGGCGCCCAGCGCGGCCGCCGTCATCGGCACCTCGAGCGTGCAGTGCAGGTCGTCCCCACGCCGCACGAACGTCTCGTGCGGGCGCTCGCGGATCTCGACGTACAGGTCGCCGGCCGGTCCGCCGCCGGGTCCGACCTCGCCCTGCGCCGTGAGACGGATGCGGGTGCCCGTCTCGACGCCCGCCGGGACGTTCACGGCGATGGTCCGGCGCTCGCGCACCCGACCCTCGCCGCCGCAGTCGACGCACGGCTCGGGGATGACCGTGCCGAAGCCCTGGCACGCGGCGCACGGCGCCGTCGTCATGATCTGGCCCAGGAACGAGCGCTGGACGCGCTGCACGACGCCACGGCCCTTGCAGACCTCGCAGGTGTGCATGGTCGTGCCGGGGCGGCAGCAGGTGCCCCCGCACGTGCGGCAGACGACCGCCGTGTCGACCTGGAGCTCGCGCTTGGCCCCGAACACGGCCTCCTCGAGGTCGACGTCGAGGCGGACGAGCGCGTCCTGGCCACGGCGCGAGCGCGGGACCGGGCCCTGCTGGGCCTGGCCGCCGCCGAAGAACGTCTCGAAGATGTCCTGGAAGCCGAAGCCGCCGGAGCCTCCCATGCCGCCGCCCGGGGCGGTCGGGTCGACGCCGCGGTCGTACTGCTGGCGCTTGTCCGGGTTCGACAGCACCTCGTAGGCGCGCGAGACGTCCTTGAAGCGGTCCTCGGCCTCGGCCCCGGCGACGTCGGGGTGCAGCTCGCGGGCGAGCTTGCGGTAGGCCTTCTTGATCTGGTCGGTGCTCGCGTCGCGCGGGACACCGAGGATCTCGTAGTAGTCGTTCACCAAGTCACTCTCAGGCACGGGTCCGGGTGGGTCGGGGGTGGTGGGTTCTGTCGGTTCGGAAGGTCAGGGCGGGCGGGATCCCAGCCACGGTCAGTTCGCGAGGATCCGGGTCAGGTAGCGGGCGACGGCGCGCACCGACGCGATGGTCGCGGGATAGTCCATGCGGGTCGGGCCGATCGAGCCGATCGCGGCGACGACCTCTCCCTCAGAACCGTAGCCGGTCGTCACGACGGAGGTCTCGAACAGGCCGTCGTACTGCGTCTCGTGGCCGATCCGGACCCGGACACCCGAGCGGTCCGCGGCGTCCTCGGCCATCTCGGTGAGCAGCCCCAGCAGGACGACCTGCTCCTCGAGCGCCTCGAGCACGGGGCGCAGTGCGTGCTCGAAGCGCATGCCGGTGCGGGCGAGGTTCGCGGTGCCCGTGAGCATCACGCGCTCCTCGCCCTCCTCGGCGAGGGTCTGCACGACGACGTCCGCGACGTGGCGCGCGAGGTCCTGGTCGTCCGGCGGGAGCTGTTGGGCGACGGACTCGAGCTCGCCGGCCAGGCCCGGCAGGCGACGGCCCACGGCGACCGCGTTGAGGCGGGCGCGCAGGACGGCGAGCGTGCCCTCGTCGGGGAGCTCGACGACGTCGAGCATGCGCTGCTCGACCCGGCCGGTGTCCGTGATGATGACGACGAGCAGCCGCGCCTCGCCCACCGCCACGAGCTCGAGGTGGCGCAGGCCCGAGCGCCGCAGGGACGGGTACTGCACGACCGCGACCTGGCCCGTCAGCTCGGCGAGCAGCCGCCCCGCGCGGGCCACGACGTCGTCGAGGTCGACGGCGCCGTCGAGGAACTGCTCGATCGCGTGCCGTTCCGGCTGGGACAGCGGCTTGACGGTCGCCAGGTGGTCGACGAAGAGCCGGTAGCCCTTGTCCGTCGGGATGCGCCCGGCCGAGGTGTGGGGCTGCGCGATCAGGCCGGCCTCCTCGAGAGCGGCCATGTCGTTGCGGATCGTCGCGGGCGAGACGCCGAGGTTGTGGCGTTCGGCGAGCACACGGGACCCGACCGGCTCACGGGTGCGGACGTAGTCCTCCACGATCGCGCGCAGCACGTCGAGCCGTCGGTCCTCGCTCACGCGTCCTCCTGTCGCGGTCGACCCTTGCAGCAGTGGCACTCTCCCCCTCCGAGTGCCAATCCTACGCTGCTTCGCGCTCCGCCCGGGGAGCGTCGGCGTCCTCGCCGCGGCTGCCGGCGGCCCGACGGCGCGCGTCCAGCAGGGCCACGACCAGCGCGCACAGCACCAGGCCGATCGTGATGAGGAGCCCCCGCCCCACGGACGTCGCGCCGCTCGCCCCGCCGGCACGCGAGCCGTAGTAGACCGACAGGACCGCAGAGATCCCGAGCGCCGAGCCCACGCGCTGGCCGACCTGCAGCATCGACCCCGCCACGCCCGCCTGCCGCACCGGCACCTCCTGGAGCGTGAGCGTCTGGTTGGGCGCGATCACCAGGCCCGAACCGGCGCCGGCGACGCACTGCGTCGTCGCGACCACGCAGCACAGGAGCAGCGTGTGCCCCTTCTCGTCGCCGATGATGCGGATCGCGAGGTCCGTCCCTGCGAGCCCGACGACGACCACCACCAGCGCGACCGCCACGACGGGGCGACCCCAGCGGGAGACGGCACGACCCGACGCGAGCGCGGAGATGCCCGACGCGACCGCGAACGGCAGCCCCACCAGGCCCGCCTGCAGGGCGCTCAGCCCCAGGTCGTTCTGCAGGAACAGCGTCACGACGAGGAACACGCTCGTGAACCCCGCGAAGTACGCGAGCCCGAGCAGCGCACCGAAGCGGAACGAGCGCAGCCCCAGCACGTCCGGCGACAGCACCGGGTCCTCGCCGCGGCGTTCGAACCGATGCTCCCACCAGACCGTCGCCGCACCGAGCGCCGCGGCGAGCGCCAGGAACCACCAGCGCGCCGGCGAGTCGCCCGAGCCCGTCGTGAGGACGAACGGCGTCATGAACGCGACCGTCGTCGCGGCGACCCCGACCAGCCCGACGAGGTCCAGGGCCCGACGCTGCCCGACGACGGGCCGCGGCATGGTCCGGGCGGCGGCCACGAGCACCACGGCCACGATCGGGACGTTGATCCCGAACACCCAGCGCCACCCGTTCTCCTCGCCGAACACCTGGATCAGCAGACCGCCCAGCAGCGGGCCGATCGCCGTCGCCACCCCGACCACGGCACCGAACATGCCGAACGCCCGCGCCCGCTCGAAGCCCCGGAACTCCTGCTGGATGTAGCCCGTCACCTGCGGGCTCACGATCCCCGCGCACCCGCCCTGGACGAGCCGCGCGACCGCGAGCCACTCGTCGTTCGGTGCCAGGCCGGCCGCGAGGCTCGCCAGCGCGAACGCCGCCAGCCCCGCGAGGAAGAGCCCCCGCCGATGCCCCGCGTCGCCGAGGCGCCCGGCCGGCACCAGCACCAGCCCGAACGCCAGGGTGTACCCCGCGACCACGAGCTGCAGCGTCGCGGGCGACGCGTCCAGCGCCTGCTGGATCGACGGCATCGCCACGTTGACGATCGACACGTCGAGCAAGGTGATGAAGCCCGCCGCCAGGCAGACCGCGAGCACCCGCCATCGGTGCGGGTCGGTCTCGGGGTCCTGGTCGTCCGCCATAGGACGGTGCTACCACGGTGACGCCGAGTTCGCCGACGGTGACGCTCCGTTCGCTGACGGTGACCGGTCGTTCATGAGGTGGGACGGCGCCCACCCGCGAACCCGACAACGACGCGTCACCCTCGGCGAACGCGACGTCACCCTCGGCGCGGCGGACGTCAGCGTCGGCGCGCACTCCCTAGGGTGGCCCGGTGAGCTTCGACCGCTACGGCCCCGACGTCCTCGCCCCCGCCACGCCCGGTTCGCCCCCCGGCCAGACGCGCGGCTCCGCACACCACCGCGCGCGCCCGACGACACGGCCGGTCCCGGCCGAGCGCGGGCTGGTCGTCGAGGACGTCGAGTCGGGTTGGGTCGGGGCGGTGGTCCGCGTCGAGAAGTCGGGCGGGATGCACGTCGTGGTGCTCGAGGACCGGCGCGGGCGCACCCGCACCTTCACGCTCGGGCCGGGGTTCTGGGTCGACGGCCAGCCCGTCGAGCTGGTGCCGCCCACCGCCACCGCCGCGCCCCGGGAGACGGCGCGGACGGCGTCGGGGTCGCGCGCCGTCGTCGGGCAGCGGGCGCGGGTGGCACGCGGGTCACGGATCTGGGTCGAGGGCAAGCACGACGCCGAGCTCGTCGAGAAGGTCTGGGGTGACGACCTGCGCGTCGAGGGCGTGGTCGTCGAGCTGCTCGACGGCGTCGACAACCTCGCGGCCGCACTCGCCGAGTTCGAGCCGACGCCCGAGCGGCGGGTCGGCGTGCTCGTGGACCACCTCGTCCCCGGGTCGAAGGAGCGCCGCATCGCCGACGACGCGTTGCGCACCGTGCCCGGCGGGACCGTGCTCGTGCTCGGGCACCCGTACGTCGACGTCTGGCAGGCGGTCCGTCCGCAGCGGATCGGCCTCGACGCCTGGCCCACGATCGAGCGTGGCACCGAGTGGAAGCTCGGGATCCTGCGCGAGCTCGGCTGGCCCTCCGACGGCCCCGGGGCCACGGGGCGGGCGTGGCAGCGCATCCTCGCGAGCGTGCGCAGCTACGCGGACCTCGAGCCGAGCCTCCTCGGCCGCGTCGAGGAGCTGATCGACTTCGTCACCGTGGCCTGAGACCTGCCCGGGACGGACGAGGGCGCCCCGGCCGTCGGCCGGGGCGCCCTCGTGCGGCGGGTCGGCGTCAGGCGGCGACCTGGCTGCCCGTCAGCCGACGGTAGGCGAAGCCGACGGCGATGTACGAGACGGGGATCGTCACGAACAGACCCAGGCCGCAGACGATCGCACCGGCGACGTTGAGCAGGAAGAGGAGGACCAGGAGCCCGAGGACGGACCCGAAGTTCTTGGCCACGAGGTTCCAGCTCGCACGGATCGCGTCGAACGCGGCGAGGTTGCGGTCGATCACGAAGTAGTAGGTGAAGGCGGAGAACAGCGCCACGGCCAGGCCCGGCAGGATGCAGAGCACGAGGCCCACGCCGGTGAGGATCCCGACGATGACCGCGGCGAGGAGGACGTTGCCGAAGTTCCGGATCTGGAAGAACTCGCCGACGCTCGGCTTCTTGCCTGCGGACTCGTCGAGCCCGCCCTTCGTGAGGAACGCGGTGATGAAGGAGCTGATGACGAAGCCGATGATGCTCATCACGATGCCGCCGAAGCCCAGCGAGACGCTCGCGGTGTTCGTGTTGCTGTCGAAGGCGTCGCGGATGCGGTCGTAGTCGCCGGAGATCAGGCCCCACACGAGGTTGATCCCCAGCAGGATCAGCGCGAGCAGCAGCCAGGCTCCCACGTTCTGGCCGAACCGGCGGAAGCCGAACGAGATCGCGTCACCCACCTGGAACGGAGTCGCGGCACCGTACGCGCCGGCGGCCGTGGGGGGCGCCGTCGGGAAGCCGCCGGGCGGGGGCGGGTAGGCACCGGGCGCCTGCTGGCCGTACGCCGGGGGCTGCTGCCCGTAGGAAGGCGGCTGCTGGCCGTAGGGGGCCTGCTGACCGGGCGGGGGGTACGCGCCCGGCTGGGCCGGGGGCTGCTCGCCCGGCGGCGGGTACGCGCCCGGCTGCACGGGCGGGGCCGTCGGCGGCTGGGTCGGCTGAGCGGGCTCACCCGGCTGAGCGGGCTCGGGCTGGGCGGGCTGCGCCGGCTGCGCGGGCTCGTACGGCGAGCTGGGCTCGTTCGGGTCGGCGTCGGCGCCCTGGCCGGTGCCGTTCGGGTTGTCGCTCATGTCGTCCTCATCGTTGTCGATGCGTGGGCTCCGTGAAGGTCGGGACATTCGTCCCGGGTGCCCCAGCATGGCGCAGGAAGGCCGCCGTGTCACGGGTGGCGCGCGACGCTCCCCTGATCGGGCCCTGGGGACGGTCAGTCCGTGAGCTCGCGGACCACCGCGTCGGCGAGCAGCCGCCCCCGCAGCGTGAGCGCGACCTGGCCCCGGAGCGCGGCGCGGCCGTCGAGCAGCCCGTCGGCGACGAGACCGGCGACGGCCGTCCGCGCCCGCGCCGACAGGTCCGCCACCGGCAGCCCGTCGTGCAGCCGGACGGCGAGCATGACGCGTTCCAGCCGGGCGTCGTCGGCGGTGAGGAGCTCGCGGCCCGCTGCCGGGCTGTGCCCCGCCTCGAGCGCCGCCGCGTAGGCGCGCGGATGCTTAACGTTCCACCAGCGCACCCCTGCGTGCTCGGGCTCGGGCTCGTGCCCCGCACCGGGCGCGCCGACGTACGAGTGGGCGCCCGGACCGACGCCCCACCAGTCGTCGCCGCGCCAGTAGCCGAGGTTGTGCCGGCTCGCGTGCGGACCAGTCTGTCCGCCCCGCGCCCAGTTGCTCACCTCGTACCACTCGAGCCCGGCCGCCGACAGCAGCGCGTCGGCGAGCTCGTACTTCGCGGCCTGGTCGTCCTCGTCGGGCAGCGTGAGCTCGCCCCGCCTGACCTGCGCGAACATCCGCGTTCCCGGCTCGACGACGAGCGCGTACGCCGACACGTGGTCGACCCCCGTCGCGAGCACGGCCTCGACGCTGGCCCGCCAGTCGGCCAGGGACTCGCCCGGGGTGCCGTAGATGAGGTCGAGCGAGACGTCGAGGCCCGCGTCGCGCGCCCACGCGACGACGTCGGGGATGCGGCGCGGGTCGTGCGTGCGGTCGAGGGTCGCGAGGACGTGCGGCACCGCCGACTGCATCCCGAAGCTCACGCGCGTGAAGCCCGCGTCGGCGAGCGTGTGCAGCGACTCGGGGCTCACCGAGTCAGGGTTCGCCTCGGTCGTGACCTCGACGCCCTCCGCGAGGCCCCAGGCCTCCCGGATCCCCCCGAGCAGGCGGGCCAGGTCGTCGGCCGGCAGCACCGTCGGGGTACCGCCCCCGAAGAACACGGTGGACACGGGTCGCCCGCCCAGCCCGGCGTCGTCGAGCACGCGGGCCGCGAGGTCGAGCTCGCGCAGCGCCGTGTCCGCGTACGCGACCTGCGACGCGCCCCCGCCCAGCTCGGACGACGTGTACGTGTTGAAGTCGCAGTACCCGCAGCGCACCGTGCAGAACGGGACGTGCACGTAGACGCCGAACGCGCGCTCGCCCCCGGCACCGGGACGGGCCGTGCCCGACGGCGCGGCGGGGCGCACCCAGCCCGGGAGCGCGCCGTCGTCGGGCACGGGCTCCCCCTCGGGCAGCGCCGGGCTCACTTCTTCTTCGCGTCCTTGCCGGAGTCCTTGCCACCCGCCGAGTCCGACGACAGCGCGGCGATGAACGCCTCCTGGGGCACATCCACGCGACCGATGGTCTTCATGCGCTTCTTGCCCTCCTTCTGCTTCTCGAGCAGCTTGCGCTTGCGCGTGATGTCGCCGCCGTAGCACTTCGCTAGCACGTCCTTGCGCATCGCGCGGATCGTCTCGCGCGCGATCACCCGCGACCCGACGGCCGCCTGGATCGGCACCTCGAACTGCTGGCGCGGGATCAGCTCCTTGAGCTTCGCCGTCATCATCACGCCGTACGCGTACGCCTTGTCCTTGTGCACGATCGCGCTGAAGGCGTCGACCTGCTCGCCCTGGAGCAGGATGTCGACCTTCACCAGGTCGGCCACCTGCTCGTCGGTGGGCTCGTAGTCGAGGCTCGCGTACCCGCGCGTGCGCGACTTGAGCTGGTCGAAGAAGTCGAAGACGATCTCGGCGAGCGGGAGGGTGTAGCGCATCTCGACGCGGTCCTCGGACAGGTAGTCCATGCCGAGCAGATCGCCTCGGCGGGACTGCGAGAGCTCCATGACGGCGCCGATGAACTCCGCCGGCGTGAGGATCGTGGCCCGCACGACGGGCTCGCGGACCTCGCGGATCTTGCCAGCCGGGAACTCGCTCGGGTTCGTGACCGTGACCTCGGTGCGGTCCTCGAGGGTCACCGAGTAGATGACGTTGGGTGCGGTCGAGATCAGGTCGAGGTCGAACTCGCGCTCGAGCCGCTCGCGCACGATCTCCAGGTGCAGCAGCCCGAGGAACCCGACGCGGAACCCGAACCCGAGCGCCACCGACGTCTCCGGCTCGTAGACGAGCGCGGCGTCGTTGAGCTTGAGCTTGTCGAGCGCGTCGCGCAGCAGCGGGTAGTCCGAGCCGTCGATCGGGTACAGGCCCGAGAACACCATGGGCTTGGGGTCGGAGTAGCCGCCGAGCGCCTCCGACGCCGGCTTGGCGGCGTTGGTCACCGTGTCGCCGACCTTCGACTGGCGCACGTCCTTCACGCCCGTGATGAGGTAGCCCACCTCGCCGACGCCCAGCCCCTTGGTGGGGATCGGCTCGGGCGAGATCACGCCGATCTCGAGCAGCTCGTGGTGGGCGCGGGTCGACATCATCACGATGCGCTCGCGGTGGTTCAGGCGTCCGTCGACGACGCGCACGTAGGTCACGACGCCGCGGAAGGTGTCGTAGACCGAGTCGAAGATCATGGCGCGCGCCGGCGCGTCGGCGTCGCCCACGGGCGGCGGGACGAGCTCGACGATCCGGTCGAGGAGCGCGGGGACGCCCTCGCCCGTCTTGCCGGAGACCTTGAGGACGTCCTCGGGATCGCCCCCGACCAGGCCGGCGAGCTCCTCGGCGTACTTCTCCGGCTGCGCGGCAGGCAGGTCGATCTTGTTGAGGACCGGGATGATCTCCAGGTCGTTCTCCATCGCCAGGTACAGGTTGGCGAGGGTCTGCGCCTCGATCCCCTGGGCGGCGTCCACCAGGAGGACCGCACCCTCGCACGCAGCGAGAGACCGCGACACCTCGTACGTGAAGTCGACGTGCCCGGGCGTGTCGATCATGTTCAGGGCGTACGGGACGGCCTTCTCACCGGGCGCCGGTGCGGCCGCCCAGGGCATCCGCACCGCCTGGGACTTGATGGTGATGCCGCGCTCGCGCTCGATGTCCATCCGGTCGAGGTACTGGGCGCGGGCGGCACGCTCGTCGACGACCCCGGTGAGCTGGAGCATGCGGTCGGCGAGCGTCGACTTGCCGTGGTCGATGTGCGCGATGATGCAGAAGTTGCGCAGCAGCTCGGGCGCCGTGGCGGCGGGATGGATGCGCGCGGCGTCGGCCTGGGAAGGGATGGGGGACACGGTGCACCATTCTCCCATGACAGGAGACACGACCGGCGACCCGGTGTGCGTGCTCACCGCAGCACAGGAGTCGTTCCTCGACCTGCTCGGCCGGACCGACACCGAGGCACCCGTCCCGACCTGCGGCACGTGGCGCGTCGCGGACCTCGCGCTGCACCTCGCCGGGATCCACTGGTGGGCGGCGGGGATGGCGCTGGGCGTGGACCTCGAGGGCGCCGACGCGTCGGAGCCACGCGACCGCGAGCGCCTCGTCGAGGTGTACGCGTGGGCGTCCGCGCACCTGCGGGCCACGCTCACGGAGCGGCCGCTCGACGCGCCCGCGCTCACGCTCGACGGACCCGGTCCCGCCGGATTCTGGTACCGCCGCCAGCTCCACGAGACCCTCGTGCACCTCGTCGACCTCCGGCTCGCCACGGGATCGGCACCGCGGTCCGCGACGGCGGGGATCTGGGCGGCCGTCTGGGCCGACACGGTCGACGAGGTGGTCACGGTGATGCACCCGCGCCAGGTCAGGCTGGGCCGCGCGCCCGCGCCCGCCGTCGCCGTCGACCTCGTCGCGACGGACGTGCACGGACCGTCCGACGCCATCGTCCTCGCCCCGCCCGTCGCCACCTGGCGGGTCGGCCCGCCCGACATCGCCGCCGACGCGCGGGTCGAGGGTCCCGCCTGGGCTCTCGCCCTCCTGCTGTGGGGCCGCGTCTCCCCCGACGACGGCGCGCTCGACGTCGACGGCGACCCGGCGGCCCTGGAGGCGGTGCTGGGGCGCACGCTCGTGCCGTGAGACGGGGCGCAGCCGCCGCGCCCGCTCAGCGCACCCGGGTGATCTCCACCCTCACGTCGAGCTCGCCACGGCCCTCCCCGGCGTACACGCCCTTGAGGGGTGAGACGTCGCCGTACTCGCGGGCGCGTCCCAGCGCGACGTGGTCGGTGGACACGTCCGTGCGGTTCGTCGGGTCGAACGGCCGCCAACCACCCGCCCACCACTCGACCCAGGCGTGCGACTCGCCGGCGACCGTCTCGCCGACCGCGGCGTCCGGCTGGGGGTGCAGATACCCGGACACGTACCGCGCCGGGATCCCGAGCCGGCGGAGCGCACCCAGGACGAGGTGGCTGATGTCCTGGCACACGCCCTTGCCTGCGGCCCACGCCTCGTCGGCCGTCGTGTGGACGGTGGTGACGCCCGGCACGTACTCGAGCCGGTCGCGGACGGCGAGCGCCACCGCCCGCGCCGCGTCGTCGGGCGTCGCCGCCCCGGCGGACACCTCCCGCGCGAGCTCGTGGAGCTCCTGCGGCGCCCGCGTCGTCTCGGAGTCCGCGAGGTAGGCGGCCATGGTGTCGCGGAACGCGGGACCGGCGACGACCTCCCAGGCGTTCCCCTCCCCGGGGGCGGCGAGGCCGTCGTCGGGCAGCTCGACGCGCGAGGCGGCGACGATCTCCAGCCGCTCGTGCTCGCGCAGGACCTCGAACGCCGTGACGGCCGTGCCCCAGTAGTCCACGTAGTCGTGGGTCCAGGTGTGCGGCTCGATGGTCAGGCGCGAGTCGAGCAGCCGCTGCCCCGGCCCGCGGCTCGGGGTGAGCCTCGCCTCGTTGTACGAGGCCGTCACAGGCCCCGCGTACTCGAACGTCGTCCGATGACGCACGCGCAGGACGGTCACAGCGCCTCCCCCACCCAGGTCGTAGCGAGCCCGGACGGGAAGTACCGGGAGCGGATCGCGTCGCTCGCTGCCGCGCAGCCGAGCTGGACGTCCTTCATGATCCGCGGCAGCGCGGACAGCGTGTCCTCGAGCGGGGCGTACTCGAGGGCGGCCCGCAGCCGCGCGAGCTCGCGTCGCGCCTCGTCGGACACGCCACGCCGGTCGGCGCCCGGGTCGAGCGACCGCAGGCACTCCTCGGCCTGGTCGAGCGCGTGCACGACCGAGCGCGGGAACAGCCGGTCGAGGAGCAGGAACTCGGCGGCGCGCTCGTCGGAGGCGATCCCACGGAAGGTCCGCAGGAAGGTCTCGTAGGCGCCCGTCGAGCGGAGCAGGGTGTGCCAGCCGGGCCCGGCCGGCCCCAGCTCGGCCTGCGTCTGGACGAACCGGGCGGTCATGTCGGCGCGCTCGATGGAGCGCCCGAGGACCATGAAGGTCCACGTCTCGTCACGGCTCGTCGACCCGTCGACGATCCCGGTGACGACGGCGGCCCGCTCGCGGACCCACGCGAAGAAGTCGTGCGGCCGCGCGAGCCGCAGCGGGCCGGTGACCTGGTGGCGGGTCGTGTTGAGGCACTCCCACAGCTCGGAGGACACGATCTCCCGCGCCCGGCGGGCGTTCTCCCGCGCGGCGACGACGGCGCCCGCGATCGCGGACGGGTTCGCCCGGTCGTGCGCGAGCGTCTGCAGCACGAGGGCGCGCGTGACCAGCGTGCTGTCGTCCGGGACGGGATGGTCCATGACGGCCAGCAGGGCACGCAGCGCCCGGTCCTCGGACGCCCACGGGTCCTCCGACAGCGACTGGATGTGCACGTCGAGCATGCGGGCGGTGTCGTCGGCGCGCTCCACGTATCGCCCGATCCAGAACAGCGACTCGGCGATGCGGCTCAGCACAGGCCCACCTCCTCGTCCCGGCGCAGGGCACCCTGCTGCTGCTGCGCGGCCTGCGCCCGGCGCGTGTCGCCGGGATGGTCGCGGCGCGATCCCGGGTCGGGTTCGCTCCGGACCGACGGGTGCCCGCGACCGGCGGTCCCGACGACGGTGAGCTGGGGGCGCTCCGCCGGGCCGCCCGTGCCGACCACGAGCTCGGTCGCTGCGGCGGGCGCACCACGCGGCGGCCTCGGCCTGCCGGTGGCGGCGTCCTCGAGCACCCAGGTGTCCTTGGACCCGCCGCCCTGCGAGCTGTTGACGACCAGCTGCCCCTCGGGCAGCGCGACCCGGGTCAGACCACCCGGCAGGACCCATACGTCCTCGCCGTCGTTGACCGCGAAGGGCCGCAGGTCGATGTGCCGGGGACGGAAGCGGCCGTCGACGAACGTCGGGGACGTCGACAGCTGGACCACGGGCTGGGCGATCCAGCCGCGCGGGTCGGCGACGACCGTGCGGCGGAGCTCCTCGAGCTCCGCGCGCGACGCCTGCGGCCCGACGACGATCCCCTTGCCGCCCGCCCCGTCGACGGGCTTGACCACGAGCTCGTCCAGCCGGTCGAGCACCTCGGCGAGCGCGTCGCGCTCCTCGAGCCGCCAGGTGTCGACGTTCGCGAGCACCGGCTCCTCGCCGAGGTAGTAGCGCACGAGGTCCGGCACGTAGGTGTAGGTCAGCTTGTCGTCGGCGACCCCGTTGCCCACCGCGTTCGCGAGCGTGACGTTGCCGAGGCGCGCGACGTTCAGGAGGCCCGGGACGCCGAGCATCGAGTCGGCGCGGAACTGCACGGGGTCGAGCCATGCGTCGTCGACGCGGCGGTAGATCACGTCGACCCGCCGCCGGCCCTCGGTCGTCCGCATCCAGACCCTGCCCGCGGAGACGAACAGGTCGCGCCCCTCCACCAGCTCGACGCCCATGAGGCGCGCGAGCAGGGCGTGCTCGAAGTACGCCGAGTTGAAGACGCCGGGGGTGAGGACGACGACCGTCGGGTCGGGCACGCCGTCGGGCGCGGCCGCGACGAGCGACTCGAGCAGCTTGCGCGGGTAGGCGGTGACGGGCCGGATCTGCAGCCGTTCGAACAGCTCGGGGAACGACTGCGCCATCGCGCGCCGGTTGGAGATCACGTAGCTCACGCCGGACGGGATCCGGACGTTGTCCTCCAGGACCCGGAAGCGCCCCTCCTCGTCGCGGACCAGGTCGATGCCGGAGACGTGCGCCCGGACCCCGTTCGGCGGCCGGATCCCGAACGCCTCCCGCTGGAACTCCCGTGACGAGACGATGAGCGACTGCGGGACGACTCCGTCGGCGACGACCTGCTGGTCCCCGTACACGTCGTCGAGGAACGCCTCGAGCGCTCTCACCCGCTGCGAGACCCCGGAACGGACGGTCTCCCACTCGGCCGCGTCGATGACGCGCGGGACGACGTCCAGCGGGAAGGGACGTTCCTCGCCCGCGAAGTCGAACGTCACGCCCTGATCGAGGTAGGAGCGGGCGAGCGCCTCGGCTCGCGTCGCGACCTCCGTCGGGCTGAGGCCGCGCAGCGCAGCGACCACCGGGGCGTTGGGCTCCCGCACGTCCCCGCCCGGGACGACCATCTCGTCCCAGGCCCTCTGGCGGGGGTAACCGTCGAAGGGGTCCGTCATGCTCGGACGGTAGCGAGCACGCGTGACGTCCGTGTCTCGGCACGGTTTCCGCGCGGTGACCGACGCCCGCCGCACGTGACGGGGCCCGTCGGCTACCTTGGCTCCCGTGACGAACCCGGTCTCCGACTTCCTGCGCCGCCTCACGCGCACCCTCGCGTCCGGCCCGTCCCGGCCACGCTCCGGGAGCGGAGCGCGCACCGCGCCGTCGCGCACGCCGCCGGCACCCAGAGGTGGTGGGGCGCCGGGCGCCTACCCCGGCGACTTCACGGGCGTGGTCCGCCCCGAGTACTCCCCCTCGCTCGACGGCGACGCCGACCCCGGCGAGATCGTGTGGACCTGGGTGCCGTTCGAGGAGGACGCGAGCCGTGGCAAGGACCGGCCCGTGGTCGTCGTCGGGCGGGACGGCCGGTGGCTGCTCGCGCTGATGCTCACGAGCAAGGACCACAGCCGCGACGCCGCCGACGAGGCCCGCTGGGGCCGCCGCTGGCTCGACATCGGGGCCGGCCCGTGGGACCGCCAGGGGCGACCGTCGGAGGTCCGGCTCGACCGGGTCCTGCGGGTCGACCCGGCCCGGGTCCGCCGTGAGGGCGCGATCATGGACCGTCGCACGTTCGACGCGGTCGTCGCGGGGCTCTGAGCTGCGTGCTCCGCGGTTTCGGGGCTGCGCGAGGCTTTGGTAGACTCTGAGGCTGCGTGTCCGCCTGGTTCCGGGCGTCGCGCCGGGCGATCGCCCTCTAACGATCGTCGGGTGCGGACCGGGCCGAAGGTCGGCGGGCACAGCTCCGGAACCTCACCACGGGTCCCCACCCCAGTCCCGGTACCGGAGTCGCCCTCTACGACCTGTCCCCTCGCCTCCGGCGAAACACACCAGAGAGTCCACACGTGGCAAACATCAAGTCCCAGCTCAAGCGCATCCGCACGAACGAGAAGGCCCGCCTTCGCAACAAGGCCGTGAAGTCGGAGCTCAAGACGTACGTGCGTCGGGTCCGCGAGGCCGTCGCCGCCGGCGACAAGGACGCGGCGACGACCGCGCTCGCGACCGCGTCGCGCAAGCTCGACAAGGCCGTCTCCAAGGGCGTCATCCACAAGAACCAGGCCGCGAACCGCAAGTCGGCGCTGGCCAAGTCCGTCGGCGCGCTCTGACACCTCGCGAGCCGCAGCGCCGGTAGGCGCCGCTCGCACACCGAACGCCGCATCCCCTCCGGGGGGTGCGGCGTTCGCGCTGCTACGAGCGAAGTAGTCCTCCCCGCGGGGTACGTCGCGGGGCGGGCGAGCTCAGCCGCGCCGCGCCTCCGGGACGCTGACGCGGCGCCGCTCGACGTAGGCGACGAGCCGGTCCGCTGCGACGAACGCGACCGCGCCGGCGGCGGCGTCGAGCACGTAGTGGTTGGCGGTCGCCAGGATCACGAGCAACGTGAGGAACGGGTAGAGAAACCCGAGGACCCGTTGCCAGACGCGGCTCGCGCACCGCCAGAGCGTGGTGCCGCACCACAGCGACCAGCCGAAGTGCAGGGACGGCATCGCGGCGTACTGGTTGGAGACGCCCTGGTTGCTCGGCCCGCTCGAGTCCATGCCCCACGTGTGGAAGTACGGCACGGTGTCGACGAACCCGGCGCCTGGCAGGAGGCGCGGCGGCGCGAGCGGGTACAGCCAGAAGCAGATCAGCCCGATGAGGGTCATCACGACGAGCGCGGTGCGGTAGTGCGAATAGACCTGCGGCCGGCGGACCCAGAGCCACACGAGGGTCCCGATCACCGCGGGCAGGAAGAGCGTCGCGTAGAAGTAGTTGGCTGGTACGGCGATCCACGGGTGGGCGACGACGAAGTTGTTGATCCCGTGCTCGACGTCGATCCGGAGGGCTTCTTCGAGGCGGAGCCCGTTCCACGCGTTGTGCTCGGCGAGCGAGCTGCGTTGCGGGGCCAGGTTGCGGATGACCGAGTAGACCGCGTACACGGCGACGACCAGCAGAGCCTCTCGGCCGAGCGCTCGTGCGGACCGCGGACGGACGCGCACCACGTCGCGACCGAGCTGGGACATGCGCAGCCCCCTTCTTTCTGCCATGTTCCGCCGCACGACCGCAGACGGGGACCCACGGGCGCACGTCCTCGTTGCCGAAACATCCTAACCCCGACCTTCAGCCGGTGGCCGGACCCTTATCGGCTCGTGGCGCGCGCCACCGTGAGCACGGCGCGCTCGACGGAGTAGACCGGGTCTCGGCCGGCTCCCTTGACCTCCTCGTCGGCCCGAGCGACGGCCGTGATCGCGGTCGCGAGGCCCTCGGGCGTCCAGCGGACGAGCTCCTTGCGCGCACGCTCGAGCTGCCACGGCGCGAGCCCGAGCTCCTGGGGTCGCGGTCCGCCGGCGCTGCGTGTCGCGGCGACCTTGGCGAGCTGGCGCAGCTTGAGCGCAAGGGCCGCGACCACGACGACCGGGTCCACCCCTGATGCGAGCGCGTGCCGCAGGAGGGTCACGGCGTCGGCGGCACGCCCGGCCGCGGCGGCGTCGGCGACGCGGAACCCCGTGACCTCCATGCGGCCGCCGTAGTACCGGTCGACGACGGCGGTCGTGACGGTCCCGGTGGTGTCCGCGACGAGCTGGGAGCACGAGGACGCGAGCTCACGCAGGTCACTGCCGAGCGCGGCGACGAGCCCCTGCACGGCCTCCGCGTCGATGCGCCGGCCGGCCGCACGGAACTCGGCCCGGACGAAGTCCTCCTTGTCGGAGTCGCGCTTGAGAGCGTCGCAGACGACGACGGGCGCACCCGTCGCCTTGATCGCGTCGAGCATGCGCTTGCCCCGCTGTCCGCCCCGGTGCACGACGACGAGCGTCACGTCGGGCTCGGGCGCGGCGACGTAGTCGGCCACCTCGGTGACGAGGGCGTCGGTGCCGAGCTGCGCGTCGTCGACGACCACGACGCGCGGCTCACCGAACAGCGACGGGCTCGTCGCGACCGCGAGCCGCCCCGCCTCGTAGGTGGGCCCGGCCACGTCGGTACGCTCGAGCCCCTCCGCGCCCGCGGACTCGCGGGCCAGCGCGACCGCGCGCTCGACGGCGCGCTCCGCGAGGAGCCCCTCAGGGCCGCTCACCAGGATCACGGGCGCGAGCTCGAGCTCCGCGGCGCTGAGGCCCGCGCGGGCGGAACGTGCTCCGGCGGAGCGGCGGGCCGGTCGGGTCGCTGCAGGCATGCCCGTAGCGTGCCACGCGCCGCCCACGACCACCCAGCGAGCGACGGCCTCGCTCCGGGCGCCCAGGGCACGCGCACCCCCGCGGCGTCGGCGAGCACGCGCCAGTTCCACAGCGCGGCGCCGGCGGCGACCGTCGCGACGGCGAGGAGCCCGGCCCCGAGGAGGCCGCCGGTCCACGGCACGCTCGCGCCGGGGAGCCCGGCCGCGACCGTCGCGACCCGCGCGATCCACCACGTCGCGCACCCGGCGGCCCAGGCGAGCACGTGCGCGGCGGCGGGCCACACCGGCGCGAGGAGGGTCGCGAGCACACCCAGCACCGTCGCGGGGGCGAGGGCCGGGTCCGCGACGAGGTTCGCCGGCACGGACCACAGCGACACCGCCGGAGACAGCAGCACGAGCACCGGCCCGCAGGCCGCCTGCGCCGCGACCGGGACCGCGAGGACGAGCGCGAGGTGCCGTGGCAGCCAGGCGGACAGCCGCCGAGCGAGCGGGCTCGCGAGCAGCACGATGCCGGCGGTCGCCGCGACCGACAGGACGAACCCGAAGGCGCGCGCGAGCCACGGGTCGGCGACGAGGAGCACGAGGACGGAGGCACCGAGCGCCGGGACGGCCCGTGCCGAGCGTCCGAGAGCCGTCCCCGCGAGCGCGACCGCGCACATGCCGGCCGACCGCACGACGCTCGGGTCGGGTCGCACGAGAAGGACGAAGCCCGCGGTCGCCGGCGCGAGCACCGCGAGCCGGGCCCACCGGCCCAGGCCGAGCAGCGCGCACAGGCCGCTCAACGTCGCCACGACGATCGCGAAGTGCCCGCCCGAGACCGCGGTCACGTGGGTGAGGCCTACCGTCCGCATCGCGGTGTCGAGGTCGTCGGGCAGCCGCGTCACGTCGCCCACGGCGACTCCGGGGACGAGCGCACGGGCCTGCGGCGAGAGGTCGTCGGTCACGTCCATGAGCGCCGACCGCAGGGCGTCGGCGCCGGCGACCGGTCCGTGCGGGGGCGCCTGGACCTCCGGCGCCCGCAGCGGCACGAGCTGCGCCACCTCGCGCTCACCGGGATCGGCGGGACGCAGGCGGCCGGTCACCACGACGCGCGCGCCGACCGCGACGACCGACCAGCTGGGGTCGCCACGCACCAGCACGGGCGCCGCAGCCTGCCAGGCGCGGGCGCCGTCGTCGACGGTGGTGACGTCGAGCGACGCGAGCACCACGTCCTCGCCCCAGGCGGATCGCAGCGGCACGGGGTCGTCACGGACGCTCGCCTCGACCGTGACCACGCGGCCGGAGGCTGCCAGGTCGCCGAGGTCCGCCCGGTCGCGCACGACGAGCTGGACCGCGCAGGCTGCGAGCGCCACGGTGGCGGCACCGACGGCGAGCGCGACGGGCGCCGCGAGCACGGCCGACGTCCTCGCGTCCGGGCGGACCCGTGGCGCCCTCCGGCCCCGGCGGGCCGGGAGGAGCGGGGGCACGCGGGCCAGCCCGACGACGGCGACGGCCCCGACGACGGGCACGACGAGGGCCGCGAGCACGACCGCGTGCGTCCCCGCGGCGACGGCCCACCAGCACACGAGCCAGGTCGCGAGGGCGGCGGGAGCGAGGCGGAGGTCGACGGGCGCACGGCCGCCCGCGCTCACACCCGCACCAGGTCGCGCAGCCGTCCCAGGAGCGCGGGCCCGATTCCCGAGACCTCGTCGAGCTGGTCGACGCTGGTGAACGGGCCGTTCTGGGTCCGGTGGTCGACGATGCGCTGTGCGAGGACGGGCCCGATGCCGGGGAGCGCGTCGAGGGCGGCCGCGTCGGCCGTGTTGAGGTCGACCGGGGTGCCGGACGCGGCTTTCGAGGACCCGCCGCCGTCACCCGTCGCGGCCCCGTCCGCGCTCGTCCCGGACGGGGCCGCGGGCACGGCAGTCTCGCCCTTGCGCGGGATGCGCACCTGCTGCCCGTCCGCGACGACGGAGGCGAGGTTGACGGCGTCGAGCTGGGCCGACGACGTCGCGCCCCCGGCAGCCTCGACCGCGTCCTCGAGCCGGGCGCCTGTATCGAGGTGGACGAGCCCGGGGTGCCGGACGGCCCCGACGACGTGGACGAGGATCGTCGCGCCGGCCGACGTGCCCGTGCCCGACGGCGCGGTGGCGACGGACGCGCCCGTGGACCCGGTAGTCGCGCTCGGCCGGACCGCACCGCCCGACGCGCGCGGGGCCGGGACGTCGACGGCCACCCGCGCCGTCGGCGCGCCCGCCCCGCGCGACACCGCCACCGTGACGACGGCGGCACCCACGGCGAGCACGACCGCGAGGACGAGCCCCGCGGCCCGGGCGGTCACGGCCCACCGGCGCGGCCCGACGCTCTCGTCGAGGTCGGTGCCGACGGGATGGCCGTGCGCGGTCGTGTAGGCGGACGCGACGGCGCCCATCGCCCCCGCACGGAACCGCGACGCGACGTCCGCGGCATCGGCCCCCGCTGCGTCGGGCCCCGCTGCGTCGGACTCCCCCGCGTCGGACTCCCCCGCGCCGGGATCGAGGGGCCGTTCGGACGGCGCGTCGCCGGTCCACGGGTCCGGTCCGGGCGCGCGCGGCGTCGGCGCTCGCGTCGCGGCGAGGACCGGGCTCCACGGCACTGCCGGCCGCTCGACGACCGTGGCGCCGCGCTCGCCCGCAGGTGAGGCGACGGCTCGGGCCGGGACGTCGTCGAGCGGCGGTGCGGCGAGGCGACGCGCACGGTCCCGCGCGTCGGGCGGTGTGGATCGGGGCACGCGGCGACGCTAGGCGCCGAGCACCACGGCCTGCCCGAGCGACGACGCCACCGGTGCACGACGGGCCCCGTCCACAGGGCCGGCGTCGGGCGTCAGTCCTTGTCGCGCGCGGCGCGCGGGGTGGACTCGGCCAGGTCCGAGACGACGACGGCGAGGGTCCCCGGCCCGGTGTGCGCACCCAGCACGGCGCTCACGGGCGAGACCAGCACGGGGTGGCCCGTGCGTTCCTCGAGCTCGCGCGCGAGCTCGAAGGCGGGCTCGTGCACGCCGACGAAGTGGACCGCGACCGCGGGGTCGGTGCGCCGCTCGACGGACGCGACCGCGACCTCGACCATCCGCTCGACGGCGGCGCGGCGCGTGCGGATCCGCTGGACGAGCTCGATCTTCCCGTCGCGCAGCGTCAGGAGCGGGCGGACGCCGAAGACGGTCCCCAGGGCGGCCGCCGGTGTCGAGAGCCGGCCCCCGCGACGCAGGTGGTCGAGCGAGTCCACCAGGAAGACGGCCCGCCCGGTGCCCGCGACCCGCATCGCACGACGCGCGACCGCCTCGCCCGACGCCCCGTCGCGCGCTGCTCGCGCGGCCTCGCGCGCCGCGAAGCCCAGTGCCATCGCCGCGGACCGCGAGTCGACGACGCGGACCGGGAGCCGCGCGGTCGCGGCCGCAGCCGCGGCCTGGTGGACGGTGCCCGACAGCTCCCCGGACAGGTGGATCGAGACCACGCCGGACGCCCCCTCGGCGGCGGCCCGCTCGTACGCGGCCTCGAACGCGGCCCGCGACGGCTGGGACGTCGTGACGCGGGCACCGGAACCGAGGGCGCCGGCGATCTCGTCGGGCGTGATGTCCTCGCCCTCGCGCGCGGCCACCCCGTCGACGACCACGGTGAGAGGCACGACGTCGACGAGGTCCTGCACCGGGTCGGGTGCGTCGGGCAGGGACGCCGTGGAGTCGGTGACGACACGGACGGGGCCGGGTGCACGGCGACGGAGCGGGCTCATCGCCTCCACTCTAGGATGCGAGACATGGCCGACGACGCTCCCGGTGGGGACGACATCGCTGCTCTGCGCGCCGCGGCGGCTCAGGCCGCGGCGGAGGCGGCCGAGGCGAAGGCAGCAGCGGCGCAGGCCGCTCTCGACGCCGCGCTCGCACGGTCCTCGGGCGCTCCCCCGGCGGTGCCCGCCACCGACGCCCCCGCGAGCGACGCGGAAGGCGAGGCCGAGGACGCCACGGACGCGCCGTCGTCGGGCGGGAAGACCCAGCCCACCGCGAAGGCGGCGCCGCCGCCGGACCCTGGCTCGGGCGGGTACCGCGACCAGGTCCGCACGGCGTACGCGTACCAGGGCGGCACGCTCCCCCTCGGGGCGCTGCTCGTCGCCGCGGACGGGAGCGACGGCGGCACGACGGACCCGGCGCCGGACGCCTCCGTGCAGGTCGGCTTCGCGCTGTCGATGCTCAACCGGCACGGGCTGGTCGCGGGCGCGACGGGCACCGGCAAGACGAAGACGCTCCAGGGCATGGCGGAGGGGCTGTCGGCGGCGGGCGTGCCGGTGTTCCTCGCGGACGTCAAGGGCGACCTGTCGGGGCTGGCGGTCGACGGCGCGGACAACCCGAAGGTCGCGGAGCGGGCGGCGTCGATCGGGCAGGACTGGTCCCCCACGGCGTTCCCGACCGAGTTCTACTCGCTCGGCGGGCTCGGCAACGGGGTCCCCGTGCGGACGACGGTCACGGACTTCGGGCCGCTGCTGCTGTCGAAGGTGCTCGGGCTGAACGACACCCAGGAGTCGAGCCTCGGCCTGATCTTCCACTGGGCCGACACGCAGGGGCTCGCGCTGCTCGACCTCAAGGACCTCCAGTCGACCATCGCGTACCTCACGTCCGACGACGGCAAGGCCGAGCTCAAGGGCATCGGCGGCCTGTCGGCGGCGACGGCGGGCGTCATCCTGCGCGAGATCGTGGGGCTGCAGGCGCAGGGCGCGGACGTCTTCTTCGGGGAGCCCGCGTTCGACACGGCCGCGCTGCTGCGGACGGCGTCCGACGGCCGCGGGACGGTCTCGTGCCTCGAGCTGCCCGCGGTCCAGGACCGGCCGGCCCTGTTCTCCACGTTCCTCATGTGGCTGCTCGCGGACCTCTACCACGACCTGCCGGAGGTCGGGGACCCCGACAAGCCCAAGCTGGTGTTCTTCTTCGACGAGGCGCACCTGCTGTTCGACGGGGCGTCGAAGGCGTTCCTCGAGCAGGTCGTGCAGACGGTGCGGCTCGTGCGGTCCAAGGGGGTCGGGGTCTTCTTCATCACCCAGAGCCCCAAGGACGTACCCGCGGACGTCCTCGCGCAGCTCGGCAACCGCGTCCAGCACGCGCTGCGGGCCTTCACCCCCGACGACGCCACCGCCCTGCGCGCGGCCGCCCGGACGTTCCCCACCTCCCCGTACGACCTGGAACAGCTCCTGCAGTCCCTCGGCACCGGCGAGGCCGTCGTGACGGTGCTCACCGAGAAGGGCGCGCCCGCGCCGGTCGCGTGGACGCGGGTCCGCGCGCCGCAGTCGTCGATGGACCCGGCGCCCGACGCGACGCTCGCCGGGATCGTCGCCGCGTCGCCGCTGCAGGCGCAGTACGGCACCGCGGTCGACAACGAATCCGCCTACGAGCTGCTCGCGCAACGGGTGATCGCCCAGCAGGCGGCGGCCGAGCAGGCCGCTGCGGCCGAGGCGGCGGCGAAGGAGCGGGCGGCCGCCGACAAGGAGGCCGCCAAGCAGGCCAAGAAGCAGGCCGACGACCTCGCGAAGATGCAGGCGAAGCTCGAGCGCGACGCCGCGAAGGCGCGCACGGGGTCGGTGTCGGGCTCCGGCGGGGCACGCCGGTCGACGGCGCAGAGCCCGCTCGACAAGCTCCTCGGCTCGATGGCGACGACGCTCGGGCGCGAGATCACACGCAGCGTGTTCGGCACGCGCCGACGCTGACGGGCCGTCCGGGAGATCCTCACGCGACGTGCGCAGAAACGGCTCGACGGCCGCGGATCGAAACGATACGATGATGCCTGCGCCAACCGGCCACGCCGGTCGCCGCGCGACCTTCCCCCACTTCTCCCGCCGACCCCGCCACCCTGAGTCGCGCCGTCGGCCCCTGCCCTGCCCCAGGAGCTCCGTCCTTCCATGGCTCACGCCCTCACGTCCGGCCGCCCGTGGCGCGTCGTCCTCGTCTTCGCGATCCCGCTGTTCGTCGGCAACGTCGTACAGCAGCTCTACCAGGTGACCGACGCGTTCGTCGTCGGCCGCCACCTCGGCGTCGACGCGCTCGCCGCCGTCGGCTCGACCGGGAGCCTCCTGTTCCTCCTCCTCGGCTTCGCGTGGGGCATGACCTCGGGCTTCGCGATCCCGACGGCGCAGGCGTTCGGCGCGGGCGACCACGCGGCCGTCCGGCGCTCGGTCGCGGCGGGGACGATCCTCACCGCCGCGTCGAGCCTCGTCATCACCGTCGGGGCCGTCGCGCTCGCCCGTCCCGCGCTCGAGCTCCTGCGCACCCCGGTCGACCTCATCGACGACGCGACCACCTTCGCGGTCGTGAGCTTCTCCGGCGCCGCCGCGACCATGTTCTTCAACTACCTCGCGGCGATCATCCGGGCCATCGGCGACTCACGCACCCCGCTCGTCTTCCTCGTCGTGAGCTGCGGGCTCAACGGCGCGCTCGTCGTCGCGCTCGTGGGCTTCGCCGGGCTGGGTGTCGGCGGCGCCGCGCTCGCGACGATCACGTCCCAGGCCGTCTCGGTGCTGCTCTGCGTGGTCCACGTGCGCCGCCGCGTCCCGCTGCTCCAGATCGGGCGCGCCGACCTGCGTGGCGCGCTGCGCGACCTCACGGACCTCGGCCGCCACCTGCGCCTCGGCGTCCCCATGGGCCTGCAGGCGTCGATCATCGCGATCGGAACTCTCACGGTGCAGCTCAAGCTCAACGAACTCGGGTCGACCGCCGTCGCGGCGTACACGGCCGCGGCTCGCGTCGACTCGCTCGCCGTCGCGCTCCTCGGCTCCCTCGGGCTGGCCGTGTCCACGTACGCCGCCCAGAACCACGGCGCCGGACGACCCGACCGGGTCCGTTCCGGCGTCGTGCAGTCCGCGGGCGTCGCCGTCGTGGGCTCCGTCGCGCTCGGCGCGATCCTCGTGGCGTTCGGCAGCGACCTCGTCGGGCTGTTCGTCGGGTCGGGCGAGACCGAGGTCACCTCGATGGCCGCGCACTTCCTGCGTGTCAACGGCGCCCTCTACGCGGCCCTCGGCGTGCTCTTCGTGCTGCGCGGTGCGCTCCAGGGCCTCGGACGGACGCTCGTGCCGACGCTCTCCGGCCTCCTGGAGCTGGTCATGCGGGTGGGCGCCGCCCTCGTGCTCGGCGGCGCGTTCGGGTACGCGGGGATCGTCTGGAGCAACCCGCTCGCCTGGATCGGCTCCGTGCTGCTGCTCGTGCCCGCGTACGTCGTGTGCCACCGCGCGCTCGGGCGGCTCGCCCGCACGGCGGCGACGCTCCCCGGCGCCGAGCCGGTGCGCGAGGCGAGGAGTGCGACGTCGCTCGTCGCCGACGCCGCGCTTCCGCAGCCGGGGCTCGCCCTCGAGGCGGAGACCGAGACCGAGCGGCACGAGACCGTGCACGCGCGGGTGCTGCGCCTGCACCGCGTCCGCCGACGCCGGCCCGCGGCGCGTCCCCGCGTCCGCGTCTGACGAGGCCGAGGGCTCGCGGCCACAGGCGGACGGCCCCCGCCGATGCCAGACTCGAGGACATGACCACCGTCCTCGTGACCGGTGCCGGCGGACCCGCGGGCGCCTCCCTCGGGCGTCAGCTCGCCGACCGTCACGACCGTGGCGGGCATCCCTACACCACCGTCGGGGTGGACCTCGCCGCGCTCCCCTCGGGCTCCTTCACCCGCACCGCCACGGTCGCGGCGGCGGCCGAGGCCGCGTACGCGCCCTCGATGCTCGCCGCTGTCCGCGAGGCGCGACCCGACCTCGTGGTCCCCACCGTCCAGGACGAGCTGCCGCAGGTCGCGGCCCTCGCGGAGCTCCTGGCGGGCGCCGGCAGCGCCGGAGCGCGCGTCGTCGTCGCCGGGGCCCGTGCGTCAGCCCTCGCTGCGGACAAGCTCCTCACGATGTGGACGCTCGAGAGGGCAGGCGTGGCCGTCCCCGCATACGCTGCCGCGTCGGACCTTCCGGACACCGAGGCGGCCCTGGCGCTCACCGGCGGCACCGCCGTCGTCAAGCCTCGCGTCTCCCGCGGCGGTCGCGGTGTCACCGTCGTCGAGCGGGCCGCCGACCTCGACTGGGGCGCCACCGACGCGTCCTGGCTCGTTCAGGCCTTCGTGGGTGGGCCCGAGTACGCCCCGCAGGTCTACCGCTCCCCCGTCACGGGCACGTCGACGGTCGTGGTGCTCGCCAAGACCGTCCTCAAGGAGGGGCGCGTCGGCAACGCCGCCGCAGCCGAACGCGTCCCCGACGGCGCACAGCCGGAGGTCGCCGCGCTCGCCGTCGCAGCCGTCGAGGCACTCGACCTCGTCGGGCCGGTCGACATGGACGTCCGCCTGGACGAGAGCGGACGGCCGTTCGTCCTCGAGGTCAACGGGCGGTTCGGAGCCCTGTCGGCCCATGCACCCGAGCTCCTCGACCGCGTCCTCGACGAGTGGCCGGCCTGATCCCCTATGGCGATCCTGACCTCGCTCGCCGTCGTCTTCGGCGCCATGCTGCTGGTCGTCGGGCTGGTGCGCCTCGTCATGACGCCGTTCGCCCTCGTGTTCGACGCGCGGGAGCGCCGGGACCTCAGACGGCGTCCCGGCCGCCTGGGCTGCTTCGACCGTCCACCCGCGGTGACCGTCGTGGTCCCCGCGTACGACGAGGCCGTGGTGATCGAGAACTGCGTGCGCGCGATCCTGCGCACCACGTACCCGCACCTCGACGTGGTGTGCGTGGACGACGGCTCGAGCGACGACACGTACGCACGCATGCAGCGGCTCGCCGCTCGACACCCGCAGGTGACGGCGCTGCGCCAGGACAACGCCGGCAAAGGGGCCGCGCTCAACACGGGGATCGCGGCCGCCCGGGGCGAGGTGCTGCTGCTCGTCGACGCCGACGGTCTGTTCAGCCCCGACACGGTCGCCGAGCTCCTGCGAGGGTTCCGGGACGAGCGGGTCGGCGCCGTGTGCGGCAACGACCGGCCCGTCAACCTCGACCACCTCCAGACCAAGCTCCTCGCCCTGATCAGCCACGTGGGGACCGGGCTCATGCGCCGGGCCATGGACGTCCTGCGGTGCCTGCCCGTCGTCTCGGGGAACATCGGGGCCTTTCGCCGCGAGGTGCTGGAAGCGACCGGACCGCTGCGCACCGACACCCTCGGCGAGGACCTCGAGCTGACCTGGCGCGTGTACGAGGCCGGGTACCGGGTCACGTTCGCGCCACGCGCTCTCGTCCACGCCGAGTCGCCCTCCACCCTCCGCGGCCTGTGGCGGCAGCGCGTACGGTGGGCGCGCGGCCTCGTCCAGGCCACCGACCTGCACCGCGGGATGATCGGGAACCCGCGCTACGGCGCGTTCGGGGCGTACCTCCTCTGGTCGACCCTGACCCAGCTCGTGGTCCCGTTCGTCCAGGTCCTGTTCCTCGTCCTGCTCGTAGCGCTGGTCGCTGTCGACGGCGACGGGTGGCTCCCGGCCTCGTGGTGGGCGTGGGTCGTCTTCCTCGGTCTGCCGCTCTCCGTCGCGCTGCTGGTGCTGGCCGTCGCGCTCGACCGTGCGCCACGTGACCTGCGGCTCCTGTGGACCTTGCCGCTGTGGCCCGTGTACTCGGCGATGATGTCGTTGGTGGTGCTGGACGCGGTACGACTCGAGCTCCGGGGGGCGGAGAACCGGTGGAACAAGCTGGAGCGGACGGGCACGGTGTCGGTGGAGGGTCTGGTGGACCCGCACGACGGCGCGGAACCACCACGCTCGTCGCCGTGACAGGAGTGCTCGTGGTCCTCGTCGGGCTCGCGGTGCTGCTCGCTCGGCCCTGGTCGGGTGGTCCGACGACGGACGCGTCGCCGTCGGCGCCGTCGCTGCGCCCTCCGACGCCCCACGACGAGGTTCGCTCCGTCAGCGTCGACTTCGACGTCGTGACCGACCCACGCACCGACTGGGACGCCGTCGACCGCCACCTGGACCAGGCGGGGGCCAACGCCGTCAACCTCAACGCGGGCCGGGTCGAGTTCACCGCGTTCGACTGGTCGGCGCACCCCGACGCCGCGGCCGAACCGGGAACCGACCACCTGGCCGTCGCGTCCTCGCACCTCGTCCACGCTCCGGACGGCACGCACCGTGCGATCAGCCTCATCGTCGACGCGTTCGTGCCTGCGTGGATCAAGGCCGACCCGTCGATCGCAGGAGTCGACCCGCAGGGCCGCCGGTCGACGCACATCGCCTCGGCGTCCGCGCTCTACGACGGTCCCGTCGGCGACCGGCTCGTCGCCTACGTGACCGCGCTCGGCCAGCGCTACGACCCGAGCACGATCGAGCTCACCGAGCTCTTCTTCTCCAGCTACACGTACGGGCCCGACGACCTCGCCCTCTACCGCCGACTGACCGGTGCGACCGACTGGCCACGCGCCGCCGACGGCAGCATCGACACCACGGACCCGTCGATCAGCCGCTGGCGCAACACCGTCATGACGCACCTCCTGCAGCGGACGCGTGCCGCGCTCGACGCCGTGCGCGACGGTGCGGGCCGGCAGATCGGTCTCACGCTCGACGTCCGCGTCGACTGGGACGACCCGGCCGCCGGGAAGCCGTACAACGGCCAGGACTATCGAGCACTGCTCGCGGGGGTCCGCGACCTCAGGCTCCAGCTGTGGGCCTACGTCGGCCGGCCCGTCCGCCCAGCGGCGTCGGTGGCCGGCCTCACCCGTTCGCTGGCGGACGCCGGTTACGACATGTCCCGGTTCATCGTCTCGGTGGGACTGTGGTCCGGTTCCTCGAGCGACAGCACGCAAGCCCCGATAGCCCCGGGCGTGCTGGACGTCGCGGTGCGCGGCGCGGCCACCAGCGGGGTCACCGACGTGAACGTCACTCCCTACGCGCTCATGACCGACGCGCACTGGGACGTGCTGTCGTCCGTGTGGGGCGAGACGGCGTCGGCGAGCCCGGCCCCCTAGCTCGCCCTCCCGGGCGGCGTCCCGCGAGCTGGAGCGAGGGGACGCAGGTCCACCACGACGGTCGTTCCCGCTCCGGGGGTGCTGTCGATGTCGACGTAGCCGCCGTGCGCCTCCACGATCGTCGCCACGATGGGCAGCCCGAGCCCCAGCCCGCTGACGCGCTTGCGCTGCGCGCTCCGGGCACGGAAGAACCGCTCGGAGACGTGGCGCACCTCGTCGCGGGTCATGCCGGGGCCGTCGTCGGCGACGCTCAGCCACGCGTCGTCGGGCCCGGGCGGGTCCGAGCCCTCGGGCGGAAGGACCGTGACGTCCGCACCGCGTCGCAGCGAGACCCGCACCTGCCCGCCTCGAGGCGTGAACTTGACGGCGTTCGCGAGGATGTTCTCCACGACCTGGCCCAGCCGCTCGGGATCGGACACGAACGGCATCCGCTCCGGGACGTCGACGGTGACGTCCACGCCGGCCGCGTCCGCCGTCGGCGCGAGGTTCGCGACCGAGCGACGCACGACCTCGGACGCGTCGGTCCGTTCCGCCGCGAGCTCGAAGGTCCCCGCCGCGACCTGGACTCCCAGCAGGAGATCGTTGACGAGCCGCAGCAGGCGGTGCGCGTTGCGGTCGACGACGTCGACGTACCCGAGCTGCTCGTCCGACAGACCGTCCGCGTCCAGGCGGAGCAGGTCGACGTAGCCGAGGATCGACGACAGCGGTGTACGCAGCTCGTGGCTGACCAGGCCGACGAACTCGTCCTGGAGCCGCTGGGCCCGGCGCTCCTCGGTCACGTCGGTACCGACGATCAGGTACCCGCCCTCGCCGTTGGCCACGTCGAGCGCGGGTCGCGGAGTGATGACGAGCTCGACCTGTCGCGCCGTCCCGTCGGGGAGCGTGAAGGTCCATTCCCGGCGCTCGCTCTTCCCGTCGACGGCGACCCCCATGATGGCGCGCTCGCGCGACGTCGCGTCGTCGGGCAGCCCCAGCTCGCGGCGTCGTTCCCGCAGCTGGTCCGCGTCGAACAGGTCGACGACGTCCGCCTCCATGATCTCGGCGACCTCCCGTCCGAGGACGGTGCCGGCGCCGGGGCTGCACGCGACGACCTTCCCGTCACGGTCGGTGCCGATCACCGCCTGCTCCGTGGCAGCCGCAACCATGCTCTGCATGAGGTCACGCGAGCCTCGGAGGCGCTCCGCCATGACGGCCAGCTCATCCCTCGCCGCGGCGAGCGCCTCGGTGCGTTCGCGCAACCGTTCGGTGATGCCGTACGACCCGATCGCGACGAAGGTGCCGATCAGCACCACGACGATCGCACGCGTCGTCGGCGGGGCGGCCTCCGGCCGCGCGACGTGGACGAGGACCGGCACGAACGACACGACGAGGACCCCGACGACGGCGAGGACGAGCCCGCGTGCGCCGGGCTGCAGCGCAAGGCCGACGACCGGGAGGAAGAGCAGCACGTTGAAGAAGCTCGTGACCTCCCCCGAGCCGAGCTCCAGGACCACGAGCGCCGCCATCTGGGTGAGCGCGAGCGCGTCCTGACGGCTCCGAGGCCACCGCTGCCACGGGCCGAGGCTGCCGACGAGCTGAACACCGGCGACCAGGACCGCGGAGACGGCCAGCAGCACAGGACGGGACGGCGCCGGGTCCACGACGACGGTGACGAGCACCACGGCGAAGCCGATCGTGAAGGGCGCCTGCCGGAAGCCGACGGCGTCGGGTTCGAACCAGCGCGCCGCGCGCGCCTCGAGCACGTCCAACCAGCTCGGTGTGCTCACGGCTTCGCCCGCGGCGTGTCCATCATCGCCTCGGTCGACGGCTCTGCCGGGGGCACCGCGCCCAGCGTCTCGCTCGCCCGTACCGTCTCGAGGGGCTCGACGGCATGCGCGGTCGTGAAGCGAGACCAGTACCGGGCTGTCGCGCGCACGAGCTCCGGTTCCATGTAGTCCCGGTGCGACTGCGACCCGTACGCGTCGAGCATGCGGAGCTTGGTCTCGACGAAACCGGTCACGTCGACGAACCGGTTGGGGGCGAAGTCCACCGTCGACGAGGGACTCTGGAAGCACCACAGGCTCGGCACTCGTCGCGCCGCCACCTGCACGGCCTCGTGCACGGCGCGATGGTCCTGGTGCCTGTCGTGGGGCCCGTGCGTGTAGATGCGGTCCGGGGCGACCTCCGTCACCACGCCCTCGATGGCGGTGATCACGCCGGCTGCAGGGTCCAGACGGGTGTCCGGGAAGTCGAGATGGACCAGTCGCGCGCCCACGACCGCGGCTGCGGCGAGCGCCTCCGCGTGGCGCACCTCGGCCTCGCCGCCGACGCCACCGCCCGACAGCGTGAGGATCACGAGCTCGTCCCCCGCGGCCGCGTGAGCGGCGAGGATCCCGCCGGCACCGATCTCGACGTCGTCCGGGTGCGCACCGACCGCGAGCACCCGCGTCGGCGAGCGCCCCTTCCTGCGTTCTCGCCCCGCTCGGGCCAGCTCGTTCGCCCGCTCGACGAGGCGGCTCGCCGTCACGGGCTTGACGAGGAACTCGTCGACGTCGCGGCGCAGCGCGTCCACGGCGTAGGCGACGCTGCCGTGCGCGGTCACGACCATGACGGGCAGGCCGGGCGCGAGGACGTGCGCCTCGGGCAGGATCTCCAGCCCGGAACGCCCCGGGAGCTCGATGTCGCTGACGAGGAGGTCGAACGGCCCCGCCGCGAGCTCTTCGAGCACGGCGCCCGCGCGATCGACGACGACCACGTCCATGTCGCCGTAACGCTCGAGCGCGATGCGCGTGAACGCGGCGGCGTCCGGGTCGTCCTCGACGACGAGCACGCGGTACCGGTCGTCGGCCACCCCTGCTCCTTCCGCGCGCCTTCGGCCACGTTAGCGTGCTCGAGGGGCGCTCACCTGCGGAGGCCTCGGTCGGGGACCCAGCGTGCTCGAGCGCTTCACTCCCCCACGAGCGTCACGAGGCGGGACCTCCCGCCCGCGTCCTTGATCGCCTGCAGGACGACGTCGGCGTGGGGCTCGAGGGCGCTCACCTTGTCCAGCGGCGCGCCCACGACGAGCTGGAAGCCGAGGCCCCGCCACGCCCCGACCGCGCGCCCGGCGAACCGGGCGTCGGCCTTGATGAACGCCTCGTCGAGGAAGACCGGCGCGTAGCGGGGCCTGGCGGCGCCCGCGTCGCCGAGCTGGTACCGCAGCGCCGCGCCGACGATGAACGCGACGAGCTCCTGGGACTCGCCGCCGGACTTGCCGGCGATGTGGTCGTAGACGCTCACGTGGTTGCCCGCCAGGTCCACGCACTCGGCGCTGATCCGGACGTGGTCGCGCACGTCCACGAGCCGGCGCCGTTCCGGGCTGTCGGGCCGGATCCGGTCGATCAGCCGGGCCATCCGCGCGTAGCGGCGCTCGTGCTCGGCGATCGGGACGTCGCCGGCGGGGGCGGTCGCGAGCTCGCGCAGGAGACGCCGGAACGACGTGACGTCCTGTCCCTCGACCGGGGTCGCCGTGATCCGCAGCCGGTGCTCGTCGTCGCGGAACGGCAGGGTGGCGAGGATCGCGTTCACGGGCTCCATCCGGTCGCGGATCTCCGCGGCCGCCTGCGCGATGCCGTTGTTGAGCCGCGTCAGCTGGTCCCCGGACATCTGCCGCAGGTGGGCCGACCACTTCTCGCGCAGCCGGTAGAGCTGCTGGTACTCGAGCTCCTCGTAGACGCGGAGGAAGTCCGCGTACGCGCCGTCGGGGTCGGCGCTCCGGTTCGGGTCGGGCCACGCGTCCTCGAACCGCTCGAAGATCGCCGCGAGGGCTGCGCGGCCCGCGCGCTCGGCCTCGGCGGCGCTCTCCTGCTCGTGGTGGAGCTCGCGCGCGACGGCGGCGACGGCCACGAGCAGGTCACCGAGCCCGCGACCCTCGGCGCCCGCCCCGCCCGACCAGCCGACCTGGACCATCAGCGCGGACAGGCGCCGCGCCTGCTCGCCCGTGAGCTCGACCCCTTCGGCGTCCGCGCGCTCGACCGCGTCCGCGACCTGGTCCACCTGGTCGCTGAGCTGCGCCCATGCCTCACCGAGCTCGGTGACGCGGTTCTGAGCGGCCGCGCGCTCCCGGTGCAGCTCGTCGAGCCGAGACCGCAGCTCGGTCTCCTCGGCCTTGAGCGCGCGGAGCACGTCCGAGCCGGCGACGAGGGCCTCGAGGAGCTCGCGCCGCTCGGCGAGACGCTTCTCCGCGCCGGCGACGTCGACGTCCTCCCAGCCGACTCGTAGCGCCTGGCTGTACGCGACGAAGTGGTCGGCTTCCGCCTTCAGCCGGAGCTTGGCGCCGGCGAGCGCCTCCGCAGCCAGCCGGAGCTCGTCCTGCGCCGCTTCGAGCTGCTCGCCGAGACGTTCGAGGCGGCGGTGGTTGCTGAAGCCGAGCACCGACGGGCGGCCCTGACCACCGTGCGCGCCCCGGCGTCCCTCCGCCGTCTGGCCGGTACGGGTGAGAGCACGGGGGTGTCGCGCCAGCTCGGAGGGGTCGTCCACGCACACGTAGGCGAACCGCTCGGCGAGCCGGCCCGCGAGCCACCCCCCGAACGGCCCCGCCTTGATCTCGAGCCGACCGGGCAGCAGCGAGCGGTCCTGCTCCTCGTGGAGCGGCAGGCCTGTGCGAACCCCTTCGTAGTGGACGCGCACGGACGTCGGGACGGCGTCGATCGCAGCGCGGAACGCGGTCAGCCGGTCCTCGTCGACCAGGACGGTGACGGCGAACCCGCCGAGCGCGAGCCCCGCCGCCTCACGCCACGGCTCGTACTCGCCGCGCACCTCGAGGAGCTCGCCCACGAAGGGGAGGTCCTCGGTGCGCAGGCCCGCGGCCCGTGCCCACGCTTCCCGTGCCTCGTGCAGCTCACGGGGCACGTTGCCCCGACGCGCGCGGAGCGACGCCTGCTCCCGCTCCAGCTCGGCGATGGTGCGGCCCGCGTCCTTCTCCCGGGCGCTGGCCTCGACGACGGCCTCGGACAAGGCGTCCGTGTGGCGGTCCCGTTCCTCCCGGTAGGCCCGCGCGTCCGCGTGCAGCGCATCGAGGTCCCGCCGCGACCCGACCTGCCGTTCGAGGGGTGCCAGGTGGGTCTCGAGCTCCGCGCGCGCACGGCGCGCCTCGGCGACCCGCTGCTCGGCGGCCCGCACCTCGCGCTCCGCGGCCTCGATCGCGTCGCCGCCGTTGCGGCGCTGGTCGGCGCGCACGCGTTCGAGCTCGACGTCGGCCGCGTCGATCCGCTGCGCGGCGACGGCGACCCGCTCGGCCGCGGCCTTGTGCTGGACGCGGTTCTCCGCCTCGGCGGCACGCAGCAGGTCGAGCTGGGTGCGGTCGCGCCAGGCCGTGAAGGGCGTCGGCGCGTCGTCGGACGGCTCGAGGCCGAGCGCGTCGACGACGCGACGCGAGGCTGCGGCGGCGTCGATCGCAGCCCGGTGCTCGAGCATGGGTCGCAGCACGTCCACCTGACGCTGCGCGGTGTCCATCTCGGCGCGGACCTCGCTCAGCTCGTCGAAGTGGTCGACGGCGCGCTCCGCCACGCGGATGGTCTCGGGCTCCTCGAGCACCATCGCCTTGTACAGCGAGTCGACGGTCGTGATCTGCTGGCCGGCCTGGATGCGGCCCAGGAGCTGCATCGCCTTCTCGCCCTCGCCCGCGGCCCCGATGCCGAGCGCGGCGTGCAGGCGGGCCGCGAACGCCTTGTCCGTGTCGAAGGCCGTGAGCCCGGCCGCGGTGAGCCCGGATCTCGCGAACCGCTGCGCGACGAGCGGCTCGAGGTCGCGCAGGTCCAGCTCGCGCTCGACGACGGCGCGCACCGCCACGGTCTCGTCCGTGCGCTGCGCGGTGCGCGGCACGTACCAGGCGCGCAGCGCCGTGAAGCGCTCCTTCGACTGGGAGGTCCAGGTCATCGCGATGGCCGACCACGTGTCGGAGGTCTCGCCGCGCAGCACGCGGTCCTTCGCGGCCGCAGCGCCGGCGGCGCGCTGCTCGTCGAGCTTCCCGCGCGCGTACGAGACGACGTTGCGCTGCTCCTGGCCGCGCGCACGTCCGCTCGTCGCGGTGTTCGAGGCACCGTTGAACGGCGTCGTGTGGCTCATCATGAGCGCGATGTACGCGTCCAGGAGGGTCGACTTGCCCGAGCCGGACGCCCCGGTGAGCAGCGTCGTCGTGCCTGCGAACCGCACCTCGTGGTGACCGTGGTAGCCGCCCCAGTTGACGAGCTGCATGGACGTGGCCGTCCACTGCCGTCCGTCCGACGCCGTCGGGATCAGCCCGAACAGCGACTGCTGCATGCGCGGCGCGTCCTGCGCCGTCTCGGTGCTCGTGAGGGTCATGCCGAGACCTCCTCGTCCTCGTCGACGGCGTCGTCGACGTCGTCCGCGGCGTCGTCCGCACCGCGAGACCCGTCGGTGGCCGCGTCGCCGCCCCCGCGCAACCACGTCGTCAGCGCCCGCAGCCGCTCGACGGGCAGCAGGACCTCGACGACGGGCTGCACCCGGTAGCGTCCGTCGGCGACCTCGTCGAGCACGTGCTCGCGCACGAGCGCACCGATCGCGTTGTCGATCTCCCGGCGGCGCGCGGCCAGGTTGGTCTCGCCCGCGGGCAGGAAGCCGAGCGCGTAGTCCACGAGCTCCTCCGCGTCGACGTGCGCGGCCCGCTCGCCCGCGCCCTGCTCCTGCCGGAACCGGTTGCGCACGAACAGCATCAGCAGGGTCTCCACCCGCTTGTACGGCTCGTCCTTGAGCAGCACGGGCACGTTCAGGCCGGGCTCGCGGACCTGCCGCTTGTACGCGATCTCGTAGTCGCGGTCGACGACGAGCTCGACGAACATGTCGTGGCAGCGGGACGCGAGGACGTTCTGGTGAGCCAGCAGCGCCTTCCACTCCGCCGGATGCCCGGCCGCCGACAGGTAGCGCCGTTGCAGCACGAGCGCGAGAGCGCGGCGCGCGTCGTAGGGCAGCACGCCCGTGTCCCCCGCGAACAGCGCGGGGACGTCGTCCTCGATGTCGGTGGGGTCGACGAACGGGCCGGACGGCGGTGCGACCTCGGTCATGCGGGCGTCTCCATCTCGTCAGGGTCCTGGGCGGCGCCATCCTCCGGCAGCGCGACCGGCACGGCCGGGACGACGATCGTGCGGGTGCTGCCGTCGGCCCGCTCCGTCACGACGCGCCGGAGCCGGACGGCCGGGACGTCGCCGTCCTCGAGGAGGGCGTCGAGCGCACCGGGCGCCGCGAGCTCGAGGTAGCCGAGCAGCTCGACGGGCCGGCGCAGCTCGGGCGGCCCGGCGGCGAACACCTCGTCGACCGTCACGTCCCCGCGCTCCCGCACGACGCGGGCCAGATGCGCGACCGTCTCCGCGTAGCGCGGGCCGCCCATGCCGAGCAGCCCGCCGAGCAGCTCGGCGGCGCCGTCGAGCTCGTCCGGCTCGTCGTCGAGGCCGGCGAGCGCGTCCGGCGGCGTGTCGGGCCGCAGGTCGTGGAGCTGCGCACGGAAGCGCCCGAGCCGGGCCCGCTCCAGCCAGCGCAGCGGCTCCACCCGGGCGGCTCGCCCCGTCGAGCCGAACCAGTCCGCCATCGCCGCGGTCGCCTCGCGCAGGGCGCCGTCGAGCTCGCGGTCGCGGAGCGGGTTGTGCACGGTGAGCTGCTGCGTGATGGTCCTCGACGCGCGCGTCTGCGCGTCGAGGACCGCGTCGACGGCCGCGAGCAGGCGGGCGTGCAGGGTGCGTACGGCCTCGCGCCGTTCCACGGGCACCGTGTCGGCGAACGGGTGCGCCAGGACGGCGCGCACCCGCTCGTCGAGCTGGCCGAGGAGCCGGGGGTCGCGCAGCAGCTCCATCGCGCCCGCGAACGCGCGCCCCTCGGGTGTGCGCTGCATGAGCGTGTCCGACGCGTCGAGGTAGCTCCCGAGCACCTCGCCGGTAGGGCGGTCGTCCTGGCGCAGGCCGGTCACGATGCTGCGCTGCAGCTCGGCGATCGACTCGGCGACCCGCGCGAAGTCCGCGGGGAGCTCGCGCACCAGAGCGGCCACGTTGTCGAACTGCTCGAGCAGCCGGTCCTCCGGCGTCTCGACCACGGGCCCGCCGCCCTCGAGACGCCGCAGCTCGGCCTCCGCCGTCGCGAGCTCGTCGCGCGTCCGCGCGATCTGCTCGCGCAGCGCACGCTGCTGCGACTCGCGGTCGGGGCGCGCGTCGCGAGCGAGCCCCTCGAGCGCGACGAGGAGCGTGCGGATGCGTGACTCGCTGACGAGCGCCCGGGCGCCCTGGGTCCGGTCGACGAACGCCAGCGCCTCCGCGGCGTGCGAGCTGACCCGGTACTGCTCGACGCCGCCGTCGTCGAGCGCACGCACCAGCCACCGGTCGCGCACCCACCGCGAGCACAGCGCGCGTGCCGCGTCGGCCGGGACGTCCTCGTGACCCGCCGAGCGTGCCTCGGCGAGCAGGTCCTCGACCTCCACGTGCATCTGCTCGGTGGGCACGGTGGCGCGACCCGGGCTGAAGATCAGCGACAGCAGCGCGACGACGAGCGGCCCCTCCTTGCGGTGCAGCAGCGCGAGCGCGGGCGTGCCGAACGCGCCCCGGCTGCGCGCCAGGGCGGCGTCGAGGCGCACGGTCCCCCCGGGCACGGGTGGCAACGGCTCCGACGACCCGGCGTCAGGCCGGGACGACGTTGACGAGCTTCGGCGCGCGCACGATCACCGTGCGGACCCCGCGGCCGTCGAGGTGCTTCTGCACGTTCTCGTCGGCGAGCGCGAGCTCGCGCAGCGCGTCCTCGGCGATCGACGGCGGCACCTCGAGCCGGGCCCGGACCTTGCCCTGGACCTGGACGACGCACGTCACGGTCTCCTCGACCAGGTACGCCGGGTCCGCCTCGGGGAACGGCTCGTGCGCCAGCGACGTGTCGTGACCCAGCCGCTTCCAGAGCTCCTCGGCGATGTGCGGCGCGACCGGCGCCGTCATGAGGACGAGCGGCTCGACGGCGGCACGCGGCACGCGGTCCAGGCCGGTGAGGTGGTTGTTCAGCGTGATGAGCTTCGCGATCGCCGTGTTGGGGCGCATGTGCTCCATCTCGACCGTGACGTCGGCGATGGTGCGGTGTACGAGGCGCAGCGTCTCCGCGCCGATCGCGTCCGGCTCGGCCTCCACCACGACGACGTCGCCCGTGGCCTCGTCGACCACGTTGCGCCACAGCCGCTGCAGGAAGCGCTGCGACCCGACCACGGCACGCGTCTCCCACGGCCGCGACATGTCGAGCGGGCCCATGGACATCTCGTACACGCGGAACGTGTCGGCCCCGTACTGCTCGTACATCTCGTCCGGCGTGACGACGTTCTTGAGCGACTTGCCCATCTTCCCGTACTCGCGGTTCACGGGCTCGCCGTGCCACGTGAACACGGTTCGAGCGGTCTCGCCGGTGCCCTCGGTGTGCTCCTCGACCTCGGCGGCCGGCACGTACTGGCCGCGCGCGTCGGTGTACGCGTACGCCTGGATGTAGCCCTGGTTGAACAGCGTGTGGAACGGCTCGAGGGCGCTCACGTGCCCCAGGTCGAACAGGACCTTGTGCCAGAACCGCGCGTACAGCAGGTGCAGCACCGCGTGCTCGACGCCGCCCACGTAGAGGTCGACGCCGCCCGCTCTGTCGGTCGAGCCGCCGGCGCTCTGTCGGTGTCCCGGGCCGAGCCAGTACTTCTCGAGCTCGGGCGACACGGCCTCGGCCTGGTCGGCCGGGTCGAGGTAACGCAGGTAGTACCAGCACGAGCCCGCCCAGTTGGGCATGGTGTTGGTCTCGCGGCGGTAGGTCTTCGGCCCGTCGCCCAGGTCGAGCGTGACGTTGACCCACTCCTCGTTGCGGCCGAGCGGCGGCTCGGGCGCCGACGTGACGTCGTCGGGCGCGAACGTCCGCGGGGCGTAGTCCGGCACGTCCGGGAGCTCGACGGGCAGCAGCGAGTCGGGCAGCGCGACGGGCGCGCCGTCCTCGCCGTAGACGATGGGGAACGGCTCGCCCCAGTAGCGCTGACGGCTGAACAGCCAGTCGCGCAGGCGGTAGGTGACGGTCCCCTGCCCGACGCCGTTCGCCTCGAGCCAGGCGGTGATGCGCGCCTTGGCCTCGGGCACGGTCAGTCCGTCGAGCGAGAGCTCGTCGCCGGCGGTGGTCGTCGCGGACGATCGCTGCACGAGGCCGTCGCCCGTGTACGCGGCGTCGGGGGCCTCCTCGAAGCCGTCGGCGAAGCCGCCGTCGGGCGCGACCGTGAACACGACAGGCAGGTCGTACGCCCGGGCGAAGTCGAAGTCGCGCTGGTCGCCGCCCGGGACGGCCATGATCGCGCCCGTCCCGTAACCCATCAGGACGTAGTCGGCGGTGAAGACCGGGACGAGCTCGCCGTTCACCGGGTTGGTCGCGAGGTGGCCCGTGAACACGCCGGACTTGCTGCGCGCGTCGGCCTGACGCTCGACGGCCGTCTTGCTCGCCGCCAGGCTCCGGTACGCGGACACGGCGGCCCCCGGGGTGTCGTGGCCACCGGTCCACAGGTCCTTGGTGCCGTCCGGCCAGGCCGCGGGGACCTCGTCGAGCAGCGGGTGCTCCGGCGCGACGACCATGAACGTGGCGCCGAACAGCGTGTCCGGGCGCGTGGTGAAGACCTCGACCTCGCGCGCGTTCGCGTCCCCGACCCCGCCGACCGCGAACGTCACGCGGGCACCCTCGGACCGGCCGATCCAGTTCCGCTGCATCGACTTGACCTTCTCGGGCCAGTCGATCAGGTCGAGGTCGTCGGCCAGGCGATCCGCGTAGGCCGTGATCCGCATGTTCCACTGGCGCAGGCTGCGCTGGAACACCGGGAAGTTGCCGCGCTCGGAACGTCCGTCGCTCGTGACCTCCTCGTTCGCGAGGACCGTGCCGAGACCCGGGCACCAGTTCACGGGCGCCTCGGACACGTAGGCGAGGCGGTACTCCCCGAGCACGTCCTCGCGTTCCGCGGGGGTGAGGTCGGCCCAGGGCCGGCCGTCCGGCGTCGGGCGGGCACCCGACTCGAACGACTCGACGAGCTCCGTGATGGGCCGGGCCGCACCGCGACCGCCGCCCGGGCGCTCGGCGTCCGGGTCGTACCACGAGCTGAAGATCTGCAGGAAGATCCACTGCGTCCAGCGCACGTAGCCCGGGTCGATGGTCGCGAACGACCGGCGCTCGTCGTGCGCGAGCCCCAGCCGGCGGAGCTGGCGCTTCATCGTGGCCATGTTGGCCTCGGTCGTGGTGCGCGGGTGCTGCCCCGTCTGCACGGCGTACTGCTCGGCGGGCAGGCCGAACGCGTCGTAGCCGAGCGCGTGCAGCACGTTGTCGCCGCGCATCCGCCGGTACCGCCCGACGACGTCCGTCGCGATGTACCCGAGCGGGTGGCCGACGTGCAGGCCCGCGCCCGAGGGGTACGGGAACATGTCCATGAGGAAGAACGGCTGGGCGCCGGGCGCCGCGTGGCGGTCCTCGCCGTCGGTCAGCGCGCCCTGCGGGTTCGCGGCCCAGAACGTGCCGCGCTGCGCCCACTCGTCCTGCCAGGCGAGCTCGATGCGCTCCGCGAGCTGCGGGGTGTAGCGGAACGGAAGCTCGTCGGATCCGGGCGCAGGCTGGGCGGGCACCGAGGAACCAGGCTGAGAGGCAGGAGACGTCACACCCCGAGTTTACCGGCGGTCACGAGCAGCCCCGGCGGGCCGTCCACCGGCATCGCTGCCGGTCAGAAGTACGTCTGGATGATCGGCTCGCGCAGGCCGATGAAGACCCACAGCAGGAGGGCCACGTAGAGGACGACGGTCCCGATGGTCCGGTTCCGCACGATCGCGCCGCGCCACCGCTCGGGCAGCGGGATCGCGCGCTCCTGGACCGCGTGCACGAGCTGGTACCAGAAGATCGGGATCATGCAGAGCCACACGACGCTGCAGTAGGGGCAGATCTTCCCGAGCCGGTAGATCGTCGTCCAGACGAAGAAGAACACGTGCCCGAGGCCGATCGTGGTGGCGGCGAGCAGCGTGAGCCGGAACCAGCGCGGCGGCCGGAAGCCGGTGAGCATGATGACGCCGACCGTGATGACGATCGCGAACGCCACGATGCCGAGGAACGGGTTCGGGAAGCCGTAGAGCTTGCCCTGCCACGACTGCATCGCCGCGCTGCACGTCACGAAGACGTTGATCGAGCACGACGGGCGGTAGTCGGGGTTCTGCGCCAGCTTCCAGTCGTCGATGGTCAGCATCCCCGCGGCGAGGAACGCGATGCCACCGAAGACGGTGAGGATCCAGCCGAGCGTGCGGTCCTTGAGCGGGTGCGGGATCAGCGGACGCTCGTACACGAGGTCGTCGTCGACGTCCACGTCGTCGGGTTCGGCACTGACGTTCGGGGCCTGGCTCACCGCTGCTCCCTCGATGCTCCGGCGACCGGCTCGGCCGGACGTCCACGCTGGTCACGCCTCCCGGACGGAGACGCGGCACACGCTACCGGCTCAGCCTGGGAGGTGTCGCGGTTCGTGGCCGACGCCACACGTCAGCCCGCGGCGGCGACCACGGGCTCGGCCGGCTTTCCCGCCGGCGGCCGACCCGCGGGCGTCCGACCGGCGACCAGGACGATCGCGAGCCCCGCGACCGTGAGCAGGACGCCGGCCCACGCCGGGGCCCGATAGCCCCACCCGGCGGAGATCACGAGGCCGCCCACGAACGCGCCGTCGGCGTTGCCGACGTTGAGCGCGGAGTGTGCGAGCGCGGCCCCCAACGACGGCGCCGTGGGCGACAGGTCCATGAGGCGCGTCTGCATGGCGACGCCGAGCACCTGGGAGGTCGCCGCGAGCAGGAACAGCCCGACGAACGCTCCGACCGGCCAGTGCAGCACGAGCGCGAGGACCGCGAGGGCGACGGCGGTCGCGGCGAAGCCCCACACGACGGTGCGAAAGACGTTGCGGTCCACGAGCCGGCCGCCGAACAGCGTGCCCACGGTCATCCCGGTGCCGAAGACCGCGAGCACGACGGGCACCAGGTCCTCCGACAGGCCGGTCACCGTCGTGACGGTCGGCGCGACGTAGGTGTACACGGCGAAGAGACCGCCGAACCCGACGGCGGCGGCGAGCACGGTGATCCACAGCTTGCCGTTGCGCAGGGCGCCGAGCTCGCCGCGCACGCTCGCACCCGGAACCGCGTCGACGTGCGGGACGAACCGCGCGAGCCCCAGCAGGGTGAGCGCGCCGAGCCCCCCGACCACGACGAACGCGAGCCGCCACCCGAGCTGCTGCCCGACGAACGTCGACAGCGGCACCCCGACGACGTTGGCGATCGTGAGGCCGGCCATCATCGTGGCGACGGCGCGTCCGCGCCGCTCGGGCCCGACGACGGCGGTCCCGACGACCGCCCCCACCCCGAAGAACGCACCGTGCGGCAGGCCCGCGACGAACCGCGCCGCGAGGAGTCCGTCGAGCCCCGGGGCGAATGCCGAGGCGAGGTTCGCGACGGTGTAGCCGGTCATGAGCCAGATCAGGAGGGCCTTGCGCGGCAGGCGGGCGGCGAGCGCGGTGAGCAGCGGCGCCCCGACGACGACGCCGAGCGCGTAGGCGGTGATGACGTGCCCGGTCGCGGGGATGGAGACGTCGAGGTCGGACGCGATGTCGGGCACGAGGCCCATCGACGCGAACTCGGTGGTCCCGATGGTGAAGCCCCCGACGGCGAGCGCGAGGAGCGCGAGCATGGCGGCGCGCGGCGTCGTCGTGGGTGCCTCGGTGGTCGAGGTGGTGGCGGTCATCGCTGTCTCCGGAGCCCGGTCGACCGAGGTCGAAACGATTCGAGGAATGGTCGGCGGTGACCAGGGACGAGTGTGGTGCGGTGGTGGAAGCCTACCGGGATCTACCGCGCGGCGTCGTCCCGCTCGACGGGCAGCACCCAGATCGCCTCCGCTGCCGGGAGCCCGAGCTGCAGGATCGGCGGGGCAGTGCTCGGCGGTGCGCCCGGGAGGGTCACCTCGAGGACCCCCGCGTACGTCCGGCGCCCGACCACGCGCAGCTCCGTGTCGAGCCGGATCCCCAGCTCGTCGAGGTAGCGCAGGACGTCCGGGTCGGCGTCCGAGATGCGGGCGACGCGCCCGTGGTCGCCGGCCGCGAGCTCGGGCAGGTTCACCGCGCCGGGGCGCGGCACCGTCCCGTCGACACGCGGGATCGGGTCGCCGTGCGGGTCCCGCTCCGGATGGCCCAGCAACGAGTCGATCCGCTCGACCAGCCCGTCCGAGACCGCGTGCTCGAGGACCTCCGCCTCGTCGTGCACCTCGTCCCAGCCGTACCCGAGGGTCTCCACGAGGAACGTCTCGATGAGGCGGTGCCGCCGGACCATCGCGAGCGCGTGCCGCCGCCCCTCGGACGTCAGCTCGATCGACCCGTAGCGCGCGTGCTCCACGAGGCCCTGCGACCCGAGCCGACGCACGGTCTCCGAGACCGTCGACGCGCCGACGCCCATCCGGTCGGCCACGAGCTTGGTGGTGACCGGGTCCGCGCTCCACTCCTGCGCCGTCCAGATCACCTTGAGGTAGTCCTGGGCCACGGACGTCAGGTCCGTTGTCGACTCGCTCACATCGCCACCCTAGCGAGCGGGACCCCCGAAAGGCCGGGCCTACAATCGCCAGGTGCCTCGAGTAACCAGCGTCGACGTCGCGCTCGTCGGTGGCGGGATCATGTCCGCCACCCTCGGGGCGTTCCTCAAGCTCCTCGAACCGTCGTGGACCATCGCTCTGTACGAGCGTCTGGACGACGTCGCCCAGGAGTCCTCCAACCCGTGGAACAACGCGGGGACCGGGCACGCGGCGCTCTGCGAGCTGAACTACACGCCCGAGAAGGCGGACGGCACGATCGACATCGCCAAGGCGATCTCGATCAACGAGCAGTACGAGCTCTCGCACCAGTTCTGGAGCCACCTCGCCGACGCCGGCCTCATCCCGCCGCTGTCGACGTTCCTGTCCAACACCCCGCACATGACGTTCGTGCGCGGCGAGAAGAACGTCGACTACCTGCGCCGACGCGTCGAGGCGCTGCGCACCAACCACCGGTTCGCGGGCATGGAGTTCACGACCGACCCCTCCGTGATCGAGTCGTGGGCACCGAAGCTCATCGAGGGGCGCGACGCGTCCGAGCCGATCGCCGCCACCCGGGCCGACTGGGGCACCGACGTCGACTTCGGCGCGCTCACCCGCCACCTCGTCGCCTTCCTCCAGGACAACGGGGCGGACGTCGAGCTGCAGCACGAGGTCACGAACCTCGCCCGGCGCGGCGACGGCTGGCGCCTCACCATGAAGGACCGGTCCTGGAACGCGAAGGTCCGCACGCACACCGTCGACGCGAAGTTCGTCTTCGTCGGCGCCGGCGGCGGCGCGCTGCACCTCCTCCAGAAGTCCGGGATCCCGGAGATCAAGGGCTTCGGCGGGTTCCCCATCTCCGGCGAGTTCCTGCGCACCTCCAACCCGGAGATCGTCGCCGCGCACCGCGCGAAGGTCTACGGCAAGGCGGACGTCGGCGCTCCCCCGATGTCCGTCCCGCACCTCGACACGCGCGTCGTCGACGGGAAGTCGTACCTCATGTTCGGCCCGTACGCCGGGTTCAGCCCGAAGTTCCTCAAGAAGGGCTCCTGGTTCGACCTGCCCGGGTCCGTGCGCCCCGGGAACGTCGGGCCGATGCTCGGCGTCGCGAAGGACAACTTCGACCTCGTCCAGTACCTCGTCGGGCAGCTCGCCGCGTCGCGCGACAAGAAGTTCGAGGAGCTCCTCACCTTCATGCCGACGGCGAGGCCCGGCGACTGGGAGCTCATCACCGCCGGCCAGCGCGTCCAGGTCATGAAGAAGGACGAGAACGGGCACGGCATCCTGCAGATGGGCACCGAGCTCGTCGCCGCCGGCGACGGGTCGATCGCCGGCCTGCTGGGAGCTTCCCCGGGCGCCTCGACGGCCGCGCCGATCATGGTCAAGCTGCTCCGGCAGTGCTTCGCCGACCGCTCAGCGGCCTGGGAGCCCCGGCTCGGCGAGATCGTCCCCCAGCTCGCGAAGCCGCTGGGCGACGCCGCCGTCGAGGCCGAGCCCAAGGTCGGCGAGGAGCCCGTCGCGGCCGAGGCCTGAGCAGATGCTGACCCGCCCACGTCCCGGCGACCGGCCGCGCACGTCCGACGACGGCCCTCACCGCCAGCTCGACCAGCGCGCGACCCCTGCCCTGTGGGGCGAGCTGGTGGCACGCGTGTTCGCGCTCGACGACGTCGTCGAAGGGCACTCGCAGGTCTCGCCGTCGTCGTCGCGCGCGGTGTTCCTGGCGGACCGTCGCGAGGAGCGCGCTCCCGAGACCTCGCTCGCTCCGGGGATGCGCCTCGAGCCCGTCCACCTGCACGGCGTCGACGACACCAGCGTGCACCTGACCCTGCCCGCCGAGCGAGGCGCTGCGCTCGTCGAGCTCGGGTGGGCCGAGCCGCACCAGTACGCGGAGTTCGACACCGAGTTCATGGTCTACGGCCCCCGCGACGAGGCGGAGCTCGCCGACGTGCTCTCCGTGGTCGCGGAGAGCCTCGCCTTCGCCCGCGGCTGACCGACGCGGCGGCGCACGTCGCGATCCCCGCCGGGCCGGCCGCCGTGGGGTCAGTCTGACGTGGGCTCGGGCTCGCTCGGATCCGGGATCTCGCCGGGGCGGTAGCCGGGCAGGCGGCTCGCAGGCACGATCGCGAGCGCGCTCACGCCCGCGAGGATCGCGAGCCCGAGCTGGAGGGCGCCCAGGCGCGCGTCCTCGTTGACCTTGACGGCCGCCTCGACCTGGACCGGCGTGGCGGTGGTGCGCTCGAGCGTCGTGCGCAGCGCGTCGTTGCTCACGAAGTTCGTGTTGTCGAGGTCGACCTGCGACACGAGCTCGGACGGGAGCTGCGGGTGGTCGACGACGGCGCGCCCCACACCCACCGTCAGGAGCGTCACGAGCAGGGCCCCGGCGAGCGCGGTCCCGACGGCGGACGCGAGGTTCTGGGTGGTCCCGCGGATCGAGCCGACGTCACCCGCGAGCCTCTTCGGCGCGGACGTGACGAGGACGTTGAACACGAGCGTCACCAGGGCGCCCTGCCCGACGCCGAACACGACGAGCCCGAGGATCGTCGGGACCGTCTCCCAGTTGTTCGTGACGACGGTCGCCAGCCAGATCAGCGCGACGGTCGTGAGGACGAACCCGGACACCCCGATGACGCGCGGGCTGAACCGCCCATAGAACCGCACGACGAGCGTGGCGACGACGAACACGGTGAGGTTGAACGGCATCATCGCGATGGACGTGTCGAAGGGCGACCGCCCCTGGACGATCTGGATGTACAACGGGACGGTGAAGTTGAGCGCGGCCTCGAGCGCGACGACGACGAACATCGCGTACACGGCGGCCCGCTCCCGCGAGGACCGCAGCACGGACAGGTCGACCAACGGCGCCTTGCCGGCACGCGTGCGGCGCCTGGTCCACCAGAAGAACGCCTGACCGAGGACGATCCCGACCACCACGAGCACGGGAGCGGGCGACAGGCCCGCCAGGTCGAACGGGGCGTCCTTGCTGGCCGAGACGACGCCCCAGCCGTTGAGGTTGTTGAAGCCCATCGTCAGGGACAGGACCGCGAGGCCGATGAGGACGGCGGCGACGACGTCGATCCTCACCTCGGGGTTCCCCGCCTCCGAGCGCAGCAGGAAGCTCAGCGCGAAGACGGCGGCCGCGATGACGACGAGGATCACGAACACCGGGCGCCACCCGACGAGGGTCCCCAGCGCGCCGCCGATGAGGAACGCGCTCACGCCGGAGATCGCGCGGGCGGACCCGAGCGAGCCGACGGCCGTGGCCTGCTGGGCGCCGTGGTAGTTCTCGGCAATGAGGGCGACGAGCGAGGGGACGATGATCGCGGCGCACGCGCCGGCGACGGCCTGCGCCGCGATGACCCACCCGACGGACGGCGCGAGCACCATCATGATCTCGGCGACGCCGAAGCACGCCACCATGATCCGGAAGAGCAGCACCCAGCCCACGCGCTGACCCAGCCGGGCGCCCACCATCACGAGCGCGGCGACCACGAGCCCGTACATCACGATCGCCGTGCTGACGTCGGTCGGCGGGACCCCGAAGTCGTCGACCATCCCGCCGAGCGACACGGGCAGCGCGGCCACGTTGAACGACATGAGGACCTGCGCGAGGAAGAGGCCGATCATGGGAGTCCACGAGGCGCGTGCCGTCGCCGTCGTTCCCGGGTCGGACGTCGTCCCGGTGCTGCTCACGAGCTTGCCTCCAACGGTCGGGGGTCGGACATGCGGTAGCTCGCGGACGCGAAGACGTTGAGCCCGAGCGCCCGGGAGAGATACGCGGTGGCACGCTGCCCGCGGACGCTGTTGCCCGCGTCGTCGAGCGGGGGCGACCAGGTCGCGATCCCGCCCTTGCCGGGTGCGACGGTGACGAGGCCGCCGGAGACGCCCGACTTCCCGGGCAGCCCGATCTCGTAGAGCCACTCGCCGGACCGCTCGTACAGGCCGGTCGAGGCGAGGACCGCGAGCGTGTCGCGGGCCACGCCCGCCGACACGACGCGCCGCCCGGTCACCGGGTTCACGCCCCCGTCGGCGAGGGTCGCCGCCATGACCGCGAGGTCGCGGGTCGTCACGAGGACCGAGCACTGGCGCGTGTACAGGTCGACGGTGCGTCCGGGGTCCGCGTCGAGGCGTCCGTAGCTCGCGAGCAGCCGGGCGATCGCCTGGTTGCGCTCGTTGGTCGCCGCCTCCGAGGCGTAGACCTCCTCGTCGACGCGGAGCTCGCGCCCGGCGAACGCCGCGAGCCCGTCGGCGACGAACGCCCAGCGGTCGGCGTCGTCGTCGCCGGGGACGAGGCCCGTCGTCGCGATGGCGCCCGCGTTGACCATGGGGTTCATGGGATGGCCGTCGTTCAGCTCGATCGCGACGACCGAGTTGAACGACAGCCCGGTGTTGTTCACACCGACGCGCGCGAGCGCCTCGCGGTGCCCGACGACCTCGCAGACGAGCGCGTACACGAACGCCTTCGAGATGGACTGGATCGAGAACTCGACGTCGACGTCGCCGGCCGCGTGGACCGAGCCGCCGACGTCGGCCACGCAGACCCCGAACGCCTCGGGGTCGGCCGCGGCGAGGGCCGGGATGTAGTCGGCGACCACGCCGTCGGCCACCCACCGGTTGCGCTCGTGCGCGCTCGCGACGAGCTCGTCGACGCGGGCCGCCTCGGGCAGCGCACCGGTCGAGACGAGCTGTTCGACGCCGGCGACGTCCAGGTCCATGGGCCACCTCCGCACCGAACCTATCGGCGCACGTCAGGCCCGCAACCGGGGGCGCCGTCGTGCTTGGGCGGGCGGGGCATCAGACGAGCGAGTCCCGCCACGCCGCGTGCAGGGCCGCGAACCGTCCCTCGCCGCCGATGAGCTCGGCGGGTGTGCCGTCCTCGACGACGACGCCCTGCTCCATTACGAGCACGCGGTCCGCGATCGCGACGGTCGACAGCCGGTGCGCGATGATCAGCGCGGTCCGGTCGGCGAGGAGCGTCTGGAGCCCGCGCTGCACGAGCCGCTCGCCCGGGATGTCGAGCGAGCTCGTCGCCTCGTCGAGGATCAGCACCGCAGGGTCGGCCAGGAACGCCCGCGCGAACGACAGCAGCTGCCGCTGCCCGGCGGACACGCGACCGCCGCGCTTGTTGACGTCCGTGTCGTAGCCCAGCGGGAGCTGCTCGATGAACTCGTGCGCACCGACAGCCCGCGCCGCCGCCTGCACCTCCTCGAGGCTCGCGCCCGGCTTGCCCATGGCGATGTTGTCGCGCACCGACCCGCTGAACAGGTACGCCTCCTGCGTGACCATGACGACCGCGCGGCGCAGGTCCCTGCCCGACAGGTCGCGCACGTCCACGCCGTCGAGCTCGAGGGAGCCGGCGGTGACGTCGTAGAACCGGGACAGCAGCTTCGCGAGCGTCGACTTCCCGGCGCCCGTCGCGCCGACGAGCGCGACCGTCTGTCCGGCGGGGACGTCGAGGTCCGTCCGCGGCAGCACCGGACGGCCCTGGACGTACGCGAACTCGACGCCGCGGAGCTGGACGTGCCCGCGCGCGTGCTCGAGCGGCACGGGGCGCGCCGGCTCGACGACCGTCGGCTCCTCCGCGAGCAGCCCCGAGATCTTCTCGAGGGCGGCCGACGCGGACTGGAACGAGTTGTAGAACATGCCGATCTCCTGGATCGGCCCGAAGAACCGCTTCACGTACAGCAGCACGGCGACGAGCACGCCGACGTCGAGGTCGCCGTGGAACACGCGCAGCCCGCCCACGAGCAGCGCGACCGCCACCGTGATGTTCCCGATCAGCACGAGGCCGGGCGAGTAGACGCCGTTGAGGCCCATGGCCCGCGCGTTCGCGGCCCGGTACTCCTCGGCGAACCCGCCGTAGGTGACGTCGTTGGCCCGCTCCCGGCGGAAGGCCTGGACCGCGCGGATGCCGGTCATGGTCTCGACGAAGTTCACGATCACCCGGGCCGACGCGGTGCGCGACTCGCGGTAGTAGATCTGCGAGCGCGCCTGGAACCAGCGGGTGAGCAGGAACGCGGGGACGAGGGCGGCCACGAGCACGAGTCCCGTCCGCCAGTCGAGCAGGAACAGCGAGATCCCGGTGAACAGCATCATGAGCAGCCCGGAGACGATGCTCGTCAGGCCCGAGTCGAGCAGGTCGCGCAGCGACTCCAGGTCGGAGGTCTGGCGAGAGATGATGCGGCCCGAGGTGTACGACTCGTGGAACTCGAGGCTGAGGCGCTGGGTCTGCCGAAACACCCGCTGGCGCAGGTCGAGCAGGATGCCCTGCGAGACGCGTGCGGCCGTCCGGACGTACCCCGCGATCGACAGCCCCGCGACGGCGGCCGCGACCACGTAGAGGCCGCCCACCATGAGCAGCGGCCCCCACTCCCCGTGGTCGCGCAGCCGCGCGAGCGTGGTGTCGATCGCGGCCGCGATCAGCGCCGGCCCTGCGACCTGCGCGACCGTCGACAGGACGACGAGGATGCCCGCGACCCACAGGCCCTTCCGGTGCGGTCGCATGAGGTCGACCAGCAGGCGCAGCGAGCGCTGCCGCACGGCCCTGGACTGGACGCGGCTGAGGCGGGTCTCGTCCTCGTCCTCGGTGCCGGTCGTTCCCGCGGGCCCGGGAGCTGCCCTGGTGGCGCTCATCGCTCGCTCCCCTCGCTCGCCTGCCACGCTCCGATGGCGGTGGCCCCGTTCCGTCCGGACGGCGTCGCGTCCCCGGAGTCCAGGGCCTCGTCGACGACGGCGCGCGCCTCGCCCCGGGCGACCTGCCGCGCCACCTCGACGTCGTCGGGCGGGGGCGGGGTGAACTCGTCCTCGAGGCTGGAGATCACGTACCGGTAGTGCTCGTTCGTCGCGAGGAGCTCGCTGTGCGGGCCGACAGCGGTGATCCGCCCGTCCTGCAGGACGGCGACGAGGTCCGCGAGCGCCACGGTCGACGGCCGGTGGGCGACGATCAGCGTCGTGATCTCCTCGAGCTCGTCGGCGAGGCGGGCCTGGATGGCGGCCTCGGTGTCGACGTCGAGCGCGGAGAGCGGGTCGTCGAGGACCAGCACGCGGGGCCGGGCGGCGATGGCGCGCGCCAGGGCGATGCGTTGCCGCTGGCCGCCGGACAGGCTCATGCCCTCCTCGCCGATCGTGGTCGAGGTGCCCTGGGGGAGCTCGTACGTGAACCCGGCCTGGGCGACGTCGAGGGCGCGCGCGAGGTCGGCGTCGGTGCGGGCGTCGTCGGGCGCGCCGAGCAGGACGTTGTCGCGGACGGACGCGGAGAACAGGGTCGCGTCCTCGAACGCGACGCCGACGAGCGAGCGCAGGTGCTCGCGCGTCATGTCGCGCACGTCCACGCCGTCGATGCTCACCGAACCTCCGGTGACCTCGTACAGGCGCGGGACGAGCATGGCGAGCGTCGACTTGCCGGAGCCGGTGAGCCCGACGAGCGCGACGGTCTTGCCGGGCGGCAGGACGAGGTCGACGCCGTCGAGCACGTCGGTGCTGCCCGGTCCCTCGGCGGGCGCGTCGCCGTAGCGGAAGTGCACACCGGTGAACGCGAGCTCGCCGTGCGGGTCCGTGACCTCGCGGGGCGCGGCCGGGTCGGGCAGCGTGTTCGGCGTGGTCATGACGTCGAAGTAGCGGTCGACGGCGGTGCGCGCGTTGAGGGTCATCGACAGCACCATGCCGAGGTCGATCACGGGCGAGTTCACGACGGCGGCGGTGGCGAAGAACGCGACGAGCGCGCCGACGGTGATGCGACCCTCGGACACCATCCAGACGCCCACGACGAGCGAGACGCCGAGCGTGAGCTCGGGCACGGCGGTCAGCCAGGCCTGGAGGCCGGACTGGATCTTGGCCTTGTCGAGCTCGGTGCCGCGCAGCTCGTCGGCCTGCCGGGCGAACGAGCTGAGGGCGTCGCGGCCGCGGCCGAACGCCTTGAGGACGCGGATGCCGTGGACGGACTCCTCGACCGCCGTCGCGAGGTCGCCGGCCTGGTCCTGCGACTTGCGGGACACGGCCCGGAACCGCCGGGAGAACGTGAAGGCCATGACGGTCATGGGGATCGCGCCGGCCAGGTAGATGAGGCCGAGCACGCCCCCCGTGGCGACGAGGATCCCGATCCCGACGACGATCGTCACGCTCGACACGACGAGCGTGAGCATGCCGAACGCGATCCAGCGGCGCAGCAGGCCGAGGTCGGACATGGACCGGGACAGGAGCTGGCCGCCGGGCCACCGGTCGTGGAACGCGACAGGGAGGTCCTGCAGGTGGGTGAAGAGCTCGGTGCGCAGCCGGGCCTCGATGTTCGTGCCCGGGATGAGGATGAGCGCACGCCGGGCGGCGATGAGGCCGGCCTCGGCGACGCCGAGGACCAGGACGAGCACGACGCCCCACCACAGGCCGGACTCGTCGTGCGTCGCGAGGCCGGCGGTGAGGGGTCCGTTGACGAGCCACTGGAGGACGCGCGGCACGGCGAGCGCTGCCAGGCTGGCGCCGAGCGCGCACAGCACGCCCGCGAGGATGCGGGGCAGGACGGGCCGGATGTACGGGACGAGGCGCCGCATCGACGCGACGGTGGACAGCGAGGCGCCCCGGGCCGCGCGGGCCTGGTCGTCGGTGGGGCGCCGGGTGTCGTCGGAGGCTGGTGTCGGGCGGGGACCGTCGGGGTGGGCGGCGGCGCTGGAGGGCATCAGGAGTGGGTCACCTTCCGGGTGCTCGGGGTGGACTCCGCAGACGACGGCCGCAGGGGTGCGCGTCGGCGCGCCGCCCGGGCGTGAGAGGGATGGTTGTCATTGTTGCACCTCTCACAACGATTCGACCCGTTGTTTCGCCGCCGGCCGACGGAACCCCGTCAGCGGGCCGGACGGGCCCGGCCCGTCGCGACGACGGCGAGGCACACGCCCGCGACGACGACCCCGGCGGCGAACAACGCCGCGTACGACACGTGCACGGCGAGCACCGCGAGGACCACGGGGACGAAGAACCCCACGTACGTGAGCGTGTAGTACACGGCCGTGAGGCCCGCGAGGTCGTCGGGACCGGCGATCCGCTGCACCTCGGTGAGCCCTGCCACGAGCAGCAGACCGTAGGCGCAGCCGAGCACGACCGCGGTCAGGACGGCGAGCGCGAGGTGCGGCCGCGCGACGGTCCACGCGGCGAGCACCATGCCGGTGGCGACGAGCACGAGCCCCGCGCCGATCGCCCTGCCGCTCCCCCGGGCCACGATCGGCCTGGCCAGCGACTGCACGACGGCCCCGCACCCGAGCCCGACGAGGCACAGCAGCCCCGAGTAGGCGACGTCCCACCCGGTCGCGAGCGCCGTCGTCACGGTGGGCACGACGGCGTACGCGCTGGCGGCGCACCCGAACACCCAGGGCCCCATGGGCACGACGACGCGCACGAACCGGCGGTGCAGTGCGGACGGTACGCGCAGGTCGTCCACGAGCCGGGCCGACGAGCGCACGGCGGCCCGGGTCTCGGGCGCACGCAGCGCGAGCACGGCAGGCCCGGCGGTGACGGCGACGTTGACGAGGAACGGCGTCGACCGCGGCCACGGACCCCACTGCGCGAGCGCGGCCGCGACGCCGGCGCCGAGCGCGAATCCCGCGGTCAGGCTGAGGGACGCCCGGCGCGCCCCGGCCCCTGCGTCGGCGCCCGGCTCGCGCCTCGACAGCTCGACGACCCAGCTCGTCCCCACCGCCATGGTGAGCCCGAGCGCGACGCCGCACAGCACCCGTCCGGCGAACAGGAGCCCGACCTGCGAGTGCCCGAACGCCAGCACCAGCGAGCCTGCCATCGCGAGGAACGGCGCGGGCAGGAAGAGCGGTCGCCTGCCGTAGCGGTCGGACAGCGGGCCGCCGAGGAGCAGCGCCGGGACGATCCCCAGCACGTACGCGCCGAGCAGCACGTCCACGGTCCCGGTGCCGTAGCCGTTGAGCCGCTTGTAGAGCACGAGGAGCGGCGTGAACTCGTTGCCGGCCCAGGCGACGGCGAACATCGCCGGTGCCACGAGCCGCCATGCCGACCCCGCTGCCCGGGCCGGGCGCCCCGGCTCCGACCCCGCCTCGGCGGCGCTCATCGGGGCTCCCCGAACGCCGTGGCGAAGTGTGCGCGCAGGTGGCCGCCGAAGGCTTCGAGGTCGCCGCGCTCGAGGTCGTCGGCGAGCTCGGCGTGCTGGTCGAGGATCGTGGTGCCGACGTCGGGCACGACCTGCAGCGAGCCCTGGGTCATGCGCTCCTGCCGCTCCTGGAGCCCGAGGTAGAAGGTGCCGAGCAGGTCGTTGCCGCCCGCGGCGACGATCGCCTGGTGCAGCTCGGCGTCGAGCCGCGCGAACTCGGTGTGCTCGCCGGCCTCCCACGCGGTGCGCTGACGCGCGAGCACCCGGCGCATCGTGCCTGCGACGGCGACGCGTCGGGCCCGGTCGGCCACGACGGAGGACGCGGCGTGCTGCTCGACGAGGAGCCGCGCGTCGAGCACCGCGCTCTGCTCCCCGGGGGCCACGGGGACGACGAGCGCACCCTTCTTGGGGAACAGCCGCATCCAGCCTTCGGCCTCGAGCCGGAGGAACGCTTCCCGGACCGGCGTGCGGCTCACGCCGAGCGCGGTCGCGACCTCGCCCTCGCTGACGAGCGAGCCGCCTGCGAGGCGGCCCTCGAGGATGGCGGACTTGGTGTGGGCGTAGGCGCGAGCGGCCGCCGACGCTCGACTGGTTGTCTCAGGCACCCGACCATCATAGATACAAGTTGCGTCCCTCACGCTCCGCTCATGTGCGACGAGGCACGATGGAGACATGACCGTCCGACACCTCGGAGCCCTCCGCGCCACCACCCTCGGCGCCGCGAGCGCCCTGACCGCCCTGGCCCTCGCGGCGTGCGGGAGCGGTTCGCCCGCCCCCTCGGCGTCCCTGGCGACGCCGTCCCCGACCACACCGACGACCGCACCCTCCTCGCCGAGCCCGGCGCAGACGACTCCCGCGACGCCGTCGGGCACGCCCACCCCGCCTCCGACGACGCCGTCCGCCACCACGAAGCCCACGACCCCGGCCGCCGACCCGCTCGCGGGCATGAGCCTCGACCAGAAGGTCGGCCAGCTCTTCATGGTCGGCGCGACCGCCACGGGACCGAAGGCCTCGACCGGCACCGCGATCACGCGCTACCACGTCGGGAACGTGATCCTGGTGGGCCGCTCCCAGCTCGGCGTCGCCCGGACCAAGGCGATCGTGGACGCGCTCCAGGACCGCACGACGTCGTCGGCGACGCACGGTCTGCCGCTGCTCGTCGGTGTGGACCAGGAGGGCGGCAACATCCAGGTGCTGCGCGGGCCGGGCTTCGCGACCATGCCGACGGCGCTCACGCAGGGCAAGTCCTCGCCGTCGGCCCTGCGCGGCGACGCCCGCACGTGGGGTTCCGAGCTCGCGAGGGCCGGCGTGAACCTCAACCTCTCCCCCGTCATGGACACCGTCCCCAGCCCCGCGGACAACGCGGCCAACAAGCCCATCGGCTACTGGCACCGCCAGTTCGGCTACACGCCCGCCACGGTGTCCTCGCACGGAGTCGCCTTCCTCCAGGGCATGCACGACGCCGGCGTCGCGACGACGATCAAGCACTTCCCCGGGCTCGGTCGGGTGCAGGGCAACACCGACTTCTCGTCCGGCGTCAAGGACACCGTCACGACCGCGAACGACCCCTATCTCACGCCGTTCGAGGCCGGGATCGAGGCCGGCACCGAGGCCGTCATGACGTCCACCGCGATCTACACGAAGATCGACCCCGACAACCCCGGATCGTTCTCCCGGACCGTCGTCACGGGCCTGCTCCGGGACAAGCTCGGCTTCCGCGGCGTCGTCATCACCGACGACGTCTCGAGCGCCAAGCAGGTCGCCGCGTGGAGCCCCGGGCAGCGCGCGATCAAGGCGATCGCGGCCGGCAACGACATCGTGCTCGCGGGCGTCCCCGAGCAGATCCCGGACATGACCGCCGCCGTGATCGCGAAGGCCAAGGCCGACCCCGCGTTCGCGAAGCAGGTCGACGCCGCGGCGACCCGGGTCGTGACCGCCAAGAAGCACCTGGCCGGCTGAGCCGCCAGGCCGCGCTCCGCCGGCGGGAGACGACGACGGCGGCCGCCCCCGCTCCGAGGGTCGGCCGCCGTGGTCGGGCGCGCGAAGGCGTCAGATGTTGATCATGTGCCCCACGAGACCGTGGAACGCCTCCTGCAGCGCCTCGGACAGCGTCGGGTGCGTGTGCACGTTGCGCGCGAGCTCGTTGGCGGTGAGGTCCCACTTCTGCGCGAGCGTGAGCTCGGGGAGCAGCTCGGAGACGTCGGGGCCGATGAGGTGCCCACCGAGGAGCTCGCCGTACTCGGAGTCGGCGATGAGCTTGACGAACCCGACCGGGTCGCCGAGGCCGTGCGCCTTGCCGTTCGCCATGAACGGGAACTTGGCGACGGTGATCTCGCGGCCGTTCGCCTCGGCCTCCGCGCGGGCCTGCGCCTCGGTGAGGCCGAAGCTCGCGACCTGCGGCTGGCAGAACGTGGCGCGCGGCATCATGCGGTAGTCGCCGAGCGGCAGCGTCTCGGCGCCGCCGATGGTCTCGGCCGCGACGACGCCCTGGGCCTCGGCGACGTGCGCGAGCTGGAGCTTCGCGGTGACGTCGCCGATCGCGTAGATGCTGGGGACGTTGGTGCGCATCGAGTCGTCGATGGCGATGGCGCCGCGCTCCGTGAGGGCGACGCCCGTGTTCTCGAGGCCGTAGCCCGTGACGTTGGGGGCGAAGCCGACCGACATGAGGACCTTGTCCGCGACGAGCTCGCCGGGCTTCCCGTCCTTGCCGGTGTACGTCACGGTGACCTGGGAGCCGCCGTCGACGACGGTCTCGACCTTGGTCGACGCGAGGATGTCGATGCCGAGCTTCTTGTACTGCTTGGTGATCTCCTTGGAGACCTCCTCGTCCTCGTTCGGCAGCGCGCGGTCGAGGAACTCGACGATCTTCACGTCGACGCCGTAGTTGCGCAGGACGTAGCCGAACTCCATGCCGATGGCGCCCGCGCCGACGATGATGATGGACTTCGGCAGGTCGCGCGTGAGGATCTGCTTCTCGAACGTGACGACGTTCTCGGACAGCTCGACACCGGGGAGCAGGCGCACGGTCGAGCCGGTCGCGATGATCGCGTTGTCGAAGGTGATCCGCTCCGAGGAGCCGTCCGACTTGGTCACGTCGAGCGTGTTCGCGTCGACGAACGAGCCGCGGCCGTCGTACTCGGTGATCTTGTTCTTCCGCATGAGGAAGTGCACGCCCTTGACGCGCCCCTCGGCGACCTCGCGGCTGCGGTCGAACGCCGCGCCGAAGTCGACGGTGGTCTCGCCCGAGATGCCGAAGAGGGCCTTCTCGTGGTTCAGCATGTGCGCGATCTCGGCGTTGCGCAGGAGCGCCTTGGACGGGATGCAGCCCACGTTGAGGCACACACCGCCCCAGTACTTCTCCTCCACGACGGCGGTGCGCAGACCGAGCTGCGCTGCGCGGACAGCCGCGACGTACCCACCAGGTCCAGCACCGAGAACGACGACGTCGAAGTGTTCAGCCACGGGTCCGAGCCTAGGCCACGACACGGCGTGTTCTCGAACCGCGCGGACGTGAGATCGCGGACACTCCCCCTGCCCGACGCGCGGACTGCCGCTCAGGCGCGGCGCGCGGCGTCGCGCACGAGGTCCACGCCCTTGTTCGCAAGCTGGTCGGCGCGCTCGTTGCCGGGGTCGCCCGCGTGGCCCTTGACCCAGACCCAGCGCACCTGGTGACGGGCAACCTCGGCGTCGAGCGCCTGCCACAGCTCGACGTTCTTGACGGGCTTCTTGTCCTTGGTGCGCCAGCCGTTGCGCTTCCAGCCCGCGATCCACGACTTCATGCCGTTCATGACGTACGACGAGTCGACGTGCAGCGTCACGTCGCACGGTCGGTTGAGGGCACGCAGCCCCTCGATCACGGCGGTGAGCTCCATCCGGTTGTTCGTCGTGGTCGGGTCGCCTCCGAAGAGCTCCTTCTCCTTGCCCTTCGACCGCATGAGCACGCCCCACCCTCCGGGGCCGGGGTTGCCCTTGCACGCGCCGTCGGTCCACATCTCGACGACGGTCAGCCCGTCGGGCGGGACGGCGGACGGGTCGGGCGGGGTGACGAGGGCGGTCTCTTCGGGCACGGCCCCACCCTAGAGGGCCGCGTCGGCGCTGAGGGCCGCCCGCAGCTCACCGACGACGGCGCGGCCGAGCACGGTGAAGTCCCGCGTCTCGGCGGGGGCGACCCAGAGCTCGAACGTGACCTGGAAGGCGGAGACGACGGTCCCGGCTGCGACCGCGGCCCGCACGTCGGGCACCCCGCGTGCACGGAACCCGGCGGCGACGGCGTCGGTGAGGTGGGCCATCTTGGCGCGCTCACGCTCCACGAGCTCGGGGTTCGCGTCGATGACTTGCTGGCGCCGCCGGGAGAACGGTCGGCGCTCGTCGTCGAAGAAGCTCGCGGCGCGCACGAGGACCTCGTCCGCGACGGCGAGCGGTCCGAGCTCGGGCGCCTCCGCGACGCCCGCCGCGAGCGCGTCGTTGAGCTGCTCCTGACCCTGGAACAGCACCTCGCGCTTGTCGGCGTAGTGGCGGTAGAAGGTCCGCTCGGTGAGCTCGGCACGCTGCGCGATCTGCGCGACCGAGGTCTGGTCGAAGCCGCGCTCCTCGAACAGGTCGAGCGCGGCGACGCGGAGTCGTTCGCCGGCGTCCGGCTGCCATCGGGCCATGCGACCATCCTAGGTGATGTCAGAGTCTGCCATCGGTGCTACGGTAGCCGATGTCAGCCACTGACATCACTGGAAGGACCACCATGCGCATCTTCGTCACCGGAGCCACCGGCTGGATCGGGACCGCCGTGACCGGCGAGCTCCTCGACGCCGGGCACGACGTCGTCGGGCTCGCCCGCTCCGACGCGTCCGCCCGGACGCTCGCCGCACGCGGTGCCACCCCCCTGCGCGGGACGCTCGACGACCTCGGGACCATCAAGGACGCCACCGCGGCCGCGGACGGCGTCATCCACCTGGGCTTCGTCCACGACTTCGACCGGTTCGCCGAGTCGGGGCGGATCGAGCGCGCCGTCGTCGAGACGATCGGGGACACGCTCGCCGGCTCCGACCGGCCGTTCCTGCTGGCGGCCGGCGTCGCCGGCCTCACCCCCGGACGGGTCGCGACCGAGGACGACGTGACCGGCGCCGTCGGGCCCGACGCGCCCCGCGGCGGCAGCGAGGCGCTCGCCCTCTCCTTCGCGGACCGCGGTGTCCGCAGCGTCGCCCTCCGCTTCGCGGCCAGCGTGCACGGCATCGGCGACCACGGGTTCGTCGCGGAGCTGGCGCGCGTCGCCCGCGAGCACGGCGTCAGCGGCTACCTCGGCGACGGCGCGAACCGCTGGCCGGCCGTCCACCGGTCCGACGCCGCGCGCCTCGTCCGGCTCGCGCTCGACGACGCGCCCGCGGGCGGCGTCCTGCACGCCGTGGCCGAGGAGGGTGTCGCGACCCGCGACATCGCCGAGGCGCTCGGCCGGAGCCTCGACCTGCCGGTCGGGCCCGTCGACCCGGCGGACGCTGACGAGCACTTCGGTTGGATCGGGCGATTCTTCGCGCTCGACGCGCCCACCTCGAGCGCCCTGACGCGCGAGCGATACGGCTGGACGCCGACCGGTCCCACGCTGCTCGACGACATCGCGGCGGGCGGCTACCTCCCCGGGGCCTGAGGGTCGCCGTCGGGCAGGGTGCGTCGTCCCGGGCGAACCCCCTCGGGACGACGCACCTCGCACGGCCGTGCACGGCCGTGCGTGGTAGGCAGGAGGCATGAACGTCACCATCCTCGGGACCGGGATCATGGGGTCCGCCGTCGCCGGCACGCTCGTACGCGCAGGGCACCAGGTCACCGCCTGGAACCGCACCGCCGACAAGGCGGCACCGCTCGCCGACCAGGGCATCACCGTGGCCCCCAGCGCGGCCGACGCCGTGGCGGGCGCCGAGGTCGTGCTGTCGATCGTCTTCGACACCGACGCGGTCCTCGACGTGCTCGACGACGCCGGGCCGGCGGTGCCCGACGGCGCCGTCTGGGCCCAGGCCACCACGATCGGCGTCGACGGCACGAAGGAGGTCGCCGCGCGGGCCGCCGAGCTGGGCGTGTCCCTGGTCGAGGCCCAGATGCTCGGCACCAAGGGCCCGGCTTCGCGCGGCGAGCTCGCGATCCTCACCGCCGGCGACCCGGCGCTCGTCGAGCGCGCCCGGCCCGTCCTGGACGCCATGTCGTCGAAGACGCTCCACGCGGGCGACGAGGTCGGCTGCGCGAGCGCGCTCAAGATCGCGTGCAACGCCTGGCTCGCCACGATCACGGCGGGCGTCGCGCAGTCGCTCGCGCTCACGTCGGCCCAGGGCCTCGACCCGCAGCTCTTCCTCGACGCGATCACCGACACGGCGACCGACTGCCGGTACGCGCACCTCAAGGCCGACCACATGCTGTCCGAGGACCTCGCACCTACGTTCACGGTCGACGCGCTGCGCAAGGACGTGGGGCTGTCGATCCAGGTCGCCCGGTCGAGCGGGACGGCCGTGACCCTGCTGGACGCCGTCAGCCGCGTGCTCGGCGTCGCGTCCCTCGACGGCCACGGCAAGGAGGACGTCGCCGCCGTCTACGACGCCTTCACGACGACGCCGCTCGGCAACGGCGACTGAGGCCTCCGCCCGCGCCGGACGCGGCTCGCTAGGGTCGTGGGATGACCGTCAGCCCCTCCGTCCCCCTGACCGAGTCCGATCCGCTGGTCGCGGCGTTGCGCGCCGCACTCACCACAGGGCAGGTCTCCACCAGCGCCGACGTGCTCGCCGCGTCGTCGTCCGACCAGAGCTCGGACGATCGCGCCGGACGGGCGCGCGTGCGCGTGGTCGCCCGCTCGACCGACGATGTGGCTGCCGTGCTGCGCCTCGCGTACGAGGCGGTGGTGCCCGTCGTCCCGCAGGGCGCCAGGACGAGCGTGACCGGGGCGTCGAGCGCGGTCGACGGCTGCGTCCTGCTCGACCTTTCCGAGCTCGACGCGATCGTGGAGATCCGCGTGGACGACCAGCTCGCGGTCGTGCAGCCGGGCGTGCTCACGAGCGACCTCGCCGCCGCCGCAGCCGATCGCGGACTCTTCTACCCCGTCGACCCGGGCTCGTTCTACATCGCCACGGTCGGGGGGAACATCGCGACGAACGCCGGAGGGATGCGGTGCGTCAAGTACGGCGTCACGCGTGACCGTGTCCGCAGCCTGACCGCGGTGCTCGCGGACGGCACCGTCGTCCGGACGGGTCACGACTCCGTGAAGGGCGTCGCAGGCTACGACCTCACAGCGCTGCTCGTCGGGAGCGAGGGCACCCTCGCCGTCATCACCGAGGCGACGCTCGCGCTCCTGCCTGCACCGGGCGAGGCGGCCGGCGCGGCCGCGACGTTCGCGTCGCTCGAGGACGCCCTCGACGCTGCGGGGAGGATCATGGCGGGCGCGCGGAGACCGAGCGCGCTCGAGCTCCTCGACGGTGTCGCGATCCGGGCGATCAACGCCTACGCGCCCGCCTCGCAGCTGCCCGAGGATGCCGAGGCGTTCCTCATCGTCGAGTCCGACGAGGCGGGCCGCGCCGCCGCGGACGTCGAGCACTACGTGCGCGCGTTCGAGGCGGCCGGGGCCCAGAGCGTCCGCGTCGCCGCGACAGCGAGCGAGGTCGCGGCGCTCCTCGACATCCGTCGCAACCTTCATCCCGGTCTCGTCGCCGCCTACGGTGCGGTCCTGACCGAGGACGTCGCCGCTCCGCGCGCACGTCTCCAGGACCTGCTGGCGACGATCGGGAGGACCGCGCGCGAGACGGGCGCGGTGATCTCTACGGGCGGCCACGTGGGTGACGGCAACCTGCACCCGTTGATCTGCTTCGACCCTGCGGACGACGGGGCGCGGGAGGCCGCGCAGCGCGCTTTCGGGCTCGTCCTGGCACGCGCGGTGGAGGTCGGCGGGACGGTGAGCGGCGAGCACGGCATCGGCACCCTCAAGCGGGAGGCGGTCGAGGCCGAGCTCTCGCCGGCCGTCCGTGACCTTCAGGTGCGCGTCAAGGCCGTCTTCGACCCGCGCGGCATCCTCAATCCCGGCAAGAAGGTCTGACCGGAGCGGGAGCCCGGCCTAGCCGAGGAGGCGACGGAGCTCGCCCTCCGCCGACGCGACCCGCTCGGGGTCGATCGTGGTGCCCTGGCCGTAGAGGTCGACGACGCGCGGGTCCACGTAGCTGGCGCGCGCGATCGCCGGGGTGTTCCCGAGCGCGGCCGCCGCGTCCCGCATGGCCTGCGCGACGGCGCGCTTGCGGGCCGTGACGGTCCGCTCGGTCCCGTGCGTGGCCAGCGAGACCGCCGCGGCGACCGTCCCGTGGAGGGTCCGGAAGTCCTTCGACGAGAAGTCGCCGCCGGTGCGTGCGCGGACGTCCTCGTTGATGGCCGCCGGGTCGAGGGCCACCCACAGCTGCGTCCCGTCGACGTCGACGGGCACGACGACGGCGCCGGACCCGGCGTCGTCGGGGTCGTCGTCGTCCAGCTCGTCGTCGCGCGAGAAGCCGAGGAGGCGCGCATCGGGTTCGTCGCCCGATCGCTCGGCGAGCACCCGGGCGAGGCGCGCATCGACGAGCTCCGACTCCCACAGCTGCCCCGACTTGCCGGGGAAGCGCAGGAGCACGTGGTCGTCGTCGACCGTCGCGTCACGCACACGGAGCGTCGCGATCCCCCGGCTCCCGTGGCGCGACGCGTACCGCTCGTTGCCCACCCGCAGGTGCGCGACGTCGAGGAGACGGAACGCCGCCGCGAGCGCCCGACGGCGCGTGGGTGCGTCGCCCTCGAGGTCGCGCGTGACCCACCCGCGAGCGCCGGGCAGGGCCTCGGCGAGCGCGAGCATGCGGTCGAACTTGGTGCGGTCCTGCCGGGCACGCCACTGCGGGTGGTAGAGGTACTGGCGTCGTCCGGCCGCGTCGACGCCCGTGGCGAGGACGTGCGCGTTCGGGTGCGGCGCGATCCAGACGTCGGTCCAGGCGGGCGGGATGGCGAGCGCCTCGAGGGCGCGGCGCTCGTCGGCGTCGACGAGGTCGCCGCCGGGGTCGCGGTAGCTGAACCCGGTGCCGGCCGGGACCCGCTGGTAGCCGGGGCCGGACAGGTTGGCGCGGCGCAGCCGCACGCTCACTCCCTCCTCACGTCGGCGGGGTCCTTGTCGGGCCGCCAGCCGCGCCACCGGGGCTGGCGCAGGCGCTCGTCCCCGGTCCACTCGGCGAACTCCACCTCTCCGACGAGCTTCGGGCTGACCCAGTGGGCGTCGCGGGTGTCGGCGCGCGGGACGTCGGTGAGGGGCGTCGTCTTGCGCGCCAGCCGGGCGAGACGCTCGGTGGCGTCGCGGAGCGCGGCGTCGCTGAACCCGGTGCCGACGCGACCGACGTAGCGCAGGTCGCCGTCGCCGTCGGGCACCCCGACCAGCAGGGACCCCACGAGTCCCGACCGGTTGCCGTTGCCGGGCCGCCAGCCGCCGACGACGACCTCCTGGGTGCGCGCGTGCTTGAGCTTGATCCACGCGCGGCTGCGCCGTCCCTGCCCGTACGTGGAGTCGGTGCGCTTGGCCACGACGCCTTCGAGACCGAGCCGGCCGCTGGTCTTCCACGCGTGGTCGAAGTCGCCGTCGAACGCGGGCGGCACCTTGACGACGTCGTTCTCGGTGACGAGCGCCTCGAGCCGCTCCCGCCGTTCGCGGTACGGCAGGTCGACGAGGGGTTCGCCGTCCTGCTCGAGCACGTCGAACAGGAAGAGCTGGGCGGGCACCTGGCGCGCGGCGGCCTCGATCTCCCGGGGGTCGGCGAGGTTCATGCGACGCTGCAGCAGCCCGAAGCTGGGCCGCCCCTGCGCGTCGAGCGCGACGATCTCCCCGTCGACGACGGCCTCCCCGGCGACGGCCCGCCCGAGGCCCTCCACGACGTCGGGGTAGCCGGGTCCCTGGTCCTTCCCGTTCCGGCTGGTCATGGACACCCGCGCCCGCCCGAGACCGTCCTCCTGCTCGACCCGGGCGATGGTCCGGATACCGTCCCACTTCATCTCGAAGGCCCACTCGTCCTCGTCGGCCCCGCCCCCGACGACGTCCGCCCGCTTCCCGAGCGTGGCCAGCATCGCGCTGTACGCCCGCCCGCGCGCCCGCGAACCGGACGACCAAGCGGGCCCTGCGCCGTCGTCCCCGGAAGGCGACCGAACCGCGGAGGCGGTGGAGGGAGGGGATGTGCGCGCGGTCGTGGCGGGGCTGGCGGGAGGCCGCGAGGAACGAGCGGCCGGATGGTGGACCGCGCGCACATCCGCTCCCGCCGCCGCCGGACCCGACCCCGCAGGCCCGTCACCGGACCCGAGCTCGACACCGTCCTGCGACTTCGTCCGGTGGATCAACCACTGGGACTTCGGCGCCCCGTGCGCCCCCTCCCCCTTGGCGGCCTTGGTGCGGATCAGCGCGAGCCGTCGGTCTCCGTGCTTCGTGCCGTGGAGCACGACGATGACCTCGTCGTCCCGCCACTTCTCGAGCTCGTAGGTGCCGGAGTCCCAGATGGTGACGGTCCCGCCCCCGTACTCGCCCTTGGCGATGGTGCCGGCGAAGGTGCCGTACTCGAGGGGGTGGTCCTCGGTCTGGACGGCGAGGTGGTTGGTGCCGGGGTCGGTGGGTTCGCCCTTGGGCAGGGCCCAGGAGACGAGGACGCCGTCGCGTTCGAGCCGGAAGTCCCAGTGGAGGCGGCTGGCGTGGTGCTCCTGGATGACGAAGCTGTTGCCGTCGTCGCGGGGGGTGGGGGCCTCGGCGGGGACGGGCTCCGGGGTGCGGGCGGGGTCGCGCTTGGCGCGGTAGGTGGTGAGGCTGTCCCGCGCCGACGGCTGGTCCCCTCGGTCGCCGTCGTCGTCGGTGTCCCCGGTGTCGGGGAGTGCGGCGGCGTCGACGCGGCCGGGCGTGAGGGTGGTCATGGGGTCGCGCCGTCGTTTTATCCGGGCGAGGACCTCGGTGTGGTCGAGCTGGCGCAGGTCGGCGGCCCCGGACCGGGCGAGCTCGCGCCAGGTGCGCGGGGCGGCGACCCACGGGTGGCTGCGGCCGCGCAGGGAGTAGGGCGCGACGGTGGTCTTGTTGCCGTTGTTCTGGGACCAGTCGACGAGGACCTTCCCGCCGCGCAGCGCCTTCTTCATGTCGGAGACGACGAGACCCGGGTGGTCGGCCTCGAGCGCGCGGGCGAGCTCGTGGGCGACGTCGGTGACCTGCGCGCTGGTCTGGCGCTCGTCGAGCGCGGCGTACAGGTGGATGCCCTTGGAGCCGGAGGTGACGGGGACGGTGTCGAGGCCCATCTCGTCGAGGATCTCCTTGGCGAGGTGGGCGACCTCCACGCACTCGGGCAGGCCGGCGCCCTCGCCGGGGTCGAGGTCGAGGACGAGCCGGTCGGGGTGGTGGGCGCCTCCCCGGGGCCCGAAGGCCCATTGCGGGACGTGGACCTCGAGGGACGCGATCTGGGCGAGCCAGACGAGCGTGGCGGCGTCGTTCGCGAGCGGGTACGTGTTGGTGGAGTGCTTGTGCTCGATGGTGCGCCGCTGCACCCAGTCGGGGGTGCCGGCGCCGAGGTCCTTCTGGAAGAACGGCTGCTCGTCGACGCCGTTGGGCCACCGCTTGCGGGTCACGGGGCGGTCCTTGACGTGCGGCAGCATGGTCGCGGCGACGGCCGCGTAGTACTCGATGACGTCCCGCTTGGTCGTGCCGGTCGCCGGGTAGAGGACCTTGTCGAGGTTGGTGAGCCGGACGTCGTGTCCGTCGACGGTCACGACCTGGGTCTGCTCGCCGGGCGCGGTCAGCATGTCTCTCATCGTCCGGCAGGTGGGCGGCCTCCGCCCGCCCGGGTGCGCGACGTCGCAGGTCGGGCGAGACTGGGCGCATGCGGGCGATCTGGTCGGGCGCGGTGGCGTTCGGTCTCGTGAACGTGCCGGTCAAGCTGTACAGCGCGACCGAGTCCCACGACGTGCCCCTGCACCAGGTCCACGACGTCGACGGCGGCCGGATCCGGTACGAGCGCCACTGCGAGAAGGACGGGAAGAAGATCCCGTACGAGCACATCGTGCGCGCCTACGACGACGGCACCCACACCGTCATGCTGACGGACGAGGACCTCAAGTCGCTGCCCGCCGAGCGGAGCCGCGAGATCGAGGTCGTCGAGTTCGTGCCGAGCGAGCAGGTGGACCCGATCCGGTTCGGGTCGACGTACTTCCTGGAGCCGAGCGACAAGTCCGCGAAGGCGTACGTGCTGCTGCGTGAGGCGCTGGAGTCGACCGAGCGGACGGCGATCGTGAAGTTCGCGCTCCGTCAGCGCACCCGGCTGGGAGCGCTGCGCGTGCACGGGGACACGCTCGTCCTGCAAGGGCTGCTCTGGGACGACGAGGTCCGGGAGGCGAGCTTCCCGGCGCTCGAGAACCCGGGCGCCGTCACGAAGAAGGAGCTCGACCTCGCGAAGGTCGTCGTCGAGAGCCTCGAGGGCGACTTCGACCCCAGCCAGTACGTCGACGAGTACCAGGCGCAGCTCCGCCAGCTCATCGACGACAAGCTCGAGCGCGGCGACGCCGTGGCCTCCGAGCGCCCGGAGACCGAGGGCGAGGAGGGCGGCGGCGAGGTCCTCGACCTCATGGAGGCGCTGCGGCGCAGCGTCGCGAAGAAGCGTGGCGCCGGCAGCGCCGAGGGTGACGGCGAGAAGAAGGCCGCGGGCGGTCGGAGGAAGGCGTCCGCGTCGTCGGCGGAGAAGCCGGCCCGCAAGCGCAAGACGTCCTGACCGTCCACCGCCTTGCCGCCCCGCGAACGCGGCGGCTCGTCCGCGCGGTGCACGCCGAGGCTGTCCAGCAGCGGCGCGGCGCAGGTCACGAGAGCAGCGCGCGGACGTCGTCGGCGGTGATGCCGGACGCCGCGGACGTGCCGCCGTCGAGCACGCTCGCGAAGAGCTTCGACTTCGCGGCCTTGAGGGCCATCACCTTGTCCTCGATGGTGTCGGTCGCGACGAGCCGGTACACCATGACCTGCCGGGTCTGGCCGATCCGGTGCGCCCGGTCGACGGCCTGCGCCTCGGCGGCGGGGTTCCACCAGGGGTCGAGGAGGATGCAGTAGTCGGCGGCGGTCAGGTTGAGCCCGAACCCGCCGGCCTTGAGGCTCACGAGGAACAACGGCACCTCCCCCGACGTGAACCGGTCGATCGCCTCGGCGCGCTTGCGGGTGCGACCGTCGAGGTACGCGTAGCCGGTCCCCGCATCGTCGAGCCGGTCGCGCACACGCCGCAGGAACCGCGTGAACTGGCTGAACACGAGCACGTTGTGCCCCTCGGCGAGGACGTCGTCGAGCATCTCGAACAGGACGTCGAGCTTCGATGACGGCACGTCCGCCTGCTTCTCGTCCACGAGCGACACGTCGAGGCTGGCCTGCCGCAGCACGCTGAGCGACCGGAAGACCTTGAAGCGGTTGGAGTCCAGCTCGTCGACGAGCCCGAGGACGTTCTTGCGCTCGCGCTGCAGGTACTGGTCGTAGACGCGCCGGTGCCGCGGGTTGAGCGTGACCTCGGTGACGAGCTCCTGGCGCGCCGGCAGCTCCTTGGCGACGTCCTCCTTGGTGCGGCGCAGGAGGAACGGCGCGACGCGCCGCCGCAGCAGGTCGAGCCGCGACTCGTGGCCCTCGCGCTCGATCGGCCCCGCGTAGTAGTCGGCGAACCGCCGCGGGTCCGGGAACAGGCCGGGGCTCGTGATCGACAGGATCGCCCACAGCTCCATGAGGTTGTTCTCGAGCGGCGTCCCGGTCAGCGCGAGCTTCACGGGTGCCCGCAGGGTCCGAGCGCACCGGTACGCGACGGACTGCCGGTTCTTGACGAACTGTGCCTCGTCGAGCACGAGCGTCGCCCAGTCGAGCGCCTGGTACTCGTCGGCGTCGAGCCGGAACAGCGCGTACGAGGTCACGACGACGTCCGCCCCGCCCGTCACCTCGGCGAGCTTGGTGCGGCGCTTCTTCGTGGTCTCGTTCACCGCCACCACGGTGAGGCCGGGCGTGAACCGGCGCGCCTCGGCCACCCAGTTCCCGACGACGCTCGTGGGCGCCACCACGAGCACCGGCGGCCCGGCGGCCCGGTCTCGTTGCCGCTGCACGGCGGCGAGCGTCTGCAGCGTCTTGCCGAGCCCCATGTCGTCGGCGAGCACCCCGCCGAGGCCGTGCTCGGCGAGGAACGCGAGCCACGCGAACCCGTCCCGCTGGTAGGGCCGCAGCTCGGCGTCCACCCCGGCCGGAACGTCGACCGGCTCGGGCTTCGCGCCGCCCGCGAGCGCCCCGAGGGCCGTCCGCCAGGCGGCGGACTGCGCGTCGACGAGGCCCATCCGGTCGAGCTCGTCGAACAGGTCGACCTGGTAGCGGCTGACGGGCACGGACGGCTTGAGCGTGTCGCCGAGCGCGCCGGCCTCGTCGAGGATCTCGCGGAGCCGGTCGAACCGGCCGTCGAGCGTGAAGCGCAGCCCGTCGGGCAGCAGGACCTTGTTGCGTCCCTGCGCCAGCGCCGTGAAGACCGTCTGGAACGGGATGGACTTGCCGTCCACCTGGACCACGACGCCGAGGTCGAACCAGTCGTGCCCGCCCGTCGGCGTGACCTCGACGCTCACGTCGACGACGACCCCGACGCGGTAGTCGAGGTCGGCGGGCGCGTCGGGGTGGACCAGCACCTCGACGACGAACGCGTCGTCCTGCTCCGCGAGCTCCTGCAGCCGCGGCAGCTCGTCCGTGAAGAAGGCGGCCGTCGACCAGCCGGACAGCTCGTCGTCGTGCACGGGGACGCCGAGCTCCGGCTCGAGGCGGGCGAGCACCGCGTCCTCCTGGTCGGGGTCCCGGACCGACGACGACGCCCGCGCCACCGTCCGCCCGACCGGGAAGGCGCCGACGACGCCCGCGTCGCCCCCGACCTCCGGGTCGACGTACCGCCACTGCCACACGACGCGCGCCCCGTGGTCGGCGAGCCGCGTGACCTGCAGCGCGAGCACGGGCCGCGGCGGGTCGGGCAGGTGGACGTCGTCGCCCAGCTCGACGTCCTCGAACAGGGCCGCGAGCGCCGGGAGCGCGCGTCGGAGGAACCGGGACTCGTCGGACGTCGGCACCACGAGGGGCTCGCGCCGCGCCACGAGGTCGAGACCCGTCTCGTCGAGCGGCTTCGCGAGCCGGGCGAGCACGAGCGGCGCCACCGCGCCCCCCGCGCTCCCCACCGGTACGACGACGACGCCGCCCGCGGGCGAGCCGAGCGGCAGCACCTCGCGCAGGGCGGGCTCCCGGAGCTCGACGGCCTCGTCGGGGACGTCGACCTCGATCCGAGCGTCGACGGCGAGCCCGGCGTCCCCACGCTCGACGTGCAGCACCGACCTGGCCCGACCGTCGCGGACGGGCGTCTGGGCGCGGTCGGCTGCCACGACGGGCAGGCCGACCCGCCGCGCGTCCGCCCACAGCGCCCAGAACGCCGACGCGGGCAGCTCGTCGGGATGGATCCAGGTCGGGTCGTCGAACGCGAAGCCCGTGGCCCTGGCCGCGGACGCCAGCCCGGACAGGGCGCGCAGCACCGGCAGGTGCCGCTCGTCGGCGGGCTCGCGCACGTACCGGAGCTCGCGCCACGACACGCCCGTGCGCACCCACCGGTCCCGGGCGCCGAGGACGACGGGCCGCAGCCCGAGCCGCGGCGCGCCGAAACTGAGGCGACCGGCCCGGCCACCGCTCGTACTTCCGCCGTCGACGAGGTCGGCCTGGAGCGCCACCGGCTGGGCCGGCCTCCCCCAGGCGTCCCAGCCCCGGACCGGGGCCCGGGCCGGTGCGGAGGCGGCTGCGCCGTCGTCGTCCTCGTCCCCGAGCAGCGGCGCGAGCGCGCGCTCCCACTCGGGGATCTCGGGCCCCTCGGGCCCCTCGGCCCGCCCGCCCGACGGCGCAACCGCGGCCGGGCCGGCGACCTGCTGCTCGCGGTACGCGAGCAGCGTCGCGGCGACGTGCTTGCAGTTCAGCCCCACCGGGCACGAGCAGCGGCCCTCGCGCGGGACCTTGCCCGACGGTGACATCTCCACGACCGCCACGTACGGTGTCCCCGCGGTGCCCTGGACGTGCCCCACGATCCGGGAGCCGTCGCCGTTGCGGGCGACGCTCACGACCCGGCCGTGCTCCACGTAGTCCTGGGCGCGGCCCATCGCGGGCGCACCGACGAGCGCGGCGACGTCTGCGATGCTGAACACCGAACCATCCAAGCACCTGCAGCCCGCGGGGCCCGACCCGGGTGAAATGTCGCCCACGTCCGGTCTCCACACCGCCTCGCGGGCTCCTGCACCGCGCCTCAACCTACGCGGGCGTAGGCTTGGGAGGTTGGGCCCACTCACGTCTTCAGGGAGACTCGTTGGACGGCAACGCCACCACCACGCACCGCAACGTCGCCCTCCTCTCGGTCGCCAGCACGCTGGCGTCCCGGGTCACCACCTCGGAGGAGCTCGACGACCGCCTCGCCCCCGCGCTCAAGCGCCTAAGGCTCCCGCGTGGACTCCTCCAGCGCGTCGCCGGCGTGCTCGAACGCCGCAACTGGGGACCCGACCAGAGCTTCGACACAGCCGCCATCGACGCCGGCAAGCGCGCGCTCGCCGAGGCCGGGGTCGACGCCAGCGAGATCGGGCTCCTCATCAACACCTCGGTGACGCGCCCCCACCTCGAGCCGTCCGTCGCGGTGCGCCTGCACCACGGGCTCGGGCTGCCGTCGTCGGCCATCAACTTCGACATCGCCAACGCGTGCCTCGGGTTCGTCAACGCCATGAGCCTCGCGGGCACGATGATCGACTCCGGCCAGATCAGGTACGCGCTCATCATCGACGGCGAGGACGCCGACGACGTCCAGGTCACCACGGTGAACCGCCTCCTCGGCGAGGGCGTCAAGCGCAAGGACTTCATGGCCGAGTTCGCGAGCCTCACGCTCGGCTCGGGCGCGGCCGCCGCCGTCCTCGGCCCCGCGGACGCCCACCCCAAGGGCCACCGGCTCGTCGGCGGCATCACGCGCGCCGCGACCCAGTTCCACGACCTGTGCGTCGGCAGCGTCGAAGGCATGTTCACCGACGCCAAGGCCCTCCTGAAGAACGGGCTCGACCTCGTCCAGGCCGCCTGGCGCGACGCCCTGCCCGACTGGAGCTGGAAGGACATGGACCGGTACATCACCCACCAGGTGTCCAAGGTCCACTCCGACTCGTTCGTGAAGTCCGTCGGGCTCGACCCGACCCGTGTGCCGGCCACGTTCCCGACCCTCGGCAACATCGGCCCGGCGTCGATCCCCATCACCCTCGACCAGGAGCAGAAGAACCTGCGCCCCGGCGACCGCGTGCTCCTCATGGGCGTCGGGTCGGGCATCAACACGGCGATGCTCGAGCTCGCCTGGTGACCGCCCCGGCCCGGCGGCTGCCCCCGGCCGCCGCCACGACCGCGCCCGCCACCCTGCCGCCCGCCGGCCTCCCCGGCCTCGACCCCGCGTGGTCGCGGCTCGTCACAGCCGAGGACTCCGGCGGAGTCACCCGCACCTGGCACCTCCTCGACAACGCCCCCGCGCTCGACGACGGCGCCCCCGTCCGCGGCACGATCCTCGCCGTCCACGGCAACCCCACCTGGTCCTACCTGTGGCGTCGCCTCCTCGGGCCCGCCGCCGACGCCGGGTGGCGCGTCGTCGCCGTCGACCAGCTCGACATGGGCTGGTCCGAACGCACCGGCGTCGCCCGCACCCTCCCCCAGCGCGTCCGCGACCTCGGGAACCTCACCGACGCCCTCGGTCTCGACGGACCCGTCGTGACCCTCGGGCACGACTGGGGCGGCGTCGTCTCGCTCGGGTGGGCCGTCGACCACCCCGACCAGCTCGCCGGGGTCACGCTCCTCAACACGGCGATCCACCAGCCCGACGACGCGGCGGTGCCCGCACCCCTGCGCCTCGCCCTCGCGTCCGGCGTCCTCGGGCGCGGCACCGTCACCACCCCCGCGTTCCTCGAGACGACGCTCGCGCTCGGGCACCCGGCGCTCGGACGCGACGTCAAGGACGCCTACCGCGCCCCCTACCGGACCGCGGACCGGCGCGGCGGGATCGGGGCCTTCGTCGCCGACATCCCACTCGGCCCCACGCACCCCTCGCACGCCGAGCTCGAGCGCATCGCCGACGGCGTCAGCGCACTCGGGGCGGCGGGCGTGCCCGCGCTCCTCCAGTGGGGACCGCGCGACCCGGTCTTCCGCGATCGCTACCTCCACGATCTCGCGCACCGGCTGCCGGGGGCACAGGTGCACCGCCACGAGGGCGCGGGGCATCTCGTCGCGGAGGACGTAGACGTGGTGTCGCCGCTGCTCGGGTGGCTGGACGCATTCCTCCCCGCCCCCGACGCTGCTGGACCGTCACCGACATCAGGCTCGCCTTCCAACCAGCCCGCGGATTCCTCGGAGCGCTCACCGTTGTGGGCGCAGCTTCAGGAGCGACGCGACGACGGTTCCGTGGCGCTCGTCGAGATGACCGCTGGTGCCGGGGGCGGGCCGAGGGCCGTGTCGTGGCGGCTGCTGAGCCGGCGGGTCGAGGAGATCGCCGCCGGGCTGAGCCGGTTCGGCGTGCAGGCCGGGGACCGGGTGTCGTTGCTCGTCCCTCCCAGCGCCGACCTGACCGCCGTGCTGTACGCGTGCGTGCGGATCGGGGCCGTCGTGGTCGTCGCCGATGCCGGTCTCGGGGTCGGCGGCATGACCCGGGCCGTGCGCGGGGCGCAAGCGGACGTCGTCGTCGGGGCGCTGCCCGGGCTCGCCGCCGCCAGGGTGCTCGGATGGCCCGGCCGACGCGTGTCGGTGACGGATCTGGCTCCCGCGAGCGCGCAGGCCCTGAAGGTGGAGGCCAGCCTCGCGGACCTCGCGGAGGACGGACGCAGCGTGCTCGCCGGCGGGGGCGCGCTCCCGCCCGAGCCACGTCCGGACGCCGAGGCCGCCGTGCTCTTCACGTCCGGGTCGACCGGACCTGCCAAGGGCGTCGTGTACACGCACGCCCAGCTCGAGGCCGTCGTCCGCACGCTCGGCGAACGCTACGACGTCGGGCCCGGGACCGGGCTCGTCGCCGGGTTCGCCCCGTTCGCGCTCCTCGGACCCGCGCTCGGTGCACGCTCCGTGACCCCCGACATGGACGTGTCCGCACCCCGGACGCTCACCGCCCGGGCCGTGGCCGCCGCAGCGGCGGAGGTCGACGCGACCGTCGTGTTCCTGTCGCCCGCCGCGCTCGCCAACGTCGTCGCCACGCAGGGCCAGCTCACGTCCGACGATCGTGAGGCGCTCGACCGGGTGCGGCTGTTCCTGTCCGCGGGCGCGCCCGTCGCGCCCGCCCTGCTCGCCGGCGCCCAGCGGCTCATGCCCCACGCGTCCGCGCACACCCCCTACGGCATGACCGAGGGCCTGCTCATGACGGACGTCACGCTCGAGCAGATCGAGGCCGAGGCGCCGGACTCACCCGCGGCCGGGCCCGGCGGGGTGCTCGTGGGCGAGCCCGTCGCGTCGGTGACCGTCCGCATCAGCCCGCTCGACGACGACGGCGCCGCGACCGGCGAGCCCGCCGACGTCCGCGGGGTGACCGGCGAGGTAGTCGTGTCCGCGCCGCACCTCAAGGACCACTACGACCGGCTGTGGCTGACCGACCGCGCCGCCGTGCGGGACACCGCCGCCGACGCGCCCGCCGCTCGCGGGGCGGACGAGCGCTGGCACCGGACCGGCGACGTCGGGCACCTCGACCACGACGACCGGCTCTGGGTCGAGGGTCGGCTCTCCCACGTGATCGTGACCGGCGACGGCGTCGTCACGCCCGTCGGGCCGGAGCAGCGGGTCGACGCGCTCGACGGCGTCCGGCGCTCCGGCGTCGTGGGCGTCGGGCCGCGCGGCACGCAGCAGCTCGTCGCGGTGGTCGAGCCCGAGGAGCACCGACCCCGCGTGCGGCGCGGGCCCCTCGCGCGAGCCCGGCTCGCCGACGCCGACCTCGCGTCGCGGGTCCGGGCGGCCGTCGGGCTGCCCGTCGCCGCGGTGCTCGTCGTCCCCACGCTGCCCACGGACATCCGGCACAACTCCAAGGTCGACAGGGCCGCCCTCGCGGCCTGGGCCGAGCAGGTGCTCGCGGGCGGCCGGCTGGGGGCGCCGTGAGCGCCCGCGACACCGTCCTCGTCACGGGCGCGAGCGGCTTCCTCGGCCGCGCGGTCGTCCGCGACCTGCAGGACGCCGGGTACGCCGTGCGCACCTTCCAACGGCGACCGTCCGGCGTGGCCGGAGCCGAGGACGTGCTCGGCTCGGTGACCGACGCGGGCGCCGTCCGTGGTGCCGTCGACGGAGCCGACGCCGTCGTGCACCTGGCCGCGAAGGTGTCGCTCACCGGGGATCCGGCGGACTTCGAACGGATCAACGTCGCCGGCACGGCGGACCTGCTCGACGCCGCCCGCGCCGCCGGGGCGTCGCGGTTCGTCCACGTCTCGTCGCCGTCCGTCGCGCACGCGGGCACCTCGATCGTCGGGGACGACGCCGAGCCCGCCGACCCGGCCCACGCGCGCGGCGAGTACGCCCGCACCAAGGCGCTCGGCGAACGGCTCGCCCTCGCCGCCGACTCGGGAGCGATGCCGCTCGTCGTCGTGCGCCCGCACCTCGTGTGGGGACCGGGCGACACGCAGCTCGTCGAGCGGGTCGTCGAACGCGCGCGCGCCGGACGTCTCCCGCTGCTCGGCGCGGGGCAGGCGCTGATCGACACGACCTACGTCGACAACGCCGCGTCAGCGATCGTGGCCGCGCTCGAGCGCGCACCCGAGGTCCACGGCAACGCGTACGTCGTGACGAACGGCGAGCCCCGCGCCGTCGCCGAGCTGCTCACGGGGATCTGCGAGGCCGCCGGCGTCCGCCCGCCCGCGTGGTCCGTGCCGCCCGCCGTCGCGCGGGCCGCGGGGGGTCTCGTCGAGCGGGTCTGGGCCGTGCGCCCCGGCGCCGACGAGCCGCCCATGACCCGGTTCCTCGCCGAGCAGCTCTCGACCGCGCACTGGTTCGACCAGCGCCGCACGCGCGCCGACCTGCGCTGGACGCCGTCGGTCACGCTCGACGAGGGCTTCGCCCGCCTGGCGGCGTCCTACCGCTGACGGTGCGGGACACCGGGAGCGACCACGACGACGCCGTAGGCCTCGGCCGCCGCGGCCAGACGTTCGTCGTAGGTCACCAGGGCGTCGAGCTCGTCTCCGAGCTGGAGCGCTGACGCCAGGTGGATGGCGTCGAGCGAGCGCAACGTCGTCGGCCCCAGCCGTCCTGCGCTATCACAGACGGTCGCGGTCAACCCGAGCACGACGAAGGCGTCCAGGACCTGCTGAGCGCGCACCGCCAATGCGGTGTCGACGCGCCGCACGGCGCGGGCGAGCTCGGTCCTCGTGAGGTCGCTCGTCACGACCGGAGCGGCTTCCGTCAGCCACTGCGTGAGCGCCCGGGACTCGCGCTCCTGGACGACGAGCTTGACGATGGCGGACGTGTCGACGTAGACGGACACCCGGCCGGCCTCAGTAGCGCTCGTCGTCGCGGGCCGCGAGGATCTCGCCGCTCAGGTCCCCCGTGGCCGACGGCAGCCCCAGCTGACGGAAGTCCGTCCGCGCCGGACGCGCCTCGCCCGACGCGACGAGCTCGTCGAGGAGGCTCGAACGCAGAGGCACGATCTGGGCGACCCGTCGCCCCCGATCCGTGACCGTAACCGTCTCCCCTCGCTCGACCTGAGCAATGACCGCGGAGGCATTCTGCTTGAGTGCCCGGATCCCCACCGTCGTCATGTTCTACACCGTAGCACTTCGGGAATCATCCCGGTGCCAGGTCTCCGGGAGCCCGAACGCAGCGAACAGCGCGGTGTCGAAGTACGCGACGACGTGCGTGACGCCGTCGGGCCGGAGCTGAACCTGCTGGACGTGGAACGCGCGGTGCACGCCGTCCTCGCCCCGCATGTAGAGCCCGTACACGGGCAGCCCGTTCGCCGTTCCCGCGGCCACGAGCCGCATGTCGCCTGCCCGGCTCGCCGGGCACCAGGTGCCGATGAGCGTGCCGATCTGCGTGGGGCCCTCGTACCACTCCGGGAACGGCGGCATCTCCCAGACCACGTCGTCCGCCAGGAGCCGCACGATCCCCGGGATGTCGTAGCTCTCGAACGCTGCGACGTACGCCGCGAGCCGCTCGCGGGTGCGCGGGTCGTCGAGATCCGGGGCGGGGGCGTCGGCCGCCTCCTCGCCGAGGCGAGCCACCTGAGCACGCGCCCGCTGCAGCGTGGAGTTCACGCCCGCGACCGTGAGCCCGAGCGCCTCGGCGGTCTCGGCGGCGCTGCACTGGAGCACCTCGCGCAGCAGCAGGACCGCGCGCTGCTGGGCGGTCAGGTGCTGCAACGCCGTGACGAACGCGAGCCGGACGTTGTCGCGGGTCACCGTCTCGGTGGCCGGGTCGGCGGGCTCGGTGCCCCAGACGAGCGCGTCCGGAAGCGGCTCCAGCCAGGTGCGGTCGTGGTCGGGCTGCGGCTCGCGGGCCGGGTCGGCGGCCGGCTGGCCGAGACCGGTCGGCAGGGGCCGGCGCTTGCGGGACTCGAGGTGGGTCAGGCACGTGTTGGTCGCGATCCGGTACAGCCACGTGCGCAGCGAGGACCGGTGCTCGAACGTGTGCATCGCGCGCCACGCCCGCAGGTACGTCTCCTGGACGAGGTCCTCCGCGTCCTGGACCGAACCGGTCATGCGGTAGCAGTGCGCGAAGATCTCGCGGCGCAGCGGAGCCACGAGCTCCTCGAAGCGCTCGTCCGACAGGGCGCCCTCGGCGACCGGGGCCGCGGGCCGTGCTGGCGTCGTCGTCATGTCCCGACGGTACGCGGGGCGACCGACACGGTCGACGACGGTCGAGCGGAGCAACAGACTCGCGCCGGCGCGATGAGTTCTCCGGCCGGAGCGGGTCGACCCCGACAACGAACCCGGAACCGGAGGACCCATGGACCGCATGATCTTCGTCAACCTCCCCGTCGCCGACCTCGACGTTGCCACCCGCTTCTACACGGACCTCGGGTTCCGGCTCGACGAGCGCTTCACCGACGAGCACGCGGCGTCCGTCGTGGTGTCGGACACGATCTGCGTGATGCTGCTCGTGCCGGCGTTCTTCGCGCAGTTCACGCCGTCACCCGTAGGCGACCCCCGGCGGTCGACGCAGGTCGTCAACTGCCTGTCGGCGGCCTCGTGCGAGGAGGTCGACGCCCTCGTCCGACGCGCCGTCGCCGCGGGCGGTGCCGAGTACCGGCCCACCCAGGAGGAGGGCGGGATGTACGGGCGGTCGTTCACCGACGTCGACGGTCACGCGTGGGAGGTCATGGCCATGGAGGTCACGCCGACGTCGTGAGGCCGAGCCGCGCGAACGCCACGGCGAGGCCGTCCTCCTCGGGTCGGCCCGTCGTCCAGTCCGCGGCGGCGACCGCGTCCGGGTGCGCCCCGCCCATCGCGACGCCCACCCCCACGTAGCGCAGCATCTCGACGTCGTTGAGGCCGTCCCCGAAGCCCACCGACGCGTCCCGCGGCACGCCCAGGTGGCTGAGGACGGCCTCGACGGCGACGCCCTTGTGGACGCCGCGCGTCTGGATCTCGGCGCTGCGCGGCCCGAGGCGCGCGGTCGACGACCGCAGGACCGTCATCGTGTCCCCGACGACGGCGCGGACCTCGTCGAGCGGGACGGGCGAGTCGAGCAGCATGACCTTGTTGACGTCGTCGCGCCGGATCCCGACGCCCGTCCGCACGCGTGCCACGAGATCCGTGAGCCCCGGGCCGAGCTCGACGTCGGGCTCGTCGCCGCGCAGCAGCCGCTCGAACGTCGCGGGAGCGTCGGGCGTGCCGTACAGGCCGCCGTTCGTCTCGAGCAGGTACGCCGCGCCGAGCTCGTCGAGCAGGTCGAGCAGCCGGCCCAGGAGCTCCGGGGCGATCGTCTCGTGGCGCACGACCGTGCCGTCCGCGAGCGCCGCGTACGCGCCGGCCCCGGCGACGACGCCGTCGAACGACCCGTCGTCGAGAGCCACGAGCTCCGACGGCGACCGGCCCGTGCACAGGAGCACGAGGTGCCCGACGGCGCGGGCTTCCGCGACGGCGCGGCGCGCGCTGTCCGGCGCGACGCCCGTGTGGGTCAGGTACGTCCCGTCGACGTCGAGGAACACGACCCGGCGCTCCGGTGTCGAGAGGCCGGTCGGCGGCACCTGCACGGTCATCACTCCTGCTACGTCGTGGGGCGCCGACCGGCGCCCCCACCATCCTCCGCGGCACCGACGACAGCCGTCAAAACGCCGGGGCCGAGCCCGCTGCGTCGGCACGGCCGTCGCGCTGCGTAGTGCACCGGACCGTCGTAGCGTCGAAGGTGTCCGGGCGGGACGACGACCCGCCGCACCCTGACGAGAGGACAGACCCATGGGTTTCGAGGACAAGATGAAGAACGCCGCCGAGGACCTTCAGGGCAAGGCGAAGGAGGCCATGGGCAAGCTCACCGGCGACCACGAGAAGGAAGCCGAGGGCAAGGGCGACCAGGCCAAGTCCGACGTCAAGCAGGCCGGCGAGAAGGTCAAGGACTCGTTCGACCACTGATCGACCCGGCGAGGTGGCCTGAGAGGGTCCGCCTCGCGCGCAGGTGCGGCCCGTGTCCCGTCAGGGGCGCGGGCCGTCGTCGTGCCCGGGAGCGCGGTGCCGCCCGACGGGCACCACCATGGGGTCCCCCGTCACCGGGTCATCGACGACGACGCTGCGGAGCCCGAAGACGCGCTCCACGAGGTCGGCGGTCACGACGTCGCCCGGAGCGCCGGAGGCCACGATCTCCCCGGCCCGCATCGCGACGAGGTGGTCGGCGTACCGGACGGCCTGGTTGAGGTCGTGCAGGACCATGACGACCGTGGTCCCGCGGTCCGCGTTGAGGTCGGCAAGGAGGTCCAGCACCTCGACCTGGTGGGCGATGTCGAGGTAGGTGGTGGGCTCGTCGAGGAGCAGCAGGTCGGTCCGCTGGGCGAGCGCCATCGCGATCCACACACGCTGCCGCTGACCGCCCGACAGCTCGGACAGCGGTCGCGCGGCGAGGTCCGTGACGCCGGTGGCCTCCATCGCCTCGGCGACGGCGAGATCGTCGGCGGACGTCCAGCGACGCAGCCACCCCTGGTGCGGGTAGCGGCCTCGTCCGACGAGGTCGGCGACCGTGATGCCCTCGGGGGCGACGGGGCTCTGCGGCAGCAGCCCGAGCACCTGCGCGACGGCACGCGTGCCGAGCGAGCGCACGTCCTCGCCGTCGAGCAGGACGCGACCCGCCTCGGGCGCGAGCAGCCGCGCGAGGCCGCGCAGCAGGGTCGACTTGCCGCACGCGTTGGGCCCGACGATGGCCGTCACCCGCCCGGGCGGCACCGTCAGCCCGAGCTCGCGCACGACGACGCGCCCCTCGTAGCCGAGGGTGAGGTCCTCGGCGACGAGGGTGTGCTCGGGGGCCGACGGCGCAGGGCGGTCGGGCAGGGTCACGTCAGCCTCCTCGTCCGGCACGGTTCGTCCGGGTCAGCAGCCAGAGCAGGTAGGGGGCGCCGACGATGCCGGTCACGACGCCCACGGGGTAGATCGTCCCAGGGACCGCGAACTGGGCGACGCCGTCGGCCACCACGACGACGAGCGCGCCGACCAGCGCGGAGCAGACGAGCGCGGGGGCACCGCTCGCGACCAGTCTCCTGGCGATGGGCGCGGAGACCAGCGCGACGAACGTCACGGGCCCGGCCGCGGCCACCGCGACGGCCGCGAGCGCCACCGCCGTCAGGACAGCGAGCCCGCGCGTGCGCTCGACGCCGACCCCGAGCGCGGCGGCGGTGTCGTCGCCGAGCTCGAGCTGGGCGAGCCGCGGGCCCTGCACCCAGGCGAGCGGCAGCAGCACGAGGGCCGCGACGGCGAGGACGGAGAGCCGGTCTCCCCCGGCACCGTTGAGGCTCCCGGTGAGCCAGACGAGCGCCTCGCGCACGTCGGTCACGGCACTGCGGGTCAGCACGTACGACACGATCGCCGACGCGACGGCCGCGACCCCGATGCCGACGAGCACGAACCGGTACCCCGACAGGCCGGCTCGCCAGGCCAGGGCGTAGACGAGCAGCGCCGCGGCGAGCGCACCGACGAGGACGAGCCCGGACAGGGCGAGCCCGCCGAGCGAGAACCCGACGATCCCGATCACGCCTGCCGCGCTCGCGGCCTGGGTGATGCCGACGATGTCGGGGCTGGCGAGCGGGTTCCGCACCACGGACTGGAGGAGTCCCCCGGACACGCCGAGGCACGCGCCGACCAGGAGCCCCGTCTCGAGCCGCGGGAGCCGCAGGTCGAAGATCACGAAGCGGGTGAGCACGTCGGCCTGCCCGACGAGCGCGCGCAGCACGTCCAGCGGCGCGACGGCCGCCTCGCCGAGGCACAGCGACACGCCGCACGCGACGGCCACGAGCAGCGCGAGCACGACGCCGACCCGCACCTGCCGGGCACGCCGCGCCCGCCGGACGTGCGCCGTCGGGCCGGGGACGACCGCCGCGGCGGCGCTCACAGGCCGACCGTCCCGCGGCGGCGCACGAGCGCGATGAACACCGGCGCCCCGACGACGGCCGTGACGATCCCGACCTCGAGCTCGCCCGGGTAGGCGACGACCCGGCCGATCACGTCGCAGACGAGCAGCAGCGTCGGCGCGATCAGGGCGGAGAAGGCGAGGATCCAGCGGTAGTCGTGCCCCACGAGCCGACGGGCGGCGTGCGGGACGACGAGCCCGACGAACGCGATCGGCCCGGCGGCGGCGGTCGCGGCCCCGCACAGGAGCACCACCGCGACGGCGCTCGCGGCGCGCACACGCCCGACATGCTGGCCGAGGGCCCGTGCGACGTCGTCGCCGAGCGCGAGCCCGTTGAGGGAGCGCCCGAGCGCGAGCGCGACCACGGCGCCGGCCGCGACGGGGGGCAGCACCTGCCACACGACGTCGTACCCGCGCCCCGCGAGCGCACCCACCTGCCAGAACCGGAGCTGGTCGAGGGCCTCGTTGCTGGTCAGCAGGACGGCGGTGACGAGCGACGTGAGCGCCGCGCTCACGGCGGCGCCCGCGAGCGCCAGCTTCACGGGTGTCGCGCCCTCACGGCCCAGCGACCCGATCGTGTACACGACCACGGACGCGAGCGCGGCACCGAGGAACGCGAACGGCACGTAGCCCGCCGTCGACGAGATGCCCGCCACCGAGATCGCGAGGACGACGGCGAGCGAGGCCCCCGCGTTGACGCCGAGCAGGCCGGGGTCGGCGAGCGGGTTGCGCGTGAGGCCCTGCATCACGGTGCCCGCCAGACCGAGCGCGAGGCCGGCGAGGACGCCCACGAGCGTCCGCGGCAGGCGCTTGTCGACGACGATGAGCGACGCCTCGTCGTGCGGGTCGTAGTGGCGCAGCGCGCCCAGCACCGCGGACGGCGACAGCGCGTTCGACCCGACCATGAGGCTCGCGAGGACCGCGGCGAGCAGCAGCACCGCGCACACCAGCAGCCCGAGCACCAGCCGGCGGCGGCGTGCGGTCAGGCTCGCGGCCGACGACGGCGCCCCGCCCGGCGCGGAGCCGGGCGGGGCGCTCGTGGAAGGGGTGGGCACAGCGGGGACGCTACTACGCCGCGGCTACTCGGCCTTCTCGGCGGCGGCCGCGAGCTTGGGCACGTACTGGTTGAGCATCCACGGGATCGACAGCACGGTCGGCGCGCTCGACGCCATCACGAACGACTCGCCGACGATCGGGGCGAAGGCCCCGGACTTCACCGACGGCATCGCCGCGACCAGCGGGTCCTTGACGAACGCGTCGACCGCCTTCTGGTCGCCGAAGTAGGCGACGAGCACGTCGGTGTCGATCTTCGACAGGTTCTCGTAGCTGACCTGGAAGAAGTAGCTGTCGTCGGGCTTGGTGTCGAGGGCCTTGACGCTCGGGCTCACGACCATGCCGAGCTGGGTGAGGAGCTGGACGCGCGGGTCCGAGGCCCGGTAGACGCTCAGCTTGTCGGCCTCGTTGGCCGCCGCGTAGACGAACGTCTTGCCCTTGAGCACGGGGTACTTCGCGCCGAGGGCGGCGACCAGGTCGTTCGTCTTGGAGACGAGGTCCGCGGCCTGCGCGGAGCGGCCGAGCGCCTTGCCGATGATCGTGGTCTGGTCCTGCCAGCTCGTGGCCCACGGCTTGTCCGGGTAGGCGACGACGGGCGCGATCTTGCTCAGCGTGTCGAAGTCGTCCTGGGTGAGCCCCGAGTAGGGGGCGAGGATGACGTCGGGCTTCGCCTTGACGATCTCCTCGAAGGGAACCTGACCGGTGTCGCTGCCGGACAGCAGCTCGGGGGTGGTGCCGCCGAGCTCCTTGATGGCGTCGGCGTCCCACGGCAGGACGCCGTCGGCGTTGCCACCGTAGGTGTTCTTGGGCATCGCGACGGGCACGACGCCGAGCGCGAGGGCCGCGTCCTGCGACGACCAGCCCCAGGTCACGACGCGCTTGGGCTCGGACTTGATGGTCGCGGTGCCGAGCGCGGACGTGACCGTCACGGGGAACGAGTCGGTGGCTCCGGTGGCGCCCGCGGAAGCGCTGCCCGTCGGGCCGGTGGTCTCGGACGAGCCGCCGTCGTCCGACGACGAGCACCCGGCGAGGGCGAGCGCCCCGGCGACGAGACCGGCCGCGACGACGGCGAGCCGGCCGCGGGCGCGGCGGGACGAAGACAGGACGGACATGGGGGTGCTCCTCGGGACGGACTCAGGGGCCGGCGGCACCGTCGCACGCCGGAGGTAAGCCTACCCTTAGCGCGCCGACGGCCCGTCCACTCCTTGCGCCGAGTGCGACGCTGCGGGCGCCGAGTGCGACGCTGCGGGCGCCGAGTGTGACGCGGGCAAGTGGGTGAACGGTCACGATCGGCAGCCCCGAGCCCCCGTCGATGCCGATCGTGACCTCGCGAGCGGCGCGTCGTGTCGGCGAGGGGACGGTCGAGCGAGTGGGTGCGTGAAGGGCGTCAAGGAGTGCGCACGGCCCCCAGGGCCGAAGCACGACAGCCCGAACCACCTCGCCGCACCCACCCGCGAACCCAGCCACGTCACACTCGGCGAACCCCCACGTCACACTCGGCGGGGCCTGGCGTCACACTCGGCGGGCCTGGCGTCACACTCGGCGAGGTCAGCGCGGGGTGCGCCACCGCCAGACCAGGAGCACGACCCCGACGACCAGCGCCGCCCCGGCGACGACGGCGGCGGGCCGCAGGTGAGGAGCCCCACCGCCGGGTGCCAGTGTGAGAAGAACCACGGCAGCGAGCGCCTGCACGGGGACCTGGATCAGCACGAGCCGCCGGACCGGCGCTACGAGGACGCCCGTCGCCACGCGTCCGCCGGGCGGGAGCGCGAGCGAGAACGCCGCGGCGACGTGCAGCACGGGCAGGCCGAGCAGCAGCAGCGCGAACCGCCAGGTCCACCCGTCGTGCGGCAGCGTCAGCGCCGCCACCCCGAGGTACACCATGAGCACCCAGGCGACGAGCGTCCTTGGCGACGCCGTCGCGACGACGGCGAGCACCACGGCGACGAACAGCCAGAACCCGTGCACAACGAGTCCGGAGAGCCCGGCGCCCACGAGGAGCACGGCGGCCTGGGCCGACCAGCCGGGGAACGACGCGCCGATCTCCGGGGGCAGGATCCGGGGCGCGTCGTCGGGCCGCGCACCGGTGCGTCCTGGGCTCATCGCGGGCCTCGTCCGGCGCGCGCGAGGGTGCGCAGCGCCGCGGCCCGCTCCCCCGCCCCGCCGTGGCGCTCCTGCCAGCGCAGCAGCTCGACGCCGGACGCCTGCAGGGTCCGCATGCGCTCCTCGCGCTCGAGCGCGACCAGCCGGAAGGCGACGCGCTCGTGCGGCTCGAGCCCGCCGGTGCGCGGCGTCGGCAGGACGTCGACGGCGATCACCCGGTGCCCGCCCGCGCGCCAGAGCGTCGCCATGCGAGGCGCCTCGTCGTCGAGGAACGTCGAGAACACGTACACGAGCGCGCCGGCCGGCACGACCGGTGCCCGGAGCCGGGCGAAACGGCTGCCTGCGGGGCGGCTGAGCGTGACCGCCCGGACGACGCGGTCACGGTGCCGCGCCCCGCCGCCGGGCTGCACGACCCGTGCCTGCGACGCGAGGTCCTGGACCCCGACCCGGTCGCCGGCGGCGGCGTACGAGGTCGCGAGGGACGCCGCGGCCTCGCGGGCGAGATCGAGCGAGGTGACGCCCTCGCCGTCGGCGGTGTGCCCGGTCCAGTCCTCGACGTTCTCGCCGACGTCGTCGCGCGAGTCGAGGACGAGGACGACGGTCGCGTCGGCCAGCGCCGAGGTCCGCCGCACGAACAGCTCGTCGGCGAGCCGGGCGCGCCGCGCGGTGGCCCGCCAGTCGATGCGGCGCAGCCGGTCACCGGGGGCGAACGGGTGCACGTCACGGAAGTCGCCGCCGTCGCCCGGTCGGGCCGACTGGTGGTTCCCGGTCATGCCCTGGAGGCGGTGCGGGAGCGGCAGGGACGCGAGGGGCACCGTCCGGGGGGTGACGACCTGCTCGACGTCGAGCTCTCGCGCCGGCGCCGTGAACCACGCGGCGTCCTGGCCGAGCAGGCGGTGCTGGAGCCGGAGCAGGAGCTGCGGCCCGGAGTGCAGGATCGGTGCCTCGCCCGTGAGGTCGGCGGCACGTCCCGGGGTGACGACGAGGTCGCGCGGTGTCGTCCCGAGGACGCTGACGCGCACGTGGACGGCGTCCGTGCCACCGGTGCCGTCGACGCCGATCCGGTAGCGCACGAGCCTCGCGCCGGCGTCGGGCACGACCTGGACGCGCAGGCCGGTGCTGGGACCGCCGTCGGACGTGGCAGGCGGCCGCGAGACCCACGACCACGCGGACGCCACGGCGAGCGGGAGCGCGAGCAGCACGACGTCGGCGCGGGAGACCACGACACCGAGGACCGCGAGCAGCACCGCGACCACGGCTCCCGCGAGCGCAGCGGCACCGGTGAGCGGGACGACCCGCGTGCTCCCGGAGGCCCGCTCGGACGCGTGGTCCGGGACGACGGCGGTCGGGGTGGTCACGGTGTCACGCCCGCGCGGCGGGGACGTGGCTGCCGGGCTCGCGGCCGACCGTCGGCGGGACGGGCACGCGCGCGACCACGGACTCGACGACGGACACGGGCTGCACCCCCGTCGCCCACGCCTGGGTGGTCAGCGAGATCCGGTGCGCGAGCACCGGGACCGCGACGGCCTTGACGTCCTCCGGGGTCACGAAGCCGCGGCCGGCCATGACGGCGCGGGACCGGGCCACGAGCAGGAGGCCCTGCGACCCGCGCGGCGAGGCCCCCACCTGGACGGCGTCGTGCGCGCGCGTGCCCGCGGCCAGGTCGACGCAGTAGCGCGCGACGTCGGCGTCGACGTGGACGGTCTCGACGCCCGCCTGCATGGCCCGCAGGGTCGCCGCGTCGATCACGGGCTCGACGTGCGCGACCTCGGTGCGCCGCGCGACCCGGTTGAGGAGCACCTGCTCCTCGCCCTCGGCCGTCGGGTACCCGACGGCGAGCCGGACCATGAACCGGTCGAGCTGCGCCTCGAGCAACGCGTAGGTGCCCTCGAACTCGATCGGGTTGGACGTCGCGACCACGTGGAAGGGGTTCGGCAGCCCGAACCGTCGACCCTCGACCGTGACCTGACCCTCGGCCATCGCCTCGAGGAGCGCGGACTGCGTCTTGGGGGCGGTGCGGTTGATCTCGTCGGCGAGGAACAGGCCGGTGAAGACCGGGCCCGGACGGAAGTCGAAGTCCGAGCGCGTCGGGTCCCACACGAACGAGCCCGTGATGTCCGAGGGCAGGAGGTCGGGCGTGCACTGCAGGCGCCGGAAGTCGAGCCCGAGGGCCGACGCGAGCGACCGCGCGGCCAGGGTCTTGCCCAGGCCCGGGACGTCCTCGAACAGGACGTGCCCGCCGGCGAGGATCGCCCCGAGCGCCAGCCCGACGGCGTCGTCCATCCCGACGACGACGGTCGCCACGCGCTCGCGCACGAGCGCCGCGAGACGGGCGACCTCCTCGACGGGGAGGGCGGTCGGTTCGGCGTCGGTCATGGCAGCTCCTGGGGCGAGGTGGTGCGGTCGAGGTTCTCGAGGGCGCTGAGGCAGGCGACGACGTCGGTCCGGCGCGCTCGCGTCGTGTCGGCGCGCAGCAGCGCCGGGGCGGAGGCCCCGAGCAGCGCGGCCACGCGCGGTGCGTCGGCCGGGTCGTCGACGTCGATGCCGTGCCGGGCGAGGCGCACGCGCGCCACGCCCCGCAGCCGGCGCAGCGCGGGCGCCCCCTCGACCGTCCGCCCCCGTCCGACGGCGGCGGCGAGGCGTGAGACGTCGTCGCGCACTCCCGTCGCGGCGGGCCGCGAGCCGGGGCGCCAGATCGCGTCGTCCCAGTCGGGGGCGCCGCGCCACAGGACGGCGACCGTGAGCGTCACGGCCCCGAAAGCGAGGGCGTGCCACGGGTCCACGCCGAGGTACCAGGGCAGGAGCGCGGCCAGGACGGGCAGGACGACCACCGTGAGGACGCGGTGCTCGCGCGGCCCGCCGACGACGCGCCGGACCGCCCGCCCGGCCGGACGACCGGCTGTCATCGCGACCACCGCCGCGTCCTGTCGTCCCAGCCCTGTGTGAGGCGCTCGACGGCGGAACGCGCCGCGGCGACGTCGTCGGACGTGGCCGTGTACCCGCCGTAGCGCACGCGCAGGTACAGGTCGAGGAGCGCGTGGACGGCGGCGTCGTCGGAGGTGACGCGGCCGAGGATGCGGGTCGTGAGCTCGGACGCCGTCTCGGCGGGCCGGCGTGCGACCCCGGCGTCCTGCGCGGCCTCCTCGATGCCGAGCCAGGCCGTGACGATCGCGTCGTGGGGCTCGCGCGCCGAGTCGAGGACGTGGAACGCGTGGTCGAACCCGCGCCGGAGCACCGGCAGGTCGGGCTCCTCGGCGACGGACTCGGGTTCCGTGAGCACCACGTCGTGGACACCGGGCGCCTCGGCGGGCTCGTCGTCGGGCGGGTGGCCGTCGTGGTGCCGACGCCACCAGAACGCGAGCGCGAGCACTATCGCCGCGACCACGACCGCGACGACCCCCACCCAGACCGACGGGCTGACGTGCCAGCGCTCGGGCGTCGTCGTCGTGAGCGGCGGCGGGGGCAGCGTCTGCGTGACCTCGCGGCCGGTCACGGGGGCGTCGTGCGCGCCGAGGTCGACGTGCGGCAGCCACCGCACACCCTCGTGCGCGACGGGTCCCTGGAGCGCGACGGCCAGCACGACGAGCACCCCCAGGCCCGCGACCACGCCGACGACGGCACGCGCGTCCGTGCGACGCTCCGGCGGCGGGCTCGGGTTCACCCCGACAACCTAGCGGCCCTAGGCTCGTCCGGTGCACTCCGACATCGCTGTCCGGCCGTCGGGGGCGTCCGCGCTCCCCACCGCCACGCCCTCCGTCACCGGCACCGACGCCGCCGGGATCCTCCGGTTCGTCCGGGCGCTCGAGGCCTCGCCCACGCAGGAGCCCCACGGTCTCGTGGTGCTCCGCCACGGCAGGTTGATCGCACAGGGCTGGTGGGCGCCTTACGCCCCGCTGCGCCGGCACCTGCTGTACTCGCTGAGCAAGAGCTTCACGTCCGCGGCGACAGGGCTCGCGGTGGCCGAGGGGCTCGTGCGGCTCGACGCCCCCGTCCTCACGTACTTCCCGGAGCTCGACGACGAGATCACCGACGCGCGCACCCGGCGCATGCTCGTGCGGCACGTGGCGTCGATGGCGAGCGGGCACACGCGCGACACGTTCGACGAGGCGTTCGCCGACCCGGACGTCGACCCGGTCCACGCGTTCCTCCGGATCCCGCCGGACCAGGAGCCGGGCAGCGTCTTCGCGTACAACCAGCCGGCGACGTACACGCTGGGCGCGATCGTGCAGCGGGTCACGGGCGGCTCACTCCTTGCCTACCTGCGGCCGCGCCTGCTCGACCCGCTCGGGATCGGCCCGCTCGGCTGGCAGGAGCGCGGCGGCCGGCAGATCGCTTTCACCGGGCTCTTCGCCCCGACGGACGCGGTCGCGCGGCTGGGCCAGCTCCTCCTCCAGCGGGGCCGGTGGGGCGACCGGCAGCTCCTGCCCGAGGAGTGGGTCGACGCCGCCACGTCGGTGCAGGTCCCGACGCCGCGGCCGTTCGGAGGTCCCGGCGAGGCCGAGGCAAACCCCGACGACTCCGACTGGCAGCAGGGCTACGGGTTCCAGCACTGGCTGTCCCGCCACGGCTTCCGCGGCGACGGCGCCTACGGACAGTTCTGCCTGGTGCTGCCCGAGCACGACGCCGTCGTCGCGATCACGTCGCAGACCGCGGACATGCAGGAGACGCTCGACCTGGCGTGGGAGCACCTGCTCCCCGCGTTCGCCGGGCCGGGTCCGGCACAGGCCGACGGGGAGCTCGCCGCGCACCTCGCGGCCTCGGCTCTTCCGCCGCTCGACCTGCCCGCCCTGCCCGACGACGGCGCGTGGGCCGGGACGACGTTCCGCCCCGAGGGCGGGGCGTGCGCCGTGCAGCCGAGCCTCACGCAGGTCCGGCTGGACGCGGGGCTGCGGCTCACGCTCGTCGACCGCGGCGGCGACGTCGCGGCGGCGGTCTCACCCGGCACGCCGGGCTGGACGGTCACCGAGGGCGTCGTGCCGGTCGCGACGTCGGGCGGCGCCGACGGCGCCGGCCGGCTCCGGGTCGAGGTCGCGTTCCTCGAGGCGCCGCACCGCCTCGAGCTCGTGCTCGACCGGGCGGCCGGGACCTTCGCGGCCGGCTGGAGCAACGAGCCGCTCCGGTTCGCGACCACTCCCCTGCGGGCGCTCGCGACCCCGGACGCGCGGGGCTGACCCGGGCCCTGCGAGCACGGACCCGCTTCGCGAGAACGGGGTCTCGGCCCCACGAGAAGGTGGCGCCGGGTGCGGCGTCAGGCGGCGACGTCGAAGTCGTCCCCGCGATGCACGCGGTGCCCACGGACGACCGTCTCGTCCGCGAGGATGCTGTCGGGCGCGACCCGGGCCTCGCGCCCGACCCGGACAGCCCTCCCGAGGCGTGAGCCGGCGCCGACGTGCGCACCGTCGCGGATCGCCGACCCGCGGCCGACGTGCACGTTGGTGCCGACGACGACGTCCTCACCCACGGTGGCGTCGTGGTCGATCCAGCTCCCGGCACCCACGCTCGTGCGAGCGCCGACGCGCGCGCCCTCCTCGACGTAGGCCGTGCGGGCGATGCGCGCCGAGGCGTCCACGAACGCGCGTGGGGAGACGAGCCCTTCACCGTTGGGGTGCCGGACGTAGACCACCGTCTCACCGAGGTCGTTCTCGAACTCGACTCGTCCTGCTCGCGTCATCGATCCTCCTGACGTGTGTCGCAACGTTCGCCTTTCGCAACGTTCCGATGACATAACGTCAAGAGTGTGGGGCGTGTTCCCCGCGTTCGGACGGCGCTCAGCCGGGCCAACCCGCCACGACGACCTTCCCGGTCACGTGCCCCGTCTCCACGAGCCGGTGCGCCTCGCGCAGCGTCTCGGCCGACAGCGGCCCGAGCGTGGTCGTGACCGTGGGTCGCACGGCGCCGGCGTCCACGAGGCCGGCGAGGGCGTCGAGGATCCCGCGCTGCCGCGTCGAGCTCGGGGCGTGCAGCGCGTCGGTGAACATGAACTCCCAGTGCCAGGCGACGCTGCGCTCCTTGAGCGGCGCCACGTCCCGCGCGCCGTCGTCGATCGCGACGACCGCCCCGAACGGGGCGACCACCCGCGCGTAGGTCTCCACCTGGCCCGCGGAGTGCGACGTGAAGACCCAGCGGACGCCGTCGGGCGCGAGCGCGAGCACCCGCTCCTCGAGGTCGCCCGCGTGATGGTCCACGGTCTCGGCCGCACCCAGCTCGCGCACCCAACGGGCGGCGTCGTCCCCGGACGCCGTCGCGATCGTCCGCACCCGCGGCGCCCGGGCACGGACGAGCTGCAGCAGGACGGAGCCCACTCCCCCGGTCGCGCCGACGACCAGCAGGTCTCCCTCGTCGTCCTCGCGCACCCCGAGCCGGTCGAACACGGCCTCCCAGGCCGTGAGCGCGGTGAGCGGGAGGGACGCCGCGGCGGCGAAGCCGAGCGTGCGCGGCTTGCGCCCGACGAGCCTCGCCTCGACCGCCTGGTAGCGCTGGTCGCTGCCCGGCCGCGCGACGCTGCCGGCGTACCAGACCTCGTCCCCCACCTGATACCCGACCGAGCCCGCCGGCCCCTCGCCGCCGACCGCGACGACGGTCCCCGCGGCGTCGTACCCGAGCACCCGGAAGCCTCCGGGGTCGGCGTGGGCGCGCTGCTTGACGTCCACCGGGTTCACGGACACCGCCTCGACGGCGACGACGACCTCGCCGGGCGCCGGCTCGGGAACGGGCAGGTCCCTCTCGACGAACGCGCCCGGGTCGGAGACCGGCAGGTTCGCCGTGTACCCGATGGCGACGTTCCGCAGCGGAGCCGAGGCGTTCGTGTCCACGCCTCCAGCATGCCGCCGTGCCGGCGCTGCGCGACCCGGGCCGCCGCGTGACCCGCGCGTCAGCCGAAGGACTCCGCGCCCACGACCGCGAGCAGACGCAGCTTCTCCTCGGCCTCGCTGCGGGGCTCCGCCGTCAGGACGAGCAGCGCCTGCGACTGGTCCTCGGTGAACAGTGCCTGGCAGTCGAGCGCGATCGGGCCCACCTCGGGGTGCACGATCACCTTGTGGTCGGCGAAGCGCTGCGCGACCTCCTGCCGGTCCCACAGCTCCGCGAACTCGGCGCTGCGCCGCTGCAGCTCGCGGACCATGCGCCCCGCCCGCGACGACCGACCCATGCTCCCGTACGCGGCGCGCAGGGAGGCGACGAGCGCGCGCGACTGGCGCGGGCGGTCGTCGGCGGGGTAGACGAGCCGTGCCGTGTCAGTGGTGAACCAGCGGTAGATCTCGCTGCGCTCCAGGTCGCCCGTGCGCACCGGCTCCCCGTACAGCGCGGTCGCGAGCCGGTTCTGGACGAGCGTCTCCCCCAGGTCGGACAGGATCAGCGCGGGCGTGTCGGCGAGGCGGTCCAGCACGCGCAGGAGCGCAGGCGCGACGTGCCCGGTGCCCTGCAGGCGGTCGGGAGCGTCGTGCCCCGCGACGCGGAACAGGTAGTCGCGCTCGTCGGGCGTGAGGCGCAACGCCCGCGCGAGCGACGCCAGCATCGGGGTGCTCGGCTGCGGTCCGCGCTGCTGCTCGAGGCGCGTGTAGTAGTCGGTGGACATGGTCGCGAGCTGCGCGACCTCCTCCCGCCGCAGCCCCGGCGCCCGACGGCGCAGCCCGGGCAGGAGGCCCACGTCGGCCGGCTGCAGGCGTTCGCGGCGGCTGCGCAGGAACGCTGCGAGGGCGGCACGGTCGGGTCGGTCCATGTCCCCAGCATGGCGGGCGCCGCGACGACGAACCAGGGACCCGCGATCCCCCGTTCGACGGGTCCTGGTAGCCGTGCCCGGACCGGCCCAGGCTCGGAGCATGCAGATCAGCGGAAACACCGTCTTCATCCCCGGCGCGACGAGCGGCATCGGTCTCGCCCTCGCGCTCCGCCTCCAGGCCGCGGGCAACACCGTGGTCGTGGGCGGGCGCCGCGCCGACCTCCTCGAGCGGATCAGAGCCGAGCACCCCGTCCTCGACACCGTCCGGATCGACACCACCGACCCCGAGAGCGTCCGGAGCGCCGCGAAGCAGGTCCTGACGAACCACCCGGACCTCGACGTGCTCGTGACGATGGCCGGCATCATGCGCGTGGAGGACTGGCGCACGCCCGCCGGCTTCCTCGACTCCGCCGAGGCCACGATCACCACGAACGTGCTCGGCCCGATCCGCCTGATCGCGGCCTTCGTCGAGCACCTGCAGTCCCGGCCCGACGCCACGATCATGACCGTCTCGTCGGGGCTCGCGTTCGCCCCGCTCGCCGCGACGCCCAGCTACAACGCGTCGAAGGCGGCGATCCACCTGCTCAGCGAGTCGCTGCGCCTCCAGCTCGCGGGCACCAGCGTGCACGTCGTCGAGCTCGAGCCGCCGTCGGTCCGCACCGACCTGATGCCCGGCCAGGCCGAGAGCGAGTTCGCGATGCCGCTCGACGCGTTCGTCGACGAGGTGATGAAGCTCCTCGAGACGCAGCCCGACGCCACGGAGATCCAGGTCGAGAACGTGAAGTTCCTGCGCTACGGCGAGGCCCGTGGGGACTACGCGGACGTCGTCGCGACCCTCAACCGCCTGGACCCGCACGGGCGCTGACGCGAAGACGCCGAGACCGGTCAGGATTCGAGAAGCCGTCCCCCCGGCCCGCCCCCTAGCGTGGGACTCGTTCCCACGACGGCACGACGGAAGGACCGGCCATGGCCACCACGACGAAGACCAAGAGCGGTTTCAGCGCCGCCGAGCGCGACGCGATGAAGGAGCGGGCCAAGGAGCTCAAGGCGTCGACCGACCGTGCCGAGGGCGAGGCCGCGGTCGCCGAGAAGATCGCCGCGATGCCGGAGCCGGACCGCGCGCTCGCCCAGCGCATCCACGACATCGTCACCGAGACCGCGCCCGGCCTCGTGCCCCGCACCTACTACGGCATGCCCGCCTATGCGAAGGACGGCAAGGTGCTGTGCTTCTTCAAGCCGTCGTCGAAGTTCAGGACGCGGTACTCGAACTTCGGGTTCAACGACGTCGCGCAGCTCGACGACGGCAGCATGTGGGCCACCGAGTACGCCCTGACCGAGCTCACCGACGACGACGCGGAGCGGATCGCCGGGCTCGTCCGGCGCGCGGTCGGCTGAGCCGTGCTCGCCCGCCCACGGCCGGTCGGGCGACGCACGCGGCCGCCCCGTCGGACGGGACGGAGCGGCCGCAGGGTCCGGGGCGACCGGCGCACGCGTGCGCCGCGCAGGTGTCACCCCTGACCGTCACCCCTTGACGCCGGTGAGCGTCACCCCCTCCACGAAAGCGCGCTGCGCGAAGAAGAAGAGCACCACGACCGGCACCATCACCAGCATCGTGAGGGCCATCGTCGTCGACCAGTCGACGGAGTGCGCGCCCTTGAAGGTCGCCATGCCGAGGGCCACCGGCCAGTGCGCCGGGTCGGACTCCGAGGTGTAGAGCAGCGGTCCGTAGTAGTCGTTCCACGAGTGGAAGAACAGGAACATCGCGGTCGCGGCGATGCCCGGCTTCGCCATGGGCAGGACGACCTTCCAGATCACCCGGAGCTCACCCGCGCCGTCGATCCGTGCCGCCTCCGCGTACTCGTTCGGGATCGTGAGGAAGAACTGGCGGAGCAGGAAGATCGAGAAGGCGTCACCCAGGAGGTTCGGCAGGATCAGCGGCCAGAGGGTCCCGGTGAGATGGAGCTTGGTCCACATGACGTACTGCGGGATCGTGACGACCTGCGGCGGCAGCAGCATGGCGACGATGATGGCGAGGAAGATCAGGTTCGCACCACGGAACTCGATCCTGGCCAGCGCGTACGCGGCGGGCACCGACGAGACGAGCATGAACGCCGTCGCGAGGACCGCGTACATGGCCGAGTTCCCGAACCACGCGGCGAGCGGCGCGACGTCGAACACGTGGACGTAGTTGCTCCACGCCCAGTGGTCCGGCCACAGGCTCGAGGTGAGCGCCTGGTCGTTGTTCATCACCGAGGTGAGGAACACGAAGACGACGGGGGCGACGAAGAGCACCGCGAGCGCGACGAGCACGACGTGCTCCGCGACCCACAGCAGGACCGGCTGACGACGGCGGCGCTCGCGGGCGGGCTGGGGTGTCCCGGCCGCGCGGGCACCGGCGGTGACGTCGAGGGTGGCGTCGAGCTGCGTCATGATCCGCTCCCGGTGAAGGCCTTGGTCCGGCGGAGCAGGAACACCACGAACCCGCCCGCGACGACGAACAGCACCACGGCGAGCGCCGAGGCGTAGCCGAGCGCGTAGTTGCTGAAGCCCTCGACGTAGAGCCACTGCGGGTAGGTGAGCGTCGACCCCTCGGGGTAGCCGAGACCCGCACCCGTCCCTTCGCCGACGAGCGCCTTGCCTGACGCCACCCCGGCCGCGACGGCAGCCTCGGTGAAGTACTGCAGCGCTGCGATCACCCCCGTGACGACGGAGAAGACGATGACGGGCCGCAGGTTCGGGATCGTGATGAACCAGGCCTTCTGGTACCCCTTGGCACCGTCGATCGAGGCCGCCTCGTACTGGTCGCGCGGCACGTCGAGCAGGGCGGCCAGGATGATGATCATGACGTCGCCCATCATCCAGATGGCCAGCAGGAGGAGCGACGGCTTGGCCCAGTGCGGGTCGTTGAACCACAGCGGCCCCTCGATGCCGAACACCTTGAGGATCCGGTTGACGGGTCCGAGGCCCGGGTTGAACAGGTAGACGAACGCGAGCACGGACGCCACCGGCGGCACGAGCGCGGGCAGGTAGAAGATCGTGCGGAACACGCCGGTGGTGCGCCGCGGGCGCGTGAGCAGCGCCGCGACGGCGGCCGCGCAGACGATCCGGATCGGCACCATGAAGACGACGAACCAGAGCGTGTTCCGCGCCGCCTGCACGACGCTGGGGTCCTGCGTGAAGAGGTACTTGTAGTTCGCGAGCCCCACCCACCGCGGCGACGACACGAGGTCGTAGTGCGTGAACGAGTAGAAGACGGTCGCGACCAGCGGGTACACGAAGAAGATGAGGAGGCCGAGCAGCGCCGGGGACACGAGCAGCAGGGCGACCCGCTGCCGGTGCCGCCGCAGGCCCGAACGCCGGCGGGTGGCCGGCCCCCCGGCCGGGGTGCGGGGCACCCCGGCCGGGCGGGTTTCAGTGAGCGTGGTCATGGCTGACGTCGTCCCGCTCAGGGCACCGAGTTGAGGGAGGCGGCGGCGTTGATCTGGTCGTCCACCTTCTTCAGCTGCGCGTCGAGGTCGCTCGTGCCGGGCGTCGTCTGGTACTTCTGCCACCAGTCGGCGAACGCGAGCTGGTAGCCCGCTCCGTTCGGGCTCGGCGGCGTCGTCAGGCTGTTCTTGTCCTGCGCGATCTTGAGGAACGTCTCGAAGTGCGGGTCGCGGACCAGGTCCGGGGAGTCGAACGCGGACGAGATCGTCGGCACGTTCTGCAGGCCGTTCGCCAGCTTGACGACGGCCGACGTGTCGGCGGTGAGGTACTTGAGGAGGGCCCAGGCGAGCTCCGGGTTCTTGGAGCCCTTGGCGATCCCGCCGATGTTGCCGGTGATGTACCCGCCGCCGTAGAGGTCCGTGTGGTCGGCCGCGGTCGGGAACGGCACCGTCCCGTAGTCGACCTTGGGCGCCTGGTCCTTCATGAACGCGACGCGCCACTCGCCGTCGAGGTTCATCGCGACGCGACCGATCTCGAAGTCGTTCTGCGCGGAGAACTCGTCGGCGCTCGCCGCGGTGAACTTCTTCAGCTTGTCGATGCCGATCTTCTCGGCGAACGACTTCTGCCACTCGATCAGCTCCTTCCAGCCCGGGTCGGAGCCGACGACGGACTTGCCGTCGTCGTCGAGCCACTTCGCGCCGGTCGCGGAGGCGAGGTGGGCGGGCGCCATCTCCTGGTAGCCCATCCACGGGTTGAACCCGAGCGTCTTGATGGAGCCGTCGGAGTTGTAGGTGGTGAGCTTGAGCGCGTCGGACTCGAGCTCGTCGAGCGTCTTCGGCGGCGCGTCGATGCCCGCCTTCGAGAGCAGGGCCTTGTTGTAGTAGAGGCCGTAGGTGTCGGCCAGGACGGGCATCGCGCACCGCTTGCCGTCGAACTCGGTGTAGTTGCGGGCGGTGGGGAGCAGCTGGCCGATGTCGACCTTGTCGCGCGCGATGTACTTGGCGAGGTCCTGGAAGGCGCCCGACTGGCAGAAGTTCCCGACGATGTCGGTCGAGTAGGAGATCGCGACGTCGACGTCGTTGCCGGCCGCGATCGCCTTGCGGAGCTTCTCGTCGTCCTGCCCGGAGTGCACGACGACCTTGACGTCGGGGTTGGCCTTCTCGAAGTCGTCGACGACTCCCTGGATGACCTTGGCCTCGCGGTCGGAGAAGAAGTGCCACAGGCTCACGGTCCCGGACAGGTGGGTGGGTGCGGCCGAGGCGATCTTCTGGTCGGCTCCGCCGTCGCTGCCGCTCCCGCAGGCGGACAGGGCGAACGTCGCCGCACCCGCGACGACGGCGACGGCCGCCACACGAGTGCGGGCTCGGGGGGTGATTCTCACGGCTTCCTCCAGCGTCGAGCCATGTCCTTATGGACAAGATTCCTGACAGTGTGCACCCAGATCCGTTTCCTGCCAAGGTCTGGGATGTTACGGGAAGATCTCATCGACACTCATCGACGCAGACTCACCGGTACGGAGGCTTCTGTGGGCTGGGTCACGTTCGCCCCTGCCCTTACTGACAGGACTCCTGCTAGCATCCTGCTCATCCGCTGCCGCCCGGCAGCCCCCCGACGAGAGCGAGGTCCGTGATGCCCGGTCCCTCCGGCCCCGCCCTGGTGGGCGCGCTCAACGACCGCCGTGTCGTCGAGCTCATGCTCGAGCACGGCCCCCTGACCCGTGCCCGCATCAGCACGCTCAGCGGGCTGTCGAAGCAGACCGCTGCGCAGGCGGTGACGCGACTCGAGAACAAGGGCATCATCGCCCCCGTCGCGCGCGTCTCGGCCGGGCGCGGCCCCGACGCCTCGGCGTACGACGCGGTCGACACCGGCCACGTCGGCGTCGCCGTCGCCGTCGACCAGGACGCGGTCGCCGCGACGGTCCTCGACGTCAAGGGCACCGAGCTCGGCACGGTGCGGCGCCCCCGCGAGCTGGCTGCCGGCGTCGGTGAGCTCGCGGAGGTCGTCACCGCCGCCTGCCGGTCCGCCGGCGTTCCCCGCGACGGCCTCGACCTCGCCGTGGTCGGCGTGTCGGCCTCGGTCGACCCGGTCACCGACGCGCTGCGGTTCGCCGACGACTTCCCCGGCTGGCCGGCGTCGGGCGTACGGCGCGCGCTCGCCGACGCGCTCGGGTGCGACGTCCAGCTCGACAACGACGTGAAGCTCGCGGCCGTCGCGGAGCGCGAGCACGGTGCGGGCCGCGGCACCCCGGGCTTCGTCGAGCTCTGGTCGGGGCCGGGTGTCGGCCTCGCGGTCGACCTCGCGGGCATCGTCGTCCAGGGCGTCGCCGGCGCCGCGGGCGAGATCGGCTACCTGCCGGTGCCGGCCGAGATCCAGCTCACCGACCCGGTCGAGCCGGCCACGCTCCACCACCTGCTCAGCCTCGAGGCGGTACGCGAGCTCGCAGCCCGCGGTACGCCGGGGACGGCCGCGCTCGACGACGCCGCTGCGACGGCTGCGGTCGTCGCGGACGACGAGAAGCTCAACACCCTCGCCCGCCGCATCGCGCTGTCGGTCGCGCCCGTGCTCGCGACGCTCGACCCCGGCCTCCTCGTGCTCGCGGGGCCACCGGCCACCGCGGGCGGGGACAGGCTCGCGGGCCTCGTCGCGCACTGGCTCTCGGCCTCCACGCCGTGGCACACCCGGGTCGCGGCGAGCGAGGTCGACGACGCGGTGCTGCAGGGAGCGCGCGACCTCCTCTGCCAGGGCCTCCGCGACCGGCTGCTCGCCGCGGCCGGCCGGGTCGACTGAGACCACCGGGGCGGCGAGGTCGCCCCGCTCCACCGCCGGCCCACGGGCCGGCACACGAACGACAGGACGAAGAGATGAAGCTGGCAGTGGTAGGCGGCGGGTCGACGTACACGCCCGAGCTCGTCGACGGGTTCGGACGGCTGCGGGACCAGCTCCCCGTCGACGAGCTCGCGCTCGTCGACATCGACCCGCGACGCCTCGCCCTCGTGGGGGGCATGGCGCAGCGCATGTTCGCCCGCGTCGGCCACCCGGGCAAGGTGACGCTGCACGACGACGTCGCGTCGGGCGTCGCGGACGCGGACGTCGTCCTCGTCCAGCTGCGCGTCGGCGGTCAGGACGCGCGGCAGGGAGACGAGACGTTTCCCCACGAGGCCGGCGTGCTCGGCCAGGAGACCACCGGGCCCGGCGGCTTCGCGAAGGCCCTGCGCACCGTGCCCGTCGTCCTGGACGTGGCGGAGCAGGTCAGGCGCCACGCCAGCCCGGACGCGTGGATCGTCGACTTCACCAACCCGGTGGGCATCGTCACGCGGGCTCTGCTCGAGGCCGGCCACCGCGCCGTCGGGCTGTGCAACGTCGCGATCGGGTTCCAGCGCCGGTTCGCGCGCCTGCTCGACGTCGACCACCGCGCCGTGAGGCTCGACCACGTCGGCCTCAACCACCTCACCTGGGAGCTCGGCGTCCACGTCGGCGAGCGCGAGGTCCTCGGCGACCTGCTGTCCACCCACCTCGGCGACCTCGCGTCCGAGGTCGAGCTCCCCGCCGAGCTGCTCTCGCTGCTCCGGTCCGTGCCGAGCTACTACCTGCGGTACTACTACGCGCACGACGAGGTCCTGCGCGAGCAGCTCCACGCCGCGACGCGCGCCGAGGCGGTCCGCGAGGTCGAGAACAAGCTGCTCGAGCTGTACGCGGACCCGCACGTCGACACCAAGCCCGACCTGCTCGAGAAGCGCGGGGGCGCCTACTACTCGGAGGCCGCGGTCGACCTGATCGCCTCGCTGCTCTCCGACGCCCGCGACGTCCAGGTCGTGAACCTCCGCAACGGCGGCTCGCTGCCGTTCCTGCCCGACGACCACGTCATCGAGGTCCCCGCCACGATCACGGCCGACGGCCCGGTCGCCGTCGACCTCCCGCAGCTCTCCCCCGACCTCGCGGGGCTCGTCTCGCACGTCGCCGGGTACGAACGGCTCGCGCTCGACGCCGCCCTGCACGGCGGCCGCGACCGCGTGCGGCACGCCCTGCTCGCGCACCCGCTGGTCGGGCAGTGGGACCGCGCCGAGAAGCTCACCGACCTCCTCCTCGCAGCCAACAAGGACCACCTCGCATGGGCACGATGACCGCCGACGACGTGCCCCGCGCGCACGTGCCCGACCCACGCGGTCGGGTCGTCGTCGCGGTCGACGGAGGCGGGTCGAAGACCGACGCCGTCGCCGTCGACCTGGACGGCACCGTCCTCGGCTTCGGCCGTGGCGGGGCCTCGAACGCGCAGACCCGGGGCCTCGCCACGGCGGTCGGCGTCGTCGACGCGCTCGTCTCGCGGGTGCGAGCCGAGGCGGCGCTGCCCGTGGCCGCCGTCGGCGCCTACCTCGCGGGCCTCGACCTCCCCCAGGAGATCACCGCGTTCCGCGCGGCGGTGTCCGACCTGGCGTGGGCTCACGACGCGCCCGTGCACCTGGACAACGACATGTTCGCCCTGCTCCGCACTGGCACGGACGCGCCCGACGCCGTCGCCGTCGTGTGCGGGACGGGCATCAACTGCGTGGGCGTCCGCGCCGACGGCCGCGACGCCCGGTTCCCCGCGCTCGGGCCGATCTCGGGCGACTGGGGCGGCGGGGCCGGCATCGCGCAGGAGGCTCTGTGGTACGCGGCGCGCGCCGAGGACGGCCGCGGCCGGCCCACGGCGTTCACGACGCTCATCCCCCGGCACTTCGGCGAGAGCGATCTCACCGCGGTCGTCGAGGGGCTCCACTTCGGCCGGATCGAGCACGACGACCTGACGAGCCTGGCGCCCGTCGTCCTCGCGGCCGCCCGCGAGGGTGACCCGGTGGCGCGGTCGATCGTCGACCGGCTCGGCGACGAGATCGGGCTCCTCGCCCGCGTCGCGCTCGAGCGGCTCGACCTGCACGACGTCCCGGTCCCCGTCGTCCTGGGCGGCGGCGTCCTGGCGGCGGAGGACCCCGGCCTGCTCGCCCGGGTGCACGACTTCCTCGCGCCCGCGTTCCCGCGCGCCGCGCTGGTGCCCACGCGCGAGCGACCGATCGTCGGCGCCGCCGTCCTCACCCTGGCGGACGCCGGTGCCCGGCCGGAGGCGATCGCCCGTGCCCGAGCGCAGGTCGCCGCGGTCGCGGACGCCGTCGCGGACGCTCCCGTGCGCTGACGGCGAGCCGTGGGCTGACGCGACCGGCGCGGCCGCGTCAGCGCACGCGCTCCACGCGGCGCTCGTCCCACACGGGCTCGGTGGACTCACGTACGACGCCGTCCGCCCCGAAGACCAGGAACCGGTCGAAGGACTTCGCGAACCAGCGGTCGTGGGTGACGGCGACGACGGTCCCGTCGAACGCCTCGAGGCCCTCCTGGAGCGCGTCCGCGGACTCGAGGTCGAGGTTGTCGGTCGGCTCGTCGAGCAGCAGCGCGGTGCAGCCGCTGAGCTCCAGGAGCAGGATCTGGAACCGCGCCTGCTGCCCGCCCGAGAGCTTCTCGAACGGTCGGTCCGCGGCGACGATCAGCTCGTAGCGACCGAGAATCGGCATGGCGCGGCCCTTGTCGTGCGCGTGGTCCTCCCAGAGGATCTCGAGCAGCGTGCGGCCGGCGAGCTCCGGGTGCGCGTGGGTCTGGGCGAACGAGCCCGGCACCACGCGGGCCCCCAGCCGCCACGACCCCGTGTGCGCGACGTGGCCGCCGCCCAGGAGCCGCAGGAAGTGGGACTTGCCCGACCCGTTGGAGCCGAGCACCGCGACCCGTTCGCCGTAGAAGATCTCGAGGTCGAACGGCTGCATCAGACCGGTCAGCTCGAGCCCCTCGCACGTGATCGCGCGCACGCCCGTCCGACCTCCACGCAGGTGCATCGTGATGTCCTGCTCACGCGGCGGCTCGGGCGGCGGGCCGGCCTCCTCGAACTTCCGCAACCGCGTCTGCGCAGCGCGGTAGCGCGACGCCATGTCCGGGCTGTTCGCGGCGGCCTGGCGCAGGTCCCGCACGAGGCGCACGAGCTGCGCGTGCTTCTCCTCCCAGCGCCGCCGCAGCTCCTCGAACCGCGCGAACCGCTGACGCCGCGCGGCGTGGAACGTCGCGAACGAGCCGCCGTGCACCCACGCGTCGGCGCCGCCCGGCGCCGGCTCGAGCGCCACGATCCGGTCCGCCACCCGGGCGAGCAGCTCACGGTCGTGGCTCACGAACAGCACGGTCTTGCGGGTGTTCCGGAGGGCGTCCTCGAGCCATCGCTTCCCGGGGACGTCGAGGTAGTTGTCCGGCTCGTCGAGCAGCAGCACCTCGTCCGGGCCGCGCAGCAGCGCCTCGAGCACGAGCCGCTTCTGCTCACCACCGGACAACGTCCGGACCTCGCGCCACTGCGCACGCTCGTACGGGACTCCGAGCGCCGCCGTCGTGCACTCGTCCCACAGGGTCTCGGCCTCGTAGCCGCGCGCGTCGGCCCAGTCCGCGAGCGCCTGCGCGTACGCCATCTGGGCCGCCTCGTCGTCGACCTCCATGACCGCGAGCTCGGCCCGGTCCACGGCCCGCGCCGCATCGCGGACGCGGTCCGGTGCGACCGAGACGAGCAGGTCGCGGACCGTGGTCGCGTCCCGCACGGAGCCCACGAACTGAGGCATCACGCCGAGCCCGCCGCTCCTCGTGACCGCGCCCGACGACGGCGCGAGCTCTCCCGTGAGCAGCCTCAGGAGCGTGGTCTTCCCGGCGCCGTTGGGGCCGACGAGCGCCGTCGCGCTGCCGTCGCCGACGCGGAACGACACGTCGTCGAGAAGGACCCTGCCGTCGGGGAGGACGTACTCGACGTGCGCGACCTCGAGGTGGCTCATGGGTCCCTCCGAACTCAGACGAAGGCTCCAGGCTTCCATGCGGCACCCGACGCGGTCGCGCTGTTTTCGGCGCGGGCGGGCGACACCTCAGGAGGCGTCGTCGTCGGCCGGACCCGCCTCTTCCGCCCTCCGGCGTGGCGGCACGAGCGCGCTCACGAGACGCGGCCCGTCGACGGCCGCCCCCCCGCGGCAGCCGCCCGCCGTGCGCACGTTCTGCGATGAGCTCGCCCAGCAGCGCGCCCGCCGCGACGGCGAGAGCGACCCCGACGGCGGTGATGCCCGCGAACAGCCCGCCGAGGTCCCGGATCGCCGCCCGGGTCAGTGCCACGTACGCGGTGAGGCCGGGGAGCAAGGGCACCGACGAGGCCACGAGGACGATCAGAGCCGGCACCTGAAGCCTCCGCGACCCGAAGTAGGCGCCGAAGCCGAGGACCAGCGCCCCCAGCCCCGCGGCCCACGCCCGGCCGACGCCGTTCTGGTAGCACAGCGCCGTCACCGCGGCGCCCACCCCGCCGAGCACCCCGACCACCGGCAGGAGCCGCCAGGCCCCGCGGCACTGGACGGCGAAGCCGACGGCGGCGGCCACGCCACCCGCCGCGACGAGCGGCACGTGGGCGAGGTCGGGCAGCCGGGGCACCGCCCCGAAGCTCACGCCGAGCAGCCGGCCCAGCATCAGCCCGCCGCTCACCCCGGCGAGGATGCCCGCGGTCGCGAGCAGGACGTCGAGCAGCCGGGCGACCGCCGTGAGCTCGAAGCCCGCGAGGGCGTCCTGGACCGCCCCCAGCAGGCCGAGCCCGGCGAGCAGCACGACGATGTTGGCCGCGATGACGAGGGACGGCGACACGGGCAGCGTCAGTGCCGTCGCGGCCACTGCGAAGAGGGCCGCACACAGCCCACCCGCCGCCTGGACGTAGAAGCCCGGGATGCGGAAGGACCAGAGCCACGCGCGCAGCCACGCGATCGACACGGCGGCGAGCAGCGCGATCACCATGACGAGCACGTTCCCGCCGAGCCCGGTCGCGATGCCGACCCCTGTCAGGCCCGCCCCCAGCACGGCGCGGGCGTCCCGGTAGGAGCGGCGCGGGCGGCTCGCCGCCGTCAGCGCCCGTTCAGCCCCGGCCAGGTCGAGCTCGCCGGCGAGCACCGCGGCGACGAGCCGCGACACGGCCGTCAGCTCGGCGAAGTCCATCGGCCGACGCGTGACCTTGCGACGCAGCACCAGCGGCGGGTCGTGCGGACCCTGCGGCTGGACCACGACGAGCGTGCGGTTCGTGACGTCCGCGTCGACATCGCGCAGCCCGAGCCCCCGGCAGACCGCGCTGACGGTCGCGTTCACGTCGGACGCCCCGGCACCGTTGGCGAGGAGCGACTCGCCGATGTCGGTGGCGAGCCGCAGGATCCGCGGGCCGTTCGCCACCGATCCGCTCACCATGCCGGGCGCCCGGCCGTGAGCAGGTGGTCACCGCGGCGGCCCGTCGGGACCCACGGCAGGACGGACTGCGGCATCGAGGCCCCGGGTGACGGGGACACCCCGAACGTCCCGCCGTGCATCAGTCGACCGGGTCGCGCACGATCGGGCAGGTCATGCAGTGCCCGCCTCCGCGACCGCGGCCGAGCTCGGCGCCCACGATCGTGATGACCTCGACACCGGCCTTGCGGAGCAGGGTGTTGGTGAGCGTGTTCCGGTCGTACGTGATCACGACACCTGGCTCGAGCGCGACCGCGTTGTTGCCGCTGTCCCACTGCTGGCGCTCGGACTGGTACACGTCGCCGCCCGTCTCGATCACGCGCAGGTCCGTCAGCCCCATCGCCCGGGCGACCACGTCGACGAACCGCGCCTCGCCTTCGTCGACGATCGCGACGCCCGGGGCGTCGTCCGACGGCAGGAGCGTGAACGTGTGTATCGCGTCGACGATCGTCGGGTACGACGTGACCACGTCGCGGTCCACGAAGGTGAACACGGTGTCGAGGTGCATCGCGGACCGCAGCTTGGGCATCCCGGCGACGACGACGCGTTCGGCCGCACCGTGCGCGAAGAGCTCGCGGGCCACCTGCGTGATCGCCTGCCGCGACGTGCGCTCCGACATCCCCATCAGGACGACCCCGTCCCCCACCGGCATGATGTCGCCGCCTTCGAACGTGGCCTGCCCCCAGTCCTGCTCCGGGTCGCCCCACCAGACCGTCGAGTCCTTGAAGTCGGGGTGGAACTGGTAGATCGCCTTGTAGAGCAAGGTCTCGTCCTTGCGTGCCGGCCAGAACAGGGGGTTGAGCGTCAGCCCGCCGTAGAGCCAGCACGTGGTGTCCCGGGTGTACAGCGTGTTGGGCAGCGGGGGCAGGAGGTACTCGCGAGCCCCGGTCTGCTCTCTCGCCAGCGCCGCGTAACCGGGACGGAAGTCACCCGGAAGGTCGGCCGTGGCGAGGCCGCCGATCAGGTGCTCCGCGAGCTGGCGCGGCGTGAGGCTCTCCAGGAAGGCGCGCGTCGGGTCCACGAGCCCCAGGCCCACCGTGTTGGGGACGATGGTGCGGTCCAGGATCCAGTCCCGCGCCCCGGCCAGCCCGAGCGTCGCGGTCATGAGATCGTGCAGCTCGACCACCTCGACCCCGCGCTGCGTCATCTTGTTCACGAAGTCGGCGTGGTCGCGCTGCGCGTTCTCCACCCACATGACGTCGTCGAACAACAGCTCGTCGGCGTTGCTCGGGGTGAGCCGCCGGTGCGCCAGGCCCGGCGAGCACACGAGCACCTTGCGCAGTCGTCCCACCTCGGAGTGGACCCCGGACGGGACGGTCGTCGTGCCGTTCATGTGCTGTTCCCTTCCTTGCCTCCTTGCCGGATCGAGTCCGGACCTTCGGGCGATATGCGGGCTAGATGGTCAGGTGCCCGGTCCACAGACCCGCCGCCGCCACCAGTGCAGAGATCACCACCACGGCGCACAACGCGGCCTCGGTCAGCGTGAACAGACGCTTCCCGTGCTCCGAGCGGGCCTTGACGTAGAGGATCGTGAGCGGAGCCAGGATCAGGGTGCTGAGCAGCAGGAACTTCAGCCCCGCCGCCACGAAGAGGAAGACGATGTAGACCGTCGCGGCGCCCGCGAAGATCGCCTCCCTGCGTTGCACTCGTTGCGGCACGCCGTCGTAACCCTCGCCCGTGAGCGCGAGCTTGAGCCCGTAGGTGGCGGCGAGGAAGTACGGGATGAGTGCGAAGCTCGTGCACAGGTCGAGCAGGAAGTTGAGCGCGTCGTCCACGAAGACGGTGAGGAGGAGCAGGCACTGCACCGCGATCGACGTCACCACCAGGGCGGACACCGGGGCGCCGCTGGCGTTCTCACGGCCGAGGAACTCCGGGAGGTCGTCGCTGCGCGCCGGCATGTACATGATCTCCGCGGCCATCAGGGTCCACGCGAGGTAAGCCCCGAGCACGGACACGATGATCGCGACGGAGATGAAGGTCTTGCCCCAGCCACCGACGACCGACTCGAACACGCCGATCATCGACGGCTGGCGGGTCGCGGCGATCTCGGCCCGCGGCATGACCGAGTAGCTGGACAAGGTGACGAGAGCGAAGAGCGAGAGCACGCTCAGCAGCCCGAGCACGGTGGCGCGCCCCACGTCCTGTCGGCGCCTGGCGTAGCGCGAGTACACGCTCGCCCCTTCGATCCCGATGAACACGAAGGTGGTGACGATCATGGTGTTCTTGACCTGCTGCGTCAGCGGGCCGAGGCCGGAGTACGCGAAGAAGTTGTCGCTGAAGACCCCGGCGTCCAGGCTCACCAGCAGCACGACGATGAAGACCAGGATCGGGATGATCTTGAAGCCCGTGACGATACGGTTGACGACGGCCGCGTTCCGCACCCCGCGGGTGATCAGGTAGTGGAAGAACCACACCCCGACGGTCGCCAAGGCGACGGCGAGCACGGTGTCGCCGTCGCCGAAGCCCGACCAGAACGTGCCGAGCGTCGCCGACATGAACACCCAGTAGAACGTGTTGCCGGCCACCGCGCTCGCCCAGAACCCGATCGCCGAGTTGAACCCGACGTAGTCGCCGAAACCGGCCTTGGCGTAGATGAACACCCCGGCGTTGAGGTCGGGCTTGCGGATCGCCAGGTTCTGGAAGACGAAGGCCAGCATGAGCATCCCCGCGCCGGCGATGAGCCACGCGATCAGGGAACCCAGGATCCCGGTGGCCACGCCGAACCGTGCCGGGAGCGAGAACACGCCCGCCCCCACCATGCTGCCGACCACCATCGCGGTGAGCGTCGGCACGCTCATCTTCTTGACGTCGTGCGTGTCCGTCGTCGACAGCGCAGCCTCCGGGGTCGTCATCCGTCCTCCGCTTCGTCCGCTCGTGGCCGCTGCCGCCGGTCGTCGCCGTGGAGGCACGACACCTCTCACCTGACGATGGACGGTGGCTCGGTCGACCGTGACAGGCCTGTCCCGACGTTACGGGCGTGTGCGCTGGTTGTCGTCCGCTGGGGCGGTGGCGTCTTCTCGGTGCGCGGGCGTGCTCGAGCGGCGCACCACGAGGGTCGGCCTGAGCCTCACCTGCTGCGGTCCGTCGACGTCGTCGCTCCGGAGCCGCTGGAGCAGCATCTCCGCGGACATCCGGCCCAGCTGGTACTTGCGCGGCGAGACTGCTGTGAGGGGGATCTCGGCGACGTCGGCGTACTCGTTGTCGTAGGAGACGACCGCGAGGTCCTCCGGGATCCGGAGGCCTGCCCTGCGTGCCGCCGCGATGAGCAGGATCGCCTCGCGGTCGCCGAAGCACAGGACACCGGTGCAGCCCTCCCGCACGATCCGCTGGACGGCGAGGTCGGCGCGCTCCGGCGTCCACGCCTCGCGAGGGGCACCGTCCACCATCCCGGTCACGTGCAGGTCACTGACCGCCCGACCGAAGCCGACCTCGATCGGCGCCGCAGCGGGCCCGAGGCTTCGGCGGACGGCGAGCGCGATCCGGCGGTGTCCTGCCGCGTACAGGTGGCGGACCGCGTCGTAGGCGCCGCCCTCGTGGTCGGTGCACACGTGGTACGTGTCGTCTGCCGGGCCGGCACCGGAGAGGCGACGTTCGACGAGCACGACCGGGACGGGAATCTCCGCGACCCGGGCGAGGTGCTTCGCGACGTCGCCGTCGGACGGCTCGATGAGCGGGGTGTAGAGGAGCCCGTCGATGCCGGCCGCGAGCAGCCCGGCGAGCGCCTCCTTCTCGACCGCGGGGTCGTACTGCGACGACGCATAGACGAGCCGCGCCCCGTTCTCGGCGAGCACCTCCTCGATCCCCTGCAGGATCGGCGGGAAGTAGGCGGCCGTGTCCGGCACGAGGACGCCGACGACCGTCCGTCCCAGCTGCCGGTCGGGGGCCTCGTCGACGTACGTGCCCGAACCCTGGCGACGGACGATCAGCCCGGCCTCCTCGAGCTCGTCGAACGCGTGCCGCACCGTGGTCAGCGAGCAGCCCGACTCGGCCGCGATCTCACGCAGGGTCGGCAGGCGTGCGCCGGGCGGCCACGTCGTGTCGAGGATCCGGCGCCGCATCTCGCCGACGAGCCTCCGGTACTTCAGCTCGCGGCGCTCCCCGCCACCCAGGTCGTGCGCGCCCGACGCGCGGCCCTGGCCCGACGCCTTGTTCTGCGAGGTCACGCGCTCACCTCGAGCCGGGTCGCGACCACCGCTCCGACGAGCTCCTCGCCGCGTGCGAGGCGCTCGATCTCGTCGACGGCGAAGTCGCCGAGGAGCCGCAGCTCCGTGCCGCTCGACCCCGCGATATGAGGCGTCACGAAGACGTTCTCGAGTGCCAGCAGAGGGTGGTCGGACGGCAGCGGCTCGGGATCGGTGACGTCGAGCACGGCGTCGATGCGACCCGTGGCGCACTCCTCGACCAATGCGTCCGTGTCGACGAGGCGCCCCCGCGCTGTGTTCACCAGCACGGCTCCGTCGCGCAGCCTGCTCAGGAGGCTCGCGTCGATCATGTGCACGGTGTCGGCGAGGAGCGGGGCGTGGACCGACACGACGTCGCTGCGGTCGAAGAGCTCCTCCAGCCCGACGAGCTCGACGCCCATCGCGCGCGCCTCGGCGGCAGGCAGGTACGGGTCGGCCACGACGACCCGGTTGCCGGTGGGTACCAGCGCCTCGATCACGAGGCGTCCGATCCGGGACGCCCCGACGATGCCGATCACGCGGTCGACCGACCCCGAGTCAGGGTTGGTCGAGTAGTCGAGGTGCTGGCCGGCCCGGTACCGCGCAGCCAGCCTGAACGCGCGCTTCGTGGCGAGCTGGATGACGCTCGCCGTGTACTGGGCGACCGGCACGGCGTTGACCGAGCCGGCGGACGACACGGTGAGCCTCGACAGTGCGTCGTCCGAGACCAGCCACTTGACGGAGCCCGCCGCGTGCACGACGGCGCGCAGCCGCGGCGCCGCGGCGAGGACCGCCTCCCCGATCCGTGGGCTGCCCCAGCCGGTCAGCAGCACGTCGACCTCACCGACGCCCGACCGGGCGGGATCCCTCCGCACGAGCTCGGGACTGAGCGCGACCACGTCCGCGAAGTCGGCGAGTCGCCGGCGCGCCTCGGCCGACAGGACCAGCGCGGCCAGCTCCTCCTCGAGGAGGATGCCGACGACCGGCCGCGGAAGACCCCCGGCCGCCGTCCCGAGCCCTCGGGAGATCGTCGCCGTCACTTGCCCGCCCCCAGGGTCATGCCGTCGATGATCTGCCGTGCGAGGAACGCGTACGCGACGATCATCGGGACGACGACCAGCGCGATCCCGGCGAACATGCCGGCCCAGTCCGCCCCGGAGTACTGCATCGTCTGCAGGAAGTTGTAGAGCGCGAGCGGCAGCGTCTGCAGCGCCCGGTCCTGGATGAAGACGAGCGCGAAGAACGTCTCGCCCCAGTGCTGGATCACGTTGAGGATCAGCAGCGTGATGATCCCCGAACGCGCGAGGGGGAAGACGATGCGCCAGAAGACGTACAGGGGCGACGCCCCGTCGAGCGCGGCGGCCTCCTCGACCTCCTGGGGAAGCGAACGGAAGAAGGCGGTGAGGAAGAAGACCGCGAACGGCATCGACGTCGCCGTGTACAGCAGCCAGAGCCCGGCGAGGTTGTTGACGAGACCGAGGTGCGACATCACGACGTACAGCGGCAGGAAGACCGCGAAGCTCGGCACGCCGAGTCCCACGGCGAAGAACGCGGTCAGTCCGCTGCTTCCCCGGCCTCCCAGCCGGGTCAGTGCGTAGGCGGCCGGTGCGGCCAGCAGGACGGTCGCGGCCGCCGTGCCCACCACCAGGACGACCGAGTTGAAGGTCGCGGCGGCGAAGTCGCCGCTCGTCCACGCCCGCGCGTAGTTGTCGAGGTGCAGGCTGCTCGGCAGGGACCACGGGGACTCGAGGATCGAGCGCGTGTCCTTGACCGACGAGAACAGGATCCACACCACCACCCCGGCGTTGGCCGCGACGACCAACCACACGATCGGTGACGCGACGAGACGACGGAACCAGCCGCCGGAGCGGCGGACACGGACTGGCCGGCGGGAACGTGAGCGGGGCACCAGCGGGGTCGAGAGGGAAGTCATGGTCGTCCTTTCGGTGTCACTCAGAACTCGACCGCGTCGCGCCGCATGAGACGTCGGAGACCGACGACCAGCACGGCGACCAGGGCGAGGATGACCACGGCGCTCGCAGCAGAGGCTCCGTACGCGGGGATGCCGCCCGAGGGATAGACCGCCGCGTACGCGAAGAGGGCGGAAGTCCAGGTGTTGGTGGGCGGGAGAGAGCCGCTCGCCCCCGCCATCGCGAGGACGAACTCGAAGGTCTTGACGGAGTTGATCGTCCAGAGCACGGCGCACACGCCCACGACGTCCCAGGACAGGGGCAGCGTGACGTGCCGGAACACCTGCCACGCGTTCGCGCCGGCGAGGGAGCAGTCCTCGTAGAGGTAGGGCGGGATCCGGTCGACGCTCGCCATCAGGATGGTGGTGTAGAACCCGGTGCTCGTCCACACGATGCCCAGGACGATCATCTGGAACTGGTGCTCGCTGGCGAGCCACTCTGGCGGGTGCGCCATGCCGAGCCGTTCGAGGATCGTGTTGACGAGCCCGTCCGCCTGGAAGAGGAAGCCCCAGAGGATCGACAGCACCAGCGCGGGCACGATGGTCGGGAAGAAGATCACGGCACGGGCGAACTTCCGCCCTGGCATGTCCCGCAGCAGCATGGTGAGGACGAAGCTGATCGCAAAGGTCGCGAACCCGCCGACCAGCAGCAGCACCAGCATGTTCCCGAACGACTGCCGGAAGACGGGGTCCTGGAAGATGTGCGTGTAGTTCTTGATCCCGACCCACTCCATCGGCCCGGAGCCGGCCCACTTGTTGAAGCTGATGAAGACGGTTCCGGCCAAGGGTGCGACGAGGAAGAGCAGGTACAGCGCGAGGGCCGGGGCGACGAAGGGCAGGAAGAGACGCCGGCGGCCGCGCTCGAACGAGCTCCCGCGCGCGCGGGTGCGCCGTGCCAGTGTGCTGCTCGGGGCCGTCCGGCGCTCCACGAGCGGCTCCGCGGTGGCCGTCATGAGTTCCGCTTCCAGTAGGAGACGGACTGGCTCTTGACCTGCGCGATGAACTGCGCGGCGGTCAGCTTGCCCTTGATCAGCTTGTCGTTGAGCGGCTGGAACACCTTCGTGTTCCAGTCGGCGTAGTCGTTCACCACGCTGTCGGTGGAGTTGTAGAGCGTGGTGGCCGCGTTGAGGATCTTCTGCGGGTCTGCCATCACGGGCGACATCGTGACGTCCGGTCGCGCCACGATCGTCTGCGACGTCTTCGCGTAGTTCTCGATCTGGTCCTTCTGGTACATGAACTCGATGAACTTCTCGGCCGCGGCCTTGTGGTCGGACTTGGCGGGGACGACCCAGCCGGCGATGTCGGCCGACGCAAGTTTGTCACCGGAGTACCCGTTGTTGGGGAAGGTGGCCGCGGCGTACGTCGCACCGCTCGCCGCGTAGGGGGCGACCTCCTGCGGCAGCCACGAGCCCATGAGCATGAACTGGGCCTTGTTCGTCGCCCACTTCTGCTGGCCTGCCGGGAACTTCGAGGCGTCGTAGCCGTCGACGAAGTAGCCACCCTTGGCGAGCTCCTCGACCTGCTGCGCCGCCTCGAGGTACCCGGGTTGGTCCCATGTGGCGCCCGTCTTGTCCCCTGCCGCCGCGTGGAACGATCCCGGTCCGAGCTTGTTCACGACGAGCGCCGTGTACCAGAACTGGTTGTACGTGGGGATGTCGCCGTCGAGCGAGATCGGCGTCTGGCCGGCCTCCTTCTGCTTCTTCAGGTAGGCGAGGAACGAGGCCCAGGTCGACAGGTCGGACGCGCTCGGCTTCGTCTTCGCGGCGTTGTACCACAGCGCGTAGTTCGTCACCGTGAACGGGATGATGTTGACCTTGCCCCCGAAGGTGCCGAGCTTCTGGTACTTCTCCGGGATCACCTGGCCGACGGTCTTGTCCTCGCCGGTGACCTTCTGGTCGTAGACGGCCGAGAGGTCGGCCGCGGTTCCGGTCGGGACCATGATCGACTGGACGTTGGCCGTGGCCTGCTCGATCAGGTCCGCCGCGGGCGACCCGTTGAGGGTGGGCTGAAGCTTCTGGAGCACCTGCCGGCCCTGCCACTGGACCTTCACGGTGATGCCGGTCTGCTTCTCGAACTCGGCGATCGACTGCTTCAGCGCCTTGGCGGGCGCCTCGCTCTCCTGCCACATCGACCAGTAGGTGAAGCTCTTGTCGGAGCTGCCGGACGATCCTCCCGAACCGCCGCTGCAGCTGGCGAGCAGCGCCACTGCTGCGACCGCGCCGGTCGAGAGGAGGAACGTGCGTCGTGCGCGATGTGTGCGTCGTCGGTCCATCGTGATCCCGTGCCTGTCTCTTCGTGGGTGCGGAGGCGTGTGCTCCGCGAGCCCGTTCAACCCGAGCTTGCCGGCAGCCTAGGGACACAAAAAGTGATCAATGAAGACACATTCTCGAGCACAAATGTAAACATCGTGTTGCCCGCACCTTCGACGCCCCGGTACGGCGGCCGTGAGCTAGCGTCCGAGCCATGCCACTCGCCTTCTCCACCCTCGGCTGCCCGCACGCCCCGGTCTCCGACGTCGTCGACCTCGCCGTGCGGCACGGCGTCGATGGGGTCGAGCTACGGGCCTCGGACGACGGCCCGGTGCACGTCGGGCTCCCGCAGCGCGGCCGCGACGCCGTCCGCCGCGCGCTGGAGGACCGCGGGCTGACGGCCCTCGCGCTCGACAGCTACGTCCGGGTCCGCGCGCCCGGCGACGACCGGCGGCTCGCGGCCGACCTCGACGCCCACCTCGACCTCGCGGCACAGCTCGGCTGCACCTACCTGCGGATCTTTCCCGGCGGGGACCCCGCCGACCTCGACGGCGACGCGCGGGCCGCGCACCGGATCGCCGAGGCCGCCGCCCCCGCGCGGGTGCGCGGGATTCGGCTCGCTCTCGAGACCCACGACAGCCGGCCACGCGGGCACGACGTCGCGAGGATCCTCCACGAGGCCGGCCGCCTCGCAGCTTCCGACGAGAGCAGCCTCGCTGCCGTGTGGGACGTCCTGCATCCCTGGCGAGCGGGCGAGGCGCCGTCGGCGACCGCGTCCGCGCTGGGCCGACGCCTCGCGTACGTGCAGGTGAAGGACTCGAGGCCGGGGCCGTCAGGGCCGCTCACCACGGTCGGCGACGGCGCGGTCCCCCTCGACGACGTGGTCCGCGCGGTGGACGCTCTCGGGCGAGGACGCCACGACGTCTGGTGGTCCCTCGAGTGGGAACGCGCCTGGCACCCCGAGCTGCCCGATCTGGAGGTCGCCCTGACCGGGTTTCGAACCTGGTGGGACCGCCTCGGCTGAGGTGGACACACTCGCTCGCAAGTGTGTCTTGATTGCTCCTTCCGAACGCGCGTTGAGTGCCGTCATGCTGCGGTGGCGCCGTCACCGTGGCCGGCACCCGACCAGCCCTGGAGGACACGATGCCGGCACTCGCACCGTCCGACCGCAAGCCGTGGACCAGCCCTCGCCGTCGCGCTCTCGGCACGCTCGCCGCACTCGCCGTCGTCGCAGGCACGGCCGGTCTCCTCACGTCGCCTGCCGTCGCAGCGACCTCCCAGTTCGACCTGACGTTCGACGACGGCTCCCTGGGAGGCTTCGCGACGTCCGCGACGGCCCCCGACTCGATCGCCATCGCGCCCAACCCTGACGGGGACGGCAAGGGCCTCGAGCTGACCTCGGCGGGCACGGCCACGGAGTCCTTCTACCGGTACGGGAGCTGGCAGGGCGCGCTGACCCTCCACGCGAGGGTCTACTTCGAGGACACGACGCACCAGCGCACCGTCTTCATGCTCAGCGGCAAGGACGACGGTGGCGCCACCGTGTACCAGAACGTGCTCACCTTCACGGCGAAGGGCGGGCTGACGGTGGCCGGGAAGACCACGTCGACCTCCTACGCGTCGGGGCGCTGGTACGACGTGAGAGCTGTCGTGGACACCTACGCGGGCACGCTCGACGCCTGGGTCGACGGGGCTGCCTTGGCAACGGACCAGCCGATCCTGGCGAGCGGGACGTGGGCCACCACGACGAGCGTGCGCGTGACGCAGACCGGGAGCAGCGGCACGACGGGCCGGTTCTACCTCGACGACCTCACCGGGACCCTCGACAGCAGCCGCGATCTCGGTGAGGCCGTCGCCGGGTGGCAGGAACGCGCCTCGTCGGCCACGGCGCCGACTTTCGGCCAGGACGACGCCGTCACCCAGGGCGGAGCTCCGACGCTCCGGATCGGGGCTGCTGCCGGCACCGGAGGCTCGCTCTGGAAGGACTTCCCGGTGGAAGCGGGTACCGACTACGCCGTGCGCTCTGCGGTGAGGATCGTGGGTGCGGGCACCGGAACCAGGGCGGAGGTCCGGGTGACCGCGCTCGAGGACGGCGCAGCGCTCCAGAAGGACGGTGCCGACGTGACCTTCACGAGCCCGGGTACGACCTCCGGGTCGACCTTCGCCGACGAGTCGGCCTACCTGCGGACCCCCGCGGGGACCGACGCCGTGCGCGTCGAGCTGTCCTTCACAGGTCCTGGAACGGCCTGGTTCGTACCGGCGACGCTCGAGGAGGGCCTCACGGTCGCTGCGGTCGGCCACTACCCGAGCTCGGGTGCGAGGCACCCGCTCAAGGACCCGCAGAACATGTTCGGCGACGGCCAGTGGTCGAGCATCGCCGACGAGTCGGACGCCGAACAGCAGGCCGACGTCGCCCCGCTCCTCGCGATGTCCGACGCCGAGCTTGCCGCCGCGGCGGAGAAGGCGGCCGTGGCGCGGACCGGTCTCACGGACCACCCCGACATCGAGAAGGACGCCCGGCGGTTGGCGCACCTGTACGCCGAGAACCACGACCCGGCCTACGCACGGGCGGCCATCCTCGTGATGGAGCAGTTCGCCGAGAGCTACGACGACGTCCCCTACTTCGCCAGCCCCGAGACGTCCGGCTTCGGCCCCCAGCAGACGATCCCGATCGACGCGGTGTACGCGTACGACGTGCTCTACTCCTCGAGGGAGTGGACCAGGCTCCGCGACGAGACGGGCGTCGACGTCCGCGGTGACGTCGAGGACTGGTTCCGGCAGGCCGTGATCAACCAGTACAACCTGTACCAGTCGGAGACGGGCAACATCGACCCGTACGGCATCGCGCAGGTGATGGGCACGGCGAGCGTCCTGGACGACCCCGACATGGTCCGTCTCTTCGTGCCGCAGATGGACCGCCTCTACACCGGGACCTCGTTCTACGCCGACGGCCTGTGGAAGGAGGCGACGGTCTCGTACCAGGACCAGGTCACCGGTCTGGCGAAGAAGGCCTTCACGATGATCAAGGAGAACTTCTCCGACCCCCGCGGCTACCGCGACACCACCTACGGGTTGGCGCTGCACCACTCCGACCTGGGCAGGCTCCGCTACCCCCAGATCGCTCAGGCCGACAAGGTGGACGCCGCGATGCACCTGCCCAACGACCAGCTGGTCCCGCTCAACGACACCTGGGTCGGGACGAACAACCTGTCGACGTTCGACGCCGACAGTCCCATCCTCACGAAGAACCTGCACAACATCGAGCTGTACGACTACGGCCACTACGCCCTCACCCAGGGAGACACGACCGATGCGACGCAGATCCATCTCAACGCTCCGAAGGTCGCGCAGGGGACACCGTACGCAGGCGGTCACCAGCAGGCCGGCGACCTGGACATCATGCTCTGGGGCGCCGGGACCGAGCAGCTGCCCGGCGTCGGCTACGCCCACAGCGCCGCCGACTACCGCTACTTCCAGATGGACGTGGCGGGGCACAACGTCCCGTGGGTCTGGTCGGCCGACGACACGGACTACACGGACCAGGCCGGTCAGCCGACGAGGTCGTCGATCCTCGGCTACGACCCGGGGACCACGAGCGGCGGCAACGTCGAGTTCGTCGAGGCCTCGGACCCCGGGCCTGCGGGCAACGGCACCACGATCAAGCGCCGCCTCGTGATGCTCGTCAAGATCGCCGGCGACCGCTCCTACGCCGTCGACCTGTCGACCTTGCGCGGTGGGCAGGCGCACCAGGACTTCCTGCGTGCCTCCGAGCAGGAGGACGACTCCCTCGCGTCCTCCACCCCCTTGACGTCTCACGACGGCGAGACGGTGCAGAGCTATCTCGCGGCGGCCGGCAAGAGCTTCGGTCTGCCGGACTACCGGGACCTCATGAAGGACCCCGAGACCGCGGACGGCAGCACGGACATGAACTTCACCTGGACCGGCAAGGACAGCGGCAGCTCGGTACGCGCCTACGTGAACGGGCAGCCGGGCGACGAGCTGATCTTCTCGAAGATCCCGACCAACCGGCGCACCCTGCAGGACGCCGCGAAGAAGGACGACTACCCGAACTGGCAGTTCCAGCGCCTCCGTAAGGTCTCCCCCGACCAGACCACGCTCTACGGGGCGGTCTACGAGACCTGGCGCAAGACGCAGGACCCGCTGCTGCAAGGCGTCACCTGGCTGCCCGCGCCGGACGGCGACCCGCAGACGACGACCGCGGTCGTGGACGGCGGATCCTTCACCGACCTTGTCTATCTCAGCGGCGACGACAAGGCGCGCACGGTCGACGGCGTCACGTTCAGCGGTCACGTCGCGGTCGCTCGCGTCGACAAGGCCACCGGGGCGCTGCGCTGGGGGTACGCCTACGGAGGCGGCAGCGTGAGCCTGGCGCACACGACGCTGCGGACTCCGGCCGACCTCACCGCCCACGTCGTCGCCACGACGAGCGCGAGCACCGGCGACGCCGGGCCGCTGACGCACCGGGGCAACACCATCACTGTCGACCGGAACCTGCCTCAGGACGGGTCGCTCGACGGGACCTGGCTGCGCGTCACGCTCGGAGACGGGTCCGGGTGGGCGATGCGCGTCGAACGCGTGCGCGGGCGGACCGTCGAGGTGCACGACTGGGTCCCCTTCACGGTGACGGCCGACGGCGCCCGCTACGCGTTCGCCGGTGGCGCGAACGGCGGCCAGCTCACCCGCAAGGGCGAGCTCGTCCCCGGCGCGGTCACACTCACCCTCAGCCGTCCGGGCGCCGTCGGCGCGACGACCCGGCCGAGCCACCACTGACGAAAGGGAAGGCCATCGTGACGACCGCACGACAGGTGTCCGTCCAGGGCATGGACTGGTACCGCACGGCACGATTCGGGATGTTCGTCCACTGGGGCCTCTACGCCCTGCACGGGCGAGGCGAGTGGCACCAGTTCGAGGCGCGCGTCCCCGCGGAGGAGTACGCAGCACTGGCCGACAGGTTCGAGGCGTCCGCGTTCGACGCGGACGCGTGGGTCGAGCTCGCGCAGGCGGCCGGCCAGCGGTACGTCACGGTGACCACCCGGCACCACGAGGGCTTCTCCCTCTACGACACCGCGCTGTCGGACTTCAAGGCGACCCGGACGCCGTTCGCCCGGGACCCGCTCGCGGAGCTCGCCGACGCGTGCTCGCGCCGGGACATGAAGCTCGGTGCCTACGTCTCGCTGATCGACTGGCATCATCCGTCGTTCCGTGCCGGACAGAGCTCCGCCGCCGCCTGGGAGGACTACCGGGGATTCCTGCTGGGTCAGGTCGAGGAGCTGTGCACCCAGTACGGCCCCCTCGCGCAGGTCTGGTTCGACGGCGAGTGGCCGAACTCGCCCTGGGCGGGTGAGCACGCCGCCTGGTTCGCCCCGGGTGGTGCGTACGGCTACCCCGAGCTCTACGAGACCATCCACCGGCTCCAGCCGGACGCGGTCGTCCTCAACAACCGCAAGTCGGTGCCCCTCGCGCCGGGCGAGGACGTCCAGGGCTTCGAGCAGGACCTCCCGGGCGAGAACACGGCAGGCTTCAACACGTCGACCGTGCTGGACGGCCCGAAGGAGACCTGCCTCACGATGAACAGGACGTGGGGCTACTGCCCGGAGGACCAGGACTACAAGGACGTGGAGTCGCTCGTCACGACGGTCACGCGTGCGTGGTCCGCCGGCAGCAACCTGCTGCTCAACGTCGGGCCGGACGGCGACGGACGGATCCCGTCCCAGGAGCAGGCGCTCCTGCGGCAGGTCGGCCCACGACTCCCCCGACCGACGGAGGTGGCAGCGTGAGCGAGACCGGCACCCCACAGCAGCCCCAGGACCTGAGCAGGCGACGCTTCGTGCAGGGAGCCGGGGTCGCCGTCGCGGCGGCCCTCCTGGGCTGCGCGCAGCTGCGCGCCGGGCGTGCCGAGGCGCTCGCGCGGAGCGACGCATCGGTCACGAGCCTCGCCGCGCTCCGCGCGGCATGGTCGGGCGTGCTGACCGGAGCACCCTTCGACGCGACCGACGACGCGTTCGCCGGAACGCTCTCGACGCTCTCGCAGAACGCCGCGACGGCGTGGGGAGCCCTCGACACGTCGGCCGGCAGGACGAGCCTGTTCACCGATCTGCCGCTCGGTTCCGCGTCTGCGAACGTCACCACGTCCCTCGGCCGGCTGCGCGACCTCGCGCTCGCGGTCGCGACACCGGGCACGGACTGCACGGGCAACGACCAGCTCGCGACGGCCGTGGTCGACGGTCTCGACTTCATGGTCGCAGGGCCGTACGGCCCGGCTGCCGGCACGACCGGCCAGATGCCGGGCTACGGCAACTGGTGGGACTGGCAGATCGGTTCGCCCCAGCGCCTCCAGGACACGGCGGTCCTGCTCTACGACCGTCTCACGTCGGCGCAGGTGTCGGCATACTGCGCGGCGATCGACCATTTCGTCGCCGACCCCTCCGTCCAGCAGGCGACCGCCGGGCCCCACGAGTCGACCGGTGCCAACCGCCTCGACCTGTGTCGCGTCGTCATCGTCCGCGGCGCGCTGGGCGACGACGACGCCAAGGTCGCGCAGGGGGTCGGGGCCATCACCCCCACCCTCGAGGTGGTCGGCTCCGGCGACGGCCTGCACGCTGACCACGGGTGGATCCAGCACACGACGGCGGACGGCGTCGGCGTGCCGTACACCGGCACCTACGGCGAGGTGTGGCTCAAGGACGTCGCGCTCCTGGGTCGGGTGCTCGCCGCGTCGACCGCCTCGATCGATGCCGACGGGATCGCGACCGTGCACGACGCCGCCCTCCACGGCTTCCGGCCGTTCGTCTTCGACGGCGTGATGATGGACGCCGTGCGGGGACGGGCGATCTCACGTCCCACCGAGCTCGGATGGGACGACGGCTTCTCCGCCGCCGTCGACGTCGCCCTCCTCGGGCAGGCCGCGGCGGGAACGGCGACCGGGACGGAGCTGCTCGCCGTCGCGAAGGGCTGGTTCGAGCGGTCCGCGCGCCCCGCGTCGGACTCCGGGTCGATGCTCAAGACCAGCGTGGCGACGAGTCTGGCCGCGGACTCCTCGGTCGTGGCGGCGGACGAGCCCTCGGGCCACTTCCTGTTCCCCTCGATGGACCGGGCCGTGCACCGCGGCGACGGGTGGGCCGTGTCGATCTCCCTCGCGTCGAGCCGCACCGCCTACTACGAGAACGGCGGTGGGGACAACCTGCGGGGCTGGCACACGGGCGACGGCATGACCGCGACGTACCTGTCGTCGTGGAGCGACCACTACGACGACGGCTTCTGGCCGACCGTCGACCCGTACCGGCTCCCCGGGACCACCGCGTCCGTGCTCCCGCTCACCGACGGGCAGGGCGGCACCTACGCGAACGCCCATCCGGCGTCGCCGTGGGCCGGCGGCACGAGCGACGGCACCTACGCGGCGATCGGGCTCCAGCTGGAGGGGCCCTTCAGCACGTTGCGGGGAGCGAAGTCGTGGTTCTGCCTGGACGACGCGATCGTCTGCCTCGGGTCGGGCATCACGTCTCGCGACGGCGCCGAGGTGGACACCGTGGTCGACGACCGCATCCTCACGGACGGGCAGCGTCTGCGCGTCGACGGTCGCGCGATCACGGGACGCCGGTCCGTCCGCCGAGCGCGCCTGGCGTCGATCGACGGCCACTCGTCCTACGGCTTTCTCGAGCTCACCGACGTCACTGCCGTCGTCGAGAGCCGTACGGGCTCCTGGTCCGACATCGACAGCCTGGCCGCGTACGCCTCGCTGCCACCACTGACTCGTGAGCACGCGGCGCTGCACCTCAAGCACGGCGTCGACCCGACGGATGCTTCGTACGGCTACGTCCTGATGCCCGGTGCGGGCCGGCGCGCCGGGGTGGCCCGCGCGCTCAGCCGGGTCCGGGTCACGGCGAAGGACGCGACCGCGCACGGGATCGAGCTGCCGCTGCTCGGGACGACCGCGGCGACGTTCTGGACGGCGGGGCATGCCGGCGCGCTCCGCGCCTCCGCGGCCTGCGCCCTGCTGGTGCGGGTGGACCGCCGGGCCGGGACGGCGACGCTCTGCCTCGCCGATCCGACCCGTTCGGCGGCGAACCTCGTCGTGACGTGGGAGCACGCCGTGCGCGCCGTCGTCTCGGCACCGTCGACGGTGACGTCCGCGACGACGCGTGGGCGCCGCCTCACGCTCACCTTCGCCGGTCTCGACGGTGCGGAGGGGGCGACGCAGACCGTCGTGGTCCGGCTGTGAGCGGGCCGCGGGCACACCACCCCAGCGTCCTCGTCCTGCTGAGCGACGACCAGGGCCCCTGGGCGCTCGGGTGCGCGGGCAACGAGGAGATCATCACGCCGACGCTCGACGGGCTGGCTGCCGAGGGGACGAGGCTCGAGAACTTCTTCTGCGTGTCCCCGGTGTGCTCGCCGGCGCGCGCGAGCCTGCTCTCTGGGACCATCCCGTCGGTGCACGGCGTGCACGACTACCTCGCGGGACAGGACTCGGGTCCCGGCGCACCGCCGTACCTGGCCGACGTGCCCCTCGTGACCGAGTCGTTCGCCGAGGCCGGGTACCGCGTGGGACTGTCCGGGAAGTGGCACCTCGGAACCTCGGACGTGCCCGGTCCCGGCTTCACGCACTGGTTCGCGCTAGAAGGAGGAGGGTCGCCCTACCACGACGCGACCTTCTTTCGGGTGTCGGAGAAGACGGGCCTGGCCGAGCGCGTGCACGTGACGGACTACGTGACGGACGTGATCGCCGACGACGCGATCGAGTTCGTGCGCACGCAGCCCGACGACCGCCCCTTCTTCCTCCAGGTCGGGTTCACCGCTCCCCACAAGCCGTTCGCCGGGCAGCATCCGGCTCGCTTCGAGGACCTCTACGCGGACTGTGCCTTCGCGACGTGCCCCCAGGAGCCTCTGCACCCGTGGACCCCGCTCGTCGACGGCGTCCCGATCGGCGGGGAACGTGACACCCGTGCCGCGCTCGTGGGGTACTTCGCGGCCGTGACCGCGATGGACGAGGCGATCGGCCGCATCCTCGGGGCGTTGGCCGAGTCGGGCCGGGCCGAGGACACCGTCGTCGTGTTCATGAGCGACAACGGCTTCAGCTGCGGGCATCACGGCATCTGGGGCAAGGGCAACGGCACCTATCCCCAGAACATGTACGACAGCTCGGTCAAGGTTCCGGCCATCTTCCACCTGCCCGGACGGGTCGAGAGGGGACAGGTCCTGACCGAGCTGCTCTCCGGGTACGACGTCGCCGCCACCCTCCTCGAGCTCGCCGGGCTGCCGCACTCGCCGTTCGAGTCGGGGCCCGGCCGCAGCTTCGCTCAGCTCCTGACGGGAGGGGCGCCGGCTGAGCCAGACCGCGAAGTCGTGGTGCACGACGAGTACGGACCCGTCCGGATGATCCGGACCGACACCTGGAAGTACGTGCACCGCCACCCGTCGGGCCCGCACGAGCTCTACGACCTGGCCGCCGACCCCGGCGAGCGCAGTAACCTGGTGGACGACCCGGTCCGCGCGGCGACCGTGGCACAGCTCCGCGACCGGCTGGCGCGATGGTTCGGCCGCCACGTGCGTGGTGCTGCCGACGGTGCAGGGCTCCCGGTGGTCGGCGCCGGTCAGCTTCGTCCGCTCGCCGACGACCCGCAGGACGCCTTCGCGCCGCCGGGCTGGGACTCGATCGCCGGCTGACGGCTGCGGCCCCGCACGCGCGGGGCCGCAGCCGGACCGGTCAGCGAGGGCCGGCGAGCAGCAGGAGGAGGCGGGCGACCTCTCCCGCCAGGGCGGAACGCGCCGGCCCGAGATAGCGCCTCGGGTCGGCCGGGTGCTGGTCGCCGACGACGACGTCCCGGACCGCGTCGGTGAAGATGGCGTTCAGGTGGGTCGAGATGTTGACCTTCGTCATCCCGCAGCCGACCGCGGCTCGCAGCTCGTCGTCGGACAGCCCCGACGAGCCGTGGAGCACCAGCGGGACGGGCACCGACGCCCGCAGATGCCGGATCAGGTCGCGGTCCACCGCAGCCACACGCTCGCGCATCGCGTGCGACGTGCCGACCGCTACCGCGAGCGCGTCCACCCCCGTCGCCTCGACGAACGCGACGGCCTCGTCGGGATCGGTCCGCGCTCCCGGTGCGTGCACGCCGTCCTTGCCGCCGACCTCGCCGAGCTCCGCCTCGACGCCGATGCCGGCCGCGTGGCAGAGCGCCGCGAGCCGCGCCGTCTCGGCGACGTTCTGCTCGTAGGGCAGCCTCGAGCCGTCGAACATGATGCTGTCGACCCCGAGATCGATCCCCGCGAGCACGAGCTCCGGATCCTCGACGTGGTCGAGGTGCACGAGCACGTCCTGGTCCGACTCCCGGGCGGCCAGCTGGGTCGCGCGCACGATCGGTGCGAGCGCACCGTGGTACTCCACGCAGTTCTGGCTGATCTGGAGGACGACCGGCTTGCGTGCCTCCTGGGCGCCCGTGACGATCCCCTCGGCGTGCTCGAGGCAGATCACGTTGAAGGCGCCGACGCCTCGACCGTCGTCGCGGGCGGTGCGCAAGGTGTCGGTGAACGATGCGAGCGTGGTGGTCATGGGAGGGATGCCCCTTCGTGGCTGGACGGGATGCGGTCGAGAAGGCTGTGGGCGACGGCCGCGTCGGCCTCACCGGCGACCGGGCTGAGCACGGCGGCCGCACCGAACGCCGCGGCCTGACGGAGCGCGTCCGCGAGGTCGGCGCCGGCGAGCGTGGCGCGCACCAGCCCGGCCGTGGCGGCGTCACCCGCACCGACCGGGTTGCCGGAGATGCCCGCCACGGCAGGGACGACCACCGTCCGCGAGGGCGTCCGCGCGACGAGGCCCTCGCTGCCGCGCGAGACGACGACGCAGGCCGCGCCGCGCTCGAGCAGCTCCATCGCGCCCGCTGCCTCGTCCGGAGCGCCCGTGGCCTCGCAGATCTCGTGCGCGTTGGGCTTGAGCACGGCACCGGCCGACGCGGCGGCCACGAGGGCAGCTCCCGACACGTCGGCGAAGGCGGGCACGCCGGCTTCGCGTGCCTGGCGGACCCACCTGGCGACGAGCCGCGGGTCTGCGCCGGGCGGCAGGGAGCCGGACACGACGAGCGCGGCAGCACCGACGAGCACCCGGGCCACCACCCGGTCGACGTGCGCCCATTCGTCGGCCTCGACGTGCGGCCCGGGCTCGGTCAGGATCGTGGGGTGCTGCGCACCGTCGACGACGGTGACGGTCGTGCGGGTCGCGGCGCCGATCTCGACGGCAGCGAGATCCACGCGCGCCCGGACGAGCGAGCTGCGCACCCACCGTCCCGTCTCGCCGCCCAGCGGCAGCACGCTGGTGCAGTCGACGCCGGCCGACACGAGCACCCGTGCGACGTTCACGCCCTTGCCCCCGGGCCGTCGTCGGACCTCGCGGACCCGAAGCGTCTCCCCGACCAGCTGCCGGTCGACGTCGTACGTCACGTCGACGGCCGGGTTGGGCGTCACGACGACGACACGGCCGGTCATGCCGGCACCCCCTGCGTCGTCGGCGCGCGCAGGCCACGGGCGACGAGGACGCTCCCGGCGACACCGGCGGACGCCCCGTGCCGTGCTGCGGTGACCCGCGGCACCCGCCATCCGCTGAGGTGGTTCGCGAGTCGTTCGCGGAGCGGATCGAGCAGGAGGCCCCCTGCCCCGACGAGACCGCCACCGACGACGACGCGGTCGCACCCCGTGGCTGCGGTCAACCACGCCAGGGACTGTGCGAGGACGTCCACACCGTCCGCCCAGGCCGCCGCGGCCACGGCGTCTCCGGCACGGACGCGGTCGGCGACGGCGCGTGCGTCGGGCGCGCCGCCCCGTCGAGCGATCGCGGACGCCGACGCGACGTCCTCGACCCGGAGCCCGGCGTGCGGGCCGGAAGGGATCATCACCTGTCCGATCTCGCCGGCCCAGGGAGAGGGGTCCGCTGGCCGTCCACCCCGCACGAGGGCGGCCGCCACGCCGGTCCCGACAGGCACGAACGCGCACAGGTCGGCCCCGTGCGCGTCGGCCGGTTCCGTGTCCGGGAGGTCGGCGGCCTCGGCGAGCGCGCCGGCGCGCACGTCCTGCACGACGGCGAGGGGCACGTCGTGTCCTGCCTCGACCAGCGCAGCGCGGGCAAGGTCCGCGACCGCGGCGTCACGCCAGCCCATGTTGACCGAGAGGAGCCCGACCCCGGCGTGGTCGTCGACGATCCCCGGGACCGCGAGTCCGACGGCGCCGAAGCGCGCGTGCTCTCCTGCGGCCCGCGCCACCGCGACGACGTCCTGGGCGAGCAGGCGAGCGTCGGGATCGGGTGCGCGCGTCGGCAGCCGGTCCTCCGCGAGGACCCGGCCGTCCGACGTCGCGAGCCTCCACTTGACGGTGGTCCCCCCCACGTCGATGCCGAGGACGGCGTCGGCTGCCACGGCGGTCGCCGTCATCAGGCGAGGATCACGGAACGGGTCAGCGAACGCGGGCGGTCGGGATCCAGCCCACGGCTCTCGGCGAGTGCGACCGCGAAGCGGTGGACCACGACGAGCCCAGCCATCGGGTCGAGGTCGTGCGAGACGAAGGTCGCCCCGGTGGTGGCGACGTCGTCCGGCAGACCGGCCGGCGCGGGACCGAGCGACCACACGAGGCGTCCGGGCTCGGCGATCGCGATCGGGCCGTGCCGATAGTCCATCGCCGGGTACGCCTCGGCCCAGAACTGGGCCGCCTCGCGCGTCTTGAGCGCGGCCTCCTGCGCCAGGCCGACTGCGGGTCCGCGTCCCAGGAACGTCACCTGCGTGTGCCCGACGAGCTCGGTGACGGGAATCTCGAGCGCGCGCTGGGCCTGCTCGGCGAGCGCCTCGACGTCGTGCCCCAGCCCGGCACGCAGCAGCGCGAGCGCGGTGGTGGCGAACCGGGTCTGGACCACCGACCGCTCGTCGGCGAACGGAAGGCCGATCGTCGCGCCGGCTGCCGCGGCGGCCGGGCTGTCCTCCACGGCGGTGAGCAGCAGGGTGCGCCGGTCTCCGAGCGCCCCGAGCAGATCGACGATCTCCGTCGTGGTGCCGGAGCGAGAGATGGCGACGACCAGGTCGTACTCGCGGTCGATCGGGTACTCGGAACCCGCGAACGCGTCGGTGACCCCGTGGCCTGCCTGCTCGCGTGCCACGGCGTAGCTCATCGCGACGAACCAGCTCGTGCCGCAGCCCACGACGGCGACGCGCTGCCCGCGCTCGGGAAGGACCGTCCCTAGCCCTGCGGCACGGCGAGAGGCCTCCCGCCAGCAGGCCGGCTGGCTGGCAAGTTCCTCGGCAACGAAGGATGCGGTCACGGGTGCCTCCTGACATCGGCGTGATTGGTTCGCTCACCATAGCTGCTTGTTTTTGATCTTGCCACCCTTCTTCTGCGCACTTTCGCGCGCACCACCTGACTCGTAGGATTGCTGCTCATGGCGCACCACAGTCGGCTCTCGGCACTGCTCGAGCTCGTCACGCGACGCGGCTCCGTGACGATCGCGGAGATCAGCGAGGCCCTGGACGTCTCGGCAGCGACCGCACGCCGAGACCTGTCGACGCTCGCCGACCAGCGGCTCGTCGTGCGCACGCACGGCGGCGCGACCGCGATCGGCCCCGGCTACGAGCTGCCTCTGGAGTACAAGACCTCCAGGAACACCGCAGCCAAGCTGGCGATCGCACGCGCCACCGCGGCGCTCGTCTCCCCCGGCCAGACGGTGGGCCTCAACGGCGGGACGACCACGGCCGCCGTCGCGCGTGAGCTCGGCCGCTCCGGGCGTTTCGCGCTCGACGACGGCGAGCCGGGCGTCACGGTCGTCACGAACGCGCTCAACATCGCGTTCGAGCTCGCCCCCCGGGGGTCGGTCCGCACGGTCGTGACCGGAGGCGTCGCGCGCCAGCAGTCGTACGAGCTCGTCGGACCGGTCGTCCGCGAGACGCTGCAGAACTTCGTGCTGGACACGGCGGTGCTGGGCGTCGACGGACTGAGTCCGCAGCACGGCGCGACCACGGTCCGCGACACCGAGGCCGAGGTCAGCCGGCTGCTGGCCGAGGCGGCGCGGCAGGTCGTCGTCGTCGCCGACGGCAGCAAGCTCGGGCGGCCGACGTTCGCGCGCATCTGCGACTTCGCGGCGCTCGACGTCCTGGTCACGGACGAGGAGCCGCCCACGGACGTCCGTGACGCCGCTGCCGAGGCGGCCGTCGAGATCGTCGTCGCCGGCCCCGGGACGACCGAGGTCGCGGGCAGCGAGCTCCAGTAGGGTGAGGCACGTGCCCGGACCGGTGACGCTCGCCGACGTCGCCCGAGAGGCCGGCGTCTCGCTCGCCACGGCCTCGCGGGCGATCAACGGGAGCTCCACACGCACGGTCGGTGCAGCACTGCGCGACCGGGTGGTGGACGCCGCCCGACGGCTCGGCTACATGCCTGACGCCAACGCGCAGGCCATGGCCAGGGGCCGCACGACCTCGGTCGGCCTCCTGGTGCACGACGTCGCGGACCCGTACTTCGCCGGGATCGCAGCAGGGGTGACGTCGCTGGCGGACGAACGTGGGCTCATGGTGACGCTCGCGATCACGGGACACCGGGCAGAACGCGAGATCGAGCTGGTGCACCTGCTACGACGGCAACGCGCCCGCGCGATCGTCGTCGCCGGGAGCAGGCTCGACGGCGGGGCCACCGACGCGAGGCTCCTCGACGCGCTCCGCGCCTACCGCGGCGACGGGGGCGCGGTCGCCGTCGTCGGTGCGCCCCTGGGCGACCTGCCCGTCGTCGAGATCGAGAACCGCACTGCGGCGGCAGCGCTTGCCCGCGCGCTGCACGGGATCGGCTACCGGAGGTTCGGTCTGCTGACGGGGCCCGAGGGACACCTGACGGCGCAGCTCCGGCTCGACGGCCTGCTCGAAGGACTGGGCGGCGAGGCCGAGCACCCCGTCGTCGTCCGTACCGACTTCACGCGCGACGGTGGTCACGACGGCACCCTGGAGCTGCTGCGCAGGGGGCTCCCGGAGGTCGTGGTAGCCGGCAACGACGTCATGGCCATGGGTGCGATGGCGGCGCTGAGAGAGCACGGCCTGCACGTGCCCGACGACGTCGCCGTCGCCGGCTTCGACGACATCCCCACGTTGCGTGACGTCCATCCCGCGCTCACCACGGTGCATCTGCCGCTCGAGGAGGTCGGGCGGGCCGCGCTGCGCGCTGCTCTCGACGAGGGCACCGCGCGTGACGCGCTCATCGAGGGCCAGGTCGTGCTCCGCGAGTCGACGCCGTCACGCGCCTGATCCTTCCTTGACGCCTCGGAGCAGTCCCCCCTAGGGTTCGGGAAAGCGCATTCCCAACCACGCCGTCGTCACTCACCGAGGAGACCGCCATGACGAAGAGCCCGTCCTCCCCCGCGCCCGGACTCAGCCCCGGCGCCCGAGTCCTCCGCGTCGCGATGAACGGCGTCACCGGCCGGATGGGGTATCGGCAGCACCTGGTGCGGTCGATCCTGGCGATCCGCGACGACGGCGGTGTCCGGCTCCCCGACGGCTCGTTGCTCCAGGTCGAGCCGGTCCTCGTCGGGCGCGACGCCGACCGGCTGTCCGAGCTCGCGCGGCGTCACGGCGTCGAGCGGTGGACCACGGACGTGGACGCGGTGCTCGCGGACCCCGAGGTCGACGTGTACTTCGACGCGCAGGTCACCTCACGGCGGTACGACGCCCTGACGGCCGCGATCAAGGCGGGCAAGCACGTATACACGGAGAAGCCGACCGCCGAGACCCTGGACCAGGCGGTCGACCTCGCCCGGCTCGCGGCGACGTCGGACGTCACCTGCGGCGTGGTCCACGACAAGCTCTACCTGCCGGGGCTGGTCAAGCTGCGCCGGCTGGTCGACGAGGGGTTCTTCGGTCGGATCCTCTCGTTGCGCGGCGAGTTCGGCTACTGGGTCTTCGAAGGCGATCACCAGGCCGCTCAGCGGCCGAGCTGGAACTATCGCGCCGAGGACGGGGGCGGGATCACGACGGACATGTTCTGCCACTGGAACTACGTGCTCGAGGGCATCCTCGGCCGGGTCCGCACCGTGACCGCGCGCGCCGTGACCCACATCCCGTTCCGGTGGGACGAGCAGGGCCGGGAGTACGCCGCCACGGCCGACGACGCCGCCTACGGGATCTTCGACGTCGAGACCCCCGACGGTGACCCGGTCGTGGCCCAGATCAACTCCTCCTGGGCGGTCCGGGTCTTCCGCGACGAGCTCGTCGAGTTCCAGGTCGACGGCACGCACGGCTCGGCCGTCGCCGGCCTGCGACGGTGCGTCGCCCAGCAGCGGGCGCACACCCCCAAGCCCGTCTGGAACCCCGACCTCCCGGTCACCGAGCCGTTCCGCGACCAGTGGCTCGAGGTTCCCGCGAACGCCGACCTCGACAACGGGTTCCGGCTGCAGTGGGAGGAGTTCCTCCGCGACGTCGCCGCCGGACGGGAACACCGCTTCGGCCTGCTGTCGGCAGCTCGCGGCGTCCAGCTCGCCGAGCTCGGCCTGCGGTCGTCCGCCGAGGGCCGTCGCCTCGACGTCCCGGAGATCGTGCTGTGACCCGCGTCGCCCTCCCCGACTTCGACGCGACCGGTCGTCCCGCCGGCTGGACCGGGGTCGAGCTCGGCGAGCCGGGCCCCTGGACGACGCCGCACAGCCCCATCACCTCGAGGATTGCCTTCGCGGCGGCGCACGTCGTCCCCGTCGTCGGGGCCGCGAACGTGCCCGGCGCGCCGGCCGTTGTCGACTGGGACACGACGCTCGCGGCGCGGCACCGGATCTGGTCCTACGGCCTCGGCGTCGCGGACGCGATGGACACCGCGCAGCGCGGCATGGGACTGGACTGGGCTACGACTCAGGAGCTCGTGCGGCGGTCCGCGGCCGAGGCGCGCAGCGTCGGCGGCCGGATCGCGTGCGGCGCGGGCACCGACCAGCTCGACCTCGCCGCCGTCCCCGACGGGGCGGCCGGCCTCCGCGCCGTCTCCGACGCGTACCGCGAGCAGCTCGACATGGTGCAGGCGGCCGGCGCACAGGTCATCGTCATGGCGTCCCGCGCGCTCGCCCGGGTCGCCCGGTCGGCCGACGACTACCTCGTCGTCTACGACGACGTCCTGCAGCACGCCGAAGGGCCCGTGATCCTGCACTGGCTGGGGACGATGTTCGACCCGGCGCTGGCCGGCTACTGGGGCTCGGACGACCTCGCGACCGCGACCGACACGTTCGTCGAGCTCGTGCGCCGTCACCAGGCGCGCGTCGACGGGGTCAAGGTCTCGCTGCTCGACGCCGCCCACGAGCGCGACCTGCGCCGCCGGCTCGATGCGCTTCCGGCCGACGGTGGCCGCGTCCGCGTCTACACCGGCGACGACTTCCACTACCCCGAGCTCGTGGCGGGCGACGCCGAGGGACACTCCGACGCGCTCCTCGGTGTGTTCGCGGCGATCTACCCCGCAGCGTCGACCGCCCTCCAGGCCATCGACGCAGGCGACGTCGAGGGCGGCCGGGCCGTTCTCGCCTCGACGCAGGCCTTCGGCCGCCACGTCTTCGAGGCGCCGACCTTCTTCTACAAGACCGGGATCGCCTTCTGGGCCTGGCTCAACGGCTTCCAGCCGGGCTTCCAGCTCGTCGGCGGCCTGCACGGCGGACGCAGCGTGCCTCACCTGGTCGACGTGTTCAGGCTCGCCGGGGAGGCCGGGCTGCTCCTCGACCCCTCGCTCGCGGTCCACCGCCTCGACGCCTTCCTCGCCGTCAACGGGGTGCCCCGGTGAGCGCCGAGACGTCCGCGGTCGCGGCCCGTCCGCGCAGCTCCCTGAACACGGCGACGGTCAAGCACGCGTCCCTCGCCGAGGCCGTCGCCGCTGCGTCGCGGGCAGGGTTCGCCGCCGTCGGGCTGTGGCGCGACCAGGTTCAGGAGACGGGCCCGCGGACGGCCGCCCGGATCGTCGCCGAGGCCGGGCTGCGCGTCTCCTCGCTCTGCCGCGGAGGATTCCTCACGGCGGACGACGATGCGGGGATCACCGCGGCGCTCGACGACAACAAGCGCGCCGTCGAGGAGGCCGCGGCCGTCGGCACGAGCGAGCTGGTCATGGTCCTCGGGGGGCTGCCCGGCTCGACGCCGGGAGGGCCACCGGCACCGGGTGCCGACCGTGGCCTCGTCGCCGCCCGGGTCCGCGCAGCCGACCGGCTCGCGGACCTCGTCCCGTTCGCCGCCGCGCACGGGGTGCGGCTGGCGCTCGAGCCGCTCCACCCTCTCTTCGCCGCGGACCGGGCCGTGCTCTCCACGCTCGGTCAGGCGCTCGACCTCGCTGCGCCGTTCCCTCCGTCCGTCGTGGGCGTCGTCATCGACACCTACCACGTGTGGTGGGACCCGGAGCTGGCGGCGCAGGTCGCACGGGCGGGCGCCGAAGAGCGGATCTCCTCCTACCAGGTCTGTGACTGGGCGCTCCCCCTCGCGCCGGACGCGCTCCTCTCCCGGAGGCACGTCGGGGACGGGTACGTCGACTTCGCTGCCGTCACCCGGTGGGTCGCCGCCGCCGGATACCGCGGCGACGTCGAGACCGAGATCTTCAACGAGGACGTCTGGCGCGCGGACGTCGACGCGACCGCTGCGACGGTGCTCGAGCGCTACGAGCGCCACGTCGAACCACACCTCGGACCGTGACACCACCAGCTCAGCGCGCGTGCCGCGGCGCCGGGTCGATCGACGAGTCGTCCTCCTCGGCCGGTTCGGGCTGCCCGGCGTGCCGCGGACCGTCCTGCGCGTCCTGCTCGCCCGCCGGCTCGTCGCCGGGCAACGGGTGCGAGCGCTCGAGCTTCGACCCCTCGACGTCGACGTCCGGGACGATCCGGTCGAGCCACCGCGGGAGCCACCAGGCCGCTCCCCCCATCAGGTGCATGACGGCGGGGACGAGGAGCAGGCGCACGACGAACGCGTCGACCAGCACGCCGAACGCCAGCCCGAAGCCGATCGGCCGGATCATCGCTTCGCCCGAGAAGATGAACCCGCCGAAGACGGAGATCATGATGATCGCGGCCGCCGTCACGACGGCACGTCCGGCGTGGAAGCCCCGCTGCACCGCCACGCGCGGGGACGCCCCGTGCGCGTAGGCCTCACGCATCCCCGACACGAGGAACAGCTGGTAGTCCATGGCCAGCCCGAACAGGATGCCCATCTCGATGATCGGCAGGAAGCTCAGGATCGGCCCGGGGTCGTGGACGCCGAACACCGGTCCCAGCCACCCCCACTGGTAGATCGCGGTCAGGCCACCGAAGGACGCGAGCAGCGAGAGGACGAACCCGACGGTCGCGGTGAGCGGCACCAGCAGCGACCGGAACACGACGATGAGGATCAGGAGCGACAGACCGACGACGACCAGCAGGTAGACCGGCAAGGCGCCGGCGAGCTTGTCGGACACGTCGATGTTGGCGCTCGCGTTGCCCGCCACCCCGATCGTCGCCGAGGCACCGTCGACGTCGAGCGGTGACATGGCGCGCAGGTCCTTGACGAGCTGCTGCGTCGACTCGCTGTTCGGGCCCCCCTGCGGGACCACCTGGAACGCGAGGACGGTCCGGTCGTCCGAGCTGCCCGCCGGCGCGACACCCACCACGTCGTCCTGGTCGCCCACCGCCTGGGCGACGGCGACCTGGTCGGCCAGCAGCGCGGCGTCGTCGGCCGCGGGCTCGGGCAGTGTCGCGACGACGAGGAGAGGGCCGTTCCGCCCCGCACCGAACTCCTTCTCGATGGTCTTGTAGGCCTTGTACTGCGTGGACGACGTGTCCTCGGACGCGCCGTCGGGCAGGCCGAGGCGCATCGAGGTCGCGGGCAGCGCGAGCACCCCCAGGACGGCGACCCCGACCACGAGCGTCACCGCGGCCCGGACGGTGGACATGGGCCGGTCCGGCACCACGACGTCGGACGTGTGGTTCTCGCGGACGCGTGCGTGCTCTTTGCGGCGCAGGATCCGCATGCCCACCACCGACAGCAGCGCGGGCGTGAAGGTGACCGCGATGAGGATCGCCGTGATCACCGCGACCGCGGCGACCGTCCCCATGAGCCCCAGGAACGGGATGCCGGTCACGTTCAGGGCGAGCAGCGCGACGACCACGGTCGACCCCGCGAAGACGACCGCGTTGCCGGACGTGCCGTTCGCGAGCCCGATGGACTCGTGCAACGCCATCCCCTGCCGGAGCTGTCGCCTGTGGCGGTTCAGGATGAAGAGCGAGTAGTCGATCCCGACCGCGAGCCCGAGCATGACACCGAGCACCGGGGTCACGGAGATGAAGTCGACGACGCCGGAGAACGACAGCGACGCCGCCGAGGCCACCGCGACCCCGAAGATCGCGCTGACGAGCGGCAGCCCCGCGCCGATCAGCGTGCCGAGCATGACGAACAGCACGATCGCCGCGATGACGACGCCGATGACCTCGCTCGGCCCCAGGATCTCGGGGATCGACTGCGCGATGTCGTTGGACACGTCGACGTCGACGCCGTCGATCGTCGTGCTGTCCACGGCGTGGACGACGGCGTCCTTGACGGACTGGGGGACGTCCAGCGTCGGTTGCTCGAACTGGACGGTGCCGAGGGCCGCGCTGCCGTCGGAGGAGACCACCCGGACGTCCTTCGACAGGTCGAGCAGCCGGGCGCTCCGGTCGAGCTGCTTGCTCTGCGCGTCGAGCTCGGCCTGCTGGTCGTCGAGCTTCTGCTGCGCGCCTGCGGGCTTCTGAGGGGCGGCGTCGAGCTGGGCCTGCGCGGCGTCGAGCTTCGCCTGGCCGGCTTCGAGCTTCTTGTTCCCGTCCTCGACCTGCTGGGACTGCTTGTCCCGCTGTGCCTCGGTGGCAACGGGGTCGACGGTCGCCCGGACGCCGTCGAGCGTGCCGATCTTCTTGAGCAGCGCGCTGATCTGCTGCTGCTGCGAGCCCGTGAGCTTCGATCCGTCGTGGGTCGCGAAGACGATCGTGCCGCTTCCTCCGCTGGCCGCGGGGAGCTTCTTCGCGAGGTCGTCGGTCACCTGCTGGGTCGGGGTGCCCGGGATCGTGATCGCGGTCGAGATCGCACCGTGGAACGCGACGTAGCCGCCCCCGGCGAGCACGAGCACCACCACCCACGTGACGAGGACCGCCCAGCGGTGTCGCGCCGAGAAGCGCCCCATGCGGTACAGCAGTGCGGCCATGTCCTGATCGGTCCTCTCGTCGCAGGTCGTGCACCGTGGGCCGGTGCGAGACCACCCCTATCGTCACCGGAGACTCACCCCGGCCGCGCGACGAGCGCCCCGACGAGGAGCACGTGCCCGGGGCCTGCGACGGCACGAAAAAGGCCACCCGGAGCCCGATACCGGGCTTTCGGATGGCCTTTGACCTGTCAGTTCGGTGGAGCTGAGGGGACTCGAACCCCTGACCCCCTGCATGCCATGCAGGTGCGCTACCAGCTGCGCCACAGCCCCGAGATGTCCCGCCCGACGTTTCCGTCCTGCGGAGCGTCGTCAGTCTAGGCGGAACTCGGGGCGGAAATCCAATCCGCGTCGTCGCCCAGGTCGGCCGGTCCGTCGTTCCACTCGTCGAGGGCGTAGTCGGGCCCCGCGTTGTGGGTCACGAGGCGCCAGTCCGGCGTCGCACCGGCGGTCGCGCGGCTGAGCTGCGACCAGTGCACGTTGTTGAGACCGGCGATCCCCCGCCAGTACGAGGCGTCCTGACCGAGCAGCTTCGCGATGGCCAACGAGATGGCGGCACCGTGCGAGACGACGGCGAGCGTCTGCCCGGCGTCGAGGTCCTCGGCGTAGCCGCGGATCGCCGCGACCATGCGGTCCGCCACCGCGGCCTTGGTCTCGGCGCCGATCCCGACCGGCTCCTCGCCGCGACGCCACGCCTCGTACTGCTCGGGCCAGCCGTCGACGAGCTCGTCGTGCGTCAGCCCCTCCCACTGCCCGAAGCCGCGCTCGCGCAGCCGCGCGTCGAGCACGACGCGGGCTCCGGAGGCCTCCGCGTACGCCTGGGCCGTCTGAGCCGCCCGGACGAGGTCCGACGCGACCACGAGCGACGCCTTGTGCCGACGGAACAGCGTCTGGGCGCCGCGTCGCGCCTGCCAGCGTCCGACGTCGTCGAGCGCGACGTCCGCGTGGCCCTGCAGACGTCCCGTGGCGTTCCACTCGGTCCGGCCGTGCCGGACGAGGACGACGGTGCGCGCGCTCACCGGCGCGTCACTCGGCGGCCGTGGCCGCGACCACGTCCGCGGGCAGCTCGACCAGGGGGCAGTCCTTCCACAGTCGCTCGAGCGCGTAGTACACGCGGTCCTCGGCGTGCTGCACGTGCACGACGACGTCTCCGAAGTCGATGAGGACCCAGCGCCCCTCCCCCTTGCCCTCGCGCCGCAGCGGCTTGGCGCCGAGCTTGTGCAGCGCCTCCTCGACGGCGTCGACGATGGCTCCGACCTGCCGCTCGTTCGTCCCGGACGCGATGAGGAACACGTCGGTGAGGACGAGCTGCTCGCTCACGTCGAGGGCGAGGATCTCCTCGGCCTTCAGGTCGGCGGCAGCGCGGGCTGCGGCGACGGTGAGCTCGACGGCGCGGGCGGATGCGGTCACAGGGATCCCTCGGGGTCGTGGTGCACGGTGTCGTGCGGGGTGGTGTGCAGGACGGTGACGGTCGAGGCCGCGGCACCGGGCGGCGTGGACGACGGCTTCCCGATGAGCTGCCAGATCAGCAGACCGAGCACGAACGCGACCGCGACGAGGATGAGGTAGTGCAGCCACGTGTACGCGTGGCGGGGCTCCTCGATCTCGTCGTCGTCCTCGTAGTCGTCGACGTCGTCGCCGAAGCCGGACGCGACCCCCGGCGCCGGGACCGGTGCGCCGCTCGTGGGTGCGAACGCCATCGCCGAGGCCTGCTGCTCGGCGCCCGGCACGCCCCACGGCGCGACGACGGTCGCTGCCGGGTCGTAGCCCGTGGAGGAGGGCTCGGGCGCGCCGGGGGTCGTGGCCGGGAAAGCCGGAGCCGGGGCGGCCGGGCCCGCGGTCGTCGCGCCGCTCGTGGACGCCCAGGGAGCCGCTGCCGGTGCACCGCTCGTCGGGCCGAACGCCGGCACGGCTGGAGCGGGCATCGCAGGAGCCGGCGTCGCGGGAGCCGGCGTCGCGGGAGCCGGCGTCGCGGGAGCCTGAGGAGCCGCGGGGCCCGACGACGGCGCGGGCCGCATCGAGGTCCGCGTCGGCGCGGCGGACGGCTGTGCCTGGGGCGTCGCGGCCGGAGCGCTCGTGGGAGCCACCGGCTGCACCGGCATGAGGCGGCCCGTCGCGTCGACGGCGCGCGTGCTCGCCGCGCCCGCGGGCGGGCGCACGACGGGGGCGGGCTGGCCGCCGTCGCGCATGGAGCGGCGGGCGGGCGGCGCCGCGGGTGCGGGCGGCGGCGAACCGGCGGCGGGGCCCCACGGGGCGCTCACACCGGGCGCCTGGTAGCCACCGCCCGGAGACGGGAAGGACGTGGGCGCCGGGCTCGCCGCGGGGGCGGCCGGCGCAGCTGCCGGACGCGCCTGCGGAGCAGGACGAGGCGTCGGCGGTGACTGTTGCGCGGCCCGCTCACGAGCGAGCCGCTCGAGCGTGGCGCGGCGCTCCGCCGCCCGCTGCTGCTCCTCGCGGGCCGCGGCGAGCGCCTGCTCGCGCTCCCGGAGCTCCCGGCGCGTCAGCGGCGCGCCGCCTGGCATGGATCCACCTTGATCGCTCATGCGTGAGGACCTTCGTACAGACCGTATTTGTTGATGTACTGGACGACCCCGTCGGGCACCAGGTACCAGACGGGAAGACCGGACGCCGCACGCTCACGGACGCCGGTCGAGGAGATGGCGAGGGCCGGGACCTCGAGCATGGTCACGCGGTCGGTGGGAAGGCCTTCGAGCGACAGCTGGTGGCCGGGCCGCGTCACCGCCACGAAGTGGGCGAGCTCGAAGAGCTGCTCGGCGTCCTTCCAGCGCACGATCTGCTCGATCGCGTCGGCGCCGGTGATGAAGAAGAGCTCGGCCGCAGGGCGTTGCGCCTTGAGGTCGCGCAGGGTGTCGATGGTGTAGGTCAGGCCGCCCCGGTCGACGTCGACCCGGCTCACCGTGAACCGCGGGTTCGACGCGGTCGCGACGACCGTCATCAGGTAACGGTGCTCGGGGGCGGTGACGTGCTGGTGCTGCTTGAAGCTCGGCTGTCCCGTGGGGACGAACACGACCTCGTCGAGCGCGAACCGCGCGGCGACCTCGCTGGCCGCCACGAGGTGCCCGTGGTGGATGGGGTCGAACGTGCCGCCCATGACGCCCAGACGCACGGGCGCATCACTCATCGGTACCACGGATGACATGCCTGCAGCGGCGTCCAAGAGCGCACTCGCACCCTGTGCCTCAGTCCCCTCAGTGGCGCGTGCCGACGCTGCGGAACGCGAACGTCACCGCAAGGAGGGCGACCAGCACCGCCAGGGCCGTGCCGCCGTAGACGTACGGGGAGGCCGGGAGCTCGTTGACGACCTTCTCGGTGACCAGAACAGCTGCGGACACGAGTCCTCCTACGCTCTCGCGACGCCGCCGCGTCGCGCCTGACGGTTGTCGTCCACCACCGACCCGGAGGGCCGCGGACTGGCGGGCGGCAACAAGTGTCTCACGTCCGCCGGGCCGGGCGACCCACCGCTTCCCACGCGCCGGTCAGGGGCGCACGTGCCCGTCGCCGTGCACGACCCACTTGGTCGTCGTGAGCTCCGCGAGCCCCATCGGGCCGCGCGCGTGGAGCTTCTGCGTCGAGATCCCGATCTCGGCACCGAGGCCCAGCTGTCCGCCGTCCGTGAAGCGCGTCGAGGCGTTGACCATGATCGCCGCGGAGTCGAGCTCGGCGACGAACCGCTCTGACGCCTGCAGGTCTCGCGTCACGATCGCCTCGGTGTGCCCCGAGGTCCAGGTCCGGATGTGGTCGATGGCGGCGTCGAGGTCCGACACGACGCGCACCGCGATCTCGAGCGCGAGGTACTCGGTCGCCCAGTCCTCGTCGGTCGCGGCGAGCACGTCGACGTCCTCGGGCGCGAGCCGAGCGGTCTCGTCGTCCCCGTGGACGACGACGCCCGCACCGGCGAGCGCGGCGAGCGCGGCGGGGAGGAACGTGGGTGCGGCGTCCGCGTGGACGAGCAGGGTCTCGGCCGCGTTGCACACCCCGACGCGCTGTGTCTTGGAGTTGAGCAGGATCTCCAGGGCCATCGCCTCGTCCGCGCCCGCGTCGACGTACACGTGGCAGTTGCCCACGCCGGTCTCGATCACGGGCACGGTCGACTCGCGGACCACGGTCTGGATGAGGTCGGCCCCGCCGCGGGGCACGAGGACGTCCACGAGCCCGCGCGCATGCATGAGCGCGACGCCGCCCGGCCGCCCGTGCTGGTCGACGGACTGGACGAGGTCGGCCGGCAGCCCGACGCCGTCGAGCGCCCGCCCGAGCACGGCCACGATCACGCGGTTGGACTCGGCTGCGGCGGAACCGCCGCGCAGGACGACGGCGTTGCCGCTCTTGAGCGCGAGGCCGGCGGCGTCGACGGTCACGTTGGGGCGTGCCTCGTAGATCATTCCGACGACCCCCATGGGCACGCGCACCTGGCGCAGCCGCAGACCGTTGGGCAGGGTCTGTCCGCGCACGACCTCGCCGACCGGGTCCGGGAGCCCTGCGAGCTCGCGCAGCGCGTCGGCGATGCCGACGATGCGGTCGGGCGTGAGCGCGAGGCGGTCCAGCAGCCCGTCGGGTAGCCCGTTCGCCCGGCCCCGGTCGAGGTCGAGGTCGTTGGCCGCGACGATCTCGTCGGTGGCCGCGACGAGCGCGTCCGCGAGCGCCTCGAGGGCGGCGTCCTTGGTCGCGCGGGTCGCGGTCGCGAGCGTCCGCGACGCGACCTTGGCGCGCTGCGCGACCTCTCGCACCGCCTGCTCGACGTCGACCGCGGGCGCGCCGCCCGGCACCGAGGCTGGGGTGGTCGTGGTGCCGGTGGTCGGGGCGTCGTGGGCGAGCGTCGTCATGGGTCCAGCCTACGGGCGGGAGACGACGTCCGGGGAGGCCGGTGTCAGCACGCGAGACGCTGCGGCCGAGCGGCACCGTCCTGACGAGCTCACGCGCGGGCGTAGCGCAGCAGTGTGACGCCGCCGGCGAACATCCGGGCCTCGAGCGGCCGGAGGGCCGGGATCCGCGTCCCCTCGGGGAACAGGCGGCGGCCGCATCCCTGGACGACCGGGTAGACGAAGAGCCGGTACTCGTCGACGAGGTCGGCGGCGACCAGCGCGTGGCACAGCGTGATGCTGCCGGTCACGACGACGTCCTGACCGGGCTTCAGCAGGAGGTCCTGCACCTGCTCGACGGGGTCGCCGTCGAGCACGGTCGTGTGCTCCCAGCCGGGTTCCGTGAGGGTCGACGAGACGACGTACTTCGCGACCTGGTCGAGGTACGCACCGATGCCGGTGGGGTCGTCGTCGCGGTGGCGCCAGTAGCCGCGGAAGTCCTCGAAGGTCCGACGCCCGACGAGCATGGCGTCCGACCGCTCGTCCTGACGCCGGAGCTCGGCGGGCAGGTCGGACTGGTCGGCCTGCGCCGACGGCTCGAACCAGTCGTCGAGCATCTCGACCGCCCCGTCGAGGGTGAGGTTCTGGGTGATCACGAGCGAGCGCATGCTGCACCTCCGGTCCGGCGGGAAGCTGTCGCCCGGGTAGACCACCGCAGCACGCCGGACTCGTCGCCCCGGCCTGCGGGAACCTCAGGAGGCGGCGCGCCGCCCTCGCACGAGGACCAGGTCGTCGCGGTGAACGAGCTCGCGGTCGTACCCCTCGCCGAGGTCGGCCCGCAGGTCGTGCGTCGAACGCCCCAGGAGCTGCGGCAGCTCGGACGCGTCGAACGCGACGATCCCCCGTGCGACGACGCGGCCCTCCTCGGTCACGAGGTCGACGACGTCGCCCGCGTCGAACTCGCCCTCGACGCGCAGCACGCCCGCGGGAAGCAGCGACGCCCGACCGCCCTGGACGGCACGGACGGCCCCGGCGTCGAGCACGAGACGTCCCTGGGAGCGCGCCGCGTACCCGATCCAGAGCCGACGCCGGCTCGAGCGCTTGCCGAGGATCGCGAAGAACGTCCCGACGTCCTCGCCCGCGAGCGCGTCGGCGACCTGGTCCGAGCGGGCGAGCACGACGGCGACGCCGGACGCCGACGCGATCCGCGCGGCGTCGAGCTTGGTGATCATCCCGCCCGTCCCGACGGACGAGCCACGGCCCGTGACCTCGACGTCGTCCAGGTCGGCCGGCGAGCGCACCTCGCCGATGCGCCGCGCCCCGGGCTGGCTGGGCGGCGCGTCGTAGAGGCCGTCGACGTCGGTCAGCAGGACCATCGCGTCGGCGCGGACGAGGTGCGAGACGAGCGCGGCGAGGCGGTCGTTGTCACCGAACCGGATCTCGTGGGTCGCGACGGTGTCGTTCTCGTTGACGATGGGCACGATGCCGAGGTCGAGCAACGTCTCGAGCGTGCGCTGGGCGTTGCGGTAGTGCCCGCGCCGCACGGTGTCCTCGACGGTCAGGAGCACCTGGCCGACGCGCAGGCCGTGCGCGCCGAACGCCTGGGTGTACCGCGCGACGAGCAGGCCCTGTCCCACGCTGGCCGCGGCCTGCGCGGTCGCGAGGTCCTTGGGACGCCCCGAGAGTCCGAGCGGCCCGACGCCGGCCGCGATCGCGCCCGACGTCACGAGGACCACCTGGGTGCCGTCGGCGCGGCGGGCGGCGAGCACCTCGACCAGGCGGTGCAGCGCGTCGACGTCGAGGAGCCCGTCGGCGCCCGTGAGGGACGACGAGCCGATCTTCACGACGACGCGGCGCGCCTTCGCGACGTCGGCGCGCGAGCCCGTGCCCACCGCGGACGCGGCGGCCGCCGTCATGCGCGGTCGTCCTCGGAGTCCTCCGCGGCGCGTGCGTCGGCGGCGCGGGCCTCGTCGGCCGGGTCGGACCAGTGGCCGGAGGACCGCTCGGTCCACAGCTCCTCGCGCGCGGCCGCCTTGGCGTCCATGCGCTCGTGGAACTCGGCGCGCTTCTCCTTGCGCGACGGCCGGAGACGGTCGTCGAGGCGCAGGTCGGTCCCGCGGGGGCCGCCGAGCAGCTCGGAGCCGGTGAGCAGCGTGGGCTCCCAGTCGAAGACGACGGCGTTCTTGCTCGACCCGATGCGCACCTCGTCGCCCGCGACGGCGCCCGTCGCGAAGAGCTTCTCCTCGACGCCGAGCCGCGCGAGACGGTCCGCGAGGTAGCCGACGGCCTCGTCGTTCGAGAAGTCGGTCTGCCGCACCCAGCGCTCGGGCTTGGCGCCCAGCACCTCGAAGTAGACGCCGTCGGCGTCCTGCCGGCGGGTGACGGTGAAGCCCTTCTCGTCGACCGCCTGGGGTCGCAGGACGATCCGGGCGGGCTCGGGCGCGGGCGCCTCCGCGCGCGCCTTGTCGACGATCTCCGCGAGCGCGAACGTCAGGGGGCGCAGGCCCTCGTGGCTCGCGGTCGAGATCTCGAACACGCGCAGGCCGCGCGCCTCGAGCTCGGGGCGGACGAAGTCCGCGAGCTCCCGGGCCTCGGGCACGTCGATCTTGTTGAGCACGACGACGCGCGGACGCTCCATGAGCGGCACGCGTCCCCCCGCGACGCCCGCTTCGCCACCGACGCTGTCCAGGGCCGCTGCGTACTCGGCGAGCTCGCGCTCGATGACGTCGAGGTCGCTGATCGGGTCGCGGCCCGGCTCGAGAGTCGCGCAGTCGAGCACGTGCACGATGACGGCGCACCGCTCGATGTGGCGCAGGAACTCCAGTCCGAGACCCTTGCCCTCGCTCGCGCCGGGGATGAGCCCGGGGACGTCGGCGACGGTGAAGCGTGCCTGCCCGGCCTGCACGACGCCGAGGTTCGGCACGAGCGTGGTGAAGGGGTAGTCCGCGATCTTGGGCCGGGCCGCGGAGATCGCCGCGACGAGGCTCGACTTGCCGGCGCTCGGGTAGCCCACGAGCGCGACGTCGGCGATGGTCTTGAGCTCGAGGACGACGTCCCGCTCGTCGCCGGGCTCCCCGAGGAGCGCGAAGCCGGGCGCCTTGCGGCGCTGGCTCGCGAGCGCGGCGTTGCCGAGCCCGCCGCGGCCGCCCTCGGCGACCATGAACTCCGCGCCCGCGCCGACGAGGTCCGCGAGGACCTCGCCGTCGGTCGAGGTGACGACCGTGCCGTCGGGGACGCCGAGGACGAGGTCGCCGCCGGTCGCACCCGCACGGTTGTCGCCCATCCCCTGGGTGCCCGACGGCGCGTGCCGGTGCGGCCCGTGGTGGTACTCGAGCAAGGTGGTGGTCTGCGGGTCGACGCGGAGGATCACGGACCCGCCGTTGCCGCCGTTCCCCCCGTCGGGGCCGGCGAGCGGCTTGAACTTCTCCCGGCGGATGGACGCGCAACCGTTGCCGCCGTCACCGCCGTGAGCGTGCAGCACCACGCGATCGACGAACGTCGCCATGAGAAGGGTCCTCTCGAGCAGGGGGAAGAAACGAACCGAGGGACGCACCGCCGAAACGGTGCGCCCCTCGGGTCAAGCCGGCTGGTCGGCCCGATCAGGCCTCGGCCGGGACGATGTCGATGACCTTGCGGTCACGGCGCGTGCCGAACTGGACGGCGCCCGCGGTCAGCGCGAACAGCGTGTCGTCGCCGCCACGGCCGACGTTGTTGCCGGGGTGGAAGTGCGTGCCGCGCTGGCGCACGATGATCTCGCCCGCCTTGACCTGCTCGCCGCCGAAGCGCTTGACGCCGAGGCGCTGCGCGTTGGAGTCACGACCGTTGCGCGAGGAGCTCGCGCCCTTCTTGTGTGCCATGTCTGATGACCTGCTCTCGTGCCGAGGGAGAAGTGGGAGTAGTGAGATCCCGTCGCGGTGCGACGGGAGGGACTCACTTGATGCCGGTGACCTTGAGGCGGGTCAGCTGCTGGCGGTGACCCTGGCGACGGCGGTAGCCGGTCTTGTTCTTGTACCGGAGGATCGCGATCTTCGGGCCCTTCTCGTCCCGGACGACCTCGGCGGTGACCTTGACCTTCGCGAGCTTCGCCGCGTCGGTGGTGACCTTCTCCCCGTCGACGAGCAGGAGCGCGGGAAGCTCGACCGAGTCGCCGACCCCTGCGGACAGACGGTCCACGACGACGACGTCGCCGACCGCGACCTTCTCCTGGCGGCCGCCAGCCTTCACGATCGCGTACACCACGTTGCTGCTCATCTCTACTCGTCTGGGCGTGCTCGTCATGGTCGATCGTCTTGGAGACTGCGACACGCCGCGGCGTGCGAGTGCGACCGCCCCATGGGCACACGGGACCAGCGCGTATGACACGCGCCGACGATCAAGGGTACGGGCCGCGCCCGTCCCGGGTCAAACCGCCCCGACGGGCGACCGGCGCCGCGACGCGACCGTGCTCACTCGAGCACGAACGAGACCTCGAGCACCACCTGCCAGGAGACGATACGTCCGTCCTCGACCTTGACCTTCTGGTCCTTGACCCACGCCCCGGACACGTTCCGCAGCGTCTGCGCTGCGCGCTCGACACCGATCCTCACGGCGTCGTCGAAGCTCGTGTCCGACCGCGCGGAGATGTGCGTGATGCGTGCGACCGATGCGCTCATGGTGCCCTCCTCGTCGAACGTCCGGAACCTTCAGCGTGCGTCGCGGTGCGGAGGCCCGCACGCCGGGCGGCGCTACGGTCGGTGCATGAGGTCACGGTCCGGCCGGCCCGTCGGAGCCGGTCCCCTGGACGACGCGGTGACCGACGCACTCCGCGCCGTCTCGCGGCGCGACTTCCTGCCCGACGCCGTCCGCGGTCGCGCCGACGACGACGTCGCCCTCCCCCTGGTCCACGGGCAGACCGGCTCCCAGCCGACGACGGTCGCGGCCATGCTCCGCCTGCTCGACGCCCGGCCGGGGCAGCACGTGCTCGACGTGGGCTCGGGCTCGGGCTGGACGACGGCGCTCCTGGCGCACCTCGTCGGGCCGGACGGCGAGGTGCTCGGCCTCGAGCTCGAGCCGACCCTCGTGGCGTTCGGCCGCGCGAACGTCGAGGCCCACGGGATGCCGTGGGCGCGCGTCGAGGCCGCCGACCCCGCGCACCTGGGCCGCCCGCGCCCCGGCGGCTGGGACCGGATCCTCGTCTCGGCCTCCCCCGTGGAGCTCCCGCAGCCGCTCGTGCGCCAGCTCGCGCCCGGAGGCCGCCTCGTGCTCCCGGTCCGCACGACGATGGTCCGGGTGGAGGTCGACACCGACGGCCGCGCGCGCACGAGCGAGCACGGCGCGTACGCGTTCGTCCCCCTGCGCGGACCGCTCGTCTGAGCCCGCCCGTCGAAGGCGACACCCCCACGAGGGCACCGGCCGCCACCGAGTCAGCGGGTGGGTGCGGGGAGGCGGGACGGCGACGACCCCGACCACGTCACCGTCGGCCAGCACGACCTCACCGTCCACGCCAGGGCGGGGCGTCGAGGTGCGTGCGGCACCGCGCCTGGTACTTCTCGGAGCCCCCGACGTGCTCCGCGGTGGGGGCCGCGGCGTCGTCCGCCGGGCCCGACGGCGGCACCACGACCCGGACGTGGAACGGCGCGTCCTCCCCGCACACCGCGCACACGGCGAGCAGCCGGTCGGTGCGCTCCGCGAGGGTCGCGAGCGTAGCCATGGGCTCGAACGGCTGCTGGTCGTACGTCACGTCGAGCCCGGCGACCACGACGACGACCCCTGCGTCCGCGAGCCGCTCGACGACGCCGGTGAGCTCCGGTCCGAAGAACTGGGCCTCGTCCACGGCGAGCAGCTCGGTGGCCGGGTCCCGCGCGTCGGCGACCTCGGCGGCGTGCGACGCGACGCGCGACGGCACCGCGAGCCCGAAGTGGGTGCTGACGCGCCCGGCCCCGCGACGCACGTCCAGCGCGTGGCTCACGACCTCCACGACCCGCCCGGCCACCTGCGCCCGGCGCACACGCCGGAGCAGCTCCTCCGTCTTGCCGGCGAACATCGGCCCGACGACGACCTCGACCCGTCCCGTCATGCCCTCATCCAACCCGCCGGGACGCACGAGGGCACAGCGAGCGGGTCAGACCGGCAGGTAGCGGCCGAACCAGTCGAGGATCACCTCGAAGCGCTGCACCCGGTGGCGCGGACGCCCCGACCGGCTCAGCTCGTGGTTCTCCCCCGGGAACACGAGCAGCTCCGCATCGACCCCGCCCCGGCGCAGCGCCGCGTAGTAGCGCTCCGCCTGGGACAGCGGGCAGCGCAGGTCCTGCTCGGAGTGGACCACGAGCGTCGGGGTCCGGACCTGGTCGACGACGGCCTGCGGGCTCTGCGTCGCCCGGTGCGCGGGGTCCGCCCCCGTGTACTCCTCCGAGAAGAACGACCCGATGTCGCTCGTCCCGATGAAGGCCTCCGGGTCCAGGTAGCCGCGCTCGACGACGGCGGCGGCGAACCGGTGGTCGTGCGCGATCGTCCACGCCGTGAGGTATCCGCCGTACGAGCCGCCGAGGATCCCGACACGGTCGGCGTCGAGCTCGGGGTGGCTCGCGAGCACGCCGTCGAGGAAGCCGAGCACGTCCTCGAGGTCGACCGTGCCCATGCGCTCCTTGATCGCGAGGCCGTGCTCACGCCCGTACCCGGAGGACCCGCGCGGGTTGCAGTACACGACGGCGTACCCGGCGGAGGTGTAGACCTGCGTCTCGTCGAACAGCCCGACCGTGTACTGCGCGAACGGGCCGCCGTGGATCATGAGGAGAACAGGGTGTGCGCCGCTCTGCCCTCGACCGCCGTCGGGCACGGCCACCCACCCGTGCACGGGGGTGCCGTCCTTGCTCGGGTGCTCCTCCTCCACGGGCACGACGACGCCGCTCGCCCGGGCCGGACCGCCCAGGTCGGTCAGGGTCCGCGGCTCGCCGGCGGGCCGGTGCTCGTCGTCGAGGGAGACCGCCACGACGTCGCCGGCGCTGCCCGGCGTGGCGACCGCGACCACGAGGGCCCCGTCGCCGACGGCGAGCGCCGTGGCCTCGAGGTCCCCGTCGAGGACGCGCGTCACGCTGCCGTCGGCGCCGACCCGGAGCAGCGGCCCTCGACCGCGCCTGCGCTCGGCCACGAAGACGGCGCCCGGCACGGCGACGAGGCTCGCGTCGGAGCCGGCGAGCGCGAGGTCGTGGGCAGCGGGGTCCGTCACCCTCCGCGGGCTCGCGAACCCACCCGCCACCGCCTCCGCCACGTAGGCGGCGGTGGTCCGCGCGACGAAGTCCCGGCCCTCGGGACCCAGCTCGGCCGCGACGAACCACGCACGACCGTCCGGGCCGACCGCCACGGCCGCGACGTCGAGCGGCTCGTCGCCCGTGACCCGCACGGGCTCCGCCGTGCGCGCGTCGTCGGCGTCGTGGGCGGGCACGGGGAACGACCAGACGTCGCTGCGCAGGTCGGTGTCGCGCCCGTCGTGCAGCGCCGCGATCACGAGCAGACGCTCGCCGTCGGCCGTGAAGACCGGGGAGCCGTGGTCGGTGTCGACGTGCGTGACCCGGCGCGCGGCGGGCACCGGGGACGGCGCGTCGGCGGGCCCGTCTCCCTCGACCGGGACGTCGGGGGCCGGCTCGTACGCGGGCTCCGCCGCGACGTCGGGGACGTCCACCACGAACACGTGGGTGCGCTTGTCGATCGTGTACCCGCGGCCGTTGCCGGAGTACCGGACGGTCGTGATCCGGCGCGCCGGCTCGGCGTCGGGGCCGAGCCCGTCGACCGTGCCGTACCGGCCGGCCTCGGGAACCGCCGCGACGAACGCGATCTGCGTCGAGTCGGGCGACCAGGTGAAGCTGCCGACGCCGAGCGGCTGGTCGGTCACCACGAGCGGCTCGCCACCGCGGGCGTCGACGACGTGGACCTGCGGCTTCCCGCCGGGGACGGCCCGCAGGAAGGCGAGGAGCCGCCCGTCCGGGGAGAACCGGGGCGCGAGGTCGCGCCGGCCGCGGGTGAGCCGGCGCGCACGGGCCGGGCCCGCGCCGTCGTCGAGGGGAAGCTCCCAGAGCTGGCCCACGGTCGCGTCCGCGCCGAGCGACGCGTGCGACAGCGCCGCGACAGCGCGGCTGCCGTCCGGGTCCACGGTGAGCGCTCCCACCTGGACGAAGGTCTCGATGTCGGTCGGCTTCACGCCGGCTCCTTTCCTCGTTCGTCCCCCCGGCTCAGCACTTCCCACTCCTCGCGCAGGACGCCCATCACGACGGCGTCGTAGCGCTCCCCGTCGACGACGCGGGCACGGCGGAACCGGCCCTCCTCGACGAACCCGAGGGCCCGTGCGACCGCGAGCATCGCACCGTTGCCCGACCACGTCGCCAGGTCCAGGCGCACCCAGTCCGTCGCGCCGAACAGGTACGACGTCCACAGTCCGAGCGCCTCACGGCCCACGCCGTGGCCACGCTCGGCCGGGTCGAAGACCGTGATCCCCATCCGGGCCCAGTGCGTCTCGACCGACTCCCAGTACCAGGACACCGTGCCGACGAGCCTGCCGCCGACGTCGAGCACGGCACGCCCGGGCGGCAGCCCGACGCCGGGCGCGCGTCCCGCGACGTCGGCGATCGCCTCGGCCTCCAGGTCGGAAGGCGCCGGGTAGTACGGAGCATCCCAGCGGTGCCACTCGTGCTCCGGACGCAGCCACTCGCGCAGCGCCGCGCGGTCCGGCGCGGTCCAGCCGCGCAGGACGACGCGCGGCCCGCGCGCGAGGACGTCCGGTGCCACGCGGTCAGTCGTCCTGCGCGTCCGCCGGCTCGGCCGCCTCGACGGGGTGCTGCTCGCCCTCGTCCAGGCTCTCGTCGCCCCGGCCCTCGTGGACCTGGTCGAGGACGGCGTCCTGGTCCGCGGCGTCGTGCGCCTCGTGCTCGTGCGGGTGGTCGTGCGCGTGCGCGGCGGCGGCGGCGATGGTCGCGAGCGTGGCCTTGACCGCGTCGCGCGACTCCGAGACGACGGGCACGCCGGCGTGCGGGGCCCCGTGGTTCGCCGGGGTCGGCTCCGCGGCCTTCCCCCGCCGACGACGGGAGCCGCGGCGCGAGTCGTCCGCGCCCGACGTCTCGGCTCCGTGGGTGTGTGCCTCGCCGGCGCCCTGGCCGTTCTGGCCCCCCGACCGCTCGATCGGGTCGGAGTGCACGATGAAACCGCGCCCGTGGCAGTGCTCGCAGGTCTCGGAGAAGGCCTCCACGAGCCCCTGCCCGACGCGCTTGCGCGTCATCTGGACGAGGCCCAGCGACGTGACCTCGGCGACCTGGTGCTTGGTCCGGTCGCGGCCCAGGCACTCGACGAGCCGCCGCAGCACGAGGTCGCGGTTCGACTCGAGGACCATGTCGATGAAGTCGATGACGATGATGCCGCCGATGTCACGCAGCCGGAGCTGACGGACGATCTCCTCGGCGGCCTCGAGGTTGTTGCGGGTGACGGTCTCCTCGAGCGTGCCGCCCGAGCCCGTGAACTTGCCCGTGTTGACGTCGATGACCGTCATGGCCTCGGTGCGGTCGATCACCAGCGACCCGCCCGACGGGAGCCAGACCTTGCGGTCCATGCCCTTGGCGAGCTGCTCGTCGACACGGTGCTGCTGGAAGACGTCGGTGTTCTCGACCCACTTCGACGCGCGCTCGGCGAGGTCGGGCGCGAGCTCGCCGAGGTACAACGAGATCTCCTTCCACGCCCCGTCGCCCTCGACGACGAGCGAGCCGAAGTCGTCGTTGAAGATGTCGCGCACGACGCGGATCGCGAGGTCCGGCTCGCCCTGGAGGAGGGCGGGCGCCGACGACGACTTCTTCGACTTGGTCTCGATCGACTCCCACTGCGTCTGGAGCCGGGCGACGTCGGCCCGCAGCTCCTCCTCGCTCGCGCCCTCGGCGGCGGTGCGCACGATGACGCCCGCGCCGTCGGGCACGATCTCGCGGAGGATCTTCTTGAGCCGCGAGCGCTCGGTGTCGGGCAGCTTGCGGCTGATGCCGGTCATGCCGCCGCCCGGGACGAGCACGAGGTAGCGGCCCGCGAGCGTGACCTGCGACGTGAGCCGCGCGCCCTTGTGGCCGATGGGGTCCTTCGTCACCTGGACGAGCACCGGGTCGCCCGACTTGAGGGCCTCCTCGATGCGGCGCGGCTGGCCCTCGAGGCCGGCGGCGTCCCAGTTGACCTCGCCCGCGTACAGCACGGCGTTGCGGCCCTTGCCGATGTCGACGAACGCGGCCTCCATGCTGGGCAGCACGTTCTGGACGCGGCCGAGGTAGACGTTGCCGACCATCGAGGCCTGCGCCTGCTGCGAGACGTAGTGCTCGACGAGCACGCCGTCCTCGAGCACGGCGATCTGCGTCCGGCCGGCGCGCTCGCGCACGACCATCGAGCGCTGCACCGACTCGCGGCGGGCCAGGAACTCGGCCTCGGTGATGATCTGGCGGCGGCGCCCGGCGTCGCGGCCCTCGCGGCGGCGCTGGCGCTTCGCCTCGAGCCGCGTCGAGCCCTTGAGCGCGGTGACCTCGTCGCTCGCGCGGCCCTGGCGGGTGCCTTCCGCGGACGCGCCACGACGACGGCGACGGCGACGACGGCTCGAGCCGGCCTCGGCTTCCTCGTCGGTGTCGGAGGTCTCGTCGCGCGCCGACTCGTCGGAGGCCTCGTCCTCGTCGGCGCGCTCGGGCGCCCGGTCGTCCTCGGACGTGCCGTTCTCGCCGTCGCCGCCGTTCTCGCCCGTGCCCCGGTTGCGGCGACCACGGCCACCCCGGCGACGACGACGGCGGGGCGCAGCGGCGTCCCGCTCGCCCGCGTCCTCGTCGGGCTCGTCCTCGGTGGGGCTCTCCTCGGCGGCGGCCTCGTCCGCGGCGGCGTCCTCCGCCTCGAGCACGAAGTCGACGTCGTCGAACCCGACCAGCTCGGCCTCGAGGCCCTCGGCGACCAGCTCGGCCTCGATGATCTCGACCTCGTCGATCGCGTCGCGCTCCTCGCGCGAGAGCCGGTCGACGGAGAACCGCGGCGTCGCCGGCGTCTCGGCGGCCGTGTCGCGCGAGCGCTCGCCGCGCGCCGACCGCTTCCGCGTCGACGTCCGCGGCGTGCTCGCCTCGGCCGAGCTCTGCTCGGTCGCGCGCTCGTCGGCCGCGCTCTGCGTGGCGTCGGGCGCCTCGGTCGCGCTCGGCTCCGCAGCGGGCCGCGGCGGGCCGGCGGGGGCCTGCGCGCGGCGGCTGCGGCGCGGCGCGGTCGTCGGGTCGGGCGCCTGGAACAGCAGCGCCGTCGTCGCAAGACGGGGCTGACCGCCCGGCGTGGTGGGCACGGTCGTGGGCGCGGGCTCGGTGCCCTCGTCCGGCGACTGCCCTTCCGCGGCCGTCTCGGGGGCGACAGCCTCGGGCTTCGACGTCTTGCCCGTGGTCTTGCGGGTGCGGGTGCTGCGCTTCTTGGGCGCCGGGGCGTCGGTGGCGGGTCCGTCCGAGGGGGCGGCGTCCGCTGCCGCGGGCTCGGCCACGGCGGGCTCAGCGACTGCGGGCTCAGCGACTGCGGGCTCGGCGGGCTTGCGCGCCCGGCTCCGGCGCGCCGGTGCCTTCGGCGCCTCGTCGGCGGCGGGCTCGGCACGCTCGCCGGCCGGCGCCGAGACCTCGGCCTCGGGCGCGGCCGCGGGCCGGGTCGCCTTGCGACGCGTGCGCGACGGGCGCTCGGCGTCGGGCAGCGCGATGTCGGAGAGCCCGACCTCGACGCCCGGGGCGTCCTCGGCCGGGGCCGAGGCGCGGCGACGGCCGCGCGAGGCGGCGGCCGGGCGGGCGACGCCCAGCTCGGCGAGCACGTCGAGCGCCGGGGCGGGCTCACCCGTGGGCTCCTGGCGAGCCTCGGCGACGGCGGCCGCCCGCTCGGCGGCCGGCTGGGGCAGCGTGATCTCGACCGGGCCGCCGGCGTGCGTGCCGGAGCCCTCGGGAACCACGACGACGTCGCTCGGGGCGCCGACGTTGCGCGTGGCGCGGCGGCGGGGCCGCTTGCGGGGCGCCTCGGCCCCGGTCTCGCCGGGCTCTCCCGTCGTCGTGGGATCGGTGGTTGCCGTGGTGTCGTCGCGGGTCACGCGTCGCTCCTACCCCGGAGGGCCAAACCCGTAGCTGCTGGCCCTGCGGGCGGTCGGTCGTCGCTCGCCGACGGTGCACCCGGGGGCGCGTGCCGCCGACCGCGACGGAAGTCGTCGGTGGCGGTCCGTAGCTGTGCGGACGACGGGGGGCGCCTGCCGTCACGCTGCGTCTGGTGCAGCGGCGGCGGCCGCTCCGCGAGTCGTGGGTCGCGTGCTGCGGGCCGTGCGTCGGGGGCGTACGGGCACCCCCGAAGTCACGAGAAGTATCGCACACGAGGTCACGACAGGGTCACGACGACGCGCCGCGCGAGACGCCGGCGCGGGTGCCGGGGGCGGCGAGCGCCGATCGCACCGGAAGCCAGGAATGTGAGGTACGACAGCCCGTGCGTGGCATGTCTCACGACCGGGCGCGTTCGACTGTCCGGGCCGCGCGTCCCGGCCTACGGTGCTGCTATCGCGTGCAGAACGGTCACGCGCGGACGCCAGGAGCCCCGAAACGATGTCCGTCCTCGATCTGGCACGGTGGCAGTTCGCCATCACCACCGTCTACCACTTCATCTTCGTGCCGCTCACGATCGGCCTCGCTCCCCTCGTCGCGATCATGCAGACGGCCTGGGTGATCACCGGCAAGGAGCGCTGGCTCAAGCTCACGAAGTTCTTCGGCAAGCTCTTCCTCATCAACTTCGCGCTGGGCGTGGTCACCGGCATCGTCCAGGAGTTCCAGTTCGGGATGACCTGGGCGAGCTACTCGCGCTTCGTGGGCGACGTCTTCGGTGCGCCGCTCGCGATGGAGGCGCTCGCCGCGTTCTTCGTCGAGTCGACGTTCCTGGGCCTGTGGATCTTCGGCTGGGACAAGCTCAACAAGAAGCTCCACCTGGCGATGATCTGGCTCGTCGCGATCGCGGTGAACCTCTCGGCGTTCTTCATCCTTGCGGCCAACTCGTGGATGCAGCACCCGGTCGGGGTGCGGTACGACGCCGAGACCGGCCGCGCCGAGATGACCAGCATCGTGAAGGTCCTGACCAACTCGACCCTGTGGGCCGCGTTCCCGCACACCGTGACGGCCGCCTTCCTCACCGCCGCCACGTTCGTGTGCGCGATCGCCGCGTGGTGGATGGTGCGGCTCGTCCGGCGAGGCCGCCCCGGGGACGTCGAGCTCGCGCGCTCGACCTACCGGCCCGCGATCCGCCTCGGCTGCCTCGTCATGGTCATCGCGGGCGTCGGGGTGTTCCTCACCGGGGACCAGCAGGGCAAGCTCATGTTCGAGCAGCAGCCCATGAAGATGGCGTCGGCCGAAGCGCTGTGCCACACCGAGCAGCCGGCCGACTTCTCGATCCTCACGATCGGCAACCTGCAGAACAACTGCGAGGACACGACCCGCATCCTCTGGATCCCGGGCTTCACCTCGTTCCTCGCGACCGGCAGCTTCACCAAGCCGGTCACGGGCATCACCGAGGTCCAGCAGGAGTACACCGAGCGGTACGGCGACACGAACGCCGACGGGACGCCCGTCGACTACCGCCCCAACCTCGCGCTCACCTACTGGAGCTTCCGGCTCATGATCGGCTGGGCGTTCTTCTCGATCATCCTGTGCGCCTACGCGTGGTGGCTGACACGCAAGGACAAGGTGAGCGACTCGAAGTGGCTGTCGCGCGCGGCGCTGTGGGCGCTGCCCGCGCCGTTCCTCGCGTGCTCGTTCGGCTGGATCTTCACGGAGACGGGCCGCCAGCCCTGGGTGGTGGCCCCCAACCCGAGCGGGCTCGACGACGTGCGGATGCTCACCGAGCGCGGCGTCTCCGACATCGCGCCCGGGCTCGTGCTGACGTCGATGATCGCGTTCACGCTCGTGTACGGCGGGCTCGCGGTCGTCTGGTTCCGCCTCATGCACCGCTACGCCGTCGAGGGCGTGCCCGACGAGGTGCACGACGAGTCCCCGGAGGCGCAGTCCGACGACGACGCCGACCGTCCCCTCTCCTTCGCGTACTGACCCGCAGAGCCGGCTGGAGCTGACATGGAACTCACCACCCTGTGGTTCGTCATCATCGCCGTCCTGTGGACGGGCTACCTCGTGCTCGAGGGCTTCGACTTCGGCGTCGGGATCCTCCTGCCGATCCTCTCCCGCGAGCGCGACCCCGAGATCCGCGACAAGGAGCGCCGCGTCGTCATCAACAGCATCGGGCCCGTCTGGGACGGGAACGAGGTGTGGCTGCTCACCGCGGGCGGCGCGACGTTCGCGGCGTTCCCCGAGTGGTACGCGACCCTCTTCTCGGGCTTCTACCTGCCGCTCCTGCTGATCCTGCTCGCGCTCATCGTGCGCGGCGTCTGCTTCGAGTACCGCGGCAAGGTGTCCGACCCCGGGTGGGCCAGGTGGTGCGACCGCGGCATCGTGTTCGGCTCGTGGCTGCCGTCCATCCTGTGGGGCGTCGCGTTCGCGAACCTGGTGCGCGGCGTCGAGCTCGACCAGGCCCACAACTACGTCGGCGGGTTCTGGGCCCTGCTCAACCCGTTCGCCCTGCTGGGCGGCCTCGTGACGCTCACGGTCTTCGTGACGCACGGCGCGGTGTTCCTCGCGCTCAAGACGCGCGGCACGATCCACGAGCGAGCCCTGCGCGTGGCCCGCCCCATGAGCGTCGTGACGCTCGTCGTCGCGGGCGCATGGGCCCTGTGGGCCCAGCTCTCCTACTCGCGCAACGACTGGACCTGGGCGGCGGTGGCCGTGGCCGCGCTGGCGCTGGTCGCGCTCGTCGCGACGGTGTGGCTGGACCACGAGGGCTGGGCCTTCGCGTTCTCGGCGGTGGCGATCATCGCGGCGGTCGCCCTGATCTTCGGCTCGATGTACCCGAACGTCATGCCCGCGCACGACGCCGCGAACTCGCTCACCGTCGACAACGCGAGCTCGACCCACTACACGCTCGTCATCATGACGTGGGTCGCCGTCGTGCTGACGCCGCTCGTGCTGCTCTACCAGGGCTGGACGTACTGGGTGTTCCGCAAGCGGCTGACGGCCGAGGCGATCCCCGACCCGATCGGCCTGACGCTGCGTGCCGCAGCCTTCGACGACGCCCCCGCGGGCCCGGCCGCGTCCGGCAGCACCTCGCCCCGGTGAAGCCGCTCGACCCCCGCCTGCTCCGCCACGCGCGCGCGGCACGGGGGTACCTCGCGCTGACCACCGTGCTGGGGGTCCTGGCCGGGGCGCTCGTCGTCGCGCAGGCCGTCCTGATCGGCGAGACGCTCGGCCGGGCCGTGCACGACGGCGCCCGGCTGGGCGAGCTGGGCCCGCGGCTGGCCTGGCTCACGGCGGTGGTCGCGGCCCGGGCGGCCGTCTCGTGGTGCCAGGAGCGCTTCGCGGTGCGCGCCGCGGCGAGCACGGTCGCGGAGCTGCGCGAGGCGCTCGTCGTCCGTGCGACGGCCCTCGGCCCCCGGTGGCGCGGGTCGGCGCGCGGGACCCGGTTGACGACCCTCGCGACGACCGGCCTCGACGCGCTCGAGCCGTACTTCGTGCGCTACGTGCCGCAGCTCCTCCTGACGGCCGTGGTCACGCCGCTCCTCGTCGTCGTGGTCTTCGGGCTGGACTGGGTGTCGGGGCTCGTCGTCCTCGTGACCCTCCCGCTGGTCCCGCTGTTCATGGTGCTGGTCGGGCGGCTCACGCAGGGCGTCGCGGAGCGCCGGCTGGCGTCCTTGCAGCGGCTCGGCTCCCAGCTCCTCGACCTGGTCGCCGGCCTCCCGACGCTCCGTGCGTTCGGCCGCGCCGAGGGGCCCCGTGAGCGGGTCCGGGCGCTCGGCGACGCGAACCGGCGCGCCACGATGGGCACGCTCCGGATCGCCTTCCTGTCCGGCATGGTCCTCGAGCTCCTCACGACCCTCTCGGTCGCGATCGTGGCGGTGGCCATCGGGCTGCGCCTCGTCGACGGCCGCCTGGACCTCGTGACCGGGCTGACGGTGCTGGTCCTCGCCCCCGAGGTGTACCTGCCGCTGCGCCAGGTCGGGGCCCAGTTCCACGCGTCGACCGACGGGATCGCGGCCGCGAACGCCGCGTTCGAGGTGCTCGAGGAGCCCGTCCCGGCACGAGGTGTCGCGACGACCGACCTCGCTGGCGCACGGTTGACGCTCGAGGACGTCTCGGTCGAGGCGCTCGGACGCGGCGTCCTGGCCCCGGCGCACCTCTCGCTCGGGCTCGGGGCCGGCGAGGCCGTGGCCCTCGTCGGGCCCAACGGGGCAGGCAAGTCCACGGCCGTCCAGGTCCTGCTCGGGCTCGTGCCCCCCACGAGCGGCCGGGCCGCGGTCGCGCCCGTCGGTCAGGGGGAACCGGTCGACGTCGGCGACCTCGAGCCGGAGGCGTTCTGGACCCAGGTGGCCTGGGTCCCCCAGCGCCCTCACCTCGCTCCCGGGACGATCCGCGAGGCCGTGCTCGGAGCTGCGCCTCCCACCTTCGACGACGACGCACGCCTGGCCGAGGCGGCCCGGCTCGCCGCCCTCGACGAGGTCGTGGCGTCGCTTCCCGACGGTTGGGAGACGCGCGTCGGCCGGGGCGGCCTCGGGCTGTCCGTGGGACAGCGGCAACGCGTCGCGCTCGCGGCCGCGCTCGTCTCGAGGCGACCGGTCGTCGTGCTCGACGAGCCCACCGCCCACCTGGACGACGCGAGCGAGGCGGCCGTCGTCCGGACCGTGCGCGCGCTGCGCGACGAGGGAAGGGCCGTCCTCGTCGTGGCCCACCGACCGGCGCTCGTCGCGGCCTGCGACCGCACGGTCGAGGTCCGCTCCGCGCCGCTGCCACGGGTCGCCGCGGTCCCGGCACAGGTGCCGGCATGAGCGGCGCCGACCGTTCCCGGGACCCGCTGCGGCGTGCCGTCTCGCTGCTCGAGGTCCCCTGGCGCCGGGTCGCGGGCGCGGTGACGCTCGGCACGCTCGCGCTCGGCTGCGCCGTCGGGCTGGCTGCGGTCGCGGCCTGGCTCATCGCTCGCGCGTCGCAGCAGCCGCCCGTGCTCGTGCTCTCCGTCGCGACGGTCACCGTGCGCGCGTTCGGCGTGGGCCGCGGGACGCTGCGGTACGTCGAGCGGCTCGTCTCCCACGACGTGGCGCTGCGCGGCGTCGTCTCGCTGCGCACCACGCTCTACGCCCGCCTCGCCGCGGGACGGCCCGAGGCCGTCGCGGCGCTGCGCGAGGGCGACCTGCTGGCGCGGACGGGTGCCGACGCGGACGCCGTCGGGGACGTCGTCGTGCGGGTGCTCGTGCCGGTCGGCGTCGCGGCGTGCGTCTCGCTCGTCGCGGTCGCGATCGTGGGTGCCCTGCTGCCCGAGGCGGGGCTCGCGCTGCTGCTCCTCCTGCTGGTCGTCGGCGTCGGTGCCCCGTGGCTCGCCGACCGGGCCGCCCGCGAGACCGAGCGACGTTCGGTCGAGGCCCGCGCCGACATGGCGGCCGCGACGCTGGACGTCCTGGGCGACGACGGCTCCCTCGCCGTCTCCGGCGCGCTCGGTTCCCGGCTCGACGACCTGCGCCGCTCGGACCGCGCGCTGACCGCGGCGACCGACGTCGGTGCCCGCACCTCCGCGACGTCGGAGGCGATCCAGACGGCAGCGACGGGCGTCGCCGTCGTCGTCGCGCTCCTGCTGGGTGTCCCGGCCGTGGCGTCCGGGCGGCTTTCGCCCGAGGACCTCGCCGTCGTCGTGCTCACGCCGCTCGCGGCGTTCGAGGGCGTCGGCGCGCTGCCCGCCGCGGCCGTCCAGCTCCGGCGCTCGCGCACCGCCGCGGCGCGCATCATGGCGCTGCTCGACGGCGCAGCACCCGACCCCGGCGCGCCGCGGCCGGTCGCGGTCACGCCCGCTGGTCCGGACGCTCCCGTGCTCGCGGCGAGCGTCCTCGCCTGCGGCTGGCCCTCGCGCCCCGACGCGGCCGTGACGGGACTCGACCTGGAGCTGCACGCGGGCCGTTCGCTCGCCGTCGTCGGGCCGAGCGGGGTCGGCAAGACGACGCTCCTCCTGACGCTCGCCGGTCTGCTCGCGCCCGCCGGCGGCCACCTCGAGCGGCACGCCGAGGCGTCCTGGACCGCCGAGGACGCCCACCTCTTCGACACGACGGTGCTCGAGAACCTGCGCGTGGCGCGGGGCGACGTGACCGAGGACGAGGCGCACGAGGCGCTCGTCGCCGTCGGGCTGGGGCCGTGGCTGGCTGCGCTGCCGGCGGGCCTCGGCACGGTCGTCGGGCCGGGTGGTGACGCGGTGTCCGGGGGTGAGCGTCGTCGGCTGCTGGTCGCGCGGGCGCTCGTCTCGCGCGCCCCGGTGCTCGTGCTGGACGAGCCCGCCGAGCACCTCGACCCCGACGGGGCCGACGCGCTCGTCCGGACGGTGCTCGGGCTCACGGCGCACGGGCGGACCGTGGTGCTGGCCACCCACCACCGTGGGGCGCTGGACGCAGCGGACGCCGTCCTCGCCCTCGACCGCGAGCACGTGGCCGCGCCCTAGCCGTACGGCCGTCTCCTGCCGCCGTGTCCGCTTGACGAGCACGCTTTTCCTGACAACGATGTCAGCGTTCGCTCTTCACCCGCTCGACGAAGGAGTCCACGCGATGAGACGCTTCACCCCGCCCGAACGGCCGCCCGCCCGGCGGCGCCGAGGGATCGCGGCCGGCGCACTCGCCCTGGCCGCGACCACGGCCGCCACGCTGAGCCTCGCCGGCCCGGCGGACGCCCAGGCAGCGGCCCACGGCACCCGCTACGTGACCGACCCCGCCTCGACGGTCAGCACGCTCGCCGGCACCGGCACGGGCGGCGACACGGTCGGGTCGATCAACAACTTCCCGGGACCGTCGGTGCCGTTCGGGATGGTCCAGTTCTCCCCCGACAACCCCGGCACCGGCCAGGGCTACTACTACGGGAACAGCACGCTCCGGGGCTTCGGCCTCGACCACGCGTCGCAGGGCTGCGGCGCGCTCGGAGACTTCCCCGTCCTCCCGACCACGACCAGCATGGCCGCGAGCGCCCAGCCGTGGACCAAGACCGAGTCCTACACGCACGACGGCGAGGAGGGCTCGCCCGGCTACTACAGGCTCGTCTCGAAGGACGCCGCCGGCTCGAGCATCACCTCCGAGCTCACGGCGAGCACGCGGACCGGCGTCGCCACCTTCACCTTCCCCGAGGGCACGACGCCGTCGCTCACGTTCCGCTCCGGCGTCTCCAACAGCTCGACGCGCTCGGGATCGCTCAACGTCAACCCCAAGACGGGGATCATCACGGGCTGGACGAAGTCCGGGAACTTCTGCGGCAAGAACAACAGCTACACGGCGTTCTTCGCCGCGAAGGTCGACCAGGGCTTCGCGTCGTACGGCGCGTGGGACGAGTCGAAGGGCTCGGTGACCGTGGGTGACGGGTCGCACGACGCCGAGGTCGCGAACACGAAGGCGGGCGGCTACGTCTCCTTCCCGGCCGGCACCAGGACCGTCCACCTGAAGATCGCGCTGTCGTACGTCAGCACCGACAACGCGATCCTCAACATGAACACCGAGGTCCCGACGCCCGGCGCCGCGGCGACCGGCACGAAGGCGTACGCCTCGTGGGACGCCGCGTTCGACGGCGTCCGCACGGCCGCGCACGACACCTGGAACGACGCGCTGGGCAAGGTCCAGGTCAGCGACACCGCGTCCGCGACCGAGACCAGCACCTTCTACCACTCGCTCTATCGCTCGCTGCTGCACCCCAACACGTTCGACGACGTCAACGGCCAGTACCTCGGGTTCGAGAAGAACCCCGTGGTGCACGACGTGTCCGAGCACCCCGCGGCGGACGGCCGGGCCCGCCACCAGTACGCGTACTTCTCCGACTGGGACACCTACCGGACCCTCGCCCCGCTGCAGGCCATGCTCTTCCCGGACGAGGCGTCCGACATGGCGCAGTCGCTCGTGAACGACGCCGAGCAGAGCGGGTCGTACCCGCGCTGGGCGTTCGCGAACGCGGGCACCAACCAGATGAGCGGCGACAACCCCGCGGCGCTGATCGCACAGACCTACGCGTTCGGCGCCCGTGACTTCGACGTGTCCACCGCGCTCGACTTCATGGTGAAGGGCGCCGTCGGGCCCGATGCCGGGAAGAACACCGGCGGCACGAACGACCAGGCCGTCGAGCGGTTCGGCGCCGAGGTCTACAACGAACGGCACTATGCGCCGCAGACCAAGGAGTTCCAGACGGACCACGCGGTCACGGGAGGCTCGATCACCGAGGAGTACTCGATCGACGACTTCGCGGTCGGGCAGCTCGCGAACGCGCTCGGCCAGAAGAAGGTCGCGCGGACCTTCCAAGCCCGGTCGAGCTACTGGCAGAACCTCTTCAACCCGACGACGCGCTACGTCTCGCTGCGCGACGCGTCGGGCGCGTTCCCGACGGGCGACGGCCTCACGATCCCCGACGACTTCGGGTACCGCGGCCGCATCACGGGCTTCGGCTCGGTGGGCTACGACGAGGGCAACGCGGAGCAGTACGTGTGGCTGGTGCCGCAGAACGTCAAGGGCCTCGTGACCGCGCTCGGCGGCAACGACGTGGTCGCCGCGCGCCTCGACGACTTCATGACCCACGGTCTGAACGTCGGCGCGAACGAGCCCTACATGTGGGCGGGCAACGAGCCCGACTTCTTCGTGCCCTGGCTCTACAGCTACGTCGGCAAGCCGTGGCGCACCTCGGAGGTCGTCGACGAGATCCGGACGACGCTCTTCGGCACCGAGCCCGACAAGGCGGAGCCCGGCAACGACGACCTCGGCGCGCAGTCGTCCTGGTACGTCTGGGCGGCCCTCGGGCTCTTCCCGACGACGCCGGGCACGGACGTGCTCACGGTGAACGCCCCGGCGTTCGACGCGGCACGGATCCACCTCGGCGACGGCCGCACGGTCGCCGTGACCGCGGCGGGCGCGAACGAGGGCAAGCGGTACGTCCGTGGCCTGAGCGTGCAGGGCTCGCGCACGAACGCGACCTACCTGAAGCTCAGCGACGTCGAGCGCGGCGGCGACATCACCTTCACGCTCGGGAAGCAGGCGAGCCGGACGTGGGGTACGCGCGCGGCCGACGCGCCGCCGTCGTACGGCCAGGGTTCGGCGACGCTGGCGCTGCACGCGACGCCGGACGACCCGGCCGTCCGGCCCGGGTCGTCGACCCGCCTCACGGTCGACGTCCAGCGGTTCGTGCCGACCGGCCGAAAGGTCCGGGTCAGCGCGACGAGCGACGTCGCGGGCATCCGGGTGACCTCCGGCACCGCGACGCTCGACCACACGGGTGCCGGCTCGACGATCCTCACCCTCCGGGTGAAGGCAGGCGTGGCCGACGGGTACTACCCCGTGCACCTGTCGGCGAAGGTCGGCGGGACGACCACCCGCACGGACCTGACCGTCCGGGTCGCGGCGAAGGGCGGGCTCCTGGACGCCACGACCGTCGTCGGGACCTCGTCCGAGGACGCGGTGAACGGGAGCTTCGACGGCGCGGAGAACACGTTCTCGCGCGACTCGCTCGCCTCGGTGGGTCTCACGCCGGGCTCGACGACGAAGCTGTCGAACGGCACGACGCTCACCTGGCCGTCCGCGCCCGAGGGCTTCCCGGACACCGTCGCGCCGTCCGGGCAGACCGTGCGGCTCTCGAAGCCCGCGCGCACGATCTCGTTCGTCGGTGCCGGGATCAACGGCGGCGGGAAGGGCACGGCGACGGTCCGGCTGAGCGACGGGTCCACCGCCACGGCGGACTTCTCGTTCGGTGACTGGGTGCTGCCGTCGAGCACGGGCGACAAGTCGGACGGCACGCTCGAGCCCGTCTACGGGAACTCGGTGGTCGCGTGGACCCCGGTCCGCAACGCGAGCTCGTCCGACCCGGGCGCGTACGTGTTCGCGACCACGCCGTACACGGCGCCGGCCGGGACCAAGGTCGTCTCGGTGACCCTGCCGACGACGGACAAGGCCCGGGTGTTCTCGATCGCCCGACGCTGACGCTGCACGACACGACGGCGGCCGGTCCCTCGACGGGGGGCCGGCCGTCGGCGTCTGCCGGGGCCTCGAGGCCCGGACCCGGGCAGGTGGTGTCCGGGGTCGGACAGCGTGCGCCCGAGTTCGGGCCGAGGAGCGGAGGGAAACGGGCAGGTCCGGGCGCCCCGTCCGGCGTCGAGCGCGACGTGTGAGCGCGAACACGCCTGTCAGCGCCCATGAAGACGCAGCACGGCGCCCCATGGCGACCGGGCGGAAACCGGACATCGAGGCGCCCGGAAACCCACTGGACCCGGTCGGCCGACCGCGGTGAGATGGGGCACTGACGGGGTGACCCGGATCACGTCGACGACGACGAAGGAGGCGATGGCGCGATGGGACAGCTCACGGGCGACGAGCGGAGACGCCTCATCCTCGAGACCCTCCGCAGCGCCGGCCACACGCCCGCCACGCGGCTGGCCGAGAACCTGGGCGTGGCGCCCGAGACCGTCCGGCGGGACCTCACCACGCTCGAGGGCCACGGGCTCGTCCGAAGGACGCACGGCGGCGCGTACCCGGTCGAGGGTGCCGCGTTCGAGACCAACCTCGCCGCTCGCTCGAACGCCTGGGTCGCCGAGAAGCAGCGGATCGCCGCCGCGACCGTCGAGCACCTCGGGCCCACCGAGTCGCTGTTCCTCGACGAGGGATACACGCAGCAGCTCATCGCCGAGGAGCTGGTCCGCTCGGGTCGCGTGCTCACCGTCGTGACGGCGTCGCTCCCGGCCGCAGCCGCCCTCGCCGCGTCGCCGACCATCGAGGTCGTGATCCTGGGAGGCCGGCTGCGGCCGGGCACGCTCGCCCCGGTCGACCACTGGACGACGTCCATGCTCGAGCAGTTCGTGATCGACCTCGCGATCCTCGGCGCGAACGGCATCACCCGGGACAAGGGCCTCACCGTCCCCAACGGCGCCGTCGCCGCCGTGAAGTCGACGGCGCTCCAGGTAGCCCGGCGCAAGGTCTTCGTCGGGGCCCACCACAAGTTCGGCATCACCAGCTTCTGTCGCTTCGCCCAGGTCACCGACTTCGAGGCGCTCATCACCGACACGGGCCTCCCCAGCAGCGAGGCCCATCGCTACGCCGCGCTCGGACCACAGGTGATCCGAGCCTGACCGTCGTCGGCCCCGGCCGACCTCTCACCACCCGACTCACGGACGTGGCGCCGCCACGCCCCTCCCCTCGCACACCCTCGGACCGCCTGGGGTGCGCGCACCACGAAAGGACCTCACCATGCGACGGACCTCTCTCGCCCTGGCAGCGGGCTGCGCCGCAGCCCTCGCCCTCACCACCTCGGCCTGCGGCGCGGGCGGAGGCGGCGGGGGCGGAGGCGGCAGCGACTCGATCAACGTGCTCATGGTCAACAACCCCCAGATGCTGGCGCTGCAGAAGCACGTCGGCGAGTTCGAGAAGAAGACCGGCATCAAGGTCCACTTCACGGTCAAGCCCGAGAACGACATGCGGAACCAGGCCGCGCAGGACTTCCAGAACCAGTCCGGCCAGTTCGACGTCGCGACGCTGTCCAACTTCGAGATCCCCATCTACGCCAAGAAGGGCTGGCTCTGGTCGCTCGACGACATCGACGCGTACAAGAAGGACACGTCGTTCGACCAGTCCGACATCTTCCCGTCCATGACCAAGGCGCTGAGCAGCGACGACAAGCTCTACGGCGAGCCGTTCTACGGCGAGTCCTCGTTCCTCATGTACCGCAAGGACGTGCTCGCCAAGGCAGGCGTGACGATGCCCGAGCACCCCACCTGGGACCAGGTCGCCGCAGCGGCCGCCAAGGTCGACGGCGCGGAGAAGGGAATGAAGGGGATCTGCCTGCGGGGACTCGCGGGCTGGGGCGAGAACGTCGCGCCGTTCACGACGGTCGTCAACACGTTCGGCGGCACCTGGTTCGACAAGGACTGGAACGCCCAGGTCGACGCACAGCCCTTCAAGGACGCCGCGACGTTCTACACGAACCTCGTCAAGGAGCACGGCGAGGCCGGCGCCGCACAGGCCGGGTTCGCCGAGTGCCTGACCGCGCTCACGCAGAGCAAGGTCGCCATGTGGTACGACGCCACGTCGGCCGCGGGGAGCCTCGAGGCCCCCGACTCGCCGGTCAAGGGCAAGATCGGCTACGCCCAGGCCCCCGTGAAGGAGACCGACGCGTCGGGCTGGCTCTACACCTGGGCGTGGGCCATCCAGAAGAAGTCCAGCAAGCAGGACGACGCCTGGAAGTTCATCTCCTGGGCGTCCGGCAAGGACTACCTCAAGACCGTCGGCGAGTCCGACGGCTGGTCGACCGTCCCCGCGGGAGCGCGGGAGTCGCTCTACAAGAACGCCGACTACCTCAAGGCGGCAGGCCCGTTCGCGGACGCGACCCTCACCGCGCTCGAAGCGGCCGATCCCGACGACCCCGGCACGCAGCCTCGCCCGGCCCCCGGCATCCAGTTCGTCGACGTGCCCGAGTTCACCGACCTCGGCACCAGCTTCGGCCAGGACCTCTCGGCGGTGATCGCGGGCCAGAAGAGCGTGGACGCGGCGCTGGCCGCGGGTCAGAAGGCGGCGACCGCCGTCGGGAAGAAGTACCAGGGCAGCTGACCCGTCCGCACCACCCGGGGGCGGCCACACCGGCCGCCCCCGGGCACGGCCCGCACCGCGCACGGTGCACCCGAATCTCGTGAAGGAGTGCGTGACATGGCCGTCACGACAGTCGACCCACCCGTGTTCCCCGCCCCCGCCCGGCTGACCTTCCGCGACAAGTGGCTCGCGAAGGACGGCTGGGCGCGCCGCGGCCCCCTGCTGCCCGCGCTGGTGTTCGTCATCGTCCTGACCCAGCTCCCGTTCGTCGCGACGCTGGTCATCTCGCTCATGCGCTGGAACTCGAACTACCCCGACGACATCGGGTTCACGGGCCTGAGCAACTTCACGACCGTGTTCACCGACGCGGACCTGCGCTCCGCGGTGTTCGTCACGATCGAGATGACCGTCGTCGTGGTGCTGGTCTCGCTCGTCCTCGGCCTGGGCGTCGCCCTGCTGCTCAACCGGCAGTTCTTCGGCCGCGGCATCGTCCGGACGCTCATGATCGCGCCGTTCCTGATCGTGCCCGTGGCCGCCGCCCTGTTCTGGAAGCACGGCATCTACAACCCCGTGTACGGGCTCCTCAACGGGCTGCTCACGCTCGTGCACGGACCGCAGGTCGACTGGATCACCCAGTACCCGCGGCTCGCCGTCGACGTCCAGCTCATCTGGCAGTGGACACCGTTCATGATGCTCATCCTGCTCGCCGGCCTGCAGTCCCGGCCGGCCGAGGTCCTCGAGGCCGCCGCGGTCGACGGCGCCTCGCCGTGGAAGGTCTTCCGGTTCATCACGCTCCCGCACATGCGCCGTTACCTCGAGCTGGGGGCGCTGCTCGGCTCGATCTACATCGTCCAGAACTTCGACAGCGTCTACACGCTCACCGCGGGCGCCCTCGGCACCGCGAACCTGCCGTACCAGGTGTACGAGACCCTCTACTCCGCCAACGACTACGGCCTCGCGTCCGCCCAGGGCGTGATCGTCGTCGTCGGGTCGATCGTCATCGCGACGTTCGCCCTGCGGACGGTCTCGACGCTCTTCTCCGAGGAGGTATCCCGATGACCACGCTCACGGTGCCGTCGGCACCCGAGACGCGCAGCGCGCGCGACGCCGGGGCGGGCGACCGCTCGGCCACGAGACCCGGCTCGAAGGCGACCCGCCGCGGCAACGCGGCCGCCGGGATCGTCGCCTGGGTGGTGGCGCTGCTCTTCTTCTTCCCCGTGCTGTGGATGGTGCTCACGAGCCTCCACTCCGAGCCCGACGCGGCCGGCAACCCGCCGAAGCTCTTCGCGCCCCTCACGCTCGACGGCTACCGGACGTTCTTCGGCTCGGCGTCGGGCGCGAGCCCGTGGCCGCCGCTGATCAACTCGGCCGAGGCCTCGGTCGTCTCGACGCTGCTCGTCCTGTGCCTCGCGATCCCCGCGGCCTACGCCCTGGCGGTCAAGCCGGTGCGGCGCTGGACCGACGTGATGTTCTTCTTCCTGTCGACCAAGATGCTCCCGGTCGTCGCCGGGCTCCTGCCCCTCTACATCATCGCGAAGCAGATCGGCGCGCTCGACACCATGTGGTACCTGATCGTGCTCTACACGGCGATGAACCTGCCGATCGCCGTCTGGATGATGCGCTCGTTCCTCGCCGAGGTGCCGCCCGCGCTCTTCGAGGCCGCGTCCCTCGACGGCGCCGGCATCGTCCGGACGCTGCGGAGCGTCGTCGTACCGATAGCAAGCCCCGGCATCGCCGCGACCGCGCTGATCTGCTTCATCTTCAGCTGGAACGAGCTGCTGCTCGCGAACACCTTGACGAGCACCGTCGCGCAGACGGCGCCGGTGTTCCTCACGAGCTTCGTCACGTCGCAGGGCCTGTTCCTCGCGAAGGTGAGCGCGGCCGCGACCGTGATCTCGCTGCCCGTGCTGATCGCCGGTTTCGCGGCCCAGGACAAGCTCGTCCAGGGTCTCTCGCTCGGGGCGGTGAAGTGATGACGACGCTCACACCGGCACACCTGGCCGACCTCGCCACGCCCACGCTGCCCACGCCCGCCTACGACCGGTCCGCGGTGCGCACCGGCATCGTCCACTTCGGCGTGGGCGGCTTCCACCGCGCGCACCAGGCGATGTACCTCGACCGGCTGATGAGCGAGGGCAAGGCCCTGGACTGGGGCATCTGCGGCGTCGGCGTGCTCCCGTCCGACGCGCGCATGGCCGAGGTCATGGCCGCCCAGGACGGCCTGTACACGCTCGTGCTCAAGGACCCCGACGGCACGTGGGAGCCACGCGTGATCGGCTCGATCGTCGAGTACCTGTACGCGCCCGACGACCCGGAGGCGGTGCTCGAGAAGCTCGCCGATCCCGCGACCCGGATCGTGTCGCTGACGATCACCGAGGGCGGCTACAGCTTCAACCAGGTCACCGGTGAGTTCGACGCCACCGACCCGGGGGTCGCGGCCGACCTCGAGCCGGGCGCCGTCCCGCGCACCGTCTTCGGGCTCGTGGTCGAGGGACTGGCCAGGCGTCGAGCGCGCGGGGTGCCGCCGTTCACCGTCATGTCGTGCGACAACATCCAAGGGAACGGCGACATGGCGCGCCGCACGTTCGGCGCCTTCGCGCGCCTGCGGGACCCGGGTCTCGGCGCCTGGGTCGAGGCGAACGTCGCCTTCCCGTGTTCGATGGTCGACCGGATCACCCCCGTGACCACCGACGACGACCGGCGCGAGATCGCGGCCCGCTTCGGCATCGAGGACGCCTGGCCCGTCGTGTGCGAGCCGTTCACGCAGTGGGTCCTCGAGGACCGCTTCCCGCTCGGCCGGCCACCCTACGGGGACGTGGGCGTCCAGCTCGTCGACGACGTCGAGCCGTACGAGCTGATGAAGCTCCGCCTCCTCAACGCGAGCCACCAGGCCCTGTGCTACCTCGGGTACCTAGCCGGCTACCGCCTCGCGCACGACGCCGCGCAGGACCCCCTGTTCGCGCGCTTCCTGCTCGCCTACATGGAGCGCGAGGGCACGCCGACGCTCGAGCCCGTCCCCGGGATCGACCTCGACGCCTACCGGCACGAGCTCGTCGCGCGCTTCTCGAACGCCGAGGTCCGCGACACGATCGCGCGGCTGTGCGCCGAGAGCTCGGACCGGATCCCCAAGTGGCTCGTCCCCGTGATCCGGGCGAACCTCGCCGCGGGCCGCGACGTCACGCTCTCGGCCGCCGTCGTCGCCGCCTGGGCCCGCTACGCGGAGGGGGTCGACGAGCAGGGCGAGCCCATCGAGATCGTCGACCGGCTCGCCGACCGCCTGACCGCGGTCGCCCGCACCCAGCGTGAGGATCCGCTCGCGTTCGTGCGGGCCGACGACCTGTTCGGCGACCTGGCGGCCGACCCGGGGTTCACGACGCCGTACCTCGCGGCGCTCGAGGACCTGCACCGGGTCGGGGCGCGCGCGCTCCTCGAGCGGCTCGTGCCGGACGGGGAGGGCTGACCGCACCGTGCGCGCGGCTCAGGCGGTCGCGGCCCCGAGCCGCGCGAGGAAGAGCGCCTCCCCGACCGCGATCCGCTCGATCTCGTCCGGGTCGACGCTCTCGTTCGGCGCGTGGATGAGGCACGCGGGCTCCTCGACCCCCAGCAGGACGATCTCCGCGTCGGGGTAGGAGTCCTGCAGCACGTTGCACAGCGGGATCGATCCGCCCTGACCGGCGGTCGTGGTCCTCTCGGCGTCGAACGCGTCCGCGAGCGCCCGGCTCAGCGTGTCGAACACGGTCCCCTCGGTGCGAGCCTGGAACGGCTGCCCGGGGGTGTCGTGCTCGAGCGTGACGTGGACGCCCCACGGCGCGACGGCGCCCAGGTGGTCCTCGAGCGCGGCGACGGCCGCGGCGGTGTCGAGGCCGGGGGGCACGCGCAGGTTGAGCCTCGCCGCAGCCTTCGGCTGGATCGCGGCGGACGACCCGACGACCTTCGGCGCGTCGATCCCGAGGATCGTCACGGCCGGCCGGGCCCAGAGCTGGTCGGCGACACTGCCGCTGCCGAGCAGCCCGACGCCGTCGAGCACGCCCGCGTCGCGGCGGAACGCGTCGGGCTCGTACTGGACGCCGTCCCAGGTCTGCGTGGCGTCGAGCCCGCGGATCGTGGTGTCGCCCTTGTCGTCGCGCAGCGTCGCGAGCATCGCGACGAGCGCCGCGAGCGCGTCGGGCGCCGCACCGCCGAACATGCCCGAGTGGACCTCGCTGCGCATCGACTCGACCGTGACGACGACGTTCGACGCACCCCGCAGGGCCACGGTGAGCGTGGGCACTCCGAGTGCGGCGTTTCCCGTGTCGGCGATGAGGATCGCGTCGGAGTCGAGCTCGCCGGGGTGCGCCCGCACCCAGTCGTCGAGGCCGCCCGTGCCCTGCTCCTCCGAACCTTCGACGACGATCCGGATCCCGACGGGGAAGGTCCCGCCCCCGAGCGCGCGCAACGCCCGCAGCGCGGTCAGGTGGGCCACGATGTTGCCCTTGCAGTCGGCCGCGCCGCGCCCGTAGAGGCGCCCGTCGCGCTCGGTGAGCTCGAACGGCGGGCTCGTCCACGCGTCGTCGTCGAGCGGGGGCTGGACGTCGTAGTGCGCGTAGAGAAGGACGGTCGGCGCGCCCTCCGGCCCGGGCACGTGCCCGACGACGACGTCCGACCCGTCGGGCGTCGGCTCGAGCCGTGCGTCGTCGACGCCCTCCGCCCGGAACGCGTCCGCGACCCATCGGGCGGCACGCACGCACTCGCTGTGCGGCTGGATGCGCTCGTCCGCGACCGAGGGGATGGCCACGAGTGCCGCGAGGTCGCCGCGCGCCCGGGCCATGAGCCCGGACACGACGCCGCGCAGGTCGTCGAGCGTGGGGACGGGTGCAGACATCGGGGATCACTCCTGTGCGTTCGAGTCGTCCGAGGTGTTCGTCGTCGTGGTGCTGTCGGTGAGGTGCAGCGAGTCGACGTAGTCGTCGAAGCTGCCGAGCTCGTCCGGACAGTACACCTCGACGGCGAGCCGTTCGGCCCGCACGAGCGACTCCACGACGGGTGTCGGCCGCAGGCCGGGCCCGGCCGCGCCACTGACGCCGTTGAGGTCTCGCAGCGACTGCAGGTGCCCACCGGGGTCGGCGCACACCGCGCCTCCGTCCGAGCCGAGAACCTGCACGATGGTGCTGCGCTCGGGTACGGCGAACCCCGCCTCCCTGAGCTGCGTCTGGAGCGTCGTCGCCCGGTCCTCGGCCTTCCGGGCCTCCTGGTTCGCGCGGTGGTTGTCGAAGACCACGAGCATGACGATCAGCACGCCGGCGACGAGGAGGCCCACGGTCGTGTACACGACCCACCGGTGTGCGTGCGGCTCGACCGGCTCGTGCACCGGTCCGTGCCCGCGGTGGTCCGCCGTGCGCGGCGTGGTCACGACGCCACCTCCCCGGCGACGTCCTGGGCGGCCGCCGGGTCTGCGGGCCGGCGCCACGACGGCTTGCGCAGCACGTAGAAGAGCCACGGCACGACGAGCCCCACGAGCACGAGCCCCCCACCGACGATCAGGACGTAGATCCCCACGCTCCCGGAGGAGAACTGGGCCGGCGGGACGAAGCCGATGAGCATCGCGGCGAGCGAGGCCGCGAACCCCACCGCGCACGTGAGGACGAGCCAGGGTGCACGGAACCCTCGCGGGTGGTCGGGAGCGATCCGTCTCAACCGCACCGCTGCGACGAACAGCAGGAGGTACATGACGAGGTACACCTGCGTCGTGATGACCGAGAGGATCCAGTAGGCGCTCGAGACGTCCGGGACGAAGGCGTAGAGGAGCGCGATGACGGTCGTGAAGACGCCCTGCGAGACGAGGATGTTCTGCTGCACGCCGTGCTTGTTGAGCCGCTGGAGGAAGGGGGGAAGATATCCCTCCTCCCGCCCCACCTCGATCAGGCCCTTGGAGGGCCCGGCCAGCCACGTGAGCATCCCACCGACCGACGCGGCGATGAGCATCAGCCCCAGGATCGGCGTGAGCCAGCCGACGTGGAAGTTCGCGAAGAACGCGTCGAACGCCTGCATGACGCCGGCGGTGAGGCTCAGCTGGTCGGCGGGGATCACCCACGAGATCGCGAGGGCCGGGAGGATGAAGATCACGAGCACGAGCCCGATCGCGAGGAACATCGCGCGGGGAAACTCGCGTGCCGGGTCGCGCAGGCTCGTCACGTGCACGGCATTCATCTCCATGCCGGCGTACGAGAGGAAGTTGTTGATGATCAGCACGAGCGACGCGATGCCGGTCCACTGCGGGAGCAGGTGGCTCGAGTCCATGGGCGCGGCGGACTCGTGGCCCTGCCCGAGGAACACGACGCCGAGCACGACGAGGATCGCGGCCGGGACGAGGGTCCCGATGATCAGGCCCGCGCTCGACAGGCCGGCGACCGTCTTGGTCCCCTGCGACGAGATGTACACGCCGGCCCAGTACACGACGACGATGACGATCGCGACGTAGACGCCGTTGCTCGCCAGGGCCGGGTTGATCACGTACGCGAAGGTGCTCGCGACGTATCCCAGCAGGCTCGGGTAGTAGAAGATCGTCATCGCGAACTGGCACCAGACCGCGAGGAAGCCGAGGGGCTTCGACAGTCCGTCGGCGACCCACCGGTACACGCCGCCGGACCACCCGGACGCGAGCTCCGCCGAGACGAGCGACGTCGGCAGGAGGAAGAGGATCGCCGGCACGACGTACAGGAACACCGCTGCGAGCCCGTAAACGGCCATCGTCGGCGCAGCCCGCAGGCTCGCGACCGACGACGTGATCATGAACGCGAGCGTGACCCACGTGATGTACGTGCGTGCCGGCCGCGGCACCGCGGCGGCGCGGCTTCTCGAGGCGTGAGCGGCGGACGACCCCGCTCCCCCGGCGACGGCGTCGGACATCCGAACCTCCTGCGAGAGCCCCCGGTTCCGGGGCGCGAAGCACCCGTCCGTTCCGACGCTAGCGCCGTCGTCGCAGGTCGGCGCGCCGAGCCGCACCGCGGCTAGGGTCGGGAGGGTGAAGATCCTCGTACCCGACACCATCCCGCTCGACCTCCACGCAGCCCCCGACGACGTCGTCGTGCCGTACACCGTGCGCGACGCCTTCCCGGACGGCTCCGAGGACGCGGACGTGCTCGTGGCGTGGGGCAACGGCCGGCGCAACCTCGCCGACGCCGCCCAGCGTCTGACGCGCCTCCGCCTCGTCCAGGGCCTCATGGCCGGACCCGACACGCTCGTCGCGGCGGGCTTCGGGCCCGACGTCGCGCTCGCGTCGGGGCGCGGCCTGCACGACGGTCCCGTCACCGAGCACACGCTCGCGCTCGTCCTGGCCGCCGCCCGCCGCCTCGACCTGGCCCGCGACGCGCAGCGCGAGGGACGCTGGGCGGGCGAGCTCGGCGGCGTGCAGTCCGACCGGACGGACGCCGTCTTCCGGACGCTCGACGGCGCGCACGTCGTGGTCTGGGGCTTCGGCTCGATCGCCCACCGGCTCGCGCCGCTGCTCGCCGCGCTGGGCGCACGGGTGACGGGCGTCGCCTCGTCGGCGGGCGAGCGCGCCGGCTTCCCGGTCGTCACCGACGCCGAGCTCCCGGACCTCCTCCGGACGGCGGACGTCCTCGTCTCCCTGCTCCCAGCCCTCCCCACGACGCAGGGCGCCCTGGGCGCGGACCTGATCTCCCGCCTGCCCGGGCACGCGTGGTTCGTCAACGTCGGGCGGGGCGCGACCGTCGACGAGGCCGCGCTGCAGGCCGCGCTGCGCGACGGCACGATCGCGGGCGCCGCGCTCGACGTCTTCGCCACCGAGCCGCTGCCCGAGGACTCCCCGTGGTGGGGCGTGCCGAACCTCATCCTCACGCCGCACGCCGCGGGCGGCCGCCCGCAGCACGCGGAGGAGCTGATCGAGGCCAATCTCGACGCGCTCCGCACCGGTGCGCCTCTGCGTAACCTCGTGGAACGCGACGGATGACCCCGTCGTCGCTGACGCGCTCCGTGCCGTGGCGGGGTCGCACGGTCGCGTGGGACCGCTTCGGGTCGGGTCCGCCGCTCGTCCTCCTGCACGGCACGCCGTGGTCGTCGGCCCTGTGGCGGCCCGTCGCGACCGCCCTCGCCCAGGAGTTCACGGTGCACCTGTGGGACATGCCCGGGTGCGGGGCCTCGTCGAAGGAGCCGTCGCACGCCGTCGACCTGGGGGTCCAGGGCGAGCTGTTCGCCGACCTGCTCGACCTCTGGGAGCTCGAGCGGCCGCACGTCGTCGCCCACGACATCGGCGGCGCGGTCGCGCTGCGGGGGACCGTGCGCACCGGCTCCAGGGGGCGATGCCGCACGCCTCGCTCACGCTGGTGGAGGGCGCCGGCCACCTCGTCCAGCTCGACGCCCCGGCGGCGCTCTCCGCCGATCTCAGCCGATGGCTGCGCGACGTCGCGAGGTGAGCGGGCCGGCTCTCACCAACGCCCGTTGCGGGGGCGCGGCTGGCAGCGGGGGCACGTGAACGACGAGCGGTTCATGAAGGCGTCGCGTCGCACGGGCGTCCCGCACCGCGGGCACGGGCGCCCCTCCTGGCCGTAGACGGCGAGCGAGCGCGAGAAGTACCCCGAGGCGCCGTTGACGTTGACGTAGAGGGTGTCGAAGCTCGTGCCGCCCTGCGCGAGCGACTCGCGCATGACCTGCTCCGCGGCTTCCAGGAGCCGCGTGGCCTCGGCTCGACGGAGCGTGTCGGTCGGCCGCGCGTAGTGCAGCCGCGCGCGCCACAGCGCCTCGTCGGCGTAGATGTTCCCGACGCCCGAGACGAGCGTCTGGTCGAGCAGCGCCCGCTTCACCCCTGTCCGACGACGGCGCAGCGCATCCACCAGCGCGGCCTCGTCGAGCGCGGGGTCGAGGAGGTCGCGCGCGATGTGCGCGGCCGGCTCCGGGACGAGCGGCCGGTCGGTGCCGAGCCCACCGGGGGCGCCGTCGGGCGTCGCCACGAGGGGCGCGACGACGAGGTGCCCGAACGTCCGCATGTCCACGAAGTCGAGCGCCGCCTCGGTGCCGTCGGGCTGTTCGAGCGCGAGCCGGACGCGCAGGTGCCGGTGGCGCTCGGCGAGGTCTCCGGACCGGACGAGGAGCTGGCCGCTCATGCCGAGGTGCGCGACGAGCGCGCGCGTGGGGACGGCGCCGTCGCCGCCGCCCACGTCGGAGAGCTCGAGCCAGAGGAACTTGCCCCGGCGGGCTGCCGCGTCCAGCCGGGCGCCCGTGAGGGCCGCGACGAACGCCTCGGTCCCGCCGCCCTGGTGGCGGACCGAGTAGTCGCGCAGCACCTCGACGGACGCGACCCGCGCGCCCAGGACGTGCCGCGCGAGCCCGTCACGGACGGTCTCGACCTCGGGCAGCTCGGGCAAGACTCAGCCCTGGTCAGCCGGCGCGAGGCCAGCCGGCCCGGTCGCCGCGGCCGCGGCGTCGACCCGGGCCTTCAGCACGGCATAGGCACGCTCGGCGGCCTCCTGCTCGGCGTGCTTCTTGGCCGTCCCTGAGCCGGTGCCGAGCACCTCGCCGTCGAGCGCCACGTGGGACGTGAAGACCCGCGCGTGCGCGGGACCCTCGGCCTCCCAGCGGTACTCGGGTGCCCCCAGGCCGAGCTCGCCCGCAAGCTCCTGGAGCGACGTCTTCCAGTCGAGGCCGGCGCCCAGGTCGGCTGCCACCTCGAGGGTCGCGTCGACGAGCCGGTGCACGAACGTGCGGGCCTCGTCGACCCCACCGCTCAGGTAGACGGCGCCGATGATCGCCTCGACGGTGTCCGACAGGATCGAGTCCTTGTCGAAGCCGCGGGTCCTCAGCTCGCCCTTGCCGAGCAGGATGAACCGGCCCAGCTCGAGCTCGCGGGCGATCGCGGCGAGCGAGCGCTGCGACACGGTAGCCGCGCGCATCTTCGCGAGCTCACCCTCCGGGAGGTCGGCGTGGTCGCGGTACAGGGCGTCCGTGACGACGAAGCCGAGCACGGAGTCACCGAGGAACTCGAGGCGCTCGTTGGTGGGGATGCCACCGGCCTCGTGCGCGAACGAACGGTGCGTCAGCGCGAGCACGAGAAGCTCGGGGTCCACACGGACCCCGAGCTTCTCGAGGAGCTCGTCGGCTCCGCCGGCGCCGGCCGCCTTCTCAGGACGCTCGCGCTGGGCGGACACGGGTGGCTCAGGCGTGCTCGGTGCGCAGCGCCGCCGTGTACTGGCGACCCTTGTACGTGCCGCACGTCGGGCAGGCCGTGTGCGACAGCTTCTGGCCCTTGCACTGCGGGCACGTCGTGAGGTTCGCGGCGGTCGTCTTCCACTGCGAACGGCGCGCACGGGTGTTGCTGCGCGACATCTTGCGCTTCGGAACAGCCACGGCTAGCTCTCTTTCGTCTCGTCCGGCACGACGTCCGTGCCGAGCATGCTCTTCAGTGCCGACCACCGGGGGTCGACCACGTCATGGTGGTGGCCAGGATCGTCCGCCAGGCGCGCTCCGCACTCGGAGCACAGGCCAGGGCAGTCCGGCTGGCACAACGGTTGGAATGGTAGTGCAGTGACCACCGCATCCCGAAGCGCGGGCTCGATGTCGATCAGGTCGCCCTCGAGCTCGTGCACGTCCTCCTCGTCGTCACCGGCCTCCTCCGCGGCCTGGGCGCGCTCCGGGTAGACGTAGAGCTCCTGGAACGTGGCGTCGACGTCGTCGACCGTCTCGTCCAGGCAGCGCACGCACTCCCCGACCGCCCGACCCCGGACCTCTCCGGTGACCAGGACCCCCTCCATGACGGCCTCGAGACGCACGTGCAGCTCGAGGTCGTCGCCGGCGGGGATGCCGGTCACGACGGTGCCGAGATCTCCCGGAGCGGCCACGGTGCGGTCGACCTCACGCTGGGACCCGGGACGTCGGCTGAGCTCGTGGGTGTCGAGCACGAACGGCGACCGCGGGTCGAGGGTGATGTGACGCTCCATGGTTCTCTCCGACCTCGCCCACGAACCGGCGGCGCAAGCCCGTGACGGGCCCACGCGACGGCGCAGGGCGAGGAGATGATCTCGGTCCGCGGAGGCCCCCGACGATCGGGGACCACATGACCAGCAGGACCAACCGTCTACTATACGGCATCGGGTCCCGCGCGCCCAAGCCGGGGCGGCCGACCCGCGGCCCTCCCCCGCGCGTCGTGCGCCCTCAGTCCGCGCGCTCCGCCGACCGCTCGAGCGCGCGCTCCACGAGCCGCTCCCGACCGGCACGGACCTGCGCCCCCGCCTGCTCCAGGACGTCCTCGAGCATGGCGAGCCGGCGGTCGCAGTAGTCGTCGGCGTCCTGACGGATGCGTGCCGCGTCGGCCTCGGCCGCCGCGAGCACCTGCGCCGCGCGCGCCTGCGCCTGGGCGACCACCTGCTCGCGCTGCACGAGCTCGATCGCCCGGGCACGCGCCGTCGACAGCACGTCCTCGGCCTGGGCCTGCGCCTCCCCGAGCACGCGGTCCGCGTCCTCGAGCACGCGGTCGGCCTCGTCGAGCTGGTGCGGCACGGCCTCGCGCAGCTCGTCGACGAGGGCGACGAGCTGGTCCCGCGGCACCTTGAGGGTTCCTCCCCCCAGGGGGCCCGTGCGTGCTCCTGCCACGAGCTCCGTGAGGTCCGCGACGATGGCCGTCAGGGTCGCGACCGGGTCGGCCCCCTGAGCGGGTGGGGCGACGGCGGCCCCGTCGCGCTGGTCGCGCCCGTCGCCTCCGCGTCCTCCGCTCGGTCCGGTGCTGCTCACGACTCCTCCTCCATGCTGGGTAGTGCTCACCTCAGGTCGTGCGCGCGAGCGCCGCGCGCACGACGTCGCCGACGCCTGGCGGGACCAGGTCGTCGACGTCTCCCCCGTGCCGTGCCACGTCCTTCACGAGCGACGAGGCGACGTGCGCGAGCCCGGGGTCCCCGATCACGAAGACCGTCTCGACGCCGGCCAGGTGCCGGTTCATGAGGGCCATGGGCACCTCGGCGTCGAAGTCGGCGCCGCCTCGCAGCCCCTTGACCACGGCGTGCGCGCCGATCTCGCGGCAGAACTCCACGAGGAGCCCGGGCACGTGGGCGACGCGGACGCCGTCGAGCCCCGCGTCGCCGACCGCCGAACGAGCCAGCTCGAGCCGTTCCTCGACGGTCAGGAGCGCCGACTTGCCGGCGTTGTGCGCGACCCCGACGACGACCTCGTCGAACATCGAGCGCGCACGACGCACGACGTCCAGGTGCCCGAGCGTCATCGGGTCGAACGAGCCGGGGCAGACGGCGATGGTCACGGCGTCACGCTAGTGCACAGGACACCTCGCGGTGCGGTGCCACTCCGCGGCGGGCACGGGCGACGTACGGTCGGAGCATGGTTGCCCCCGCGCCCCGACCGCTCACGACCCGGTCCGAGATCCTGGCCCTGCACCGCGACGTGCTGGCCCCGTCGTTCCCCCCTGCCGAGCTCATCGACGCCGAGGAGCTGTGGCGCGACGTGGAGCACGGCTCGCTCGAGGTGCTCGGGACGGGCGAGGGGTCCGACGGCGAGGCGCGTCCGGTCTCGGGTGTCGTCGGGGCGTGGTTCCCGGACGAGCGGATCCTGCTCGTGCTCTACCTCGCGATCGCACCGGGGCACCGGGGCGCCGGCGTCGGCGGGGCGCTGCTCTCCGCCGCGCTCGACACCTGGACCGCCGCCCACGACCCGCTCGCGATCCTCGCGGAGGTCGAGCACCCGGACCACCACGCCGCGAGCGAGGCCCACGGCGACCCGGCCGCCCGCGTGCGGTTCTACGCCCGCCACGGCGGGAGGGCGCTGGCGCTCCCATACTTCCAGCCCGGTGACGGCCCGGGCGGCGAGCGTGTGCCCGCGCTCATGCTCGTCGCGCTGCGGGCGGACGATCGAGCCACCCTCCCGGCCGCGCCCGTACGCGACTTCCTGACGGACTGGCTGGTGGCGTGCGAGGGGACGCTGGCCGACGACGGCGCCACGCGTCGCCTGCTCGACGCCGCCTCGGGCTCCGAGGTCGCGCTCGTCGGGCTCGACCGCGTCGATCAGCTGCCCGTGGGGACGCTCTCCGGGGACGAGGCCTCGGCGCCGGGGGCCACGGGCTCGAGGTAGAACACGGCAGTCTCGCCGTAGTCCTTGCGCGCGACGAGCTCGAGGCCGTCCGGCCAGGCGGGCTCCGCGTCCCGCGCCCGCCGCTCGACGACGACCGTGCCGTCCGGCGCGAGCGCTCCCGGCAGGGCGAGGTGCGCGAGGACCTGCACGAGCTCGGAGGCCGTGACGTCGTACGGCGGGTCGAGGAACACCAGGTCCCACGGGCGGCTCGGGACCTCGCGCACGAACCGCTCGGCGGGCTGCTGTGCGACGCGCACCCGCGTCAGGCCGAGCGCCCGCACGTTGCGCCGGCAGACCTCGACGGCGGCCCGGGCCGCGTCCACGAGGGTCGCGTCGGACGCGCCCCGGCTCATCGCCTCGAGCGCGAGCGCCCCCGACCCCGCGTAGAGGTCGAGCACGCGCGCACCCTCGACCGCGCCCTGGTGCTCGAGCCGGGAGAACACGGCCTCCCGCACCCGGTCGCTCGTCGGCCGCGTGCCGCGCACGGGCACCTCGAGCACGCGTCCACCGGCCGTCCCTGCCACGATCCTCGTCACGTCCCGAGCCTATCCAGCGCGGACTCGCTCACGCCCGCTCGAGGAACTCCTCGCGCTCCGGGTCGAGCCGCTCCGCGATCGCCGCCGCGAGCGCCGGGTACGTCAGGAGGTCCGGGTCCTGCTCGACGACGGCCGTGGCCTCGGTGCGCGCGTCGGCGATGAGCTCCGCGTCCGTGAGCACGCGAAGGAGCCGCAGCGACGACGCGCGGCCCGACTGCGCCGCGCCGAGCACGTCCCCCTCGCGGCGCAGCTCGAGGTCGCGGCGCGCGAGCTCGAACCCGTCGGGCGTCGAGGCGAGGGCGTCCAGCCGCTCGCGCGCCGGGGTACCGGGCTCCGCGTCGGACACCAGCAGGCACAGGCCCGGCGCGCTCCCGCGTCCCACCCGCCCGCGCAGCTGGTGGAGCTGGGAGATCCCGAACCGGTCGGCGTCGAGCACGACCATGACCGTGGCCTCCGCCACGTCGACGCCCACCTCGACGACCGTCGTGGACACCAGCACGGGTGTGCGGCCGGACGCGAAGTCTGCCATCGCCCGCTCCTTGTCGGCCGGCGGGAGCTGGCCGTGCAGCATGCCGACCGGGACGCCCACGAGCGCCGGCGTCGCCCGCAGCTCGTCGACCACCTCCAGGACGGCACGCAGAGGCGCCCGTTCGCCGCCGTCGTCGGGCTCGGCGAGGAACTCGAGCACGTCGTCCGTCTCCGCGAGCGCGGCAGCCTGGTCCGCGCGTCCGCCCGGGGTCGCGTCGTCGGGATGGATCCGCGGCGCGACCACGTAGGCGCGATGGCCCGCGTCGACCTCCTCGCGCACGCGCTGCCACGTCCGGGCGACCCACTTCGGGTTGGACGCGGGCACGGCGTGCGTCACGACGCCCGAGCGGCCCGCCGGCACCTCGGTGAGCGTCGAGGTCTCGAGATCGCCGAACACGGTCATGGCGACGGTCCGCGGGATGGGCGTCGCGGTCATGACGAGGACGTGCGCCTGCCGGTCCCCCTTGGCGCGCAGCGCGTCGCGCTGCTCCACGCCGAACCGGTGCTGCTCGTCGACGACCACGAGCCCGAGGTCGGCGAACTGCACGTGCTCGCCGAGGAGCGCGTGCGTCCCGACGACGATCCCGGCGGCCCCGCTCGCGGCATCGAGCAGCGCCTGCTTGCGGGCCGCCGCGCCGAGCGAGCCCGTGAGCAGGGCGACCTGCGTCCCGTGCTCGGCCCCGCCGAGCAGGCCGCCCTCGGCGAGCGGGCCGAGGAGCGTCCGGAGCGACCGGGCGTGCTGGGCCGCCAGGACCTCCGTGGGCGCGAGGAGCGCGGCCTGCCCTCCCGCGTCGACGACCTGGAGCATGGCGCGCAGCGCGACGACGGTCTTGCCCGAGCCGACCTCGCCCTGGAGCAGGCGCTGCATCGGCCGGTCGGCGGCGAGGTCGCGGGCGAGCTGCTCGCCCACGGCGCGCTGGCCGTCCGTGAGCTCGAACGGGAGCGCCGCGTCGAAGTCGGCGAGCAGGCTGGGCGTGCCGGTGGCGCGGAGCGGCCGGGCCGTCGCGGGCTCGCGGGCCACCGCCGCACGACGCTGGGCGAGCGCCGTCTGCAGGACGAAGGCCTCCTCGAACCGCAGCCGGCGCCGCCCCCGGCGCCAGTCCTCGTCCGCGGCGGGCAGGTGCACGTCTCGCAGCGCCTCGAGCCGTGTGGACAGGTGCCGGCGCTCGCGCAGCGCCAGCGGCAGCGGGTCGGGCACGTCGTCCTCCCGAAGCGGCCCCAGCACCGTCTGGACGGCCTTGTGGATCTGCCACGAGGGCACCGAGGCGCCGGCCGGGTAGATCGGGATGGGGCGGCTCGCGTCCTCGAGCGCCGCCTCCGCCTCGTCGACCCCGGTGTCCAGGCCGAACACCTGGTACTGGGGGTGCGTGAGCTGACGACGTCCGCGGTAGACGCTGACCGTGCCGGTGAACAGTCCGGTGCGCCCGGCGGCGAGCTGGTGCTCGTGGTGCCGGAGGCCGCCCTGGCCCTTCGCGAAGAACGTCAGGTCGAGCTCCCCGGCGCCGTCGGTCACGACGGCATGGAGCATCGCGCCCGCGCGGGAGCGCATCCGCGTCATGCTCGCCGACCGGACCCGCGCAAGCACCGTGACGTGCTCCCCGACCTGCAGCGAGCGCAGGTCGGTGAGCCGGCCCGGCTCGTCGTACCGGCGCGGCACGTGGTCGACCAGGTCGCCGACCGTCTCGAGCCCGAGCTTGGCGAGCGCGTTCGCGGTCCTGGTGCCGAGGGCCTTGCGGAGCGGCTGTCCGAGCGGTCCCTCGATCCAGGTCCCTGCCGCGTCGACGGTCATGCCGCCCCCACCGCACCGCCGGCGCCCGAGGGCGCCGGACCGTCGACCGCGGGCGGCTCGACCCCGACGTGCACCACCGCGTCGTCGCGTCCGGAGGCCAGGACGAGCACGTCGGCACCGGGGTCCCGGGCCTCGACGTGCTCCACGACGCGGGCGACGAGGCCCTGGTCCGCGTCCTGCCCGGCGACGAGCACGACCGCACCCGCACCCGCACCCGCCGTCGCCAGGAGCGCCTCGACGACACCCACCGCGCTGCCCCACGCGGTCGGCAGGACGGCGCCGCGGACGCGGTCCACCACGTCCCGGGTCCGGACGGCGGCCGCGACGAGCGCGTCGACGTCCACGACGGCCCCCGCGCCGTCGCCGTCGACCAGGGGCGGGGGGACGGTGGCCAGCGCGGCGAGCGCGGACACCGTGTGGGCGTCGGTCGGCGTCAGCGCGTGGACGACGACCGGCGTGCGCACGCCGGAGACGGGCTCCTCGTCGTCGGGCACGGGGGTCCCGGGCGGCGCGACGAGCAGGACGACGTGGGCGCGCGTCTCCTCGAGCGCGCGGCGGAGGGCCGACGGGCCGGGCGGCGTCCGGCGTCGGCCGTGCGCGAGCACGACGGCGCCTGCCCGCGCGAGCTCGACGACGAGGCCCGGCGCGGACGTCACCGCGACGACACCGAGCCCGCCTTCGCGGACCTGCGTGAGGTCCTGGACCTGGACGTCGCGCAGCCGGCCGCCCGCGTCCTTCGCGACCTGCGTCGCGGCGTCGAGCGCACGACCCGGGTCGGTGGTGTGGACGTGGCCGCGCCAGGTCCCGTCCCCGCCCACCACGGCGACCGACGTCCCCGTGCCGGCGAGCACGGCCCGCATCGCACCGGCGACGTCGGTGTCCGGTGCCGCGGGCGCCGGATCACCGGGCGCCGGGTCGTCCGAGGGCGGCACGTCGAGCGTGAACATCACCTCGAGCTCGTCCGACGGCAGCGGGGATGGTGGCGCGGTCACGTCGTCCAGCCTGCCGTCGGCCACCGACAGGCCGGGCACGTCCTGCGCGACGAGGCGCAGGAGCGCGGCATCCGTCGCACCGCACGCCGTCGCCAGCGCGCCGAGGACGAGGCGCAACCCCTGGGCGCCCGGGTCGAGTCGCCCCTGCCCGCGGGGGCCGAGGTCGCGGGGGCTGCGCTGCACGGCCGCGGTGGCGCCGTCGCAGGCGGCGAGCAGGACGGTGAGCGGCGACGCGTCGGCGCCGACGACGTGCCGCGCAGCGAGCGCGGCCTCGTCCGCGGCCGTCAGCGCGGTGCCGTCGGTCGGCTCGGCGACGGCCGTGCGTGCCGCGTGGGCACCCTCGGCGAGGGCCGTGACCGGGCCCGAGCCCCACGCGGCCACGAACGCCCTGACCCACGCAGCGACGATGACGCCCGAGTTCCCGCGGGCGCCGAGCAGGCACCCGCGTGCGAAGGCGACCGCCACCGCAACCCCGTCCGCGTCCGGCCCGGTCGCCTCCACCGCCGCGGCCCCCTCCCGGACGGTCAGCACGAGGTTGGTCCCGGTGTCGGCGTCGGGGACGGGGAACACGTTCGCCCGGTCGAGCGGTCCTGCTGCGTCCTCGAGCGCACGGACGGCCAGCCGAGCCCACGTGCGGACGCTGGGCGCGTCGATGCCGTCGGTCACGGGACGGGGCCTCCTCGGTACGCTCTTCTCGTGCGCGTCCCGGCCGGGACGACCCGGCAGGGTTTGGGGCGCACGCCGATCGTCGGCTACCATATCGAGGTTGCCTGGCGACGTCGGGCACACATCGGCACGGACCGCGCGCGTGGACGACCCTCGGGTCGCTCTCCACTGCGAGTGCGGACAGTGACCATCCAGTTGACCACTCATCGCCTGGCCGTGGCTCGGGCGTGCACGACGATCAGGAGCAAACCGTGGCTGCCAACTGCGACGTCTGCGGCAAGGGCCCGGGCTTCGGGCACAGCATCTCGCACTCGCACGTGCGTACCAAGCGCCGCTGGAACCCGAACATCCAGCGTGTCCGCGCCATCGTGGGGGGCACCCCCAAGCGCGTGAACGTGTGCACCTCGTGCCTCAAGGCCGGCAAGGTGACCCGCCCGGCCTGAGCCGGCGCACCCCGCTCGACCTCACGACGCCCGTCGGTCCTCCCGGACCGGCGGGCGTCGGTCGTTCTCGGGGTCGGATCCGGGTGGATCCGGGGTCGACCTCCACCGGCCCGGATGGCACCCTGGAGGGGAGTCACCGCCCACGCCGACAACCGAGGGGGCCTTCGTGGACCTGGGTGCCACCGAGCCTGACACCGTCACGATCCGACGCGCGACGGTGGACGACGCCGACGCGATCGCGACCGTCCACATCGCCTCCTGGCGCGGCGCCTACGCGGGCATCGTGCCCGACGCCTATCTCGCGTCGCTCGACGTCGAGCGACGCTCGGAGCTGTGGCTCAAGTCCCTGAGCGAGGGCGTGGCCCACACGTGGATCGCCTCGGACCGGGGCCGCACGCTCGGGTTCGCGACGCTCGGCCCCGCCCGCGACGAGGACGCCGAGGCGGGCGACCTCGAGCTCTACGCGATCTACCTCGACCCCGAGGCGTGGGGCCGCGGGGTGGCGCGCGACCTCATGCGCACCGTCCTCGGTGAGGTCAGGCCCGGCGTCCCGGTCTCGCTGTGGGTGATCGCCGACAACGACCGCGCCCGGCACTTCTACCGGCGCCACGGCTTCCAGACGGACGGCGTGGAGCGGCGCGAGGACATCGGCGGCGCGGACATCACCGAGGTGCGCTTCCGCCGGGGGTGAGCGACCCGGGGCCTCCTGCGAAGTGGTCCCAGCCGGCCGGGACGTCCGGCTCCGCGCCCGACACGAGGACGCCCGGCGCCTCGCCCGGTCCCGCGGCACGGACCGTCCCGACGACGCGGAAGCCGGGCGGGAGCGCCGTCCCGGCGGGGAACGTGGCCAGGAGCCCGTGGTCCTCGCCCCCACCCAGCACCCAGGTCCGCACGAGGGTGCCCGGGTCCCGGTCCGGCGCCACCGCCCGGGCCGCGGCCGTCAGCGCCGCGTCCGCACCGAGAAGGGCGGGGTCCATGTCGACGACGACGCTGCTGGCCCGCGCGAGCCGGCCGGCATCGCGCAGGAGCCCGTCCGAGACGTCGAGCATGGCCGTCGCCCCCGCGAGCGCCGCGGCCGGACCCGACTCCGACGGAGGCTCGGGGACGCGGTGCAGGTCGACCAGCCGGGTGAGCGGCGCGGCGTCGGGTGCGCCGTCGGCGGCGGACAGGAGTGCGAGGCCGGCGGCCGAGGACCCGAGGTTCCCTGCGTGCGCCACGACGTCGCCGGGTCGTGCCCCCGACCGCAGGACGGGCGCGCGTCCCTCGAGGTCGCCGTGCACGGTCACCGCCACGGCGATCGCGTCGCCTCCGGACAGGTCTCCCCCGACGACCGCGGCCCCCACGGGCGCGCACGCCTCGGCGAGCCCGCGCGCGAGGCCCGTCACCCAGGTGACCGGGACGTCTCCCGGCACGACGAGCGACACGACGAGCGACGTGGGCCTCGCGCCCATCGCGGCGACGTCGGCGAGGTTCTGGGCTGCGGCCCGGCGTCCGACGTCGTGCCCGGTGGACCACGCGCGACGGAAGTGCCGGTCCTCCACGAGGACGTCGGTCGACACGACGAATCGGCCGTCCGGCGCCGCGACGACCGCGGCGTCGTCGCCCGGGCCGAGCAGCGTCGCGGTGCCCCCGGGCAGGAGCGGGAAGATCTCGGCGAGGAGCTGCTCCTCGGACACCTCACGGACGAGCGGGCCGCCGGGTTCGGGCTCAGGGGACGCAGGCACGAGAGAAACCCTAGACGCCGCGCGCTCCCAGGTCCGCTCGCTACGGTGTCGCCGTGCCCCGCTCGTCCCCGTCCTCGGTCCGTGCGCGCAGACGACGCCGCACGGCCGCCCTGCTCCTCGGCTCGCTCGCCGTGGCGGCCGGCGTCGCAGCCTGCTCCCCCGTGATCTCGGTGCCCGTCGCGACACACGCCACCGACCCCGCGTGCGCGGACGTGATCCTCGACCTGCCCGACCAGGTCGCCGGGCAGGACCAGCGGACCACCTCGAGCCAGGCGACCTCGGCCTGGGGCAGCGCGGGGAGCGCGATCACGCTGCGCTGCGGCGTGGAGCAGCCCGGGCCGTCCGACCAGTGCCAGTCCATCGAGAACCCCGACGGCACGAGCGTGGACTGGATCTCGGCCGAGACGTCCACCGGCTGGACGTTCGTGACCTACGGGCGCGACCCGGCCGTCGAGGTCCAGGTGCCGAAGTCGCTCGGCGAGGGGCAGCCCACGGCCGCGCTCGTCGACGTCGCCCCTGCGGTGCTCGACGTCAAGGCGACCACGACCTGCACCGGCTGAGCCGGGCTCAGCGCAGCCCGGTCGGCCGCTCGAGCGCGAGCTGCACGAGCTCGTCGACGAGCGCGGGGTAGTCGAGCCCGGACGCCGCCCACATGCGCGGGTACATCGACAGCGGGGTGAACCCCGGCATCGTGTTGATCTCGTTGACCACGACGTCGCCGGCCGCCGTGACGAACACGTCGACGCGCGACAGGCCCTCGGCGCCGATCGCCTCGAACGTGCGCACCGCGAGGTCGCGCACCCGCTCGGTGACGGCGTCGGGCAGGTCGGCCGGGCAGCTCAGCTCGACGCTCGACTCGTCGAGGTACTTGGCCTCGAAGTCGTAGAACGCGTGGGCGTCGCCCGTCACGGCGATCTCGCCCGGGAGCGACGCGCGGGGGCGCTCACCGTCGCGGCCGCCCAGCACCGCGCACTCGATCTCGCGCCCGTCGACACCGGACTCGACGAGCACCTTCGGGTCGTGCCGCCGCGCCTCGGCGAGCGCAGCGGCCAGGTCGTCGAGGTCGTCGACGCGCGAGATGCCGAGGCTCGACCCGGCCCGCGCGGGCTTGACGAACAGCGGCAGCCCGAGCGGCTCGACCCGGGCGAGCACGCCCTCCGGGTCGCGCTCCCACTCCCCCGGTCGTACCACCGTGTACGGGGCGACGGGGATGCCCTGGCCCGCGAGCACGAGCTTCATGTAGTGCTTGTCCATGCCGACCGCGGACGCGAGCACCCCGGCGCCCACGTAGTGCAGGTCCGCGAGCTCGAACAGGCCCTGCAGGGTGCCGTCCTCGCCGAACGGCCCGTGCAGCAGCGGGAACACGACGTCGACCTCGCCGAGCTCGCGCGGCGGCTCGAGCGCGTCGAGGACGCGCAGCCGGCGGTCTCCGACGGACAGCGGCACGACGACCTCGCCGTCGCTCGCGACCACCTCGGGCAGCCGCCCGGCCGTGATCTCCCAGCGCTCGGGCTCGTCGGCGGCGACCACCCACTGGCCGGCCCGCGTGATCCCGACGGGGACGACCTCGTACCGGTCGCGGTCGATCGCGCGGAGCACGCCGGCCGCGGTCGCGCAGGAGATGGCGTGCTCGCCGGAACGCCCCCCGAAGAGGACCATGACGCGGGGCTTGCGCGAGGAGGCGGGAGTAGCGGGCTGCGTGGAGGCCATAGGCGCTGTAGACATCGCGGTCGAGACTACCCGAGCGCGAGGGCACCCTAGTCTTGTCGGGTGACCTCCCCCGACGCGCCCGCCCACGGCCCGCGACCGCTCGACCCGTCCACCGTCGCCGTCACCGCCGGCCGGCCGGAGCGGACGCCCGGCTCCCCCCTCAACCCTCCGGTGGTGCTGAGCTCGACGTACGTCTCGCAGGGCGAGCCGCCGGCCGGCGACCTGCTCTACGCACGCATGGGCACCGAGACGTGGTCACCGTTCGAGGAGGCGCTCGCTGCGCTCGAGGGCGCCTCCCTTCCGTCGCTCGTCTTCGGGTCGGGACTCGCCGCGATCGCGGCCGTGTTCGCCCAGGTGCCCGACGACGGCGCGATCGTCGTCCCGCAGCACGCCTACCAGGCGGCGCTGGGTCTCGCGGACGAGCTGGAGCGCCGGCACGGGGTCCGCGTCGTCCGGGTCGACGTCGAGGACACGGACGCGGTCGTCGCCGCACTCGACGACGCCGCCGGCGCGGGGCGCGGGCTGCTGTGGCTCGAGTCCCCGACCAACCCGATGCTCGAGGTCGCGGACGTCCCCGCCCTGATCGCGGCCGCCCGCGACCGCGGCTGGCTCACCGCCGTCGACAACACCTTCGCGACCCCCCTCGGGCAGAACCCGCTCGCCTGGGGCGCGGACGTCGTCGTGCACTCGGTGACGAAGTATCTCGCCGGACACTCGGACGTCGTGCTCGGCGCGGCCGTGACCGACGACCCGGAGCTCCGGGCGGCGCTGCACGGCTACCGCACGCAGCACGGCGCGATCGCCGGCCCGAGCGAGGTCTGGCTCGCGCTGCGCGGGCTGCGGACGCTCGCGCTGCGCGTCGAGCGGTCGCAGGCGACCGCCGCTCTGCTCGCGGGACGCCTGGCCGGGCACCCCGCGGTCGTGCAGGTGCGGCACCCGTCCCTGCCGGACGACCCCGGCCACGAGCGCGCGAGCCGACTCATGCGCGGCTACGGCTCGATCGTCGGCCTGAGGCCGGTCGGTGGGCGCGAGGGCGCGGACGCCCTGGTCGCCGCAGTCCGGCTGTGGGTCCCCGCGACCAGTCTCGGCGGTGTGGAGTCGAGCCTCGAACGCCGGCGCCGGTTCGCGACGGAGTCGCCGACCGTGCCCGAGGACCTGCTGCGGCTGTCCGTCGGGATCGAGGATCCCGAGGACCTGTGGTCCGACCTCGACCAGGCGCTGCGCACCCTGCTCTGAGCCGTACCCGGTCAGCTCAGCGACTCGGCCTTCTGCGGTCGTCCGAGCAGCGCCCGCGTGACGTCGTCGACGGACCTGCCGTCGTGGATCATGGCGACCGCGGCTCCCGTGATCGGCATCTCGACGTCGTGACGCTGCGCCAGCTCGAGGATCGACACGCACGACTTCACGCCCTCGGCGGTCCCGCCCGTCGCCCGGACGGCCTCGTCGAGCGACATGCCGCCGCCCACGTGCTTGCCCAGGGTGTGGTTGCGGGACAGCGGTGACGCGCACGTCGCGACGAGGTCGCCCATGCCCGCGAGCCCCGCGAACGTCTCGACCTGGGCCCCGAGCGCGAGCCCGAGGCGCGTGATCTCGACGAGGCCGCGGGTGATGACGGTCGCCATCGTGTTGTAGCCGTACCCGCGCCCCTGCGCGATGCCGACGACGAGCGCGATGACGTTCTTGGCCGCCCCGCACAGCTCGACGCCGACGACGTCCGTGTTGGTGTAGGGGCGGAAGTAGGGGGTCGTGCACGCGGCCGCAACGAGCCGCGCGTTGGTCTCGTCGGGGCACGACACGACGGTCCCCGTGGGTTGCTGGGCCGCGATCTCCTTCGCGAGGTTGGGGCCCGAGACGACCGCCACGCGCTCCGCCGGGACGTCGAGCACCTCGGACAGGACCTCGCTCATGCGCCGGTCCGTGCCGAGCTCCACGCCCTTCATGAGCGAGACCACGACGACGTCCGGCTCGAGCAGGGCCGCGAACGGCGCGAGGCTCGTTCGTGCATGCTGCGACGGGACGGCGACGGCGACGATGCGTGCGCCACGCACCGCCTCCGCGGCGTCGGTGGTCGCCGTCACGCCGGCAGGGAGGTCGACACCCGCCAGGTAGGCCTCGTTGCGGTGGTTGTCCCGCACGTCGGCGACCACGTCGTCGCGCCGCGCCCAGAGGGTCACGTCGCACCCCGCGTCCGCCATCACGGCGGCGAACGTGGTGCCCCACGCCCCGCTGCCCAGCACCGCCACCCGGACGCGCTCCTCCGGCCTTCCGGTGGCCGGGCTCGTCGAGGGGGCGGGCTCTGTCATCGTGCGTCCTCCGGGAGGGGCGGGTAGGTCGTCTGCTTCGTGTCGTACTCGGGGTGCCGCCGCAGGTCGAACCGCACGGCCGGCGCCCGCTCCCCCCGGATCTCCTCGAGGAGGTGCGTGATCGCGTCGAGCACGCGGTCCGTCGCCTCCCGCAGGACGACGGTGTCGACCGGTCGGTCGTACAGGTCCGACAGGTCGACCGGCGGCCCGGCGTGCAGGTGGACGAGCTTGCGCGGGAAGGGCCGGAAGCGCTTGGAGTAGCGCGGCAGGATCTCCTGGGCGCCCCACTGGGCGGTCGGGACGACGGGCACGCGGCTCGCGAGCGCGAGCCGCGCCATCCCCGTCTTGCCGGCCATGGGCCACAGGTCCGGGTCCCGCGTGAGCGTCCCCTCGGGGAAGATCGCCACGCAGTCGCCGGCCTGCAGCCGCTCGGTCGCGGCCCGCAGCGACGCCCCGGCGTCGACGGAGCCGCGCGCCACCGGGATCATCCGGGTGGACCGCAGCGCCCAGCCGACGACCGGGACCTTCCACAGCGACGCCTTCGCGAGGATCCGAGGCTCGTGGCCCGCGTCGAACAGGAAGTGCGCGAACGTCAGTGCGTCCAGGTCGGTGGCGTGGTTGGCAGCCGCGATGAAGCCGCTGTCCGTCGGGAAGTGCTTCATCCCCTGCCAGTCGCGGCGGGTGATGGCGAACATGAAGCTCCGGACGATGCGTGCAACCACGCGGAACGCGAAGGAGTCAGGGCGAGCGACGGGCACGGTGCACCAGCCTACCGGGCCGGGGCTCGCGTCAGTCGCGCCCGACCTCGGCGCCCAGGGCCGACAGCTTCTCCTGGAAGTGCTCGTAGCCGCGGTCGATGAGCGAGATCCCCCGGACCGTCGAGGTGCCCTTCGCCGTGAGCGCGGCGATCAGGTGGCTGAACCCGCCCCGCAGGTCGGGAACCTCGATCTCGGCGGCGGCGAGCGGCGTCGGGCCGGAGATCACCGCGGAGTGATGGAAGTTGCGCTGCCCGAACCGGCAGGGGCGACCCCCGAGGCACTCCTTGTAGACCTGGATCGTGGCACCCATCCCGCGCAGCGCGTCCGTGAACCCGAACCGGTTCTCGTAGACGGTCTCGTGGACGATCGACAGGCCCTTGGCCTGCGTGAGGGCGACGACGAGCGGCTGCTGCCAGTCCGTCATGAAGCCGGGGTGAACGTCGGTCTCGAGCACGATCGCGTTGAGGTCGCCGCCCGGGTGGTAGAACCGGATGCCCTCGTCGTCGACCTCGAACTCGCCCCCGACCTTCCTGAACGTGTTGAGGAAGGTCATCATCTCGGGCTGCGTCGCGCCCTTGACGTAGACGTCGCCCGCGGTGGCGAGCGCCGCCGACGCCCACGAGGCGGCCTCGATGCGGTCCGCGAGCGCGGTGTGCCGGAAGCCCACGAGCCGGTCGACGCCCTCGACGCGGATCACCCGGTCGGTGTCCACGGAGATGACGGCGCCCATCTTCTGCAGGACGGCGATGAGGTCCATGATCTCGGGCTCGATCGCCGCGTTCGACAGCTCGGTCACGCCGTCGGCGCGGACGGCCGTGAGGAGGAGCTGCTCGGTCGCGCCGACGCTCGGGTACGGGAGCTCGACCTTGGTGCCGTGCAGGCCGCGCGGCGCCCGGATGTGGATGCCCTGCTCGCGCTTGTCCACGACCGCGCCGAACTGGCGCAGGATGTCGAGGTGGTAGTTGATCGGCCGGTCGCCGATGTGGCAGCCGCCGAGGTCGGGGATGAACGCCTCGCCGAGCCGGTGCAGCAGCGGGCCGCAGAACAGGATCGGGATGCGGCTCGAGCCCGCGTGGGCGTCGATGTCGGCGACGTGCGCGGACTCGACGTCGCGCGGGTCCAGCCGCAGCGTGCCGGCCACGGGGTCGGAGTCGACCCGGACGCCGTGCAGCTCGAGCAGACCGGTGACGACGTTGACGTCGCGGATCTGCGGCACGTTGCGCAGCTCGCTCGGCGTCTCGCCGAGCACCGAGGCGACCATCGCCTTCGAGACGAAGTTCTTCGCACCCCGGACGGTGATGGTCCCCTTGAGCGGGTTGCCGCCGTTGACGTACAGCAGATCTGACATAGGCCTATCGTCACCCACAGCTCGTCGTTCGCGCGCACAGGAGCGCCTGGCGCGGTGTGGCGCCGGTCTTCCGAATCCCCTCGGCCGGGCCGCGCACCACGGTACGTCACCCGACACGCACCCCCCTACCGGCTCGCACGGCGCGCACGACGTCGTCGCAGCACCTCCACACTCGCCGACAAACCGCGCGAACCACCCATCCCTTCCCGCCCACCCCACGGTGGCTTCGCGGAGCACCCCGCCAGCCCGGCTGCTTCGCGAGGATGTCGGCGGTCCGGGCTAGCGTCGGCGCCATGCGGATCGGGATCGTGGCGAGCACCACCATGGCAACGGAGTCGGTGGACCTCGCGGTCGAGGCGGAGCAGCACGGCTGGGACGGCGTCTTCACCTGGGACGGCCTCAGCATCGGCTCGCAGGAGATGGTGGACCCGTGGGCCGTGCTCGCCGCGGCCGCGGTGCGCACCTCGCGCCTCGCGCTCGGGGCGATGGTCTTCGCGTTCCCACGCCGCCGTCCGTGGGAGATCGTCCGCCAGGCGGTGACCGTCGACCAGCTGTCGGGCGGCCGCCTCGTCCTGCCTGTCGGCGTCGGCGTCCTCGACGACGCGGGCTTCACCGCGGTCCCCGGGCAGCTCACCGGGCTGCGTGAGCGCGCTGAACTCCTGGACGACGCGCTGGCCTTCCTCGACCGCGCGTGGACGGGCGAGCCGTTCGAGTTCGCGGGGACGCACACGAGCACGGGCGAGATGCGGTTCCTCCCCCGCCCCGTGGACCGGCCCGGGACCGGGCCTCGGGTTCCCGTCTGGCCCGTGGGCGTGTGGGACGCGGAGCGTCCCCCCGTCCGCTCGCTGGACCGCGCGCTGCGCGCCGACGGGATCGTCGTGCAGCTACGCGGTGAACGTGCGTTCGACGACATCACGCCCGACGACGTCGCGAGCCTGGTCGCGTGGCTCGACGCGCGCCGCGACGCGCTCGGGCTCGAGCAGCCGACCGAGACGCCGTTCGACGTCGTGCTGCAGGGCATCCTGCCCGACGACGACCCGTCGGCCGCCCGCGAGCGCCTCGCCGCGCTGGGCGAGGCCGGGGCGACGTGGTGGGTCGAGTCGCGGTGGGACCCGGACACGGTGACGGCCGGGTCGCTCTTCGACCGGGTACGGCAGGGGCCGCCCGGCGCGTGAGACCACGCGTCCGGACGGCCCGTGCTCGGGACCGGACCCGAGGTCAGACGGCGGGGCGCGCGGCCTCGATCTCGACCTTCGGCAGGTGCTTGGCCGGAAGGGTCTGCGGGCGCCACGAGGCACGCGTCGCCTCGAACGCCGAGATCTCGTCGGCGTGCTGGAGCGTCAGACCGATGTCGTCGAGGCCCTCGAGCAACCGCCAGCGCGTGTAGTCGTCCACGTGGAACGGCACGGTGATGTCGTCCGCGTGCACGGTGCGCTCGACGAGGTCGACGGTCACCTCGGTGCCGGGCGTGGTCTCGAGGATCTTCCAGAGGAGCTCGATGTCCTCCTGCGCGACGACGCCCGCGACCAGGCCCTGCTTGCCCGAGTTCCCGCGGAAGATGTCCGCGAAACGCGACGCGAGCACGACGCGGAACCCGTAGTCCTTGAGCGCCCAGACGGCGTGCTCGCGCGACGAGCCCGTACCGAAGTCAGGGCCGGCCACCAGCACGGAGCCGGCCTTGTAGGCGTCTTGGTTGAGCACGAACGACGGGTCGTTCCGCCAGGCGGAGAACAGCGCGTCCTCGAAGCCGGTGCGCGTGATCCGCTTGAGGTAGACGGCGGGGATGATCTGGTCGGTGTCGACGTTGCTGCGGCGCAGCGGAACCCCGACGCCCGTGTGGACGGTGAACTTCTCCATGGGTCTCTTCCTTCCGGGAAGCGGGGTCAGGCCTGCGAGGCGGCGGACAGGACGGGCAGCCCGAGGTCCACGACGGCGGGAGCGTCGCCGTCGAACCCGGGGGCGCCGACGCCGTCGAGCGGCGAGCCGTCGAACGTCGTCAGGTCGACGTCACCGGGGAGGTCGAGGTCGGCGAGCGAGGACAGGGTGCCTCGGATCGCGGTCGCGGCGGCGACGAGCGGCGACACGAGGTGCGTGCGACCACCCTTGCCCTGGCGGCCCTCGAAGTTGCGGTTCGACGTCGACGCCGAGCGCTCGCCGGGGGCGAGCTGGTCGGGGTTCATGCCGAGGCACATCGAGCAGCCGGCGTTGCGCCACTCCGCACCGAAGTCCTTGAAGATCGCGTCGAGCCCCTCGGCCTCGGCCTGGAGGCGCACTCGTGCCGAGGCCGGGACCACGAGCACACGAACGTCCTGCGCCTTCACGCGCCCCTGGAGCACCTTGGCGACAGAGCGCAGGTCCTCGATGCGGCCGTTGGTGCACGAGCCGATGAAGACCGTGTCGACCTTGACGTCGCGCAGCGGTACACCGGGCTCGAGGCCCATGTACTCGAGCGCACGCTCGGCCGCGACGCGCTCGTTGGCGTCGGCGATCTCGGCGGGCACCGGCACGTTGGCCGACAGGGGCAGGCCCTGCCCGGGGTTGGTGCCCCAGGTCACGAAGGGCTCGAGGTCGGCGGCCCGGAGCACCACCTCGGCGTCGAACTCGGCGTCGTCGTCGGAGCGCAGCGTGCGCCAGTACTCGACCGCGGCGTCCCAGTCCTCGCCCTCGGGGGCGTGCGGGCGTCCCTTGAGGTACTCGAACGTGGTGTCGTCGGGGGCGATCATGCCGGCGCGTGCACCGGCCTCGATCGACATGTTGCAGATCGTCATCCGGGCCTCCATGGAGAGCCTGCGGATGGCCTCGCCGCGGTACTCGAGCACGTAGCCCTGACCGCCGCCGGTGCCGATCTTCGCGATGATCGCGAGGATGATGTCCTTGCTCGTCGTCCCGGGGGGCAGCTCGCCGTCGACCGTGATCGCCATGGTCTTGAAGGGCGCGAGCGGCAGCGTCTGGGTCGCGAGCACGTGCTCGACCTCGGACGTGCCGATGCCGAACGCGAGCGCACCGAACGCGCCGTGCGTCGAGGTGTGCGAGTCGCCGCAGACCACGGTCAGGCCGGGCTGCGTGAGACCGAGCTGCGGGCCGACCTGGTGGACGATGCCCTGGTCCGCGTCGCCGAGCGAGTGGATCCGGACGCCGAACTCGGCGGCGTTCGCCCGCAGGGTGTCGATCTGCTTGCGGCTCGTCTCGTCCGCGATCGGCAGGTCGATGTCGAGCGTCGGGGTGTTGTGGTCCTCGGTCGCGAGCGTGAGGTCGGGGCGGCGCACGGGGCGACCGGCGAGCCGGAGGCCCTCGAAGGCCTGGGGGCTCGTCACCTCGTGCACGAGGTGGAGGTCGATGTAGAGGAGGTCCGGCGACCCGTCGGTGCCACGGCGCACCAGGTGCGCCTGCCAGACCTTCTCCGCCAGCGTGCCGGCCATGGGGGTGTCCTCTCGTTCCTTCGCGGTGCGCGTCGCCGTCAGGTCCCGGGGCGAGCCGGGTGGGCGGCGCGGCGATACTACGCGCCGAATCCTGGCGCATTTGCATCTCAGCGGCTGAGACGCCAGTATTCGGCCTATGGACAATACTAGCGGAGTCGGCGTGCTCGACAAGGCAGCGTCCGTCCTGAGCGCTCTCGAGGCCGGACCCGCGACGTTGGCCCAGCTCGTGGTGTCGACGGGGCTCGCGCGCCCGACGGCACACCGGCTCGCGGTCGCGCTCGAGAACCTGCGGTTCGTGTCGCGCGACATGCAGGGCCGGTTCGTGCTCGGCCCACGGCTCAACGAGCTCGCGACCGCCGCCGGCGAGGACCGACTGCTCGCGGCCGCGAATCCCGTGCTGACCGCGCTGCGCGACCACACGGGCGAGAGCGCGCAGCTCTACCGGCGCCAGGGCGACCTGCGCATCTGCGTCGCGACGGCCGAGCGCCCCGTGGGTCTGCGCGACTCGATCCCGGTCGGCGCCACGCTGACGATGGGGGCCGGCTCCGCCGCCCAGATCCTCCTCGCCTGGGAGGAGCCCGACCGGCTCCACCGCGGCCTGAGGGACGCGAAGTTCACCGCGACGATCCTGTCGGGCGTGCGGCGGCGCGGCTGGGCGCAGTCCGTCGGCGAGCGTGAGCTCGGGGTCGCGTCCGTGTCCGCCCCGGTCCGCAACCAGTCCGGCCGCGTCGTCGCGGGGGTGTCCATCTCGGGTCCGGTCGAGCGCCTGTCGCGTCAGCCGGGTCGACTCCACGCGCCTGCGGTCGTCGCGGCCGCGAACCGGCTTACCGAGGTCCTCGCCCGCGCCGGCGAGTGAGGCCGAGCCCGAACCGGCCCCGGCGGGACAGGTTCGGCGGGAGCATGCCTGCTGGCATGCTGTCCGACGCCGGCCACGCCGCCGGCTCCACCGGCACCCCACGATCGGTCCCGGCCGGGCCTCCCGAGGCTGCTCCGCCGCCGTCGCTGCCACCGTGGCCACGCGCCCGCGGTGCGGCCGCGGGCGCGGACGCCTCGCCGAGAGCTCCCGCGGCGGACCGGGACGGGACCGCCCGAGATCCCGTCCCTGACGCCGCCGTCGGGGCGAACGAAGGCGGAGGAGGCGGGGGAACGGCGGGAAGCTCACCCGTCGGCGCGGCCGAGAAGCCCGCTGCGGCGCTGGTGTCGGCGGGTCGCTCCTGCGCCCGCGAGGATGCTCCGGCCGCTCCCCTGCCGACGCCCCCTGCCCGCGGCGTCACGCCGGGCACGGGGACCTCGCCACCGAAGAGCGTGTCGCAGATGCTGCGGTACGTGGCGTCGGGGTGCGCGACCCAGTCGATCCGCCGCATGGCCTGGTCCTGGCCCGCCGACTCGAGGACGAACCGGCCGTAGCCGAGCAGCCGTCCGAGCGGGGTGCGCGTGTAGCTCATGTCGGTGACCTTGCCGAGCGGCAGCATCGCGACCTTGCGCGAGATGAACCCGGACGTGAGCAGCAGACGCTTGTCGGTCGCCACGAACCACTCGAGGCGCCACTCGAAGAGCCGGTACAGCGCACGGCCGATCGGGATGAGAGCGAGCCACCACAGAAGGCCGGCGTCGACCTGGAAGCCTCGTTCGACGACCGTGACGAGCGCGGCGGCCACCACGAGCCCCAGGGCCGCGGTCGCCACAGGCTCCGCGACCGAGGCCCAGTGGCGGTGGCTCGCGACGACGACCCGCTCCGCCGGCAGGACGATCTGCCGGAGCACCGCGGCGGCCCGGGGGTCGTGCCGGGCGGCGCCCTCGGCGCCGCGCGGGGTCATGCGACCACGCTCCGGTTCACTTCCCGACGAGCGCCGAGAAGAAGTTGCCGATGCCCTCGAACGCCTGGACGATCACGTCCCCGATGCCCTTGATGACGTCGGCCGCCTTGTCGGGGCTCTTGACGATCGCGTAGACCAGGAACGCCACGACGAACCAGATCAGGACCGTCTTCGCCTTGCCGGGCATCGCAGCTCCTCGGGATCGCGTGTGCGTCGGGACGGGGTGGGACAGGTGGGGACGCGTGCGGCAGTTTACCCATCGGGGCTGTTTCCGTGGTTTTCGACACGCCCCGGGCGTGCCGCGCCGCACGCTGCCGGGAACGGCAGGAGGCCCGGTCATCCTGAGTCGGATGACCGGGCCTCGCTTGTACCCCCAACGGGATTTGAACCCGTGTTACCGCCGTGAGAGGGCGACGTCCTAGGCCGCTAGACGATGGGGGCCTGTGACCGGTGAGCGCTTCGCGTTCACCTGCCGGATGAGAACTCTACCGCATGTTTCCCGTGGTCATGACCGCGAGAAGCGGAGCGATCTCCGCTGGGGTACCAGGACTCGAACCTAGACTAAGTGGACCAGAACCACTCGTGCTGCCAATTACACCATACCCCATGGGGGTAATCGTCCTGTGCGAGGCCTCTCTCCGAGAGGCTGTCCGCAGGACTCCTACCGACCGAGAACACTACCGGACGGGACCGGGCAGCGCCAAAACGCGTGCTCCGCCGTGCTGGGATGAGCTCATGACCGATGACGACCGCTCCCACCGCGCGGCCAGGGCCGCCTCCTTCGACCAAGGGGCCGAGGCGTACGCCCGCGTCCGGCCGGGCTATCCCGCCGACGCCGTCGGCTGGCTGCTCGACGGTGTCGGCACCGCTTCCGGCCCGGCACGCGTGCTCGACCTCGCTGCAGGGACCGGTCGGCTGACCGAGCGGCTCGTGGCACGAGACCTCGACGTGGTCGCCGTGGACGCCTCCCGGGCGATGCTGTCCGAGCTCGCGGCACGCCTGCCGACCGTCGAGACGCGCGTGGGGACGGCGGAGTCGATCCCCCTGGCCGACGGGTCCGTCGACGCGGTCCTGGTCGCGACGGCGTGGCACTGGTTCGACGAGGCCGCCGCGGGCCGCGAGCTCGCCCGGGTGCTGCGGCCGGGCGGCCGGCTCGGGATCGTCCGCAACGACCGCGACAGCTCCGTCGAGTGGGTCGCGGCGTTCGGCGACCTGCTCCACCACGGCGACGACCTGCAACGGCCCGAGGAGACGTTCGACCCCCACCCGGGTGCCGCCTTCGGCCCCCTCGGACGCGCGGACTTCCCGTGGGCCGACACCATCGCGCCGGTGGGGCTCCGCGCCCTCGCCGGTACCCGCAGCCACCTGCTCACGCTGCCCGACGCCGAGCGTCAGGCGATCCTCGACCAGGTCGACCGCCTCGCAGCCACGCACCCCGACCTCGTCGGTCGCGAGACCGTGCCACTCCCCTACGTCGCACGCTGCGTCCGTGCCGACCGGGTCGCCTGAGGCGTCACCCGAGCGCGAGCGCCGCGCCGAGCGCGACCGCGGTCGCGACCCCGGCGCTCGCAGCACCGAGGACGACGACACGGCCTCCGGTACGGACGAGCTCGCGCACGTCGACCGCGAGACCCATCGCGAACAGCGCGGCCGCGAACAGCACGTTCGACGTCTGCGTCGCGAGGTGGACGACGCCGTCGGGCACGACGCCGAGCGACCGGACCACGACGGCCGCCAGGAAGCCGACGACGAAGAGCGGCACCGGCGCGGCCCGGCGGCCGGTCGCCACGGTGCCGCTCCGGCCGGCCGCGACCGCCGCGCGTCGTCGCGACCGTGTGACGGCCACGCCCGCGCACGCCACGAGCGGGGCGAGCAGCACGACGCGCGCGAGCTTCGTCACGGTCGCGACGGCGAGCGCCGCCGGCGAGACGGCTCCCGCCGCCGCGACGACCTGCGCGACCTCCTGGACGCTCGCTCCGATCCAGAGCCCCGCCCGGTGGTCGCCCAGCCCGAGGACGCCGACGAGCCACGGGAGCACGACGATCGCCAGCGAGCCGAAGATCGTCACGAGGGCGAGGGCCGCGGCCGCGTCGTCGTCGTGCTCCTCGTCGGGGTCGACGGCGCCCTTCATCGCACTGACGGCCGCGGCGCCGCAGATCGCGAAGCCCGTGGCCACGAGGAGGCTCGTGGCGCGCGGGAGGCGCAGCGCGCGACCGAGGAGGACGGTTCCGCCGAGCGTCGCCACGACGGTCACGGCGACGACCGTGAGGCCCCGCCAGCCGAGCGCGAGGACCTGCGGCAGCGAGAGCTGGAGTCCGAGCAGCACGACGCCGGTCCGCAGGCCGTGCTTGGCAGTCCAGGCGGCGCCGGGGTGCGCGACGCGCAGAGCGCGCGACCCGGCCGGACGCACGCGCACGACGGTGCTCACGACGATCCCGAGGACCAACGCCAGCACGGGCACCGACAGCATCGGGACGAGCGCGTGCGCGCCGATCACGAGTGCCGCTGCCGCCGCACAGACGGTCAGGCCGCGCCACGGCCCGACGACGGGCCCCGCGGCGGGGGACGCCGCCGACGTCTGCGGGGCGTCGGGCGGGACGGTCGTGCGGGCGAGGCGAGGCGGGGTGCCGTTCATACCCCCACGGTGCGGGCAGCGCCTGACCGCCGGAACCCCGCACCTGCCGTCCGGGTCATAGCATCGGGCTATGGCAGATCTTCCGGCACCCTCGACGCTCGAGCTGCTCGTCGCCGCCGACTCGCACGGCTCGATCTCCGCCGCCGCGCGCACGCTCGGGATCACCCAGCCGTCGGCGTCTGCGGCCCTCAGGCGGCTCGAGCGCGGCCTCGGGCTCGAGCTCCTCGTCCGGACTCCGCGGGGGACGCGGCTCACGGACGCCGGACGCGTCGCCGCCGAGTGTGCCCGCGGCGTCCTGGACGCCTATGCGACGCTCGGTTCGACCCTCGCGGCGCTGCGGGCGGTCCCCGGTGCTCGCGTCCGGGTCGCGGCGAGCCTCACGATCGCGGAGTACCTCGCGCCGCGCTGGCTCGCGACGCTCAGCCGCGAGCCGCGCGGCCCGCGCGAAGCAGCGGCCCCGGACGTCGAGCTCGTGGTGTGCAACTCGGCCGAGGTCACGCGCCGCGTGCTCGACGACGACGTCGCGCTCGGGTTCGTCGAGTCCCCCGAGCTCGCGCGAGGGCTGCGGTGGGCGCTCGTCGCCGAGGACGAGCTCGTCGTCGTGGTCGCGAGGAACCACCGGTGGGCGCCGCGGCGGGCGCTCGGGTTCGACGAGCTGCTGGGCGGCGGGCTCGTCGTGCGGGAAGAGGGCTCGGGCACCCGGGCGAGCCTCGAACGCGCCCTGGCTCGCGTGCGCCGCACCCTGCCCGCGCACGTTCCCCAGCTCGGCAGCACCCAGGCGGTGCGTACGGCCGTCCTCCATGCGGACGCGGTGGCCGTCCTGTCACGGCTGGCGGTCGAGGACGACCTGGCGCGGGGCACGCTCGTCGCGCTGCCCGTGCCCGACCTCGACCTCGCCCGGCCGCTGCGTGCGGTGTGGAAGGACGGCGGGACGCTCTCGGCCGGCGCGCGGCAGCTCGTGGCCGTCGCGCAGGGTCAGAACGTGACGCCCTGACCGGTCGCCTCGACCATCGCCGTGAGCGTGGGCACGACGGCGACCCCCGCCTCCGCGGCTGCGGCCGGGTCCTCGAGGTGGCCGTCACCGCGCCGGGTGCCCGGCCGGTCGAGCCAGACGCCGTGGAGCCCCGCGCGCACCGCGCCGAGCGCGTCGACGTCGAGCTCGTCACCCACGTAGACCGTGCGTGCCGGGTCGGTGCCGAGCAGACGGGCACCCTCCCGGAACACGCGCGGGTCCGGCTTGCCGACGCCGAAGTTCTCGACCGTGACGAGCACCGGCACGTCGGCGAGGCCCGTCGCGGCGAGCTTGCGGTCCTGGATCGCACGCGCGGCGTTCGTCACCGCCCCCACGCGGAGTCCCGCGGCACGGAGGGCGTCCACGGTGGCGCGCGCGTCGTCGTGCGCACGCCACGAACGCTCGAACGTCCCCCAGAAGACCTCGACCCACGCGGGGTAGGCCGCCTCGTCGACGGGCGGCCCACCGAACGTGCGGTGCAGCTCGTCGGCCCGCAGGCGCCGCTGCTCGTCGAACGTCAGCTCGCCCCGCGTGTAGGCGCGGTAGTGGCCGTGCGGGTCCCCGCGCCAGAGCGCGACCATCTCCGGGACCCGCTCCGCCGGCACGTGCGGCAGGTACGCGCGCCAGACCGCCTCGACGGACGCCGCGAACGCGCCCCGGGTGTCGACGAGGGTGTCGTCGACGTCGAGCAGGACGCCCTCGACGCCGTCGGGCAGGATCGCCGCGCTCACGGCTCGACGGGCGTGGCGGGCGCCGCAGCGAGCCGGACGATCGCCGCGTCGACGCGCGCGAGAGTCCGCTCACGCCCGAGCACCGCGAGCGACTCGAACAGGGGCAGCCCGATCGTGCGGCCCGTGACCGCGACGCGCACCGGCGCCTGGGCCTTGCCGAGCTTGAGCCCGTGCCGTTCCCCGACGGCCGTCACCGTGTCCTTGAGCGGCTCCGCCTCCCAGGGCTCGAGCGCCGCGAACGCCGCCCGGACGTCGGCGAGCAGCTCGGCGGCCGGTGGCTTCATGGCCTTGGCCCACGACGCCTCGTCGTCGACGGGACCGTCGAGGAACAGGAAGTCGACGTTCTTCGTGATCTCGGACAGCAGCGCCACGCGCGTCTGCGCGAGCGGAGCGACGGCGTCGAAGGTGGCCTGGTCGAACGCCTCGGGCGCCCAGGGTGCCGCCGGGGCGACGAGCCACGGCGCGCACGCCGCCGCGAACTCCGCGACGGGGAGCGCACGGATGTACTCGCCGTTGAAGGCCGTGAGCTTCTTGATGTCGAAGAACGCCGGCGCCGAGTTGACCTCGTCGAGGCGGAACCGGGAGACCAGCTCGTCGAACGGCAGGATCTCCTCGTCGTTGCCGGGCGCCCACCCGAGCAGCATGAGGTAGTTCACCATCGCGTCGGGCAGGATCCCTTCCGCGAAGAAGTCCTCGAGCGCGACCTTGTCGCGGCGCTTCGACAGCTTCTGCCGCTTCTCGTTCACGAGGACGGGCAGGTGCGCCCACACGGGCGGTTCCGCGCCGAGCGCCTCCCACAGGAGCTGCTGCTTGGGCGTGTTCGGCAGGTGCTCCTCGCCGCGGATCACGTGCGTGATGCGCTCGTCGAGGTCGTCGACGACGTTCGCGAGCAGGAACACGGGCGACCCGTCGCCACGGGCGATCACGAAGTCCTCGATCGCGGCGTTCGGGAAGGTGGGGTTGCCGCGGATCACGTCGACGACGGCCGTCTCGCCGTCGTCGGGCGTCCGGAAGCGCAGTGCACGCCCGGGCTCGTAGGCGAGCCCGCGGTCGCGGCAGAAGCCGTCGTACCCGGCGTGCTGCGAGCCCGTGCGCGCGATCACGTCGTCGCGCGTGCAGTCGCAGTAGTACGCCCGGCCGTCGGCGAACAGGCGAGCCGCGGCCTCCTCGTGCAGGCCCCGGTTCGCGGACTGGAAGTACGGGCCCTCGAACGTGGGGTCGCCCTCGTGCACGCCGAGCGACGCCATCGCGCTGAGGATGCCCTCGGTCCATTCCGGCCGGTTCCGCGCGGCGTCGGTGTCCTCGACGCGCAGCACGAAGATCCCGCCGGACTGCTTGGCGACGGCCCAGTTGAACAGGGTCGACCGGGCGGAGCCGACGTGGAACATGCCGGTCGGGGACGGGGCGAAGCGGACACGGATCGGCGACGAGCCGGGGGCGGGGAAGGTCACCGCACCAGGGTATCGGGCGCCTCCGTGAGGGTGTGCCGCGCGGGGGTGCTCTACCGTTTCGGGCACACGACACCTGGAAGGACCGCTCGATGACCCCCCGCTCCCCCGAGACCGTGACCCTGCTGCGCGACGTGCGCCCCTGGGGCGGCGATGCCGTCGACCTCCAGGTCGCCGACGGGCGCATCAGCGCGATCACGCCGCACGACCCGACCGTCCCGGCCGCGGTGGCCGACGGCGTGGTCGACGGCCACGGCCTCCTCGCTCTCCCGGGCCTGGTCAACGCGCACGCGCACGTCGACAAGAGCTGGTGGGGCAAGCCGTGGGTCAGCTACGGCGGCGAGGCCACCACGCAGGGCCGGATCGCCCACGAGCGCGCGCACCGCGACGAGCTCGGGATCCCGGGCGTCGACGTGACGCTCGCCGTGCTGCGCGAGTTCCTCCGGCACGGCACGACGGCGATCCGCACGCACGTCGACGTGGACCTCGGGCTCGGGCTGCGGGGCATCGAGGTCGTCCGCGAGGCGCTCGACGCCGTGGGCGGCGCGGTGCACGCCGAGATCGTCGCCTTCCCCCAGGACGGCGTCCTGCGGCGCCCCGGCGTGCTCGAGCTCCTCGACGAGGCCGCTGCCGCGGGCGCCGAGCACGTCGGAGGCCTCGACCCCGCGTCGATCGACCGTGACCCGGTCGGTCAGCTCGACGGGCTGTTCGCGATCGCGGAGCGCCGCGGCGTCGGCATCGACGTGCACCTGCACGACGGCGGCCCGCTGGGCGCGTTCCAGATCGAGCTCATGATCGAGCGGACGCTGCGTTTCGGCCTCCAGGGCAGGGTGAACGTCGCGCACGGGTTCGCGGTGGGCGACCTGCCGGCCTCGCGGCAGGCGGACCTGGTCGCCGCGATGGGCGAGGCCGGCATCACGATGACGACGGTCGCCCCCGTCGGTGCCGCTCCCCTGCCCGTCCACGCGCTGCGCGAGGCGGGCGTCGCCGTCGGGCTCGGGACGGACGGGATCCGCGACCTGTGGTCGCCCTACGGCACCGGCGACCTGCTCGCACTCACGACCCAGCTCGCGCGCCTCTCGCGGTTCCGGCGCGACGACGAGCTCGTCACGGCGGCTCGGGTCGCGTCGTCCGACGCCGCCCGGTTCGTCGGGCGCGACGTGCACGACCTCGTCGTGGGCGGTCGCGCGGACGTGGTGCTCGTGGACGCGGAGAACGTGCCTGACGCGGTAGTCCGGGCGCCCGGCCGCGCGCTCGTCGTCGCCGGCGGGCGGGTCGTCGCGCGGGACGGCGACGTGCTCGTCTGAGCACGTCCGCCGCCCGGCGGCCCGGCTACAGCGACGGGTCGCGCCGCACCACGGGGTTCGACAGCACGCCGATGCCCTCGACCTCGCACTCGACCCGGTCTCCGTGGTCGATCAGCCCGACGCCGGCCGGGGTGCCCGTGAGGATCACGTCGCCGGGCAGCAGTGTGAACGCCTCGGAGATGTACGAGACGAGGAACGGGATGTCGAACACGAGGTCGCGCGTGCGCCCGTCCTGGCGCGGCTCACCGTTCACGCGCGAGCGCACCGCGACGTCCTCCGCGTCGAGCTCGGTCTCGATCCACGGGCCGAGCGGGCACGAGCTGTCGAAGCCCTTGGCGCGCGCCCACTGCCCGTCGGTGCGCTGCGCGTCCCGGGCGGTCACGTCGTTGGCGACCGTGTAGCCGAGGATGTGGTCGAGCGCGCGCTCCGGGCTGACGTCCTTGGTGACCCGCCCGACGACGAGCGCCAGCTCGGCCTCGTAGCTGACCTCCTGGCTGAAGTCGGGCAGGACGATCGGGTCGTCCGGGCCGCAGACGGCCGTGTTGGGCTTGAAGAACAGCAGCGGGCTGCTCGGCACGTCACCACCCATCTCGGCCGCGTGGTCGGCGTAGTTCTTCCCGACCGCGACGACCTTGGAGCGTGGGATCACCGGCGCGAGGAGCCGGACGCCGTCACCCAGCTCGAGGCGCTCGCCCGTGGGCGTCGTCGGCATGTAGAGCGGGTCGCCGGTGAGGACGGCCAGGAAGGTGCGGTCACCCTCCTGCTGGACGATGGCGTAGCGGGGCTCGTCCCCGGTCGTGAATCTCGCGATGCGCACGCCCCCACCCTAACGACGCGGCGGCCTACACTCGCGGCGTGCAGATCCGCCCGCGCACCGACGACGACGCCCCCGTCCTGGTCGCCGTCCTCGCCGAGGTCCACGAGCGCGACGGGTACCCGGTGCGACGCATCAACGTGCGCCGAGAGTGGCTCTGGGACGACGGCTTCGTCGGGGCCTGGGTAGCCGTCGACGACGGCGCCGTCGTCGGCCACGTGGCGCTCGCCGACCACTTCGCCGGACCGGGCGTGCCGTTGGGCGCACTCGGGATCTCGCGGCTCTTCGTCGCCCCGTCGGCGAACGGTCGAGGCGCGGGGGCGGCGCTGCTCGACGCCGCCCGGTCCGCCACCGGCGACCGGCCACTGGGGCTCGAAGTGACCGACAGCTCGACGGCGGCACGTGCCCTGTACGAGCGGCTGGGGTGGCACCGGGTCGGTGAGGGGGTCGCGGAATGGGCCGACCTCGACGGCCGGCACCCCCACCTCACCTACTACGTCGCTCCCTGACCTTCCCCGGCCCCCGGATCACCGCTCCGGCCAGCGCGGCGCGGCCAGAACGGCGGCGCTCAGAACGGCGGCGGCCCGTCGCCAGCGATATCGGTCGTGGGTGGGAGCGTGACGGCGGGCCGGCTGACGTGCTCACGGCCGGTGGGTGAGGTCCAGGTCAGGGTGCCGTCGGTGGTGGTCTGCCGGACGGTCCACGCGGTGGCGTGCTTGAGGCGGTGGTGGGTGCGGCACAGGTGGGCGAGGTTGGTGGCGTCGGTGGTCCCGCCCGCGACGTACGCGAGGGTGTGGTCGACGTCGCAGCGGGCCGCGGGCCGGGTGCAGCCCGGGAACCGGCAGGTGGCGTCGCGTAGGCGTAGGTAGGCGCGCAGGTCCGCGGGCACGACGTAGGTGTCACGTCCCACCGCGAGGACCGCCCCCGTGTGCGGGTGCGTTAGGAGTCGCCGGAACGACGGTGCGCGGGCGGCGAGCAGGGTCGCGGTGTGGTCGTCGATCGGCCCGTACCCGTCCAGGTGCGCGACCTGCGAGCGCGCCGTCTCGACGGCAGGTCGCGGTGACGATGAGCCCGGTGGCGGTGACGATGAGCCCGGTGGCGGCGGTGGCGGCGGTGGCGACGGTGGCGACGGCGTTGGTGGCGGGTCGGTCGCACCCGGTGGGGCGGTGCGGTCCTCTGGCTCGGTCTCCTCGGGTGGGGCGCTGCTGGTGAGGGTCCGCAACAGCGTGAGCACGGGGACGATGACCGTGACGTGGGGGACGATGCTGCGCGCGATCCGTGCCATCGCGGCCCGGGTCGCGACCACACGCCGGGCGGAGTCGTCCGGCTCGAACGGGGCCTGCTGCAACCGGCCCCACAGCTCCCGCATTCGAGGCCGGGTCACGTCTTCGGGCTGCTCGGAGCCCGTGTCACCGTCCCCCTCATCGTCACTGTCGCTGTCGCGGTTGCTCTCGCCGTCGCGGTGCGGCCCGCCTGGCCGCTGGGCGCCCGCGCCCAATGTGCCGGGGCGGCCGGTCGGGCCGACCGGGCCGGTCACAGTGCCAGCGTCCGGGATCGTCGTGGACTGTGCTTCGAGGCTCAGGGCGACCAGGTCGAGGGTGTCGTCGTCGAGCAACAGCGCGGACAACACGTCCGCGCGCAGCTGGTCCGCGGTGCGGGGCTCGTCCGGGCCCCGCAGGACCTCGACTGCGCGGTCGATCCGGTCACCGATCGCGCACGCGGTCACGGCGGGCAGGTACGCGGTCAAGAACGCCATCCCGTCCCGGGCCGGATCGACCCGCACCGACCGGCGCGCGGCTGTCCGTTCGTGGCGGACGCTGACCGGTTCGGCGAGCAGACGTTCCCGGGTCCGTGCCACGCGGCGGCCGAACGCCCCCGGGGCCATCGTCTGCGCGGCCGGCAACGTCATCGTCTCGACCGTTTCCCGGTCGCCCTGGTCCAGGTCGCCGGTGTGCTCGACCAACACCTGCGCGTGGCGGTAGGACACCGTGCCCGCCCGCATCGCGGTCGTGGTCGCAGGCAGCGCGTTCACGAGGACCTCGGCCTCGTCCAGCAACCGGGCAGCCGTGCGCTCGTGCACCGTCAACGTCGTCGCGACCTCCGCGACCAACGCCCGCTGAGCGAGCATCGCGTCGTCACCCGACCCGGACCCGGACCCGGACCCGGACCCGGACCCGGACCAAGCGTCGGGAGCGAGCTCAGGAGCCAGCAAGGACCCCGGGTCGAGCTCGACCAGCCGCCGAGCCGCCTCGAGCAGCTCGGTCCGCCACGCGGTGGCCGTCCTGATCATCGACTCGACCTGCGCGATCGCCCGCACGACCCCCACGACCGTGGACTCGTCCTCACCCAGCACCAACGACCCGACGCCCGCGCCGGGCTCCAGGCGCGACGACACGGCGAGCTGCGAACCCTCGCGCACCACCGTCGTCGTCATGCCCCCAGTCAACACCGACCCACCGACACTCCTTCGAACACGTGTTCGATCCGCCCACGGTGATGCGGCCCGAGACGGAGATCCCGTGGACCTCCAGCGATCCACTCGTCGGATGTGCCGAAGTGCTTTTGCTGCCGTGCCGCACCGAACGTCGCGGTCACACCAGCACGACGTCGCTCGAAGTGGCGACAGCGCACTCCTGGTCGGGGTATCGCAAGCCCGCAAAGCAGCGGTTGGTGGGGGCGATGGTCTGCTCTCAGCTGACGGAGACGCCGCCCCGTTCGGAGTCGGCCGTCGTGTGGGCGTCGCTCACCAGGGTGACGTCAACCCCCGCACAGCAGCGGCCAGCGCCGTCGTGCGCACGCAGTGGTCCGACTGTGCGCCGACGACCAGGCGACGGATCTCACCGGACTCGAGCGCCTCGGCAAGGGCGGTCTCCACGAACGCATCACGGTAGGCCCGGCTGATGGGCGGCTCACCGTCGGCGGCCTCAAGACCACCCGCCGGCGGCCGGTCCGAGGTTCCGACCTCGACGCCCACCCGGAGATCGACCATGAGCAGAGCCGGGCGTCGTCCCGTCATGGCGCAATCGTGGCGGACCCGCTGTCCACCGGACCCGAGCAGGTTCGGGAGGCTGGGCAGGCCCCGTCGTCAGGCCCGCGCGAGCACCTCGCCGTGCAGGACGGCGAACCACCCCTCGGGCGACGCGGCCCAGCCCTTCCACTCGTGCGCGAGCTGCTCGAGCGCGACGTCGTCGGCGAGGCCCGAGTCCTTGGCCTGGACGGCGAAGTTGGACTCGAGGCAGCGCTCGGCCCAGAGCTCGCCCCACCACTCGCGGTCGGTCGGGGTCGCGTAGCACCACACACCGGCGGACGGGACGATCCCGGCGGGTGCGAATCCCGACTCCTGGACCCACGCGAGCAGGCGGCGCCCGGCGTCGGCCTGGTACCCGTACGCCGACGTGACCTCGTGGTACAGCTCGTTCCACTCGGTGAGCCCGGCGTTCTCGGGGTACCAGGTCATGGCCGAGTAGTCGGCGTCGCGGACCGCGACGAGCCCGCCCGGCTTCGCGACGCGGTGCATCTCACGCAGGGCGGCCACCGGGTCGGACAGGTGCTGCAGGAGCTGGTGCGCGTGCACGACGTCGAAGGTGTCGTCGTCGAACGGGAGCTCGTACGCGTTCGCGTGCGCGAACTCGACGTTCTCGAGGCCGCTGTTCTCGCCGAGCGCGTGGGCCGCCTCGAGGACCTTCTCCGAGGCGTCGACGCCGACGACCCGGCCGGGAGCGACGTAGCGCGCGAGGTCGACGGTGAGCGTGGCCGGACCACAGCCGACGTCGAGCAGGCTGTTGCCTCGCACGAGGTGCGGCACGAGATACGCCGCCGAGTTGGCGGCCGTCCGCCACCGGTGCGAACGGAGCACGGACTCGTGGTGGCCGTGCGTGTAGGACTCGGACTCCGCGGACAGGGGGTGGTGCTGCGGGGTGCTGGGCGCCTCGACGTCCTCTTCGGCGAGGGGCGACCCGGACAGGGGGCCGGCGGGTTGGCCGGTAGCTTCGGTCATGGATCCACGGTAGGCGCGGGTGGCGACCGTCACGACCCGCTTCTCACATGCTGACCCATCTGCGCGGGCACGCCTGCTGCGAGAGCCCCCTAGGCTCGCACCATGAGCGACGAGCTGCAGCTTCCCGAACCCGAACCGGTCCGCGCCACCGAGCACGCCGGTCCGCCGCCCCAGCGGCGCCTGGGCCGATCGGGCCTGGTCGTCTCGGCGATCGGGCTGGGCTGCAACAACCTGGGTCGTTCGAACACCGTGACGTCGACGGTCGAGGGTTCGCAGGCCCTCGTGGACGCCGCGATCGACGCCGGGATCACGTTCTTCGACGTCGCCGACAACTACGGGATGCGCCCTGGCCTCGCGGAGGAGCTCCTGGGCCAGACGCTCGGGAGGCGCCGCGACGACGTCGTCGTGGCGACGAAGTTCGGCATGAGCGTCGGGGACCTGAACGGCCAGGACTTCGGTGCCCGCGGCTCCCGCCGGTACATCGTGCGGGCCGTCGATGGCTCGCTGCGCCGGCTCGGGACGGACTGGATCGACCTGTACCAGTTCCACACCCCCGACCCCCTGACCCCGATCGACGAGACGCTCGCCGCGCTCGACGACGTCGTCCGGGCCGGGAAGGTGCGCTACGTGGGGCACGCGAACCGCGCAGGCTGGCAGATCGCCGACGCCGAGCACGTCGCGCGCTCGCTCGGGACCACGCGGTTCGTCTCGGCGCAGAACGAGTACAACCTGCTCGCCCGCAAGGCCGAGCTCGAGGTGCTGCCGGCGGCGGAGGCGTACGGCCTCGGCGTCCTGCCCTACTACCCGCTCGCGAACGGCCTCCTGACGGGCAAGTACGCGCACGGCTCCCGGCCCGACGACGGCCGTCTCGTCCACTCCAAGCCGGAGCTCCTCGAGCACGCGCCGTGGGAGCAGCTGGCCCGGCTGCACGCGTTCGCGCAGGTGCGGGGTCTGACCGACCTGGAGGTCGCCGTCGGCTGGCTGCTCTCCCGTCCGCAGGTCGCGAGTGTCATCGCGGGCGCGACCCGCCCGGACCAGATCCGGCAGAACGCCGCTGCCGCGTCGTGGACGCCCACGTCCGACGACCTCGCCGAGCTGGACTCGATCTTCCCGCCGCCGCGCAAGGTCGCGCCCTTCTGACGGGGGCGGTCAGGGCGTCTCGACCGAGCTGACGCTGACGGTCGCGTCGTGGAGCGCCTGGACGCTCAGCCCGGAGTCCCGGAAGGCCCAGACCGTCGTCTCGTCGCCGCTGCCGAGGTCGGTCACGGCCACCCGGTCCGTCGCGACGACCGCGCCGTCGCTGTCGCGCGCCTCCAGCGCGATCCGGAACGTCTCACCCCCTGCCGAGACGTTGGTGACCGACACAGGGACGCCGGAGAACTCGAGTGCGGCGCTGACCGACGCGCTCTTGCCGACGTCGATCGCCAGTCCGTCGGTGAGGACCTCGTCGGTCGCGGCGCCGTCGACGTCGTCGACGGTCGCGGTGGGGCTGGGCGCACCGACCGTGCTCGACGACGCCGACTGCGAGGCGCCGACGGCGATCCCTGCGACGATCGCCAGCACGACGCCCCAGATGGCGAGCCGGCGCCCGGTCCGGTCGGCACGGTCCGTGCGTGCCCAGGCGACACCCGCGCACGCGAGGGCGGCGACCCCGAGGACGAGGGCCACCCGGGGAAGGGGGACGCCCGTGGCGAGCGCGAGCGCTGCGAGCCCGATCGCGACGGCGCCGAGCACGCGTGCGACACGGTCGCCGTGCGTCCGAGTCGTCGTCGCCATCCCTCTCCTCCCATGCCGTACTGGACAGTCGTCCCACTAGTGTGCGCGGCTTCGCTGAGTAAAGTCTGAGTCATGTACGGGATCCACCTGAGCGCTCTCCATGAGGCCCGCGGTGCCGCCCGTCGAGCCCGAGCCGAGCCAGGGCACCCGCGGCGAGGCGTTGCGAAGAACCCTGACGACGCTCCACCCCTCGTCGAGTCTTTAGTCAAGCATAGATAAAGCCAAGACCTGTGAAGGGTGTGTCAAGGGGTGGTCGTGATTCGTCGCCGGACGAGGGGACAGGGGTGCCGACCTATCCTGGAGCGGTGTCCACGGTCACCGTCTCCACCGCAGCAACAGCGCTGCCGCACGCGCGCTGGGCCGAGCGGGCGGACGACCACGCGACGCGCGCCGACGCGCTCACCGCCGGCTGGCGCGAGCGACGAGCCGCCGGAACGACCCACGCGATCGAGGACTTCCTCTTCACCTACTACCCCACCCGCCCCGCGCAGCTGCGCCGTTGGCACCCGGGTCCCGGCGTCGTCGTCGCGCGACCCGACGACGACGCCGGGCCCGTCGCTCTCGCCACCTACGCCGAGCGCGCTGCGTGGCGCTGGTACCGGAGCACGTCCGACGGCGTCACGCTCGACGTCCGCGCCTTTCTCGCCGAGCGTGGCGACACCGTCCGCTACGTGCACGACCTGCTGGAGGCGACCGCCTCGCGGCCCGCCCGGTTCGGCTGCCTCGGGCTGCACGAGTGGGCCATGGTCTACCGCGACCACGCCGCGGGCCGCGCGACCCGCCACCCGCTCCCCCTCCGCCTCGGCGGGGACGGGACGGACGCCGTCGTCGAGAGCCACCGGATCCGCTGCACGCACTTCGACGCCTACCGCTTCTTCACGCCCGAGGCGTCCGGCCTCAACACAGAGCGCCCGACGCGCGAGACCCAGCCGGCCCTCGAGCAGCCGGGTTGCCTGCACGCGAACATGGATCTCTACAAGTGGGCGCTCAAGCTCGGGCCCGCCGTGCCCGGCGAGCTGTTGCTCGACACGTTCGAGCTCGCGCGCGACGTCCGCGTGCTCGACATGCAGGCGAGCCCCTACGACGTGTCGCCCTACGGGCTCGCTCCGGTCGCCATCGAGACCCCGGAAGGCCGCGCGGAGTACGTCCGCCGGCAGCAGGAGTTCGCCGAGCGCTCAGTCACCCTGCGGGCGCGTCTCCTCGACGCCTGCGAGACCCTCCTCGACACGCGCCGACAGGCTCGTCGAGACGGGAAGACCCGTTCTTCGAGCTCGGGCTGAAGAACAGCCACGCCCGTCTCGACGTACCGCGGGGCCGAAGCGAGGCCGGGGCCCTGGGAGGATGGTCCGGTGACCACGCTCGCGGACCTCCTGCCCGACGTCGCGCCGTCCGGGGAGGCTCCGGACGCCGACGCGCTCTACGACGCGTTCGCGACCTGGGCGTCGGACCAGGGCCTGAGCCTGTACGACCACCAGAGCGAGGCGCTGATCGAGCTGGCGTCGGAGTCGCACGTGATCCTCGCGACGCCGACGGGTTCGGGAAAGTCGCTGGTCGCGCTGGGCGCGCAGTTCTTCGCGCTGGCCGACCGGCACGCGGGCGTGGCGAGCGGCCGCACCTACTACACGGCGCCGCTCAAGGCGCTCGTGAGCGAGAAGTTCTTCGCGCTCGTCGCGGCGTTCGGCTCCGCGAACGTCGGGATGATGACGGGCGACACGGCGGTCAACCCGGGCGCCCCGATCATCTGCTGCACCGCGGAGATCCTGGCGAACATCGCCCTGCGCGACGGCGCGGGCGACCCCGACGACCCCGCCGTCGCCCAGGTCGTCATGGACGAGTTCCACTACTACGCGGACCCGCAGCGCGGCTGGGCGTGGCAGGTCCCGCTCCTCGAGCTCCCGCACACCCAGTTCGTCCTGATGTCGGCGACCCTCGGCGACACGTCGCGCTTCACGGACGAGCTCGAGCGCCGCAGCGGCCGCGACGTCGCCGTCGTGACGAGCGTGGAGCGGCCGGTCCCGCTGACCTACTCGTACGTCGTCGAGCCGCTCACCGAGGTGGTCGACGAGCTCGTCCACACGCGCCGCGCCCCGGTCTACGTGGTGCACTTCACGCAGGCGTCCGCCGTCGAGCGGGCGCAGGCCCTGCTGTCGATGAACCTCGCGACCCGCGAGGAGAAGGCTGCCATCGCGGACGAGCTCGGCGACTTCCGGTTCACGAGCGGGTTCGGGCGGACCCTCTCGCGCCTGCTGCGGCACGGCGTCGGCGTGCACCACGCGGGCATGCTGCCCAAGTACCGCCGCGTCGTCGAGCGGCTCACGCAGCGCGGACTGCTCAAGGTTGTGTGCGGCACGGACACCCTGGGCGTGGGGATCAACGTCCCCATCCGCACAGTCCTGCTGACGAGCCTCGTGAAGTTCGACGGCGAGCGCATGCGACACCTCACGGCGCGCGAGTTCCACCAGATCGCGGGCCGGGCCGGACGCGCAGGGTTCGACACCGTCGGAGAGGTGCTCGTCATGGCCCCCGAGCACGTGATCGAGAACCGCAAGGCGCTCGAGAAGGCGGGCGACGACCCGAAGAAGCTCAAGAAGATCGTCCGCAAGAAGGCACCAGAGGGCTCGGTCAACTGGACGGACAAGACCTTCGAGCGCCTGCGCGACGCCGACCCCGAGCCCCTGACCAGCCACTTCAAGGTCTCGCACGGCATGGTGCTCAACGTCCTCGCCCGCTCCGAGCACCCGCACGCCCCGGGGACGGCGGACGCCCACGACCCCGTGCTCGCGATGCGCCACCTCCTCCTCGCCAACCACGACACGGACACCCAGCGCGCCGAGCACGTGCGCCAGGTCTTCCGGATCTACCGGTCGCTGCGGGTCGCAGGGATCGTCGAGCGCGTGCGCGTCCCGGACCCGGCCGACCCGCGCGGCTGGCGGCCGAGCGTCCGGCTGACGGTCGACGTCCCGCGCGACTTCGCGCTGGACCAGCCGCTCTCGCCGTTCGCGCTGGCGGCCATGGACCTGCTGGGCACGGAGAGCCCGGAGTACCCGCTCGACGTCGTCTCCGTCATCGAGGCGACGCTCGACGACCCGCGCCAGGTGCTCGTGGCGCAGCAGTTCAAGGCGCGCGGCGAGGCCGTCGCCGCGATGAAGGCGGAGGGCTACGACTACGACGAGCGCATGGCCGCGCTCGAGGACGTCACCTGGCCGCGACCGCTCGCCGAGCTCCTCGAGCCGGCGTTCGAGACGTATCGCCGCGCCAACCCGTGGGTGTCCGACGCGCGGCTCTCACCCAAGTCCGTCGTGCGGGACATGCTCGAGCGCGCCATGACGTTCGCCGAGCTCGTCTCGACGTATCAGCTCGACCGGACCGAGGGCGTCGTCCTGCGCTACCTCGCCGACGCGTACCGGGCCATCCGCCGCACGGTCCCCGAGGAGCACCGCACCGAGGAGGTCCTCGAGATCACCGAGTGGCTGGGCGAGCTCGTGCGCGGCGTCGACTCGAGCCTCCTCGACGAGTGGGAGCGCCTCGCGAACCCGGTCGACGACGACGCGGACACCGCGGGTGCAGCGGCGGGCGATTCCGCAGTCACCGGCACGGGTGAGAGTGGGTCCGCGCGCCCCCTGACGGCAGCCCCGCGGGCCCTGCGGGTGCTCGTCCGCAACGCGCTCTTCCGCCGCGTCGAGCTCGCGGCCCGCGAGGACTGGGACGCGCTGGGCTCGCTCGACGGCGCGTCCGGCTGGAACGCGAGCGCCTGGCACGACGCGCTCGACCCCATGTTCGAGGAGTACGGCGACGACGCGATCGGCATCGACGCGCGCGCCCGCGCGACCGCCCTGGTGACGCTCGTCGAGTCGGGCGAGACGCCGTCGGGCGAGGATCTCGCGCCGGGGACGTGGTTCGCCCGCCAGGTGCTCGACGACCCCGACGGGGACCACGACTGGGTGCTGGACGCCGTCGTCGATCTGGCGGCGAGCGACGAGGCCGGCGAGGTGGTCCTGGAGGTCGTGCGCGCCGGGCAGCTCTGACGACGGTCCGCGCCCTGGCACGATGGGTTCATGGCGAAGAAGGCCCGAGCCGCGGGCAAGAGTGCTGGTCACGGCGGCACCCCCGCGGTCGTCGCGCTGGAGCGTGCGGGCGTCGCGTTCACGCAGCACCCGTACGAGCACGACCCGTCGTCGGACCTCGGCTACGGGCTGGAGGCGGCGGCGGCGATCGGCGTCGAGCCCGCGCGCGTCTTCAAGACCCTCGTGAGCGACGTCGACGGACGCCTGGTCGTCGGGATCGTGCCGGTCGACCGCAGGCTCGACCTCAAGGCCCTCGCCAAGGCGGCGGGCGGCAAGAGAGCCGCGCTCGCGGAGCAGGCGGCGGCCGAGCGCGCCACGGGCTACGTCGTCGGCGGGATCTCGCCGCTCGGCCAGAAGCAGCGCCTCACGACCGTCCTCGACGAGACCGCGCTCACGTTCGACGCCGTGTACGTGTCGGGCGGGAGGCGCGGGTTCGACGTCGGGCTGGCCCCCGCGGACCTGCTGCGCCTCACGGGTGCGACGACGGCGCCGCTCGCCCGGGACTGACGACGTTCAGCGCTGCGGCGGGTACGGGTAGCCGGCGGGGTACGGCTGGCGGAGCGCGTCGGTGCTGACGATGTCCTTGCCGAGCGGGACGAGCGAGATCGGGACCATCTTGAAGTTCGCGATCCCGAACGGGATGCCGATGATCGTGACGCAGAGCGCGATCCCGCTGACGACGTGTCCGATCGCCAGCCAGATCCCCGCGAAGACGATCCAGACGACGTTGCCGATCACGGAGCCGGCACCCGCGCCGGGCTTGTCGACGATGGTCCGGCCGAAGGGCCACAGCGCGTACCCGGCGATCCGGAACGACGCGATCCCGAAGGGGATCGTGACGATGAGGATGCAGCAGACGATCCCGGCCGCGACGTAGCCGAGCGCGAGCCAGAACCCGCTCAGCACGAGCCAGAGCACGTTGAGGACGGTCTTCATGCCCCCAGTGTCCCCGACGAGCCGCGTATCCGGCGTCCGGCTCCTAGACTCGGGCCATGTTCGACGACGTCCGTGACCTTGCTCCGACGGGTCCACCGGGCCTCGTCCCTCCGTCCGACCTGGTGGCCCGGGTCGTGGCGAACGTCGAGCGGGTCCGGGAGCGGATCGCGAGCGCCGCGGCCGACGCCGGCCGGGACCCCGCCTCGGTCCGGCTGCTCGTGGCGACCAAGACGCAGCCCGCGAGCGCCGTCCTCGCGGCCGTCGCGGCGGGCGTGGACCTGGTCGGCGAGAACAGGGTCCAAGAGCTCGTCGCCAAGGCGCCGGCCCTGCACGACGACGTCGCCGCGGGCCGGCTGCGCGCCCACCTCATCGGGCACCTCCAGTCCAACAAGGTGAACGCGGTCGTCGGGCTGGCGTCGTGCGTCGAGACGGTCGACTCGCTCGGCCTCGCGCAGCGTCTGTCGCGCCGCGCGGTCGCGGTCGGCTCCGACCTCGACGTCATGGTCCAGGTCAACGTGTCCGGCGAGTCGTCGAAGTCGGGGATCTCGCCCGACCGGGCGGCCGCTCTCGCGCTCGCGGTCGCCGCGCTCCCCCGCATCCACCTGACCGGCTTCATGACGATCGGCGCGCGGACCACCGACGACACGACGGTGCGCCGGGGTTTCGCGTGCCTGCGCGACCTGCGCGACGACGTCCGCGGTCAGGCCGCAGGGACGTCCGGCGCCGTCGAGCTCTCGATGGGGATGAGCGGCGACCTCGAGCTCGCCGTCACCGAGGGGGCGACGATCGTCCGGGTCGGCACGGCCGTCTTCGGCGCGCGCGCGTGACCTGGCGCGCTCAGCCGAGCAGCCACGTGTAGCCGGCGACGCCGACCAGGCCGCCGACGATCGGCGCCACGACCGGCACCCAGGCGTAGTCCCACTCGGAGCCGCCCTTGTTCTTGAGCGGCAGCACGGCGTGCACGAGGCGGGGCCCCAGGTCGCGAGCGGGGTTGAGGGCCGGGCCGGTCGGGCCGCCGAGTCCCGCGACGAGACCCCAGACGAGGAAGCCGACGCCGATCGACGCGGCGCCCGGCTCGTGGTCGAAGCCGGGACTGTTGAGGATCGAGAGTGCCGCCGACGTGAGGATCATCGTCCCCAGGAACTCGTTGGCGAAGCCGTTCCAGCGCGAGTGGGCCGCGTTGATGGTCGAGAACGTGGCGAGGATGTCCTCGGGGTCCTCGGTGCGGTCGTAGTAGGGCTTGTGCGTCGTGACGATGGCGACCTGCCCGGCCATCGCGCCGAGCATCTGCGCGGCCACGTACCCGGGCACGACGCTCCACGCCTGGTGACCGAGGGCCGCGAGTCCGATCGTCATGGCCGGGTTGATCTGTGCGCCCGACACGCCCGCGAACATCATCACGGGGATCATCACGCCCAGCCCGTACCCCATCGCGATGAGGCTCCAGCCGGCGTGATACCCCTTCGACCCGCGCAGGTGGACGTTGGCCACCGTGCCGTTGCCGAGGATGACGAGGATCGCCGTCCCGATGAACTCGCAGGTCAGCCTGGCCGCGAACGAGTACTCGTCCACCCGCACCCACCCCCGTCCGGCCGGGCCTCCCGGCTCTCAGCCCGACGGTAGCGGCGCGGCCACGGCACCGCAGGTCAGGGCACCCGCAGGTCAGGGCACCCGCAGGTCAGGGCACCCGCGCGGTCCACTCCGGGGTGTCGAACTTGGTCCGGACGAGCTCCTCGGCGCGCTCCCGCTCCTCGGTGCTGACCTCGCCGGGGACGGTGCGGTACCGGCCCTCGAAGTGCTTCTTGAACGCCTCGATGACGTCCTCGCGCGGCAGACCGGTCTGCGAGCGCACCGGGTCGACGCGCTTGTTCGCGCTCTTGGTGCCCTTGTCGGAGAGCTTCTCCCGACCGATCCGCAGCACCTCGACCATCTTGTCGGCGTCGATGTCGTAGGACATCGTCACGTGGTGCAGGACGGTGCCGTCGGCCATGCGCTTCTGGGCGGCGCCACCGATCTTTCCCTTGGCCGACGCGATGTCGTTGAGCGGCTGGTAGGTGGCCTCGACGCCGACGTCGGCGAGCGCGCCGAGCACCCAGTCGTCGAGGAACGCGTACGACCGCTCGAAGCTCAGGCCCTCAACGAGCGACGCGGGCACCGTGAGCGAGTAGGTGATGGTGTTGCCGGGTTCGATGAACATCGCGCCGCCGCCCGAGACCCGTCGCACGACGGTCACGCCGTGCCTCTCCGCACCCTCGGCGTCGACCTCGTTGCGCAGCGACTGGAACGAGCCGATGACGACGGCGGGCCGCTCCCACTCCCAGATCCGCAGCGTCGGGCCACGGTCGCCCCGCCCGACGGACTCGGCGAGCGCCTGGTCCAGCGCCATGTGCATGGCGGGCGTCTGCGCCACCTCGTGGACGACCTCGAAGACGTGGTCCTGCCAGCCCGTGGCGTGCCCGAGCGCACGACGGACGGCGATCGCGACGGCTTCCGCGTCGAACCCGACGAGCGCGACGTCGTAGGGCGCGCTGTCGAGCGCCGCCTGGACCGCTCGGGCCAGGTCGGTGACGCTCGCGTCCGTCGGTCGTCCGACGAGCGCCGCGTCGATGAGCTCGAGGGCGTCGTCGGGCTCGAGGAAGAAGTCTCCGCTCACGGCGGCCGACGCGATGACCGTGTCCTGCCCGCCGCCCGCGCCCTCGCGGGTCTCGACGTCGACCGCCACCAGCTTGCCCCCGGGGACCTTGTACTCGCCGCGCACGTCACGCTCCGCTCTCGTCGTCCTGCCTCGACACTCCTCAGTCGCCAACACCCGAGGTGGGCCGCCGATTCCGGGCGGAGCCGTGGCGTGTGCCACCCTGGTCCGCATGAAGAACCCGTTCGGCCGCCGCGAGGCCGCACCCGTCGAGCTTCCGCCCGTGCCCGACGACGTCACCGAGACCTGGCGCGGCTCCACGAACGAGGTCGTCCTGCGCACCTCGCTCGGGGGCGTGCCCGACGACGACCGGGAGACCGCGGAGGCGCTCGGGACGCTCGTGCTCGGCGTCGTCCGAGGTGTCCGGGAGGGCGAGTTCGGGCACTCGATGCCGCAGGGCGCCAGGGGTGCGTCGGTCCGCCTCGAGGTCGCGGTCTGCGAGGACGACTACGGCCCGTACACGCGGCACGAGGCCGAGGACCTGGTGGGGCGGCTCCAGGGCGTCGCGCCGCTCGCGGTCGTCGCGTACCCGCGCGGCGGCAGCGCCCCGGTCTGGGACGACGGCGCGGGTCTGCTGCGCGTCGACCTCGCGACCGACGCCGGCGACGACGACGGATCGACGCGCGGCGAGCTCCGTGCGCTCGTGCAGGCGACCCTCACGTCCGTGACGACCGACAAGGTCAAGGGCATCGTCCCCGAGACGGCCGGCGGGTCCTACCCGGTCCGGATCCACCTGACGGTTCGCGGGACGGCCGGCGACGGCTTCGGCGAACGGTCCGCGGCGCTCCTCGACGACATGGTGGCCCGCCTCGCCGGCACCCGCGTGCAGCTCGAGGTCACGCGCGAACCCTGAGGTAGTCGGGCAGCCCGACTGCTTCGCGGTCAGCGGGGGGCGACGCCTGCGTGGATGAGGCCGTAGATCGTCGAGCTGGTCAGGGCCTCCCACGCGGCCTCGATGAGGTTCGGACCGACGCCGACCGTCGACCACGACGCGTTCCCGTCCGTCGTCTCGATCAGCACGCGCGTGATCGCGTCCGTGCCGTGCGACTGGTCGAGGATGCGCACCTTGAAGTCGATGAGCTCGAATTCCTCGAGCTCGGGATACACGCGCACGAGCGCCTGCCGCAGGGCGTGGTCGAGCGCGTTGACGGGCCCGTTGCCCTCGCCGGTGGAGACGATCCGCTCGGCACCGGTGTGGAGCTTGACGGTCGCCTCGGCGGTCGCGACGACGTCGTCGGCGTTCTCCGCCCCGCGGGCCTCGGGTCGTGTCTCGACGATCGTGCGCCAGCTCTCGATCCGGAAGTACGTGGGCAGCTGCCCGTCGATCTCCTCGCGCAGGAGCAGCTCGAACGACGCGTCCGCGGCGTCGTAGGTGTAGCCGCGCGCCTCGGAGTCCTTGACCCGGTTGGTCACGCGCGCCAGGACGTCGCCCTGCCCGGCGAGGTCGAAGCCGAGCTCACGGCCCTTGAGCTCGATCGAGGCCCGCCCGGCCATGTCGGAGATGAGCATCCGCATGTCGTTCCCGACGAGCGTCGGGTCGATGTGCTGGTAGAGGTCGGGGTCGACCTTGATGGCGCTCGCGTGCAGACCCGCCTTGTGGGCGAAGGCGCTGGCGCCCACGTACGGCTGACGACCGTAGGGCGTGATGTTCGTGAGCTCGCTGACGGCGTGCGCGATCCGCGTGGCCTCCCGCAGCCCGCCGTCGGCGAGCAGCTCCCGTCCGAGCTTGAGCTCGAGGTTCGCGACGATCGTGAGGAGGTCCGCGTTGCCGGTCCGCTCCCCGTAGCCGTTGATCGTCCCCTGGACGTGGGTGGCACCGGCCCCGACGGCGGCGAGCGAGTTCGCGACGGCACAGCCCGAGTCGTTGTGGGCGTGGATGCCGAGGATCCCGTCGCCGGTGTGCTCCCGGAGCTCGGAGACGATCTCCGCGACCCAGTCCGGGATCATCCCGCCGTTGGTGTCGCAGAGCGCGACGACCTCGGCGCCCGCCTCGAGAGCGGCGAGGACGGCGGAGCGCGTGTAGGCCGCGTCGAAGCGGTACCCGTCGAAGAAGTGCTCGGCGTCCAGGACGACGCGGCGTCCCTCGCGCACGAGGAACGCGACCGTGTCGGCGATCATGGCGAGGTTCTCCTCGCCCGTGGTGCGCAGGGCCCGCTCGGCGTGGCGGATGTCCGACTTCGCGACGAGAGCGACGACAGGGGCCCCCGAGTCGACGAGCGCCCGCACCTGGGGATCGTCGACGGCGCGCGTGCCGGCCTTGCGGGTCGCGCCGAACGCCGCGAGGACCGCGTTCTTGAGGTTCAGCTCCTTGGCGGCGCGCCGGAAGAACTCCGTGTCCTTCGGTACCGCGCCCGGCCAGCCGCCCTCGATGAAACCGACCCCCAGCTCGTCCAGCAGCGGCGCGATCGCGAGCTTGTCCGCGACGGAGAGGTTCATCCCCTCCTGCTGCGCACCGTCGCGCAGGGTCGTGTCGTAGACGTGGAAGGTCATCGGGGGCTCTCTTCCTGCGGTCCCGGCGTCGTCCGGGGAGACGACGGCAGGCGTGGGGTCAGGTTGTTCGTCGCCGGGCCCCGCTCCGTGCGGAGCGGGGCACCGGCGAGCGTGGTCACGCGGTCGTCCGGTGCGGCAAGCCGCCTCGGACCGGCCCGGGGTGGGGGCCGTGCGCTCGTTCCGTCGCCGCCGGACGGTGGTGGGTCCGGCAACAAAAAAACCCCCCGGGGTGCGGGAGGTTAGCGCGTTCGACGTGTGTGTCGAACGCGCTAGGTGAGAATGAGCTGCGCAACCAGGTGAGTCACGAGGCCGATGGTGCCACAGAGCCGGGGCTGTGTCACCCCGCGTCCAGTCCGTGGACGTCGGCCGCGAGTACGGAAGGCCCCGCTGACCGGGCCTCGCACGGGGCGCGAAGCCGCCCGAACCGGGGCACGATGGGGACGTCCGGGCACCACGCCGACGGGAGGAGCACGACGTGACCCAGCCTTACCCGCCTCAGCCGCAGCGACCGGGCGGAGGGGCGCAACCGACACCCTCGGGCGACCCGTCCTCCGACTTCACGACGGCGTCGCCCCAGGATCCCTATGACCCGAAGCTCACGCTCGAGGGCGGTCGCTACGTCGCGGGCGCCCTCGCGACCGCTCTCGTCGCCGCGCTCATCGGGCTGGTGGGCGTGGTCGTCATCGAGGGGATCTTCGACCAGGACATGGTGCCGCCGCCGGATCTGTTCAACACCGGCTCGCACACCGCGGCGTTCGCGATCGACGGCGCGATCTTCGCGATCCTCGCCGCGGCGGTGCTCGCCCTGCTCGTCGTCTCGACGCCCCGCCCCAAGCGCTTCTTCGGGTGGCTGATGGTCCTTGCCACGGCGCTCGTCACGGTGCTCCCGTTCGCCTGGACGAGCCACCTCGACCGGGCGGTGCTCGCCGCCGTCGTGAACCTCGTGATCGGCGTCGCGACGTGGTCCCTGCTCGCGGGCGTGGCCACCCGCACCATCCGCCCGGCGGCCCGGGCCGCCCGCCCCGCCGCAGGCGGCCCCGGCACCCCGCCGAGCTACCCGCCGCGCGGCTGAGCCCGGGTCGCCACCCGGCGTGCTGATCCTTGACACGCCAGTAGTTACTACGTAACCATTGCCCCGTCGTCCGGGTAGTTATCCGGTAACCAAGATGGACGGGGAACCATGTCGATCCGCCACGCCCTGCTCGCGCTGCTCGAGGAGCAGCCCATGCACGGCTACCAGCTCCGCCAGGAGTTCGAGACCCGCACGGGCGGCACGTGGCCGCTCAACATCGGCCAGGCGTACACGACGCTCCAACGGCTCCAGCGCGACGGGCTCGTCGAGCCGTTGCCGGCCGCCGACGGCGAGCCCGAACGGTTCCGGCTCACCGCGACCGGTCGTGAGCAGGCCGGCTCCTGGTGGTCCACTCCCGTCGAGCGTGGCGCGCCCGCGCGCGACGAGCTCGCGATCAAGCTCGCGCTCGCCGTGACGCTCCCGGGCGTGGACGTCGACGCCGTCGTCCGCACGCAACGGACCGAGACGATGCGCTCCCTCCAGGACTACGCGCGTCTCAAGCGACGGATCCCCGCCGACGTCGCCGGCACCGACCTCGCCTGGTCGCTCGTCCTCGACTCGCTCGTCTTCCAGACGGAGGCGGAGATGCGCTGGCTCGACCACGTCGAGGGCCGTGTCCTCGCGCAGCGGAGCGCCCCGAACCCGCCCGACGACGCCGCCAGCGCCGCCCCGGCCCCCTCACCCCCGGCCGCGGCAGCTCCCGCCGGTACCCCCCGCAGCAGGAAGGCCCGCCGATGAGCGCCCTGACCACCCGCCCGTCGTCGCCCGTCCCGTCGGGCGCCTCCCCCTCCAGGGCCGACGCGGCACCCGTGCTGCTGCGCCTCGACCGCGTCACCCGCGTCCACGGGACGGGCGCCGGCGAGGTCCGCGCGCTCGACGCCATCAGCCTCGACGTCGGCCCCGGGGAGCTCGTCGCCGTCATGGGACCGTCCGGCTCCGGCAAGTCCACGCTGCTCAACCTCGCCGGCTGCCTCGACACCGCGACCGACGGCACGGTCGTCGTCGGGGGCGTCGACGTCGCGTCGCTCGACGCACGGGGCCGCGCCGCCCTGCGTCGGCGCCACGTCGGCTTCGTCTTCCAGGACTTCAACCTCGTGCCCGCGCTCACGGCCGTCGAGAACGTCTCGCTCCCCCGCGAGCTCGATGGCGTGCCCGTGCGCAGCGCCCGCGCCGAGGCGACGGCGGCGCTCGCCGCCGTCGGGCTCGACGACCTCGCCGACCGGTTCCCCGACGACATGTCAGGCGGCCAGCGGCAGCGCGTCGCGATCGCCCGCGCCATCGTCGGCCCGCGCCGCCTCCTGCTCGCCGACGAGCCCACCGGTGCGCTCGACTCCGTGACCGGCGAGGCCGTCATGCGGGTCCTGCGTGAGCGCGTCGACGCCGGCGCGGCCGGACTGCTCGTCACGCACGACGCGCGGCACGCCGCCTGGGCGGATCGGACCGTCTTCCTCAAGGACGGCCGGCTCGTCGACTCGACCGGCCGACGCGCCGAGCCCGCCGACCTGCTCGACCGGGACAGCGCGTCCGGCGACGAGTCAGGCGCGACCCGGTGAGCGGCCCGAACCCGCCCGAGGGACGCCGTCGGCCGCGTCGGGGGCGGTGGCGCGTCGCACTGCGGTACGCCTCGCGCGACGCCCGCCGCCACAAGGGCCGCACCGCCCTCGTCGCGGTCATGGTCGCCCTCCCCGCCGGCCTCGGCGCAGCCACCTCGGTGCTCGTCTCGTCGACGTGGAGCGGACCGGCCTCCGAGGTCGATTCCCGGCTCGGGAGCGACGCGACCGTCCAGGCCGAGGTCAGCACCTCCTCGCCCGTCGAGGTGTTCCAGGATCCCAACGAGCACATGTTCGGCAGCGACGCGGCAGCCTCCTCGATCCCCGGAGACCTCTTCGTCGACGGTCGGAAGCCGACGGACCCGGACGACCAGTCGACCTACCCGCCCGTCGACCGCACCCGGTACGAGTCCGCGCTCGCGCGCGCCGTGCCCTCGGACGACCAGGTCGTCCCGGTAGCGACCCTGTTCGGTGTCCGAGTCGCGGCAGCAGACAACCCCGACCTGCGCACGTCTGTCCAGGCCCACCAGCTCGACACGACGACGGCCGCCCGCACCGCCTACGACCTGCCGACCGCCCTCGGCCCGGGTGAGATCGCCCTGGCGCGGAGCGTGGCGAGCGATCTGCATGTCGGGGTCGGCGACCGCGTCACCGTCGCACTCCCGACCCCCGGCCACGGCTCCTACGAGGTCTACGACGGCAACGGGTCGTTCCGCACCTTGTCGCACCGCTCGACGAAGCCGGCCGGCACCTTCACCGTCCGAGCGCTGCTCGGCCGGTCCGAGCCCGATGCCGCGGCCTTCGGGAGCGCAGGGCCCCTCGCGGTCCCGAGCCAGCTCGCACCATGGACGCCCGAGCCCGGTTCCGAGGACGGTGGCAACGCCACCGTCACGTGGCTCGTCGTCGGCGACGAGCCGGTCACCTGGGCAGACGTCCGCCGAGTCAACGCCCTCGGGGCGACGGCGTTCAGCCGCCAGGAGGCGCTGCGCCCGTCGCCCGAGGCAGAGGAGTTCGTCGCGGCGAAGTTCCCCGACAACGAATCCTCGACGGTATCGACCGACGTCGTCGCCGTCGTCGCGGGGGCCGTCGCGCTCGGCCTGCTCCAGGCCATCCTCATGATCGGACCCGCCTTCCACGTGGGTGCGCGGCGCGCGGCCCGCGACCTCGCCCTGCTCGCCGCCGCAGGCGCGGACGCACGAACGATCCGCCGGACCGTGCTCGCGGGCGGTCTCGTCATCGGCGTAGTCGCGTCCCTCACGTCCGCGGTGATCGGGGCCGGTGCGGCGGGCGTCGCGCTGCGGCTGTGGACCTCCGCGCAGGTCGTGCTGCCATGGCCGTGGCTGGTGGCGTTCATCCTGGTCGGAACCTTGATCGCGGTCGCGGCGGCCTGGTTGCCGGCCCGGCGCGCCTCACGCCTCGACCCCGTCCTGGTGCTCGCTGGGCGACGCGCCGATCCTCCCCCGCGCCGGTGGCCCGCCGTCGCGGGTGGTGTGCTCGCCGTGCTCGGGACCGTCGTCGCCCTCGTGGGCGCCGTGACCGGCCGACAGGTGCTGGTGCTCGTCGCCGGGATCGTCCTCGCGGAGATCGGACTCGTCCTCGCCGCCGGCTCGATCGTCGGTGGCCTCGCCCGCCTGGCCCGCCCGCTCGGCGGTACGACGCGGCTCGCCCTGCGGGACGCCGCCAGGCAGCGCGCCCGCACAGCCCCCGCCGTCGCAGCCGTCCTCGCCGCGTGCGCCGCAGCGACCGCCGGGCTCGTGTTCGCCGGGTCGCAGGCTCAGCACGACCGGCTCAGCTACGTCCCCGACGCCGCGACCGGCACGTTCCTCGTCGGCACCCTCGGGGACCCCGGCCACGGACTCACCCCCGCCGCGGTCGCAACGATCACCTCACTGGTCGACGACGCCGACCTCGTCACCGGCTCTCTGCGCCCCGTGACGGCGGTCACCGGGGACGGGTCGAGCTCGACGGCCGTCTGGGTGCTGCCTCCGAAGGCCACGCGGGGCGACACCGTCGCCTACGCCTTCTCCGCGTCAGGCACCGTCGTCGACGACGGCACCTCCCTGGAGCTGCTACAGCTCCTCGGCGTCCCCGAACCGTCGAAGGCCGCCGCCGCGCTGCGGGCCAAGAAGGTCGTCGTCTCACCCACCGACCTCGGCGACGACGGCACCGCCACGCTCTCGATCGAAGATGCTGAGGCCGAAGGCGGTTCGCGCACCGTCACGGTTCCCGCCGCCGCGGTCGGCGACGGCATCGGGGTGCCCACGAACCTGCCCCTCATCCCGACCGACGTCGCCCAGGACCTCGGGCTGCGTACCCACACCTCCGCGCTCGTGGCCCCCGCCAGAGACGGTGCGTGGAGCACCGCAGTCCAGAACTCCCTCGACCATGCACTCGTGGCTGCCCTCCCCGCGCACGAGAACCAGGGCGGCGGGCTCCGCTACGCCGCCGCGTCCGCCTACGTGGAGCCCGGCCATGCCTCGTGGTCGGGGAGCCAAGGGCTCGCAGAGCTTCTCATCGTCGCGGGCGCGCTGATCGTCGCGCTCGCGGCGGCCTCGATCGCGACGGCGCTCGCCGGCACGGAGTCGTTGCCCGACCTCGCGACCCTCCAGGCGGTCGGCGTTCCGCCCAAAACCCGGCGGCGGTTCGCGGCCGCGCAGTCCGCGGTGATCACCGTGACCGGTGTCGTGCTGGGGGCGGGGACGGGCCTGGTCATCGGGGCCACGCTCGTGCTTTCGCAGCGCGAGCGGGGCGACGCCGTCGACCCGCGCTGGATGATCGACGTGCCGTGGCTGTGGGTCGCGGCGCTCGTCGTCGCGATCCCGCTGCTCGGGGCTGCGGCGGCGTGGCTGGTCACGCGCTCGCGCCTGCCGCTGGCCCGTCGTCTCGACGGGTGATCCCGAGAACGGCCGGCGCCCGCGACAGAGGTGGGCGGGGCGTCGGCCGTTCGGGGAGGAGGTCGGCTCAGACGAGCCTGTGCAGCCAGCCGTAGCGGTCGGCGGCGCGGCCGTACTGGATGTCCGTGAGCTGGTCGCGGATCGCGGTCGTGACCTCGCCGGCCACTCCGCCGCCGATCGTCACGTCGAAGCCCTCCCCCGCGAGCCGGCCGATCGGCGTGATGACGGCTGCGGTGCCGCACGCGAACACCTCGGAGACCGAGCCGTCCGCGAGCCCGGCGAGGAGCTCGTCGAGGAGGATGCGCTTCTCGACGACGGCGTGACCGCGGTCGGCGAGGAGCTGCAGGATCGACGACCGCGTCACGCCCTCGAGGATCGACCCCGTGAGCTCAGGGGTCTCGACGGTCCCGTCGGCGCGCACGACAAACACGTTCATGCCGCCGAGCTCGTCGAGGGCGGTGTTCGTGGTCGCGTCGAGGAAGCAGACCTGCTCGCAGCCCTTCTCGTACGCCTCCTGCTGCGGGAGCAGGCTCGCGGCGTAGTTGCCGCCGCACTTCGCCGCACCCGTGCCCCCGGCGCCCGCGCGGTGGTAGTCCTGGGCGACCCAGATCGAGACCGGCTTCACCCCGCCCGCGAAGTACGGCCCGACGGGGCTCGCGATGACGAGGTACTCGACCTCGAGCGACGGCCGCACCCCGAGGAACGCCTCGGACGCGTACATGAACGGCCGCAGGTAGAGGCTCGTCTCCTCTCCGCCCGGGATCCAGTCGACGTCGGTCCGCACGAGCGCCTCGATCGACCCGACGAAGTCCTCGGTGGACAGTGGCGGCAGCGCGAGCCGGTGCGCGGACCTCTGAAACCGCTCCGCGTTGGCCTCGGGCCGGAACGTCCAGACCGAGCCGTCCGCGTGCCGGTACGCCTTGAGACCTTCGAAGATCTCCTGGGCGTAGTGCAGGACGGCGGTCGCCGGGTCGAGCTGCAGCGGGCCGTACTTCTCGACGCGCCGGTCGTGCCACCCGTCGGAGGCAGTCCAGCTCACGCGCGCCATGTGGTCGCTGAAGGCCGTGCCGAACTTGGGTGCTGCGAGCGCGGCCTCACGGTCGGCGTCGGGCGTGGGCGTGTCGGTCAGACGGATGTCGAACGCGTCGACGGCAGTGGTGATGCTCATGGTTCCAGGCCTTTCACTGGCTGAGACGAATCTACCGGTGAAGACGGCCGAGGGGCAGGTGACGGACGGAGACCCGCGGGGCGGCGGGTCAGCCGGCGACGCGTGCGGCGAGGTCGCCGCCCACCTCGGCCGTCGACCGTACTCGATCGCCCCGCTCAGCCAGGTCGGCCGCGACAGCGGCCTCGACGGCCCGCGACTGCTCGCTGAACCCGAGGTGGTCGAGGAGGAGCGCGACCGAGGCGACGGTGGCGGTCGGGTCCGCCTTGCCCTGGCCCGCGATGTCCGGGGCCGAGCCGTGCACGGGCTCGAACATCGACGGCGCGACGAAGCTCCCGTCGGCGTCGCGGTCCGGGTTGATGTTCGCGGAGGCTGCGAGTCCGATGCCGCCGATGATGGCAGCAGCCTGGTCCGTGATGATGTCGCCGAACAGGTTGTCCGTGACGATCACGTCGAAGCGCGACGGCTTCGTGGTGAGGAAGATCGTGGCCGCGTCGACGTGCAGGTAGTCCGTGGTGACGTCGGGGAAGTCGGCGTTGACGGCCTCGACGGTCCGGCGCCACAGGTGCCCGGCGTGCACGAGGACGTTGTGCTTGTGCACGAGCGTGAGGTGCTTGCGCGGCCGCGCCTGAGCGCGCTCGAAGGCGTTGCGCACGACGCGCTCGATGCCGAACGCGGTGTTGACGGAGACCTCGGTCGCGACCTCGTGCGGCGTCCCGACGCGCAGCGCACCACCGTTGCCGGTGTACGGCCCCTCGGTACCCTCGCGCACGACGACGAAGTCGATCTCGCCCGGGTCGGCGAGCGGCGAGCGCACACCCTGGTACAGCTTGGACGGCCGGAGGTTGACGTAGTGGTCGAGGCTGAAGCGCAGCTTGAGGAGCAGGCCCCGCTCGAGGACGCCCGAGGGCACGCTCGGGTCGCCGATCGCGCCGAGGAGGATCGCGTCGTGCTCGCGGATGCTCGCGAGATCGGCGTCGCTCAGCGTCTCGCCGGTCGCGTGCCAGCGACGGGCGCCGAGGTCGAACTCGGTGGGCTGAACCTTCACGTCGGTGCCGGCGAGGGCGGCGTCGAGGACCCGCAGGCCCTGCTCGACGACCTCGGTGCCGATCCCGTCCCCGGCCACGACGGCCAGGCGGATCGAGTCGGGAGTGCGCGTCATGCCCGCCAGGGTACGGCCTCCGGGCCGCATGCCGGACAACCGTCTCACAGTCTGACCGTCAGGGGGTCGTGAGGGTGCGTTCGAGCGACCACGTGGGGTCGAGGAGCTCGAAACGCTCGCACACCACGGGCGTCGCGTCGTCGAAACCCTCGGAGCCGAGCACGCGCCGGAAGTAGCGTCGGTGCTCGTCCCGCCAGGACTCCAGGGACCGGTCGCCCTCGCCCTCGGCCGCCGCGAACTCCGCCGTGACCTGGCCGAACGGCACCGTCTCGACGTGCGTGGTCCGGATCAGCGCGCGTGGCCGGCCTGTGCCGTCGAGCAGGATGGACAGCTCGCCGACCCGCGGGAGCGGCTCGCCGCCGGCCTCGTACTCGGGCAGGGACGACGACGTCGCGGTCTTGCGCCCGGCGAGGACGAGCGCCAGCAGCTCGTCGGCGAGGCGGGGGCTGTCGCCGAACGACCAGGCGGGCGGCGGCACGGCCGAGGCGACGGTCTTGCCGGTGACGACGTCGAGCTGCCCGACGCGCGCCCTGAGCCGCGCGCGCTCCCAGTACGCGAGCACCGCCTCGGCCTGCGCCCGGTCGTGCTCGCACGCCACCGGAGCGACCTGCTCGACGGCGCCGACGACCTCCTCGACCGAGGCGACGGTGACTCCGAGCGCCCCGACCTGCCGGAGCCCCTCGTCGGTCACCTGGGACGTCGCGTCGTCCACGACGACGACACGCAGGTCTCGCTGCGAGGCGTCGATGATGGTCGCGCGGGGACAGTTGGGGAAGTTGCAGCCCGCGACGACGACCGTGTCCACGTCCCAGCCGCGCAGCAGCTCCTCGAGCGGCGTGCGGTAGAACGCCGACCACCGGGGCTTCCAGAGCGCGACCTCCCGCGGCCCGAGCTCCTGAGCCTCCCCGCTCAGCAGCAGTTCGGCGTCGAGCCGGCCGGCCCCGCCGGGCACGAGCTCCTCGAGCAGCTCGGAACCGGGCGTCCCGGGCCGCACGACGGGCGCTCCACCGGCGATCGCCTCACGACGCACCAGGTCGACGTCGTCCCCGTCGTAGATCCGCACGACGTGCACCACGGGCAGCCCGGCCCGCCGGTACGCCTCGACGAGCCGCTCGAGCGCGGGCACGACGGCCCGCGTCCCGCCGACGGGCATGGCCCCGCCCTCGACGAAGTCCACCTGCACGTCGACCACGACCAGCGCCGACGAGCCCCAGTGCGGTTCCGTCCACGAATCCACCAGCCACCACCTCTCAGCGCACCCACGACCGACACGGACGACGACGAGACCACGGCCGAGCGCCGTCGTCGGGCAGGCGACGCCCGAAGGGACGAGAACGGAAGAGGCAGGCGAGGGGGAAACCCTTCGCGCGATCGTGGCGGGCCTGGCGGGAGGCCGCGAGGCACGAGCGGCCGGATGGTAGATCGCGCGAAGGGTTTCCCCCTCGCCTGCCGGACGTCACCCGACGCGGGCGACGCTACCGAGGATCAGCGCGCGGCCGAGCCCTCGACGTAGTCCGAGTCGGACGGCTTGACCCAGGCGAACATCTTGCGCAGCTCGCGGCCGGTCGCCTCGATCGGGTGCGCCTCGCCCTTGGCGCGGAGCTCCTTGAACTCGGGGGCGCCGGCGTCCTGGTCGGCGATGAAGCGCTCGGCGAACGCGCCGGACTGGATGTCGGCGAGGACGGCCTTCATGTTCTCCTTGACGTGCGGGTCGATGACGCGCGGGCCGGAGACGTAGTCGCCGTACTCGGCGGTGTCGGAGACGGACCACCGCTGCTTGGCGATGCCGCCCTCGATCATGAGGTCGACGATGAGCTTGAGCTCGTGGAGGACCTCGAAGTAGGCGACCTCGGGCTGGTAGCCGGCCTCCGTGAGGGTCTCGAAACCGTACTGGACGAGCTGCGACGCGCCGCCGCAGAGGACCGCCTGCTCGCCGAAGAGGTCGGACTCGGTCTCCTCGGTGAAGGTCGTCTTGATGCCGGCCGCGCGCAGGCCGCCGATGGCCTTGGCGTAGGACAGGGCGAGCGCCCAGGCCTGGCCGGAGGCGTCCTGCTCGACGGCGACGATCACGGGCACGCCGCGGCCGTCGACGTACTCGCGGCGCACGAGGTGGCCGGGGCCCTTGGGGGCGACCATGGCGACGTCGTGACCGGCGCCGGGCTTGATGTAGCCGAACCGGATGTTGAAGCCGTGCGCGAAGAAGAGCGCGGCGTCGGACTTGAGGTTGGGCTCGATCTCGCTGGCGTACAGACCGCGCTGGGCCTGGTCGGGCGCGAGGATCATGACGACGTCGGCCTGCTTGACGGCCTCGGCGACGGTGAGGACCTTGAGGCCCTCGTTCTCGGCCTTCTCGCGTGAGGAGGAGCCCTCGCGCAGGCCGATGGTGACGTCGACGCCGGAGTCACGGAGGTTGAGCGCGTGGGCGTGCCCCTGGCTGCCGTAACCGATGACGGCGACCTTCTTGCTCTGGATGATGGACAGGTCGGCGTCGTCGTCGTAGAACAGCTCAGCCACGGTGGTTCTCCTTGGTGGGATTCTTCGTTGGGTCTGGGGAAGGGAAGGTCAGGCGGTGCGGGCCACGCGCTCGAGCGCGCGGTCGGTGATGGAGCGCGGGCCGCGGCCGATGGCGACGGCGCCGGACTGCACGATCTCACGGATGCCGTACGGCTCGAGCGCCGTGAGGAGCGCCTCGAGCTTGTCGGAGGTGCCGGTGGCCTCGACGACGACGGCCTCGGGGTGCACGTCGACGATCTTGGCACGGAAGAGCTGGACGACCTCGAGGACGGCGGTACGGGTGCCGGCGTCGGCGCGGACCTTGACCAGCAGCAGCTCGCGCTGCACGGAGGCCACGGATTCGAGCTCGACGATCTTGATGACGTTGACGAGCTTGTTGAGCTGCTTGGTGACCTGCTCGAGAGGGTGGTCCTCGACGTCGACGACGACGGTCACGCGGGAGATGTCGTCGTGCTCGGTCGGGCCGACGGCGAGCGAGTGGATGTTGAACGCGCGGCGCGCGAAGAGGCCGGCGACGCGCGTGAGCACGCCGGGCTTGTTCTCGACGAGCACCGAGAGGGTGTGCCTGCTCATGTCTTCTGTCTCCTCGGGCTCGGTCAGTCGTCGTCGCGGTCCCACGACGGCGAGATGCCGCGGGCGTACTGGATGTCGTCGTTGGAGACGCCGGCGGCGACCATGGGCCAGACCATCGCGTCGCGCGACACGGTGAAGTCGACGACGACGGGCTGGTCGTCGATCTCGAGGGCCCGCTTGATGGTGGCGTCGACGTCGGCCTTGGTCTCGCACCGCAGCCCGACGCACCCGTAGGCGTCGGCCATCTTGACGAAGTCGGGGACGCGGCGGGTGCCGTGGCCGGTGTGCAGGTCGGTGTTGGAGTACCGCTCGTTGTAGAAGAGGGTCTGCCACTGCCGGACCATGCCGAGCGACGAGTTGTTGACGACGGCGACCTTGATGGGGATCTCGTTGATGACGCAGGTCGCGAGCTCCTGGTTGGTCATCTGGAAGCAGCCGTCACCGTCGATCGCCCACACGGTGGCGTCGGGGCGCGCGACCTTGGCGCCCATGGCGGCGGGCACCGAGTAGCCCATGGTGCCGAGCCCGCCGGAGTTGATCCACGTGCGCGGGTGCTCGTACCGGATGAACTGCGCGGCCCACATCTGGTGCTGTCCGACGCCGCCGACGTAGACGGACTCGGGGCCGGAGACGGCGCCGATCCGCTCGATCACGTACTGCGGCGCGAGCAGGCCGTCCTCGGGCTCGGTGTAGCCGAGCGGGAAGGACTCGCGCCAGCCGTCGATGAGCTGCCACCAGGCCTCGACGTCGGGCTTGCCGTGGGTCTCCTGCTCGCGCGCGAGCTCGGGCAGGAGGTCGGCGAGCACCTCGCGCAGGTCACCGACGATGGGCACGTCGACGGCGCGGTTCTTGCCGATCTCGGCGGGGTCGATGTCGGCGTGGACGACGACGGCGTTCGGCGCGAACGAGTCGAGCCGGCCGGTGACGCGGTCGTCGAAGCGAGCTCCCAGGGCGACCACGAGGTCCGCCTGCTGGAGCGCGGCCACGGCGGGCACCGTGCCGTGCATGCCGGGCATGCCGAGGTTCTGCGGGTGCGAGTCGGGCAGCGCCCCGCGAGCCATGAGCGTCGTGACGGCGGGAGCCCCCGACAGGTCGACGAGCCGCCGCAGCTCGGCGGACGCGTCCGCCCTCACGACGCCGCCGCCCACGTAGAGCACCGGCTTGCGGGCCGTGGCCAGGAGCTTCGCGGCCTCGCGGATCTGCTTCGAGTGAGGCTTGGTGACCGGGTGGTATCCGGGCAGGTCGAGATCCTGCGGCCACGAGAAGGTGGTGGTCGCCTGCATCGCGGACTTCGCGATGTCGACGAGCACCGGGCCGGGACGCCCGGTCCGCGCGATGTGGAACGCCTCGGCGATGGTCCGCGGGATGTCGGCGGGGTCGGTCACGAGGTAGTTGTGCTTCGTGACGGGCATCGTGATGCCGACGATGTCGGCCTCCTGGAACGCGTCCGTGCCGATCGACGACGCCGCGACCTGCCCCGTGATGGCGACCATCGGGATCGAGTCGATGTTCGCGTCCGCGATGGGCGTCACGAGGTTCGTGGCACCCGGCCCGGAGGTGGCCATGCAGACGCCGACCTTCCCGGACGCGTGGGCGTAGCCGGAGGCCGCGTGGCCGCCGCCCTGCTCGTGGCGCACGAGGATGTGGCGGAGCTTCTGAGAGTCCATGAGCGGGTCGTACAGCGGAAGGATCGCACCGCCGGGGATGCCGAACACGGTGTCGACGCCGACCGCCTCGAGGGACCGCACGATCGACTCCGCACCCGTGACCTCGACCGGTGCGACGCGCGGGCCGTCGGCGACCTGGCCGACGCCCTCGCCGGCTACCTTGCGGGCCGCCGGGCGGGCGGGCTTCGCCGTGGCGGGGCGAGCGGAGGGGCGCACGGGCGACGGCGTCGCCTGGCGCGGCGGTGCCGGGATGGGGCCCTGGACCATCGTGTCTCCTGTGATCGGCGGGGTACGGCGGCATGAAAAAACCCCTCGGCCCGAGTCCACGGGTGCTTCGAGGGGTGCGCGCTGACGAGACCTGTGCGGTGGCCTCAGCCGGCGCGCTCAGGAAGTACTACGAGGAGGTTCGTCTGCACGGCTTCACCGTACGCCGATCCCCCTCGGATGTCACACGCCGGGTGCGGACGTCTCACGTGCTGGACGCCCGTGGCTCCCGCGGTCTCGCGCGGCAGCCCGGGCTACTCCAGGATCGCCCCGCGCGACGCCGACTGGACGAGCTTCGTGTACTTGGCGAGGACCCCCCGTGTGTATCTGTGCGGCACGGGCTCCCAGTGCTCCCGCCGGGCGGCGAGCTCGCCGTCGTCCACGAGGAGCTCGAGCGTCTTGCTCGCCACATCGAGACGCACCCGGTCGCCGTCCCGCACGAGAGCGATCGGCCCCCCGTCGACAGCCTCCGGCGCGATGTGGCCCACGCACAGCCCCGTGGTGCCGCCCGAGAAGCGGCCGTCCGTGATGAGCAGGACGTCCTTGCCGAGGCCCGCACCCTTGATCGCTCCGGTGATGGCGAGCATCTCGCGCATCCCCGGCCCGCCCTTGGGTCCCTCGTACCGGATCACCACGACGTCGCCGGCCTGGATCGTGCCGTCCTCCAGCGCGTCGAGCGCCGCCCGCTCGCGCTCGAACACGCGCGCGGCCCCCTCGAAGACGTCCGAGTCGAACCCGGCGGACTTCACGACGGCGCCGTCGGGTGCGAGCGAACCGCCGAGGATCGTGATGCCGCCGGTGCGGTGGATGGGGTCGTCGAGCGCGCGCAGCACCTTGCCGTCGGGGTCGGGCGGGTCGATCGCCTCGAGGTTCTCGGCGACCGTCCTGCCCGTCACGGTGAGGGCGTCACCGTGGATCAGCCCCGCGTCGAGCAGGGCCTTCATGACGACGGGCACGCCACCGATCCGGTCGACGTCGTTCATGACGTACCGCCCGAACGGTTTGACGTCCGACAGGTGCGGGACGTCGGAGCCGATCCGGTCGAAGTCCGCGAGCGTGAGGTCGACGTCGGCCTCGTGCGCGATCGCGAGCAGGTGCAGCACCGCGTTCGTCGAGCCGCCGAACGCCATCACCACCGCGATCGCGTTCTCGAACGCGTCCTTCGTCATGATGTCGCGCGCCGTGATGCCCTGCCGCAGCAGCTCGACGACCGCCTCGCCCGAGCGGTGCGCGAACTGGTCACGGCGGCGGTCCGCCGACGGCGGCGCAGCCGACCCGGGCAGCGACATCCCCATGGCCTCCGCGACCGACGCCATGGTGTTCGCCGTGTACATGCCGCCGCACGCGCCCTCGCCGGGGCAGACGGCACGCTCGATCGCGCCGAGGTCGCGCTCGCTCAGCAGCCCGCGTGCGCACGCGCCGACCGCCTCGAACGCGTCGATCAGCGTCACCTGCTTCTCGCTGCCGTCCTCGAGCTTGGCCCAGCCGGGCGCGATCGTGCCCGCGTACAGGAACACGCTCGCCAGGTCGAGCCGCGCCGCCGCCATGAGCATGCCGGGCAGCGACTTGTCGCAGCCCGCGAGCAGCACCGACCCGTCGAGCCGTTCGGCCGACATGACCGTCTCCACGGAGTCGGCGATGATGTCGCGGCTGACGAGCGAGAAGTGCATGCCCTCGTGGCCCATCGAGATGCCGTCCGAGACGGAGATCGTGCCGAACTCGAGCGGGTACCCGCCGGCGGCGTGCACACCCTCCTTGGCGCCCTGTGCGAGCCGGTCGAGCGACAGGTTGCACGGCGTGATCTCGTTCCACGACGATGCGACGCCGATCTGCGGCTTGGCGAAGTCGTCGTCGCCCATGCCGACGGCGCGCAGCATCCCCCGCGAGGCCGTCGCCTCGATCCCGTCCGTGACCTGGCGCGAGCGGGGCTTGATGTCGAAGTCCGCCATGCTCGCCAGCCTAGGGACGGGGCCGCCGCCTGTCCCCCGCTACGCGACGCCCCCGCCTGGGCAGGGAGAACGGTGATCGCTCAGACGGAGGCGCGGAACTCGTCCTCGAGGATGCTCATCACGATCGCGTCCGCCCACCGGTCGCCGTCCCGATAGACGTCACGCAACCGGCCCTCCTCGCGGAAGCCCAGGGACTCGTAGAGCGCTCGTGCCCGCGGGTTGATGCTCAGGACGTCCAGGCCGACCCGGTGCAGCCGCGGGCCGTCGTCGTCGGCCGAACCATCGAACGCGTAGCGAAGGACCTCGAAGATGGCCTCTCGCCCGTAGCCGCGACCTCGATAGTTCGGCAGGAGCTGGAGGCGCAGGTTCGCCGACCGGGCCGAGTCGTCGAGCTGGTTCAGCACGATCTCGCCGAGCAGGTCGTCCGACACGGGATGCCCGTCACGGACCGCGCCCGACGTGATCGCCCAGTCGTACCGGTCCGGGCGGTCCGCCACCTCGGCCGCCCACACGTCGATCTCCTCGCGCGCGAACGTCGCCGTCGTGCCCGTGAGGCGCAGCGACTCCGGATCCTGGACCGCGTCCCACAGCCGCGACGCGTCACGCGCCTCGATCGGCCGCAGCCTGACCATCTCCCCGTGGAGCACGGGCCCCCGCGTCATACGACCTCCCCCGTCAGCGAACCCGCTCGAGCACCAGCTCACGCACGCGACCGGCGTCCGCCTGGCCACGCGTGGCCTTCATGACCGCGCCGATGATCGCGCCGACCGGCCCCAGGTTGCCGCCGCGGATCTTCTCCGCGATGTCCGGCTGGGCGGCGAGCGCGTCGTCGATCGCGGCCAGGAGCGCGCCGTCGTCCGACACGACCTCGAGCCCGCGCGCGACGACGACCGCCTCGGGGTCCCCCTCGCCCGCGAGAACGCCGTCGAGCACCTGGCGCGCGAGCTTGTCGTTGATCCGGCCGGCATCGACGAGACCCTGGAGCTCGGCGACCTGGGCCGGGGTCACGGGAAGCTGCTCCAGCTCGACCTCCTGCTCCTTCGCGCGGCGCCCCAGCTCGGCCATCCACCACTTGCGGGCGCCCGCGGGGCTCGCGCCCGCGGCGACGGTCGCCTCGATGATGTCGACCGCGCCTGCGTTCACGACGTCGCGCATCTCCAGGTCGGTGTACGCCCATTCGCCCTGCAGCCGCCGACGACGCGCGGCCGGCAGCTCCGGCAGCGACGCCCGGATCTCCTCGACCCAGTCACGGCTCGGAGCGACGGGCACCAGGTCGGGCTCCGGGAAGTACCGGTAGTCCTCGGCGTCGGACTTCACGCGGCCCGACGTCGTCTCGCCGGTGTCCTCGTGCCAGTGGCGCGTCTCCTGGATCACCCTGCCCCCGGCGTCGAGCACTCCCGCCTGGCGCGAGATCTCGTACCGGACCGCGCGCTCGACCGACCGGAACGAGTTGACGTTCTTGGTCTCGGTCCGTGTGCCGAGCGGGCTCTCAGGCGTCGGGCGGAGCGAGACGTTGACGTCGGCACGGACGTTGCCACGCTCCATGCGCGCTTCGGACACGTCGAGCGCCCGGAAGATGTCACGCAGCGTCTGGACGTAGGCCCGAGCGACCTCCGGCGCGCGCTCCCCCGCACCCTCGATCGGTCGCGTGACGATCTCGACGAGCGGGATTCCCGCACGGTTGTAGTCGACGAGGGAGTACTCGGCGCCGTGGATGCGTCCTGCGGCGCCGCCCACGTGGGTGTTCTTGCCGGCGTCCTCCTCCATGTGCGCGCGCTCGATCTCGACACGGAACACGGTCCCGTCCTCGAGCTCGACGTCGAGCCAGCCGTCGTGGGCGATCGGCTCGTCGTACTGCGACGTCTGGAAGTTCTTCGGCACGTCCGGGTAGAAGTAGTTCTTGCGCGCGAACCGGCAGGTCTCGGCGATACCGCAGTTGAGCGCGAGCCCGATCCGGATCGCATACTCGACGGCCTTGCCGTTCACCACCGGGAGCGCACCGGGGAGACCGAGCGACACGGGTGTCGTCTGCGTGTTCGGCTCGCCGCCGAACTCCACCTCGGCCGGGCAGAACATCTTGGTGCGGGTGCCGAGCTCGACGTGCACCTCGATGCCGAGCACCGGGTCGTACCGCTCGACGGCGTCCGTATAGTCGACGAGGGTCTCGTACGTCGTGGTCATCGCGCCACCTCCAGCTCGGGGGCCTGCGCGAGCAGAGGCCCGCCCCAGACGTTCTCCAGCGCAGCCTCCAGGGCCGCGCCCACGCGGTACATGCGGTCGTCCGCCTTCGCGGGCGCGAGGACCTGGAAGCCGACCGGCAGGCCGTCGTCGGACAGGCCCGACGGGATCGACATCCCCGGCACCCCGGCGAGGTTCGCGGGGATGGTCGCGACGTCGTTGAGGTACATCGCCAGCGGGTCGTCGAGCTTCTCACCGAGCTTGAACGCCGTGGTCGGTGCGGTGGGCGAGACGAGGACGTCCGCCTGCGCGAACGCCGCTGCGAAGTCACGCTGGATCAGCGTACGAACCTTCTGCGCGCTGCCGTAGTACGCGTCGTAGTAGCCCGCGGACAGCGCATAGGTGCCGAGGATCACGCGACGCTTGACCTCGTCCCCGAACCCGGCGCCGCGGGTCGCGGACATGACGCGCTCGGCGGTCACGGGACCCTCGGACGGCTCCACGCGCAGTCCGAAGCGCATGCCGTCGAACTTCGCGAGGTTGCTCGAAGCCTCGCTCGGCATGATGAGGTAGTAGGCGCCCAGCGCGTAGACGAAGTGCGGGCACGAGACCTCGACGATCTCGGCGCCCGCCGCCCGCAGGAGGTCGAGGCCCTCCTCGAAGCGTGCGCGCACGCCGGCCTGGTAGCCCTCGCCGCCCAGCTCGGTGACGACACCGACGCGGACGCCCGTGAGGTCGCCCAGCGCGCCCTGTCGGGCCGCGTCCGCCAGCGGAGCCACGGGCTCCGCGATCGACGTGGAGTCCCGGTGGTCGTGACCGCCGATCAGCTCGTGCAGCAACGCGGCGTCGAGCACGGAACGGGTCACGGGACCGGCCTGGTCGAGCGAGGACGCCATGGCGATGAGCCCGTAGCGCGAGACCCCGCCGTAGGTGGGCTTGGATCCGACGGTGCCCGTGACCGCGCCCGGCTGACGGATCGAGCCCCCCGTGTCGGTGCCGATCGCGAGCGGTGCCTCGAACGCCGCCACGGCGGCAGCGGACCCACCGCCGGAACCACCCGGGATCCGCTCGAGGTCCCACGGGTTGTGGGTCTGGCCGTACGCCGAGTGCTCGGTCGACGAGCCCATCGCGAACTCGTCCATGTTCGTCTTGCCGAGGATCGGCAGCCCCGCCGCCTTGAGGCGCTCCACGAGCGTCGCGTCGTACGGCGGCACCCAGCCCTCGAGGATCCGCGAACCGGCGGTCGTCGGGATCCCCTTGGTGACCACGACGTCCTTGACCGCGATCGGCACCCCTGCCAGCGGATGGAGGTCGTCACCGGCGGCGCGACGTGAGTCGACGTCCCGCGCCGCGGCGAGGGCCTCGTCGGAGCTCACGTGCAGGAACGCGTGCACCGCGCCGTCCACGGCCGCGATGCGGTCCAGGTGAGCCTGAGTGGCTTCGACGCTCGAAACTTCGCGGGCCGCGAGGCGCGCGGCGAGGTCCGCGGCCGTGAGCCGCGTCAGATCGTCCGTCATCTCACTCCTCCCCGAGGATCTGGGGCACCATGAACCGGCCGTCCTCAGCCGACGGAGCGCCTGCGAGCACGTCCTCGACGGGCAGCGGCGGCTCCGGCACGTCGTCACGGAACACGTTGACGAGTGGAAGCGGATGGCTGGTCGCCGGGACGTCCGGCGTCGCGACCTCGCTGACCTGGGCGATGGCGGCGACGATCACGTCGAGCTCGCCCGCGAGACGGTCGAGCTCCGCCTCCGACAGGTCGATGCGGGCGAGCGACGCGACGCGCGCGACCTCGTCACGGGAGATGGTGGACATGCCGACATTCTACGGGGCATGCCGGTACGCCCTCAGCGGCTCGTAAGGCGGGACAGCGCCCGGGTGCGGATATGCCGAAGGCCACCCCGGGTGGGGTGGCCTTCGGTTGAATGGGTGTTCGGCGGCGTCCTACTCTCCCACCCCGTCACCAGGGCAGTACCATCGGCGCTGAAGGGCTTAGCTTCCGGGTTCGGAATGGGACCGGGCGTTTCCCCTTCGCTATGACCGCCGTAACTCTATGAACCTGTTCGGGGCCCTGCCCTCCGGGGTGTGTGTCCCGGGGGTGGGTGTGCCGGTGGCTCTAGAACCGCACAGTGGACGCGAAACATGACATGTTGTTGGTAAGTTGTCGGCTGATTAGTACCGGTCAGCTCCACGGGTCTTTGGTCCCCGCTTCCACATCCGGCCTATCTACCCAGTGGTCTAGCTGGGTGCCTCTCCCCCATACGGGGTTGGAAACCTCATCTTGAAGCAGGCTTCCCGCTTAGATGCTTTCAGCGGTTATCCCTTCCGAACGTAGCTAACCAGCGGTGCTCCTGGCGGAACAACTGGCACACCAGAGGTTCGTCCGTCCCGGTCCTCTCGTACTAGGGACAGCCCTTCTCAAGTTTCCTGCGCGCGCAGCGGATAGGGACCGAACTGTCTCACGACGTTCTAAACCCAGCTCGCGTACCGCTTTAATGGGCGAACAGCCCAACCCTTGGGACCTACTCCAGCCCCAGGATGCGACGAGCCGACATCGAGGTGCCAAACCATGCCGTCGATATGGACTCTTGGGCAAGATCAGCCTGTTATCCCCGGGGTACCTTTTATCCGTTGAGCGACGGCGCTTCCACAAGCCACCGCCGGATCACTAGTTCCGACTTTCGTCCCTGCTCGACCTGTCAGTCTCACAGTCAAGCTCCCTTGTGCACTTGCACTCGCCACCTGATTGCCAACCAGGCTGAGGGAACCTTTGAGCGCCTCCGTTACATTTTAGGAGGCAACCGCCCCAGTTAAACTACCCACCAGGCACTGTCCCTGATCCGGATCACGGACCGAGGTTAGGAGTCCAGAGCGACCAGAGTGGTATTTCAACGTTGACTCCACACACGCTGGCGCGTGCGCTTCACCGTCTCCCACCTATCCTACACAAGCCGCACCGAACACCAATACCAAGCTATAGTAAAGGTCCCGGGGTCTTTCCGTCCTGCTGCGCGTAACGAGCATCTTTACTCGTAGTGCAATTTCGCCGAGTTCGCGGTTGAGACAGCGGAGAAGTCGTTACGCCATTCGTGCAGGTCGGAACTTACCCGACAAGGAATTTCGCTACCTTAGGATGGTTATAGTTACCACCGCCGTTTACTGGGGCTTAAATTCTGAGCTTCGCCCCCAAGGGGGCTGACCCGTCCTCTTAACCTTCCAGCACCGGGCAGGCGTCAGTCCGTATACATCGTCTTGCGACTTCGCACGGACCTGTGTTTTTAGTAAACAGTCGCTTCTCCCTGGTCTCTGCGGCCCTCCACGCTAGCCGGCAAGCGGCTTCACGCTTGGGGCCCCCCTTCTCCCGAAGTTACGGGGGCATTTTGCCGAGTTCCTTAACCACGATTCACTCGATCGCCTTAGTATTCTCTACCTGACCACCTGAGTCGGTTTGGGGTACGGGCGGCTAGAACCTCGCGCCGAGGCTTTTCTTGGCAGCATAGGATCACCCTGTTATCCCGCTGATGCGGTCACCATCGGCCCTCGGGCTCCACGAGCAGCGGATTTGCCTGCTGCTCACCCTGCGACCTTGGACGTGGACAACCATCGCCACGCCGGGCTACCTTCCTGCGTCACCCCTGTTAATACGCTTACCTACTACCGGATCGGGTCGCGCGCTAGGCCCACCCAGTGTTCCCGAAGGAACGGCGGGGGGATTCGGGCGCTTAGCATCACCGGGCTCGGTATGGGCGGTTCTTCGCCGGTAGGAGAATCTCAACTCCTTGTCCATCGACTACGCCTGTCGGCCTCGCCTTAGGTCCCGACTTACCCAGGGCGGATTAGCCTGGCCCTGGAACCCTTGGTCATTCGGCGGACGGGTTTCCCACCCGTCTTTCGCTACTCATGCCTGCATTCTCACTCGTGTAGGCTCCACCACTGGGTTACCCCGCAGCTTCACTGCCCACACGACGCTCCCCTACCCATCCACACGCCTGGACCACGAAGGCCTAGCAATATGTGAATGCCACAGCTTCGGCGGTGTACTTGAGCCCCGCTACATTGTCGGCGCGGAATCACTTGACCAGTGAGCTATTACGCACTCTTTCAAGGGTGGCTGCTTCTAAGCCAACCTCCTGGTTGTCTGTGCAACTCCACATCCTTTCCCACTTAGCACACGCTTAGGGGCCTTAGCTGGTGGTCTGGGCTGTTTCCCTCTCGACTACGGAGCTTATCCCCCGCAGTCTCACTGCCACGCTCTCACTTACCGGCATTCGGAGTTTGGCTGACGTCAGTAACCTTGTAGGGCCCATCGGCCATCCAGTAGCTCTACCTCCGGCAAGAAACACGTGACGCTGCACCTAAATGCATTTCGGGGAGAACCAGCTATCACGAAGTTTGATTGGCCTTTCACCCCTAACCACAGGTCATCCCCCAGGTTTTCAACCCTGGTGGGTTCGGCCCTCCACGCGGTCTTACCCGCGCTTCAGCCTGCCCATGGCTAGATCACTTCGCTTCGGGTCTAGACCCAGCGACTATGGTCGCCCTGTTCGGACTCGCTTTCGCTACGGCTTCCCCACACGGGTTAACCTCGCCACTGAGCACTAACTCGCAGGCTCATTCTTCAAAAGGCACGCTGTCACCCCTGCCAAGGAGGCTCCAACGGATTGTAGGCACACGGTTTCAGGTACTATTTCACTCCCCTCCCGGGGTACTTTTCACCTTTCCCTCACGGTACTAGTCCGCTATCGGTCACCAGGTAGTATTTAGGCTTAGCAAGTGGTCTTGCCAGATTCACACGAGATTTCTCGGGCCCCGTGCTACTTGGGATCCCCTTCGGGAGGCCACGCCATTTCGTCTACGGGGGTCGCACCCTCTGTGCCGGGCCTTTCAATGCCCTTCGACTATAACGCGGCTTTCTGACTCCCCGGACCCGTGTCAGCAGATCCAGAAAGGTCCCACAACCCCGCACACGCAACGCCTGACAGCTTTCACACGTGCACGGTTTGGCCTGCTCCGCTTTCGCTCGCCACTACTCACGGAATATCTCTTCCTGCCGGTACTGAGATGTTTCACTTCCCGGCGTTCCCTCCACACACCCTATATATTCAGGTGCAGGTGACCGCACATGACTGCGGCCGGGTTTCCCCATTCGGACATCCTCGGATCACGGTTCGTTTGCCAACTCCCCGAGGCTTATCGCAGGCTACAACGTCCTTCTTCGGCTCCTGGTGCCAAGGCATCCACCCTGTGCCCTTAAAAACTTAACTCAACAACAAAATTGCAGAAACCACGGTCGCACACCCCGGGCCACCCCCCAAAAAGAAGGATGACCCCCAGGCATGCTTCGTGTTTCACAAAGATGCTCGCGTCCACTGTACAGTTCTCAAGCAACCGACGATCCCGCAGCTCACCCACACCCCAGGCATGAGATCTCGCCACGGCCCGCACCACAAGGCAACAACCACCACCCGACCAGCCTCACGACCAACCAGGCGACACGCGGCCGCTTCCTCAGGACCCAACAGTGTGCTCACCGGCCCCACCCCGCAGCCGGCCACCACCTTCCACACCCGCACCCCCCCGAAGGAAGACACCAGCAGTACTAGCAGCGACCGCACCCCAGGGCACGACCTCGTCAATGTTCCACCCACGAGCAACCACCCGGCACACGCTCGGCACCGGCATGACCACCAACCACCACCCGACCCCACCAACGGGGACCAGACCAGTAGCCGGCAGCGCTCGACAGAAGCAAAAGCTCCTTAGAAAGGAGGTGATCCAGCCGCACCTTCCGGTACGGCTACCTTGTTACGACTTAGTCCCAATCGCCAGTCCCACCTTCGACCACTCCCCCCACAAGGGTTGGGCCATGGGCTTCGGGTGTTACCGACTTTCGTGACTTGACGGGCGGTGTGTACAAGGCCCGGGAACGTATTCACCGCAGCGTTGCTGATCTGCGATTACTAGCGACTCCGACTTCATGGGGTCGAGTTGCAGACCCCAATCCGAACTGAGACCGGCTTTTTGGGATTCGCTCCACCTTACGGTATCGCAGCCCTTTGTACCGGCCATTGTAGCATGCGTGAAGCCCAAGACATAAGGGGCATGATGATTTGACGTCATCCCCACCTTCCTCCGAGTTGACCCCGGCAGTCTCCCATGAGTCCCCGGCATAACCCGCTGGCAACATGGGACGAGGGTTGCGCTCGTTGCGGGACTTAACCCAACATCTCACGACACGAGCTGACGACAACCATGCACCACCTGTATACGAGTGTCCAAAGAGGCCGCTGTCTCCAGCGGATTCTCGTATATGTCAAGCCTTGGTAAGGTTCTTCGCGTTGCATCGAATTAATCCGCATGCTCCGCCGCTTGTGCGGGCCCCCGTCAATTCCTTTGAGTTTTAGCCTTGCGGCCGTACTCCCCAGGCGGGGCACTTAATGCGTTAGCTGCGGCACGGAACTCGTGGAATGAGCCCCACACCTAGTGCCCAACGTTTACGGCATGGACTACCAGGGTATCTAATCCTGTTCGCTCCCCATGCTTTCGCTCCTCAGCGTCAGTTGCGGCCCAGAGACCTGCCTTCGCCATCGGTGTTCCTCCTGATATCTGCGCATTCCACCGCTACACCAGGAATTCCAGTCTCCCCTACCGCACTCTAGTCTGCCCGTACCCACTGCAAGCCCGAGGTTGAGCCTCGGGATTTCACAGCAGACGCGACAAACCGCCTACGAGCTCTTTACGCCCAATAATTCCGGACAACGCTTGCGCCCTACGTATTACCGCGGCTGCTGGCACGTAGTTAGCCGGCGCTTCTTCTGCAGGTACCGTCACTTGCGCTTCTTCCCTGCTGAAAGAGGTTTACAACCCGAAGGCCGTCATCCCTCACGCGGCGTCGCTGCATCAGGCTTGCGCCCATTGTGCAATATTCCCCACTGCTGCCTCCCGTAGGAGTCTGGGCCGTGTCTCAGTCCCAGTGTGGCCGGTCGCCCTCTCAGGCCGGCTACCCGTCGTCGCCTTGGTAGGCCATCACCCCACCAACAAGCTGATAGGCCGCGAGCCCATCCCCAACCGATAAATCTTTCCAACCCTCACCATGCAGCAAGAGCTCATATCCGGTATTAGCCCCGGTTTCCCGGAGTTATCCCAAAGTCAGGGGCAGGTTACTCACGTGTTACTCACCCGTTCGCCACTGATCCACCCAGCAAGCTGGGCTTCACCGTTCGACTTGCATGTGTTAAGCACGCCGCCAGCGTTCGTCCTGAGCCAGGATCAAACTCTCCGTAAATGTTTCAACGCCAACCACACCCAACCCACAAGGAGCCAGACACAGTCAACAAACCATACGAAGAACACCCACAAAACTGCAGGCGATCAATCAAACTGGCCAGAACCAAACCAACTGGTTCGATTCTCGTCCAAAAAACACCCCCACCAGACCACCAACACCACCGAAGCAGCACCAGCAACCCGACAAGAGTTCATTGGCATTGACTATCAAGCACACTGTTGAGTTCTCAAGAAACGGACGCTCACCCGCTCAAACCCTCCCGGGCTCTCACTGGGGCAACTTCTCCATCTTACCCGACCCCCACCCCACCAGCAAACCGGCCGGGTCAAGGAGTCAGAGTTCCCGAGGCCACCCACGCTCGACACGAGCGAAGGACAACTAACTCGGGGGCGTTGCCCGCGGGGACCAGCCTCGCTGACCTTGGTCAGCTTGTCCGTTCCTCCCTGCCGGGCGACATCGAGAACACTACGGGGCACCCAGCGACTCGTGCAAGCCCGTCTCGGGTGACCGTCGTCACCATGCCGGACGCGCGCCTGAGACCCTCGCGTGCGGAGCGCCGTCGAAGCGTCCGAACCTCAGATCGTCGCCCGGTCGCAGCTGCGCGAGCGCGTCGCAGCCGGCGGGCGTCACGACACCGATCACGGGGTATCCGCCCGTCACCGGATGGTCCGACAGGAACACCACGGGCTTCCCCGACGGCGGCACCTGCACGGCCCCGCGGACCAGGCCCTCGGAGGAGTACTCCCCCCGCTCGGCCCGCGGCACCGCCGCGCCCGCGAGCCGGAGGGCCACCCGGTTGCTGTCCGGGGTCACCCGGTAGGACTCTCGGAGCAGCGTCTCCCAGGCCACGTCGGCGAACCAGTCGTCCCGAAGACCGCCGACGACCTCCACCGCAGGCGTGCCGAGGTCGCCCGTCCAGGTTTCGCCGGGCGCTCGTACGAGACGCTCCGCGACCGGACCCGGGCCAGCAGGCTCACCCACGGGGAGAACCTCGCCGCCACGGAGCGTCGCCGGTCCGAGCTCCGCGAGCACGTCCCAGGATCGTGACCCGAGGACCGCCGGCACGTCCACGCCGCCGCGCACCGCGAGATAGGTGCGCAGGCCGTGCGGCGGAATCCCGAGCTCGAGCACCTCGCCCGGCCTCGCACGCAGCACGGCGCCGACCCCGACCGGGACTCCGGCCAGCGTCGCCGGAGCCGGCGCACCGGTGAGGACGACGACGTGGTCGGCGGTGAAGCGGACCCGGAGCCCGCCCAACGTGGCCTCGACCGCGGCGGCACCCGGCGGGTTGCCGAGCAGCAAGTTCGCGCGCACGAGGGCCCCACGGTCCGCGGCACCGGAGCGCCCGACACCGAGGCCCGCACAACCGGGACGGCCCAGATCCTCCACGAACGCCGCCGGACCGGGCGCGAGGACCTCGATCATCAGCTGCGCTCCGGGACGAACCGCACGCGGGCGCCTGGCACGACGAGACCCGGCGGCGTGCGCGCTACGTCGAACATGCGGGCCGGCGTGCGGCCGAGGAGCCGCCAGCCGCCCGGACTCGGCGTGGGGTAGACGGCCGTGAACTCCCCGGCCACGGCCACGGCACCCGCGTCGACGCGAGGGCGCGGGGTCGCGAGCCGCGGCACCCGCAGCGACGGGTCGAGTCCCACGAGGTAGGCGAAGCCCGGCGCGAAGCCCACGAACGCAGCCGTGTAGAGCGCGGACGCGTGGCGCTCGACCACCTCGGCCGTCGTGAGGCCGGCAAGCTCGGCGACGTCGTCGAGGTCCGGGCCGTCGTAGACCACCGGGATCTCGACGACGTCCCCGGTGCCGTCGGGCGGCGCGACCCCTGCCAGGTCCGGCGCCAAGGAACGTACGGCCTCGACGAGGCGCACCTGCGCACCCGGGTGCGCTGCGCCGTCGGGCGTCTCACGGAGCAGGACGAGGACGGAGCGGGCCGCCGGGACCAGGTCGGCGACGTCGGGGTCGGCAAGGGCGCGCAGCGCACGCGTGAGCGCGACCACCCGCGGCAGCGGATCCTCCCCGCCCACGTCGACCATGACCGCGGCCGACCCGTAGGGGCGGGCCAGGACCCGGGGGCCGTGCTCCTCTGCCGGCATCTCAGACCGCCGGGAGCACCGCGACGCCCGCGGCGTCGAGAGCGGCGCGGGCCGCGGCCACGGTCGCGAGCGCGCCCGGGCTGTCCGAGTGCAGGCAGACGCTCCGGGCCGGGGACGACACGACCGTGCCGTCCACCGCGAGGACCGTGTGCTCGCGGGCCAGGCGGCGCACGCGGGACGCCACCTCGGCCGGATCGGTCACGAGAGCGCCGGGCTCGCGGCGCGGGACGAGCGTCCCGTCCGCACGGTAGCCGCGGTCGCCGAACGCCTCGGGAACCGTCGGCACGCCCGCCGCGACCGCGAGCGCCAGCACCGCCGAGCCCGGGAGACCGACGAGCGCGAGGCCCGCCTCGGCGACGGCGTCGACGACCGCCCTCGCCTGCTCCTCGTGGTGGACGATCGTGTTGTAGAGCGCGCCGTGCGGCTTGACGTAGGAGACCTGCGTGCCGGCGACGCGCGCGAACGCGTCGAGCGCGCCGACCTGGTAGAGCACGTCGTCGCGGAGCTCGGCGTAGCCGGCGTCGACGAACCGGCGGCCGAAGCCCGCCAGGTCGCGGTAGGCGACGTGCGCACCGATGCGCACGCCCCGCTCGGCCGCCGCCCCGCACGTGCGCCGCATGATCGAGGGGTCGCCCGCGTGGAAGCCGCACGCCACGTTGGCGCTGCTCACCAGGTCGAGGAGGGCGGCGTCGTCGGCGATGCTCCAGCGGCCGAAGCCCTCCCCGAGGTCGACGTTGAGGTCGATCGTCGTCGCGTGGTCCGTCACCCGTCCATCATCGCCGACCCGGTACTTTCGGGGGATGCCCGACGACCTCACCGTGCGACTCGCCAGGACCGACGACGTCGAGCCGCTCGTCGCGCTCGCCGCCGAGACATTCCCGGACGCAGCACCGCCCACGCTGCCGGCGGCGGCGATCGCGGAGCACGTCGCGCGCGAGCTCGACGCCGCGCACTTCCGCTCCTGGGTCGCCGGGCGCTACGGCGAGCCTTCGACGCCGGCCGTCGTCCTCGTCGCCGAGACCGACGGCCGGCTCGTCGGCTACGCGCTCCTCGTACGCGCGCGGCCCGCCGAGCCCGCGCAGCTCGACGGGCTCCTCGGGCCCGGGTACCCGCACGCCGCGGCCGTCGAGCTGTCGAAGATCTACGCGCTCGCCTCGGCGCGCGGCACCGGTGCCACCGGCACGCTCATGACCGCCGCGCTCGTGGCCGCCGCGGAGCTGCTCGACGGGCAGGCCGTCTGGCTCGGCACCAACACCGAGAACCGCCGCGCGCAGCGGTTCTACGGCAAGCACGGCTTCGCCGAGGTCGGACGCCGGGCCTACGTGGTGGGCGGAGAGCCGCAGGACGACGTCGTCATGGCCCGGGTGCTGCGCCCCGCCCGGGCGACGAACGCATGAGCACCTTCACCGGGCTCCTCGCCTACCCGATCACGCCGCTCGACGACGAGGGGGCGCCCGCGCTCGGGGCGTTGGGCGAGCTCGTCGCGGCTACGGTCGGCGCCGGCGTCGACGGCGTCGTCGTGCTCGCGTCGAGCGGCGACGGAAGGGCGTTCGACGCGTCCGAGCGCGACCGCGTCGTGCGCGCGGCGCGGGAGGCCGGCGGCTCCGTGCCCCTGCACGTCGCCGTCAGCGCACCCGCCACGTGGCAGGTGCTCGAGTACGCGCGAGCCGCGGAGCGTGCGGGGGCCGACGGGCTGCTGCTCGCACCGTTCGCCTACGCGCCGCTCGTGGATCCCGAGGTCACGACTCTCGTCCGGGCGGTCTCGGCCGCGAGCGTCCTGCCCCTGTGCTTCTACAACAAGCCCGTCCAGACGGGGTACGACCTCACCCCCGGCCTTCTCGCCGAGCTGGCGGCGACGACGTCCCTCCGCGGAGTGAAGGACCCGGCGACCCTGCCGACGCGACGCAGCACCCGGGTCGAGGAGCTGCGCGGGGCGGTCCCGCGCGCGGGTTCCGGGGGTACCGACGGGCCGCGCGTGGCGGTCGGGCTCAGCGGCGACGTCGCCCTCACCGACGACGCCTCGCCCGCCGACGCGTGGCACACGGGTCTCGCCGCGCTCGCGCCCGCCGAGTACGTCGCGCTGAGGCGCTCACGGGTCGACGCCGCCACCGGCACCACGCCGGGGGGCGCCTGGCTGCACGAGCTCGCCACGGTGCTGGGCACGCTCCGGCCTGTGTCCGGGCTGCACGCGCTCGCGAACCTGCTCGGCGTCCGCACCGGACCGCCCCGGGGCCCGTGGCTGCCCGTGCCACCCGACGGGCGTCGCGCGGCTCCGGGAGGTCGTGGACCGCCGCCCCTGAGCCACCGGACCCCGGGCTGCTCCACGTCGGCTACTCCTCGTCGGCCTCGAGCTCGAGCCCGGGCGCGGCGTCGTCGGTCGCGGCGTCGTCCGCGGAGGTTCCGGGCGTCACCGCGGCGGGGCCGCCCTCGAGCAGCGCGACGAACCCGCCCTCGTCGAGGATCGGGCGACCGAGCTCGCGCGCCTTGGTCTCCTTGCTCCCGGCGTTCGGCCCGACGACCACGAAGTCCGTCTTCTTCGACACGGACCCCGACGCCTTGCCGCCGCGCGCGAGGATCGCCTCCTTGGCGCCGTCGCGCGTGAAGCCCTCGAGCGAACCCGTCACGACGACCGTGAGCCCCTCGAGCGTCCGCTCGACGGACTCGTCGCGCTCGTCAGCCGTGCGGACCCCCGCGGCCCGCCAGCGGTCGACGATCTCGCGGCGCCAGTTGTCGGGGTCGTCCACGTCGCCGAACCAGTCGCGGACCGCGACGGCGATGGTCGGGCCGACCCCCTCGACGGCCGCGAGCTCGGCCGGGGGCTTGGTGGCGTCCTCGTCGGCGTCCGCAGGCTCACGCGTCGCCGCCTCCTCGATCGCGTCGAGCGAGCCGAAGTGCTGCGCGAGGGCGCGAGCCGCCGTCGGGCCGACGTGACGGATCGACAGCGCGACCAGGACCCGCCACAGCGGCTGGTCCCTCGCCTTGTCGAGCTCGGCGAACAGGCGGGTCGTGTTGGCGTGGGGCGCGGACGGCTTGGTGCCCGTGGGCTTGGTCCAGAAGTAGAGGCGGTCCTCCCACAGGCCGGTCCCGACGCCCTTCTTCTTGATCTCCCGCCAGACGCGGACCTCGCGCAGGTCCTCGGGCGTGAGGTCGAACAGGCCGGCCTCGGTCGCGAGGACCGGCCGCTGCGGCTCGGGCAGCGCGTCGGGCGCCGGCGCGTCGACGTCACCGCCGGGCCGGTACGTCGCGGGGTCGGTCGGCCGGTCGAGCTCGGGGTCCGTCAGCGCGACCGCCGCCTCCCAGCCGAGCGCCTCGATGTCGAACGCGCCGCGGCCCGCGGCGTGGAACAACCGCTCGCGGAGCTGGGACGGGCACGAACGCTGGTTGGGGCACCGGATGTCGACGTCGCCCTCCTTCGCGGGCGCGAGAGGCGTGCCGCACGACGGGCAGACGGTCGGCATGACGAACGCGCGCTCGGTCCCGTCGCGCAGCGCCGCGACCGGTCCCACGATCTCGGGGATCACGTCGCCCGCCTTGCGCAGCACCACGGTGTCGCCGATGAGCACGCCCTTGCGCTCGACCTCGCTCGCGTTGTGGAGGGTCGCCATCTCGACCGTCGATCCCGCGACCTTGACGGGCTCCATCACGCCGTAGGGCGTGACGCGGCCGGTCCGACCCACGTTGACGCGGATGTCGAGGAGCTTGGTGTTGACCTCCTCGGGCGGGTACTTGTACGCGATGGCCCACCGTGGCGCACGGCTGGTCGCTCCGAGCCGGCGCTGGAGGGCGAGCTCGTCGACCTTGGCCACGAGACCGTCGAGCTCGTGCTCGATGTCGTGCCGGTGCGTCCCGTAGTACTCGATCATCTCGAGGACGGCCGGGATGCCGGTGACCACGCGGTTGTGGCTCGAGACCGGCACCCCCCACGACTCGAAGAGCTCGTAGGCCTGCGACTGGCGCTCGAGCTGCGCGTGCTCCCCCTCCTCCCACTGCAGCGCACCCACGCCGTGCGCGTACATGCGCAGCGGGCGCGACGCCGTCACGCGCGGGTCCTTCTGGCGCAGCGAGCCCGCCGCCGCGTTGCGGGGGTTCGCGAACGGCGCCTTGCCGGCCTCGACCTGGGCGGCGTTGAGCGTCTCGAACTCCGCGACGGGGAAGAACACCTCGCCGCGGATCTCGATCAGGTGCGGATGCGTCGCGGGGTCGCCGGCGAGGGTCTGCGGGACGGTCGTGATGGTGCGGACGTTGAGCGTCACGTCCTCGCCCGTCCGACCGTCGCCGCGCGTCGCGGCCCGCACCAGACGCCCGCGCTCGTACAGGAGAGCGATCGCGAGGCCGTCGATCTTGACCTCGCACAGGTAGTGGAGATCGGGCACCGCCGTCCCGTCGGCGTCGTGGCCGAGCTCCTTGGCGACGCGGTCGGCCCAGGCCCGCACGTCCTCCTCGTTGAACGCGTTGTCCAGGCTGAGCATGCGCTCGACGTGCTCGACGGCCGCGAACTCCGTCGAGAACGTGCCGCCCACGCGCTGCGTCGGCGAGTCGGGGCTCCGTAGCTCCGGGAACGCGTCCTCGAGGGCCTGCAGCTCGCGCAGGCGCGCGTCGTAGTCCGCGTCCGAGCTGACCGGCGCGTCCTTGATGTAGTACGCGAACTGGTCGGCCTCGATGCTCTCGGCCAGCTCCGCCCAGCGTCGGTGCGCGTCGGCGAGGTCGGGGCTCGCCTCGGTGGCGGCGGTCGGTGCGGACGCACCGGCGGTCGGGGGCGCGTCCAGAGGCTCGCGGGTCAGCTCGTCGCTCACGCGCCCATCATGCCGTGCGGGTAGGACACGGGCCGATCCACGCCGCTCGGCACGACGCTCGACGCCACGCTCGTCAGCCCGTGCCCGGCGACCGCTCGCCCGACCCAGGACCCGACGAGGACGAGCGCGAGGACGAGCGCGACCAGGGCGAGCACGGCCATCGCGGCCGCGACCACGCCGTCGAGCAGGTCGCGGGCGCCGGTGCCGCGGCGTCGGGACCGTCCGGTCCCGCCCCGGGCGGGCGACCGGTGGAACGGGTGCAGGTGCGTTGCTGCCATGCCTCGAGCCTCCGCCGCGGGGCGCCCTCACCGCGTCGGGCCTCGGTCGTGACCTCGCCCCGGGCCCGTACGCCCAGGGGTGGTCCCGGCACCCGCACGGGTCCACCACGAGGCTGACGTGGCCGGGCCGGGACGCCCGCGCCGCTCTAGGGTTCTTGCCATGACGTCGCCTTCCGATCCCGCCTCCCCGCCGACCGACCCGTACCTGTGGCTCGAGGACGTGGAGGGAGAGCGGGCGCTCGACTGGGTCCGCGCCCGCAACGCCGACGCCGAGGAGCGGCTCGGAAGCGCCCCCACGACCGCGGGTGGGGCCTCGGTGCCCGCCCTCGCCGAGATCGAGGCGGAGATCCTCGAGGTGCTCGACAGCCACGACAAGATCCCCGACGTGTCGCGGCTCGGCGACCGGCTCTACAACTTCTGGCGCGACGACGTCCACGTGCGCGGCGTGTGGCGGCGCACCACGCTCGACTCCTACCGGACGGACGACCCGGAGTGGGAGACGGTGCTCGACCTCGACGCGCTCGCCGAGGCGGAGGGCGAGTCCTGGGTCTGGCACGGCGCGAGCGTCCTGCGCCCGACCGACCCCGACGCGCCCTGGCGGCGCGCGATCGTCGACCTGTCGCGGGGCGGTTCCGACGCCGACGTGAGCCGCGAGATCGACCTCGTCGCCAAGCGGATCGTGCCGCCGGCCGAGGGCGGCTTCCACCGCGACGAGGCCAAGGGCGGCCTCGCGTGGGTCGACGACGACACCGTCTACGTGTTCACCGACTTCGGCGAGGGGCCCGACGGCGAGCCGACCACGACGACCTCCGGCTACCCGCGCGTCGTCAAGCGGTGGCGTCGCGGAACGCCCCTCGAGGCGGCGGAGACCGTCTACGCGGGCGAGCGCGACGACCTGTACATCTCCGCGCACCACGCTCGCGACGCCGGGTACGAGCGCGACCTCGTGAGCCGGGCGATCGCGTTCTACGAGGCCGAGCTGTACTGGCTCGACCCGGACGGCGAGCTCCGGCTCGTCGACGTGCCGCGCTCGGCGGAGGCGTCGCCGCGGCGCGAGTGGCTCCTCGTCGAGCTGCGCGACCCGTGGACGGTCGAAGGCTCCGCGGGCGCCGTCACCTACCCGGCGGGGTCGCTGCTCGCGGGGCGGTTCGACGACTTCATGGCGGGCTCGCGCGACCTCACCGTGCTGTTCGAGCCCACCCCCACGACGTCGCTCGCCGGGGCCACCTGGACAGCGCACCACCTCGTCGTCAACGTGCTCGACGACGTGAAGAACCGGCTCCACGTCCTGACCCCGCCGGGACCGGATGCGGCGGCCGGAACGCCCTGGGCACGCAGCCCGTTGCCCGGCGCACCGGCGTTCGGGACCACCGGCGTCCGGGCCGTCGACTCGCAGACGAGCGACGACGTCTGGCTCGTGACCACCGACTACCTGACGCCGACGACGCTCTCGCTCGCCCGCGTCGTCGGGCCGGGAGAGGACGCGAACGACGCGCCCGAGCCCCTCAAATCGATGCCCGCGTTCTTCGACGCCGCCGGGCTGGCCGTCTCGCAGCACTTCGCGACGTCCGACGACGGCACCCGGGTCCCCTACTTCCAGATCGGCCCCGCGGAGCCGCCCGCCACCGGCGCGCGCCCCACGCTGCTCTACGGGTACGGCGGCTTCGAGATCTCGCTCACGCCGTCGTACTCGGGCGGGCTGGGGCGGGCGTGGCTCACGCGTGGCGGGACCTACGTCGTCGCGAACATCCGCGGGGGCGGCGAGTACGGGCCGGCCTGGCACCAGGCGGCCCTCAAGGAGCACCGTCACCGCGCGTACGAGGACTTCGCGGCCGTCGCGCGCGACCTCGTCGCCCGCGGCGTCACGACGCCCGAGCACCTCGGTGCGCAGGGCGGCAGCAACGGCGGCCTGCTCATGGGGAACATGCTCACGCAGTACCCGGAGCTGTTCGGGGCGATCGTGTGCCAGGTGCCGCTGCTCGACATGCGCCGGTACACGAAGCTCCTCGCGGGAGCGTCGTGGGCGGCGGAGTACGGCGACCCCGACGACCCCGCGCAGTGGGAGTTCGTCCGCACCTTCTCCCCCTACCACCTCGTGGACCCGGACCGCGCCTACCCGCCCGTCCTGTTCACGACGTCGACCCGCGACGACCGCGTCCACCCGGGTCACGCCCGCAAGATGGCCGCGCTCCTCCTCGACGGCGACCGCGACGTCACGTACTGGGAGAACGTCGAGGGCGGGCACGGCGGCGCCGCCGACAACAAGCAGGCCGCCCACATGGCGGCGATCGCGTACCGGTTCCTGTGGGAGCGGTTGGGATGAGCAGCCACGACGCGCAGGTCGGCAGCGGCGACGAGCGGGCCGAGAGTGACGAGCGGGCCGAGGGTGCAGCGCAGCGGCCCCCGCGCTCCCGCGCCCCCTGGGTGGTCGCGGGCGGCGTCGTCGCGGCCGCCGCGCTCGGGTTCGCGGGCGGCGCGTGGGGCGGGCACGTGGCGTCGTCGACCAGCGGGGCGTGCGACGCCGTCCACGTCGCGTCCGGGACCCTTCCCTCGATCGTGACGATCGCCGCCCACGGCACCGACGGCAGCGGCACGGGGAGCGGGGAGATCGTCCGGTCCGACGGCGTCGTGGTCACCAACGACCACGTCATCACCCCGGCGGTCGCGGGCGGGAGGATCGAGGTGCTGCTGTCCGACGGCCGCTCCTACGCCGCCGAGCTGGTGGGCCGCGACCCGCAGACCGACCTCGCGGTGCTCCGCATCGACGCCGGCGACAGCCTGCCGACGATCGCGTTCTCGCACTCGGACGCCGTCGACGTCGGCGAGGCCGTCGTGGCGCTCGGCGCGCCGCTCGGGCTGTCGGGCAGCGTCACGGCCGGGATCGTCAGCGCGCTCGGCCGCGAGGTCACCGTGCCGACCGGCACGGGCGGGACCACGGTGCTCACCGGCGTCGTGCAGACGGACGCGTCGATCAACCCCGGAAACTCCGGCGGGGCGCTCGTGGACTGCGACGGGAGGCTCGTCGGCGTCAACACGGCCATCGCGACGGTCCCGAACGCGAACGGCGAGGCCGGCGGAGGGTCGGTCGGCATCGGGTTCGCGGTGCCCGTCGACACCGTGCGCACCATCACCGACGAGCTCCTCGAGCACGGCAAGGTCTCCCACCCGAGCTTCGGGCTCGCCGCCTCCACCGTGACGCAGGAGACCGCCGCAGCCTTCGACGTCGAGGCCGGGCTCTTCGTGGAGTCCGTCGTCGACGGCGGCTCGGCCGACAAGGCCGGCCTGCGGCCGGGCGACCTCATCACCCGCCTCGGCGACGTGACCGCGCCCACGACCGCCACGCTCGCGCACCTCACCGTGACCGCGCACAACGGGGACACGATCGACGCCGTGTACCTGCGCGACGGCAAGGAGCACCGGACGACCATCACGCTCGCGCCGCTGCCCGCCACCGGCGGCTGACCGTTCCCCCGACGCCGCCGGAGCCGCTCAGCGCCAGGGGTTCAGCGGCCGCGGAGGCGGCGCGAGGACACGCAGCGGGACCGCCAGCCACGCCGCGAGCACGAAGCACAGCGGCAGGTCGAGCGTGACCACCGAGAGCAGCAGCGCCACGAAGCCGTACCGGAACGGCGAGCCGACCCCGTGCACGAACCCGTCGCCGAAGGCCATCAGCAGCACCACGGCCGCGACGACGACCGTGACCGCGAGCGCCAGCGCCCACCGGCTGCGCTGCGGCACCACGACGACCCAGCCCGCGATCAGCGCGGCGGCGACGAACGGCAGCACGTACGACGACGCGATGAACCAGTCGTTCGCGTACTCGAGCCAGCGGTCCCCGTCGACGCCGGCGAACGAGCCGCCGCCGAGCGGGAAGCCCCCCTCGGCCCGCGCGACCACGGCCCACAGTCCCCCGAGCGCCCAGGGGACGAACGAGCACAGCACGGCGTACAGGACGACCCGCCACAGCCGCGGACCGCGCGCGGCGGGCGCCCCCGAGCGAGCCGGCGCGCTCGTGCCCATGCGAACACTGTGACCTGGCGGAGCGTCCGGCGCGCGTCGGGGCGGGCGGGCGAGGCTCACGCGTCGGACCGCTCGGCGACGGCCTCGGCGACCCGCACGAGGGTCGCGAGGAGGTCGCGAGCGTCCTGCGTCGTGGCCGGGAGCGGTGCGGCCGGGGTCGACACGACGACGTCGCGCAGGCCCGCGACCGGCAGGCCGACCCGCTTCCAGGGCACGGTGAGGGCGTCCGCGACCGTGCCGACCTCGGGTCCGGCGCACTGGGACACCTTCGCCCGTGGCAGGCCCGCCCAGAACGTGACGCCGCGCTCGACCGCGCGCGCGACCGTCTCCCAGGTCCGCTCGTCCCACGCCCCGACGTCGAGGCCGACGCCCTGCGCGCCCGCGAGGACCGCGGGGGCGACGCCGACCCAGGCCTGCCCGACGTGCACGACGCTCGACGCCCCCGCCGCGTGGACGGCGTCGAGCACCGGCTGGAGGCCCTCGACGAGCTCGGGGCCGGCCACGGCGGGGATGCGCGAGTAGCCCGAGAACGTCGGCAGGACGCCCGCGGCCACCTGCGCGAGCAGCGGCTCGTCGAGCTGCACGACGACGTCACCCAGGCCGGGCACCTGCGCGCGGACGTCCGCGAGGTGCTGCGTCAGGCCCGACGCGAGCGACGCGGCGACGTCCCGCACGGCTCCCGCGTCGGTGAGGACACGGTCGCCGCGCGCGAGGTAGAGCTGGGCCGTGAGCGACCACGGCCCGAGGACGGTGAGCGTCAGCGGCCCTGCGTAGCCGTGCGCAGCGACCGCGAGCGCGGTCAGGTCGTCGCGCAGCGCCGAGGCGGCGTGACGCTCGTCGGCACCCGGCCGGTCGGCAAGCTTCCAACCGTGCGGACCGAGCTCGGTCGAGAGCTCGTCGAGCAGGCACGCGGTGCGGCCCACCGGGTCGCTGCCCGGGCCACGCTGCGGGAGCTGGACGAGGAACGGCAGCCCGGCGACGCCGTACGGCACGTCGACGAGGTGGTCGAGGACGGCCAGCTGGGCGTCGAGCGGCTCCACGCCCGGGAACGGCCCGGGCCCCGAGACGGTCGTCACCGGGCGGCCACCGCCGTGCGCGACGCCGATCCCGACCGCGAGGCCCCCGAGACCGTCGCCTGGCCGACGACGCGCGTCCCCTCGTAGACGACGACGGACTGGCCGGGGGCCACGCCCCGCAGCCGCTCGTCCGGAAGGTGGACCTCGACGCCGGAGGCGGCCACGTCGTCGTCGGGGGCGGCCGCGCGCACCCGGGCGGCGACGGGTGCACCGTGCGCACGGACCTGGACCTCGGCGTCGAACCAGGTGCCCGACGTGTCCGCGCCGGCGAACCAGACCGCGTCGCTGCCGGTGATCGTGTCGACGGTCAGGAGCTCCGCGGGCCCGACGACGACCCGGTTCTGCGCCGGCTGGACGTCGAGGACGTAGCGGGGGCGGCCGTCGTCGGCGGGGCGGTCGATCCGCAGGCCCTTGCGCTGGCCGACCGTGAACGCGTAGGCGCCGTCGTGCGCGCCGAGCACCGCGCCCTCGGTGTCGACGATCTCGCCGGGGCGGGAGCCGAGCCGGTCGCGCAGGAACCCCCGGGTGTCGCCGTCGGCGACGAAGCAGATGTCGTAGGAGTCGGGCTTGGCGCTCACGGACAGGCCGCGGCGCTCCGCCTCGGCGCGGACCTCCGCCTTCGACGCGTACCCGCCGAGCGGGAAGATCGCCCGCTCGAGGCGCTCGGGGCCCATCACCGCGAGCACGTACGACTGGTCCTTCTCGGTGTTCGGTGACCGGTGCAGCTCGCGCCTGCCGTCGCGCTCGACCACCCGCGCGTAGTGGCCGGTCGCGACCGCGTCGAAGCCCAGCGCGGTCGCCCGGTCGAGCAGCGCCTCGAACTTGATGTGCTCGTTGCAGCGCACGCACGGGTTGGGCGTGCGGCCGGCCTCGTACTCGGCGAGGAAGTCCGCGACGACCGTCTCCTCGAAGCGCTCCGACAGGTCCCACACGTAGTACGGGATGCCGATGACGTCGGCTGCGCGGCGCGCGTCGCCCGCGTCCTCGATCGAGCAGCAGCCGCGCGAACCGGTCCGGAACTGGTCGCGGGTACGGGACAGCGCCATGTGCACGCCGACCACCTCGTGGCCCGCCTCGACCGCGAGCGCTGCCGCGACCGCGGAGTCGACGCCGCCCGACATCGCCGCCAGGACCCTCATCGCGCACCTCCCACGCCGAGCGACACGAGCCCCGCGGCCCGCGCGCGGTCCACGACGCCCGGCAGCACCTCGAGCACCAGGTCGACGTCGGCGTCGGTGCTCGTCGCCCCCAGCGAGAAGCGCAGCGCGCCGCGGGCCTCGACCTCCGGCACGCCCATCGCCAGCAGGACGTGCGACGGGCGCGGGACGCCGGCCTGGCACGCCGACCCCGTCGAGACCTCGACGCCCGCCGAGTCCAGCAGGTAGAGCAGCGAGTCGCCCTCGCAGCCCGGGAACGTCAGGTGCGCGTTGGCGGGGAGCCGCGCGGGGCTGCCAGCGCCGTCGTCGGGCGGGAGGGCCAGGTCCGCGGGGCCGCGCAGGACGGCGTCGGGCACGCGCTCGAGGACGCCCCAGACGAGCCGGTCGCGCAGGGCCGCGAGGCGCACCGCCCGCTCCGGCAGCGAGCTCACGGCCTCGGTCGCGGCCACGGCGAACGCACGGATCCCCGCGACGTCGAGCGTGCCCGACCGGACGCCGCGCTCCTGGCCGCCGCCGTGCAGGACGGGCGTCATCGGGAGGTCCTTGCGGGCGACGAGCGCGCCCGTGCCCACCGGGCCGCCGAGCTTGTGCGCGGTGACCGTCATGGCGTCGAGGCCGCTCGCCGCGAAGTCCACGGGGAGCTGCCCGAGCGCCTGGACCGCGTCGCTGTGCACCGGGACGCCGTGCTGGTGGGCGAGCTGGACGATCTCGCGGACCGGCTGCACCGTGCCCACCTCGTTGTTCGCCCACATCACCGAGACGAGCGCCGTCTGCGCGGCGTTCGCGGCGAGCTCCTCGCGCAGCACACGGAGATCGACCCGGCCGTCGCCGTCGACGGGCAGGAGCACGATCTCGGCACCCGAGTGCTCGGCCATCCAGAACGCCGGGTCGAGGACCGCGTGGTGCTCGACGGCCGAGACGAGGATGCGGCGCCGCTCCGGGTGCCCGGTGCGGCGGCCCCAGAAGATCCCCTTGACCGCGAGGTTGTCGGCCTCCGTGCCGCCACCCGTGAAGAGCACCTCGCTGGGACGCGCGCCGACCGCGGACGCCAGCGCCTCGCGCGACTCCTCGACCGTCCGACGTGCCGCCCGGCCCGCCGTGTGCAGGGACGAGGGGTTGCCCGTCCGGGCCAGCTCCGCCGTCATCGCCTCGAGCGCCGCCGACGACATGGGGGTCGTCGCAGCGTGGTCGAGGTAGGCGCGGGTCACCGGACAAGTCTACGGAGGCGACGGTCGCGGCCGCGCCGGAGACCGTGCGCCGTGGGTGGCGGATGGCGAGAATGGGGCATGACCACTCTCGGCGCCGTGTTCCCGCCCTCCTGTCCCCCGGAGCTCCTCGTGTCGGCTGCCCGCGCCGCCGAAGAGGCCGGCATCGACGAGCTCTGGGTCTGGGAGGACTGCTTCAAGGAGAGCGGCATCGCGACCGCCACGATCGCGCTCACCGCCACGACCCGCCTCCGGGTGGGGATCGGCGTGATGCCCGTGCCGCTGCGCAACGTCGCCCTCACCGCCATGGAGGTCGCGACGCTGGAGCGCGCGTTCCCGGGTCGGCTGGTGCCGGGCATCGGGCACGGCGTCCAGGACTGGATGGGGCAGGTCGGGTCGCGTGTCGACTCGCCGCTCACGCTGCTGCGCGAGTACGCCACTGCACTGCGCGCGCTCCTGGCCGGCGAGCGCGTCACCACCGAAGGTCGCTACGTGCGGCTGCGCGGCGTCACGCTCGACTGGCCGCCGGCCGCCCCGCCGCGGGTGCTGTCCGCGGCCACGGGCCCTCGGACCGTCCGGCTCACCGGCGAGGTCGCCGACGGCACGATCCTCGAGGCCGTCTCCACGGTCGACGACGTCCGCACCGCGCGCTCCGTCGTCGACGAGGCGCGCGTCGCCTCCGGGCGGGCCGACGGGCACGTTCTCGTCGTCAACCTCGCGACCACCGGCGACGCCCGGGCCGACGCGGACGCCGTCCGGGCCCGGGCGGACGCCGGCGCCGACGCCGTCGTGGTGCAGCCCGCGTCGTACGACGAGTCCGTCGACCCCGAGGAGTTCGTCCGGTACGTCGGGACGCAGGTCCGGCCGCTGCTCTGACGACGCGCGCCCCGTCCTCGCGGGGCTCAAATGCCGTGCTCGACGTGCAGGTCCTTCGTAGGGTGCCGCCATGACGATGGTCCCCCACGTCGCTCCCGAAGCTTCCGGGGGTCGGCGCCTGCGTTGGCCCGAGCTCCCAGCGCACGTCCGCGCCGCCGTCGAGCAGCGGCTGGACGGCGTCGTCGCGAGCGAGCGGGCCGCCGAGACCGGGTTCAGCCCCGGCCTCGCATCGGTCCTGGCGACGTCGACCGGTGGTCGGGCGTTCGTCAAGGCGGCGCACCTCGACGACGGCTCCGACGCCGCTCGCCTCCACCGCGCCGAGGCGCGAGTCTCGGCGACTCTGCCCCGGAACCTGCCGGTCCCGCGCCTCCTGTGGACGTTCGACGAGGACGGCTGGGTCGTCGCGGCCTACGAGGCCGTCGACGGGCGGCCTCCCGCCACGCCGTGGGAGCCCGCCGAGCTGGGGGCCGCCCTCGAGACGATCGCGCAGATCGGCTCGACGAGCGCGGCCGGACTCGACCTCCCCGACGCGGTGACCGACGCCAGCGGGCTCTTCACCGGCTGGGAACGTCTGCGTGACGACCCCGACCCCGTCGTCACAGAGCTCGCGCCCTGGGCGGCGGGGCGCCTCGACGAGCTCGTCGACCTCGCCGCACGGGCGGCCGCGGCGTGCGCAGGCGACGCGCTCGTCCACGGCGACCTGCGCGCCGACAACCTGCTCGTGACCGACGACCGGGTCGTCGTCGTCGACTGGCCGTGGGCGATGCGCGGCGCTGCCTTCTTCGACCTCGCCGGGTTCCTTCCGAGCGTCGGGATGCAAGGGGTTCGCGGTCGGGCTCCGGCGCTGACCGGGCGCGCCGACGTCGAGCACCGGCGCAGCGTCGGCAGGTCGCTCGACGTGCTGTTCCGGTCCTCGCCCCTGGCGGCGGGCGTGGACGACGACGCCGTCCTCGCCGTCGTCGCGGGGATCACCGCGTACTTCCTCGACTCCGGGCGACGTCCGCCGGTCCCGTCGATCCCGCGGCTGCGCGCGTTCCAGCGCGCGCAGGGCGCCGCGGCTGCGGCGTGGCTGGAGGTGCTGCTCGACGACGCGCGGTGAGCCGGTCAGCCGAGCGAGCCGACCCACTCCTTCGAGCCGTCCGTGAAGCCCTGCTCCTTCCAGATCGGCACGTGCGCCTTGAGCTCGTCGACGAGCTCCGCGACGGACGCGAACGCCTCGGCACGGTGCGCGGAAGCGACCGCGGCGACGACCGCGACGTCACCGACGTGCAGGTCGCCGAGCCGGTGCACGACCGCGACGCGCACGGCGTGACGCTCCGCCACGTCGCCGGCGACGCGCGCGAGCACCGCGGCGGCCTCGGGGTGGCCCTCGTAGTGCAGGTGCACGACCCCGCGGCCCTCGTCGTGGTCGCGGACGTAGCCCGTGAAGGTCGCCACCGCGCCCGCGGTGTCGTCCCGCACGAGCGCGCTGAGGGAGCCGAGGAGCGCCGCCGCGTCGTCGTCGGACAGCGCACGGACCTCGGCACGCAGGACCGCCCCGCCCGCTGCCGTCTCCCCCGCCGCCGGCTGTGTCTCGGCCGACGGCCCCGGACGCGGGTGGTCGCCGCCCGCGAGCTGGTCGACCGCGTGCGGGAGCAGGTCCGCGAGCGCGGCGAGCCCGTCGCGCACACCACCCGGCGAGCCCGGGAGGTTCACGACGAGCGTCCCGCCCGCGACGCCCGCCGTCCCTCGGCTGAGCGCGGCCGTCGGCACCCGGTCCTGACCGGCGGCACGGACCCGGTCGGCGACGCCGGGCAGCTCGCGGTCGAGCAGCGTGCGGGTCTGCTCGGGCGTGACGTCGGTGGGTGAGATCCCTGTGCCGCCCGTCGTGAGGACGACCGCCGCACGCTCGGCCACCCACGCACGCAGCGCCGCGCCGACGGCGTCGCCGTCGGGCACGACGTCGACGCGCGGGACGGTGAAGCCCCGCTCGACGAGCCACGCGCGGATCAGCGGACCCGTGGTGTCGGTGGCGGTGCCGAGCGCCGCGCGCGTCGACGCGACGACGACCCCGGCGATCACGCGCCTGCCTCCGCGCTCCGGTCCCAGGTCCCCGACGCGCCGCCCGACTTCGCGACGACCTGGACGTCCGTGAGGACGGCGGCCCGGTCGACGGCCTTGATCATGTCGTAGACCGTCAGCCCCGCGACGGTCACGGCGGTCAGCGCCTCCATCTCGACGCCCGTGCGCGACGTGGTCCGGACGGTCGCGCGCAGCTCGACGCGGTCGCCCGCGGGCACGACGTCCACGTCGACACCGCTGATCGGCAGCGGGTGGCACAGCGGGACGAGCTCGTGCGTGCGCTTGGCCGCGAGGATCCCCGCGACCCGCGCGACCGCGACCGCCTCACCCTTGGGCAGGTCGCCCGACGCGATGCGCTCGACGACGTCCGGGCGGGTCAGGAGCACCCCGGTCGCCGTCGCCTCGCGCGCGGTGACCTCCTTGTCCGACACGTCGACCATGACGGCGGCACCGTCCTCGCGGTAGTGCGTCAGCCCGTGCTTCCCGCCCGGCGCGGCGTCCGTCATCCGATCTCCTCGTACTCGATCTCGTCCCCCGCGTCGAGGTGCGCGACGCCGACCGGGACGTGTACGAGAACCGTAGCCTCCGCGTACCGGGCGAGCAGGTGGGAACCCGGGCCGCCCACGAGGACGACCCGGCCGGAGTCGTCGAGCGCGCCGCGGCGGACCTGGTGGACGGCCGGGGGCGAGTCCACGGCCTCGGCGAGGGGCGCGCGGCCGCGACCTCGCCGCGCGGGCCTCAGACCGGTCGCGTCCGCGAGCAGGGGCCGCAGGAACAGCTCGAACGAGACCAGCGCGCTCACCGGGTTCCCGGGGAACGCGACGAGCGGCACCCGCCCCTCCCCCCGCCCGACGGCGACCGTCGCCAACCCCTGCGGGCCGCCCGGCTGCATGGCGACGTGCCCGAACCAGGCGTCCGCGAGGCCGTCGTCCGCGAGCGCCCCGAGCGCGAGCCGCACCACCTCGTACGCCCCCGCGGACACGCCGCCCGTGGTGACGACGAGGTCGGGCGTCCAGCCGCCGTCGTCGGGCGTGGTGAGCAGGGACCGGAAGGCGGCGACGTCGTCGGCGACCGTGCGCACGCGGACGTCGGCCCCCACGACCCTCAGCGCGGCCGCGAGCGACGCGCCGTTGGCGTCGTGCACCTGGCCGGGGCCGAGCGCCTCGCCCGCCCCACGGACCTCGCTCCCGGTGCTCACGAGCAGCACGCGCGGCGCGTCCGCGACCCGCACGCGGTCGATCCCCGACGCCACGAGCGCCCCGAGCTGGGCGGGGCCGAGCGGCGCGCCCGCGGCGAGCACCACGTCGCCGGCCGACGCGTCGCTCCCCGCCCGCCGCACGAACGTCCCCGCGTCGACCGGGGCGCTGAACGACACGCGGTCGCCCGCGTCCTGCCCGAACCGCGGCGGCAGCGCGTCCTCGATCCGCACGACGGCGTCCGCGCCGTCGGGCACGGGAGCGCCCGTCATGATCGGGGCCGCGGTGCCGGCGGCGAGCGGCGCACCCGTGCGGCCGGCGGGGATCGGGTCGGCCACCACGAGCGCGACGGGCGCGGTCGCCGACGCGCCGGCGAGGTCCGCCGCGCGCACCGCGTAGCCGTCCATCTGGGCGTTGTCGAAGCCCGGCGTCGCGACGGTCGCTACGGCGGCGGCGGCGAGCGACCTCGGGCGCGGATCGACGACGGCGTCCGCGACGGCGAGCTCGGTCGCACGGTGCGGGGCGACGAGCGTCGCGAGCGCGGGACGCACGGCCGCGGCAACCCGCCAGGCATGCTCCTCCACGCCGCGGCGCGCGTGCTCCGCGCCCTCCGCCTCGCGCTCGCCGGTGTGCGTGGTCGGGTCCGTGTGCCCGATCGGGTCGGGTCCGGGGGTGCTCACGGAGCCGAGTATCCCGGCTCGGCCGGTCGCCGCGGGGAGCTGGCGCAGGAACGCGCTCCGCGGCGCGTCCAGGACCTCGGCCGCCGGGCCGTGCTCGACGACGCGCCCCCGGTCGACGACCACGACGTCGTCGGCGAGCGCCAGGGCGTCGGCGACGTCGTGCGTGACGACGAGCGCGGTGACGCCCGCGAGCGCGCGGCGCAGGACCTCGCGCAGGTGCGGGACGGACGGGACGTCCACGGCCGCGAGCGGCTCGTCGAGCAGCACGACCTGCGGCTCGGCCGCGAACGCGCGGGCGATCGCCACCCGCTGCGCCTGCCCGCCCGACAGGGCCTGCGCGCGCCTCCGGGCGAGCCCCTGCGCCCCGACCGCGTCGAGCCAGCGGCTCGCGACGTCCCGCGCGTCGGCCCGCCGCAGGCCGGCCGCGCGCGGGCCGAACGCGACGTTCGCACGGACGGTCAGGTGCTCGAAGAGCTCGGGCCGCTGACCCAGCAGGACGACCCCGCGGCGCGCGGGCGGCACCAGGGTGCCCGCGGCGGTGTCGGTGAGGACGCGGTCGCCCTCCCCCCGGGCACCCGTGAGCACGACGCGCCCCGACGTCGGCACGTACAGGCCGGCCACGACGCTCAGCAGGGTCGACTTCCCCGCGCCGTTCGGGCCGACCACCGCCAGGGTCCGCCCGGGCGCGACGGCGACGTCGACGCGGACGTCGCGGGCGCCGTCGTCGACGGTGACGTGCAGCCCGCTCATGCCGCGACGCTGTCGGTGAACCCGCGGCGGAAGCTGCGCGTCCCGCCCGCGGAGTGGACGAGCGCGACCACGATCACCGCGACGATCACGAGCAGCATGGACAGCGCGACCGCGGCGTCGGGGTCGGTCTCGCGCTGGAGGTAGATCTCGAGCGGGAGCGTGCGCGTGACGCCCTGCAGCGAGCCCGCGAACGTGAGGGTCGCGCCGAACTCGCCGAGCGAGCGCGCGAACGCGAGCAGCGCGCCGCCCGCGAGCGCCGGCGCGACCGACGGGAGCGTGACCAGCCAGAACGTCCGGCCGGGCCCCGCGCCGAGAGAGGCCGCCGCGAGCTCCGGGCCGGTGCCGCGCACCTTGAGGGCGCCCTCGAGCGTGAGGACGAGGAACGGCAGCGCGACGAAGACGTGCGAGATGACGACGGCCGTCGTCGTGAAGGCGATGGAGATCCCGGCGTTCTCGAGCGCGTGGCCGAACGGGCCGCGCCGCCCGAACGCGTACAGGAGCGCCAGGCCGCACACCACCGGCGGCAGGACGAGCGGCAGCAGGACCAGCGCCCGCACGACGGAGATCCCGGGGAACCGGGTGCGCGCGAGCACCACCGCGACGGGGACGCCCACGACCACGCAGATCGCGGTGCTCACGACGGACGTGAACAGGCTCAGCCGGAGCGCGTCGAGCGAGGAGTCGGAGGTGACGAGCGACCAGAACTGCCCCCAGTCGCCCCGCGTCGCCATCACGACGACGGGGGCGACCACGAACGCGATCCCGACCACCGCGACGGCGACGAGCCACCACGGCAGCCGGGGTGCGACGGTCCGGTCAGGGCGCACCGAAGCCCGCGTCCTGCAGGACCTTCTGGCCGGCCTCCCCGGTGACGGCTGCGACGAACTCCTTCGCGAGGTCGGCGTGCTTGCTGCCCTTGACGGCCACGACCGGGTACGTGTTCACGGCCTTCGACGACTCGGGGAAGTCGATCTGCTTGAGCGCGTCCGGGTCCTTCGCGAGCGCACCCTTCGCGTCGGTCACGTAGACGAGGCCCGCGTCGGCCTCGCCCGACGTGACCTTGGCGAGCACGTCGGTGACCTTCGACTCCTCGCTCACGGGCTTGATGGTGACGCCCGTGGCCTCCTCGACCTCCTTGGCCGCGTTGCCGCACGGCACCTGCGGGGCGCACACGTCGACCTTGACGCCGCTCTTGCCGAGGTCCTGGAACGAGGTGATCCCCGCCGGGTCGTCGGGCGGCGTGACGATCGTCAGGACGTTGGTCGCGAACGGCACCGGGTCGCCCGCCGCGAGGCCAGCGTCGGTGAGCTTCTTCATGTTCGGCTCGTCCGCGGACGCGAAGACGTCGGCCGGCGCGCCCTCCTGGAGCTGCGCCACGAGGTCCGACGAGCCCGCGAAGCTGAGCTTCACGGTCACGCCCGCATGGTCGGCCTCGAACCGGTGGGCGATCTGCGTGAACGTGTCCGTGAGCGACGCCGCCGCGTACACGACGAGCGTCTGGTGCCCGCCGCTGTCCTGTCCGCTCGCGCCGCCGTCGTCGGACGAGCAGCCGGCGAGCGCAAGCGTCCCGACCAGCGCGAGCGCACCCAGCGCGCCTGACAGCTTCCTCATCGGATCCCCTTCGGCGTGTCGATCATGACGGACGTCGCCTTGACGACCGCGGTGGCCACGTCGCCGACCTCGAGGCCGAGCTCGTGCACGGCCTCGGCACTGATCAGCGAGACGACGCGGTGCGGCCCCGCCTGGACCTCGACCTGCGCCATCACCTCGTCGACCTTGAGCGCCGTGACGAGGCCGACGAACCGGTTGCGCGCCGACCCGGCCGCTCCGTCGTCGGGCGCGTGCGCGTGCTCGCGGACGAACCGGGCGAGGTCGGCGCCGTCGACGACCCGGTGCCCGGCGTCGTCGGTGCCGGCCTCGAGGAGGCCGCCCGCGATGTGGCGGCGCACCGTGTCGGTGCTCACGCCCAGCAGGCGCGCCGCGTCACTGACTCGCAGGTGCGTCATGCAGACGACCCTAGTGCCGCATCTGCGCCGGTGTCGTTCCGTGCGCGTCGCGGTTGCATCACGCCCTTCTCGCGGCGGGCGGGCGGCGCGGGTGAGAAGGTGATCCGGCGCCGCGGACGGGGCAGAATCGAGCGATGGCCGTCGTCTCGCTCGGACTCCCCACGCTCGCGCCGCGGGCGCACGCCGGGGTCGGTCCCGACGGCGCGCACGGGCTCCTGCTCCCCGCCGACCGTCCCGCGGACGCGGGCCTCGTGGACCGGTTCGGCCGCACGGCCACGGACCTCCGGGTGTCCCTGACGGACCGCTGCAACCTGCGCTGCACCTACTGCATGCCGGCCGAGGGGCTGCCCACGCTCCCCCGTGACGCCGTCATGACCCGCGACGAGATCGTCCGGCTCGTCGGGATCGCGACGCGCGACCTCGGGGTCCGCCAGGTCCGGTTCACCGGCGGCGAGCCGCTGCTGCGCGGCGACCTCGTCGAGATCGTCCGCGAGTGCGCCGCGCTCCCGGACCGTCCCGAGCTCTCGCTCACGACCAACGCCGTCGGGCTCGACCACCGCGCCCAGGCCCTGCGCGACGCGGGCCTCGACCGCGTCAACGTGTCGCTCGACACCCTCGACCCCGACACGTTCGCGACCCTGGCTCGCCGCCCGTTCCTCGAGCGCACGCTCGCCGGGCTCGCGGCGGCCGCCGAGGTGTTCGACGTCGTCAAGGTCAACGCGGTGCTCGTGCACGGGGTGAACGCCGACCACGCGGCCGACCTGCTGACCTGGTGCCTCGAGCGCGGCTTCGAGCTGCGGTTCATCGAGCAGATGCCGCTCGACGCCGACCACCGCTGGTCGCGCTCGGGCATGGTCACCGCGGCGGACGTCCGTGCGCTGCTCGCCGAGCGCTTCACGCTCGTGCCCGACGACGCCCCGCGCGACGGAGCACCGGCCGAGCGTTTCGCGGTGCTCGCCCGAGCGTCCGACGGCCGGCCGTCGACCACGACCTCTGCGGCGACAGGACGGCTCGGCACCGTCGGCATCATCGCGTCCGTGACCGAGCCGTTCTGTGCGGACTGCCGCCGCACCCGCCTCACCGCGGAGGGCGCCGTCCGGAGCTGCCTGTTCGCGCACACCGAGACCGACCTGCTCGGCCCGCTGCGCGCCGGCGCGAGCGACGCCGAGCTCGCCGACACGTGGCGGGCCGCGATGTGGGGCAAGGCCGCCGGGCACGGCATGAGCGCGCCGGGGTTCACGCAGCCCGACCGGACGATGAGCGCCATCGGCGGCTAGCAGCAGGAGCGAGACGGGGAGCACGAGTGACGACGACGGACGAACGAACCACCGGCCGTGCCGGCGAGGCGACGACGACGGTGCACGTGCGCGCGTTCGCGGCCGCCCGCGCCGCGCTCGGATGGTCCGAGCGCGACCTCCCCACCGGGTCCGGAGTGTCCGTGGGCGACCTGCTCGCCGGCGTGCTCGCCGACGCACCCGACGCCGTCGACGTCGTCGCGCGCTGCTCGGTGCTCGTCGACGGGGTGCGGGCCGACCGCTCCGCGCCCGTGCCGCTCGGCGCCGTCGTCGACCTGCTCCCGCCCTTCGCCGGCGGCTGAGCCCCCGTGCTCGCCGGGGCGAAAGGTCAAGCTCTGCAGCGTTGAAGCGGGCCAGCTGCCGATGGTGACCGCTCACGCCAGACCCGCCCGGGGCGCGACGCTCCCGCCCGCGAACCCGACCACGTCACCCTCGGCGAACGCGGCGTCACCATCGGCGTGACACGGCGGCTCAGGACGAGCGCGACGACACCTCCCCGACGAGCACGTCGTAGCGGTCCAGGATCCGGCGCGCCCAGAACGACATCCCGCCCGCGAACCCCGGCCGCTCGTCCTCCTCGAGCGCCCGCAGCAGACGTTGCGACGTCACGACCTGGTACGCCGCGCACAGGACGTCGGCACGCAGCAGGGCGGTCTCGCCGTCGGCGACCTCGGGCCACTCGGCGAGGTACGCCGCCCGGAGCGCGGGCCGCTCGTCCTCGGTGGCGTGGCTGAGCCAGACGTCCACGTCGACGAACGGGTGCCCGACCGCCGCGTCGGACCAGTCGAGGAGGCACACGCTGCCGTCGTCGCGGACGCCGGTGTTGCCCGGGTGGCAGTCCCCGTGGAGCAGGGTGAGCGGCAGCCCGTCGGCCGCGGCGTCGCGGCACAGCGCGGCGAACGCAGGGAGCAGGGCGCGCAGCCGCGCGCGCTCGGCCGCGTCGAGCCCGCGGGTCGGGACGAGCTCGGCTGCGAGGTCGAGATCCGCGAGCGAGGTGGCGAGGTCGTCCGCGAGCGTGGCCGCGCCGCGGTCGGGGCAGCCGACGGCGCGCAGCTCGTCGGTCCGGCCGATCCACGCGCGCTGCAGGCGGGCCAGCGCGCGGAGCCCCTCCGCGGCCTGGGCGCCCTCGATCGGGCGGATCCGGGCGTCGTCGAGCAGCACCCACGCACGCTCGGTGTCGACGGCGAGGACGCCCGGCACCGTGCCGGGGCGGTCGTCGGCCAGGAGCCGCGTGATCGCGGGCTCGGAGGCGAACACGGCGCCGACGGCCTTGCCGAACAGCACCCCGCGGTCGGTGCGCTGCCGCACGACGAGCGAGATCCCCCACTGCTGCAGCACCTCGGGCTCGCCCTCGGGCGTCGCACCGGTCGCGCGGACCTCCGCGTCGAGCCAGGCGAGGAACGGCGCGATGCCGCCGGGGTTCGCCCAGGCGGGCCTCTGGGGTGGCGGCGGTGCGCCGTGCAGCTCGTCGACCCACCGCGAGAACGAGCCGCGCAGCGCGCCGGGAAGCGGCGGCAGCGTGGTCGCGACGTCGTCGAGCGGGCACCACGCCCACCCGCCCGGGCCGGGGAGGTCGTCGAGCGGGACGTCGAGGGCGTCGTGCACGAGGAACGCCGTGCGGGCCGTCGCGTCGCCGTCACCGATCGGGACCTCGGCGCGGCCGGCGGACCGGAGGAAGACCAGGTGCGGACCGGCCAGCCGGCCGGCGTCCGCGAGGAGCTCGGGCAGCTCACGGCCCCGGTCGCCCCGGATCGTGGGCCAGCGGCGCTCGCCCGACCGGTCGACCTGGACGAGCACGGCGTCGCGGGCCGGTGACGGCACGAGGAGCAGGTGGTCGTCGTAGGAGACGGAACCGCTCACCGGTTCACCGCCGCAGCGTCCTCGTCGGCCGGGACGGCCAGCAGCGCCTCGACGCGCGCCGCCTCGGCGTCCAGCTCGGCCTGCTGCGCGCGGCTCACCCGATCGAAGAGCTCGACCTCGACCCGACCCTGCGCCGTCGTCGACCACAGCCCCGCCATGAAGCCGTCCACCAGCACCGCGCTCCCGACCCCGCCGTTCGACCCCATCCAGCGACGGCGCGCGTCGGGCGGGGTGACCCGGTCGCGGCCCGCGTGGGACAGCCACACGTTGTCATACCGTCCCAGCAGCCGGGCGGGCGCCGGCGCGTCGGAGTCGGCGAGAGACACGCCCGCGAGGTCCCAGACCGTCCGGCCGTCGTCGGTGCGCAGCGCCACCAGCTCGTCCCCGAGCGCGTCGAACACCGCCCGGACGCCGGTGATCCCGGACCACGTCGTGACGTCGGCAGGGGTGCCCGGGCCGAACGCCGCCAGGTACCGGCGGACGACGCCCGCGAGAGCCTCGGACCGGGACGCGCCGTCGGGCAGGGTGTCCGACCGCAGGTCGAGCGTGCCGTCGCGCTCGCCGAGCCACGACTCGAGCGTCACGTAGGCGACCCCGCCGGGGCGGCCCCACAGCCCGCGGGGCGGTGTCTGGACCAGGGGCGCACCCTCGCGCAGGCGGTTCACCAGCGCCGACGGCGGCGCGTCGAACCGTCCGGCGAGCGCGGCACCGAGCCCCTTGACCGGGACGGGGCCGTCGGCCATCAGGGCACGCCCCGAGGCGACGAGGCCGTCGAGGGGGACGTGCGCGGCCGGGCGGCTCGCCGCGCTGTTGCGCGAGACCTTGTCGAGGAACGGCTGGACGAGGACGCGCAGGAGCCGCGCGTCGTCGGGCGTGACCGTGTGGATGGTGCCGCGCATCAGCAGCACGCGCAGGACGCGACGCTCGGCGAGCGCGCGGGACAGGTCGCGCGGGTCGAACCCGTCGACGCGCGCCGCCAGCGACAGGTACGGCGGCAGCGGCTCCTGCGCCTGGAGCCCCAGCAGGTGCGAGGTGAGCGCGACGGGGTCGGCGCGAGGATCGCCCCCGGGCAGCCGCTCGAGCAGGTGCTGGCGGGCGAGCAGCGTCCGGTTCAGGACCCGCGGTGTGACGTCGGCGGCCATACCCCGGACCCTACGGGCCGCCTCGGACACCCCCGACCGGATCAGGCGCGCGTACCCCCGTCCACCCGCAGCACGACCCCCGTGACGTACGACGCCCGTTCGCTGAGGAGCCACAGGGCTGCCTCGGCGATCTCCGCCGGCTGCGCGCCCCGGCCCAGCGGGCACTGCGCCACGAGCCGCTCCTGGAGGCCCGGCGACGCGTCCTCCCAGGTCGCGATCATCTCCGTGAGGGTGTTGCCGGGCGCGATCGCGTTGACGCGGATGCCCTCCGGGCCGTACGTGCGGGCGGCGGACTCGGTCAAGCTGTTCACCGCGCGCTTCATCGCGGCGTACGCGGGCAGGACGGGGTTGCCGGCCAGGCTGCCGACGCTCGAGGTGTTCACGATCGAGCCCGTGCCCGCGGTCCGTCGGATCGCCTCGACCTCGGCGGCCATCGACGCCCACACGCCCCGCAGGTTGACCTCGTAGACCCGGTCGAAGTCGGTCTCGAGGACTTCGTCCAGGGGGCCGGGCGGGACGAACACGCCCGCGTTGTTGAACGCGACGTCGAGCCTGCCGAACCGTTCCACGGCGCGGTCGACGGCGGCCCGCACGCTCGCCGTGTCCGCGAGGTCGCACGGCACGACCTCGGCCTCGCCGCCGGCGGCGCGCACGGCGCCCGCGACGTCGTCGAGCTGGCTCTCGGTGCGTGCGGCGAGGACGACGCGGGCGCCCTCCTGGGCGAAGAGTCGCACGGCCGCCGCGCCGATGCCGCGGCCCGCGCCGGAGACGAACGCGACCTTGCCGGCGAGCAGGGGTGCGGTGCGTGAGGTGAAGGTGTCCATGACGACGAGCGTGCGCCCGCGGCCGCGGCCTCAGCCACGCACCGGTCGTACCTGGCTGAGGCGTCCCGGAGCCAGCACACTGGACGGGTGGACAAGCACGAGCTCGCGCAGTTCCTGCGCACCCGGCGCGAGCGGATCGCGCCCGAGGACGTCGGGCTGCCACGGGGCGCACGGCGGCGCACACCGGGGCTGCGCCGCGAGGAGGTCGCGCAGCTCGCGTACATCTCGCCCGAGTACTACGCACGGCTCGAGCAGGGCCGGGCGTCGCACCCGACCCCGGACGTCGTCTCGGGGGTCGCCCGGGCGCTGCGCCTGTCCGACGACGAGCGCGAGCACCTCCACCACCTCGCCGGGACCCCGTCGGACCTGCCCGCTGCTCCCCCGCGCGTCGTGCGCCAGAGCATCCACGAGCTGCTCGCCCGGCTGCCCCTCACCGCGGGCTTCGTCACCTCGGCGGCGTACGAGGTGCTGGCGTGGAACGACCTCGCCGCGGCGCTCATGGAGGACTTCTCGGCCGTGCCGCGACGCGAGCGGAACCTCGCACGGCGTGCCTTCCTCGGCCCCGCGCAGGACGGGCGATGGCTGTACGGGGTGTCCGACGCCGACCGGTTCCGGCTCGACGTGGTGCACCGGCTGCGCGCGGCGGTCGGCCGCTATCCCGCCGACGACGGCTTGCGCACGCTCGTCGCCGAGCTCACCGAGGGCAGCGTGGAGTTCGCCCGGCTGTGGGCCTCGCACGACGTCGAGGTGGCACCCGTGCTCCGCAAGACCTTCGACCACCCGGTCGTCGGCCCGGTGAGGGTGAGCTGCGACGTCCTGGAGGTCGCACACGCCGACCAGCGGCTCGTCCTTTACACCGCGGACCCCGGATCGAGGTCGGCGGAGGCCCTGCGGCTCCTCGACGTGGTCGGCACGCAGCGCCTGGACGCGCCCCTGACCTGACGGCGCCGCCGGCCCACGGCGGCGGTTGCGGTGGCGGTCAGGCCTGGGCCCGGTGCTCCCGGATCCGCTCGGCCGCCTGCGGCAGCACCTCGTGCAGGTCCCCGACGACGGCGAAGTCGCTGATCTCGAAGAGCGGGCAGTCGGGGTCGTTGTTGACCGCGACGATGACCTGCGACGCCTGCATGCCACCGCGGTGGTGCGGCGCGCCGGAGATCCCGGCACCGACGTAGACGCGCGGGGCGATCGTCACGCCGGTCTGGCCGATCTGGGCGTCGTGGCCGATCCAGCCCTCGTCGACGCAGTCGCGCGTCGCACCCACGGCCGCGCCGAGCGCGTCGGCGAGGTCCTCGACGGGCGTGAAGTCGCCGAACGTCCCGCGACCGCCGGCGACGACGAACGCCGCCTCCGCGAGCGCGGGCCGGGCCGGGCCGTCGCCGTGCTCGGCCTCGTGCACCTCACGCGACGTCGGGACACCGGCCTTCGCGAGCGTGGACGGGACGACGGCGAAGCCCTCGACCGTGGTCTCGACGGCGGCCTCGGCCGGCTCCGGGACGACGGCGTTGGCGCGGACCGTGAGGACCGCCAGGTCGGTCACGATCTCGCACGACGTGTCCCAGGACCCGGCGAGGACGCGCTTGGACCCGACGACGTGCCCCTCGTCGGACACCCCGATCGCGGCGGCGTCGATGACGAGGCCGGCCCCCGTGAGGAACGCGAGGCGGGCCGCGGACTCCTTGTTGGGGAACGTCGAGGCGAGCAGGACGACGGCCGCGCCGGACACGTCGGCCGCGCGTGCGAGGGCCTCGGCGACGAGCGCCGTCGAGTGCGGGGCGTGCGGGCCGAGGTCCTCGGCGGGCTCGGCCTGCCGGACGAGCTCGACGCCGTACGCGCCGAGCTGGGCGAGCGTCGTCAGGCTGGGCGACGCGAGCGTCACGGCCTCCACGCGACCCAGCGAGCGAGCCAGTGTGAGGAGCTCGAGCGCCGAGCTGGTGAGCTCGGTCGCGGGCGTGTCGAGGTGGACGAGGACGGTGCGGCGGGAGCTGGTCATGTCCGGGCCTCTCAGACGAGCTCGTGGCGGATGAGGAACTCGGCGAGCGCGATGCCGCCCTCGCCCTTGTCGGTGACGACCTCGGTCTCGGGCCGGGGCGGGCGCGGCTCGGCGCTCGTCGTGCGGGCGCGGGCGCCCTCTCCCCCGACGCCGGGCAGAGGCAGGCCCGAGTCCTCGGCGAACCGCTCGAGCTGTTCCTCGAGGTCGGCCAGCGGCCACGTGTCCACGGGCTTGGTGCGCGCCGCCATGATGAGCTTGAAGTTCGGGAACCGCGGGTCGTTGGCGTGGTCGGTGACGGACACGACCGCCGGACGCGGGACGGTGACGGTCTCGGTGACGCCGTCGAGCTCACGGGTCGCGGTGAGCGTCGGCGCCTCGCCCTCGTCCAGCGAGAACGCGGTGACGAGTCCGACCGACGGCCACCCCAGCCACGACGCCGCCAGCGTGGGCACCACCGAGCCCAGGCCGTCGAGCGCGGCCATGCCGGTGAGCACGAGGTCGACCGGGCGCTCGTCGTGCAGGCGCTGGACCGCGGCCGCGAGCGCGACGGCGGTGCCGTGGTAGTCCGAGCCCGCGAGCGCGTCGTCGACGACGTGGACCGCGCGGTCCGCGCCGAGCTGGTACGCCTTGCGCAGCGCGGCCTCGGCGTCGGGCGGCCCGACCGTCACGACGACGACCTCGCTGCCCTCGCGCGCGTCCTCCGGGAGCGCCTCGACGAGGCGGAGCGCGGCCTCGACGGCGTTCTCGTCGAGCTCGTTGAGGGTGCCGTCGTCGCTCGTGCGGACGAGGCGACGGTCCTCGAACGCGCGGGCGGACTGGATGTCCGGGACGTACTTGACGGCGACGACGACGCGCAGCGCGGCAGCCATGCGACAGCTCCTTCTCCGGTGCGGGAGGCGGTGGTGGCCGGGCGGCGGGGTCGCCGGCCGGTCGCGTCCGACCCTACCGGCGCGGGCCCGTGCGAGGGCGGCCGCCCGAGGGTCGGACACGTCACAGGATCGACCGAAGGGGCACGAGCGCGCGGTCCGCGTCGCTACCCTCGGCGCATGGTCGGCTCGAAGATCGTCGTGCCCGCGTCGAGTCCACAGGCCCGGGCCGCGCTCGCCCGCGGCGCGCGGGTGATCGCCCGGTCGTGGGGCGCACAGCTGGACGCCGACACCGTCGATCCACGTCGCCTGGACGAGATCCAGCAGGCCGTCGCCGGCGTCGCGGCGCTGCGCGCGCTCACACCTGCCGACCTCGCGGCGATCCTCCGGCTCGACGACCGGACGCGGTCGGACTACCCGGGCGACGTCGCGACGATGCACCAGCCGCTCACACCCGAGACTGCGACGCCGACGGATCGCCGACCGGCGTTCGGTGCGACGGTCGGTGTCGAGCTGATCGCCATGACCTTCGTCGAGGTCGACGAGAATCACGCCGAGACGGACTTCACGGTCGTCGCACCGACATGGCGCTCTCGGGGCCTGTCGACCGCGGTCAAAGCCCTGTCCGTGAGTGCTCTCGGGCGCGCCGGGGTCCGACGGTTCCGGACCGGCGGGTCCTTCGAGAACGCCGCGATCATGGCTGCGAACGACCGGCTGGGCTACGTTCGCGACGAGGAGTGGCTCACGCTGGCCGTGCCTGAGTAGCCGCGGAGCACGGGCGCGCACGGGCAGGCTAGGCGACCTGGTTACCCTGGTCCGCATGACACGGCGGTCATGGCTGCGCGCGCAGCACCTCGGCAGCGACGCCGACCGTGCCACGTTCGAGACGCTGCACACCGCCTCGCTCATGGCCGCGGCGTTCCGCGACGGGCTGACGCCCGCGTCCGCAGAGAACTCGGTCCGGCACCTGCGCACCCTGGTCGGCGCGCACGCCGTCGCGCTCACCGACACGACGAACCTGCTCGCCTGGGACGGCGACGAGACCCACCGCGCGGACGCCCAAGCCCTCGCCGTGGCGGGGGCAGCGCACGGGCGCACGGACGTCGTCGGGCACCGGGAGCTCGCGTGCGACGCACCGTGCCCGGTCCGGCACGTCGTGGTCTCCCCGCTCACGGTCGACGACGTCGTCGTCGGGACCCTCCAGGTGTACGCACCCGACGCGCAGGCCGCCCTAGATGTCCTGGACCGACAGGTTGTACGCCCACCCGGCGGTGGCAAGGGCCCCAGAAGCGGTGACGGCGACCCCTCGCCCGTCCGCACCCAGGACCTGCTCTCCCACCGAGAGCTGATCCGCACGCTCGAACCGGTCGTCGGTCACCGACCAGAGCGGGTGGTTCGCCGTCGTGGTCAACGACTCCCCGCCGATACTCACCCGGTAGTAGGAGTCCTGGTGCTTGAACACCTGCACCACCGGCTCGCCCAACTGCTCCCCAGTCTCGGGATCCGTGGCAAGCACCCGGTCACCGGCAGTGACGTCCTTGATGTCTTTCCGCGACCCGTCCGCGAGCACCACCGGTGTCGACCCCGCGAACGAACACGACCTCGCCGCCCCCTTGAGCGCCGACCCGCCGCCCTTCAATAGCCCAGCCGTCGCCGCGCCCTCCGCGCCGCCGATCAGGGTGTCCTTCACCAACCCCGACGCCGAGACCTGCGTCCCATGGATCGCCGCATCCGACAGGTCACCAGCAGCGCTGGCTGCCATGCCCCCGAGAGCCGCGCACCCCACCGAACCGACACCCGCGGTCAGGAACTCACACCCACCCCCGACGATCACCCCGGCCGTGAACGAGATCACCGTCGAGCCGTGGTCGTCCCACCACTTCGCCAGACCGTGTTTCTTCGGCGCTGCGACCACGACAGGTGCACACACCGGCACCTTCACCGGCGGCGTGACGGTCGTCGCCTTGTAATGCGAGTTCGCCACCGACGACGGCTGCGCGGGAGCCATCCCCGGCCCCGGATCCTCGCCCTTGGACGCCCTGCCCCACTGCTTGTCGGTCATCCCGTCCGGGTGCATGTTCGGGATGAACAGCCCCGAGGGGTCGGAGAACGTGACCGGGTTGTTCCCCGCATACGCGTACGCGTTCCACTGCTGCGGGTTGGACGTGTCCAGCACCGGGTCCACCGACACGAACCGGCCCGTGGCGGTGTCCAAGAACCGGGCGCCCACCTGCGTGAGCCCCGAAGCGTCCAACACCTTGTCCAACATCGCGTGGTCACCAGGCCACGTCGGCTTCGCGCCCCGCGCGTTCCCGAACGGGTCGGTATACCTGCGCGAGACCACGTTCGTGCCGTTCGCGATACTGACCAGCGCCGTCCCCTGCGGATCCGACACCAACGTCGACACACCCGCCAGACCCGTCCCCGTGCGCACCGCGACCGTCTGCCCCGCAAAGCTGTAGTACCGCTTCGCGCTGAGCGTCTGCGTCGAGGTGTCTCGCCCCGGGAATGATGGAGGCAGTGAAGCCCCGGAAAGGACTTCCCCGTCATCATTCCTGCACCACATAAGTACCCCGACGAGCTGCGCGAGCGCGCGACCCGGATGGTTCTGGACGCCCTGAACGACGACCCGGGATCGCAGCGGGGCGTGTTCGCCCGGGTCGGTGACCAGCTCGGGATCAACGCCGAGACACTGCGCAGCTGCGTCCGCCGCGCCCAGATCGATGCCGGCGACCGGCCGGGCACGACGTCCGAGGACGCCGAGCGGATCGCCGAGCTGGAGAAAGAGGTGCGGGAGCTACGGCACGCGAACGCGATCTTGAAGAGCGCGTCGGCTTTTTTCGCGGCGGAGCTCGACCGTCCCTCACGCTGATCTGCTCGTTCATCGACGAGCACAAGGACGAGTTCGGAGTCGAGCCGATCTGCCAGACCCTGCGCGAGGCAGAGGTCCAGATCGCTCCGAGCACGTACTACGCCCGCCGCACCCGCCTCCCGGCGGCCAGGACACGACGCGACGAGGTCCTGACCGAGGAGATCCGGCAGGTCCACGAGGCCAACTACGAGGTGTTCGGGGCCCGCAAGATGCACACCGTGCTCAACCGAGAACCGGACGCCCGCGGGCGCGGTCACGTGGCGCGCTGCACCGTGGAACGGCTGATGCGCGCCGCGGGTCTGCACGGGATCAGGCGCGCCAAGGCCCCGAACACGACCCGGTCGGCACCCCGCGAGCAGTGCCCCGCCGACCTGGTCGACCGGCACTTTTCCGCGTTCAGGGCGAACGAGCTGTGGGTCGCGGACATCACCTACGTCCACACGTTCACCGGCTGGGTCTACGTCGCGTTCGTGACCGACGTCTTTAACCGCGAGATCGTGGGCTGGCAGGTCTCCCGGTCCCTGCACACCGATCTCGCCCTGGATGCCCTGCGCATGGGCATCTGCCAGCGCACCCGCGACGCGGACGACCTGTCCGGGCTGGTCCACCACTTCGACCGAGGAGTCCAGTACCGATCCATCCGCTACGGCCGGGCCCTCGCCGAACAAGACGCGGTCGCCTCGGTGGGATCCAAGGGCGACTCCTACGACAACGCGCTCGCCGAAGCACTGAACTCGCTCTACAAAGCCGAGCTCATCCGCAACCGCGGACCCTGGACCGGCATCGACGACGTCGAGATCGCGACCGCCGAATGGGTCCACTGGTTCAACACCTTCCGCCCCCACAGCGCACTCGGCGGCCTCACCCCGGCCGCGTTCAAGGCCGCGCACCCTCACGGACTCCCGAGTCCTTCAGAACTCGTCCCCGAACCCATCAACGCCAGATAACTCAGCCTCCACCAAACCCGGGGCTTGACACCAACCGGTTCCCGTCCGCGTCATACACCGACGCGTCCTGACTGGTCGCCCCGGCCTTCACGTCCGACAACTCACCGCGCGTATCCCACGTCAACGTCTGCGCCGTACTACCCGCCATCGCACGCGAGGACATGTTCCCCGCCGCGTCATACCCGAACGACGACGACGTCGTCGTCCCCGACGGCCCCGTCGTGTTGATACCCGTCACCGCGTGCGGACGAGCCGACCCCGCCCCCGGATACGTGTACGCAGCGACCGTGTCACCACCCGAAGCGTGCGTCGTCTGCGACGTCCGGTTCCCCACCTGGTCATAGCCCCACGACGACCAATACGGGGCAGCCCCACCCAAACCCAACACCGACGGCGCGCCGGTGCACGAGTTCGACGACGGCGTCCACACCTGCGTCAACCTGCGCAACCCGTCAATTCACACGCTATGACATGTGTCTACAGTTCGGTTGGAGGGTCCCAGAATGCTGCCCCTCCGCCTGGAATCGCAACAGCTATAGATCGATCGGCCGCGGTGACCATCCATGCCTCATAGTCCGGATCTGACGGAACAAATATCCGTGATCCGTTATCGAATTGAATCAGGAGAGCACCACTCTCCTCATCCACGCACGCCTCTGCAATACTCACACCCGTAAGATGCCGTATAAGCGTGGGTAATCCCTCGCCATTCTGGCCGTCCAGAGTCACTGCACCTCCCGAACGGGAGCGGAATTTGAAGAGCGTTTCCACTTGGACTATGGATCCTTCCGAAAGCCGAAGTTCCACCATGTGTTCACCGGAGACACTGCTCACTACGGACCCGACAATATTCAGCATCATTTTACCAACCCTCCGGGACTGGATAGGTTCCGTCCGGGTTTCGCGGAATATGCGTCGCAGAATTTGGCCCAGGCTTTCCGTTCAAGCCGATCGGCTGCCCGTGCCCATTGTAGAACCTGACATATCCGTTCGGGTATCGATCGGTCGGATTCATCACCCTCATCATATCGGCGTTTCCGCTAGCGTTCGGAGCCTGCCACACGTCGCCCTTACCGTTGTCGGCACCACGCCGAACCCATCCTGACTTCGCACCTGGAACGCCGCTGCTCCCACCAGAACTAGACGTGCCAGCCGATTTGCCTCCGTCGCTGCTTCGCTGCATGACTTCGACGCGGTCCTCGCCCGAAGCTGCGGGCAGCAGCGTCTGCAACGACGCGCTCGTCAACGCGCCACCACCAGCCACCTCGGCGAAGCCAAGCGCGATCGCAGGGCCGCCGACCACGCACCCGACACCGGTGAGACACGCGAGCCCCCCGCCGAGGATCGTCCCGCCGCCCTCGAACATCGTGCCCACACCAGCGATGAACCCCGTCCCCGCCCAGGGGTGGTTGATCATCGCGTTCCCGAACGACGCCGCCGCGTTCACCACGTCCGCGGTTGCGTCGTGCACCCAGTTGCCCACCGTGTTGTACCAGTGTTGCTTCTTCGCGACGGGAGCCTTCACAGGGGGCGCTACCGTCTTGCCCGAGTGGTAGTAGTTCGAGACCGACGACGACTGGACCGGGAGCCCGGTCGGGGTCCCGCCCGCGGATGCCTGAGCCCACTGGGCGTCGTTCATCCCGTCCGGATGCATCTTCGGGATGAACAGCCCCGACGGGTCGGAGAACGTGACCGGGTTGTTCCCCGCATACGCGTACGCGTTCCACTGCTGCGGGTTGGACGTGTCCAGCACCGGGTCCACCGACACGAACCGGCCCGTGGCGGTGTCCAAGAACCGGGCGCCCACCTGCGTGAGCCCCGAAGCGTCCAACACCTTGTCCAACATCGCGTGGTCACCAGGCCAGGTCGGGTTCGCGCCCCGCGCGTTCCCGAACGGATCGGTATACCGGCGCGTCACCCTGTTCGTCGAGTTCGCGATCGACAACAGCGCCGTCCCCTGCGGATCCGACACCAACGTCGACACACCCGCCAGACCCGTCCCCGTACGCACCGCGACCGTCTGCCCCGCAAAGCTGTAGTACCGCTTCGCACTGAGGGCCTGCGTCGAGGTGTTCAACGTGAGCTCTTCACCACCAGGCAGATACGCCGTCACGCTCGTGCCCTGCCGGCGGACCAACCGGTTCCCGTCCGCGTCATACACCGACGCGTCCTGACTGGTCGCCCCGGCCTTCACGTCCGACAACTCACCGCGCGTATCCCACGTCAACGTCTGCGCCGTACTACCCGCCATCGCACGCGAGGACATGTTCCCCGCCGCGTCATACCCGAACGACGACGACGTCGTCGTCCCCGACGGCCCCGTCGTGTTGATACCCGTCACCGCGTGCGGACGAGCCGACCCCGCCCCCGGATACGTGTACGCAGCGACCGTGTCACCACCCGAAGCGTGCGTCGTCTGCGACGTCCGGTTCCCCACCTGGTCATAGCCCCACGACGACCAATACGGGGCAGCCCCACCCAAACCCAACACCGACGGCGCGCCGGTGCACGAGTTCGACGACGGCGTCCACACCTGCGTCAACCTGCGCAACCCGTCATACGTGAAGCACTGGGTATCCGCCTTGGAGCCCGCGACAGTCGGCTTGTCCGACACCGACGTCACGTTCCCCGCGTCGTCGTACCCGTACGTGGTGTGCAGGACCTCCCCTGTCGCGTTCTCGAGCCACAACGCCTGCGACGTCATCCGGCGTGAGGCCTGGTCGTAGGTGTACGTGAGCTGGTCCACGTACGAGTTCGACAGGTCCATCGACAGGATCTCGCCGTAGCTGGAGTACGTGTCCTCGGCCACGTACGCACCCCAGCCGTAGGGGCCACCCATCCACTCTGGGCGGTTCAGCTTGTCGTAGTAGGTCGTCACCTTCTCCGCACCCAGGCCGCCGCCTGCGGGCAACGAGACCGACTGCAGCTGCTCGTCGAGCGCGTACGCGTACTTGGTCGTGTACGTCCCGGCAAGCTTGCTTTCCGACGCCGGCAACGTCACCGACTGACCCAGCGGCTGGTACGCGTTGTCATAGCCCGTCACCGCCGTCGTGTACGCGTTCGACCCGACATAGCTCGTCGAGCTCGTCAGCTGGCCCTTGGCGAGGGTGTCGTAGGTCCACTTCGCCAGAACCGCTCCGGTTGCCGAGGTGTCGCGCTCGGCGGTCTTGCGGCCGAGAGCGTCGTAGACGTACCAGAGGGTCTTGCCGCGGGCGTCCTTGGTCGAGGTGACCTGCCCGGCGTTGTCGTACGTCGTAGTCGTGGTGCCCTTGTCCGGGTCCTTCGCCGTGACCTGCCGGCCCCGCACGTCGTAGGTATAGCTCCACGTGTTCCCGGCCGGGTCCTTCATCGAGACCAGCCGGCCGCCGTGATCGTAGGAGTACGTCGTCGTCTGCGACGCCCCCGCGGTCGAACCGGCGGTGTACTCGATCTCCTTGGTGGTGCTGCCCCGGGCGTCGGTCACTGTCGTGGTCGGCGTGCCCCCGGACGGCGGGGTGACCGTCGTGCGGTCACCGCCGTAGGAAGTGGTCGTCTTCCACCGGTCGACCTCGTCGTCCTGGAACACGTCCGCGGTCTGCCGACCGGCGCCGTCGTAGGTGTACAGGTCGCGGGACGGAATCGAGTCGGGCGTGGTCACCACTGTCGCGGACGGCGAACCGGTCGTCGGCCACGCGTTGTTCGCCTTGACCAGCAGGCCACGTGAGTCGTAGAACTTGTCCGTCACGAGCCGCCCGCCCGTGTCCCGGTTCGCTCCCGGCGCCTGGGTCTGGCGTTCGCGCAGCAGGCCGTCCGAGATCGTGACCGAGCTCAGGTACGTCGAACCGTCCTGGTTCAGCGTGCTCGTCGTGACCGCGTTGTGGGCCGAGCCGACCTTGTAGGCGTACTTGACCGACGCGCTCGCCGTCGTCGCGCGCCCGGGCTTCCACACGGCGGTGATCCGGCCGAGGCCGTCGTAGGTGGCCGTGGTGACCTTGCCCGCCGGGTCCGTCGACTTCGTCGGCACACCGCGCAGCGGATCCAGGACCGTTGTCGTGGTCTGGGCCGTCAGCGCCCCGGTCCCGTCCGGGTCCGGTGAAGTGACCTTCGTTTGGGTCACCGGCCCACCCGTGGCGGGCGTGTAGGCGGTGGTCGTCTTGCGGCCGAGCGCGTCGGTCGTCGAGGTCGGTCGCCCGTCCGCGTCGTAGGTCGTCGTCGAGGTGGTCACGTACGAACCGGTCGATCCGGAGTAGGACGACGCCTCCTGCGTCGAGGTGACCAGGCCCTTGGTCGGGGTCGCCCCGTACGCGCCGCCGTCGTAGACGGTCCGGGTGTCGGAGATCACGTCGCCGGGGTAGGTCGCCGTGTCCACGTTCGCACACCGGACCCCCAGCGTGTAGGACCGCTTGATCGTCGTGACGATGTTCGCGGACGTGTTGCGGGCGTATTCGTTGGTCGTGCACCGGTCGTCCGAGGTCGTGGACACGTCACCGATGTCATCCACCGTCAGTGGCGTGCCGTACGTCGAGTCGTACGTGGTGACGGTCTTGGTGACCCGCTCACCGCCCGACAGGGCCGGCGCGGTCGTGTGCGTCTCGGTGGTGCCGACTCCGAGCAGGTACGACTTGGTGCCGTCGGGCGCAGTCGAGGTCGCCGCCGACCGCCACGGGGTGTTGAAGGTGTCCGAGACGACGGCCGACCCGTTGTACGTGATCTGCTCGCGAAGGAACCCGTTGTACCGGTCCGCATCGTCGATGCCATCGACCTGTGCCGACCTGCTGGTGCCGTCGGCCTGGTGGTCGCCGTCCATCCCGCGGAAGTAGCGGTAACGGACCTTCTCGCGGTTCGCAGTGCCCGTCGACCCGGTCACCACGTCGACCGTGCCGTAGCCCCGGAACTCCGACCAGGTCCGTTGCGCCACGGGGACCAGCTCGTTGTCGTCGTAGTGCCACGCGGGCGACCCGACGTAGTCGTAGTCGGTCTCCACCGGGAGCGACGTCGCGTCACCGCCGTACTGGATGAGTGCGGTCACGACGTACTTGTGGAAGTACTCCACCCGCGGCCCGCCTGACCCCTCCGGGTCCCACACGACCGGGTAGCACATCCGCGTGTTCGAGTCCTGCCCTTCCGCCGAGGTCGACGGATGATCACTCGTGGTGCAGTCAGGTGCCGAATAGTTGACGGTCACTGTCCCGCCGGCCTCGGTCGTGACACCGCTGACGCGATACCGGTACATCTGCGGGCCGTAGTCACCGGTGTCGTCGACGCGGTTCGGCATCTGCGTCCCCGAGAACGTCACGGCAGGTAGGGCAACCGATCCGTTGGACTTGCCCGTGTGCACGATCTTCGCGAGCCACAGGACGGCGTTGGACCCGTCGCCCGGGTCCGGGAACGACTGGGTCAACGCCCAGGAGTCCACATCCTTGTACGCGCCGCCCGAGTACACCTGCGTCGTCACCGTCGTCAGCCGCTTACGCGTGAAGAACGACGGCGAGGTCTGCGTCGGGCACGTCGCCGACGAGGAGCAGATCAGGTCGAACGGCACATCGGGCCACGACGAAGCCGTGCTCGACGTCAACGACGAGCAGTCGGAAGCAACGCACCTCTCCGCAACCGTGAACGCCACGTGCTGCGGTGCCGCGGCAGCAGTCTCCGAGCCCTTGCGCTGGCCGTAGTCGATGCCCGTCAGATACCCGCCCCGAACGTAGGACGAGACCGCCTCGTTCAGGTTCCGGCCGTAGTGGTTCGTCTCCTTGGCGTACTTGTACGTCATCGTGTTACCTGCGGTGTCCACGACGTAGTCCAGGTTCCACCGCCACGCCTGCTGGCACCACGAGTCAGCGAACGCGGTCGCGTGGCACGGCTCACCCGCGTTGTTCCCGTACACCGGAACAGTCCAAGCCGAGTTCAGTGCCGCACTGTCAGTGGGCCGCTGGTCTTCCCCGAAGAAGTACTGCGTGCCGTCGGTGGTGATGACCTCCCAGTACTCGTGGTCATCGTCGCCGTTGGCCGCGCCCGTCAGGTGCCTGACGAGCGTCCCGTCATCGTCCTTCGGGTGCCAGACGTCGCTCGTCCCGTCCTGAACGAGCTCGACCGCCTTGCCACCGAACACCAGCGTCGCGTTGTCCGTCCTCCAGCACAGGTCACCGGTCTTGTGCCCCGCGTTGTTCGCCCCCGAGCTCGTCGAATCGTCCGCGCACGAGGCGTACTTGCGTTCCACGTAGCCGGCATCCATGTCCCAGCCGTCACCGATCCAGGACGTCTGGTTGTTCGTCGTCGCGACCTTGCCGTCCACCGAACCCGAGTCGTAGGAGATCGCCAAGTCGGGCGACGGCCCACCCTGGGTCGCCGGAACCGACAAGGGGTAGGACCAGGTGAAGTCACCGGTCTGATTGCTGACCTGCCACGCCGCCGAAGCCGACAAGGGCGTGGCCGACCAGTCGCCTGACGAACCCGACGCCGTGGCCGCCAGGGCCATCACACCCATCGACGCCGTCGCGACCGTCGCGGTTACGGTCTGGCTCGCTGCGTCGTTGGTCGAGTCCGACACTGGGGTCTGGGTACGACAGGCCGCCTTGTCCGGTGTCGTCAATGCACAGTCCGGCAGACGGACGAGCCGAAGCCGCGAAGCCCAGTCACCCCCGTACGCACCAGCAAAGTCCGAGTAGTCGACCGATAGGTCGACCTTTTCCGATGCATCGACATCGGTCGCCCGCAGGTCCAGCACGACACCCTCGACGCCAGCCCTTGCCGCGGCGTCGCGATCCGCGACAACGACGTCGACGGCCGTTGCGGAGTCGCTCGTAGTAGCGCGCGCGGTCTGGCCGCGCGCGGCCACGCTCACCGGCAACCCGCCGGGCACACCCCTCCACGTCGCCGAACCCTTCGGCCCGACACGCGCCACCGTGTGAGCGGCGCTGGGCCAGCGCACGCTCGGCCGTCCCGCCGACGCGAGCGGTTCCTCCGCATCGACCGCGCCCCCGGCCACCGCCTCGGAACGAAGGGGCTTGACATCGGGCACCGTCTTCTCGAGCTCGTGCCCGTGCTCGCGGCGCTGGGCATCGGTCCACGTCGTCCGGTCAGACTCGTCGTGCGCGCTCGCCGCCGGTACGACGCAGACCGTCGCGACGAGCGCCGCGGCCACCGCACCCGCGACCACGCCGCTCCCCCGGCGAGTCGCCGAGGCAGCCACGGCACGCTTCGCCCTCCGGAACAGCTGTCCCTTCATCCTCATGCGCCGGCCCCCAGGCAGGTGTCGTGGATCTGCGTCGTCGACTCGATCCCCTCATAGACGTGGATCGCCCCGATAGCGCCCGGCCAGGCATCGGTCGCTGCGTCGTTGTACCGCCCGCGGCCGACCTGGAAGTTCCCGAACGCCATCCATGGCGTCGTGAAGCTCGCTGTGTGGGCGACCGGATTGTCAGGTGTTCCTGGTGTGCAGACGTACAACGTGGCGGTCTTCGCCGTGGCGTCGTAGACACCAGTCAGCTGCGTCCACTGCCCCGTCACCACTTCGTCCGGGGCTGTCACGAAAGTCGTCGTCGGACGCGCAACGTCCGCGCTGTTCATTAGGAAGCTCCAGCACCCGTTGACCGGCGCACCCGCACACTCAGCCCCCGATCGGTGAGCAAGCTGGAACGCGCTCGCATGCGATCCGTCGACGCTGACAGCAGTCGCGTTCCGCGTTGCGGCGTCAAGCTCGACCATGGCCGAGACCGAGAAGCTCTGGTCCGTTGCGAGCGGCTCCGAGGCCGACTGCGCGTAGTGCCCCGCGACGCCATCGAAGTGGATCGCACTGGAGTCGGCGAAACCATCGCCGTCGAGGTCACCGATCGGGCCGTCCACCCAGGTAGCAGCCGTCAAATTCAACCTGCGCGTCACATCACCCGGATGCTGGGCATCCGCGACCGTCGAGCCGGTGCCCTCCGTCATGCGCCACTCCGACTCGACGCCGGTCACCCGCACATAGAAGACGAACTCGGTGTGCTTGCTGCTCGCCCAGCCCGCGCGATCGATCGACTCCACGTACAACGTGTGCTTCCCGGGCTTGGTCGGTGTGAACGACACGTTCGCGCCGGGGTTGGCGGGCTTCGTCATCGCGTCGTCGTCGAAGTTGTACTTGTAGGACACGATGTCGTTCGCCCCACCGTTGGTGAACGTGAACGTCCCAGGCGTGCCCACCGCCCCGCTCGGCGTCGTCGAGTTGCGATACGGACCCGAGACCACCGTCACGCCAGGCGCGACCGAGGGGGGCGACGTCTCGATATAGAACTCACACTTGCCCGAGACTGGGCCCTTCTTGCCCGCGCTGTCCGTGGCATAGGCGTCGAAGTAGTACGCCACACCATCCTTGAGCTTTCCAGCCGAGACCTTGACCGGGATGTCGACCCGCGCGTTGTGGAACGACGTCATGTCGTAGGACCACACCTTCGTCGACCCGCTCACCGTGTAGATCGCGTAGTGGCCCTTCAGCTGGTCCTGCGACGCGCTGTCGTTGTCATCAGGATCGTTCAGCTGAGCACTGACGGTCGGCGTATCGCCCCGAAACACCGGGCGCGCCGAGTCGGTCGTTGTACAAGGTGCCGAAGGCACGTCAGGAAACTTGAGCGCGGTTGGAGCGTAGGGCGCACGCTCGATCGTGATCGAGATGCTCGCGTCCTTGCGATACCGCTTCCAACCCTGCTGCATGCTCGCCTCGGTATGCGCCTTCAACCCGATCGCGAACGACTTCTTGTTCGTGTCCGCAGCCCACTTCGCCGCCTTCGTGATATCCCACGACACGAACCGCGTCGGCGAGTCCGGGCACGCCGACTTGTGCGCCACCGTGATCTGCTGCTGCGCAACATAGTCCCCGGTACCCCACAAGCTCGCGTTGGAGTTCCACGTCGTCCCCGTCGAGATGTTCTTCGACACGTACGCCGTCACGCCCCGCGGGGTGCAGTCCCACGAATGCGTACCGAACGCCTTGAACGTCGCCTTCGTAACATCCGCCCCTGCCAGGTCGCCCAGCCAGTCCAGATCATCGAACTCCCAGATCACCCGCTCCTTGCGTGTCTTATTGCAGGCCGTCGTGACCGCGTAGTCGCACAGCCCCATCCCCTGGTCCGGGGAGAACTTGTAGTACGTGTAGTCAGGTGCACCGGAGTCGATCATCACCCACTCCGCCGGCGTCTTGGACTTGACCTTCGGGTCGATGAACACCGGCCACGTCGTGCCCGAGTCCGTCAGCATCCCGTCGTCCGGCGCGACCGTGACGTCCTGGTCCGTGACCGTGGTTTTCATCTGCGCGACATGGTCACCCTCGACCGGAGCGACCGTACGGTTCGCCAGTGCGTCCTCGCCCAGCACGTCGGCGGCAGAGGGCGTCTCAACGACCGGAGTGGCGCTCTCCTCTCCGGTCAAGCTGAACGGCGCGGCCAGAACCGCCTCGGCGTTCGCCTGCGCGATCACGCCGTCCGCCGACGAATCCCACATCTGCGGCTGCGGCGCGGTGAACACCGCCTCGCCAGCAGAGTCGCGCGCCTCGAACCCCCCGCCCGCACCCACCACATCCAAGTCGCCGCTCGTCGCGAGCGGGAACTCCAGCTCCGCCAGCGCGGGATTCGCCGCCGCCTGCGGCGAATCGACCCGCAGCACCTCACCGAACCCGGCCGTGTCGTCGTCCACGGTGACGATCAGATCGACGCCCGGAAGCACGTCGTCGTAGGTCAGCTGCGAACCCGAGATCTCCGGTGCCGGCAGGTCGAACGGGACGTCCATGCTCAGCTCATGGCCACCGGTCGCGATCGTTGCGAGCGGCTGGCCTGCAGTGCCGTCCGAGAACGTCATCGGCGCGATCGGCGAGGCGACCTCGATGCCGCCGGTCCCACCGACGAGCGAACGATCGATCGGCTTCCAGGCCCCCGACACCTTGGTCCGCACGGGCTCCGAGCCCATGTCGTACGTCGTGGTGCCGTCAGGGTTCACGTGCACCGTCTGGTACGCCGTGTCGGCACTCATCAGCTCCACCGGCGACGAGCACGACGCCGCCTGCGCGACCGCGTCGGCGGCCTGCTCCGCCTGCCCGGTGCACGGGATCGAGGAAGACTCGTCTGCGGCCGCGGAGCCAACTGAGAGGGGCAGCAAGCCGATCACAAGCAGAGTTGCGACGCCGCCCCGCAGGCCGCGGCCTGAGCCGACTATTGTTCCGACGCCTGCTTTGACGGAACCAGAAATGGGCGCGCTCGACCTTCGCAACGACATGGCTCGTCCTCTATCTTCCAGGACTACTGCTCTATGAAACAGCAGTCGCAACCTTGCACGTCCCCCTCGGACGAGCCATGCATCTGTCCCCATGACACTCACAGGCAACCGATGGCGAGCGACAACATATGCCCGATATTCACGGCTGACAAGTACCTGTCGATCCGACGGCTCGCGGAACGGCCTCGAGGGGTGACTATTCTGGCGCGCATGACACGGCGGTCATGGCTGCGCGCGCAGCACCTCGGCAGCGACGCCGACCGTGCCACGTTCGAGACGCTGCACACCGCCTCGCTCATGGCCGCGGCGTTCCGCGACGGGCTGACGCCCGCGTCCGCGGAGAACTCGGTCCGGCACCTGCGCACCCTGGTCGGCGCGCACGCCGTCGCGCTCACCGACACGACGAACCTGCTCGCCTGGGACGGCGACGCGACCCACCGCGCGGACGCCCAAGCCCTCGCCGTGGCGGGGGCAGCGCACGGGCGCACGGACGTCGTCGGGCACCGGGAGCTCGCGTGCGACGCACCGTGCCCGGTCCGGCACGTCGTGGTCTCCCCGCTCACGGTCGACGACGTCGTCGTCGGGACCCTCCAGGTGTACGCGCCCGACGCGCAGGCCGCCCTGGTGCGCGCGACCACGGAGCTCGCCGACTGGGTCTCGACCCAGCTCGAGCGGGGCGAGCTCGAGCTGTCGCGGTCGCGGCTCGTCGAGGCCGAGCTGCGGGCGCTGCGCGCCCAGATCTCGCCGCACTTCGTGTGCAACGCGCTCACAGCGATCGCGTCGTTCGTGCGCACCGACCCGGACCGCGCCCGCGAGCTGCTCCTCGACTTCGCGGACTTCACGCGCTACTCGCTGCGCCACCTCGGGGACTTCACGACGCTCGAGGAGGAGCTCGCGTCGGTGCAGCGCTACCTGGTGCTCGAGCAGGCCCGGTTCGGGGGCCGGATCGGCGTGGACGTGCGGATCGCGCCCGAGGTGCTGCCCGTGTCCCTGCCGGTCCTGTGCCTGCAGCCGCTCGTGGAGAACGCCGTCCGGCACGGGCTCGCGCCCAAGCCCGCGGGCGGGTCCGTGACCGTCCGCGCCCGCGACCTGGACCGGGAGGCCGTCATCACGGTCGAGGACGACGGCGTCGGCGAGGACCCCGAACGGATCCGCCGCATCCTCGCCGGGGACGCGACCCTGGACTCGCTCGGCCTGCACAACGTCGACGAGCGGCTCCGCTCGGTCTTCGGGGACGAGTACGGGCTCGTCGTCGAGACGGCGCCCGGTGCGGGCACCAAGGTCAGCGTCCGGATCCCGAAGTTCGCGCCCGGCGTCGCCCCGGGGGTCGCCGTATGACCGCCCCGCTGCGCGTGCTCGTCGTCGACGACGAGGCCCCCGCCCGCGACGAGCTCGCCTACCTGCTGAGCCGGGACCCGCGCGTCGGGCCGGTCCTCGCGGCCGGGTCCGTCCCGGACGCGCTGCGCGTCCTGCGGGACGCCGACGTCGACGCCGTGTTCCTCGACGTCGCGATGCCCGGGTTCGACGGGCTCGACCTCGCCGCGACTCTCGCCCGGTTCCGCGACCCGCCCGCGGTCACGTTCGTCACCGCGCACGCCGAGCACGCCGTGACCGCGTTCGACCTGTCCGCCGTCGACTACCTGCTCAAGCCCGTGCGCGAGTCCCGGCTCGGCGAGGCGATCCGGCGGATCCAGGCCGAGCGCAGCGCCGCCCTGAGCAGCCCGCCACCCCGCGCGGAGTCCGCGCCCGACCCGCCCGCCCCGCTCGACGACGCGATCGCCGTCGAGCTCGGTGGCGTCACCCGGCTCGTCGCCCGGTCCCAGGTGCGCTACGTCGAGGCGCACGGCGACTACAGCCGCCTGCACACCGGCGACGGGAGCCACCTGGTCCGGATGACGGTCACCGGGCTCGAGGAACGCTGGGGACCGGCGGGGTTCGTCCGCGTGCACCGCTCGGTGCTCGTCTCCCTCGCGCACGTCGAGGAGGTGCGCGAGTCCGCGGGCCGCGTGTCCGTCGTCGTCGGTGGGCGCGAGCTGCCCGTGAGCCGCCGGCACACGCCGGCGCTGCGCGAGGCCCTGCGCCGGACCCGGCGGCCGACCGCGTGAGCGCCGAGCCGCCCCGCCGCGTCGCCCGGGTGACCGTCACGGCGCCGCCCACCCGTCGGCGACGCCGCACCACCATCACCTCCGAGATCGACGCCCAGACCCAGGTCGGCGAGGTGTACGTGCGCTCGCTCGTGCGCGCGCAGCTCCGGCTCGCGCTCGTCGTGTGCGGGGTGCTGGCGGTCACGGTCGGCCTGCTGCCGGTCGTCTTCGTCGTGGCGCCCGCGCTCGGCGACATCCACCTGCTCGGCGTCACGCTCCAGTGGCTCGTCCTGGGCGCCGGGTGCTACCCCGTCCTGATCGCCCTCGCCGCCTGGTACGTCCGACGCGCGGAGCGCAACGAGCGCGCGTTCGTCCGGCTGCTCGACACGCGCCGGGACCCGGGAGGTCGCCCGTGAGCACGCGCGCGCTCGCGACCGTCGTCGCGGTCGTGCTCGTCGTCGCGCTGACGCTCGGCGCGGGCGCCCTCAGCCTGCGCCGCGCCCGGACCCCGAGCGAGTACTACGTCGCGTCGCGCGCCGTCTCCCCCGCGACCAACGCGGCGGCCGTGAGCGGCGAGTACCTGTCCGCGGCGTCGTTCCTCGGGATCGCGGGGCTCGTCCTGTCGCGCGGGGCGACGAGCCTCTGGTACCCCGTCGGCTGGACCGCCGGGTACCTGCTCCTGCTGCTGTTCGTCGCGGCACCCCTGCGCCGGTCGCGCGCCTACACGCTGCCCGACTTCGCGGAGCTGCGGCTCGGCACGACGGCGGCCCGCGGCGCGGCGAGCACCATGGTGGTCGTCGTGGCGCTCCTCTACCTCGTGCCGCAGTTCCGCGAGGCCGGGCTGACCCTCCGCATCCTCACCGGCGCCCCCACGTGGGTCGGGGCGGTCGTCGTCGCGGCCGTCGTGCTCGTCAACGTGACGGTGGGCGGGATGCGCAGCATCACGCTCGCGCAGGCGCTGCAGTACTGGCTCAAGCTCGCGGCGCTGTGCCTGCCGCTCGCGTTCCTGCTCGTGCACCGGACGGGCGGCGGAGGGGTCGTCCTCGAACGCCTGCGGGACCCGCGCTGGCTCGAGCCCGTGCACGGCGGGCAGGGCCTCTACGTCACGTACTCGCTCGTCGTCGCGCTGTTCCTCGGCACCATGGGGCTCCCCCACGTCGCCGTCCGGTTCTACACGAACCGCGACGGGCGTGCGGCCCGCCGCACGACCGTCGTCGTGCTCGCGCTGCTCAGCGTCTTCTACGTGCTGCCGCCCGTCTACGGGGTGCTGGCGCGCGCCTACCTGCCGGACACCCCGGTCCCGGGCACGGGCGCCGCCGACGCCGCGATCCTCACGCTGCCCGGGCACGTCGTCGGCTCCACCCTCGGGGACGTGCTCGTGGCCGTCCTCGCGGCCGGGGCGTTCGCGGCGTTCCTGTCGACGTCGTCCGGGCTCGTGCTGTCCATCGCGGGCGTCGTCGGGCAGGACGTCATCGGGCGACGCCTCCCGGCCGTCCCCGCGTTCCAGGTCGCCGGCGTGCTCGTCGCCGCGGGCGCGCTCGCGCTCACCCTGCTGACCGGCGGCCTCGCCGTCGCCCAGGCCGTCGAGCTCGCCTTCGCCGTCGCCGCGTCGACGCTGTGCCCGCTGCTGCTGCTCGGCATCTGGTGGCGCGGGCTGACCTCGCCCGGCGCCGTCGCCGGCATGGTGGTCGGCGGGGTGCTGTCGACCGCGGCCGTCCTGACCGTCACCACGGGGGCGGTCCCGCACGGCGGGCTCGGCGTCGTCGTGGCGCAGCCCGCCCTGCTCACCGTGCCCGCCGCGTTCGCGACCATGGTCGTCGTCTCGCGGCTCACCCGCGGCGCCCCGCCCGCGCACGTCGCCCGCATCATGGTCCGCCTCCACACGCCCGAGTCCGTCGCCCTCGACCGCGAAGGCTTCCGCGCGCGCGGCGCCGAGGACTGACGCGCCGTCGTCGGACCCGTCGTTCGTCGCAGCAGATCCGCCGCTCGTCGCACGCCCGACGACGCCCGTCGCAGCGGGCGGACCGCTCACCGATCCGACGGCGAGGGCCGTACCGGACCACCGGCCCGGGTCACTAGCGTCGGTGGCGCCTCGAAGCCGAGGCCCACGCTCAAGGAGGAGTGTCCATGACTGCCGCCGAACCGACGCGCGCATCCCACGTCGCCCCCGCCGCACCCGAGGAAGCCGCCCCGCGCGGCGCCGCCGCGTTCGCCGACCCCGCCCCCCTGGGGCTCGCCGCGTTCGCCCTCACCACGTTCGTCCTGTCGATGACCAACGCCGGGCTGTTCAAGGCCGAGCCCGTCGTCTTCGGCCTCGCCCTCGCCTACGGCGGCATCGCCCAGATGCTCGCCGGCATGTGGGAGTTCGCGAAGGGCAACACGTTCGGCGCGACCGCGTTCACGTCCTACGGGGCCTTCTGGCTCGCGTTCTGGTACCTCACCGGGCACACCGACCTCTCGGGCGTGGACGCCAAGGACGCCGGCCACGGCGTCGGGCTGTTCCTGCTCGCGTGGGCGATCTTCACCGCGTACATGTTCGTCGCGTCGCTGCGCACGAACGGCGCACTGATCGTCGTCTTCGGCCTGCTGACCATCACGTTCCTGCTGCTCGCGCTCGCCGACCTGACCGACACGTCGGGACTCGCGAAGGCGGGCGGCTGGTTCGGCGTCGCGACCGCCCTCGCAGCCTGGTACGCGTCGTTCGCCGGGGTCCTGAGCTTCACGAACAAGCGTCCCGTCCTGCCGACCGGCGCCCGCTGACCCACCTCCGGCCGGCGCCGTGCAGGGGGGACGGCGCCGGCCCCCACCCCGGACGGGAGTGCACCACCGTGACTGACGAGACCCTCTCCAACCTGCTCCACGAGAACCGCCGCTTCGCGCCGCCGCCCGAGCTCGCAGCGCACGCCAACGTGACCGCCGACGCCTACGCCGAGGCAGCCGCCGACCCCGAGGGCTTCTGGGAGCGCGCCGCCGAGCGCCTCACCTGGGAGCGCCGGTGGGACCGCGTCCTCGACTGGGACCAGCCGCCGTTCGCGAAGTGGTTCCTCGGCGGCACCCTCAACGCCGCCTACAACTGCGTCGACCGGCACGTCGAGAACGGCCTCGGCGACCGGGTCGCGCTCCACTGGGTCGGCGAACCCGCGGACGACACCCGCGACCTCACCTACGCGGACCTCAAGGACGAGGTGTCCCGCGCCGCGAACACCCTCCTCGCGCTCGGCGTCGGAGACGGCGACCGGGTCGCGATCTACCTGCCGATGATCCCCGAGGCCGTCGTCGCGATGCTCGCGTGCGCACGTATCGGGGCGATCCACACGGTCGTCTTCGGCGGGTTCTCCGCCGAGGCGCTCGCGAGCCGCATCGAGGACTGCGAGGCCAAGCTCGTCATCACCGCGGACGGCGGCTACCGTCGCGGGGCGCCGTCGTCGCTCAAGCCCGCCGTCGACGACGCCGTCGAGATCGCGGCCCGCGCCGGCCACGAGGTGCCCCACGTCCTGGTGGTGCGCCGCACCGGACAGGACGTGGCCTGGCACGAGCGTGACGTGTGGTGGCACGAGACCGTGGACACGGCGTCCGCCACGCACACGCCCCAGGCGTTCGACGCCGAGCACCCGCTCTTCGTCATGTACACGTCGGGGACCACGGGCAGGCCCAAGGGCATCCTGCACACCACGGGCGGCTACCTGACGCAGGCCTCGTGGACGCACTGGGCGGTCTTCGACCTCAAGGCCGACACGGACGTCTACTGGTGCAGCGCCGACATCGGCTGGATCACCGGGCACTCGTACATCGTCTACGGGCCGCTCGCGAACGGCGTCACGCAGGTCATGTACGAGGGCACCCCCGACTTCCCCGAGCGCGGGCGGTGGTGGCAGATCATCGCCGAGAAGAAGGTCTCCATCTTCTACACCGCGCCCACCGCGATCCGCTCGTTCATGAAGCAGGGCCGCGAGATCCCCGACCGCAGCGACCTGTCCTCGATCCGGCTCCTCGGCTCGGTTGGCGAGCCCATCAACCCCGAGGCGTACGTCTGGTACCGCGACGTCATCGGCGGCGGCAAGGTCCCCGTCGTCGACACCTGGTGGCAGACCGAGACGGGCGCGATCCTCATCAGCCCGCTGCCCGGCGTGACGTCCGGCAAGCCCGGGAGCGCGATGACCGCCCTCCCGGGGATCGGGGCGGACGTCGTCGACGACGCCGGGACGCCCGTCCCGAACGGGTCCGGCGGGTACCTGGTGCTCACCCGGCCGTGGCCGTCCATGCTGCGGACCATCTGGGGCGACGACGAGCGCTACGTCGACACCTACTGGTCGCGCTTCAAGGAGCAGGGCTACTACTTCGCGGGCGACGGCGCGAAGAAGGACGAGGACGGCGACATCTGGCTCCTCGGGCGCGTCGACGACGTCATGAACGTCTCGGGGCACCGGCTCTCGACCACCGAGATCGAGTCCGCGCTCGTGTCGCACCCCAAGGTCGCCGAGGCGGCCGTGGTCGGGGCGAGCGACGAGACGACCGGCCAGGCCGTCGTCGCGTACGTCATCCTCCGCGAGGAGGCCGGCGACGGCGGGCCCGAGGTCGTCCAGGAGCTGTCGGCGCACGTCCGCACGCAGATCGGCCCGATCGCGAAGCCCCGGCAGATCATGATCGTCCCCGAGCTGCCCAAGACCCGGTCCGGCAAGATCATGCGGCGCCTGCTGCGCGACGTCGCCGAGCAGCGGGCCGTCGGCGACGTCACCACGCTCGCCGACTCGGCGATCATGGAGCTCATCGCGGCCGGCAAGGCCCAGTCCACCGAGGACTGAGCACGCACGGGTCGACGGTCGACGACCCAGGCGAAGGTGGGACGACGGCGCAGCGGGTGGGTGCGGGGAGGTGGTGAAGGGCGTCACCTCGCCGCACCCACCCGCGAACGCGACCACGGCACCGTCGGCGACCACGATGCCGCCTCCGTTTGGTCCCACGGCACCCTCGTCGTCAGACTTGGACGCGTGCCCCGGTCCCCGCGCCACGTCGCGACGCCACCGCTCGGCGTCCACGTGACCCCCGACGGCGTCAGCGTCGCGGTCCTCGCCTCCCACGCGACCGCTGTCGACCTGTGCCTGATCGACCCCGCGCGCGACGGGTCGCTGCGCGAGCGCCGCGTCCCCCTCGACGGCCCGAGCTTCGGCGTCTGGCACGCGCACGTCCCCGACGTCGCCCCGGGCCAGCGCTACGGCTTCCGCGTGCACGGCACGTGGGACCCCGCCGCCGGGCTGCGCCACAACCCCGCCAAGCTGCTCGTCGACCCGTATGCGCGCGGCGTCGTCGGAACCGTGGACTGGGACGCCTCGATCGCGGGCTACGTCGCGACGAGCGACGGTCCCGGCGCGCTCGACGGGGACGAGCTCGGACCCGCCGACCCCCGTGACTCGGCTCCGCACGTCCCGCACTCCGTGGTGGTCGACGTCGCGGGGCTGCGTGCCCGCACGCCCGACCCGAGAGCCAACCGCCCGTACGTGCCGTGGCGCGACACCGTCGTCTACGAGGCCCACGTGCGCGGCCTCACCATGCTCCACCCGGACGTGCCCGACGAGCTGCGCGGCACGTACGCGGCGCTCGGCCACCCCGCCGTCGTCGAGCACCTCACCTCGCTCGGCGTGACCGCCGTCGAGCTGCTCCCCGTGCACGCCAAGGCCGACGAGCCGCACCTCGCCGCCCTCGACCTCACGAACTACTGGGGCTACAACACGCTCGGCTTCTTCGCGCCCGAGCCGTCGTACGCGACGCGCGCCGCCCGGGACGCCGGACCGGACGCCGTCCTCGACGAGATCCGCACCGCAGTCCACGCGCTGCACGAGGCCGGCATCGAGGTCCTGCTCGACGTCGTCTACAACCACACGTGCGAGGGCGGCGACGACGGACCGCAGCTGTCCTGGCGCGGCCTCGACAACACGAGCTACTACCTGCACGACGGCAACGTCCCGGCCCGGCTCCTCGACACGACGGGCACCGGGAACACGCTCGACTTCAGGCGGCCGCGCGTCGTGCAGCTCGCGCTGGACTCGCTGCGGTACTGGGCGGACGTCGTCGGGGTGGACGGCTTCCGGTTCGACCTCGCCGTGACGCTGGGCCGGTCGTGGGACGGTTTCGAGCCCGACCACCCGTTCCTCGTCGGTCTGCAGACCGACCCGTCGCTCGCCAACCTCAAGCTCGTCGCGGAACCGTGGGACGTCGGGCCCGGTGGCTGGCGGACCGGACAGTTCCCGGCGCCCCTGGCCGAGTGGAACGACCGCTTCCGCGACGCGGCACGCCAGTTCTGGCTCGCCGACGTCGCCCGGCTGCACCGCGGCGAGCCCGGGCCCGGGCACGACGGCGTCCGCGACCTCGCGACACGGCTCGCCGGGAGCGCGGACCTGTTCGGGCACGGCGACCCCCCGCTCGCCCGGGGCCCCGTCGCGTCCGTGAACTTCGTGACCGCCCACGACGGCTTCACGATGCGCGACCTGGTCACCTACGACGAGAAGCACAACGAGGCCAACGGCGAGGACGGCCGCGACGGCTCCCCCCACAACCGGTCGTGGAACCACGGGTTCGAGGGAGTCGGCGACCCGCGCGACCCCGGGACCGCGCGGATCGCGGCGCTGCGCGCGCGGTCGGTCCGCAACCTGCTCGCGACGCTGCTGCTCTCGGCCGGCACCCCGATGCTCACCGCCGGGGACGAGTTCGGGCGCACCCAGGGCGGCAACAACAACGCCTACTGCCAGGACGGCCCGACGTCGTGGGTCGACTGGGACCTGGCGCCGTGGCAGCGCGAGCTCCTCGAGTCGACGCGCGCCCTGCTCGCGCTGCGGCGCGAGCACCCCGCGCTCACCATGGACGCGTTCTACCGCGGCACGCCGCTGCCGGGCGACGCGCCGTCCCAGCCCGACCTCTCGTGGTACGACGCCGCGGGCGAGCCGTTCACGCACGACGACTGGCACGACCCCGAGACGCGCACGCTCCAGATGCTCCGGCGCACGCCCGTCGTCGGGTCCTCGCACGTGCTCGTCGTGCTCAACGGCGCCCTCTCGCCCATGGAGGTCGCGCTCGCCGGGCGCGGGAACACCGACCGCCGGTGGCGGCGGGCGTGGAGCTCGCGCGAGGGCACGCGGGCCATGGCCGAGCACCCCGAGCGGGAGCCCGGCGAACGCGTGATCCTCGACGGGGTCTCGTTGGTCGTGTACCTGGCCGCGCCGCGCGGCTGACCCTCAGGCGTCCCGGATCCCGAGGGTCGCGAGCCACGCGACGAGCGTCTCGACCATGTCGATCCGCTCGGGCTCGAGCAGCCACTGGACCTGGATCCCGTCGATCAGGGCGATAGCCTGGCGGGCCACGAGATCGACGTCGAAGGGCGGCACCTCCGGGTGCTGAGCCAGGTACGCCCGGAACCCGTGGGCCGCGGACGCGCGGACCTGGTGGTAGCGCTCCACGAAATAGTCGTGCGCCGGATGATCCGCAGACGTGGCCTCGCTCGCCATCTTGACGTAGAGGGAGACCAGCTCGGGCTGGGCGACCTCGCGGCCGAGCAGCCGGCGCACGAACCCGACGACGTCGCCCGTGGAGGCCCGCTCGGTCGCCTGGAGCTCGGCCTCTCGCTCGTCGCGCCGTCGCAGGACCTGGATGAGGAGCTCGTCCTTGCCCCCGTCGAAGTGCTGGAGGACGGCGACGTGCGAGAGACCGACGTGGGCGGCGATGTCGCGGACGGACACCGCGTGGAAACCGCTGCTCGCGAAGAGCTCGAGCGCGCCGTCGACGATGCGCTGCTTGGTGCGCGCCCCCTTGGTGTACCGGGGTCGCCGACGGGTGCTGGCACCCGTGTCGTCGGAAGGGTCCGGCGCGGCCGACGGTGGCGCGGTGCTGGAGGGCATGGTCAAGCGGGCTCCTTCGATCGGCCCGAGCCTAGTGCGTCGAGGGGCTCGCCGGCCCGACCGGGCTCCTGCGCCGCCTGCGCGACCATGGCGTCCACGGCCTCGCGAGTCAGCCCGAAGCCCCAGCCCGTCAGCTTGACGAGCGGGACCTGCGAGACCATCGCGACCAGCTCCGGGGCCTCCCGCGCCGCGTCTGCAGGGACAGCCGCGCGCAACCGTTCCATCAGCCGCGCGCCGACGGGGCGCCGAGCCCACTCCCCGAGCGTCGACATCGCGGTCAGCCGCACGCGGTGCCCGTCACCGGGCGTCGAGAGCGTCCCGACGAGCCGCACGTCGCGGCAGGAGGCCGCCACCTCCACCCGGTACTCGCCCGGGTCGACCCGCCACCGGTGCTCCTGGACGTCCCAGGTCGCCAGGTCACGCGCGGCCACCAGGAGGCGGACCCGCTCCGACTCCCCCGGCGCGAGACGCACCTTGCGGAAGCCTCGGAGCTCGTGGACGGGCCGGTCGGGGGACGTCGTGCCCGGCCCGGTGTCGCGGCCGACGTAGAGCTGCGCCACGTCGCTGCCCGCACGCCGGCCCGTGTTCGTCACGGTGAACTCGACACCCCAGGCGAGCTCGCCGACGTCGTGCAGCTCGAGGTCCGTGTACGCGAACGTCGTGTACGACAGCCCGTGCCCGAACGGGTAGGAGACGTCCCGCCCGACCGTGTCGTAGCCGCGGTAGCCGACGAACACGCCCTCCCCGTAGGCGACGTGGCCGTCCCGACCGGGGAACCCGAGGTACGACGGGGTGTCCTGCAGCGCGTGCGGGACGGTCTCGGTGAGCCGGCCGCCCGGCTCGGCGCCCAGGAGGACGTCGGCGACGGCCGCACCGCCCGCCTGTCCGGCCAGTCCTGCGTCGAGGATGGCGCCGGCGTGCTCGTTCACGGCTCGCAGGTCGACGACGCCTCCGTGGGCCAGGACGACGACGAGCGGTGTCGCGGTCTGCCCGACCGCCTCGAGGAGCGCGAGCTGGCCGGCCGGGAGCGCGAGCGTCGTCCGGTCGAACCCCTCGGACTCGGAGGCGTCGGGCAGCCCGAGGAACAGGATCGTGACGTCCGCCGACCGTGCCGCCGCGACCGCCTCGGCGCGCAGCTCGTCCTCCTCGACGGCGGCGGCCGCCCCCATCTCCGGACCGAGCACGTACCCGGGGTCGAAGGTCGTGCCCACGCCGACGTCGTCGAGCGCGGTGCACAGCGCGCCGAGCGGCGTGTCGGTGCGCGTGGGCACGACACGGGACGAGCCGCCCCCTTGGAAGCGCGGCGTGCGGGCGAGCTCGCCCACGACGGCCACCGTGCGGGTCCGGTCCGGGTCGACGGGCAGCGTGCCGTCGTTGCGCAGGAGGACGACGGAGTCCCGCGCCGCCTCGCGGGCGAGCGCGTGGTGGGCGTCGACGGTGGCGTCGTCGAGCCCGGGGGCGACGGCTGACGTCGTCGCGGGCGCAGGGTGGGGGCCGGTCCGCTCGGCGAGACGCGCGAGCCGGTCGGCCACCTGGTCGAGCACCTGCGCGTCGAGCCGACCGTCCTGCACGGCGGCAGCGACCTCGGCGTCTGTCCCACTGGGGGGCATCTCGAGGTCCAACCCGGCCTGCAGCGACGCGACCCGGTCCGCGACGGCCCCCCAGTCGGACATCACGACACCGTCGAATCCCCACTCCTCGCGCAGGACCGTCTGCAGCAGCCACGCGTGCTCGCTGGCGTAGGTGCCGTTCACCTTGTTGTAGGCCGTCATGAGCGCCCAGGGCCGCGCCTCGCGCACCACGTGCTCGAACGCGGGAAGGTAGAGCTCACGCAGGGTCCGCTCGTCGACGTCGGCGCTGGCGCGCCACCGGTCGGTCTCCTGGTTGTTGACGGCGAAGTGCTTGGGCGTGGCCGCGACCCCGCGGGACTGCAGCCCGCGGACCAGGGCGGCGCCGAACCGGCCCGTCAGGTGGGGGTCCTCCGAGACGTACTCGAAGTTGCGGCCACCGAGCGGCGACCGCTTGATGTTGAGCCCCGGCCCGAGGACGACGTGGACCCCCATCGCCCGGGCCTCCTCGCCCAGCGCTGCTCCGACGCGTTCGACGAGCGAGGGGTCCCACGAGGCCCCGAGCGTGCACGCGGGCGGGAAGCACGTCGCGGGGACGGAGCCACCGATCCCGAGCGCGTCGCCGCCTTCCGGCTGTCGACGTAGCCCGTGCGGACCGTCGCTCAGCGTGAGCCGGGGGATCTGCCGTTCCTCGTCGCCACCGCCCGGTCCGGCGAGGGCCGTCGTGTGCCAGGTGTCGCTTCCGGACGTCAGGGCGGCGCGCCGGGCGAGATCGACGGGGGTGTCCGTCATTGGTCCTCCTCGAGGGTCTGGACCATCGAATCTACCACCTGGTAAGTTCTGCGCTACGCTCAGCGCCGAGCCCCGACGCACGGGCCCGTACCCACACACGACGGAGTGCACAGATGAAGACAACCCGGATCCTCGCCGCGGTCGTCGCTGCCGGGGTGGCAGCAACCTTGGCGGCATGCTCCGGTTCCGGCGGCGGCGCCGCCGGGACAGCCGCGCAGCACAGCGACACGCTCGCGATCGGCACCATGACGGCAGCCGCGAGCCTCGACCCCACGCAGGCCACCGGCAGCGGGATGCCCTACTACCAGGCCGTCTACGACACGCTGATCCTGCGCAAGGCCGACGGCACCTACGCGCCGATGCTCGCGACCGAGTGGTCGTACGACGACACCCGCACCGCGCTCAGCCTCACGCTCCGCCAGGGCGTCACGTTCACCGACGGGTCCGCGTTCGACGGCGCGGCCGTCAAGAAGAACCTCATCGCGTTCCGCGACGGCGGCGGTGGCTCGGCAACAGAGCTCTCGGCGCTCAAGTCCGTCAAGGTCGTCGACGCCCACCACGTCGTCCTCGAGCTCAAGCAGCCCGACCCCGGGCTGCTCTTCTCGCTCTCCGACGCCGCCGGTCTCGTCGCCAGCCCCACCAAGATCGGGAGCAAGGACCTCGCCACCCAGCCCGACGGCACCGGGCCCTACACCCTCGACACCGCCTCGACCGCCATCGGGTCCAAGTACGTCTTCACCCGCAAGGCCGACTACTGGGGCGACAAGGCCGCCTACAAGACCGTCACCATCTCCTCGTTCGACAACGAGAACGCGATCGTCAACGGCCTCAAGACCGGCCAGCTCAACACCGCCATCCTGCAGACCGTCGACCAGCAGACCGCAGCCGAGTCCGACACCAAGCTGACGTCGCAGAAGTTCGAGTTCGACTTCCAGGGCCTCATCCTCTTCGACCGCGCCGGCGCCCTGAACAAGGCGCTCGGCGACGTCAAGGTCCGCCAGGCCATCAACTACGCGATCGACCGGGACGCGCTCCTCACCGGGCTGCGCCAGGGCCGTGGGACCGTCACCAGCCAGATCTGGGGCCCCGACACCCCCGGCTACGAGAAGTCGCTCGACGACGCCTACCCCTACGACCCCGCCAAGGCGAAGCAGCTGCTCGCGGAGGCCGGATACGCGGACGGGTTCACGCTCACCCTCCCGGCGCTCGCGGGCATCACCACCGACGCCATGACGAGCGCCCTCAGCACCCAGCTGAAGAAGGTCGGGATCACCCTCAAGTGGGACAGCCTCGACGGGTCGACCGCACTGCAGAAGATCTTCCGCGACCGCGCGTACGCCGGGATGGTGATGAACCTCGGCCAGGCCACCGACGCCTGGACCGTCGTCCAGGCGGCGATCCTGCCCGGCACGTTCAACATGTTCGGCTACACCGACCCGACGGTCACCAAGCTCGCCGCGAAGATCGCCGCCGAGCCGGCCGACCAGGCCGGGGCCGACGCGAAGGCCCTCAACGAGCACGTCGTCGACCAGGCCTGGTTCGCGCCCTTCTACCGCATGACCTACACCCTCGTGACGGACCAGACCGTCAAGGCCACGACGCAGTCCGGCATGGCCGTCCCCTCCCTCTACGACTACACGCCGGCGAGCTGAGACTCGCCGGTCGGCGGGGCGGCGCGACGCGCCGCCCCGCCGTCGGAGCCCCTCATGACGACCTTCGTCCTCCGGCGCCTCGCCGCCGGCATCTTCCTCCTCCTCGTGATCTCCTTCCTGACGTTCGCCCTGCTGTCCGTGCCGCACACGGACGTCGGGCGCGCCCTCCTCGGCCAGAACGCCTCCCAGGCGGCCGTCGACGCCCGCAACGCCTCGCTCGGCCTGGACCGTCCGATGCTCGCTCAGTACGCGGACTGGCTCTCGCACGCCGTGCGCGGCGACCTGGGTCGGTCCTGGTTCACCGGGGAGGACGTCTGGAGCGCCCTCGCGACCCGGCTCCCCGTGACCCTCAGCATCGTCGTCGGGGTCACCCTCGTCACCGCCGTGCTCTCGCTCCTGCTCGGTGTCTGGGCCGCGGTCCGCGGCGGCGTCGTCGACCGGCTCGTCCAGGTCCTGTCCGTCATCGGCTACGCGCTGCCGGGCTTCCTCGTCACGCTCGTCCTCGTCCTGGTCTTCGCGGTCCAGCTCCGCTGGTTCCCCGCGATCGGATACATCCCCTTCACCCAGTCGCCGAGCGGGTGGCTGTCCACCGTCACCCTGCCCATCGCCGCACTCTCCGTCGGGGCGGTCGCCGGCGTCGCGCAGCAGGTCCGGGGATCCGTGGCCGACGTGCTCGAGCGTGACTTCGTCCGCACCCTGCGCGCCCGGGGCCTCCCGCCAGGACGGATCCTGTTCCGCCACGTCGTGCGCAACGCGTCCGCGCCCGCGCTCACGGTCCTCGGCCTGCAGTTCGTGGGCCTGCTCGGCGGCGCCGTCCTCGTCGAGCAGATCTTCGGGCTCCCCGGCATCGGCTCGATGACCGTCCAGTACACGACGCGCGGGGACATCCCCGTGATCATGGGCCTCGTCATGGTCTCGGTGGTCGGCGTCGTCGTGGTCAACCTCGTCGTCGACGTGCTCGTCGGCGTCCCCAACCCGAAGGCGAGGGTCGCATGAGCGAGACCCTGCAGAACGAGTCGCTCGCGACCGACCCGGACACGAACCGGCTCGAGCGCGCTCCCCGGCGGAGCACCTGGTCGGCCTACCTGCACTCGCCGCTGGGTGTCGCCGGTGGCGCCGTGCTCGTGCTCGTCGTCCTCGCCGCACTGCTCGCGCCCGTCCTCGCGCCGCAGGACCCGTCGACCGCGGACCTCGCCCTGGCCTTCCACGGGCCGACCACCGGGCACCCGCTGGGCCTCGACTCCGCCGGGCGCGACGTCCTGTCGCGGCTCCTGTACGGCGCGCGCACGACGCTCGGGGGTGCCGGGCTCGCGGTAGCCGTCGCCCTCGTGCTCGGCGTGCCGACCGGGCTCGTCGCGGGCTATCGCGGGCGCCGGTTCGACGGCGTGGCGAGCTGGCTCGTGAACCTCGTGATGTCGCTGCCCGCCATGATCGTGCTCCTCGCGTCGCGCGCCATCCTCGGCCCGACCGTCTGGGTCCTCATGCTCGTCATGGGCGTGCTCGTCGCGCCGAGCTTCTACCGGCTGACGCGCGGCGTGGTCGCAGACGTGCGGGGGGAGCTCTACGTCGACGCCGCGCGGGTCAGCGGCCTCTCCGACGCCCGCATCATCGGGCGACACGTGCTCGTCGTCGTGCGCGCCCCGATCATCATCCAGGCCGCGCTCGTCGGCGGCATCGCGATCGGCCTCCAGGCGGGCCTCGAGTTCCTCGGCATCGGCAGCGGCGACACCCCGACCTGGGGAGCGATGCTCAACGAGGCCTTCCAGAACATCCAGCGCTCCCCCGGCCTCATCGTCTGGCCGGGCCTGGCCCTCGGCCTCACCAGCGCGAGCCTCGTCCTCGTCGCGAGCGCGCTGCGCGACGCGCTCGAAGGTGCCGGCGGCGCGCGGCGCGCGCGACGGCGCCCGGCCCCCCGGACGAGCACCACCCCCGTCCCCGTTCCCGCACCCGTCCCCAGCAGCGCCGGCTCGGACGTGCCACGCGGCGGCCTGCTCTCCGTCCGCGGCCTGGCCGTGGCGTACGGCACCGACGACGACGCGCGCGAGGTCGTGCACGACGTCGACCTCGACGTCGGACCAGGCGAGATCGTCGGGCTCGTCGGGGAGTCGGGCTCGGGCAAGTCCCAGACCGCCTTCTCGGTCCTGGGCATCCTGCCGCGCGGAGGGCACGTCGTGCGCGGCTCGGTGACCGTCGAGGGGCAGGAGGTCCTCGAGCTCGACGAGAGAGCGCGCCGCACGCTGCGCGGCCGCGTCGTCGCCTACGTGCCCCAGGAGCCCATGAGCAACCTCGACCCCACGTTCACGATCGGCAGCCAGCTCGCCGAGCCGCTGCGGTGCACGCTCGGCCTCTCACGCCGGGCCGCCCACGCCCGCGTCGTCGAGCTGCTCCGCCAGGTCGAGATCAAGGACCCCGAGCGGGTTGCCCGGCTCTACCCGCACGAGATCTCCGGCGGGATGGCCCAGCGGGTGCTCATCGCCGGCGCGATGTCGGGCGACCCCCGGCTGCTCGTGGCCGACGAACCGACGACGGCCCTCGACGTCACGGTGCAGGCCGAGGTGCTCGCGCTCCTGCGCAGGCTGAGGGACGAGCGCGGTCTCGGGGTCCTGCTCGTCACGCACAACCTCGGTGTCGTCGCCGACCTGTGCGACCGCGTCGCCGTCATGCAGGACGGTCGCATCGTGGAGAACGGGACGACGGCGCAGGTGCTGCGCCGGCCCGAGCACCCCTACACACGGCGTCTCGTGGGTGCCGTGCTCGACGACGCCCCGTGCCGCGAACCCTGGGAGCCTCCGTCGAGCGCCCCCGACCGTACGGAGGCCACCGCATGAGCACCGCATCCAACGCACCAGGCACGCCGCTCCTGGAGGTCCACGACCTCCACGTCACGTTCCCCGGCAAGGGCTGGCGCGCCGCCGGCAGGGAGGTCCTGCACGGGGTCGACCTCGATGTCCGGCCCGGCGAGACGCTCGGGCTCGTGGGCGAGTCCGGCTCGGGCAAGACGACCATCGGACGGGCGGTCCTCGGCCTCGCGCCCATCGCCTCGGGGCGAGTGCTGCTCGCCGGCGAGGACATCACCGACACCGGCCGACGACGACGCCGAGCCCTCGCACGCGACCTGCAGGTCGTGTTCCAGGACCCCTACACGTCGCTCAACCCCTCGTTGCTCGTCGGGGACACGCTCGCCGAGCCCTTGCTCGGGCAAGGGGTGACGCCTCGGGACGCTCGTGCCCGCGTCGCCGGGCTCCTCGACCGTGTCGGCCTCCCGAGGGACGCCGCCACACGCCTCCCACGCGAGTTCTCCGGCGGCCAGCGCCAGCGTGTCGCGATCGCGCGCGCGCTCGCAGTCGGCCCTCGCCTCGTCGTGTGCGACGAGCCCGTCTCTGCGCTCGACCTCACGACCCAGGAGACGGTCCTCGAGCTCCTGCTCGAGATCCAGCGCGACTCCGGCGTCAGCTACCTGTTCATCTCCCACGACCTCGCGGTCGTCCGGTACCTCAGCCACCGTGTCGCTGTCATCCACGACGGCCGGATCGTCGAGAACGGGCCCACCCGCGACGTCGTCGAGCACGCCCGCGACCCGTACACCCGTCGGCTCCTGCTCTCCGCGCCCGTGGCCGATCCGGACGAGCAGCGAATCCGTCGCGAGCGCCTCGCGGCGGTCCGTGGCGCGAGCGGGGACGTCGCCGCATGAACCACCCGAGTCTCGTCCCGTGGCCCCGCCACGTCGCGCTCAGCGGCCACGTGCCCGTCCCCGAAGGCCTGCGCGTCCGCCTCGACCCGGCGGCCGGCCTGACGACCGCCGTCTCGCGGTGGTTCGCGGCCGAGCTCCGGCTCGTCGGCGTCGTCACCGGCACGGGTGCGCTCCCGGTGACCGTCGTCATCGAGCCGAGGGCGGTCGCGCACCTGCCCGAGCCCGACGGCGTCGAACCGGGCCCACGGCCCGCAGACGAGCGCTACGTGCTGACGATCGGCACGGGCGACGACGCGAGACCGACGGTCGAGCTCGTCGCCGCAGCGCCCGAAGGAGTGGTGCGCGGCCTCGCGACCCTCGTCCAGCTCGCCGCCGACACCCCGGGGACCCTCCCGGTCGGACATGTCGAGGACGGCCCGCGGTTCCGTTGGCGCGGCCTGTCGCTCGACGTCGTCCGACATCGGTTCGGCGCCGACGAGATCCGCGCCGTCGTCGACCTGCTGGCTCGCTACCGGATGCGCGTCCTGCACCTCCACCTGACCGACAGCCAGGCCTGGCGCCTCGGGTCGCGGCGCCGTCGCGCCCTCGGCTCGGGGGACGACCCCTTGTCGCCCGACGCCCTCGCCGGCCTGGTGCGGTACGCCGCCGACCGCGGGATCGTCGTCCTGCCCGAAGCGGACCTGCCCGGGCACGCCGCCGCCGCGCTCGCCGCCTACCCGGATCTCGGTGGACCGGCACCCCACCCGTTGCTCGGTCACCTCGACCTCGCGCGGCCGGACACCCCCGCCTTCGTCGCCGACGTCGTACGCGACCTGGCCGAGGCGTCCCCCTCGAGCTTCGTCCACGTCGGAGGCGACGAGCCCTTCGGGATGCGCGCCGACGACTACGACGCCTTCGCCGCCCACCTCGTCGACGCGGTGCACGCCACCGGCCGCCGGGCCGTCGTGTGGCAGGAGGCCGTGCGCGGCGGCGCGCTCACCCCGGACGACGTCCTGCAGTACTGGATCGGGGCGGAGAACCGGCTGGACACGGCAGCGATCAAGCGGCAGGTCCCGGAGTCGATGCACCCGTTCGTCGACCGCGCGGCCGAGCTCTTCGCGATCGCACCCCAGGACGTCCCGGCCGCCGTGCGGGCTGACGTGCCGATCCTCGTCTCGAGCAACGACACGCTGTACCTCGACCGCCCGTACGCGGAACCGGCCGAGGAGCCCGAGGCCGAGGCGAGACGAGCCCGCGTCGGCATGCCCGGCTATCCGTCGAAGACGCTCAGCCAGATGTACGACGTCGACCCGGCCGCGCTGCCGGAGCTCGACGGCGCCCGTCTCGCCGGCATCGAGGCCGCCGTCTGGTGCGAGAGCGTCGAGTCGTTCGACGACCTGGCGTTCCTGCTCCTGCCCCGGCTCGCCGGCGTCGCGGAGCACGCCTGGGGCGTCGGGACCACCTGGACCGAACATCACGAGCGCCTCGCCCGTCACCGCCCGCGCTGGCGCGCGGCGGGGTGGGGCGCCGCCTACTGGCCCGCCCGTGCGGCGGGCCGCGACCGAGGAGACGACCGATGACCTTTCCCCCCGGGTTCCTCTGGGGCACGTCGACCGCAGCCCACCAGATCGAGGGCAACAACGTCGCGAGCGACCTGTGGCTGCTGGAGAACCAGCCGGCGTCGCCTCTCCCGGAACGCAGCGGCGACGCCTGCGACAGCTACCACCGGTGGCGCGAGGACCTCGACCTCGTGGCGGCCGCAGGCCTGGACACCTACCGGTTCAGCATCGAGTGGGCGCGCATCGAGCCGGTTCCGGGCCAGGTGTCGCGCGCCGAGCTCGAGCACTACCGGCGGATGGTCGAGGGCTGCCTGGACCGTGGACTGACACCTGTCGTCACCCTCCACCACTTCACGTCTCCCGCGTGGTTCCGGGCCGCCGGCGGATGGGCGGAACCCGACGCACCGGGACTGTTCCGGCGCTACGTCCGGGCCGTCCTCCCCGTGCTCGACGGCGTCACGTGGATCTGCACGATCAACGAGCCCAACATGGTCGCGCTCATGCACGCCGTCCTGCGGGACGGCGTGCACCCGGGCACGAGCGGAGCCGACGCGCGGACCCTGCCGCCCCCCGACCAGGCGACGGCCGACGGTCTGCTGCACGCCCACGCGGAGGCGCGGGGGGAGCTCGCTGCGCTCAGCGGCGCACGCACCGGTTGGAGTGTCGCGAACCAGGACTTCCAGCCGCAGCAGAGCGACGACCCCGAGGTCGCGGAACGCGTGGCGCAGACCCTCGCGGACTGGGCGTGGCCGAGGGAGGAGCAGTACCTCGTCGCGTCGAAGGACGACGACTTCGTGGGTGTGCAGTCGTACACCCGCACCGTCGTCGGCCCCGAGGGCCCGGTACCACCGGCCCCGGACGCACCCCGTACGCTCACCGGCTGGGAGGTCTACCCGGAGGCGCTGGGGCACGCGGTCCGGCACACCGCCTCCGTCGTGGGGGACGTGCCCATCCTCATCACCGAGAACGGCATCGCCACCGACGACGACGAGGCGAGGATCGCCTACACGCGCGACGCGCTCGCCGGGGTCGAGGCGGCGCTCGCCGACGGCGTGGACGTGCGCGGCTACCTGCACTGGTCGCTCCTCGACAACTACGAGTGGGGCAGCTGGCGGCCGCGGTTCGGCCTCGTCGAGGTCGACCGCGAGTCGTTCGTCCGCACACCCAAGCCCAGCCTCGCCTGGCTGGGCGAGCGCGCGCGCACGGCCCGGGGCGCGAGCGCGACGGTCGCATGACGTCGGCGGTCCGGCACACGGTCCAGGTGCGGCAAGGAGACCTGGCCCCGTTCGTCGTCGGCGCGGTCTCGCTCGAGCCAGGACCGCGGGGCGGCCTCGTCCCGTACCGGCTGGCGCCGTGGGCACGCGCCCAGCACGACGACCCGCTCCTGCACTGGTGCGAGCAGGCCGCTGCGGGCGTCGAGGTGCGTGTGCGCACGGCCGCCACCGAGCTGGCCGTCACGTTCGCGGTCCTCGTCCCTGGGCCGGCGGGAGCGGCGGCCCCGAGCCCCGTCGTGGTCGTCGAGGACGGCGGGGCCCGCCAGGAGCTTCGGGTGGAGCGGGCCGACCTGCTGCCGCTGGGACCGGACCGCACCGTCGGCGCAGTCGTGCCCGGCGAGCCGTTCCACCTGGTCGTGCGTGCCGTACGGCCCGCCGCGGAGCGCGACGTCGTGGTGCGGCTGCCGCACGGCGCTCGCGTCGAGGTCCTGGCGATCGACGCCGACGCGCCGGTCGCGCCCGTCGGCCGTCGTCCCGGCGCGCTGCGCTGGACGCACCACGGCAGCTCCATCAGCCACGGTCTCGACCTCCGCGTGCCCGACCGACCGTGGCCGGCCCAGGTCGCACGGGCCGAGGGCTGGGAGCTGACCGACCTGGCGTTCGCCGGCAACGCACAGCTCGACGGCTTCACCGCACGGACGGTGCGGGACGTCCCGGCAGACCTCGTCACGCTCGCGCTGGGCATCAACCTCGTGAACGCGGACTCGATGCGGCAGCGCGCGATGCTGCCCGCCGTCCATGCGTTCCTCGACACGGTGCGCGAGGCCCTCCCCACGACCCCCGTGGTGCTCCTCCAGGCGGTCGCCTGCCCCCTCCACGAGGACACACCGGGGCCGGTCGTGACCGGAGCCGACGGCCGGATGAGAGCGGCCCGCCGCATGGTCGAGCCCGACGAGGGCGCGTTGACGCTCCGACGCACGCGTGAGGTGCTCGCGGCCGTGCACGCCGTGCGCTGCGACCCCTACCTCTTCCTGCTGGACGGACGGGACGTCTTCGGAGCCGACGACACCCATCATCTGTACGACGCGCTGCACCCCGACGCCGACGGTCACGACCTGATCGCGACGCGCTTCCCGGCGGTGCTCCGCCGTGTCCTGCGGGAAGGCCCGGTGACGGCGCGACCGACGACGCCCCGGTTCGACGACCCTCTCGCCACGTGGGTGAACGCCTGATCCGAGCGGGTACGCTCCGCGGCATGAACGACACCGAGGTCGACGTCATCGTCGTCGGGGCGGGGCTCTCCGGGCTCGTCACGGCCGGAGAGCTCACGGCTGCCGGGAAGCGGGTGATCCTGCTCGACCAGGAGCCTCGCGCGAGCCTGGGCGGCCAGGCGTTCTGGTCGTTCGGCGGGCTGTTCCTCGTCGACTCGCCCGAGCAGCGGCGCCTCGGCGTGCACGACAGCGCGGACCTCGCGTTCTCCGACTGGCTGGGCTCGGCGCAGTTCGAGCCCGGCGCCGAGCGCGGCGAGGGCCCCGACCGGCTCGGCTACGCGTGGGCGCGCGGGTTCGTCGACTTCGCCGCCGGCGGGATGCGGTCCTGGCTGCACGGCAAGGGCGTGCGCTGGTTCCCCCTCGTCCAGTGGGCCGAGCGCGGCGGGTACCTCGCCGACGGGCACGGCAACTCCGTGCCCCGGTTCCACGTCACCTGGGGCACCGGGCCGGGGATCGTCGAGCCGTTCGTCGCCACCGCCCTCGACGCCGCCCGCGGCGGCCTCCTCGACGTGCGCTTCCGGCACCGCGTCACCGACCTCGTGATGACCGACGGTCGCGTCACCGGCGTGCGCGCCGAGGTCCTCGCCGCCGACGACGCCGAGCGAGGCGCCCCGTCGTCGCGGGACGTCGTCGGGGAGGTCGAGCTGGCGGCGGGCGCCGTGGTCATCGCCTCGGGAGGGATCGGCGCCAACCACGACCTGGTCCGCGCACGCTGGCCCCGCGAGGCCGGGACCCTGCCGCCGCGGATGCTCCAGGGCGTGCCCGACTCGACCGACGGCCTCCTGCTCGAGGTCGCCCGGGACTCCGGCGCCGCGATGGTCCACGAGGACCGCATGTGGCACTACCCCGAGGGCATCGCCAACCACTCCCCGGTCTGGACCCAGCACGGCATCCGGATCCTGCCCGGACCGTCCTCGCTGTGGCTCGACGCCGACGGGCGCCGCTTCCCCCAGCCGCTCTACCCCGGCTTCGACGCGCTCGGCTCGCTCCAGCACGTCACCCGGCAGGGCGACACGCACTCGTGGTTCGTGCTCAACCGCAGGATCATGGAGACCGAGTTCGCCCTCTCCGGGAGCGAGCAGAACCCCGACCTCACCGGCAAGGACGTCAGACTGCTCACCAGGCGGGTGCTGCCGGGCGCCGTCGGGCCGGTCGCCGCGTTCGCCGAGAAGTCGCCCGAGTTCGTGTTCGCCGCGACCCCCGCCGACCTCGCCGCCGGGATGAACGCGCTCGTCGGCGAGCGCCGCATCGACGCCGGCGAGCTCGCCCGCACCATCGCCCTGCGCGACGCCCAGGTGACCAGCGGGCTCGGCAAGGACCACCAGGTCGTCGCGACCGCGATGGCCCGGCGCTTCACGGTCGACCGGCTGATCCGCGTCGCGCCGCCGCGGCCCCTCACGGAGCCCAAGGACGGGCCGCTGCTCGCCGTGCGGCTGTCCGTGCTCACCCGCAAGACGCTCGGCGGGCTCCACACCGATGCCGTCGGTCGGGTGCTGCGGCCCGACGGCGAGGTGCTCGACGGGCTGTGGGCCGTCGGCGAGGCCTCGGGATTCGGGGGTGGCGGCGTCCACGGGCACCGCGCGCTCGAGGGCACGTTCCTCGGGGGCTGCCTGTTCACCGGCCGGACCGTGGGCCGCGCGCTCGCTCGCTGACGCCAGGCCGCTCCCCGCCGAGTACGAGGTTTTCCGCCGAGTACGAGGCTCCCACGCTCGTACTCGGCGGAAAGCCTCGTACTCGGTGATCACGGGGGCGAGGGCCGACCACAGGCGGTCGCCTCGTCCCCAGGCACGACGTCGCCACGTCCCGACCGGTCGACGTCCGGCACGCTCGCCGACATGACGACGAACCTCACGGCCGCGCCGACACCAACCGCTCCACCAGGCCCGCCCCGCAGACCACGACGCCGGCCGGTCGTCCCGGAGGTCCTGCGTACCGACGACGTGCCCGCCGCAGAACTCCGGGCAGGGCTCAGGAACGGCACGCTCGTCCGGGTCGCTCCCGGAGTGGTCGGCCTCGCGCCGCCGCCCGAGCCACGCTGGCGGCACTCCGAGGGGCTCCAGCTGCTCGGGGTCCGCGCCACGAGCAGGAGACTGACGACGCCGTTCTGGTTCAGCCACGAGACGGCCGCTCTGCTCTGGGGCTGCCGGGTGTGGCAGCCCGGGGCCGAGGTCCACGTCACGCAGCTCTCCAAGCCGCCGCACGACACGATCCCGCAGGTGCACCGCCACGCCGACGCGCTCGCTCACGTCGACCGCTCCGCCGTCGACGGTCTCCCGGTGACATCCCTCGTCCGTACCGCGCTCGACTGCGCGTGCAGCATGACGCCCGAACGCGCGCTCGCCGTCGTCGACTCGGCGCTGTTCGCCGGTGCCGACCGCGCTTCGCTCGTCGCCCGAGCGGACGAGGCCGCCGGACGCCGAGGCATCAGGCTCGCCCGACGTGTCATCGCGCTCGCCGATCCACGCTCGGACTCCGTCGGCGAGTCGCGAACACGCTGGCAGCTGGCCGCCGCGGGTCTCCCGATCCCGGAGCTCGCCATCCCGGTCGAGACGTTCCTCGGCACGCGGTGGGTCGACCTCGGCTGGCCGGAGCTCAGGATCGGAATCGAGTTCGACGGGGCGGTCAAGTACAGCGGCGGGGAGTACGGGGACCCGCGGCGCCGTCTGTTCGAGGAGAAGCGCCGGCACGATGCGCTCATCGAAGCCGGGTGGATCGTCGTCCACGTCACGTGGGACGACCTCGCACATCCGGAGCGCCTCATCGGCCGGGTGCGGGCCGCGCTGGCAGCCGGGCGCCGTCGTCGGCGAACCTGACGCCGAGTACGAGGATTCCCGCCGAGTACGAGCACCGGACCCTCGTACTCGACGGAAATCCGCGTACTCGGAGGCAGGGACGGGCGCGCAGCGGGGCGCCGTCGTCGGGTCGGCAGTGGCGGGCCGCGCGGGCGAAGGTGCGGCTCGGGGGGAGCGCTCGCGCCGACGGCGGTAGGTTCGAACCGTGACCACGCCCCGCCGCGCCACGCCCCGGCCGTCAGCCGCCGCGCCCCGCGACACCGACACCGCCGCGAGCCGCACGTCCCCCCCACCCACCCCCACCACCCGCACCCGCCGTTCCCGCACGGCCGCCGCCCGCACGACGGCGCCGAAACCGACCGCGAACGCCTCGGTGCCCGCCGCCCTGGTCGGGTTCCCCCAAGGGACGACCGTCACGGGATCCCCCGGCATCGGGCGCATCCCGGTCGTCGAGGTGTCCCCGACGATCGCGGAGGGCCGCTGGCCCGCGAAGGCCGCGGTCGGCGAGCTCGTCCCCGTCGAGGCGACGGTGTTCCGCGAGGGGCACGACGCGGTGGCCGCGACCGCGGTCCTCGTGGGCCCGGACGGCAACGACCGTGCCACGTCGCCGATGGTCGACGTCGCGCCGGGGCTGGACCGGTTCCGCGGGTTCGTGGCGCCGGACGAGACGGGCACGTGGGGGCTGCGCGTCGAGGGCTGGTCGGACCCGTACGGGACGTGGCGCCACGACGCGGGCATCAAGATCCCTGCGGGCATCGACGTGCAGCTCATGCTCGCGGAGGGTGCGGCGCTGTTCGAGCGGATCCTCACGGTGCCGGGCCGCCCCGGGCCCGAGCAGGAGGTGCTGCGGGCGGCGGCGTCCGCGCTCGCGGACGCCGGCCTCCCCCCGGACGTGCGCTTCGCAGCGGCGACGAGCGACCAGGTGCTGGCCGCGCTCGCGCACCACCCGCTGCGCGACCTGGTCTCGCCGTCGCAGACGTACCCCCTGGTCGTGGACCGGCCGCTCGCGCTGGCGGGCTCCTGGTACGAGCTGTTCCCCCGGTCGGAGGGCGCGAAGCAGGCGGCGGACGGCACGTGGCGGTCGGGCACGTTCGCGACCGCGTCGAAGCGCCTTCCGGCGATCGCCGCGATGGGCTTCGACGTCGTCTACCTGACGCCCGTGCACCCGATCGGCACGACGTTCCGCAAGGGCCGCAACAACTCGCTGGCCCCGGAGCCGGGCGACCCGGGGTCGCCGTACGCGATCGGCTCCCCCGAGGGCGGCCACGACGCGGTCCACCCGGACCTGGGCACGTTCGATGACTTCCGCGCCCTCGTCCGCAAGGCGCGCGACCTCGGCCTCGAGGTCGCGCTCGACGTCGCCCTGCAGTGCTCGCCGGACCACCCGTGGGTCACCGAGCATCCCGAGTGGTTCACGCGCCGCGTGGACGGCAGCATCGCGTACGCGGAGAACCCGCCCAAGAAGTACCAGGACATCTACCCGCTGAACTTCGACAACGATCCCGAGGGCATCTACCAGGAGATCCTCCGGGTGCTGCACGTGTGGGTCGACGCCGGGGTCACGGCGTTCCGCGTGGACAACCCGCACACGAAGCCGCTGCCGTTCTGGGAGCGGCTGCTCGCCGAGTTCCGGAGGACGAACCCCGAGGTCATCTTCCTCTCGGAGGCGTTCACCAAGCCGGCGATGATGCGGACCCTCGCGACGGTCGGCTTCCACCAGTCGTACACGTACTTCACGTGGCGCAACACACGCGACGAGCTCGCGGAGTACCTCGAGGAGGTGTCGGGTCCGCTGGGCTCGGTGATGCGGCCCTCGTTCTGGCCGACGACGCACGACATCCTCCCCCCGTACCTGCAGCAGGGCGGGGTGGCCGGGTTCGCGGTGCGGGCGGTCCTCGCGGCGACGGGCTCGCCGACGTGGGGCGTCTACTCGGGCTACGAGCTGGTGGAGAACGTGCCGAGGCCGGGGGTCGAGGAGCAGATCGACAACGAGAAGTACGAGTACAAGCCACGCGACTGGTCACGCGGCGACGACCTGGGCATCGCGCTCCTGATCGGGAAGCTCAACGAGGTGCGCCGGGAGCATCCGGCGTTGCGCCAGCTCCGCAACCTCACGGTCCACCCGACGGCGAACGACCAGGTGCTCGCGTTCTCGCGCCGCCTCCCGCCGTCGTCGGAGTCGGGGGCGAGCACCGGGACGCGCGCGGACGCCGTCGGCGACACGGTGCTCGTCGTCGTGAACCTCGACCCGCACCACGTGCAGGAGACGACCGTGTTCCTCGACCTCGACGCCCTGGGGATCTCCGCGGACAGGCAGGAGCGTGCCGGTTCGGATCCGTGGTTCCCGGTGATGGAGGCGCACGACGAGCTCTCGGGCGCGTCGTTCGCGTGGGGCCGGAACGCATACGTGCGGCTCGACCCGGCCGTCCAGGTGGCGCACGTCGTGCACGTGAGGCCCTCATGACGGACCCGACGCGCGGCATGGCTCCCCAGCACCTGGTCTCGGCGCCGCCCACCGCCCCGATCCCGACGTGGGCCCTGCCGCCGGCGCAGCAGCCGCAGCCGCCGGGCATGGAGCGCCACGGCCTGTCCGACGACCCCGAGTGGTACAAGACCGCCGTCTTCTACGAGGTCATCACGCGCGCGTTCTCGGACGCCGACGGCGACGGCACGGGTGACCTGCGGGGCCTGATCGAGCGGCTCGACTACCTGCAGTGGATCGGGATCGACTGCCTGTGGCTGCCGCCGTTCTACCCGTCTCCCCTGCGCGACGGCGGGTACGACGTCTCCGACTACACGGCGATCGCGCCCCAGTTCGGCACCATGGCGGACTTCCTCGAGCTCGTGGAGAAGGCCCACGAGCGGGGCATCCGGGTGGTCATCGACCTCGTGATGAACCACACGAGCGACGCGCACCCGTGGTTCCAGGCGTCGCGCAACGACCCGGACGGGCCGTACGGCGACTTCTACGTGTGGAGCGACGACAACACGCAGTACGCGGACGCCCGGATCATCTTCACGGACACCGAGACGAGCAACTGGACGTTCGACCCGGTGCGCCGCCAGTACTTCTGGCACCGGTTCTTCTCCCACCAGCCGGACCTGAACTTCGACAACCCGCACGTCCAGGACGCGATGGTGGACGTCGCGCGGTACTGGCTGCAGGTCGGCGTCGACGGGTTCCGCCTGGACGCGGTGCCGTACCTGTTCGAGCGCGAGGGCACGAACTGCGAGAACCTCCCCGAGACGCACGCGTTCCTGCGGCGCATGCGGAAGATGGTCGACACGGAGTTCCCGGGTCGGATCCTGCTTGCGGAGGCGAACCAGTGGCCCAACGAGGTCGTGGAGTACTTCGGGACCGAGGAGGAGCCGGAGTGCCACATGTGCTTCCACTTCCCGGTGATGCCGCGCATCTTCTACGCGATCCGTGACCAGCGCTCGACGCAGCTCGTCGACATCCTCGCGGACACTCCCGAGGTGCCGGCGGGCGGCGCCCAGTGGAGCACGTTCCTGCGCAACCACGACGAGCTGACGCTCGAGATGGTCTCGACGGAGGAGCGTGCGGCCATGTACGGCTGGTACGCGAAGGACCCGCGCATGCGCGCGAACATCGGGATCCGCCGTCGGCTGGCGCCGCTCCTCGACAACTCGCGCAAGGAGATCGAGCTCGCGCACGCGCTGCTGCTCAGCCTCCCGGGCAGCCCGTGCCTGTACTACGGCGACGAGATCGGCATGGGCGACAACATCTGGCTGCCCGACCGTGACGCGGTCCGCACGCCCATGCAGTGGACGCCCGACCGCAACGCGGGCTTCTCGACGGCCGACCCCGGCAAGGTGTACCTGCCGCTCGTGCAGTCGCTCGTGCACCACTACGCGCACACGAACGTCGAGGCGCAGCTCGCCCAGCCGACGTCGCTGCTGCACTGGCTGCACGGCATGCTCAAGGTGCGGCGGCTGCACCGCGCGTTCGGGTGCGGGTCGTTCACGCAGGTCACGTCGACCGAGGAGTCCGTCCTCGCCTTCCTGCGCGCGACGGACGAGGAGACGATCCTGTGCGTCGCGAACCTGTCCTCCACGGCGTCGTCGGCGACGCTCCGGCTGCCTGGTCACGGGGGCGCCGTGCTCACGGACGTGTTCGGTGGTGCGACGTTCCCGCCGGTCGGCGAGGACGAGCACGTCCGCCTGACGCTCGGCTCGCGCGACTTCTACTGGCTCGTCCTGACGGACGGCCGGCAGGAGGCACCCCTCCCGTGACGACGTCCCCGGAGCAGTCCTCGGAAGCGTCGGTCGGGCCCGTCCCGGCCTCCGCGGTCGTCGGCGTGCTGGCCCCGTGGTTGCCGACGCAGCGCTGGTTCCCCGTCAAGGGGGTGGCGACGCGGATCCGGCTGGTGCGGACGGTACCGCTCGCGCCGGGCGTGGCGTCGTTGCTCGTCGACGTCGCACGCGCCACGGACGACGACACCGCCTCCCCCGGCACGCCGCTGCTGCACGTGCCGGTGGTCGTCGAGCCCGCCCCGACGGACGGCCGGGCCGCGCCCGCGAGCGCCGTCGGGACGCTCGCACGCGACGGGGTCGAGTACGTCGTGCACGACGGCGCACGCCACCGGGCGTTCTGGGCTGCGGTCCTCGCGGGGGCGCGCTGGGAGGACGGGGCCGGCGCCGCGGGCGGCGCACCCGACCCGCACGGCGTGCCCGACCTGGCGGCCGCGCGGGCGGTCGCGGGCGAGCAGTCGAACACGTCGGTGCTGATGCCGCAGGTGGCGGGTGGCGCGATCCTCAAGATCCTGCGGACGGTCGCGCCCGGGCCGAACCCGGACCTCGACGTGCCGCGGGCGCTCGCGCGCACGGGCTGGCACGGGGTGCCGCGCCCGCTCGCGTGGTGGTCGGTCGACGAGTCCGGCGGTGGCGAGCCGGTCGAGCTGCACCTCGCGATCCTGTCCGAGCTGGTGCCGCGCGCCGACGACGGCTTCGAGCTCGCGTGCGCCTTCGCGGGGCGGGCGGCGTCGTTCGCCGAGCACGCGGCAGCGCTCGGGACGCTCGTCGCGCAGCTGCACGCCGCCCTCCGGCGGGCGTACGGCACAGGCCCGGTCGTGGACGGCGCGTGGCTGGTCGACGACCTGCGGGCGCGAGCCGTGCGGGCGGTCGGCGAGGCGCCGGTGCTGGCGCGCCGGGAGGAGGCGATCGCGCGCGTGCACGCCCGGGCGGAGGCGGCACTGGCGGCGGCGGGCGAGCGGCACGCGCTGCCGCGGCTGCAGCGCATCCACGGCGACCTGCACCTCGGTCAGGTGCTGCACGGCGCGGACGGCTGGCGGGTGCTCGACTTCGAGGGCGAGCCGCTGCGCCCGGTCGCCGAGCGGACCCGCCCCGACCTCGCGCTGCGCGACGCGGCGGGGATGCTGCGCTCGTTCGACTACGCGGCCGCCGTCGGGCGCGCGCACGGGACCCGGTGGGCCGCCGACGCGCGGGACGCGTTCCGGGCGGCGTACCGCGCCGGGAGCGGCGGGGACGCCGCGACGCCGGGCGGCACAGGGCAGGACGACCTGCTCGCCGCGCTCGAGCTCGACAAGGCGCTCTACGAGGTCGTCTACGAGGTGCGGAACCGACCGGACTGGGTGGGCATCCCGCTCGCGGGCGTCGACCGTCTCCTCGAGCGTGCGACCGGTGTCAGCGGCGCGACGCCGTCCGGACCGTGAGCTCGGGCGACGACGCGGGCAGGACGACGCTCGTCTGCCGGGGCACGAGCTCGGACTGGAGGACCATCGCCGCTGCACCCACGGCCGCCGCCTCGTAGGCGTGCGGCGAGATCGTCACCCCGACCGTGTGGTTGCCCCGCGCGAAGTAGCGGGTCTCGAGCTCGGTCCGGACCACGGGCAGGTACACCGACCCGGCCACCCCGAACGACGGGCCCGTGAGCACGACGTGGTCGGTGTCCATGATGGTCGCGACCGTGTGGGCGGCGACCGCGACGTAGCGGGCCGAGTCCTCGAGGAGCTCGAGCGCGCCGTCGTCACCCTGGAGCGCGAGCCGGGCCACCGCGGCGAACTCGCCGGACACCGACGCGGTGGCGGCAACCGTCGAGGCGTCGCCGGGCTCGAGGATCCCCCGTTCGCGGGCGCGCGCGACGACCGTGGCCGGCCCCGCGAGGATCTCCACGCACCCGCGGTTGCCGCACCAGCACTCGGGGCCGTCGAGGTCGACGCAGATGTGCCCGACCTCGACCGTGTTGCCGCTGGCGCCGCGGTAGGGAGTGCCGCCGACGACGACGCCGCCGCCGATGCCCGTCCCCATGTACACGGCGGCCAGGCAGACCGACCCCGGGACGGCGCGGGCCCAGTGCTCGCCGAGCGCACCTGCCGTCGCGTCGTTGTCCATGAGGGTGGGTAGACCGACGGAGCGCTCGAGCGCCTGCGCGAACGGGAAGTCGGACCAGGCGGCGAGGGCCGGTGGCGCGATCGCGTCGGCCGTCCCCTGGAACACGGGCCCCGGCATCCCGACGCCGACGCCGAGCACGCGGTCCCGGTCGACGCCGGCGGCCGAGACGACCGCCCCGATCTCCCCGGTCATCCGCGCGACCACCTCGACCGGGCCGGCCGTGCCGATGCCGGCCCGGCGGGTCCGCGCGACGATGTCCCCGCCCAGGTCCGTGACCACGTACGTGACGAAGCCGTGGTCGAGGTGCACGCCGACGGCGTACCGCGCGGCCGGGTCGAGCCGCAGCATGGTGCGGGGCTTGCCGCCCGTCGACTCCGCGGTCCCGATCTCCGTGACGAGGCCGTCGTCGATCAGGCGCCGGACGACCGTCGAGACGGTCGCCCCCGTCAGGCCGGTACCCCGGACCAGCTCGACGCGGCTGATCGTCCCGGCGGCACGGACGGCGTCGAGGATCACGGACCGGCTGTTCGTGTGGGTCGAGCCGGATCCCGCCGTCGGTGTCGACACGGGTGCTCCCTTCGTCCCCGGTCGGCTCAGGACGAGAGCTCGGCGAGGCGGCGCTCCGGGTTGGGCGCCGCGGCCGCGAGCAGCCGGGTGTACTCGTGCTTCGGGTTCAGAATGACGTCGTCCGCCGGTCCGCGCTCGACGATCACCCCCTTGTACATCACGAGGATCTCGTCGGAGAAGTGGCGCGCCGTCGCGAGGTCGTGCGTGATGTACAGGACGCCGAGGTCCTCCTGTCGCTGCAGGTCACCCAGGAGGTTGAGGACCCCGAGCCGGATGGAGACGTCGAGCATGGAGACGGGTTCGTCCGCGACGAGGATACCGGGGGACGGCGCGAGCGCCCGCGCGATGGCCGCACGCTGGCGCTGGCCGCCGGACAGCTCGTGCGGGCGACGCTCGGCGAAGGTGGCGGCCGGGTGGAGCCGCACGCGCCGCAGCAGGTCGTGGACGCGCTCGGTGACCTCCGCACGGCTCAGGCGCGGGTGGTGGAGCTGGATCGGCCGCGCGATGTGGTGGCCGATCGTGTGGTACGGGTTGAGCGACGCGAACGGGTCCTGGAAGACCATCTGGACCTGCCCGCGGTACGCGTGGCGGCCGCGACGCCCGCGCGGCACGGGCTTGCCGTCGAGCAGGATCTCGCCCGCGGTCGGCCGCTCGAGCTGGAGCAGCATCTTCGCGATCGTCGACTTGCCCGACCCGGACTGGCCGACGAGCGCGATCGTCCGGCCGGGCTCGAGGACCAGGCTGACGTCGTCGACGGCGCGCAGCGTGGAGCCCCGCATCCCGTCCCGCACGCGGTAGTCCTTGGTGACCCCGCGCAGCTCGATGGTGGTCATGCGTCCGCCTCCTCGTGTTCGTCGGGGTCGTGGTCGGGACCCTGGTCCGGTTCCTCGGTCGACCTGCCTGCAGCGGGGCCCGGGACGGTCGTGTCGACCCCGGTGCGCACGAAGGCGCCCCGCTCCCCCGTGAGGCTGGGGAACGAGCTGAGCAGGGTGCGCGTGTACTCGTGCTGCGGCCGGGTGTAGAGCGTGCGGGCGTCGGCGAGCTCGACGATCCGCCCCTCCTTCATCACCGCGATCCGGTCGCTGATCTCGAGGAGCAGCGGCAGGTCGTGCGTGATGAAGACGACGGCGAACCCGAGCTCGTCGCGCAGGCGCGTGATCTCGTCGAGGATCTCGCGCTGCACGACGACGTCGAGCGCCGTCGTCGGCTCGTCCATGATGAGGACCTGCGGCTCGAGCGCGAGGGCCATCGCGATCATGACGCGCTGGCGCATGCCGCCGGACAGCTCGTGGGGGAAGGCCTTGAGCCGGGCCCGGTCGACGCCCACGCGCTCGAGGAGCTCACCCGCCCGACGGCGCCGCTCGGCCTTCTTCATCTCGGGCCGGTGCGTGGAGAACACGTCCTCGAGCTGGGCCTGGACGTTGATGACGGGGTTGAGCGAGTTCATCGCGCCCTGGAACACCATGGCGACCTTGTCCCAGCGGAACTGGCGCAGGTCCTCGCCGCGGATCGCGGTGAGGTCGACGGCGTAGCCTTCGCGCGAGTGGAACTCGATCCGGCCGCCGGTGACGAGGGCCGGGGGCTTGAGCAGTCGCGTCACCGCGTACGCGAGCGTGGACTTGCCGCAGCCGGACTCGCCGGCGAGGCCGAGCACCTCGCCGCGGGCGAGCTCGAGCGAGACGTTCCGGACGGCGTGGACGGGCTCGTCGACGAGGTAGTCGACGGACACGTCGTCGATGGTGAGCACGACGGGCCCGGTGGGGGCGGCGCCGCGCGCGCGGTCGGTGGTCGGGGCGGTCACAGCGCGTCCTCCTTGACGGCCTCGAGCTGCTTGTCGGTCAGGCGCCAGCCCTTGCGCTGCGAGCGGGTCTGGCTGCGCAGCTTGGGGTTGATGGCCTCGTCGATCGAGAAGTTGATGAGCGAGAGCGCCGCACCGAAGAGCGCGAGGAGGAGGCCCGGCGGGACGAACCACCACCACGCCCCGAGGCGGAGCGCGAGGCCGTTCTGCGCGTAGTAGAGCATCGTGCCCCACGTGAACGAGTTGCTCGCGCCCAGGCCGAGGAACGACAGCCCGGCCTCGCCGAGGATCGCGAAGATGATCGCGAAGACGAACTGGGACGCGAGCAGCGGGATGAGGTTGGGCAGGATCTCGACGAGGATCACGCGCCAGGTGCGCTCGCCTGCGACCTTGGACGCGAGCACGTAGTCGCGACCCCGGAGGGAGAGCGTGAAGCCGCGGATGACGCGGGCGGACCCGGCCCAGCCGGTGATCGCGAGGACGACGGCGATGAGCCAGATGCTCTTGTTCGGCACGTAGCTCGAGATGATGATGACGAGCGGCAGGCCCGGGATGACGAGCGCGATGTTGGTGAAGAGGTTGAAGACCTCGTCGGTGACGCCGCCGGCGTAGGCGCCGATGACGCCGAACAACGACGACAGGACGACCGTCAGGACGCCGACCACGACGCCGATCGTGAGGGAGCCGCGCGTGGCGTGCGCGAGCTGGGCGAACACGTCCTGCCCGGTCTGGGTGGTGCCGAGCAGGTGGCCGTCGCCGGGCGGCTGGAGCCCGACGTCGGAGATCGCCGACGGGTTCTGCGTGACGAAAGGCCCCACGATCGCGAACAGCACGATCGCGGCGACGACGGCGGACCCGACGACGAGCTTCGCGGTGAGACGCGGACGCGCGCGCCGGCGCTTCGACGTGGGGCCGGGCAGGTGCTCGCGCGACTCGACGGCGTCGGGCTCGAGGGACTCGGAGAGAGTGACGGACATGGGGAGCCTCCTTGCTCTGGGACGGCCCTAGCCGCGCTGGCGAGTGCGCGGGTCGATGACGGCGTACAGGAGGTCGACGAGCAGGTTCGCCCCGAGGACCGAGAGCGTGATGACGAGGAAGATCCCCTGCATCAGCGCGTAGTCGTTCGCGTTGACCGCGTTCAGGAGGGCCGAGCCGATGCCCGGGTAGGAGAACACGGCCTCGGTGACGATCGAGCCGGCGACGACGAAGCCGAGCGAGATCGCGAAGCCCGCGACGGACGGAAGCACGGCGTTGCGCGCCGCGTACGTCCGCATGATCCGACCCGGGCGCAGGCCCTTGGCCTCGGCCGTGACGATGTAGTCCTCGGCGAGGGTCGAGACCATCATGTTGCGCATCCCGAGCATCCAGCCGCCGATCGACGAGACGACGATCGTCGCCGCCGGGAGGATCCCGTGGGAGATCACCGAGCCGACGAAGGGTGCGTTCCACCCGGGACTCGTCGTGTACACGTCGTACCCGCCGTTGAGCGGCGAGATCATCCAGACGCTCCCGAAGAGGTAGAGCAGGATCAGCGCGAGCCAGAAGTACGGGATCGACTGGAACATCGTCGTCACCGGGATCAGGCTGTCGAGCCACGACCCACGCTTCCAGCCGGCGAACGTGCCCAGGCCCACGCCGAGGACGAACGAGATCACGGTCGAGATCCCGATCAGCCCGATCGTCCACGGGAGGGTCTGGGCGATCACGGTCGACACGGGGGTCGGGTACAGGGACACCGAGACCCCCAGGTCCCCGTGGACCAGCTGGCCGAGATAGCTGACGTACTGCGACCAGAGCGACTGACTCGAGTCGGCACCGAGGAGCAGCTCGATCGAGTGGCGCGTGGCGGGCGTGACGGGCCCGTGCTGCGCCAGCTTCGACAGCATGATGTCCACCGGGTTCCCCGGCATCAGCCGGGGGATCAGGAAGTTCAGGCTGACCGCCGCCCAGAAGGCGATGACGTAGAACCCGATCCTTCGGGCGAGTGTCTTCATGCGTGCGCTCCGCTCCTCGGCACCGACCCGGTCACTTGGCCGGCGTGAGGTTCTTCAGGACGATGCCGTTGTCCCAGGCCTTCCACGTGGCGGCGAACGCGTACTTGTCGTCGTCCGTCGGCCACCCTGTCGCCCGCGAGTTGTTGAACTCGGTGAGCGTCGAGTTGATGTAGATCGGGACGTACGGCATGTCCTTGATGATCTCGGTCTGGACCTTGGCGTACTCGGCCTTCTGCGTGGCCTCGTCGTTGGTCGCGCCGGCCGCCTCGAGGGCCGCGTCGACGGTCGCGTTCTTGTAGCGGGCGAAGTTGCCGGCGGCGGCGGAGTCACCCACCTTGGCGGTGTTCGCCGAGTTGTACTTGCCCTGGTAGGTGAAGTACGGGTTGCTCGACGCGCCGAGGCCGATCGAGTCGAGCGAGAGCTGGTACTTGCCCTGCGTCTCGTTGGCGTTCCACTCGTTCCAGGCGAGCTGCGTCGGCTTGAGGTCGATCCCGACCGCCTTGAACTGCTGCTTGAGCGTGTCGTTGATGGAGATGTAGTCCGACCAGCCGGTGACCGTCTGGATCGTCATCGAGAGCTTCTGGCCGTCCTTCTCCCGGATGCCGTCGGAGCCCTTGGTCCAGCCCGCCGCGTCGAGGAGCGCGTTCGCCTTGGCCGTGTCGGCGGTCTGCGGTGCGGTGACGTTCGCGGAGTCGGCGATCCAGTCCTTGTCCCGGTCGGGCAGGAGCAGCGTCGGGGAGGCCTCGCCCGCAAATCCGCCGCCGGCGAGCTTGTTGAGCTGCGTGCGGTCCATGGCGTAGTACATGGCCTGGCGCACGGCCGGGTCCGTCTGCGGCCCCTTGCAGCCCAGCTCGGTGCTCGAGCACGTGAAGATCGACGTCGTGAGCGCGGGCGTGTTGACGTAGCTGAGCTCCTTGTGGCCCTTGAGGAGCTGGTCGAGCCCGGGCAGGTAGGAGCTCATCCAGTCGACCTGGCCGGCGGTCAGCGCGGCCGACGCGGCGTCGGCGCTGTCGAGCGCGATGTAGCGGATCTCCTGGATCTGCGGCTTGCCCGACTCCCAGTAGCTCGGGTTCTTCTCGAGCGAGTAGCTCTGCGCCGAGAAGGACTTGAGCTGGTACGGACCCGTACCGACCGGCTTGACGTTGGGGTCCTTGGTCGGGTCCTTGATGTCCTTCCAGATGTGCTCCGGCACGATCGCCTGGTTGCCGAGGACGCTGGGCTCCTGGGTGAAGGAGTTCTCCTTGAACGTCAGGACGGCGTGCGTGTCGTCGACGGCCTTGGCCGTCGCGGCGAGCCCGGTCGTGTTGAGCGCCGGGGTCTTGTTGATGAGATTGAACGTGAAAGCGACGTCCTTCGCGGTGAAGGGCTGGCCGTCGGACCACTTCACGCCCTCGCGGGTCGTGATCGTGAGCTCCGTGCCCTTGTCGTTCCACTTGTAGCCGGTCGCGAGCAGCGGCTGAGGGTCGGACTTCTCGGCAAGGTTGTAGTAGTACAGCGGCTCGTAGATCACGCCGAGCGTCGGCTGGAGCGCCGTGCCGGACATGAACGGGTTGAAGTTCTCGGTGATCGTGCCGGTCGAGCCGTTGAAGATCGTGATGGACGAGTTCTTGGCGTTGCCGGTGCCGCCGCCTCCACCGGTGTTCTGCGTGGACGACCCGCCCGAGGAGCAGGCGGCGAGCACGAGTGCGGTGGAGCAGGCGATCGCCGCGAGCGCGACGGTGCGGCGCCGTGCGCGGCGCCCTGGACGGAGGACCTTCATCGTGTCTCCCAGATCTCGGGCCACTGCCGTGTGGCTCTGACGGGCGTCCGCCCGCGGCAGCATCCACGTCGAGCTGCCGGTGCGTTGGTTCGGACGTCCGGACTTTTGTAACTGCTCGAAGTTATCCCTGGCAAGACCCCTGGCGATCGTTACCGGACCGTGACCCACGCCTCCGATCGGCGTGGGCCACGGTCGCGAAGACCCTCAGGCCGCGCCGACGCGTGTCGCACGCAGCAGCACGGAACGCTCGGGGAACAGCACGGGGAGCGCCACGCCGGCGCGCGTCAGCACCGATCCGGGCACGACGACCCCGTCCCTGGCCCGGTCGCTCCCGACCTCGCCCCACCACGGCACGTCGACGCCCCAGCGGCTCGCGTTCCCCTCGATCCGGGCGTCCGGGAGCAGGGGGCGCAGGCGGTAGAGGGCGTCCGGGTCGAGCCCGGGCAACGGCACCGCGGGCGGCGGGTACACGGCCGACGACGCCGTCGCGACCCACGCGAACACGGCGTCCCCACCGTCGGGCGCGACCACGCCGTGGAGCGCGTACGCGGGGTCCTGGAGGTCGGCGTGCACCACGACCCCGGCGTGCAGCAGAGGTCGCAGCTCGCGGTACGTCGCGACCCACCCGGCGAGCTCGTCGAGCTCCTCCTCCGCCGCCGAGGTGAGGTCCCACTCGATGCCCAGGTGTCCGAACAGCGCCGCGGCGCCGCGGAACGACAGCGGGAGGTCCCGCGCGGTGGTGTGGGCCACGGGCGCCCCGACGTGCGCGCCCATGAGCTCGTAGGGCACGAGCAGGTTGGTCCAGCCCTGGATCTGCTGCCGCTCGACGGCGTCGATGCAGTCCGAGACCCAGATCCGGTCGGTGCGCGCGAGGATCTCCAGGTCGACGCGCCCGCCGCCCGACGAGCACGACTCGATCTCGAGACCCGGGTGACGTCGCCGCAGCTCGTCGAGCAGCCCGTAGACAGCGACCGTCTGGTCGTGGACGCCGGGCACGCCCGACACGCGGTGCCCCGCCTCCACGAGGTCGCGGTTGTGGTCCCACTTGAGGTACGCGATCGGGTACCGGGTCAGCAGGGCGTCGAGCCGTTCGAGGATCCAGGCGGAGGCGTCCGGGTTCCCGAGGTCGAGCACCTGCTGGTTCCGCGCGCGGCCCGGGAGCCGCTCCCCCGGCGCCATGATCCAGTCGGGGTGCGCCCGGGCGAGGTCCGAGTCCTCGTTGACCATCTCCGGCTCGACCCACAGCCCGAACTCCATGCCCAGCCCGTGCACCACCTCGATCAGGGGGTCGAGACCGTCCGGCCAGACGTCGTCGGACACGTACCAGTCACCCAGCGCCCGACGGTCGTCGCGGCGCGCGCCGAACCAGCCGTCGTCGAGCACGAAGCGCTCCGCCCCCACCCGGGCCGCCGCCCGCGCGAGCGCGGTGAGCCGGTCGAGGTCGTGGTCGAAGTAGACGGCCTCCCAGGTGTTCGCGACGACCTTGCGCGGCGACGACGGGTGTCCCGGCCGCGCGCGCAGCATCGCGTGGAACCGCGCGGACACGGCGTCGAGCCCGACGCCGTACGCCCCGTACACCCACGGACCGGCGTAGGCGTCCCCGGCACCGAGGGCGACCTCGCCCGGGAGGAGCAGCTCGCCGCCAGCCACGAGACCGGCGCCGTGGTAGCTCCGCTCGGCGAGGGTCACGTGGTTGCCCGACCACGCCGTGTGGACCGCCCACACCTCCCCCGACCGGTGGCCGAAGCCGGGCGTCCCCGCCGCGAGCACGAACGCCGCGTCGAAGCCGGTCCGGCCGCGTCGGCTCTCGCGCAGGTGGGTGCCGTGCGCGAACGCGGTGCGCTGCGGGCTCCGCTCGCGCAGGTGGTGGCCCGTGAAGTCCAGGATCTCCGTGGCCCGGCCCGGCACCGGGTAGGCGACCAGCAGCCGTTCGAGCGTGTAGTCGGGTTCCTGGACGCCGGGCCCGCTGCGGACCGCCGCGCGCTGGCGCACCACGCCCGACGCCGCCTGCTCCAGCTCGAGCCGGAGAGCGAGCCCGACGACGTCGTCGTCCGCGTCGACGACGAGCCGGTGCACCCAGCCTGCGGGCGCGGGCTCGAGCCGCACGTCGCGGACCCTGAAGCGCGTCGAGAAGCCGGCGCCCCGGCGGCTGCCCGCGAGGCCGGGCGTCCCCAGCCAGCCCGCCGACTGCTCCGGCACGACCGATACGAGCAGCTCGCCGTCGACGGGGTTGCCGATCGGCTGCAGGCGCGTCACCTCGCAGAGGGCGTCGAGCCCGGCGTCGTCGAGCGCACCCAGGTCCGCGCCCCAGTGCGCGATGCGCGGCAGGCGCGTCTCCTCGTCGAGCGCGAGCACGAGCGAGACACCGCCGGCGCGCAGGTGCACCGCGCGCGGCCCGCGGCGCGCGTCCCGGGGCGCACGCGCCGGGTCGGGGGCGCTGGTGGGTGCGTGGGCACGACCGTCGGGGCGTACGGTCGTGCGTGGGCCGTTCGTCATCGAATCCTCCGTCCGACCGACGGCAGCAACGCCGTCGATGTTGCTTTCTTCGCTGATCTAAGTAATCCTGCCAGTGCTGCCGGGCCGACCCGCCTTTGGTCGACCACCGCAGCCGCCTCTGAGAAAGCCCTCCGAGAAAGCCGCTGGTCACCGATGATCGACACGCTCGCAAGCACCGACCTCACCGCCTGGACGCTGCGCGCCACCGGGGGCCCTGTCCCCGCCCACCTCACCACCTCGCTCGTGGACGACGGTGTTCCCGCGGCCGTGCCCGGGACGTCTCACACGATCCTGCTCGACGCCGGCCTGATCGAGGACCCTTACGTCGGCGCGGCGGAAGAACGGCTCGCCTGGATGCGCCACGCCGCGTGGCGGCTGAGCACGCCGCTCACGCTCGCGCCCGCCGCCGCCGACGAGCGCGTCGACCTGCTCTTCGAAGGCGTCGACACCGTCGCCGAGATCCGGCTGGGCGACACGGTGCTCGGGCGCACCGCGAACATGCACCGCGGCCATCGCTTCGACGTGCGCGCACTGGCCGACGGCGCCGAGCGTGAGCTGAGCGTCGACCTCGCGTCCGCGCTCGAGGCCGGCGAGGCCGAGGCCGCCCGCATCGGTGCCCGGCCCGCTGCCTACCCGCGCCCCATCAACATGGTCCGCAAGATGGCCTGCTCGTTCGGGTGGGACTGGGGCCCGGACCTCGAGACTGCCGGGCTCTGGAAGCCCGTGCGCGTCGAGCGCTGGCGGGTCGCTCGGCTCGTGCAGGTCCGCCCGGTCGTCACGGTCGCCGACGACCACGCCCGGGCGACCGTCGTCGTGCACGTGGACGTCGAGCGGTCCGGGCTCGTGGACGCGGACGCCACGCCTCTCGCGCTCACGGCCACGCTCGACGGGCCTTCCGGGACCGTCCGCGCGACCGGGACCGTCGAGCCTCACGCCACGACCGCGACCCTCACGCTCGACGTCGCCGCCCCGGTCCTGTGGTGGCCCGTCGGGTACGGCGAGCCGACGCTCCACGACCTCGTGGTCGAGCTCGGCACCCAGGACTCCCCGCTCGACCGGTGGGCGCGCCGGGTCGGGCTGCGCTCCGTCGTCGTCGACACCACGCCCGACGAGCACGGCACGCCCTTCACGTTCGTGGTCAACGGCCGCGCCGTGTTCGTCAAGGGCGCCAACTGGATCCCCGACGACCACCTGCTCACGCGCATCACGCGCGGCCGGCTCGTGGGGCGCCTCGACCAGGCGCTCGGCGCGAACCTCAACCTGCTGCGCGTGTGGGGTGGCGGGATCTACGAGTCCGACGACTTCTACGACGTGTGCGACGAGCGCGGCGTGATGGTCTGGCAGGACTTCCTCCTCGCGTGCGCCGCCTACCCCGAGGAGGAGCCCCACCGCTCGGAGCTCGAGGCCGAGGCCCGGGAGAACGTCGTGCGGCTCATGCCGCACCCGTCGCTCGTGCTGTGGAACGGCGGCAACGAGAACCTGTGGGGCTTCGTGGACTGGGGCTGGCAGGCCGAGCTCGACGGCGCGACCTGGGGTTACGGCTACTACACCGAGCTCTTCCCCGCCCTGGTGAGCGCGCTCGACCCGTCGCGTCCGTACTCCGCGGGCAGCCCGTACTCCCCCGGCGCCGCGCCGTGGGAGCGCCACCCCAACGACCCCGACCACGGCACCCACCACGAGTGGGAGGTCTGGAACCGCGTCGACTACGCCGCCTACCGGGCGGACGTCCCGCGCTTCTGCTCGGAGTTCGGGTTCCAGGGCCCGCCCGCCTGGGCCACGCTCGAACGGGCCGTTCGACCCGTGGACGGCGCCTGGCGCAAGGACGACCCCGTCTGGCTGCTCCACCAGAAGGCCGACCACGGCAACGACAAGCTCGACGCCGGCATGGCGCCCCACCTCGGCGTGCCCGACGACTTCGGGACGTGGACCTGGGCGGCGCAGCTCAACCAGGCGCGTGCCGTCTCCTACGCGATCGACCACTACCGCTCGTGGTGGCCGCGCACGGCAGGTGCGATCGTCTGGCAGCTCAACGACTGCTGGCCCGTCACGTCGTGGGCGGCGGTCGACGGGGACGGGCGGCTCAAGCCGCTCTGGTACGCCCTGAGGCACGCGTTCGCCGACCGGGTCGTGTCCGTGCACGAGCGCGACGGCCGCCTCGTGGCCACGCTCGTCAACGACACCGACGACGCGTGGACCGGGACCCTCGAGGTGTCCCGCACGACGCTCGACGGCACCGGGCTCGCCTCGGCCGCGCTCCCTGTCGACGTCGGGCCCCGCACGGTCGCCGTCGTCCCGCTCGGCGCGGACCTCACCTCGCCGTCACGCCCCACGGGCGAGGTCCTCGTCCTCGCGTGCGACGACGCTCGCGTGGTCCACCCGTTCGTCGAGGACGTCGACCTCGAGCTGGACCCCGCTCCCCTCGTCGCGGCCGTCCGAGCTCGCGAGGGCGGGTTCGAGATCCGCGTCACGGCGACGAGCCTCGCCCGCGGCGTCACGGTCCTCGCCGACCACGTCTTCCCCGGCGCGGTCGTGGACGACGGCGTCGTCGACCTTCGGGCCGGCACGCAGCACACGTTCCGCGTGCGCGGCGAGGGGCTCGACCCGTCACGAGCCGCCGAGCTGCTGACGTCGCACGTCCTGCGGACCGGCAACGCGGTCGTCGCCGCGCGTGGCGCGGCGCGGGCCGGCGCGACACGACCCTGATGGCGGCCCCCTATCCTGGCGCCATGGACACCCGCCCGGCCGGCCTCGTGCTGGCGAGGACGCCTCGCCTGTTCGGCATCGAGCCCTTCTACATGGAGCTGCTCGGCGGCATCGAGGGCGCGCTCGCGGAGGTCGACCGCGCCGTCATGCTCCAGGTGGTCCCCGACTCCGCGGCCGAGATCGCGACGTATCGCCGGTGGGCCGCCGACCGTGCGGTCGCGGCAGTGGTCGTGGTCAACCTCGTCGCTGACGACCCGCGCATCGGCCTGCTGCGGGAGCTCGGCCTGCCCGCGGCAGCGCTCGCGCCCGCATCCGTGCGCCTGCCGGTCGCGCGGGTGACCGTCGACGGTGCGTCCGCGATGCGCGAGGCCGTGCGCGAGCTCGTCGCGCTCGGGCACCGCCGGATCGCACGCGTCAGCGGACCGCGGGCGCTCGTGCACACGCGCGAGCGCGACGAGGCGTTCGCGCAGGCGTGCGCGGAGGCCGGTGTCGACCACGTCGTCGCCGTCGCCGACTACACCGAGGAGGCGGGCGCCGAGGCTGCTGCCGAGCTGCTCGTCCGCGATCCCCGCCCGACGGCGGTCGTCTTCGACAACGACGTGATGGCCGTCGCAGGCGCGCGCGTCGCCAAGGAGCGCGGGCTCGACGTGCCGGGCGACGTGTCGGTCCTCGCGTGGGACGACTCGGCCCTGTGCCGCCTGGCGTCACCGCCGCTGTCGGCGATGAGCTTCGACGTCGACGCCCTCGGCCGGCTCGTCGGGGCCGTGGTGCTCGAGCTGCTGGAGCACGGCGAGGCCGCCGACCGCGCTGCCGTCGAGCACCGGTTCCTCGCTCGCGGCTCGACGGGCCCTGCTCCGGCCTGACCCACGCCGCGGGTCCGCTTTCGAGAGCATGGCGGGCGTGGGAGGGTGTGGACATGTCCGACGCCGCGTCCACCCCGCTCCCCGCCGACGACGGCGCGCTCGACGCCCTCGCCGAGGGTCGCCACCACGACCCGCACGCCGTGCTCGGCCCGCACCTGCACGGGTCGGGCGACCGTGCGACGGTGCGCGTCCTGCGCCCCCTCGCCGACGCCGTGACGGTGCTCGTCACCGGCCCCGACGCAGGGACCATCGAGCACCCGGCCCGGCACGAGCGCGCGGGCGTGTGGGTCGCCGTCGTGCCGACGACCGGCGGCCACGCCCCGGACTACCGCGTCCGCACCCGGTACGGGGACGCCGACACCACGGAGGACGACCCCTACCGCTTCCTCCCCACGCTGGGCGAGGTCGATCTGCACCTCGTGGCGGAGGGACGGCACGAGGAGCTGTGGCACGTCCTCGGCGCGAACCTGCACCACTACCCGTCCGTGCACGGCGACATCGACGGCACCGCGTTCGCCGTGTGGGCGCCGAACGCCCAGGCCGTGCGCGTCGTCGGCGACTTCAACGCGTGGGACGGTCGACGGCACGCCATGCGCTCCCTCGGGACCACCGGGGTCTGGGAGCTGTTCGTGCCCGGGCTCGGCGCCGGCGCGCTGTACAAGTTCGAGCTCCTGACCGCCGACGGGTCGTGGCGGCAGAAGGCCGACCCGCTCGCCAAGGGCGCGCAGGTACCGCCCGCCACGGCGAGCGTCGTCGTCGAGTCCCGGTACGCGTGGGAGGACGCCGGCTGGATCGACGCCCGCGCGCACCGCGACCCGCACAACGGGCCCATGAGCGTCTACGAGGTGCACCTCGGGTCGTGGCGCCAGGGCCTCGGCTACCGGCAGCTCGCCGACGAGCTGACTGCCTACGTGACGGACACGGGCTTCACGCACGTCGAGTTCATGCCCGTCGCCGAGCACCCCTTCGGCGGCTCCTGGGGCTACCAGGTCACCGGGTACTACGCCCCGACGTCGCGGTTCGGCCACCCCGACGACTTCCGCTACCTCGTCGACCGCCTCCACCAGGCCGGGATCGGCGTCATCCTCGACTGGGTGCCGGCCCACTTCCCCCGCGACGAGTGGGCTCTCGCCCGGTTCGACGGCACTCCTCTCTACGAGGACCCCGACCCCCTGCGCGGCGAGCAGCCCGACTGGGGTACCTATGTCTTCAACTTCGGGCGCAACGAGGTCCGCAACTTCCTCGTCGCCAACGCCACGTACTGGTTCGAGGAGTTCCACGTCGACGGGCTGCGCGTCGACGCCGTCGCCTCGATGCTCTACCTCGACTACTCGCGCCAGCCCGGCCAGTGGCGTCCCAACGTCCACGGCGGACGCGAGAACCTCGAGGCCATCGCGTTCCTCCAGGAGGCCAACGCCACCGCGTACCGACGCACCCCCGGCGTGGTCATGATCGCCGAGGAGTCCACGGCCTGGCCCGGCGTCACCAAGCCCACCGACGCCGGCGGCATCGGGTTCGGGCTCAAGTGGAACATGGGCTGGATGAACGACACCCTCCGCTACGTGGAGGAGGAGCCCGTCAACCGCCGCTACCACCACAACCTGCTGACGTTCTCGCTGGTCTACGCCTACTCCGAGCAGTTCGTCCTGCCCATCAGCCACGACGAGGTCGTCCACGGCAAGGGATCCCTCGTGCGCAAGATGCCCGGGGACCTGTGGCAGAAGCTCGCGAACGTCCGCGCGTACCTCGCCTACCAGTGGTCTCACCCCGGCAAGCAGCTCCTCTTCATGGGCTGCGAGATGGCGCAGTGGGACGAGTGGTCCGAGGCGCGCAGCCTCGACTGGGCGACCCTCGGCGACCCCGGGCACGCGGGCGTCCTGCAGTCCGTGCGCGACCTCAACGCGTTCTACCGCGCGACCCCGGCCCTCTGGGAGCTCGACCACGACCCTGCCGGGTTCCAGTGGCTCGTCGCCGACGACGCCGGGCACGACGTCGTCGCCTACGTCCGGCGCGACCGGCGCGGCGGCGAGGTGGTGGTGGCGATCAACTTCGCCGGCGTCCCGCAGGAGGGCTACCGGCTTCCCCTCCCCCGGGCCGGCGTGTGGCGCGAGGCGCTCAACACCGACGCGCAGACGTACGGGGGGTCGGGCGTCGGGAACCTGGGGACGGTGACGGCCGAGGAGGTCGACGCGGCCGGGTTCACGCACTCCGCGTCCGTACGCCTGCCTCCGCTGGGCGCCCTGTTCCTGGTACCGGAGGAGTGACGACGCCCGCCGACCTCGCGAGGTAGACCGGCATCCCGGCTGCCTCGCGAGGCCGACCAGAGCTCAGTACAGGGCGTTCGCCAGCGCTCGACGGGCTGTCGCGACGCGCGGGTCCTGGCCGCCGACGATCTCGAAGTAGTCGACGAGCCGCTTGCGCAGACGCTCGCGGTCGTCGCCGCTCGTCGTGCGGACGAGGTCGATGAGGCGCCCGAACGCGTCGTCGACCTTCCCGCCGGACAGGTCGAGGTCCGCGACGTCGAGGGCCGCGTCGAGGTTCGTCGGATCCGCGGCCGCGGCGGCGCGCACCGCCTGGAGGTCGAGGTCGCGCGTGCGGCGCAACAGCTCGACCTGGGCGAGGCCGGCCTTCGCGAGGTCGTCCGACGGGTCCTGCTTGATGGCCTTGGTGTACGCCGCGACGGCAGCGTCGAGGTCGTCACGCTCGATCGCGTCGTACGCCTCCTGGTGCAGCGGCGGCAGCGGCTCCTCGACGGGCTCCGGCTCGGCCTCCGGGACACTGCCGTCGCCCGCGGGCACGGTGCCGGTCACACCGTTCTGCTCGGCCGCGGCCAGCACCTGGTCGAGGACACCCTGGATCTGCTCGGGTGACGCGTTGCCCTGGAACAGCGGCAACGGCTGCCCCTGGAGCACCGCGACGACGGTCGGCACCCCCTGCACCTGGAACGCCGCAGCCACCGACGGGTGCGCCTCGACGTCGACCCGCGCGAGGAGGAACCGACCCTGGTACTGCGTCGCGAGCGCACCGAGGGTCTGCGCGAGGGTCGCGTTCGCCTCGTCCGTGGGGAGCCACAGCAGCACGACCACGGGGTACCGGGTCGAGTCCTCGACGAGGCGCTGGAAGGTCTCGTCGGTGACGTCGACCACGTAGCCGTCCGCGACGGGCGCGCCTCCCGGCTCTCCCGGGGGCGGGACGGTGGGCCGCTGGAGGGCGGAGAGGTCCACGGCTCCGCGCACGTCGAACGAGGGTCCGGTCGGCTGGCTCATGGCCACCATTCTATGAATGCGTGGAGACCTTCACCGGCACGTGCTCGACGCCGAGGACCGTGACCTTGGCGTCCGAGGCCCCGGCCGGCGGGACGTAGAGCGCGAACACGTCGCGGTAGGTCACGTACAGCGTGTTCGTGGGCTTGCCGTCCCCGAACAGCGCCTTGGTCGCGGCCGTCGACGGGGCGATCTCGGCCTTCGACTCCGCCGACGTCTTCTCCACGGCGGACGCGTCCGCCATGACGAGGGCCCCGCCGTCGGCGGTACGCACCGCGAGCGGCGCGGACTTCGCGGCGGTGAACGTCTCGCTGTACTTGCCCTTGGCGGACTTGAAGTCCTTGTTCTTGTCGAGGCTCGCCGCCTTGGACGCCAGGCCGGTGCGGAACGCGTCCTCGGCGAAGCTCTTGGCGTACTTCGACTTGCTGCCCTTGTTGAGCACGTCCACGTAGTGCGACACGGCGGACTTGGGCGCGAGGACGAGCGACGTGTCGTCGGACGCCACCGCTGCGCTCCCCGTGCCGGGCGTCGCGAACGTCGGCATCGTGGTGCCGGGGAACAGGCGCGCCCAGCCCCAGAGGGCGTAGTCGTCGCGGGCGGACTTCTGCTCGAAAGCCATGAGGCGCGGCGGCTCGGTGCTCGACGGCTGGTCCGACACCGCGAACGCGGCGCGGGGCCACGTCGTCGACGTCGGCACGACGACGGTCTGCACCTTGGTGGGCAGCGCGGTGACGTCGTCGTCGGACTTCGTGGCCTTGGCGACCTTGAGCTCGGCGGTGCGCATGGCGAGCGCCGGCCCGGACAGGCGCTGCGAGAGCGCCTTGGCGTCACGCTTCTTGTCCGCGACGGTGAGCACGTCGCCGACCTTGCCGAGGATCTCGGTGTCCTGGTCCAGGCTCAGGGCGGGCTGCGTCACGGTCGGCTCGGGCGTGGGCTGCGGCACCGGGGTCGAGCACGCGGTCGCGACGAGGCCGACGGCGACCGCGACGGAGGTCGGGAGCGCGAAGCGGCCCAGCCGGCGCGCGGGGCGCGTCCGACGGGAGTCCGGTGCTGCTGCGTCGTGGTTCACGGGGTTGCTCATAGGGTTCACGCGGTCCTGTGGGGTGCGGTGGTCACTTGCGTGCGCGACGTCGCTGCTCGCCGCCGCCGACGATGTCGTCCCAGCCGGGGGACGCGGGGGCAGCGGGCGGGGGCGCCGCGTCGGGGCCGGTGGCGCCGTCGGCCGCCGGTGGCGTCGCGGGCTGCTGAGGCGACGCGGACGCGGGGGGCGCAGGGGGCGCGGCGGGCGTGGCACCCGGAGCGGGCAGCTCCTGCGGCTGCGTGCCGCGCTGGTCGCGCGTCGGCTCGATCCGGGCCGGGACGTTCCAGCGCCGGCGCCACGCGTCGGCGGCTCCCTTCGCGGTCTCGTCGACGGGGATGGCGACCGTGGACGGCGCAGGCTCGTCGACGGGTGACGGGGCAGCGACGTCGGGGTTCGTGGAGGCCTGCGCCCCCTTGCCGCCGCGTTGCCGGCCGCGACGACGCTGCTGGTTCTGGGCCTCGCGCAGGGCGTGCTCGCGCAGCTCGCGGCGCGTGAGAGTTCCCGTGGTGGTCACGGGCGCCTCGTCGTCCCCGTCGGCCGCCGTCGCGGGCGGGAGCGCCACGGTGGTGCGCGCCGCGGCGAGGACCGCCTTCTGGCGCCGGCTGCGGGTCCGCCGCCGCCCGAGCGACATCACGACCAGGCCGACGACGACGAGCGCGGCGCCCACCAGCACGAGCGGCCACAGCCACGGGGTCGTGACCTCGCGCTCCCAGGTGAGCGCGACGGTCGGCGCCTGCGCGTCGTCGCCGACGGCCGCCACGAGCACGGCCCAGCGGCCGTCCCGCGCGGTCCACGGCAACGTGACCTTGCCCGAGCCCGACGTCTCGGAGACCCACATGTCCGACGACGACGGGTCGGGCGCCGTCTTGGGCGTCTTTCCGCTCGTGGTCTTCGTGGCGAGCGTCGACCAGTCGGTCATGCCGGTGACCTGGGTGACCGGGTCGTCGCCGACCCAGCCGGCGACGTCGTCCGCGCGGCCGACGGCGATCACGACGTCGCCGCCGCCGGCGGCGTGCGCGGTGATCTTCACGTTGTCGTCGACGAGGCCGAGCACGCCAGGACCGGTGGTGACGAGCGTCGGGGCGTCGGAGGCCGGGTGCGTGCTGGCAGTGACGGTGGAGTCGGCGCGCCACACTGTCGCGGAGGCGACGCCGAGGGCCGCGGACACCACGCCGAGGACGACGAGGGCGAGCCCGATGATGCGGTACGGCACTCGTTTCCTTCCGATCGGGGGGCTCGAGGGTGCTCGAGGCTGAGGGCGGGGACACCTCAGGATAGGGGCGCCGCGCGGAGGCTCGTCCCGAATGCCCGATCCACGAGGGGGCGCGCACACCCTTCGGCGGTGACGTTCACCGCCCCTCCACAGGCGCAGGCTCGCCATGTATCCTTCCGAATCGGGCCGTACGAACACGAACGAGCCGGCAGATCCGGTGCAGCCGCCCGCGCGCGGAGGTGGGAGCGCAGCCGGTTCGGGGGACGTCGCGTGCGGCCATCACGCACCCGTGGAGGTCTTCGTGTCCGACGAGCAGTCCCTGTTCCCGATCGTCATGCGCGGCTACGACCGCGGCCTGGTCGACAACCGCATCGCCAACCTCGAGAAGTCGCTCGACGAGGCCCATGGCCAGGTCGAGTCGCTCGACGTCCGGGTCCAGCAGCTCACCGCCGAGGTCGCGGACGCTCAGCGTCAGGCGCGCGAGGTCGAGCGCCCGTCCTACTCGGGTCTCGGCTCCCGCATCGAGCAGCTCCTGCGGACCGCGGAGGAGCAGTCCTCGGACATCCTCGCGCAGGCCAACCAGCAGGCGTCCGACATCATGGCGCGCGCCAACCTCGCCGCGGGGCAGATCCGCAACCGCGCCGAGACCGAGGTCGGCGAGCTCGTCGCCGACGCGCGACGCGAGTCCGACGAGATCCGCTCGGCCGCGAGCAGCGAGGCCGAGACGTCGCTCGTGAACGCGCAGCGGCGCGCGGAGGAGCTCGTCGGGTCCGCCGAGCGCGAGGCGTCCCGCATCCAGAGCGCGCTCGCCACCGAGGAGCACGAGCGGCGCACCGCGCTCGAGCGCGAGCTCGCCCAGGCGAAGGCCGTCACGGAGCGCGAGACCACCGAGCTGCGCGTCCGGACCGAGAACGACGCGGCTGCGCTGCGCGCGGAGGTCGCGGCCGAGACGACGGCCCTACGAGAGGCCGCCGAGAAGGACACCGGCGAGCTGCGGGAGCGGACGCGCATCGAGGTCGAGCGCCAGCTCGCGGACGCGAAGCGCGCCGGCAAGGAGGCGGCGGCAGCCGTCACCGCCGAGACCGAGGAGCTGCGGGAGAAGGCGCGCGTCGCGCTCGCGGAGGCCGAGATGGCGATCGCGGCCCGGCGCGAGGAGGTCGAGCGCGAGGCCGCCGAGCGGCACGCGAGCGCCCAGAAGGAGACCGCAGCGCTCGTCGCGGCCGCCGAGTCGCAGGCCGCGGAGGCCGAGGAGCGCGTGGCCGCGGCCCTCGAGCACGCCGAGAAGGTGCGCGGCGAGTCCGACGAGTACGCGAAGGACCTCCTCGCGACGGCCCGGGCCAACGCGGACCGGATCCTCGCGGACGCCCGCTCCTTCGCCGACCAGACGGTCGCCGACGCGACGCTCGAAGCCGAGCAGCACCGGCTCGCGGCGACCCGGCAGCTGCAGGACCTCAGCCGCCAGCACGAGTCGATCACGACGTACCTCGACGAGCTGCGGGCGCTGCTCGCGGAGCGGGTCGAGACCCCCGAGCTGTCGATGCTGAACCCGCCGCTGCCGCCCAAGCCGCCGGCCACGTCAGGCACGCGCGCCCAGCGCGCCCGCGCCGCGGCGACCGTCGTGACGGCGGACGACCCGGACGACGCCGGCCAGCCCGCGCAGGACGAGGCCGAGGAGCAGGCCCACGCCTGACGCGCGCGGCAGCGACGACGAGCGGGCCCGGCGCGCCCGGGACGCGCACGAGCTCGCGGCGCGGCTGGACGCCCGGCGCGACGCCGAGTCGGCTCAGGCACGTCGGCTGATCGCCGCGTTCGTCGAGCGGGCCCGCGAACGCGGGCCTGCTCCGGTCCCGCTCCGTGTCCGCGGCTACGGCGGCGGCTCCTACCGGACGCCGCTGCGCGGGTGGTACCTGCGGACCGACGAGACGGCCGCGGTCGGCGAGGACGGCGAGTTCTATCTCCTGACGGCGCCCCGGAGCCTCCGGGCGCGCCTGGCGGGGACGACGCCGACGCCGAGCGACCCTCCGCTGGTCCTCGGCGCCGGTGGCAAGGACGGCGAGTCGGTCGACCTGGACGTGGCGCTCGAGCGCGCCCTCCGGGCCTCCTGAGCGCCCAGGATCAGGCGGTCGCGCGGCGGTGCAGCCGTCCCAGGGCGCCCGCGACGTGCTCGGGTGCCTCCAGCGCGGCCAGGTGCCCGGCCTCGGGCGCCAGCACGAGGGCCGCGTCGCTCGCGGCGTCGGTGTGCGCGAGCGTGTGCTCGGCGTCCTCGACGGGCGTGAGCTCGTCCTCGGTCCCGACGACGACGGTCACCGGACCCTCGTAGGCCTCGAGGACGGCGGTGCGGTCCGGCCGGGCGGCCATCGCACGCTGCGCCCAGGCGACCGTGGCGGGGCGCTGCTCGCCGATCCAGCCCGCGACGGTCGCGACGAGGTCAGGGCGGGTGCGCCGGGACGTCTCGCCGAGCATGGTCTCGCTCATCCCCCGGACGGCGTCGACGGTGCCGCTCTCCTCCGCCTCGGCCGCGATGCGGAGCCGGTTGTCGCGCGCAGCCGGTGCGTCGGCCACGGTCTTCGTGTCGACGAGCGCGAGGCCGGCGACCAGGTCCGGTCGTCGCTCGGCGAGCGCCAGCGCGACGTAGCCGCCCATCGACATGCCCGCGACCACTGCGCGTCCGACGCCCCGCGCGTCCAGGGCGGCAGCGACGGCGTCGGCGTACGCCTCGACGGACGGCTCCCCCGCCACGTCCGGTGCGTCCCCGAATCCCGGGAGGTCGACGGAGAACGCCGGGACCTCGAGCTGGTCGACGGTCTCGTCCCACATGCGGTGGTCGACGGGGAACCCGTGCACGAGCACGAGGGGCAGCTCGCCGTCGTCCGCCGCGCCGCCCCCGTGGAGCACGGCGGTGAGGGCGTTGCCGGGGTGCTGGTCGGTCATCGGTCTGCTCCGTTCGCGACGTACTCGGTCGGCAGCGGCACACGGCACGCCGGGTTGACGTGCCGGACGATCTCGTCGAGGACCCGCCGCACCTGGCTCTCCCCCACCCACAGGTGCTTGCCGCCGTCGACGGCGATCACCTCGGCCTGCGGGACGCGCGCGAACCGGCGGCGCGCCTCGTCGGGGCGCAGGTAGTCGTCGTGCTCGGGCACGATCACCACGAGCGGGCGCCCGAAGGCCGCCCAGGCGTCGAGGTCCGCGTCGGTGGCGCGATGCAGCGGCGGCGAGAGCAGTACGGCGCCCTCCACGGCCGGGTCGGCGCCGTGCTTGAGCGCGAGCTCGGTGCCGAACGACCAACCGACGAGCCAGGGGTGCGGGAGGTCGTGGAACTCGACGTACTCGAGCGCGGCCTGGACGTCGAACCGCTCGGCGTCGCCGCCGTCGAACGCGCCCTCGCTGGTGCCGCGCGGCGACGACGTGCCGCGCGTGTTGAACCGGAGGACCGCGAGGTCCGCGAGGGCGGGCAGCCGCCAGGCGGCCTTGCGGAACACGTGCGAGTCCATGAAGCCGCCGTGCGTGGGGAGCGGGTGGAGCGTCACGAGCGTCGCCGCAGGGTCCCGCTCGACCGGAACGGCGAGCTCGCCGACGAGCGTCAGGCCGTCGGCGGTGTGCAGCTCGACGTCCTCGCGGCGCGCGGGCAGGACGGTCATGGCCTTGATCGCTTCAGCCTTGATCGGTTCGGCCTTGATCGGTTCGGCCTTGATCGGTTCGGCCTTGCTGGGTTCGGCCTTGCTGGGTTCGGTGCTGGTCATCGTCTCCGAGCCTACCGACGACGGCGCTCCCGGCCGGGCCGCAGGAGACCGGCGCGGGCCTCCTACCGCCTGCGCAGCCGTGCCGCCCAGCAGGAGGAGTGCCAGTGGCGTCGTGCGTCGAGGGCGGCGTCGGAGCCGAACATCCCGTCGTTCGCCCAGGCCACCACGTGCTCGACGCCCGGTGGGATCGTCTGCCGGCAGCCGGGGCACGTGTAGCTCTTCTCGCCCGACCGGACCGTGCGCACGGTCCACTCGCCGTCGGGCCCGTTCTCGACGCGCGCACCCCCGCGGGCACGCGTCTCGTCGAGCGGACGATGGCCGGGCTGGTGCCGGCGCGAGCGACGGGAGGTGGGCACCCACCGATTCTGGCAGACGCCCTGTGCCCGGTTCGCGGCCAGGGACCTCACAGACTGGGCCGCTAAGGTGGCCCGAGCCTCGCAGCCGGAACGGCCGCGTCCACGACCCGAAGGATCATCCCCTCGTGAAGAACCGCACCGTGCTCCGCGCCCGGAGCGTGACCGGCCTCGCCGCCGTCGTCGCGCTCGCCGGGTCGCTCGCCCTGGCCGGCTGCTCGAGCGACGACGGCTCGTCGTCGAAGTCGTCCGGCACCTCCACCGCCGCGTCCACGTCCGGCGCGACCGCCGCCGCGACCTCGAGCGCCGCCGACGTGGCCGCGCTCAAGAAGGTCACCGTCAAGGGCGACGTCGGCAAGAAGCCGACCGTCACGGTCCCCAAGAACTTCACCGTCACCGGGGCAGTCGCGCGCGTGGACAAGGCGGGCACCGGTCAGGAGATCAAGGAAGGCGAGATGCTGTCGATCGACAGCATCGCCGTCCAGGGCTCGGACGGCACCGCGCTCGGCGACACCTACTCGAGCAGCCCGCAGTCCATGTACTTCAGCGAGTCGAGCATCGTCCCGCAGCTCGCCGCGGCGCTCAAGGGCCAGAAGGTCGGCACGCGGATCGTCTACGCGGCCCCGTCGCAGGACTCCGAGGGCAAGACGGTCACGTACGTCTACAGCCTCGACGTCGAGTCCGCGAAGACCATCCCGCTCCGCGCGGAGGGCACTGCCGTGACGCCGAAGGCGGGCCTGCCGACGGTCAAGCTCGACTCGAAGACCGGCGAGCCGACGGTGACGATCCCCAAGGGCTACAAGAAGCCGTCGAAGCTCGTGAGCGAGACGCTCATCAAGGGCAAGGGCGCCAAGGTCAAGGCGACGGACAGCGTGACGGTCCAGTACACCGGCCTCCTGCTCGACGGGACGAAGTTCGACTCGAGCTGGGACCGTGGCACCCCCGCGACGTTCAGCCTGAGCCAGGTCGTCGAAGGCTGGGGCAAGGGCCTCGCCGGCAAGACGGTCGGCTCCCAGGTGCTGCTCGTGATCCCGCCGTCGCTCGGCTACGGCGACCAGGCGTCGGGAAGCATTCCGAAGAACTCGACGCTCGTGTTCGTGGTCGACATCCTCGACGCAGAGTCGGCCTCCTGATCGCAGGCTGACCAACCGACGGCGCCGCTCCCCCCGTGGGGGCGGCGCCGTCGTCTTCTCTGCACGCAGCGCGACGCGGGGGCGATCGGCGGTGGTCCGGAGCACGCCGCCGGTCCCGATAGGGTCGACGGCATGACGGTGTCCTACGAGCGAGAGGTCCTCACCTGGGACCTGTTCGGCCGCGCCTCGCGCGAGCTCGCCCTCCAGGTGGTCGACAGCGGGTGGCTGCCCGACGTCGTCGTCGCGGTCGCCCGCGGCGGTCTCGTCCCCGGCGGCTCGCTCGCCTACGCGCTCGGCTCGAAGGGCGTCGGCACGCTCAACGTCGAGTTCTACACGGACATCGGTCGCACCCTCGACGACCCGCGCGTGCTCCCCCCGCTCATGGACGTCGACGACCTGGGCGGCAAGCGCGTGCTCGTCGTCGACGACGTGGCCGACTCCGGGCGCACGCTCCGGCTCGTCCTCGACATGCTGACGGGGCACGGCGCGGACGTGCGGTCCGCGGTGCTCTACACGAAGCCGCGCTCGATCGTGAAGCCCGAGTACTCGTGGCGCGACACCGACCTGTGGATCACGTTCCCGTGGTCCGCGCTCCCCCCGGTGACGGAGGACCGCACGGTCTTCTGAGCGACGTCAGGCGGGCGGAACGGCAACCGCTCGGGGCCGCGTCGCGAGCTCGAACGCCTGGGAGTGCCGCTCGGACGGGCGCGGTGCCCGCTCGAGGCGGGTGTCGACGACGAAGCCAGCGGCCGTCAGGGCGTCACACACCGCGGACGGGTCGTGGAGGTAGGACCAGAGCTCGACGTCGTGCCCGTACGCGCGCCGGCTCTCCCGTCGCTGTCCGCCGCCCGCCTGGTGGCCGACCAGCAGCGCGCCGCCCGGGCGGAGCACCCTGCCGAGCTCCGCGAGCACTCCAACGAGCTCGCTCGGAGTCGTGTGGATGATCGAGTACCAGGCGAGAATCCCGTCGAGCTCCTCGTCCTCGTATGGCAGGGACCCGAGGTCGGCGACGACGAGTGGCACGTCGGGGTGGGCGACGCGCGCCTGCGCGAGCATCCCCTCCGAGGCGTCGGCCCCCGCGATCCTCAGGGCCGGGTCGCGCGCGACCAGGTACGAGAACATCCGTCCGGTCCCGCAGCCGGCGTCCAGCACGCATGCCCCGGACCCGACCTCGTCGAGGAAGCGGTCGATCATCGCGAGGTCGATCGACGCCTCGAACGACGCGTCCGGGAGCACCCGCGCGTAGGCCTCCGCCACGGTGTCGTAGGCCGCTGCCGTGCCGGCGTGAGGCGTGTCGGGCAGCCGCGTCGGCCCGGCCGGAGGGGCGGGCTTCGCGGCGCGCCGCCCCTCCGGGGAGTGCGAGGGTGTCAGAACTCCCAGTCCTCGTCCTCGGTGGCCACGGCCTTGCCGATGACGTACGAGGAGCCTGAGCCGGAGAAGAAGTCGTGGTTCTCGTCGGCGTTGGGGCTGAGGGCGGCGAGGATCGCCGGGTTGACGTCGGTCTCGTCCTTGGGGAACAGCGCCTCGTAGCCCAGATTCATGAGCGCCTTGTTGGCGTTGTAGCGCAGGAACTTCTTGACGTCCTCGGTGAGCCCGACGCCGTCGTAGAGGTCCTCGGTGTACTGGACCTCGTTCTCGTAGAGCTCGAACAGGAGCTCGAACGTGTAGGCCTTGAGCTCGTCGCGCTCGGCCTCGGTGAGGCGCTCGAGGCCCTTCTGGTACTTGTAGCCGATGTAGTACCCGTGCACGGCCTCGTCGCGGATGATGAGGCGGATGAGGTCGGCCGTGTTGGTGAGCTTGGCGCGGCTCGACCAGTGCATCGGCAGGTAGAAGCCCGAGTAGAAGAGGAACGACTCGAGCAGCGTCGAGGCGACCTTGCGCTTGAGCGGCGAGTCGCCCCGGTAGTACTCGAGGACGATCTCGGCCTTGCGCTGGAGGTTCGGGTTCTCCTCGGACCAGCGGAACGCCTCGTCGATCTCCTGCGTCGAGATCAGCGTCGAGAAGATCGACGAGTACGACTTCGCGTGCACCGACTCCATGAACGCGATGTTCGTGTAGACGGCCTCCTCGTGCGGCGTGAGCGCGTCCGGGATGAGGCTGACGGCACCCACGGTCCCCTGGATCGTGTCGAGCAGCGTCAGGCCGGTGAACACGCGCGTCGTGAGCTCCTGCTCCTGCGGCGTGAGACTGTGCCAGCTCTGGATGTCGTTCGAGACCGGCACCTTCTCGGGCAGCCAGAAGTTCCCGGTCAACCGCTCCCAGACCTCGAGGTCCTTGTCGTCCTCGAGCCGGTTCCAGTTGATCGCGGTGACGCGATCGATGAGCTTGAGCTTCCCGGAAGGTGACATCTTCGACTTCTTCTTTCTTCTGCCCCTCGGGGAACCGAGGTGGCTGACGATCTGCGGACCTGTGCTACGTCGTCGTGCACACGAAGGTGACCGGACGGGCGAGCGTCGACGCGGGGGACGATGTGCCCGGTCGTGGCGGGTCTGGCGGGAGGCCGCGAGGAACGAGCGGCCGGATGGAAGGTCGGGCACATCGTTCCCCGCGGCACCGCGGACTCAGCGAGCCTTGATTTAGTTGCTCAGAGCATGCAGCTGACGCAACCGTCCACCTCGGTTCCCTCGAGCGCCATCTGGCGGACCCGGATGTAGTAGAGCGTCTTGATGCCCTTCTTCCAGGCGTAGATCTGCGCCCGGTTGACGTCGCGCGTAGTCGCGGTGTCCTTGAAGAACAGCGTCAGCGACAGGCCCTGGTCGACGTGCTGCGTCGCCGCCGCGTAGGTGTCGATGATCTTCTCGTAGCCGATCTCGTACGCGTCCTCGTAGTACTCGAGGTTGTCGTTCGTGAGGTAGGGCGCCGGGTAGTACACGCGCCCGAGCTTGCCCTCCTTGCGGATCTCGATCTTCGAGGGCACCGGGTGGATCGACGACGTCGAGTTGTTGATGTACGAGATCGACCCGGTCGGGGGAACGGCCTGGAGGTTCTGGTTGTACAGACCGTGCTCCATGACGGAGGCCTTGAGCGCGCGCCAGTCGTCCTGGGTGGGGATGCGGACGCCCGCCTCGGCGAAGATCTCGGCGACGCGCGGCGTCGCCGGCTCCCAGACCTGGTCGGTGTACTTGTCGAAGTACGCGCCGCTCGCGTAGGTCGACTTCTCGAAGTTGTAGTACTTCTGGCCGCGCTCGATCGCGAGCTTGTTCGACGCCGCGATCGCGTGGAACGCGACCGTGTAGAAGTAGATGTTCGTGAAGTCGACGCCCTCCTCGGACCCGTAGTGGACGCGCTCCCGGGCGAGGTAGCCGTGGAGGTTCATCTGCCCGAGGCCGATCGCGTGCCCGAGGTCGTTGGCGCGACGCACCGACGGCACCGAGTCGATCGCGGTCTGGTCGGCGACGGCGGTGAGCGCGCGGATCGCGGTCTCGACGGTCTTCGCGAGGTCCGGCGAGTCCATCGTCTTCGCGATGTTCAGCGACCCGAGGTTGCACGAGATGTCGCGGCCGGTGTGCGCGTAGGACAGGTCGTCGTTGAACGTCGACGGCGTCGAGACCTGGAGGATCTCCGAGCACAGGTTCGAGTGGGTGACCTTGCCCTCGTTGGGGTTGGCCTTGTTCACCGTGTCCTCGAACATGATGTACGGGTACCCGGACTCGAACTGCAGCTCGGCGAGCGTCTGGAAGAACTGGCGCGCGTTGATCTTCGTCTTCTTGATGCGCGGGTCGTCGACCATCTCGCCGTACTTCTCGGTGACCGAGATGTCGGCGAACGGCTTGCCGTAGATCCGCTCGACGTCGTACGGCGAGAAGAGGTACATGTCCTCGTTCTTCCGGGCGAGCTCGAACGTGATGTCGGGGATGACGACGCCGAGCGAGAGCGTCTTGATGCGGATCTTCTCGTCCGCGTTCTCCCGCTTGGTGTCGAGGAACCGCATGATGTCGGGGTGGTGCGCGTGCAGGTACACGGCACCCGCGCCCTGGCGCGCGCCGAGCTGGTTCGCGTAGGAGAAGGAGTCCTCGAGGAGCTTCATCACGGGGATGACGCCCGACGACTGGTTCTCGATCTTCTTGATCGGCGCGCCGTGCTCGCGGACGTTGCTGAGCAGGAGCGCCACCCCGCCCCCGCGCTTGGAGAGCTGCAGCGCGGAGTTGATGCCGCGCGCGATGGACTCCATGTTGTCCTCGATGCGGAGCAGGAAGCAGGACACCGGCTCGCCGCGCTGCTTCTTGCCCGCGTTGAGGAACGTCGGGGTCGCGGGCTGGAACCGGCCCGAGATGACCTCCTCGACGATCTCGGTGGCGAGCTGCTCGTCGCCGGCGGCGAGGCTCAGCGCGACCATGCACACGCGGTCCTCGAAGCGCTCGAGGTAGCGCTTCCCGTCGAAGGTCTTGAGCGTGTAGCTCGTGTAGTACTTGAACGCACCGAGGAACGTGTCGAAGCGGAACTTCTTCGAGTAGGCGAGCTCGAAGAGCTGCTTCACGAACTCGCGCGAGTACTTCTCGAGGACCTCGGACTCGTAGTAGTCGTTGTCGACGAGGTAGTCGAGCTTCTCGTCGAGGTCGTGGAAGAAGACCGTGTTCTGGTTGACGTGCTGCAGGAAGTACTGCCGCGCGGCCTGACGGTCACGGTCGAACTGGATCTTCCCGTCCGTGCCGTAGAGGTTCAGCATCGCGTTGAGCGCGTGGTAGTCGAGCTCCACGAGACCGGGGGCCGAGACCTCGCCCGGGGCGGTGGCGAGGCTGGTGCTCACGCCGGGATCTGCTGCTGTCGTTGCCAAAATCGCCCCAATCCGTCGCGGACGCGTGTGACGTCCTCGGCTGTCCCAAGCAGTTCGAAGGCATACAGGTACGGGACCTGGCACTTCGCGGAGATGATGTCGCCGGCGATGCAGTACGCCTCGCCGAAGTTGGTGTTCCCGGCCGCGACGACGCCGCGGATGAGGGAACGGTTGTGCGGGTCGTTGAGGAACTTCACGACCTGCCGCGGCACCGCGCCGCCCTCGTTCCCCCCGCCGTACGTCGGGACGAGGAGCACGTAGGGCTCGTCCACCTGCAGGAAGCCCTCGGTCGGCCGCGTAGGAATCCGTCGGACGTCCATCCCCAGGTCGGCGAGCCGCAGCTTCTGGACGAAGCGGTGCGTGTTCTCCGAGACGCTGGAGAAGTAGACGAGGTCACCCACGGTGTCCTCCCTGCGACGGCGGTGGATCGGGTGGTGCGGTGCCGCTCGGGCGAGCGGTGCGCGTCAGGCGAGCGCGGCGACCTTCGCGGCGAGCGCGGTGATCTGGTCCGGGCGGAAGCCCGACCAGTGCGTGTCGTCCGCGACCACGACGGGCGCCTGGAGGTAGCCGAGCTCACGGACGAGGGCCAGCGCCTCGGGGTCCTCGGTGACGTCCACGACGTCGTACTCGAGGCCCTTCTTGTCGAGCGCGCGCTTGGTCGCCTCGCACTGGACGCACGCCGGCTTGCTGTAGACCGTGATGCTCATCGCTGTCCCCTTCGTGTCTTCGTGGTGCCCGACTGTGGTGGCGAGGTCGGCCGACCGTTCGCGGTGGGTCGCTTCCCGGCCCCTCGTGGGGTGGCCGGGAGGCCCTCTGACCTCGAACGACGTCGGTGGAACTACGTCGGTGTCATTCGTTCGGGAGTGTGATGCTCCCTCGGTGCAGAACACTATACCTAGGGGTCGACGGCCGCGCGGGCACTAGATGCTGTGGTCGAACTTCACCCATCGACATCGCTCACCACCTTCCGACACGGGCTCTGAAGACCCCGTCAGGCTCTTCTCCCAGGATCCCAGGAGCCACTGACACACCACGTTGTCCACCGCCCGATCGGCGTCTCTCCGCGCCGCGGACGGCACCGTCCACAGGGTGTGCAGGAAGTTGTTCCACACGCTGTGGAGCGCCGAGCTCCGGTCGATCTGCCCGGTTCGGAGGAACGCGACAAGGCTGCCGAAGATCCGGACATAGCGGACCTTCGACAGCCTTGGAGGCGTCTCAAATTCTTCTCGCCGACCGGCGTGTCGCGCGCGTCGGCGTGTCGCCGACGTGTGTCCTGCGCAGCGCGGCAGGCACGCGTCAGGCGACGGTCTCCCCCGCCCGCACCACGGAGCGCACGGCCAGATCGGGGCCGGTCACGACGAGGTCGGCACGTCGGCCCGCCTCGAGGGCGCCCACATCGGACCGCCCGAGGACGCCCGCGGGAGTCAGCGAGGCCGCGCGGACGGCGTCCGGCAGGGGGATGCCCGCCGCCACGGTGTGCCGCACGACGTCGATCAGGTGCGCCGTGCCGCCCGCGATCGAGCCGCCCTCGGCGGAGCCGTCCGCGAGGCGTGCCACGCCCCCCGCGACGACGACGGCCATGGGGCCGAGCTGGTACGAGCCGTCGGGCATCCCCGCCGCCGCCATGGCATCGGTCACGAGGGCGATCGCGTCCGCCCCGACGAGCTCGAACACCGTCGCGACGGTCCCGGGATCGAGATGGGTGCCGTCGCCGACGAGCTCGACGACGACCTTGCCTCGCTTCGCCGCCTCCAGGCAGGCGGCGATCGGACCCGGATCGCGGTGATGGAGCGGACGCATCCCGTTGAAGAGGTGCGTGGCCGTCAGGCGGCTTGAGCGCGCGGTCGCGCCCGCGCCGTCGAGCGCGGCCGACCCGACGGCGATCGCACCCTCCGTGACGCTCCAGTGCGCGTCGGTGTGGCCCAGCGAAGGGATCGCGCCGACCTCGACGAGAGTCTCGATCACTCCACCCGGCTCCTGGACGCCCGCGATCTCGGGAGCGACCGTCATCGTGACGAGATGGCCGCGCGATGCGTCCGCGATCGCGCGCACCAGCTTCGGGTCGCCCGCGAGCATGTCCGCGGGGTTCTGGGCGCCGCAGCGGTCGCGCGACAGGAACGGGCCCTCGAGGTGGATGCCGGCGATCTCCCCCGCGTCCGCGAGGTCGGCGAGCATCGCGGTGCGCGCCAGGAGGACGTCGCGCGGGGCCGTGACGAGAGAGGCGACGAGGCTCGTCGTCCCGTGCGCGAGGTGCTCTCGGACGGCCACGCGGGCGGTGTCGGCGTCGCCCGCGTCGGGGAAGCTCGCGCCGCCACCGCCGTGGTCGTGCAGGTCGACCAGTCCCGGCAGGATCGTCGTGCCCGGCTGGGGCTCGCCGGCGGCCGCGACGGCCTCGCCGTGGCCCGCCGCGGCGGCTTCGGCGACGCGCCCCACCCAGACGATGGTCGTGCCGTCGACGACGACTGCGCCGTCGTCGAGGACGTCGTGCGGCAGGACGACCCGACCGCGGTACGCGCGCCTCCCCGCGACCGATGTGGAGGAGGAGGTGGTGGGAACGGAAACGGACGAGGCGGCATCGGACGTCATGGTCCGATTCTCGCGCATTCGGCAGGGGTCCTCACAACGGAGCCCGCAAGCCCACCCCCGGTGCCGACCACAGCGCGTCACCGTCGGCGGACGTCACCGTCGGCGGACGGGGTCAGAAGAGGCGCGACTCCACGTCGTCGACGCCGCGCATCGCGTCGTAGTCCAGCACGAGGCACCGGATGCCGCGGTCCGTCGCGAGGACGCGCGCCTGCGGCTTGATCTCCTGCGCGGCGAACACGCCCCGCACCGGCGCCAGCAGCGGGTCGCGGTTGAGCAGCTCGAGGTACCGCGTGAGCTGCTCGACGCCGTCGATGTCGCCCCGCCGCTTGAGCTCGACGGCCACCGAACCCCCCTGCGCATCGCGCGCGAGGATGTCGACGGGCCCGATCGCCGTGGGGTACTCGCGGCGCACCAGGGTGTACCCCGAACCCAGCAGCTCGATCTGCGCGGCCAGCAGCTCCTGCAGGTGCGCCTCGACGCCGTCCTTGATCAGCCCGGGGTCCACGCCCAGCTCGTGCGCGGAGTCGTGGTGGACCGCGTGGAGCTCGATCTCCAGGCGGTCGTCCGACTTGTGGTGCTGGACCGTCCACACCTGAGTGACGCCCTGATCGGCCTGCTCCTCGGACGGCTCGTGCACCAGCAGGGTGCACGGCGGGCTCATCCAGTTGAGCGGCTTGTACGAGCCGCCGTCCGAGTGGAGCAGCACGCTGCCGTCCGCCTTGACCACGAGCAGGCGGGTCGCGAACGGGAGCTGGGCGGCCAGCCGGCCGCTGTAGCGTGCCGAGCAGTCGGCGACGACGAGACGCACGGAGAGATCCTTCCCGAAGGACGGTGGGGGTTCGACGGCCCTGGCGCACGGAGGACCCGCAGCCGTCGAGCCTAGACGACCATGCCGTGCACGGACGGCGGCGCCGCCTCGAGCCACGCCGCGAGACCCGCGTACGCGCCCGGGGCCATGGTCAGCTCGAACGCGACGCCCTCGTGCTCGCACCGGACGACGACCACGTCGCCCCGAGGACCGCCCGTGACGAGCGCGCGCGAGACCACCCGCAGCCGGTCGCGACGCCACGACCGCTTCGGTCGTGGGAACAGCGACCAGCACCGCCACCAGTCGACGCGCTGCGCACGGAACTGGGCGAACCCGAGCGACACGTGACTGCCGCGACGCGTCGTCGTGCGGAAGCCGCACTCGAACGTGCCCGTGCGGGCCGCGAGGGTGCGCAGACGAGACGCCCCCAGTCCGATCACTGCGAACGCTGCGACGAGCAGCACGAGCAGGATCCAGACCAGGGGCGTCACGTCAGGCGGTCCTCAGTGCGCCTCGGCTACCGAACCGGTGCGCAGGGTCGCGCCGTCGACGACCGCCGTGAGGCGGTTGGAGTCGACCGAGATGAAGCCACCCTCGATGTCGGCCTCGACCGAGCCGCCCTCGGCGAGGCGGACCCGGATCGTGCCCGGCTTGAGCACCGACAGGAGCGGCGTGTGCCCTGCGAGCACGCCGATCTCGCCGTCGGCCGCGGGCGCCACCACGAGCCGGGCCTTGCCGGCCCAGATCGTGCGGTCCGTGGTCACGAGGTCCACGTCAAGCTCTGCCACTGCTGCTCCTTGGTCGATGCGGTCCGGACGGCGTCAGACGCCGTACTCCTTCTGGATGCGGGCCCAGTTGCGCTCGAGGTCCTCGAGGCCACCGATGTTGAAGAAGGCCTGCTCCGCGATGTGGTCGAACTCGCCGGCCGCGATCTTCTGGAAGGCCTCGACGGTCTCCGAGAGCGGGACGGTCGAGCCGGGCACGTTGGTGAACTGCTCCGCCATGTACGTGTTCTGCGAGAGGAACTGCTGGATGCGACGCGCACGCGCGACGATCGTCTTGTCCTCCTCCGAGAGCTCGTCCACACCGAGGATCGCGATGATGTCCTGGAGCTCCTTGTTGCGCTGCAGGATCGACTTGACCTGCGTCGCGACCTCGTAGTGGTCCTTGCCCACGTAGCGCGGGTCGAGGATGCGGCTGGTCGAGGCCAGCGGGTCCACCGCGGGGTACAGACCGCGCGAGGCGATCTCACGGCTGAGCTCCGTGGTCGCGTCGAGGTGCGCGAACGTCGTCGCCGGGGCCGGGTCGGTGTAGTCGTCGGCCGGCACGTAGATCGCCTGCAGCGACGTGATCGAGTGACCGCGCGTGGAGGTGATGCGCTCCTGGAGGACGCCCATCTCGTCGGCGAGGTTCGGCTGGTAGCCCACCGCGGACGGCATGCGGCCGAGCAGCGTCGAGACCTCGGAACCCGCCTGCGTGAAGCGGAAGATGTTGTCGATGAACAGCAGCACGTCCTGCTTCTGCACGTCGCGGAAGTACTCCGCCATCGTCAGCGCGGACAGGGCGACCCGCAGACGCGTGCCCGGCGGCTCGTCCATCTGGCCGAACACGAGGGCCGTCTGCTTGATGACGCCCGAGTCGGTCATCTCGTCGATGAGGTCGTTGCCCTCACGGGTGCGCTCACCGACGCCCGCGAACACCGACACACCGTTGTGGTTGTTGGCGACGCGGTAGATCATCTCCTGGATGAGGACGGTCTTGCCGACGCCCGCACCACCGAAGAGGCCGATCTTCCCGCCCTGCACGTACGGGGTCAGGAGGTCGATGACCTTGATGCCCGTCTCGAACATGGTGGTCTTGGACTCGAGCTGGTCGAAGGCCGGGGGCTTGCGGTGGATCGGCCAGCGCTCGGTGACCTCGATCTTCTCGCCGGGCTCCGCGTTCAGCACCTCGCCGGTCACGTCGAAGACGTGCCCCTTGGTGACGTCGCCGACGGGCACCGAGATCGGCGCCCCGGTGTCGGTCACGACGGCGCCGCGCACCAGGCCGTCGGTCGGCTTGAGGGCGATCGCGCGCACGAGGGAGTCGCCCAGGTGCTGGGCGACCTCGAGCTTCAGCGTGAACGCCTTCTCGCCCTCCCCCTGCGAGGACAGGTCGATCTCGACCGTGAGCGCGTTGTAGATGTCGGGGATCGCGTCGACGGGGAACTCGATGTCGACGACGGGGCCGATCACGCGCGCGACGCGACCCGTGGCGGGTCCGCTGGCGTGCTGGGCCGTGGCTTCCACGGTGGTGGCGGTCATGATGTCCTCTTCCTCACGACGCAGCGAGTGCGTCGGCGCCCGACACGATCTCGCTGATCTCCTGGGTGATGTCTGCCTGGCGGGCCTGGTTCGCGAGCCGCGTGTACATGCGGATCAGGTCCTCGGCGTTCTCGGTCGCGGTGTGCATCGCCCGCTGGCGCGCGGCGAGCTCCGACGCCGCCGACTGCAGCAGGCAGTTGAAGATCCGTGTGCGCACGTAGCGCGGCAGGATCGCGTCGAGCACCGCCTCGGCCGACGGCGCGAAGTCGTACACCGGGAGGATCTCGCCCTCCTGGGCCGGCACGACCTCCTCGACGACCTCGAGCGGCAGCAGCCGGATCACGCGCGGCGTCTGCGTGACCATGTTGACGAACTGCGTGTACACGACGTGCAGCTCGCCGACCCCGCCCTCGTCGGCCGGCGCGCGGAACGCGCGCAGGAGCTCGGTGGCGATCTCCTCGGCCGTCTCGGGCGTCGGGGCGTCGGACCCGCCGACCCACTCGCCCGCGAGCTCACGCCCGCGGAACGCGTAGTACGAGACCGCGCGGCGACCGGCGACGTAGAGCCGCACCGTCTTGCCCTGCGACTGCAGGTGCTCGACCAGCCGCTCCGTCTCGCGGATCGCCGACGCCGCGTAGGCGCCGGCCATGCCACGGTCGGACGTGACGATCAGCACGGCCACCGCGTCGGTGTCCGTGCGCGCCGTCGTCAGCGGGTGCGAGACCCGTGCGTGGGTCGCGACCGCGGACACCGCGCGCGTGATCGCCCGGGCGTACGGGGTCGAGTCCGCTACCCGGTCACGCGCCTTGCCGATGCGCGAGGCCGCGATCAGCTCCATCGCCCGGAAGATCTTCTTGAGCGACTGCGTCGACTTGATACGCGCCTTGTAGACGCGCTGGGAGCCTGCCACGGGTCACGCCCTCTTCTGGCGGACGATCTGCTCCTGCTCGACCTCGGGCACCTCGTCCTCGGCGGCGTCGCCGACGAGCGGCGTGCCGTCACCCTTGAGGAACGTCTCGCGGAACGCGTCGACGCCCGCCGCGAGAGACTCCTCGGTGTCCGACTCGAGCTTGCCCGTCCCACCGATGATGCTCAGCACCTCGGTGTGGCGGCGCAGGTAGTCCAGCAGCTCGGACTCGAAGCGACGCACGTCCTCGAGCGGGACGTCGTCGAGCTTGCCCTTGGTGCCGGCCCAGATCGACGCGACCTGGTCCTCGACCGGGTACGGCGAGTACTGGCCCTGCTTGAGCAGCTCGGTGAGGCGGGCGCCCCGGGTGAGCTGCGCGCGCGACGCCGCGTCGAGGTCGGACGCGAACATCGCGAACGCCTCGAGCGAGCGGTACTGCGCCAGGTCCAGCTTCAGCGTGCCGGAGACCTTCTTCATGGCCTTGACCTGCGCCGAGCCACCGACACGGGACACCGAGATGCCGACGTCGACCGCGGGACGCTGGTCCGCGTTGAAGAGGTCCGACTGGAGGAAGATCTGGCCGTCGGTGATCGAGATGACGTTCGTCGGGATGTACGCCGACACGTCGTTCGCCTTGGTCTCGATGACCGGCAGGCCCGTCATCGAGCCGGCGCCCAGCGCGTCCGAGAGCTTCGCGCAACGCTCGAGCAGGCGGGAGTGCAGGTAGAAGACGTCGCCCGGGTAGGCCTCACGGCCCGGCGGGCGGCGCAGCAGGAGCGACACCGCACGGTAGGCCTCGGCCTGCTTCGACAGGTCGTCGAACACGATGAGGACGTGCTTGCCGCCGTACATCCAGTGCTGGCCGATGGCCGAGCCGGTGTAGGGCGCCAGGTACTTGAAGCCCGCCGGGTCGGACGCGGGAGCCGCGACGATCGTCGTGTACTCGAGCGCGCCGGCCTCCTCGAGGGCGCCACGCACCGACGCGATGGTCGAGCCCTTCTGGCCGATCGCGACGTAGATGCAGCGGACCTGCTTCTCGGGGTCGCCCGAGTCCCAGTTCGCCTTCTGGTTGATGATCGTGTCGATCGCGATGGCCGTCTTGCCGGTCTGGCGGTCGCCAATGATCAGCTGGCGCTGGCCGCGCCCGATCGGGATCATCGCGTCGATCGCCTTGAGGCCCGTCTGGAGCGGCTCGTGGACGCTCTTGCGGTCCATGACGCCGGGGGCCTGCAGCTCGAGCGCACGGCGCCCCTCGGTGGCGATCTCGCCGAGGCCGTCGATCGGCTGGCCGAGCGGGTCGACCACGCGACCGAGGTAGCCGTCGCCGACGGCGACCGAGAGCACCTCGCCGGTCCGGCGGACCTCCTGGCCCTCCTCGATACCGGTGAACTCACCGAGGACGACCACACCGATCTCACGCACGTCGAGGTTCAGCGCGAGACCAAGGGTCCCGTCCTCGAAGCGCAGGAGCTCGTTCGCCATGGCGCCGGGCAGGCCTTCGACCTGCGCGATGCCGTCCGCGGCGAGGGTCACACGGCCGACCTCTTCAGCGACCGCGTTGTCGGGCTCGTAGGACTTCACGAAGCTGTCCAGCGCGGCCCGGATCTCGTCGGGCCGGATCGTCAGCTCAGCCATGGGTTCTTCTCCTGTCGTGACCGCACGGGCTGCGCGGCCTGAGTTCTGTCGGGGTGCCGTGAGGCGGTGGGCACCCGGGTCAGCTCACGAGCCGCCGACGGGCGTCGGCGAGGCGCGAGAGCATGGTCGAGTCGATGACGTCGGCGCCGACCTGGACCCGCAGTCCCCCGAGGACCGCGGAGTCGACCGTGACGTTGAGCTGGACGGGGCGGCCATACGCACGCTCGAGGATCCCGGCGAGCCGGTCGAGCTGCACGGGCGTGAGGTCGACCGCCGACGTGACGCCGGCGACGAGACGTCGGCGGCGTTCGGCCGCGATGTCCGAGTACGCCAGCAGGTTCGGCACGAAGCGGCGGTGCCGCAGGTTCGTCGTCGCCCGGTGCGCGAGCAGCAGGGTCACGTCGTCGACCTTGCCCTCGAAGAGCCTGTCGACGAGCGCGATCCGGTTGTCCACGGTCGCCTGCGGGTCGGAGAGTGCCGTCCGCAGCTCGCGCTGCCCGGAGAGCAGCCGCGTGATGCGGAACAGCTCGTCCTCGACCGTCACGAGCGCCTCGCGGGCCTGGGCCGACGCGAGCACCCCCTCGAGGGCGAGGTGCTCGACGGCGTGGCCGAGGTCGGGCTCCTGCGCCCAGCGGAGAGCCACGAGGGACTCCGCGAGGTCACGGACGCGGTCGTCGAACGCACCGAGGAGCTGACGGACCACCGCGGCCTTGGCCTCGGCCGGGAGCGACGGGTCGGTGAGCGTGCGGCGCAGCCCCCCGGACCCGTCGAGCGCGTCGGACAGCGCGAAGAGCTGCTCGCCGAGCAGCTTCGCGTCCGCGCCAGCAGCCACGAGCACAGGCTCGAAGCGCTCCTGGGCGCTCGCGAGCGAGGCGCCCGACTCGCCGCGCATGACGGCGTTCGTGGTGCTCGTCGCGTCCGTGGTCATCGCGCTTCCCCACCCGTCGTCGCTGCTTCGGCCTCGACCGCGGCGGCGCCGCTCTCGAGGTCGTCGAGGAAGCGGTCGACCACGCGGGACTGGCGCGCGCTGTCGGCGAGGGACTCACCCACGATGCGCGACGCGAGCTCGGTGGCGAGCTGGCCGACGTCGTTGCGCAGCGACACCGACGCCGCCTGCCGCTCCGCCTCGATCTGCCGCTGGGCGGACTCCGCGATGCGCTCGGCGTCGGCGGACGCCTTGCGGCGCAGGTCCTCGACGATGGCGGAACCCTCGGCGCGCGCCTCCTCGCGGATGGTCGCGGCCTCGGTCCGGGCCTCCTGCAGCTGCTGGTGGTACTGCGCCAGCAGCGCGTCGGCCTCCTCCTGGGACTTCTCGGCCTTCTCGAGGCCGCCCTGGATCTTCTCCGCACGCTCGTCGAGCACGGCCTGGAACTTCGGCAGGACGTACTTGATGAAGACGAAGCCGATCACCAGCACGATGACCAGCGACCAGATGATGTCGTAGGCCTCGGGCAGGAGCGGGTTCTGGTCGGAACCGGAGTCCTCGGCGGCGAGCGCGAGGCCGCTCGCGGCGGAGGACAGGTGCGCGCCGATCACTTCAAGAAGAACGGCGTCACGATGCCGAGGAGCGCGAGCACCTCGATGAACGCCAGGCCGATGAAGGTGAACGAACGCAGCTGGCCGGCCATCTCGGGCTGGCGCGCCATGCCCTCGATCGTCTTGCCGAACAGGATGCCGAGGCCGATGCCCGGGCCGATCGCGGCGAGGCCGTACCCGACCGTCGAGAGGCTACCGGTGACGTCGGCGAGAGTCGTCGTGTCCACTGGTTCTGGTTCCTTTCGTCAGCGCGCCAGGCGGCGCGTCGAGTGGTGCGCGACGGCCCGTCCGTCGGCCCGTCGTTGTGTCTGGCGAGCCGTCAGTGCTCGGACTCGATCGACATGTTGATGTACACGGCGGCGAGGATCGCGAAGACGTACGCCTGCAGGCAGGCGACGAAGATCTCGAGGAGGAACGCCGCGAACCCTCCGGCGAAGGTGATGATCCCGAAGCCCTTGAGCGCAGGCGTCGCGGAGAACAGCAGGTACTGCGTCGCCGCGAAGCAGAGCGCGAGGAGAAGGTGCCCGGAGATCATGTTCGCCAGGAGTCGGATGACCAGCGTCGCGGGGCGGATCACGAAGACCTGGAGGAACTCGAGCGGCGTCAGCAGGATGTAGATGGGCCAGGGGGTGCCGGCCGGGAACAGGTTGTTCTTGAGGAACCCGCCCACGCCGAACTTCTTCACGCCCGCGCCGAGGTACATCCCGTAGACCCAGAGGGCGAAGACCAGCGGCAGGCCGACAACACCTGTGCCCGCGATGTTGAGGAACGGCACCACGCCGGTGAGGTTGAAGAAGAGGATCCCGCAGAAGATCGTCGTGATCACCGGGACGTACTTCTTGCCCTCCTTCTCGCCGAGGATCTCGTAGACGATCTGGCGGCGGGCGAAGTCGAGGACGAACTCGACGCTCGCCTGGAAGCGGCCCGGGACGAGCTTGGCGCGCTTGGCGGCGAGCACGAAGATCAGAAGGAGCGCGACGACTGCGACGAACCGGACCAGCATGATCCGGTTGATCTCGAACGGGGTGCCCTCGAAGAGGAAGCCGTTCGGGAAGAAGTCGTCCAGGCTCGGGGCATGGAAGCCGTCCGCGGCGAGGGTAGGCGTCGTCGCAAGGAAGGACAAAACATGCTCCCGGTTGGTCGTGCGGTCCGAACGCGACTGCGGCCGACCCCGGTACTCGACACCTCAGAGGGAGGGATCAGGCGCTCACGGGATGGCACGACGTCGGACCTAGGCCGTCATGGATTCGGGCATCATCCTAACCCATGCTGTGCCTCGGTCATGACGGGAACCTCACCAATTCCGGCCGTGCGCCGGGGCGTGTGAGCCACCCCACAGGGCCCTGCCGCAGGACCCGTCGATTCCTTTGCTGGAAGGCAAACTCACTGCGGCTCGACGTACGGGATCCGGGCTCGCTGGTAGTTGATCGTGTCGAGCGCGACCGAGCCGAGCACGCCCACGAGGACGACCGCGAGGAACACCGGCTTCGAGTAGAAGTCCTGGCCCTGCAGCGCGACCAGCGCGACCACCAGGACGACCATCTTCGCGAGCCACGAACCCGCCACGATGCCCAGCATGGCCGCCGGCGAGCTGTGCGACGACCGCCACATCGACCAGACGGTCGTCCCCGAGAAGACGAGCGCCACCGCGGCACCCAGCAGCGCCCCCCAGACGCCCCTCGTCCCGGCGAAGATCGCGCCGAGGACGACGCCGACCACCGTCACCGCGGCCAGGAACAGCAGCACGTCGCGCAGCGCCCGCCGGAACAGCGCGGTCGCGGCCTCCGAGCTCACGACCTTGCGCACGGGCTTCGCGGCGGGGGTCTCGTCGGGACGGCTCATCGGATGCCTCCGGGGTTGGTGCGGCGGGCGCGGACACGGCCGCGCAGCGGGCCGAGGGTCAGGACCAGGGCGAGGACGACGGCGACCACGAGGCCGACGGCGACCTCACGAGCCGGCCACACGGCGAGCGCGGCGGCCCCGAACGCGAAGACCGCGGTCCACAGGTACATGATGACGACCGCGCGCTGGTGCGAGTGACCGAGCGCGAGCAGCCGGTGGTGCATGTGCAGCCGGTCGGGGTGGAAGGGCGACTTTCCCGCCGCGAGCCGCCGGATCACGGCCATCGTCATGTCGAGCAGCGGGAGCAGGATCACCGCGAGCGGCAGGAGGATCGGGATGAACGCCGGGAGCTGCTGCCCCACCGACACCTTCTCGGGGTCGATCTGACCGGTCACGATGATCGCCGCGGACGCGAGCACGAGCCCGAGCAGCATCGAGCCCGAGTCCCCCATGAAGATGCGCGCCGGATGCATGTTGTACGGCAGGAAGCCCAGACAGACGCCGACCAGGCCGGCGAGCACGACGGTCGCCCGGTTCGAGTAGTCGCCGGGGTTCTGGGCCTGCGTGAGCAGGTAGGTGTAGAGGAAGAACGCGGTGCCGCCGATCGCGATCATGCCGGCGGCCAGTCCGTCGAGACCGTCGACGAAGTTCACGGCGTTCATCGCGACGACGATCACGATCACCGTCGCGAAGAGGCTCAGGCGCGCCGACGCGATCGTCACGCCCCCGATGGGCACGGTGATGAGCTGGACGCCACGCCACGCCACGAAGCCCGCGGCGAGCACCTGGCCCACGAGCTTGGTCAGCCAGTCGAGGTCCCAGATGTCGTCGGCCATGCCGAGCGCGCAGACCATGCCGGCCGCGATGACGATCGCCCAGAGCTCCTGCCCCCCGGGCCCCGCGAAGGTCGAGCGCAGGAAGGGGGTCCCCGACGCGAAGGTGACGGCGACGGCGAGGCCGCACCACATGGCGAGACCGCCGAGGCGCGGCGTCGGGATGGTGTGGACGTCGCGGTCGCGCACGGCTGTGATGGCGTTCGTGCGCAGCGCGACCCAGTGGGCGAGAGGAACCGTCAGGAGCGTGACCGCGAGGGCGACGAGCAGGACGAGCAGGTAGACCCTCACGCGCCCGGGGCCCCCACCCCGCCCGCGTCGGACGCGCCCTCGCCGTCCGGGACCTCGCCCAGACCGAGCACGCCCGGCACGACGGCGCGCAGGGCCTCGAGCGACAGCGCGCCCTGGCGCACGACGCGCGGACGGGGCCCGGTCGCGTCGACGATGGTCGACGCGACGCCACCGGGAGCACGCCCGCCGTCGAGGTAGAGACCGACCGAGTCCCCGAGCTGCTCGCGGGCGTCCTGCGCCGTCATCGCGGCCGGGTTGCCGGTGAGGTTCGCGCTCGAGACCGCGAGCGGGCCGGTGCGACGCAGCAGCGCGAGCGCCGCCGGGTGGTCGGGCATGCGCAGCGCGACGGTGCCGTGCGTCTCACCCAGGTCCCACATGAGCGACGGCTGGGCCGCGAGGATGATCGTGAAGCCGCCGGGCCAGAACGCGCCGACCAGGGCGCGTGCGTCGTCCGACACGTCGGACGCGAGCCCGTCGAGGGTGCGGACGTCGGGCACGAGGACCGGGGGCGGCATCTGCCGGCCGCGGCCCTTCGCGGCGAGCAGCGCCGCCACGGCCTCCGGGCTGAACGCGTCCGCGCCGATCCCGTACACGGTGTCCGTCGGCAGGACGATGAGACCGCCCCGCCCGACGACGTTGACCGCCTCGTCGATCCCGGGGCCCCGTGAGGCCTCGTCGCTGACGTCCATGAGGGTGCTCGAGGTCACGGTGCTCAGTCTCCCACGCCGTCGGTGGTGGCCGTGCGCGGGTTCGTCTGATTCGTCCCGGTCGTACGCCGCGCCACGACGGCCCTCGCACGACCCGTGAGGTCGTCGACCGTCCGTACGTCGCCGAAGGCACCCGTGCCCGTGAGCGCCCCACGCACCGCGGCGGCCTGCACCTCGGCGTGCTCCATGACGAACAGGCCGCCCGGCACGAGCAGGCGGCTCGCAGCCCGCACGACGGCGCGCGGTACCTCGAGCCCGTCCGCCCCGCCCCCGTAGAGAGCCAGGTCCGGGTCGTGGTCGCGGACCTCCGGGTCGCGAGGGACCGCGTCAGGCGGGATGTACGGCGGGTTCGCCACGACGACGTCGACCGTGCCGTCGAGCTCCGCGAGGAGCGCGTCGTCGCGCACGTCGCCGACGAGCGTGCGTTGCGTCCCCGAGCCCACGGCCGCCGCGTTCGCCGCCGTCGCCCGGACGGCAGCCTCCGACGCGTCGACCGCGACGACCCGCGCGCCCGGCACCTCGACGTCCACGCTGATCCCGATCACACCGGACCCGCAGCACAGGTCCACGACGAGGGGTCCCGGCGCGTCCGTACCGCCGCGTCCCGCGAGGAGACGCGCAGCCTCGTCGACCGCGAGCTGCGCCACGACCTCCGTCTCCGGTCGCGGGACGAACACGTCGTCCAGCACGCGCACCGTGACGTGCCGGAACACCGCCGATCCCACGATCCGCTGCAGCGGCTCGCGCGCCCGACGGCGCTCCACCACGTCGGCGAGCTCCGTCAGGAAGGCGGGCGCCGCCGCGTCGTCGACGACGGGTCCCGTCGCGGGCAGCCGCACCCACTCGAGGCGCGGCAGACCCAGGGACCAGGCGACGAGCGCCTCGGCGTCGACGCGCGGCGACGGGACCCCGGCGTCCTCGAGCAGGTCCGCCACGCGCGCGACCAGCCCGCGCAGCCCGCGCGCCGAGAGGTCGACCGCGGCCGGACCGGCGACCACGGCTGCGCCGTCGGGCACGGGCACGGCGACGCCGCCGGTGTCAGGCACGCCCGTCTCCGCCGCCCGCGGCCGCGAGGCGCGCGGCCTCGTCCGCGTCGATCGCCGACCGGACCACCGGATCCAGGTCGCCGTCCAGCACGTGGTCGAGGTTGTACGCCTTGTACCCGGTGCGGTGGTCCGCGATCCGGTTCTCCGGGAAGTTGTACGTCCGGATCCGCTCCGAGCGGTCCACCGTGCGCACCTGCGAGCGCCTGATGTCAGCCGCCGCCGCGGCGGCCGCCTCCTGCTGCGCCGCCAGGAGCCGGGCACGCAGCACGCGCATCGCCTGCTCGCGGTTCTGCAGCTGCGACTTCTCGTTCTGCATCGACACCACGATGCCCGTCGGCAGGTGGGTGATCCGCACCGCCGAGTCCGTCGTGTTCACCGACTGGCCCCCCGGGCCGGACGACCGGAACACGTCGATCCGCAGGTCGTTGGGGTCGATCTCGACCTCGCCCGGGTCGTCGACCTCCGGGAACACCAGGACCCCCGCCGCCGACGTGTGGATGCGCCCCTGCGACTCGGTCACCGGCACCCGCTGGACACGGTGCACGCCGCCCTCGTACTTCAGGCTCGCCCACACGCCGTCCGCTGGGTCCGAGGGCACGCCCTTCGACTTGACCGCGACCTGCACGTCCTTGTACCCGCCCAGGTCCGACGGCGTCGCCTCCAGGACCTCCGTCTTCCAGCCGCGCCGCTCCGCGAAGCGCAGGTACATGCGCAGCAGGTCGCCCGCGAACAGGGCCGACTCCTCGCCGCCCTCCCCCGCCTTGACCTCGAGGATCACGTCGCGGGCATCGTCCGGGTCGCGCGGCACCAGCACGCGTCGCAGCCGCTCGGACGCCGCCTCCTCGGCCTCGCGCAGGGCCGGCAGCTCCGCCGCGAGGTCGTCGGCCCCCTCGTCCCCCAGCTCGACGAGCTCCGCGGCCGCGGCCGCGTCGTCCGCGGCCGCGCGCCACGCCCGGTACGCCCCCACCACCTGGTTCAGCTCCGCGTACCGGCGCCCCAGCCGGCGCGCCCGCGACGCGTCCGCGTGCACCGACGGGTCCGCGAGCCCGCGCTCGATCTCCGCGTGCTCCACCAGCAGCGGCTCCACGGCCTCGAACGGGCCGGTCGCGTCAGTCACAGGGGAGCTCCTCGCTCGAGAGGGTGTCGCAGGATCAGGGCGAAGCAGATCCAGGCAAAGCAACAGCGCCGGTGGTGCGGCCGTCCGACTGTCCCTGGAGAGATTGTCGGACGCCGCGCCACCGGCGCTGCGAAGTCGCTACTTGCCGGCGTCGCGCTTGCCGTAGCGAGCCTGGAACCGGGCCACGCGGCCACCGGTGTCGAGGATCTTCTGCTTGCCCGTGTAGAACGGGTGGCAGGCGCTGCAGACGTCGGCGTGGATCTCGCCGGACTCCGACGTGCTGCGGGTGGTGAACGTGTTGCCGCAGGTGCAGGTCACCTGGGTCACGACGTACTCGGGGTGGATGTCAGCCTTCACGGTTCTCCTTGGTCGTCTTCCCCCGGGTCGGAGCGCGAGGTGTCGCGCGACCGTGAACCGGAGGCCAGCCAACGGACCATTCTGCCAGATCGTCGGGGCGCTTCCCAAACCCGCGTCCGACGGCGGTCGCCCGCCGGCCCGGCACCCGTCCACTCGGCGGGCCGGCGTCACCTCCGGCGTTCGTAGGATGGAGCCGATGAGCACCACGCCCCGCACCCGCGCCCACGACGACGTCCCCACCCGCGGGGCCGGCGACGACCCCGACGCGGGTCGCACGGACGGCGAGGGCGCCCCGCCGCTGACCGTCGGGCTGCTGATCGACGACTCGCTCGACCGGCCCGACGGCGTCCAGCAGTACGTGCTGACGCTCGGCGCGTGGCTCGCCGCACGGGGGCACACGGTGCACTACCTGACGGCGTCGAGCGAGCGCACCGATCTCGAGAACCTGCACGTCGTGGGAAAGACCGTGAACGTGCGGTTCAACGGCAACCGGCTCGGCACGCCGCGGCCCGTGCCGAGGAGCGAGGCGCGCGAGCTCGTGGAACGGCTCGACCTCGACGTGCTGCACGTCCAGATGCCGTACAGCCCCTTCCTCGCCGGGCGCGTGATCGATGCGGCGACCCGGGGCGACGGTCGGACCGCCGTCGTCGGGACGTTCCACATCTACCCGCAGTCCCGGCTGGTCTCCGCGGGAACACGGCTGCTCGGCGCGCTCGAGCGCAAGCGACTCGCCCGGTTCGACGCCGTGCTCGCGGTCTCGGAGGCCGCGCAGGAGTTCGCGCGGGACGCCTTCGGGCTCGACCCGCGCGTCGTCGGGAACCCCGTCGACACCGCGCGGTTCGTCCCCGCCCCGGACGCCCCGCTCGTCCCCCACCGACCCGACGGCGCTGTCCCGCACGTGGCGTTCCTGGGCCGGCTCGTCGACCGCAAGGGCCCGCGCGAGCTCGTCGACGCGCTCGTGCGCCTCCGCGCCGACGTCCCCGGCCTCGCGTGGCGCGCCACGATCGCGGGCCGCGGGCCGCTGCTCGACGACCTGCGCACGGCCGCCGGACGCGGCGGGATCGCCGACCGCGTGTCCTTCCCCGGCTTCCTCGCCGAGGACGACAAGGCCGCGTTCCTCCAGGACGCCGACGTCGTCGCGCTGCCCTCGACGGGCGGCGAGAGCTTCGGGATCTCCGTCGTCGAGGCCCTCGCCGCGTCGCGCGGCGTCGTCCTCGCCGGCGACAACCCGGGCTACCGCACGGTCATGCGCGGCCTCGAGGACCAGCTCGTCGACCCGCGCGACACGGCCGTCTTCGCCGGGACTCTCGCGACCTGGTTGGCCGACCTCGACGACGACGTCACGCGCGAGGAGACCGTCGTCCGTCAGCGCGCCGCGGCCGCCCGGTTCGACGTCGACGTCGTCGGGGCCCAGGTCGAGGAGACCTACCGCGCCGCGGTCGACGCCGCCGCGCGCTGAGCCGAGGGCCTTCCACCCCGCCGCCCGCTGAGGACGAGAACGGCCGCCCCGGTCAGAACCGGGGCGGCCGTCGTCGTGCGCAGGGACGTCAGATGGTGCGTCCGGCGTTCTCGTCGCCGAGCGCGCCCGGCGTCGTCTTCTGCACCTGGAGCAGGAACTCCACGTTGGACTTGGTGTCCTTGAGCTTGCCGAGGAGGAGCTCGATGGCCTGCTGCTGGTCGAGCGCGCCGAGCACGCGGCGCAGCTTGTAGACGATCTGCAGCTCGTCGCGCGGCATGAGGATCTCCTCGCGCCGCGTGCCCGAGCCGTTGACGTCGACGGCCGGGAAGATCCGCTTGTCCGCGAGCGACCGGGAGAGCCGGAGCTCCATGTTCCCGGTGCCCTTGAACTCCTCGAAGATGATCTCGTCCATCTTCGAGCCGGTCTCGACGAGCGCGGAGCCGAGGATCGTCAGCGAGCCGCCGTTCTCGATGTTGCGCGCCGCACCGAAGAACTTCTTGGGCGGGTAGAGCGCCGCGGCGTCCACACCACCCGACAGGATGCGGCCCGACGCCGGCGCGGCCAGGTTGTAGGCGCGCGACAGACGGGTGATGGAGTCGAGCAGCACGACGACGTCCTGGCCGAGCTCGACGAGGCGCTTGGCACGCTCGATGGCGAGCTCCGCGACGATCGTGTGGTCGGACGCGGGGCGGTCGAACGTCGAGGCGATGACCTCGCCCTTGACCGTCCGCTCCATGTCGGTGACCTCTTCGGGCCGCTCGTCGACCAGCACGACCATGAGGTGGACCTCAGGGTTGTTGGTCGTGATCGCGTTGGCGATCTGCTGCATGATGATCGTCTTGCCGGCCTTGGGGGGCGCGACGATGAGGCCGCGCTGGCCCTTGCCGATGGGCGCGACGATGTCGATGACGCGCGGCGTGAGGCGCGTGTTCTCCGGGTTCTCGAGGCGCAGGCGCTCCTGCGGGTACAGCGGCGTCAGCTTGGAGAACTCGGCGCGCTGGCGAGCCTCCTCGGGCGACTGGCCGTTGACCGTGTCGAGGCGCACGAGGGCGTTGAACTTCTGGCGGTTCGAGCCACCGCCCTGCTGCTCGCCGTCGCGCGGCTGGCGCACCGCGCCGGTGACCGCGTCACCGCGGCGCAGCCCGGACTTCTTGACCTGGCCGAGCGACACGTAGACGTCGTTCGGACCCGGGAGGTAGCCGCTCGTGCGCACGAACGCGTAGTTGTCGAGGATGTCGAGCACGCCCGCGACGGGAAGCAGGACGTCGTCCTCGGCGATCTCGACGTCGTCGAGGCTGGCGAGGTCGGCCGGCGCGCCGCCACGGTTGTTGCGGCCGCGCTTGTTGCGGTCGCGGTTGCGTTCGCGCGCCCGACGACGGCGCCCGGGCCGCTCGTCGTCCTGCGCGTTGCCGCCGCCCTGGTTGGAGCCCTGGCCCTGGCCGGCGTTGCCGCCCTGCTGGCGCTTCTCGCCGCCCTGGCCGGAGCCCTGGCGGTCGCGCTGGCGCTGCGAGCCGTCGCCGTCGCGCGAGTCGCGACGCTCGGACTGGCCGGTGCTCGCGTCGTCGCGGCGCTCCGCGCCGTCCCGCTTCACGGGCAGCGTGTCCAGCAGGTCGCTGGTGTCGACGTTGCGCGGGGCGCCCGCGTCGCGACCGGAGCGGCGCGAACGACGCTCGCCGGTCACGCCGGACGCCGCCGCGGCGGCACGGGCCGCGCGGTCGTCGCTGCTCTCGCCCTCGGCGAGGCGCGCCTCGACCGGTCGGCTCGCGGTCTCGGTGAGCGCGGCCGCAACGGCCACGCGCGCCTTGTCGGTGCCGGAGGCCGGCGCGCTGCGACGCTCACGCGGCGCGCGCTCGACCTCCTCGGAAGTCTGCTCGGTGGTGGCCGCGCGGCGGGTGCGACGCGCGGGCGCGTCCTCCGTCCGCGCGGGGGCGCCGGAGCGCGCCGACGAGATCGCGTCGACGAGGTCGCTCTTGCGCATCTTGGAGGTGCCCTTGACGCCGAGCTCGGTCGCGAGCGCCTGCAGCTCGGGCAGGCGGAGCGCGGACAGCGAACCGGATCGGGCGGTGGTGTCAGTCACGAAGGACCCTTCCCCTTGAGTCGTGCCCGCCGCTCAGAGGGCGGGCACCGGGTGGTCGGTGTGCGAGCCGCGGAGCGGGCTGCACGGGTGAATCCGAGAACCAGGCGTACGGCGACGTGTGCTGGTGCTGGATGAGGTGAATCCGAAGGCACGGTGACCGTGGACGGCCACATCACTGCACGTACCTGCTGCAACGCAGCGGGTGATTCGCGTCGTGTGCGAGGGATCACGGTCAGTCTAGCACCGGCGCGGTGCCGATCTTGCCATCGCGCGCGCGGCGACACCCCGGATGGCACGGCCCCACGGCGGGCGTCAGAGCCGCTCCACGGTCGCTCCCGTCGGAGCGATCGAAGGGCGTTCGACGCGCCAGCGGCGCAGGTCCACCTCGGACTCGAGCACGGCGTCCAGGTCGGCGGCCGCCGACGGCGTCGTGAGGACCAGCGCCGACGGGCCGGCGCCGGACACGACGGCTGCGAGACCCTGCCGACGTAACGCGTCGACGAGCCGCCATGTTCCCGGCATGACGTCGGCGCGGTAGCGCTGGTGCAGGAGGTCGTGGGTCGCGTCGAACAACAGGTCCGGTCGGCGGGTCAGCGCCTCGACCAGCAGGGCGGCGCGTCCCGAGTTGGCGGCGGCATCCGCGTGCGGCACGTGCGTGGGCAGGACCCCGCGGGCGTGGCTGGTGGCAAGCCGCGTCGTCGGGATCACGACGGTCGCGACGAGGTCCGGGTGGACGTCGAGGCGCACCGCACGCGCGGGGGCGGGGCCGTCGTCGTCCGCCGAGAAGCCCGACCGCGCGTCGGGCGTCCACGCCACGGTGGCCCCGCCGAGGATCGCGGGAGCCGCGTTGTCGGGGTGCCCCTCGAGCTCGGTCGCGAGCGCGAGGACGGTCGCCTCGTCGAGTGCGGAGGGGTCTGCGATCAGGCCACGAGCCGCCACCAGCCCCGCGACCGCGGCAGCGGCCGAGGAACCCAGCCCGCGCCCGTGCGGGATCACGTTCCGGCACACGAGGTGCAGGCCCGTGATCGGCGCGCCGACGGCGTCCAGCCCGACCCGGACGGCACGCGCGACGAGGTGGCCCGCGCCGGTCGGGACCTCGCCGGCGCCTTCCCCCTCGACCTCGACGACGACGTCCGCTGACGCGAGCAGGCGCACCTCGACCTCGTCGTGGATCGCGAGCGCGAGCCCGAGCGCGTCGAAGCCGGGCCCGAGGTTGGCGCTCGTCGCCGGCACCCGAACCCGGACGTGGTCGGCACCCAGCTGCATGGCGGTCTCCCCCGCGTCCGGTCGCTACTCGAGGCCGAGCGCGGCGGCGATCGACATGACGTCGGCGCCCACGCGGACGGGCGTGACCTCGCTGCCGTCGGCGGTGCGCAAGGCCCACTGGGGGTCCTTGAGCCCGTGCCCGGTCACGGTGACGACGACGCGCGCGCCCGCGGGCACGTGACCCTCGGTGGCACGCCGCAGCAGCCCCGCGACGCCCGCGGCGGACGCAGGCTCGACGAACACCCCGACCTCCGCGGACAGGACGCGGTGCGCGGCCAGGATCTCGTCGTCGGACACCGCCTCGATGACGCCGCCCGAGTCGTCGCGCGCGGCCTCGGCCTGCGCCCACGACGCGGGGTTGCCGATGCGGATCGCGGTCGCGATGGTCTCGGGCTGGTCGACGGGGTGGCCCAGCACGATGGGTGCGGCGCCCGCGGCCTGGAAGCCCCACATGGCGGGCGTGCGTGACGCCACGGCGGGGAGGCCGCCGCCGGGCTCGTCGGGGAGCTCGCCCGCGTACTCACGGTAGCCCTTCCAGTACGCGGTGATGTTGCCCGCGTTGCCGACGGGCAGCGCGTGGATGTCGGGGGCGTCACCGAGCGCGTCCACGACCTCGAACGCCGCCGTCTTCTGGCCCTCGATGCGGTCGGGGTTCACCGAGTTCACGAGCTCGACGGGGTAGACCTCGGCGAGCTTGCGGGCCGCGACGAGGCAGTCGTCGAAGTTCCCGTCGACCTGCAGGAGACGCGCGCCGTGGGCGATGGCCTGGCTCAGCTTGCCCATCGCGATCTTGCCGTCCGGCACGAGCACCGCGCAGGTCATCCCGGCGCGCGTCGCGTACGCGGCCGCCGACGCGGATGTGTTGCCCGTCGAGGCGCACACGACGGCCTTCGCGCCGCGGCCCGCGGCGGCGGAGATCGCGGCCGTCATGCCGCGGTCCTTGAACGACCCGGTCGGGTTCATGCCCTCGACCTTGACGTACACGTCGGCGCCCGTGCGCTCGGACAGCGCCGGCGCGGCGACGAGCGGCGTGCCGCCCTCGCCGAGCGTGACGACGCGCTCGCGCACGTGCTCGGGCAGGCGGTCGGCGTACTCGGTGACGACGCCCCTCCACTGCTGGGCCATCAGACTCCTTCGACTCTCAGGACGGACGTGACCTCGCGCACGGGCGCCAGGTCGCGGGCCGCGCGCGTGGTCGACGCGAGCGCCGCCTCGGGTGCGACGTGGGTGGTGAGGAGCAGCTCGGCCGAACCGCCGGTGCCGACGTCGGCCCGGTCGCCGTCCGGGACCTGGCGCACCGACTCGATCGACACGCCCTGGCCCGCGAACGTGCTCGCGACCTGCGCGAGCACGCCGGGCCGGTCGTCGACGACGAGCCGCACCTGGTAGCGCGTCAGCGCGGACGCGTGCGGCAGCAGCGGCAGGTCGGCGTACGTCGACTCCTCGGGGCTCTTGCCGCCGAGGACCCGGTGGCGGGCCGCGGAGACCACGTCGCCGAGCACCGCGGACGCCGTCGGGGCGCCGCCCGCGCCACGGCCGTAGAACATCAGCTCGCCCGCGGCCTCCGCCTCGACGAACACCGCGTTGAACGCGCCGCGCACCCCCGCAAGGGGGTGGTCGAGGGGGACGAGCGCGGGGTGCACGCGGACGGAGACGCCGTCGTCGGTCGCCTCGGCGATGGCGAGCAGCTTGACCGCGTGGCCGGTCCGCGCGGCCCAGGCCACGTCCGACGCCGTCACGGACGTGATGCCCTCGCGGTAGACGTCGTCGAGGTGCACGCGCGTGTGGAACGCGAGGCTCGCGAGGATCGCCGCCTTCGCCGCCGCGTCGTAGCCTTCGACGTCGGCCGTCGGGTCGGCCTCGGCGTAGCCGAGCCCCTGCGCCTCCTTGACGGCGTCCTCGAGCTCGAGCCCGTCGGTCGCCATCCGGTCGAGCACGTAGTTCGTGGTCCCGTTGACGATGCCGAGCACCCGGCGGATCTTGTCCCCCGTGAGCGACTCACGAATCGGTCGCACGATGGGGATCGCGCCCGCGACCGCCGCCTCGTAGTAGACGTCGACGCCCGCCTCGTCGGCCGCGCGGTAGAGCGTCGGGCCGTCCTGCGCGAGCAGGGCCTTGTTCGCGGTCACGACCGACGCACCGTGCTCGATCGCGCGCAGCAGGAGGTTCCGGGCCGGCTCCTCGCCGCCCATCAGCTCGACGACGATGTCCGCGCGGGTCACCAGCTCGTCTGCGTCGGCGGTCAGGAGCGCACGGTCGACGACGGGGTCACGCGGCGCGTCCACGTTCCGGACCGCCACCCCGACGAGCTCGAGCGGCGCGCCCACCCGGGCGGCGAGGTCGTCGGCCTGCTGTGTCAGGAGCCGCACCACCTCGGTGCCGACGACGCCGCACCCCAGCACGGCGACGCGCAGCGGCGAGGGGGCACGGCGAGGTTGAGCGGCGGGGGAAGGCACGCGCACAGGATACGTGGCGCCCAACCTCCGGACGCCCGTCGTCCACCGATCGGAACGGCGCCGGGAGGAGCCCTCAGCCGACGTCGAGCGCGAGGAGGTCGTCGACCGTCTCGCGGCGCACGAGCACGCGCGTGCCGCCGTCGAGCACGGCCACCACGGGCGGCCGCGGCAGCAGGTTGTAGTTCGACGCCATCGAGCGGCCGTAGGCGCCCGTCGCGGCGACCGCGAGCAGGTCGCCCGCCTGCACGTCGCCCGGAAGCTCGACGTCGTGCACCACGATGTCGCCGCTCTCGCAGTGCTTCCCGACGACGCGCGCCAGCACGGGCGCCGCGTCCGAGACCCGGTTCGCGAGCTCCGCGTGGTAGCGCGCCCCGTAGAGCGCGGGCCGGATGTTGTCGCTCATCCCGCCGTCGACGGACACGTACGTCCGGACGAAGGTGGCGTCGTCGTCCGCGTTGACCGTGACGGGCTTGACCGTGCCCACCGTGTAGAGCGTCAGGCCGGCCGGCCCGACGATCGCCCGCCCGGGCTCGATCGAGAACCGCGGCAGCGGCGTCCCGAGGCGCGCGGCGATGCCGTCGACGGCGCCCGCGACGTCCTTCGCGATGCGCTCGGGGTCGAGGGCCACCTCGCCGGGCAGGTACGCGATGCCGTAGCCGCCGCCGAGGTCGACCTCGTCCACGAGCACGCCCGTGGCCGCGGCGAGGTCGGCGCGCAGCTGCAGGACGACGCGCGCGGCGACCTCGAAGCCGTCGGGGTCGAGGATCTGGGAGCCGATGTGCGAGTGGATGCCGAGCAGGCGCAGCTCGGGGCGCGCGAGCACGGCCCGCAGCGCGGCGAGCGCGGGGCTCTCGGCCCCGTCCGCGCCCGGCGCGACCGAGAGCCCGAACTTCTGGTCCTCGTGCGCCGTCGAGATGTACTCGTGGCCGCCCGCGTGCACGCCCGTGGTCACGCGGACCATGACGGGCGCCGGATCGCCGCCCCTCGACGCGACGAGGTCCGCGAGGCGCTCGATCTCGACGAGCGAGTCGACGATGATCCGCCCGACGCCCGCGTCGAGCGCCCGCTCGAGCTCGGCGTCGGACTTGTTGTTGCCGTGCAGACCGAGCTCAGCCCCCGGCACGCCGGCGCGCAGCGCGACCGCGAGCTCGCCGCCGCTCGCCGTGTCGACGCGCAGGCCCTCCTCGCGCGCCCAGCGCGCGACCGCGACCGTGAGCAGCGCCTTGCCGGCGTAGTACACGTCGACGCCGGAGCCGACCGCCGCGAACGCCTGCTCGAACGCGGTCCGGTAGGCCCGGGCGCGCGTACGGAAGTCCGCCTCGTCGAGGACGTACGACGGCGTCCCCTGCTCGGCCGCGAGGTCCCGCAGGTCGACGCCGCCGACGCTCATCGCGCCGTCCGCTCCGCGCTTCGCGCCGCGCGACCAGGGTTCGGGCAACGCAGCCTCGGGCAGCGCGCCCGCGGTCACATCCGCTCCGGCGCGCTGACGCCCAGGAGGCCCAGCCCGTTCGCGAGGACCTGGCGGGTCGCGTCGTTGAGCCACAGGCGCGTGCGGTGGAGGTCGGTGACCTCCTCGTCGCCCAGCGGGGTCACGCGGGTCGCGGCGTACCAGGAGTGGTAGGCGCCCGCGAGCTGCTCGAGGTAGCGGGCGACGCGGTGCGGCTCGCGCAGCTCCGCGGCCTGCGCGACGACGCGCGGGAACTCGGTCAGGACGCCCAGGAGCGCCGACTCGGTCTCGTGCGTGAGCAGCGCCGGGTCGAACGCGTCGCGCGTGACGCCGTGCTCGGCCGCATTCCGGTCCACCGCGGCGGTGCGGGCGTGGGCGTACTGCACGTAGAACACCGGGTTCTCGTTGGTCGCACGAGCCAGCAGGTCGAGGTCGAGGTCGATGTTGGTGTCCGTGGACGAGCGGACGAGCGCGTAGCGCGCCGCGTCCACGCCGACGGCGTCGACGAGGTCCTCGAGCGTGATGACCGTGCCCGCGCGCTTGGACATGCGGACCGGCTGGCCGTCCTTGACCAGGTTGACCATCTGCCCGATGAGGAGCTGGAGGTTCTTTCCCGGGGTGTCCCCGAACGCTGCACAGACCGCCATCATGCGGCCGACGTACCCGTGGTGGTCGGCACCGAGCATGATGATGACGTCGTCGAAGCCGCGTTCGCGCTTGTCGAGGTAGTACGCGATGTCGCCCGCGATGTAGGCGGCGTCGCCGTCGGACTTGATGACGACGCGGTCCTTGTCGTCGCCGAAGTCCGTCGTGCGCAGCCAGGTCGCGCCGTCCTGCTCGAACATGTGCCCGGCGTCGCGCAGGCGCGCGATCGCCTTGTCGACCGCGCCCGACTCGTGCAGCGAGTCCTCGTGGAAGTAGACGTCGAAATCGACCCCGAACTCGTGGAGCGACTGCTTGATCTCGCCGAACATGCGCTCGACGCCGCGCGACCGGAAGACCTCCTGGGCCTCGGCGTCGGACAGGTCGCGGGGGTCCGGGTCGCCCGCCGCGACGGCGTCGGCGATGACGGCGTTCGCGATGTCCTCGATGTACTGACCGCCGTAGCCGTCCTCGGGGGCCTCCTGGCCCCGCGCGTTGGCGAGCAACGAGCGCGCGAAGCGGTCGATCTGGACCCCGTGGTCGTTGAAGTAGTACTCGCGCGTCACGTCCGCACCCGAGGCCTGGAGGATCCGGGCGAGCGAGTCGCCGACGGCCGCCCAGCGAACGCCGCCGATGTGGATCGGGCCGGTCGGGTTGGCCGACACGAACTCGAGGTTGATGCGGGTGCCCGCCTCGGCGTCGCCGCGGCCGTAGAGGGGCCCCGCCTCGACGACGGCGCGCGCCAGCTCGCCCGCGGCGGCGGCGTCGAGCGTGATGTTGAGGAACCCGGGGCCCGCGACGTCGACCTTCGCGACGCCGGGCGTGGCCGCGAGGCGTGCCGCAAGGTCCTCCGCGAGCGCCCGCGGGGTGGTGCCGGCCTTCTTCGCGAGCTGCAGCGCGACGTTCGTGGCCCAGTCGCCGTGCTCGCGCTGCCGGGGTCGCTCGACGTGGACGGAGTCGGGCAGGGCGTCGGCAGGCAGGGCCAGCGTGCCGTCGGCCACCGCGGCGGCCAGGGCAGCGCGCAGCGCTTCGGAGAGCTCGGTGGGGGTCACGGAGGCCATCCTATCGGCGGGCCCGGAGCCTCCCCGCAGAGTTTCCTGTCCGACGACGCACGGTCGGGCTGGTAGTCTCGTGGCCGTGCCGCACCGGGCGCCCGCGAGGGCGTCGGTACCGGTCATCGCGCGCCCGTAGCTCAGTGGATAGAGCGTCTGCCTCCGGAGCAGAAGGTCGTAGGTTCGAATCCTATCGGGCGCACTCCCCTTCAGGCCCCTGACCAGCAGCGATGCGGGTCGGGGGCCTTCGTCGTCCCGCAGCCGTCACGCACTGCGCGTGGGCCTCCGGGCCCCTACGCTCGGGCCATGGACGTCGTCGGAACGGTCTTCGTCGCGCTCGCCGCGCTCCTGCACCTGTACATCTGGTGGATGGAGTCGGTCGCGTGGCGGCGGCCCGTGGTCTGGCGCCGGTTCGGTATCGCGTCCCAGGCCGACGCGGACACGACGGCGCCGCTCGCCTACAACCAGGGCTTCTACAACCTCTTCCTGGCGGTGGGCGCCGTGCTCGGCGTCGTCCTGTACTGGACGGCGTCGGCGACCGCGGGGTTCGCGCTCGCTCTGTTCTGCGCGGGCAGCATGGTCGCTGCGGCCGGGGTGCTGCTCTCGACGGGCCGCGAGCGCGTGCGCGCCGCCGCGACGCAAGGGACGCTTCCGCTGCTGGGGGTGCTGTTCTTCCTGCTGTCCCTGCCAGTCGCCTGAGGGGCGCTCGCCGACCCGATGAGTTCCGCAAGCTCGTCGGGTCGCAACACCCATGACGACTGACATCCCGACGAACCCCGATCCAGCCGGAGCACCGCCGGTGGTCACCCTCACCGCGTGGCGCGACGCCCACGACGAGCTCCTCGTTCAGGAGAAGGCCCACACCCACGCGGGCGACGCCCTCGCCGCGGCCCGGCGGCGGATGCCGATGACCGAGCTACCCGACGTCGTCGTCGAGGGCGACGACGGCCCGACCCCGCTGCTCGACCTGTTCGGCGACCACGACCAGCTGATCCTGTACAAGCACATGTGGCACGACGGTCAGCCGATCGAGGGCCAGTGCGAGGGCTGCACGCTCGCCGTCTGGGACGCGACACACGGCACCCCGTATCTCGAGTCGCGCGGGATCTCGTTCGCGGTGCTGTTCGAGGGGGCCTGGGCCGAGGCACGCGAGCTGCGCGACTTCATGGGCTACCCCGTCCCGTGCTTCTCGGTGCACGACGTCGACGACCCGATCCTCGGCACCGGGTTCGGCGAGTTCCTGTTCCTGCTGCGGCGTGACGGCAAGCCCTACCTCACCTACGCGGTCACGGGGCGAGGCACTGAGGCGATGCTGTCGTCGATGCAGCTGATCGACCGCACCGTGTACGGGCGCGGCGAGCGCTGGGAGGACTCGCCCGCGGGCTGGCCCCAGGACCGCGACGCCTCCTGGTGGTGGCGCCAAGACGGCCGGCCTGCCGCCCAGTGGGCCCGGCCCGGCGCGACGCCCGTCGACCCCCGTGCGCACCACCACGGCTGAACCGATCCCCCGGCACCCGGGCCGGGCGGCCTACGCCGGCGGCTCGTCCCGGGGGCTCACCAGCCGCGACTCGTACGCGAACACGACGAGCTGCGCCCGGTCGCGGGCGCCGACCTTCGCCATCGCGCGCGAGACGTGCGTCTTCGCGGTCGCCGGGCTGATCACCATGTGCGCGGCGATCTCGTCGTTGCTCAGCCCCTGCCCGACGAGCGCCACGACCTCCTGCTCCCGGTCCGTGAGCCGGCCCAGGTCACGACCGACCGGCTCGACCGCTGGCCGCGCCACGTACTCGGCGATGAGCGTGCGGGTCACCGCCGGCGACAGCAGCGCGTCACCCGCCATGACGACCCGCAGCGCCTGGAGGACCGCCTCGGGCTCGGTGTCCTTGACCAGGAACCCGCTCGCTCCCGCCCGCAGCGCCGCGAACACGTAGGCGTCGAGGCCGTAGTTGGTGAGGACGACGATCCGCACGTCCGCGAGCGCCGGGTCCCCCGCGATCCGGCGGGTGGCCCCGATGCCGTCGAGCACGGGCATCTGGACGTCCATGAGCACGACGTCGGGACGCAGGTCGCGCGCGAGCTCCGCCGCCTGCTCGCCGTCGCCGGCCTCCCCGACGACCACGACGTCGTCCTCGGCGTCGAGGAGGGCCCGGATGCCGCTGCGGATGAGGGGCTGGTCGTCGCACAGCAGCACCCGGACGGGCTCGGCGGCAGGCACGTCGACGCCGGTCACGCGCCCGTGCCGCCGTCCACGACGAGCGCCGCCACCGGGAGCTCGGCACGCACCCGGAACCCGCCCGTCGGCCGGGGCGCGGCGTCCAGGCGGCCACCGAGCGCCGTCGTGCGCTCCCGCATCCCGACGAGGCCGCGGCCCGGCCGGACCGGCCCCGCGGTCCCGGTGCCGGTGCCGTCGTCGTCGACCTGGACCGTGAGCGTGTCGCCCCGGTAGTCGAGCAGGACCGTCACGGTCGCGGGGCCAGCATGCCGGGCCGCGTTGGTCAGGGCCTCCTGGACGATCCGGAACGCCGCGGCGTCGACGTGCGGAGGCACCGGACGCTCATGACCCGTCACCGACACGCGCGTCGGGAGGCCGGCGGCGTTGGTCCGGCTCACGAGGCCGGGCAGGTCGGCGAGCCCGTGCCCGGCGGGCTGGTCCGGGCTGCGCAGCGTCGCGAGCGTGTCCCGCAGCTCACGCATCGCCTCGCCCGCGGCCTCCTGGATCGCGACGATCGACTCGGGCACGTCCTCGCCGCGCTTGCGCGCCAGGTGGGTCGCGACGTTCGCCTGGATCGAGACGACCGAGATCGAGTGGGTGAGCGAGTCGTGCAGCTCGCGCGCGATCCGCAGGCGCTCCTCGACCGCGAGCCGCCGCGCGAACTCCTCCTGGGTGCGCTCGGCCTGCTCCGCCCGTCTCACGACCTCCCGGACGTGCATCTTCCACTGGTGGAACGCCGCGGCGAACCCCGCCGCGGAGACCAGCCATCCCACGGCGTAGAAGCGCCTCCAGCCCCGGTCGGTACGCACCCGGGCATCGTAGGCACCGCCACCGCCCGACGGCGTCCGCTGCCGGGAGTACGTGCGGCGTACGCCCGCGGTGGTAGGCGGCCCCCACCGGTGGTGCCCGCGCGGCAGCCCCAAGTGGGCACCCACGCCCGACGACCCGGCACCCCGGCGTGGCACACCCTGGCGGGGCTGGTCGTCGACCGCGACGTCAGCACCCAGGAACCACCGCAGCGATGGAGGAGTCATGTCCGAGCCCGGCACGGCGACCGCAGCACCGTCGTCCCCCACGTCAAGACCGTCAAGCCCCGTGGCTTCCGCCGCCGGACCCTCGCTCGCGGCGCACCCGCGGCGGTGGGCGGCGCTCGCGGTGATCGTCGCGGGCCAGCTCATGATCGTGCTCGACAACTCGATCATGAACATCGCCCTGCCGTCCGCCGCACGCGACCTCGGGATCAGCGACGCCGACCGACAGTGGGCGATCACCGCCTACTCGCTCGCGTTCGGCGGCCTGCTGCTGCTCGGCGGGCGCGTCGCCGACTTCGTCGGGCGCAAGCGCGCCCTCGTGGTCGCGCTCGTCGGGTTCGCCGGCGCCTCGGCGATCGGCGGCGCCGCGACCAGCGCCAGCATGCTCTTCGCGGCCCGTGCGCTGCAGGGCGCGTTCGGCGCGCTGCTCGCACCGGCGGCGCTGTCGCTCATCACCGTCATGTTCGTCTCGACGCGCGAGCGGGCGCGAGCGTTCAGCGTGTTCGGGGCCGTCTCCGGCGCGGGCGGCGCGATCGGCCTGCTCGCGGGCGGCGCGCTCACCGAGTACCTCGACTGGCGCTGGTGCCTCTACGTCAACGCGCCCATCGCCGTCTTCGCCGCGTTCTTCGCCCTGCGGCTCGTGCCCGAGTCGAAGGCGCACGGCGCGCGGCGCCTCGACGTCCCCGGCGTCGTGCTCGCCACGGGCGGCCTCGTGTCTCTCGTCTACGCGTTCACGCACGCCGCCAAGCAGACGACCGGGGCGGACGGCCTGCCGTCCACCGTGGGCTGGGGCGACCCGACCGTGATCACGCTGCTCGCCGTGGCCGTCGCCGCGCTCGCCGCGTTCGTCGTCCTCGAGACACGGACCGCGAACCCGCTGCTCCCGATGCGGGTCGTCCTCGACCGCAACCGTGGCGGGTCGTACCTCGTGTTCCTGCTGCTCGGCGCCGGCCTGTTCGCGATGTTCCTGTTCATGACGTTGCACCTCCAGGTCGTCCTCGGCTGGACGCCGCTCAAGGCCGGCCTCGGGTTCCTGCCGTTCGCGCTCGCGGTGATCGCGTCCGCCGGGCTGGTCGCCCGGCTCCTGCCGCGCGTCGGGCCGCGCCCGCTGCTCGTCACCGGGCTCGCGATGGCGAGCGCGGGGATGCTGCTGCTCGTCCGCACCACGCCCGACTCGTCCTACGCGAGCACGATCCTGCCGTCCGCGCTGATCATCGGGACGGGCCTCGCGCTGGTGTTCGTCCCGGCGTCGTCGACGGCGCTGCTGGGGGTCGAGGACCACGACGCCGGGGTCGCGTCGGCCGTCCTCAACACGGCGCAGCAGGTCGGCGGGTCGCTCGGGCTCGCGCTGCTCAACACGATCGCTATCGGGGCGTTCACCGGCAAGCTCACCGACCTCGTCGCGACCGGGGCCGACCCCCGGTCCGCCGCCGTCCTGGCGACCGCGCAGGTGCACGGCTACCACGTCGCCTACGTATGGGGGGCGGCGTTCTTCGCGGCCGGGCTGGTCGTGTCGCTGGTCGTGATGGCCGTGAGCCGGAAGAGCATGCCGGACCCGGAGGACGAGGCGGCCGGCGAGCCGGCGGTCGCCGTCGCCTGAGGCCCCCGCGGTGCTCGTCGGGCGATCGGGTCGGTCAGCAGGTCAGCAGGTCAGCGGGACGCCCGCTGCCACAGGCCCTTGACGTACGAGGCCTGGCCCAGGTGCTGGGTCGCGTCGCCCACGACGCTCACGAGGCGGACGCCGAGCGTGACGGGCGGGTCCCACCGTTCGTCGACGACCCGGTCCAGCGCCTCGTCGGGGAGCGTCGCCACGTACGCGAGGGCACGCTCCTGCGTCGCGTCCACGTAGCCGTGCAGCAGCTCCGCCGACGCCCGGACCTGGCCCACCTGCTCCGGCGTCTGGCCGTACCCGGTCGCGCCGTCGTCGAACGGGAGCCCGAACCGCTCGGCCCAACCGCCCGACGTCCAGACCTCCCCCTCGCCCGCGACGTCGGCGACCTGCGCGTCGACGCCGCGCCCGATGTGCCACACGAGCCACGCGATCGTGTTCGCGTGCGGGTCGGGGCGCCAGGCGAGGGCTTCCTCGTCGAGGCCGTCGAGGAGGCGTCCCACGCCGTCCCCGACCCGGGAGAACGAGTCGGTCAGGATGTCGGTCGATCGCATACCGTCCAGTCTGCGACGCTCCCCCGCGACTTGTCAGAACGTGGCGGCTCTCGACAGCCGCCACATTCTGACAACTCGGTGAATCGGCGCGCTAGGGTCGGGACGTGAGCGACTCCGGCTACGGCGACTTCGAGTTCGAGCGCCGCTTCGTCGCGCGCGACGTCCCCCGCGAGCTCCTCGACGAGAGCCCGCCGACCCTGATCGTCCAGAGCTACTACCTCGCCGACGACGGCTACGCCCTCCGGCTGCGCGTCCAGTCCTCCACGGCGCGGGCCGTGCTCGACGACCGGTCCGACGCGGTCGACGTCCTCGACGCCCACGCGGACGCGTTCGACTTCTGCGCCCTCACCGCCAAGGGGCCGATGGTCGGCGGCACCCGCTACGAGGCCGAGCGCGAGCTGGACGTGAGCGTCGGGGTGGAGATGGTGCGCCGAGGCGGCCTGCGGATCGTCAAGAACCGGCACGCGGTCTGGCTCGGCGCGGACGGCTGGGTGATCGACGTCTTCGGTGGTGCCAACCATCCGCTCGTGGTGGCCGAGTGCGAGCGCTCCGGTCCGGTGGTCGACCTGCAGATCCCGTCGTTCTGCGTCACCGAGGTCACCGAGGACCACCGGTTCGCCAACGACGCGCTCGTCCACGAGCCGTTCGCGCGCTGGGCGGGGGCCTTCGAACGGGAGCTCGAGTCCCAGGGGCCCCGCTTCCTGCAGGGCTTCGGGCGCAACCAGGCGCTGCCCGGCGACCAGCGCTGAACCGTCGTCAGGCGCGGTCGGTCACATCACGCCCATCTTCGTGGTGAGCGGCACGTAGTTGAAGTGCCACGGCTCGTACGAGCCGCCGCCGCCCGCGCGGGCCCACGTCGGGTTGTCCCACCCGTAGCTCGGGCCGTTCGCACGCAGCCACTGGTACACCTCGGCGTTGCCCGTCTCGCTCGAGCAGAAGTCGACCGCCAGGCCGAGCCCGTGGTTCGAGGTCCCGGGCTCCGCCGCGTAGCCCGCGCGCGTGACGGCGAGCGTGTACTGCTCGGCGAGCGGTCGGTAGGCGGCCACGAGGCACATGTTGCGGCCGAAGCGCGCCTTGAAGGCCTCGTTCATCGCCGTGATCGCCGCGGCCGCCGGGTTCGCGAGGTAGTAGCCCTTCTGCCACAGCTCGCAGAGCTGGCTCTTCGGCAGCTCGCCGTTCTTGCCGGTCGGGAGGACGTCGACGTCGCAGTCGGCGATGCTGTCGCGGGTCTCGCTGCGGCTCGCGACCTGCGAGCGAGCCGCGCCGTCGCCCAGCGACCTGATCGTGTCGGGGAGCTTCGTCGACGTGCCCGACGCCGAGACCGCGTCGAGGAGGCTCGGCCCCTGAGGACGACCGCCGTTGTCGACGGCGGTGTCGCCGTTCGCGGCGCCCGTGAGCGGGACCGCGATGGTCGCGACGGCCAGCGACGTCAGGACGGCGACCCGCGGCACCCAGCGGGGGCGGTCGCTGCCCGGACGTGCGCCGGGCTCGAGGCCGACGGCGCCGCCGTCGCCCGCGCCCTGCGGGTCGCCCGACGGTGACGGCTCGAGAAGGAGCGCCTCGAGCTCCGCGGTCTGCACGTGCGGCAGGTCGTCGTGCTCGAGCGACGGTGCACCTTGCAGGGGGTGCTCGTGGACGACCTCGGCGGCGTGCTCGTGGCACGTCGGGCCGACGACGGACGGCGCGGCGACCGCGGGGACCGGGACCGACGCCGGAACCGCCCGGCCGGCGCGCGGCGCCTCGACGGACGTGACCCGCGCGACCTGCGGGCCGTGATGGGCGAACCCTGCGGCGGACCAGGTGTTCGTGACACGAGCGGGGCCGTGGTTGGGGGCGAGGTCGGCGGGCGCGGCCTCCTCGACGTGCTGCGACTCCTGCTCCGTCGAGGTGAGCAGCATCTCGCGTCGCTGCCGGCGGGTGAGGTACGGCGCCGAGTCCTCGGCGGTGCGCTCGGGCGCGAGAGTCGTCACCGTGCGCGGCGACGTCGCGCTCGTCCGGGAGACGGCGGCGGCCGGGCGGGCTGCCGCGACCGGGACGGCGTCCAGGTGGACCGTGGGGGACGGCGGCACGTGCACCACCGGCGCGTCCTGCGCGCGCAGCGCCGCTTCACGGCGTTCGCGGCGGGTCAGCAGCGGGGGCGACGACGTCGCGGATTCCACGGCACCTCCGGGGTCTCGGCTCGGACGGGAACAGCAGGCACTTCGACGACTCAACACCTGCCGGGAGGAACGCTCCCCGACGGCCGGTGGCCCCCGCGCCGCGCACAGCCTACGCGATCACGGAACGATAACGGAAGCGCCCGTGACGAACCGGTGGACCGCCCGTGACGAGGCGGTGCGCATCGCAGTGGGACGGGCGTCCCGGTCGGCCGACGGACGGCTCACCGCGGGCGAGCCCGGCGCAGCGTGTCGCCGCGCTGCATCGCGTCCCGGACCTCGCCCACGAGCTCCTCGAGGATGTCCTCGAGGAAGACCACGCCGACGGGCACGGCGCCGTCGCGCACCAGCGCGAGATGCGCCGCGGAACGCTGCATGGCCTGCAGGACGTCCTCGATCTCGTCGTCCGGAGCGGCGACCGCGAGCGCCCGGACGCGCCACGACGGCACGGGCTCGTCACGGTCGCCGTTCGTCGCGTACAGGACGTCCTTGAGGTGCAGGTACCCGATCGGCTCGGCGGCCCGGACCACGGGGAACCGGCTGAAGCCGGTGCGCGTGACGAGGTGCTCGACGTCGTCGGGCGTGCAGCCCTCCGCGACCGTCACGAGGTCCGCGAGCGGCACCATGACCTCGCGGGCGGTCCGCTCGGAGAACTCGATCGCGCCGGAGAGGAGGCCCTGCTCGTCCTGCAGGACGCCCTCGGCCGCGGAGTGCTCGACGATCGACTGGACCTCCTCGACCGTGAACGCGGACGCCACCTCGTCGCGCGGCTCGACGCCCGCGGCGCGCACCGCGTGGTTGGCGAGCCAGTTGAGCGCGCCGATCACGGGCCGCAGGACGCGGGCGAGCAGCACGAGCGGCGGTGCGAACAGCATGACCGCACGATCGGGTGCGGAGACCGCGAGGTTCTTGGGCACCATCTCGCCGAGCACCACGTGCAGGTAGACGACCACGGCGAGCGCCAGCACGAGCGCGATCGGGTGCGCGAGGTCGGGGCTCGCGCCGATCGCGTGCAGCGGGACCTCGACGAGGTGCGCGAGCGCGGGCTCGGCGACGATCCCGAGACCGGTCGAGCACACGGTCACGCCGAGCTGCGCGCAGGCGAGCATGAGCGACACGTGCTCCATCGCGTAGAGCACGGTGCGGGCGCGGACGTTCCCGGCCGCGGCCAGGGGCTCGATCGAGCTCCGGCGCGCGGACAGCACGGAGAACTCGGCACCGACGAAGAAGGCGTTGCCGAGGAGCAGGACGATGCCGAGGATCAGGCCGGCCGTGGAGCTCATGCCGCACCCCCGTCCCGCGCCGGTCCACCGTCGACGGCGCTCACGCGGAGCTGCTCGACGCGACGGCCGTCCATCACGTCGACGCGCAGCCGCACGCCGTCGACCTCGACCTCGTCACCGACGGCGGGCACGCGGCCCAGCTCGGTCATGACGAGGCCGCCGAGGGTCTCGTACGCGCCGGACTCGGGGACCTCGAGGCCCGTCTGCTCCGTGAGCTCGTCGGGACGGAGCTGACCCTGCACGCGCCACGACCCGTCGCGCAGCCGACGGGCGCCGACGACCCGTGCGTCGTGCTCGTCGGAGACCTCGCCGACCAGCTCCTCGACGACGTCCTCGAGCGTCACGACGCCGGACGTGCCGCCGTACTCGTCGACGACGACCGCCATCTGGAGCCCGAAACCGCGCAGCTCGACGAGCAGCGGACCGAGCCCGACGGTCTCGGGGACGCGCGGCGCGTCGACCATGAGCGCGGCGACGGGCACGTCGGCGCGCCGATCGGCCGGCACGGAGACGGCCCGGCGCACGTGCACGAGGCCGACGACGTCGTCGCGGTCGCGGTCGATCACGGGGAAGCGGGAGTGCCCGGTGGCGCGGACGACGTCGAGCAGCTCGGCGGCGGACGCCTCCTTGTGCAGGACGTCCATGCGCAGCCGGTCCGTCATGACGTCGACGGCGGTCAGCTCCTCGAGGTCGATCGTGTTGGTGAGGAGCGTCGCGACACCCTCCTCGAGCGTGCCCTCCTGCGCCGAGCGCCGGACGAGAGCCGCGAGCTCGGTCGACGACCGCGCCCCGGACAGCTCCTCGACGGGCTCGACGCCGACGCGCCGCAGGAGGGCGTTCGCCGAACCGTTGAGGAGGACGACCACCGGCCGCGCCACCGTCGTGAAGGCGCGCTGCAGCGGCACGACGAGCCGCGCCGTCGGGTACGGGAGCGAGAGCGCGAAGTTCTTGGGGATGAGCTCGCCGAACAGCATCGAGAACACGTTCACGACGACGAGAGCGACGATCCCTGCGAGCGCGACGGCGACGCCGCGTGCGAGCGCCGTGTGGCCGAGCGCTGCGACCACGAGGTCGTAGAGCGCGGGCTGAGCGGTGTAGCCGAGCAGGATCGTCGTGACCGTGATGCCGACCTGGGCGGAGGACAGCTCGGTCGAGAGCTCCGACAGGGCGGAGCGGACGCTACGGTCGCGGCGGTCGGGCTCGTCCCCGTGCCCGGAGCTCTTGAGGACCGCCGGGTCGAGCGTGACGAGCGCGAACTCGCTCGCGACGAACACTGCGGTCCCCGCCGTGAGGACGACGCCGAGGAGGAGCAGGAGCCAGTCGTTCAGCACGCGGCGGCCACCACCCGGGCGAACGACGGCCGCCCGGGCCTGCGCGCGGCGCGGGCGGGGCGGGATGGACGTGCGGACCTATGTCGTGGGTCGTCACCGTTCATGGTGCGCACCATCGTATCGGTGGGTGGCGTGCCGGGCGCTCGGCACGCCACGCCCACACGATCTCCATCCGACGCACAGACGGCGCCCAGCGCGACCTCCGGGCGGTTCACACCCCTGTGTGCCAGTCTTTCCCTATGGCACCCAGCTCCCTGCCGTCCGGACAGCCGGGCGGTCGTCCGAACGTCCCGACGGGCAACCCGAACGGCGGGGCCGTCGGGCGACCGTCGGCCCGCCCCGCGGGCGAGCCGAACGCGACCGTGCTCGTCGTCGAGGACGAGCCCGCCATCGCGACCGCCATCGCGCAGCGCCTCACGGCCGAGGGCTGGCGGGTCGAGGTCGCGCGCGACGGACTGTCGGGCGTCGACGCGGCGCTGCGGCTGCGCCCCGACGCCGTGGTCCTCGACGTCATGCTCCCGGGCATCGACGGCCTCGAGGTCACCCGCCGGATCCAGGCCGAGCACCCCCTGCCCATCCTGATGCTCACCGCCCGCGACGACGAGACCGACATGATCATCGGGCTCGGCGTCGGCGCCGACGACTACATGACGAAGCCGTTCTCGATGCGCGAGCTCGTCGCGCGCCTCAAGGCGCTGCTGCGGCGCGTGGACCGCGCGGCGCAGGTCGCGTCGTCGCCGGTCGCCCAGCCGCCGCTCGAGGTCGGGGACGTGACCATCGACCAGGCGCAGCGGCGCGTGTACCGGGCCGGCGAGGAGGTCCACCTCACGCCCACGGAGTTCGAGCTCCTCGTCATGCTCGCGAGCTCCCCCAAGACCGTGCTGACGCGCGAGAAGCTCCTCGCGGAGGTGTGGGACTGGGCCGACGCGTCGGGCACCCGGACCGTCGACTCCCACATCAAGGCGCTGCGCCGCAAGCTCGGCGCGGACCTCATCCGGACCGTGCACGGCGTGGGGTACGCGTTCGAGCCGAACGCATGAGCCGGACCGGCGAACGCGCCGGTGCCCGGATCGCCCGGGTGCCGGACGTCCGTCCGCTGGACCGCTTCCAGTCGATCCGGATCAAGCTCGGGATCCTCGTCGCGGCGACCGTGACGTTCGCGGCGTTCGTCACCTGGCTGGGCCTGCGCAACCACCTCGGTCCGAGCCGCACGCTGCCGCTCGCGATCGTCCTGTCCCTCCTCCTCACCCAGGTGCTCGCGCGCGGCATGACGTCCCCGCTGCGCGAGATGACCGCCGCCGCGCGCGCCATGGCCGACGGCGACTACACCCGGCGCGTGACGGCGACGAGCCGGGACGAGGTCGGGCAGCTCGCGGGCGCGTTCAACCAGATGGCGAGCGACCTCGCCGCCTCGGACCAGGTGCGCCGCGACCTGATCGCCAACGTCTCGCACGAGCTGCGCACACCCGTCGCCGCGCTGCACGCCCAGCTCGAGAACGTCGTCGACGGCGTCACCCCCGCGTCCCCCGCGACGCTGCAGCAGGCCCTCACCCAGACCGAGCGCCTGTCGCGCCTCGTCGCGTACCTGCTCGACCTGTCGCGCATCGAGGCGGGCGCGGCCGCGCTCAACTACGAGACGATCCCGCTCGGGGACTTCCTCGAGGAGGTGGCCGAGTCGGTGTCGATGCTCGACGCGGGCAAGCAGCTCCGGTACGTCGTCGACGTGACGCCCGAGGACCTCGAGCTCGAGGCCGACCCGGTCCGGCTCGACCAGGTCGTCACGAACCTGCTGCACAACGCGATCCGGTACTCGCCGCAGGACGGCCGCATCCTGCTCGAGGCGACGCTCGAGCCGGGCGGCGACCGCGTCGTCGTCGACGTGGTGGACGAGGGCCCCGGCATCGACCCCGAGGACCGCGGGCGGATCTTCGACCGGTTCCAGCGCGGGTCGGCGACGGCGCAGCTCGGCTCCTCCTCGACCGGCGGCACCGGGATCGGCCTCGCGATCGTCCGCTGGGCGGTCGACCTGCACGGCGGGACCATCGAGGTCGCGGACGGCGACGACGGCGGCGCGCGCATGCGTCTGCGCCTGCCGGTCCACGCACGGCGCGGCACGCGCACCCGTCGCCCCGAGTGACCGTCGTCACACTGTCGCGATCACCCGGGTGAAAGGCGGCCGGGGATACCGAAAGATGGGGCTCGGCGACCCGCTTTTTTTGCTCCCGACGAGCAGCATTTGCCCTCCTGTTGCCGCCCGTAGAGCCGATGTGAAGATCCGCGGGATTGCTCGCGTCCCGGCCTGTCCGTGCGCCGGTGACGATGCGGTCGAGGGCCTAGGCTGGTGTGGGTGGGTGCGCGCCTGTGCGCCCCGACAGCAGACACGAAACGTGCGAAAGTGGGCGATCCCCGAGTGTCCCCGAAGGCTGAGTCAGAGTCGATCAGCGCGCTGCGCGCCTCGTTCGGTGCGAACGAGTGGCTGGTCGACGAGCTCTACGACCAGTACCGCGCCGACAAGAACTCCGTCGATCCGGCGTGGTGGGAGTTCTTCGAGGACTACCGGCCGGACGGCGACGACGCCGCGGCCGCCGGTGCCCCGAAGAACGGCACGAACCACGCGGCCCCGGCCGCCGCGCCCTCGGCGCCGGCAGCGCCCGCGCCCGCAGCGCCCGCCGCCCCGGCTGCTGCGACCCCCACGCCCCGCGCCGTGGAGGCGACGCGCGAGCCCGCGCTCCCCGCCGAGCCGAGCGCCCCGTCGCCCACGGCCCCCCGCCCCGTCGCGACGGCGCAGCCCGCCACCGCCCCGTACGCCGACGTCCCCGTGGCCCGCTCCGCGAACGCGCTGCCCGCCGAGGCCGCCGACGAGCCCACCAAGCTCCGCGGCCCCGCCGCGCGCGTCGTGACGAACATGGAGGCCAGCCTCCAGGTCCCGACGGCCACGTCGGTGCGCGCCGTCCCGGCCAAGCTCCTCGTCGACAACCGCATCGTCATCAACAACCACCTCGCGCGCACGCGCGGCGGCAAGATCTCCTTCACGCACCTGATCGGCTTCGCGCTCATCGAGGCCGTGGGCGAGATGCCGTCGATGAACGCGTCGTACACGCAGGTCGACGGCAAGCCCGGCATCCTCAACCCGGCGCACGTCAACCTCGGCATCGCGATCGACCTGCCCAAGCCCGACGGCTCGCGCCAGCTCGTCGTGCCCGCCATCAAGGGCACCGAGTCGATGGACTTCGCGCAGTTCTGGAACGCGTACGAGGACGTCGTGCGCCGCGCCCGCACCAACAAGCTCACGGTCGACGACTACAGCGGCGTCACGATCTCGCTGACCAACCCGGGCGGCATCGGCACGGTGCACTCCGTGCCGCGCCTGATGAGCGGCCAGGGCGCGATCGTCGGCGTCGGCGCCATGGACTACCCGGCCGAGTTCGCGGGCGCCTCCGAGGAGCAGCTCGCGCGGCTCGGTGTCTCGAAGGTCGTCACCCTCACCTCGACCTACGACCACCGCATCATCCAGGGCGCCGGCTCGGGCGACTTCCTGCGTCTGATCGGCAACAAGCTGCTCGGCCAGGACGGCTTCTACGACCGCGTCTTCGCGGCGCTGCGGATCCCGTACGAGCCGGTCCGCTGGGCACGTGACAACAGCACCGACCCCGAGGCGGAGGCCGTCAAGCCGGCTCGCATCGCGGAGCTGATCCACGCCTACCGGTCGCGCGGCCACCTCATGGCCGACACCGACCCGCTGACCTACCGCCAGCGCAAGCACCCGGACCTCGACATCCAGAACCACGGCCTGACCCTGTGGGACCTGGAGCGGACGTTCCCGACGACGGGCTTCGGCGGGAAGTACCAGGACACCCTGCGCAACATCCTCGGCCTGCTGCGCGACGCGTACTGCCGCACCATCGGCTTCGAGTACATGCACATCGCGGACCCGGCACAGCGCAAGTGGATCCAGGAGCGTCTCGAGGCCGGCTACGCCCGGACCCCGCGCGAGGACCAGCTCCGGATCCTGCGCCGCCTCAACTCCGCCGAGGCGTTCGAGACCTTCCTCCAGACGAAGTTCGTCGGGCAGAAGCGCTTCTCGCTCGAGGGCGGCGAGTCGGTCATCCCGCTGCTCGACGCCATCCTGTCCCGCGCCGCGGAGAACGGCCTCGACGAGGTCTGCATCGGCATGGCCCACCGCGGCCGCCTCAACGTGCTCGCGAACATCGCCGGCAAGAGCTACGCGCAGATCTTCGCGGAGTTCGAGGGCAACGTGGACCCGAAGTCGGTCCAGGGCTCGGGCGACGTCAAGTACCACCTCGGCACCGAGGGCATGTTCACCGCGGAGTCCGGCGCGCAGACGCAGGTCTACCTCGCGGCGAACCCGTCCCACCTGGAGGCCGTGGACCCGGTGCTCGAGGGCATCGTCCGCGCCAAGCAGGACCTCATCGACCTGGGCGGCGACGGGTTCTCCGTCCTGCCGATCATGATCCACGGGGACGCGGCCTTCGCGGGCCAGGGCGTCGTGTCCGAGGTGCTCAACCTGTCGCAGCTGCGCGGGTACCGCACGGGCGGCACGATCCACGTCATCATCAACAACCAGGTCGGCTTCACGACCGCCCCCTCGTCGTCCCGCTCGACGACGTACGCGACCGACGTCGCGAAGGGCTACCAGATCCCGATCTTCCACGTGAACGGCGACGACCCCGAGGCGTGCGTGCGCGTCGCGGAGCTCGCCTTCGCGTTCCGCGAGCAGTTCGACCGCGACGTCATCATCGACATGGTCTGCTACCGCCGCCGCGGCCACAACGAGGGCGACGACCCGTCGATGACGCAGCCGCTCATGTACAACCTCATCGAGGCCAAGCGCTCGGTCCGCAAGCTCTACACCGAGAACCTCGTGGCCCGCGGCGACCTGACGGTCGAGGAGGCCGAGCAGGCGCTCAAGGACTACCAGACCCAGCTCGAGCGGGTCTTCACCGAGACCCGCGAGGGCGGCTACACCCCGCCGGCCGAGACGGAGCCGATCGCGGGCCTCGAGCGTCCTGAGTCCCAGCGCGAGGACGCCGGCACGGTGGTCGGGTGGAAGACGGCGATCTCGCCCGCGACGCTCGAGCGCGTCGGGGCGGTCCAGGTCGCCGCGCCCGAGGGCTTCACGGTCCACCCGAAGCTCCAGCAGATGCTCGCCAAGCGGCACGAGATGTCGACGCAGGGCGGGATCGACTGGGGCTTCGGCGAGCTCGTCGCGTTCGGCTCGCTCCTCATGGAGGGCACGCCCGTGCGCCTCGCCGGGCAGGACTCGCGCCGCGGCACGTTCGTGCAGCGCCACGCCGTCCTGCACGACCGCGAGACCGGCGCGGAGTGGACGCCGCTGCTGTACCTGTCGGCGGACCAGGAGAAGTTCTGGGTCTACGACTCGTCACTGTCGGAGTACGCGGCGCTCGGCTTCGAGTACGGCTACTCCGTCGAGCGCCCGGACGCGCTCGTCCTGTGGGAGGCGCAGTTCGGCGACTTCGTCAACGGCGCGCAGACGGTCATCGACGAGTTCATCTCGTCGGCGGAGCAGAAGTGGGGCCAGAACGCCTCGCTCGTCATGCTCCTCCCCCACGGCTACGAGGGGCAGGGGCCCGACCACAGCTCGGCCCGCATCGAGCGGTTCCTGCAGATGTGCGCGGAGGACAACCTCACCGTCGCGCAGCCGTCGACGCCGGCGTCGTACTTCCACCTGCTGCGCCGCCAGGCGTACGCCCGGCCGCGCCGCCCGCTCGTCGTGTTCACCCCGAAACAGCTGCTGCGCCTCAAGGCGGCGGCGTCGGGCGTCGAGGACTTCACGAGCGGCACGTTCCGCCCGGTGATCGGCGACGCGACGGCGGACCCGACCAAGGTCACGCGTGTGCTGCTGTGCACGGGTCGCGTCTACTACGACCTCCTCGCCGAGCGGACCGCTCGCAAGGACGAGACCGTCGCGATCGTGCGCCTCGAGCAGCTCTACCCGTTCCCCGAGGACGAGATCCGCGACGAGCTCGGCCGCTACGCGACCGCCGACGTCGTCTGGGTCCAGGACGAGCCGGAGAACCAGGGCGCCTGGTCGTACGTGCACATCAACCTGCCCGACGACCTGCCGGAGGTGAAGGTCGTGTCCCGTCCGGCCTCCGCGTCGACCGCGGCCGGCACCGCCAAGAAGCACAAGGCGCAGGCGGCGACCCTGCTGGAGCAGGCGTTCGGGCGCTGAGCACCATCTGACGAGGCCCGGCGGCCGCACGGTCGCCGGGCCTCGTGCCGTCCGAACGAGCACACTGGACGCGCACACCCCTGCCCGCACCAACGCAGGGGCCACCTGGCCCGAGTCCCGCCACCCCGGTGGCAGGACCCGGACCGAGAAGAGGGGAAGACCCGTGGAACACCACCTCCTCGGCCGCACCGGCCGACTCGTGTCCGTCGTCGGGCTGGGCACCTGGCAGCTCGGCACCGACTGGGGAGACGTCAGCGAGGCCGACGCGCACGCCGTGATCGACGCGTCGCTCGAGGCCGGCGTGACGTTCGTCGACACCGCGGACGTGTACGGCGACGGCCGCAGCGAGCAGCTCATCGGCTCCTACCTGGCCGAGCACCCGGACGCACAGGTCACCGTCGCGACGAAGATGGGCCGCCGGGTCGAGCAGGTCCCCGAGGCGTACACGCTCGACGCCTTCCGCGGCTGGGTCGACCGGTCCCGCACGAACCTGCGCACCGACCGCCTCGACCTGGTGCAGCTCCACTGCCCGCCGACGGCCGTCTACTCCGACGACGCCGTGTTCGACGCGCTCGACACGCTCGTCGACGAGGGCGCGATCGCCACCTACGGGGTGAGCGTCGAGCGGACCGAGGAGGCGCTGACCGCCATCGCGCGTCCGAACGTCGCGACCGTGCAGATCATCCTCAACGCGTTCCGGCTCAAGCCGCTCGACGAGGTCCTCCCGGCCGCGTCCGAGGCGGGCGTCGGGATCATCGCGCGCGTGCCGCTGGCGTCGGGCCTCCTGTCCGGCCGGTACACCGCGCAGACGACCTTCCCTGAGTCCGACCACCGGACGTACAACCGGAACGGCGAGGCGTTCGACGTGGGCGAGACCTTCTCCGGGGTCGACTACGAGACGGGCGTCGAGGCGGCGCAGGAGTTCGCACGGCTCGTCGAGGAGCTGGGCGCCCCCGAGGACGGTGCCCCCGCGCTGACGCCCGCCCAGGCGGCGATCGCGTGGCTGTGGCAGCAGTCCGGCGTGTCGACCGTGATCCCGGGCGCGCGCAACGCCGACCAGGCCCGCGCCAACGCCGCCGCCGGTTCGGCGCGCGTCCTCGGCCCGACCTTCGAGCGCGGCGTCCGCCGCATCTACGACGAGCGGTTCCGCGCCGCCCTGCACGAGAAGTGGTGACGAGATGACCGACACGACGCACGCGCCGTCGGGCGCCCAGACGACGCTGCGCCGCGGCGCGCACGAGGTGGTCGTGACCGAGGTGGGCGCGACCCTGCGCGCCTACACGGTCGACGGCCTCGAGGTGGTCCAGCCGTACGCGGAGGACCAGATCGCGCCCGCGAGCCACGGTGCGGTGCTCGCCCCGTGGCCGAACCGGCTCCGGGACGGCGCGTACACGTTCGACGGCACGGACCACCAGGTCCCCGTGACCGAGGTGGCCCGCATGACGGCGCTCCACGGGCTCGTGTGCTGGGTCCGGTTCGAGGTCACGTCGCGGACGACGACGGACGCCGAGGACGCGGTCGAGCTCACCCACCGGATCGTGCAGACGTCCGGGTACCCGTTCGACGTCGTCGTCACGGTCCGGTACGCGCTGAGCGACGCGGGCCTCACGGTCACGACCACGGCCACCAACGACGGGGCGGTCCGCGCGCCGTACGGCGTGGGCTTCCACCCGTGGCTGTCGACGCGGGGCGCCGCGGTCGACGACTGCACCCTGCGCCTCGACGCCGACACCCGGGTCACGACGGACGAGCGGCTGCTGCCCGTGGGCACCGAGCCGGTCGCCGGGTCGTTCGACCACCGGGTCGCGTCCGCGCTGAAGGGCGCGACGCTCGACGACGCGTTCGTCGGGGTGCTGCGCGACGCGGACGGGCTCTCCTGGGCCGAGCTGGGCACTCCCGACGGGCGCACGACCCGGCTGTGGATGGACGAGACGTTCGGCGCGTGGCAGGTCTGCACGGGCGACTTCATCAACCCGCCGAGCATCCGCCGCAGCGCCGTGGCCGTCGAGCCGCAGACCTGCTACGCGGACGCGTTCCGCACCGGCGACCTGCTGGTCGTGCTCGAGCCGGGCGCGTCGCACACCTCGACCTGGGGCCTGACGCTCGCCTGAGGGCGCCCACACGCGCGTGCGGACCGCCGGCTCCCAGGGATCCGGCGGTCCGTACGTCACAATGATCGAGTGGTGGACGCGGACGGACGGAGCACGGTGAAGCAGACGAGCCAGGCCGGCGTCCCGGCACAGGCGGGCGCCGCCGGGGACGACCGCACCGAGCTGCGCGTGTGCGTGGTCGGCGACGAGCTCGTGGCCGGCGCCGGCGACGCGCGGGGCCTGGGCTGGACGGGCCGGGTCGCCGCCCGCACCCGGTTCGACGGCGTCACGGTGGTGATGCCGCTCGCCATCCCGGGCGAGGGCTCGTCGGCCCTGTCGCAGCGGTGGGACGCCGAGACGTCACGCCGATTCTCGACCGCGCCCGGGGCGGACAACCGGCTCGTCGTCGCGCTCGGGCGGCACGACGTCGACACCGACCTCTCCCTCGCGCGCAGCCGCCTCAACCTGGCGAACGTCCTCGACGTCGCGGAGCAGCGCCGGCTGCCGACCTTCGTCGTCGGGCCTCCGCCCGGCGCTCCGGAGCAGAACGGACGGCTCCAGGAGCTGTCCGACGCCTACGCCGACGTCGCCAGCCGGCGCCGGGTGCCGTACGTCGACACGTTCGGACCGCTCGTCGGGCACGAGCAGTGGCTCGGCGACCTCGCGACCGGCCCCACGGGCATGCCCGGCCAGGCCGGCTACGGGCTCATGGCGTGGCTCGTGCTCCACACGGGCTGGCACGCGTGGCTGGGCCTGCCGGACCCGGCTCTCTGACCGCGGCAGGGGAACGGGTGCCCGGAGCCCCGTGAGCAGCAGCGCGACCCCGAGCACGTCCTGCCCCTACCGCAGCGTGGCGCGGATCGCGGCGCGCGCGGAGTCGAGCACGGTACGTGCGGTCTCGACGGTCACTCTGCTCACCGCGTCGACGGCGTCCGCGCGCCGCAGCTCGGCCCGCAGGTCGTCGCGGAACGCCTGGAGCATCGCGTCGACCTCCCGCCGTGCCCGGTTCGACGCCGCCCGGGCCTGCCGCCCGCGGTCCTGTGCGTCGGACGCCGGTCCTCGTGGCGTGCGACGCGCCTCCTGGCGTGCCTCCTGGGCAGCGAGCGCGAGCTCGGCGCGCAGCCCCTGCATGGAGCTGGCGACGTCCTCGCGCAGCGACTGCGCACGCTCGCGCACCGTCTCGTCGATGCCGCGCTCGAGGCGGGCTACGTCGTCAGCCCGGGCGGCGAGCTCCTCGCGTCCCGCGTCGGTCAGCGCGTAGGGGGCGGTCCGGCCCGACGCGGCCCTGCGGACGAGGCCCTCCTCCTCGAGCCGTGCGAGCCGCGGGTAGACGGTGCCCGCGCTCGGGCGGTACGTGCCGCCGAACCGGTCCGAGAGCGCGGTGATGAGCTCGTAGCCGTGACGCGGGCCGTCGGCGAGGAGCGCGAGCAGGTAGAGGCGGAGCTCGCCGTGCGCGAAGACGGCGACCATCAGGCGTCCCGCCCGTCGGTCGTACCGGGACCGTCGGTGGCGGCGTCGTCGGGTGCGCCGCGCTCGAGGACCGTGACGTCGCCGGACACGACGCTCACGACCGCAGTGCCGAGCGGCTTCACCCCGTCGAGCACGACGCCCTTGTGGTGCCGGTCGGCCTGTTCGACGCCGTCGACGGTGACGCGGCCGCTCGCGGCCGAGAGCTTGAGGGTGAGACGGTCGACGTCGGGCGCCCGCAGGACGACGTCGCCCGAGACGGCGGAGACCTTCGCGGTCCGTGGGGTGCTCGTCAGGTCGAGCGCGAGGTCGCCGGAGACCGTGCTGGCCTTGATGACGGGGACGTCCCCGGCGAGGGTGACGACACCCGACACGCTCGAGCTCGTGACGTCACCCGTGTGGTCGCGGACCACGAGCTCGCCGGAGACCGTGCTGACCGTGAGGTCGCCGGTGCACTGGTCGACGACGACGGGGCCGCTCACGGTCGAGACCTTCGCGGGGCCCCGCAGGCCTGCGACGAGGCCGTCGGCCTTGACCACGGCCAGCTTGAGCGCGACGTCCGCGGGGACGGTGATCTGCACGTCCGCGGACTCGTCGGAGCGGAACAGCCGGAACTTCTCGGCGAAGCCCGCGAAGCCGAGGTTGCGGTAGCCGACCTTCAGCCTCCGGCCGGACAGCTCCACCTCCAGCGGACGTCCCGTGAGCGCGTGGACCTCCACGCGCGAGCCGGGACCGTCTCCCGCGACGACGTCGACCCGGCCGCGCACCAGCGTGACCTCGAGCTCGGCGACCGTCTCGGCGACGTCGATCGTGGTGGGCTCCGCCACCGTCCAGTGCTGTCCCATCGCTGTCCTCCGCCCTCGCGCCAGACGACGCGATATATCTCGTTGATGCACACACGTTATATCGCGTCCGTGGCGTCGGCAACCCCCGCCGTGTGGGACCATGGGGGGCGAACCCCTACACGACTCGAAGGAGACAGCCATGAGCAAGCGCGGGCGCAAGCGTCGCAGCCGCAAGGGCAACGCCGCGAACCACGGCCGTCGTCCCAACGCCTGAGCACCCTCAGGCAGGACGGCACGAGGCCCCGGTCTCCTCACGGAGCCCGGGGCCTCGTCATGTCCGGTGTCGGCCGGGTCCTCAGATCCCGCGCGTGATGACCGCCGTCGCCGAGAACTGCGCGTACAGGCGCGCGCGCAGGGTCGCCGGAGCACGGTCCGCGCACGAGCGGCGCAGCAGCTGACGCACCAGCTCGTCCAGGCTCAGCTCGGCCAGGCACGGCGAGCAGTGCGCGAGGTGCGCACGCATCCGCGCGGCGTCGTCCTCGGTCATCTCCGAGTCCAGGTACTCCCACAGGTGCTCGGCGACGTGCTCGCACTCGTCGTCGCTGCTCACCGCGTGCGGGATCGGCTCGATACCCTCGGCGGCGCCTGCGTCGCCCGAAGGAACGTTCCTGCTCACGACTGACCTCCCGTGCTCGTCCCCACGAGCCCTCGATCCTGTGCGTAGTCGGCCAGCAGCTCCCGCAGCTGGCGCCGCCCCCGGTGCAGACGGGACATCACGGTGCCGATCGGCGTCCCCATGATCTCCGCGATCTCCTTGTACGGGAAGCCCTCGACGTCCGCGTAGTACACGGCCATGCGCCGGTCCTCCGGCAGCTGTTGCAGCGCGGCCTTGATGTCCGAGTCGGGCAGGCGGTCCAGCGCCTCCGCCTCGGCGGAACGCAGCCCCTGCGACGTGTGCGACGCCGCGCGCGCGATCTGCCAGTCCTCGACGTCCTCCGCGTTCGACTGCAACGGCTCGCGCTGCTTCTTGCGGTAGGAGTTGATGAACGTGTTCGTGAGGATCCGGTACAGCCAAGCCTTGAGGTTCGTGCCCGGCTTGTACTGGTGGAACGCCGCGTACGCCTTGGTGAACGTCTCCTGCACCAGGTCCTCGGCGTCCGCGGGGTTCCGGGTCATCCGGAGCGCGGCGGAGTAGAGCTGGTCGAGGTAGGCCAGCGCGTCCCGCTCGAAGCGCGCGGCACGGGCCGCCTCGTCCTCGGTCGCGGGCGCGCGGTCGGTGTCGTCGGGGTCGACGTCGATCGTCGGGGCGGGCGAGCCGGCCGCGGGGGCCGGGTCGCGTGGGGTCTCAGTCATCGTCACCGAGCCTAGTCCCCCGGCCCGTGCCAGGCCCGGGGTCGTGGCCCCGTGCCCCGCCGGCCGCGCCAGGTGCACCGTCGGCCACCCGCCGTCGCCGTCGCCGAAAGGGACCGGCCGCACGTCGGACCGGACCGCAGGACTCTCGAGCACACCGCACGTCACGTACACCGGAACGTCTCCCCGGGCACGGAACATTCCCGCTGCGCCGAGGCACAGACCTCGTTCTCGCGCAGCAGGCGTTCGCGCGCCTACCTCGCAGAGCGGACGACGGCGCGACGGCGCGACGGACAGACACGACGTCACCGGGGCGCGGCAGGGGTCAGGGTTCCGTCTCTTCCCCGGTCGCGACCGTGAGGACGCCGTCGAGCTCGCTGAGCGCCCCCACGACCGACTCGACGTCCCCGCGTCCGCCGAGCCGCACCGTGACCTCCACGGAGGTCGCGTCGGTCGTGCCTCCGTCGCCCGGGATCTGCACGTGCCCCTGCTGCGAGGTCGCCAGCTCGCGCACCGCGAACCCTGCCTCGGTGACCACGGCGAGGACGTCGCGCAGGAGCCCGCGACCGTCGAGGTACTGGACGCGCAGCATCGGCCACGGCCCGCCGAGGTGCTCGCGCACGAAGCCCGCGAGCGGCGCGAGCAGCAGGATCGCGACGAAGTACGCGACGGTCGTGACGAGGGCGAGCACGAGGAGGCCCGCACCTGCGGCGGCGCCGACGGCGGCCGTCAGCCAGACGCTCGCCGCCGTCGTCAGGCCGCGCACCGAGCCACGGCGGACGAAGATGATGCCGCCGCCGATGAAGCCGAGACCGGACACGATCTGCGCGGCGACGCGCGACGGGTCGAGGACGACCTGCCCCGAGACCAGGACGTCGGTGAACCCGTACTTGGACACGAGCATGAACAGCGCCGACCCGAGGCCCACGACCGTGTAGGTCCGCACGCCGGCGGACTTCTGCTTGAGCTCGCGCTCGAGCCCGATCGCCGCCGACAGGACGAACGCGGCGCCGAACTCGGCGACCTGGGTCCAGCCCTGGCCGGTCGGCTCGAACGAGAGGGCAGCGTGGACGACCATCCCTCCAACGCAGGCAGCACCGCGAGCTCCAGCACCACGGACGCCGTCGCCGGTCCGCCGCTCGACCACCTCGCCCGCGGTGGCGTGCGAGCGGACGGTGCGACAGTCTGGACGGATGCTGCTGCGACACCTCGCCCGCCCCCTCCTCGCCGTCCCCTTCGTGTACGACGGCGTGAGCGCGGTTCTCCACCCCGCACCCCACGTCGAGGTCGCCCAGGCCGCGCTCGACCAGATGGGCACCGTCGTGCCGGCGGTGCGCGAGGCGACCCGGGGCCGGGTCACCCTCGTGGTCCGCGCGCACGGCGCCGCCACCGCGGTCGCCGGCCTCTTCCTCGCCTTCCACAAGGCTCCGCGGACCGCGGCGCTCGTCCTCGCGGCCCTGACCGCGCCCCTCGCGGCAGCGAGCCAGCCGGTCACGGGCGGCCCCGGACCTCGGGGCGAGCGCGCCACGCGCTTCACGAAGGCGCTCGGCCTCACGGGCGCAGCGCTGCTCGCGGCCGCCGACACCGAAGGTCGCCCCGGCGTGCGGTGGCGCGTGCAGCACGCCCGCGACGAGCGGCACGCACGGCACGAGGCCGTCGACGAGGCCGTGAGCGCGGCCGTAGCGCACGAGGCATAGCGGACACCAGGGCCACAGACCTCGCCCCTCCCTCCTCCCCACGGATGGGATCGCTCTCACGTTACGATCCTGCAACGATATGACGGGTGTGTCCGTATAAGGAACGGCGAAATTCCGGGCCTTCATCACTACTGCACCCGTATCATCCGTTCCTCCTCGAATCGGATGTGTCGGACTCGCTCCACGACTGTCCTAGGCTGCGGTCGCCGTCGACCGAAACCGAAGAAGCGAGCTCTCACCGATGACTGCTGCACGCCGACACCTCCGCATCGCCACCGCCCTCGCCGGACTGACACTGCTCGGGATCGTCTCCGCCCCCTCCGCGCTGGCCACCGCGACCCACCACACCGGACCCGACGACCAGGGACAGCGCACCTCCTCCGGCCACGACTGGACGTACGACGCCCCGACCTGCGGCCACGGCGTCACGGTCCGCTACCCCTCCGACCTCCCGGCCGGGCAGGCGAACGACGTCAACGTCGAGGTGAAGAACCTCGACACCGGCGAGAAGAAGACCTTCAACTTCCACCACGACAAGGGCACCTGGTCGGGGACCCGGCACTTCAACCCCACCGAGCGGGAGGACTGGCCCGGCTGGACCCACTTCGCGTACACGTGGGTCCAGGTCGGCGGCACGAACTACCACTGGCAGGACTCGGTCGGGTGCCGCTGCGGCGCCACCTCCACGCCGACGCCCGACCAGGACTCGACGCCCCGGACCACGCCGACCCGAACGACCGGGACCACGCACCCCGCCACGAGCGCCCCCGGCTCGACGAGCCCCGCCACGACCACCGCCGCCCCTGAGGCGAGCCCGACGGCGACGGGCACCGCCACGCACGCCGCGCCGTCGGCCGCGACCACGCCCGCCGCTGCGCAGGTCGCGAAGGCGACGCCGGCCGCCACGAACAGCGCGACCGCGAGCCCCACGACCGTCGTCCTGGCGGCGGGCGGGACGGCCACCACCGCCGCCACCGCCGCCGCCTCCACCAGCGCTGACGCGGCCGCCGGAGCGTCCCCCGACCTCGCCGAGACGGGTGCCCCGGTGCTGCCGTACGTCGTCGGGGCCGCGCTGCTCGTCGCCGCGGGCGGCACCCTCCTGGTCGTCCGCCGCCGCTCCGCCTGACCCCCTGACCGGCCCGTGGGCGCGCCCGCCCCTGCGCGTCCACGGGCCGATAGCCTGAGACCATGACGACCCCCGGGACAGCGCCGCTCACCGCCCTGCCGACCGACGACGCACCCTGGACCGCTCCGGTCGCCACCCACCCGCTCGACGCGACCGTCGAGGTCCCGGGCTCCAAGTCGCTCACCAACCGGCTGCTCGTCCTGGCGGCGCTGGCCGAGGGGCCCGGTGTCCTGCGCGGTGCCCTGCGCAGCCGTGACTCGGACCTCATGGCGGCGGGGCTGCGCGCGCTCGGGGTCGGCGTGGAGGTCGACGGGTCGACCGTCCGCGTGACCCCCGCTCCCCTGCGCGGCGATGCGGACGTCGACTGCGGGCTCGCCGGGACCGTGATGCGGTTCCTGCCGCCCGTGGCCGCGCTCGCTGACGGCCCCGTCCGCTTCGACGGCGACGAGGCCGCGCGCGTGCGTCCGATGGCCCCCGTGCTCGACGCGCTGCTCCAGCTCGGCGTGGCCGTGGACGACGCCGGACGGGGACGGCTCCCGTTCACCGTGACCGGCACCGGCGCCGTGCGAGGCGGGACCGTCGACGTCGACGCGTCCGCGTCGAGCCAGTTCGTGTCGGGGCTGTTGCTCGCAGGCGCCCGGTTCGACGGGGGTCTCACGGTCCGCCACGTCGGCCCCCGGCTGCCGTCGCTCCCCCACATCGAGATGACCGTCCTCACGCTGCGCGAGGTGGGCGTCGAGGTCCAGGTCTCCGGCCTGGGCGGCGCGCCCGACGACGTCCCGACCTGGCGCGTCCTGCCCGGCGCCGTCGCCGCGCGCGACGTCCGGGTCGAGCCCGACCTGTCGAACGCGGCGCCGTTCCTCGCCGCGGCGCTCGTCGCCGGCGGCTCGGTGCGCGTACCGGGATGGCCCGCCGAGACCACGCAGCCCGGCGCGCTCGTCCCCGGCATCCTCGAGCGGATGGGCGGCCGCTGGTCCCTCGACGACGGCGTCCTCACGGTGACCGGCGACGGCACCGTCCACGGCATCGACGTCGACCTGTCCCCCGCAGGCGAGCTCGCACCCACGGTCGCGGCGCTCGCCGCCGTCGCCGACTCTCCGAGCCGGCTCCGTGGCATCGCGCACCTGCGCTTTCACGAGACGGACCGCCTGGCCGCGCTGCGCACCGAGATGGTCGCGCTCGGCGGCGGCTGCGAGGAGACCGACGACGGCCTCGTCGTCACGCCGGCGCCGCTGCACGGTGGCGTCTGGCACTCGTACGCGGACCACCGGATGGCGACGTCGGGCGCGCTCGTCGGGCTCCGGGTGCCGGGCGTCGCGGTCGAGAACGTGTCCACCACCGCCAAGACCCTCCCGGGCTTCACGGCCCTGTGGTCCGGGATGCTCGCCGGCGGGCGGGGCTGAGGCCGTGGGCCGCCGCGTCCTCGACGAGTCCGACGTCCGGTCGCGCCCGTCGCGCCGCGGCACCCGCCCGCGCACCAAGCAGCGCCCCGCCCACGAGGACGCCGCCCGCGGCATGGTGACCGCCGTCGACCGCGGAAGGTACACGCTGCTCCTCGACGAGGACGGCCCCGACGAGCGCACCGTCGTCGCCATGAAGGCGCGCGAGCTCAACCGCGACCGCGTGGTGTGCGGCGACGGGGTCGACGTCGTCGGGGACACGAGCGGGGGCGAGGGGACGCTCGCCCGGATCGTGCGGATCGGGGAGCGCCGGACCGTGCTGCGGCGCACCGCCGACGACACCGACCCCTACGAGCGGATCGTCGTCGCGAACGCCGACCAGCTCGTCATCGTCACCGCGCTCGCGCAGCCCGAGCCGCGGACCGGGTTCATCGACAGGGCCGTCGTCGCCGCCTACGACGCCGGGATGGACGTCCTCCTCTGCCTCACCAAGGCGGACCTCGCGAGCGCCGACGAGCTGCGCGACCTGTACGAGCCGATCGGCGTGCGCGTCGTCGTGACCCGGCGCGAGCCGGACGGGCCCGTGGTAGGCGTCGACGCGCTGCGCGACGCGGTCGCCGGGCGGGTCTCGGTGCTCCTCGGGCACTCCGGCGTCGGGAAGTCGACGCTCGTCAACGCGCTCGTCCCCGGGACCGGCCGCGCGACCGGGCACGTCAACGACGTCACCGGCCGCGGCCGCCACACGTCCACGTCGGCGGTCGCGCTGCGCCTCCCCGTGCCCGACGGCGGCCTCGCACCCGGGGCACGCCGCGGCTGGGTCATCGACACCCCCGGCATCCGGTCGTTCGGGCTCGCGCACGTCGAGGTCGACCGCGTGCTCCGGGCGTTCGAGGACCTCGACGCGGTCGCCGTCGAGCGGTGCCCGCGTGGCTGCACGCACCTCGCCGACGCCCCCGACTGCGCGCTCGACGCGTGGGTCGACGAGGCGCCCGACGACGTCGTGCGCGAAGCCCGGGCGGCGCGGCTCGCGTCGTTCAGGCGGCTCGTCGAGGCCCGCGCGTCGGCCGAGCGGGACTGACGGCCGCCCGCCGCAGTCCACCATCTCTCCCGCCGAGCACGGGCTTTGCGCGCGTCAGCGCGCACTGACGGCCGCGCACCCCGTGCTCGAGGGTCCGAGATCCCGTCCTCGCGACGTAGGCGGCGCGGACGCCTACGTCGCGGTGAGGGAGGACAGCGAACGAGGCGTCCCGGTCGGCGAAGGAGGCGCACGTCCGGCGAGCGGTACGGGCACCGCGGCCGCGCCACCACTACGTTGTCCTCATGACCCGCTACGACGACGACCTACGTCTGGCGCACGTGATCGCCGACCAGGTCGACCAGCACACGATGTCCCGGTTCAAGGCCCTCGACCTGCACGTCGAGACGAAGCCCGACCACACGCCGGTCTCCGACGCCGATCGCGACGCCGAGCGGATGATCCGGTCGACGCTCGAGCGGGCGCGCACCCGCGACGCGATCCTCGGCGAGGAGTTCGGGGCGACGGGGTCGTCGCCCCGCCGCTGGATCCTCGACCCCATCGACGGCACCAAGAACTTCGTCCGCGGCGTGCCCGTGTGGGCGACGCTGATCGGCCTGGTCGACGGGGACGAGGTCGTCGCCGGGCTCGTGTCCGCTCCGGCGCTGGGGCGGCGGTGGTGGGCGGCGAAGGGCTCGGGCGCGTGGACCGGCAAGTCGCTGTCCGCGGCGACCCGCCTCCAGGTCTCCGGCGTGACGGAGCTCGAAGACGCCTCGTTCTCCTACTCCAGCCTGACCGGCTGGGAGGAGCGCGACCGGCTCGACGCGATGCTCGACCTGCACCGCACCGTCTGGCGCTCCCGCGCGTTCGGGGACTTCTGGTCGTACGTGCTCGTGGCCGAAGGCGCCGTCGACGTCGCCGCGGAGCCGGAGCTCGAGCTCTACGACATGGCGGCGCTGGTCCCGATCGTGACCGAGGCCGGTGGGCGCTTCACCGGCCTCGACGGCAAGCCGGGTCCCTTCAGCGGGAACGCGATCGCCTCGAACGGCCACCTCCACGACGTGGTGCTGGACTACCTCGGCGACTGACCGCGACGTCGTCCTCCCCGCGGGGGACTTCGCGGTCAGCGCGGGGCCTGGTCCAGCTCGGTCCAGTCGTACCAGAGCAGGTCGCGGTCGACGACGGCCTGGAGCGCGTCGTCGAGGTCGGCCTCGGCGACCTGCCCCACGCGCAGGACGTCGGGCCCGGCGTCGGTCTCGTCGACGTGCGCGCACACGACCTGCGCGTCGACGTCGTCGGTGACCTGCACCGTGCTGGACGACACGTCGTCGCCGGACTCGACCGCGGTCCCGACGACGCCGTCCGGCACCTCGACGGTCACCACGACGCGCAGCGGCGACGACGCCCCCTGCAGGACGAGCCCGAGCGAGTCGTCGGCGGCGGCGAGCCAGGCGGCGTACTCGAGACCTTCGTCGTCCTCGTCAGGCAGCTCGGCGCGCAGCGCGGGCGTGACGGCGTGCGCGACGCGCGGACCGATCGGCCAGGTGGCCCGGGCGGTGGTGGTGGTCACGGTGTCGAGGTCGTTGCGGGTCGCGGGCACGTACAGGCGCATGGCCTCAGTGTGCCCGCTCGAGGGCCTCGCGTCGTACCGGGTCGCCGAGACCGGAGCCGTCGGGAGCCTGGCGGGCGGGCAGGAGCTCGCGCACCCGACCCGTCAGGGCGGTGAGCGCCGAGCGGACCGACGACGAGGGCGCGCACTCGGCGATCACCCTGCCCTCGAGCACGGCCCGGTCGCACGCGGCCGGGTCGTCGGGCAGGAGCACAGGCGCGTCGACGCCGGCGTACCGGGCGAGGACGTCGCTGACCGCCTGGGCGGGGCGGCTCCCGCTCGCACGTCCTCGGACCCGGTTGACGACGACGACGCGGGGCGCGAGGACGCCGGCGTCGTCGAGGTCCCCGAGAGCCCGGACGAGCCGTTGGATGCCGACGGGGTCCGCTCCCCCGACGACGACCACGACGTCCGCCGCGCCCAGCGCCGACAAGGTGGCCGCGTTGCGCTGCGGTGCCCGCGTGTCATACGTGAGGAGCTCGTCGTGCTCGAGGGAGAAGCCGCAGTCGACGACGGTCACGTCGGCGATCTCGCGGGCCTTCTCCCAGACGACGTCGAGCGAGGAGGAGGGGAGCTCGACCCACCGCGCAGGGCGGGTGATGCCGGTGAGCACCCGCAGGCGGGCGAGCACGTAGGGGCTGAGGCGCGCGAGCGTGACGGCGTCGAGCACGCCCTGGGCGGCCGCGCGCGAGGCGGAGGCGAGCCCGACGGACTCGTCGAGCATCCCGAGGAGCTGGGCGACGACGCCGCCGTAGGTGTCCGCGTCGGCGAGCAGCACCTCGACGCCGGGCTCCGCGGTCCCGCCGCGGCGCCGGCCGGTCCGCCGACCCGCACCGGCGAGCTCGGCCGCGAGATTGACGGCGACCGTCGAGCGCCCCGGCGCCCCGGTGGGGCCCCAGACAGCCACGACGCTCCCGGCGCGTCGCACGACGGGCGCCTCGTCGAGCCGGGGCATCGCACCCGTCTCGGGGCGGGCGGGGTCGCGCAGGGCGTCGCGAACGGTCCCGGCGAGCGTCGCGCCGTCGGCGAGCGCCGTCGTGAGGGCGAGGAGCCGGTCGGGACCGAGGGCGCGGACGCGCTGCTCCTCGTGCGCGGTGTCGTCGTGCAGCACGACGACCCGCACCCCGGCCTCGTGGAGCGCCGCGACTGCGGACCGGTCGAGCCCGGTCAGGTCGCTCGACACGACGGCCACGGCGCCGAGACCGGCCGCCGACGCGGCGAGGAGCTCCGCGACGTCGGCGCAGCGCCGGACGACGACCGTGCCGGGGTCGGCAGCGAGAGTCGTGGCGACGCCTGCCTCCGCGGGTCCGCGGACCGCGCAGAGGACGGGGACGGGGGTCGGGTCGGAGAGCGCACTCACCGGGCGCCGCCGGGCACGACGGTGACGGTGCCGTCGGCAGCGAGCGCCGCGAGGACGGTGGGCAGGTCGTCCTGGGGCACGAGGACCTGGACGGTGGTCTGGCCTCCGCCGACGAGGCTCGAGCCGGGCTCGTCGACCTGGGCGACGACGGCGCTCTCCGTGATCCGTCGCGGCGCGGCCGCGGCGTCGGAGCCAGCCGCGCCGGTGGCCGCCTTGGGCACGAACCACACGTCGACCGTGGAGCCGGCCTCGACGCGGTCGGAGAGCGTGCCGCCCACCGGCACGGCGACGGTGCGGACGTGGACGTCGGAGGCCTTGCCCAGCACGGCCCGCGGCAGGAGCTCGCCCGAGCGCACGACACCGGTCACGACGGTCCCGGCGGCGAGCCCGCCGCCCTCGGGGGCAAGGTAACGGGCCGCCTCGCCCCCGAGGTTGACGTCGACGACGCGCAGGTCGGAGGCGGCGACGGCGTCGCCCGGCACCAGGTCGTGCGCGGCGACGTACACCGGCGCGGTGTCGCGTGCCGAGGACACGACGGTCGCCCCGAGCGCGACGGAGCCCGCGACGAGGGCGCACCCGACGAGGAGCCTCGGGTCGCGCCAGGTCGGACGGCGCAGCCGCGGGGCGACCGGGGCCGGGAGCTGTTCGAGGGTCGGCCGGAGGGTCGTCGTCATCGTCGGTCCGTCTCCTTGGGGAGGTCGTGGGGGTGGTCTGCCGGGTGGGGTCCGATCGCGCCGGGCAGGACGCAGTCTCTCGCGTACCGGCGCATCACGGCCGGGTCGCCTGCGGTTCTGTGGACAACGGGCCCGGGGCAAGGTCCGCGTGCCAGACTCAGGTCATGGCTTCCCGGTTCCTCACGCTCGCCGACGTGATGGAGGTGCTGAACATCTCCTCGGCGCAGGCGTACGCCCTCGTCCGGTCGGGGGACCTGCCCGCGATCCAGGTCGGCGGACGCGGTCAGTGGCGGGTCGAGGCGACCGTGCTCGAGGAGTACATCCAGCACCAGTACGCGCAGACGCGGGCACGGATCGACGCCGGCACGCTCGACGAGCGCGCCTGACCGTCGTTGATCCCCCTGCTGCGGCGTCACGTGGTCAGACCACCTCGCTGACGCACAGCACCCGGTCGAGCGGGACCGCGGTCGTGGCCGGTCGCTGCGGACGCCCCCAGCCACCGAGGTCGGCCTGCCCGGGTCCGTGGCCGCCGGTGTCGTGGCCGCCGGTGTCGTCGAGCTCGACGTAGTCCTTGCCGACGCGGGCGATCCGTCCGGCGACCGTGCCGGCACGCGTCCGCACGAGCACGCGCACGCGGTCACGGGCGAGCGCCCGGAGCGCCGGGGCGAGTCCCAGACGGCGCTCGACGACGCCCGCACCGGGGGCCGCCAACGGCGCCGCGCCCTGGACCCACGCGACCGCGCGGAGCGGGACGAGGTGGCGGCGCACGCCTTCCTCGAGCTCGAACCAGTGCTCCGCAGCGGAGGCGACGCGGCCGCGGACGAGCGTGCCGTCGTCGAGCGCGACCGTCATGAGCGACCCGCCGGAGGCGCGCAGCCGCGCACCGAGCGCGACGGCCGCGTGCTCGGCCCGGGTGAGGTCCTCGACGCGGGCGTCGAGCTCGCTGCGGGTCATGGCGGCGAGCTGCGCCTCCATGTCCTCGAACAGGTCGTCCCAGCGCACGCGCCACAGGGTGCACGAGTAACGGATCTCTCGGTCGCGCTCGTCCACATGGCGAACACACCTCTTGACCCGAGCCCATCATTCGGCTTTGATCGACGCCAGGCGACACCAAACGACACCAAACGCGATCATCAGCGACCAGGGGACGGGGATCGACATGGCCCGCACAGAACAGCGCACCACCGCGGCGGCGCGCGTCGCCGACGGAGCCGGACCCCTCGGGGCACTCGCGGGGCTCCTGGGGCTCGTCGTCGCGGCCCCCACGCTCGCGGCCTGGCTCGTCGTCGTCACCCACGGGCTCGTCGCGCCGGCGCTGGGGCCGGACCTCGACCTCGCCTCGCGGCTCGACGTCCTCGGCGTGGAGCGCCTCGTCGCCGTCCCGATCCTCCTCATCGGTGCCGTCGTCGCGGTGCGCCTGACGGTCCACACGCTCCTCGCGCTCGGCTACGTCGCCGCCGCCCGTGCCGGGCGGCCGCTCCCCCGGCTCCGGAGCGTCGTCGCGCGGCGGGCGCCCGTCCTGGTCCGCGCGCTCGCGCGACGCGCAGTCGGGGCGGGCATGGGCATGGGCATGGGCATGAGCCTCGGGGCCGGGGTCGCGCTCGCCGGGACGGCAGCGGCCGTCACCGCGCCCGCTGCCATGGCCGCGCCCGCGGCGGTCACGGTCGTCGAGCAGGGCGCTGCAGGGTCAGGCGCCGACGCGGGTACCGATTCCGCCGCGAGCCGGCCCGACGCCGCGCGGCCGGCGAACGCCCTCGACCTCGGGTGGCACGAGACCGTCACCACACCCGACGACGGCACCCGTCATGCGGCCGCCACGAAGGCCCGCTCGGGCACCCAGGCCGCGGCGCTCGACCTCGGCTGGCACCCGCTGGCGGCAGCACGTCCGGCCGCTGCGGCGTCGACCGTCGCACGAGCCACCGACGCGGAACGACCCACCCACGTGACCGTCCGCCGCGGCGACTCCCTGTGGGCCGTCGCCGCCGCGCACCTGGGCCCGCACGCGACCGACGCCGAGATCGCCCGCGCGTGGCCCCGCTGGTACGAGGCCAACAGCCACGTCATCGGCGCCGACCCCGACCTGCTGCTCCCCGGAACCGTGCTCGTCGCACCGGAGCCGGCATGACCCGCCCGCCGGGCGGCAGCGACCGCCCCCACGACCCGACCCACGAGACGCTCGCCCCGAAGGAGACCGCGATGACCGCTCTCGCCGCACCCGCCCACCCCGCCCGCGCCGTCCGCAACCCGGGCCGACCCACCCACCCGCGTGGCAGCGGTGTGCGGGTGCGCGCGACGCCCGCCCCGCGGCGCGGCGACCTCCTCGACGCGGAGCCCGTCCCCGTCGTGCCTCTCGTGCGCGTGAGCGGCCCGCGCGTCGTCGCCGACCTCGACGAGCTCGCCGACCGCGCCCGACGGCTCACGTCCGACGCGCCGCTCCATCCCCTTCCCGTGGCGTCCACCGGCTCGGTGGACGGCGAGCCGGAGCTCACCGACCCGACCCGCCTGTGCTGCGCCGTCGTGCGGGGAGCCGTCGAGGTCGCCCGCGGCGACCGACCGGTCGCCCAGCTCGCGCGCTGGGTCAGCCCGACCGTGCTCGACGCGCTCGGCACGCGCGCGGCGCTGGTGCGCGGCCTGCCCCGCCCTACCCGGGTGCCCCGGCCCGCCCTCGTCCGTCGGGCGCGGGTCGTCCGGCTGGGCCCGACGGTCGCCGAGGCGAGCGTCGTCGTCGAGGACGTCGACCGGGTCCGCGCGGCGGCGCTCCGCGTCGAGGCGCACCGCGGGCAGTGGCGGGTCGTGGCGCTCGAGATCGGCTGACCCCGGGGAGCTCTGTCGGCCGGGGCGCGAACGACGACGGCGCCGGGACCCGCAGGTCCCGGCGCCGTCCTCATGTCCCGGCCGTCAGGTCCCGGCCGTCAGGTCGGGACCGCGGGGGCTCACTCCTCGTTCTTGCCGTGGCAGAGCTTGTACTTCTTGCCCGAGCCGCACGGGCACTGCGCGTTGCGCGGCGTCCCCGGGAACGTCCGGCCGTCCGACTCCGGCGCGCCCACCTCACCGTGCAGCGCCTTGCGGGCCGCCGACGCGTCCTCGCGGGTGCTCGTCGAGCCGTCGTCCGACGGCGCGGTGTACTGGAGGTTCTGCGGCCGGTCCGGTGCGTCGAGCCCCTTGCCGACCAGACGGCCGGGCGCCGGGGCCGACGGCGCGGACGCCACCGCCTGGCGCTCCGCCTCGAGCTCGCGCTCCGCCTCGACGTCCAGGGCCTGCGCCTCCGGGCTCGTCGGGTCGTCGAGAGCCGCGAGCTCCGCGGCCGCGGCGTCGAGCTCGGCCTGGACCCGCGGGTCGTCGGCGGAGATCTCGGGACCGCCGTCGTCGGACGACCCGATCGTGATCTCCTCCGCCGGCTGCACCTGCACCTCGAGCTGGAACAGGAACGAGACCGTCTCCTCCTTGATGGCGTCCGTCATCGCCTGGAAGAGCTGGAAGCCCTCGCGCTGGTACTCGACGAGCGGGTCGCGCTGGGCCATCGCGCGCAGCCCGATGCCCTCCTTGAGGTAGTCCATCTCGTAGAGGTGCTCGCGCCACTTGCGGTCCAGGACCGACAGCGTCACGCGGCGCTCGAGCTGGCGCATGTTCTCCTCGCCGAGCTCCTCCTCGCGCGCCTTGTACGCGTACTCGGCGTCCGAGATGACCTCGGTGAGGATGAGCTCGCGCGTCAGGTGGTGGATCTCGCCCGCCTGCTCGACGACCTCGGCGGGCGTGATCGACACCGGGTAGACGGCGCGCAGGGCGGTCCACAGCGCGTCGAGGTCCCACTGCTCCGGCTGGCCCTCCGCCGTCGCGCCGTCCACGTACGCCGTGAGGACGTCCGCGATGAAGTGCTGGACCTGCTCCTGCAGGTCCTCGCCCTCGAGCACGCGGCGGCGCTCGTCGTAGATGACGGTGCGCTGGCGGGACAGGACGTCGTCGTACTTGAGGACGTTCTTGCGGATCTCGAAGTTGCGCGACTCGACCTGCGACTGCGCGCTGCGGATGCCGCGCGTGACCATCTTCGACTCGAGCGGAACGTCGTCGGGGAAGCCGGCGCGGTTCATCATCGACTCGGCGAGGCCCGAGTTGAACAGGCGCATGAGGTCGTCCTGCATCGACAGGTAGAACCGGGACTCGCCCGGGTCGCCCTGACGACCGGACCGGCCGCGGAGCTGGTTGTCGATGCGGCGCGACTCGTGGCGCTCGGTGCCCAGGACGTACAGGCCGCCGAGCTCGGTGACCTCCTCGTGCTCGGCCTCGACCGCGGCCTTCGCCTTCTCGAGCGCCGCAGGCCACGCCTTCTCGTACTCCTCCGGCGTCTCGTTCGGGTCGAGACCCGCCTGCGCGAGCGCGTCGACGGCCATGTGCTCGGCGTTGCCGCCGAGCATGATGTCGGTACCGCGGCCGGCCATGTTCGTAGCGACGGTGACGGCGCCCTTGCGGCCCGCCTGCGCGACGACGCGCGCCTCGCGCTCGTGCTGCTTCGCGTTCAGGACCTCGTGCGGGACGCCCTGCTTCTTCAGCAGGCTCGACAGCAGCTCGGACTTCTCGACGCTCGTCGTGCCGACGAGCACCGGCTGGCCCTTGGCGTGCCGCTCGACGATGTCGTCCACGACGGCCGCGAACTTGCCGGCCTCGTTCTTGTAGACGAGGTCGGCCTGGTCCATGCGCAGCAGCGGGCGGTTCGTCGGGATCGGCACGACGCCCAGCTTGTACGTGCCCTGGAACTCCGCGGCCTCGGTCTCGGCCGTACCGGTCATGCCCGAGAGCTTCTCGTACAGGCGGAAGTAGTTCTGGAGGGTGATCGTGGCGAGCGTCTGGTTCTCGGCCTTGATCTCGACGCCCTCCTTCGCCTCGATCGCCTGGTGCATGCCCTCGTTGTAGCGACGGCCCGGCAGGATGCGGCCCGTGTGCTCGTCGACGATGAGCACCTCACCGTTCAGGACGACGTAGTCCTTGTCCCGCTTGAACAGCTCCTTCGCCTTGATGGCGTTGTTGAGGAAGCCGATGAGCGGCGTGTTGAGGGACTCGTACAGGTTGTCGATGCCGAGGTAGTCCTCGACCTTCTCGATGCCGGGCTCGAGGACGCCGACGGTGCGCTTCTTCTCGTCGACCTCGTAGTCCGCGTCCTTCGTCAGGCGGCGCGCGACCCGCGCGAACTCCGTGTACCAGCGGTTCGCGTCGCCGGACGCCGGCCCCGAGATGATGAGCGGGGTACGCGCCTCGTCGATGAGGATCGAGTCGACCTCGTCGACGACGGCGAAGTGGTGGCCGCGCTGCACGAGCTCCTCGGTGCCCCACGCCATGTTGTCGCGCAGGTAGTCGAACCCGAACTCGTTGTTCGTGCCGTACGTGATGTCGGCGGCGTACTGCTCGCGCCGCTCGGCCGGCGTCTGGCCGGTGAGGATGCAGCCCGTGGTCAGGCCGAGGAACCGGTAGACGCGCCCCATCAGGTCGCTCTGGTACTCGGCCAGGTAGTCGTTGACCGTGATGACGTGGACGCCCTTGCCGGTGAGCGCGTTGAGGTAGGCCGGCGCGGTCGCGACGAGCGTCTTGCCCTCGCCGGTCTTCATCTCGGCGATGTTCCCGAGGTGCAGTGCCGCGCCGCCCATGAGCTGCACGTCGAAGTGGCGCTGCCCGAGCGTGCGACGCGCGGCCTCACGGACCGCCGCGAACGCCTCGGGGAGCAGGTCGTCGAGGGTCTCCCCCGCCGCGAGCCGTTCCTTGAACCGGTCGGTCTCCTCGCGCAGCTCGGCGTCGCTGAGCTCCGTGAAGCTCGGCTCCAGCTGGTTGATCTGCGCAGCGAGACCGCTCAGCTTCCTGAGGATCCGGCCCTCGCCGATGCGCAGGACCTTGTCGACAATCGCAGGCACGCACGTCTCCGTTCGGTGGGACCCCGGCCGGGCGGCCGGGAGTCGGCGCCCTCCACCACGAGGGTGCACCGCGGGACCATCGTAGGCGCAAAGCCTGGACTCCTTCTGCGCGTTCCCGCAGGGCGAACCCCCGCCGACGGCGACGCCCGGTTCGCCGACGGTGCCGCTCCTCGGCTGAGCTCTTCACCATGCGATCGGACACCGCCCGCCCCGCCGACCATGCGAACGGACACCTCCCCGACGCCGGACGGGGGTGCGGTCGCATGCTCGGCACGAGCGGCGGTGGATGACCAGAGCGTCGGCACGAAGGCGCGCTCAGCGCGCGCTCCGCACCCCCGCGAGCGCCGGGGCCAGCGCGCCGGCGGGCTCGACCACCACGTCGTCGAGCCCCAGCCAGCCCGCGAGGACGCCCAGCTCCTCGGCGAGCTCGACCGCCGTGTCGGGGCGGGTGGCGGGCTCGTCGTGGGCCGAGAGGACGCGCAGCACCCCGGCGGCACGGTCCGCCTTGAGGTCGACGCGGGCCGTGATCGCGTCGCCCTGGAGGAACGGCAGCACGTAGTAGCCGTGCACCCGCTTGGCCGCCGGCACGTAGATCTCGATCCGGTACCGCGTGCCGAACAGCTCCTCGAGGCGGCTGCGCTCGAACACGAGCGGGTCGAACGGGCTGAGGAGCGTGCGCGCGTCCGCGACGCGCGGGAACGTGGCGTCGCGGTGCGCCCAGACCTGCGCGTCCCAGCCCCGCACGACGACCGGGCGCAGGACGCCCTCCTCGACGAGGTCCGCGATCGCACGGTCGACGAGCGGGCCGCGCACGCGGTAGTAGTCGGCGAGGTCGCGGCGCGTGCCCACGCCGTGCGCGCGGGCCGCGATCTCGACGAGCGTGCGGACCTGGTCCTCGGGCGACGGCGTCGGCGCGGCGAGCACCGCGGACGGAAGGACCCGCTCCGCCAGGTCGTAGCAGCGCTCGAACGCCGCGTTGCGCCGCGCGGGCAGCACCTCCCCGGTGAAGAACAGCAGCTCGAGCGCACGCTTGGCGACGGTCCAGTTCCAGCCCCACGCGTCGCGCGTGCGGGGGTGCTCGTGCTCGAACAGCTCCTGCACCTGGCTCGCCGTCACGGGCCCCGCGTCCGCCACGACCTCGCGCACGCGCGCGACGACGTCCGGGTGCTGGTGCACCACCGAGCGAACGTTCCCCCACGCCTCCTTCTCGAAGGAGGCGCGCCGGAAGCCGAGCGCAGGGAAGAGCTCGACGGGCACGTACGACGCCTCGTGGGCCCACGCCTCCACGACCCGCCGCGGAGCCCGGCCCGACGCGCGGTCCAGCAGCCCGACGTCGTACGGACCGAGGCGCGCGTACAACGGGACGAGGTGGGCGCGCGCCAGGACGTTGACGGAGTCGATCTGGAGGACCTGCAGCCGGTCGACCACCCGCTGCACCCCCGCCATCGTGACGCGCGCTCCGGGACGGTCCGCGCGCCGTCGGGCCAGGCCCTGCGCGGCGAGCGCGGTCCGCCGCGCCTGGGCGATCGTGATCGTCTCGGGAGCCACCCGTCCAGCCTGCCCCCGACCACCCACACGCACGGGAGCGCCCTCCCGGCGAGTGCTCGGGAGGGCGCTCCGCGGTCAGATCAGGTCAGGCGCAGTCGCAGGACGTGTCGAGCTGCACGACGCCGTAGGTCCAGCCGTGCCGCCGGTACGCGACCGACGGACGCTTCGTCTCGCTGTCGACGAAGAGGAAGAAGTCGTGACCGACCATCTCCATCTCGTACAGCGCGTCGTCCACGGACATCGGCTTCGCCTGGTGCAGCTTCTCGCGGATCACCACCGGCGAGTCGCCCAGCTCGCGCTCCACCGAGTCCCCCGGGTGCTCCGGGGGCGTGGGGGCCGTCTCCGGCACCTCGGGCTCGGGTATCTGCGACGGCGGCCGGACGTCGACCGGCGGGTCCACCTGGTGCTGGCGGTGGTCCTTGCGGCGGTCGCGCGCGCGACGCAGCCGTTCGGAGAGCTTGTCGAGGGCGAGGTCGAGCGCGCCGAAGCGGTCGTCCGCAGCGGCCTCCGCCCGGACCACCGGCCCCTTGTCGCGCACCGTGAGCTCCACGCGCTCCCGCACGCTCGCGAGCCGCGGGTTGTTCTCCCGCGTCACCTCCACGTCCACGCGCTGCACGGTCGGGGCGAGCTGCTCCACCTTCGCGAGCTTGTCCTCCGCGTGCTGGCGGAAGCGGTCCGCGACCTCGGTGTGCCGGCCGACGACGACGATCTCCATGTGAGCCTCCGTGAGGATGGACGCCCGCCGGCCTCTTCTCGGCGGCGGTGCGTCGGTTCGAACTGGTTCGGGCACCGCGACGGTGCCAGGTGGGGCATCACCTCCCGACGCTCGTGCTCGGCATCCGGGCCAGGCGCCAGGGGGCACCGACCGATCGCGGTGTCCCACGGGTGCCGGTTCGTCCCGGACCTGGGGCTCGTTCCCCACCCTAGCCCGGCGGGCGGGACACGTCGCGGGACGAACGCCGCCCCCGGGGTGAACCACCGTGGCCCTCCTCACGTCGTCGACCCGGACGACCGTCCGTCCGGCCTCGGGGTCGCGGCGAGGACGAGCGCTCCGACGACGACGCCCCCTGCCCGCCCGAGCGCGGACTCGCAGGTGGCGAGCGTCGCGCCCGTCGTCAGGACGTCGTCGACGAGGAGCACGGGGCGTCCCGCGCACCGCTGCGCGGCCCGGCGCGCACGCACGCGGTCCTGGACGTTCGCGGCGCGGGCGCGGGCCCCGAGCCCCACCTGGTCGCGCCCCCGTCGTTCGGCGAGCGCGTCGACGACGTCCACCCGGCCGAGCGGCACGCCCGACGACCGCAGCGCGCCCGCCGCACGGACCGCCAGCTCCCGCACGGGGACGCGTCCGCGCGCGAGCCGGGACGCCCACGTCGAGGGGGCGGGCACCACGGCGAGACCTGCACCGTCCGCGCGTGGCAGCGCGCCGGCGAGCGCCCGCCCGAGCGGCGCGGCGAGCTCGCGCGCCGCGCGGGCCACGGCATCCCCGAGCGGTCCGCTCAGGTCCGCCCGGCCACGGTCCTTCCAGCCGACGACGACGCCCCGCACCGCCCCCGCGTACGGCGCGAGCGCCCAGACCGGCAGCAGGGGCTGCCCGTCGAGGCGGTCGAGCCTCGGTGCCCCCGTCTCGCAGCGGCGCGGCCGCCCGAGGAGCGACGCGCACACGTCGCACAGCGGCACGTCGAGCAGGCCGCAGCCGGGGCACTCGACCGGCAGCAGCACGCGGCCGACGTCGCGCACGGCCGTGCGGAGAGCGCCGAGCGGGTCTGTCGTGTCAGGTCGCCGAGGCGAGGCGGGAGCGTGTGGTGTCGTGAGCGTCGGCACCGGCCCACGATCCCCCACCTGGCCCCGGACGAGGGCGCGCTGGACGCCCGCGGTGCGTGACGTCGTCGTTCACGGGGCTGGGGGTGGCGCCCGACCGGTGTCAGCCGGGGAAGGCGGCCGCCTCGATACCCTTCGCGACGGAGAGCCACGTCGCGCCGGTCGCGCGCCGGCCGAAGAGCTCGTGCGACGTCGTGACCGCGTAGAGGGCCGACTCCCCGCGGCCCGACGCGATCGACGCCACGTCCGAGACCGACGACAGCGACCGTGCGTAGTCGGCCACGGGGACGATGTTGACGGTCGGGCTCGTGCCCGAACCCGTGCGGCCCAGCACGGCGAGGTCGTCCTCGTCGACCCACACGACCTGGCGGGCGTCGGTGATGGTCGCACCCACCGCGACCGGGTCGGACAGCCGGACCGGAACCCCCGCACCGCTGCGCGCGACGCCCGCGAGATCCACCTGCACGCCCGTCGCGCCGCTCGTCACCAGGGCCACCCGGGCGCCGTCGCGCGACACCTGCAACGACAGCACCCGTCGGCCCTGGAGCCACGTGACCGCGAGCCGGGTGTGCGCGCCGTCCTTGTCGAACAGCTCGAGGTACCCCGCGTCGTCGCCGCGCGCCGACCACACCCAGCGGAACCGGTCCACCGACGGCCCGGCGACGTCGTCGCCCGTCAGGAGGGTCCGGCGCGCGTCGCCCGACACCTGCACGAGGCTCTTCGAGCCCACCCGGACGACCGCCGGGCTCCCGTTGGTCCCGACCGCGAGCGCCGTCACGTCCGACGGCGTCGCGACCGTCCCCGCCAGGGCCTCCTGCTTGCCGCTGGCCGCGTCGAGCCTCCGGACCTTGTGGTCCGTCACGACGTACGGGTCGTCGCCGGGCGACGGGTCGCGCGACAGGCTCGCGGGACCCGTGACCTTGAGCGGGCTGCCCGCGACCTCGAGCCGCACGGACCTGACCTGCGGGAACTGGGTGAGGACGGTCGTCAGCTGCTGGAGCAGCACCGCACGGTCCGTGCCCGACGCCGACAGCGCGGGGGCCGTGAGATCGACCGTCGCCACACCGTCCTCGTCGACCGCGACCGCGTCCACGCTGAGCGTGGTGCCCTCCGGGACCACGGAGTCCACCGAGTCCCGCAGCCACGCCACCGGTCCCTGGAGGACCGCCTGCACCGCCTGCGTCTGGGCGGTCCGCTGCGGGAACCAGCGCACGTCCGGCACGAGCATCTGGTGGTCCATGCTCGGGAAGTACACGCTCACCGAGCGGTACACGTACTCGAAGTTCGCGGCAGACATCGAGATGCCGTCGTCGAGCTCCGTGATCCGCCACTGGCCGTCGCTGTCGGCCTCGAGCGTGAACGTGAGGTCCTTGGTGCGGTCCGGGGCCTCCTGCTGGAACTCGCCGTCCGACGCGACGGTCGCGAGCGACGCCAGCTCGCCGTGGACCACGGTGCGGGTACCCGGGGTCGGGGTAGACGCGGGGGCCTTGTTCCCGCCGCCCGCCGGCGCGGTCTGCCGTTGCGCGAGCGTCGGCTCGCCCGAGAACACGGTCACCGAGTCCCACGGGTCCCAGCCGGTGACGTCCGGGGCGAGGTACTCCTTCGCGACCGTGAAGTCGTCGCCCACCCCCGCGGCCTGGGCGTCGATGAAGCCGCGCACGATGTCGAGCGGGGACGCGCCCTCCTGGGGCGAGTCCGGTGTGCCCAGGTACACGGGCCCGGGGCCGGGGACCGCCGTCGTGCCCGCGTGGACGCCTCCCGTCACGGGCAGCGACGAGCACGCCGCGAGCACGCCGACGACGGCGGCCACGAGCACGACGAGGGCCGCGCGGCTCCGACGGCGGTCACGCCGGGGCGAGGGGGCGGGTCGGTGCGTCACGGTGCCTCCTCGTCGTGCCGGGCGTCGTCGGGACCGAGACCGTCGTGGTGCGCGACCGCGGTGAGGTCCGGGAGCGCCGACGGTCCGCTCGTCGCATCCACCCCGGCGCCCTGCAGCGGGCCGAGCTCGATCCGCGCCTGCGCGGGCCACGAACGCGGCACGTCGCTCGTCGGGACGAGCGGGAGCGGGGAGCCGGTGAGCTGGATCCCGGCACGCCGCGGCAGGGTGAGCCGGAACGCGGCGCCGCGCGAGGGACGCCCCCACACCTCGAGCCAGCCGCCGTGCAGGTGCGCGTCCTCGAGGGCGATCGCGAGGCCCAGACCCGTGCCCCCCGTCGTGCGGGCGCGCGCCGGGTCGGCGCGCCAGAACCGGTCGAACACGTGCTCGCACTCGAGCTCCGTCAGGCCCACGCCGAAGTCGCGCACGACGACCGCGACGGCGTCGTCGTCCTCGCCGACGGTGATCTCGACGGGCCTGCCCTCGGCGTGCTCGATCGCGTTGACGACGAGGTTCCGCACGACACGCTCGACCCGCCGCGGGTCCAGGTCCGCGACGACGGGCGCCGCCGGGAGCTGTACCGACACCCAGACGTCCTTGCGCTCGGCGAGCGTCAGCACGTTCTCGACGACGTCGTCCACGACCTTCGACAGGTTGGCGCGCTCCGCCTCGAGCCCCACGGCGCCCGCGTCGAACCGGGAGATCTCCAGCAGGTCCGCGAGGAGCTCCTCGAACCGGTCGACCTGGGTGCGCAGCAGCTCCGCGGACCGGCGCGCGCCCGGCGAGAAGTCCTCGCTCGACGCGTGCAGCACGTCGCCGGCCATCCGGATCGTGGTGAGCGGGGTGCGGAGCTCGTGCGACACGTCGGACACGAACCGCCGCTGCAGCGTCGAGAGCTCCTCCCAGCGGGCGATCTGCACCTGGAGCGACTCCGCCATCCCGTTGAACGCCCGGCCCAGCGTCGCCATCTCGTCCGTGCCGCGCACCGCGAGCCGCTCGTCGAGGTGCCCGTCGGCCAGGCGGCCCGCCACCCGGGCCGCGTTGCGGACCGGCGCCACCACCTGCCGGGTCACCAGGAAGATCGAGACGCCGACGAGGCCCAGGAGCACCACCCCGCCCAGCAGGAGGATCGACTGGATGAACCGGAGCGTGTCCTCGTCGTCCTGCAACGAGTACAGGTAGTACAGCTCGAACGTCCCCACGATCGGCACCTGGACCGTGGAGCCCACGACGACGCCCGGCTCGACCGAGCCGTCGGCCTGCGGGACGCCGACGGACTGCCAGTACTGCCCGGTCCCGTTCTCGACCTCGGAACGCAGGTCGTCCGAGATCAGCGGCAGGTAGTTCGCCGCCGACATCGCGTCCGTGACCGAGCCGGCCGTCGTCGAACCCGCCGGCTTGAGCAGGAAGACGTCCCGGTTGCCCGAACCCCCCGTCTGCAGGCGCAGGACCGTGTCGTTGAGGAGCTGCTGGACCTCCGTCGAGTCCTTCGCGGACGCCGACGTGAACGTGGACTGGGTCTCCTGCGTGGACCGCTGCGACTCGAGCAGCACCTGGTCGACGCGCCGGTCGAACAGGCCGTCCCGCACCGACTGGGACAGGTACGCGCCCAGCGCGAGGATCGCGAGCAGGCCCACCACGAGCGCCGTCGTGACGACCCGGACCTGCAGCGAGGCCCGCCAGCTCTCGACGACGCGGCGCGGCAGCGCGAGGCACCACCGGGACACGCGGCGCCACGTCAGGCGCAGCCGCACCCCGAGCCCACGGCTCGACCGTCGCCCTGCCACCCGTATCGTCCCCGTCCTCGCGTCCCTCCTGTCCCGTCGCCCCGCCGCCCGCGGGCGACGGACCTCAGCTCGCGGCGGACGTCGCCCCGGCCTTGTACCCGACGCCGCGCACCGTCAGGACGATCTCCGGGCTCTCCGGGTCGTGCTCCACCTTCGACCGCAACCGCTGCACGTGGACGTTCACCAGGCGGGTGTCCGCCGCGTGGCGGTAGCCCCACACCTTCTCCAGCAGCACCTCGCGGCTGAACACCTGCCACGGCTTGCGGGCCAGCGCCACCAGCAGGTCGAACTCCAGCGGCGTCAGGGCGATCGGCGCGCCGTCCCGCGTGACCCGGTGCCCCGTGACGTCGATCTCGACGTCCGCGACCTTGAGGACCTCCGGCATCGGGTCCTCCGAGCGGCGCAGGCGCGCCTTGATCCGGGCGACCAGCTCCTTCGGCTTGAACGGCTTCGAGATGTAGTCGTCGGCGCCCGACTCGAGCCCCGTGACGACGTCCACCGTGTCGCTCTTGGCCGTCAGCATGATGATCGGCGTGCCCGACTCCGCCCGGATCTCCCGGCAGACCTCCGTGCCGTCCTTGCCGGGCAGCATCAGGTCGAGCAGCACCAGGTCCGGCTGCGACGCCCGGAACACGCCCAGGGCGGCGTCGCCGTCCGCGCAGAACACGGGGTCGAAGCCCTCGGACTTCAGCACGATGCCGATCATCTCGGCGAGGGCGGTGTCGTCGTCGACCACCAGCACACGAGCTCTCATGGGCAAAGTCTGTCATGCGCCGCCGGCGCCGTGGGGAACCCGGCTGCGGTTCGCCGAACGGAGCGTCACCGTCGTCGCGTCCGGCTAAGGTGGCGGCACGCAGAGGGGCAGGCACCGACCGTCTGCGTCGCGTCGACCGCGCGGACCACGTCCGGATGCCTCCATGCGACCCGAGGACCGATGAGCACACCCGACACCGGGCCCGAGCAGCCCGCCGGCGACGACCGGCCGCCCATGCCCCCGCCGCAGCCGCGCTACGGGCAGTACGCCCCCGGCTACGGGCCTGCGGGCGTGACCCCGCCCGGCCAGCCGGCGCCCCAGCAGCCGGGCTACGGCCCCGGGTACGGGCAGCAGACGTACGGGCAGCCGACCTACGGTCCGCCCGGTTACGGCGCACCCGGCGCTCCTCCGTTCGTCCCGGTCGCCCGACGACCCGGGATCGTCCCCCTGCGCCCGCTCGGTCTCGGCGACGTGTACGACGGCGCGTTCCGCGCCGTGCGCCACAACCCCAAGGTCGTGCTCGGGCTGCCGGCGCTGCTCGCGGTGCTCTCGGCGGTCGTGTCGGCCGTCGCGACGTGGCTGGGCCTGTCGCAGCTCTCGTGGTTGTACGACGTCCTCGACGACCTGGACTCGGGCCGCTACTCGTCGGTCGAGGACCCGTCGGCGTCGACCCTGTGGGGCATCGGTCTCGTCATCCTCGCGGCGGTCGTCGTCGAGGTGCTGGTGAGCGTCCTCGCGAACGGGCTGGTGATCTCGAGCGTCGGGCGGTCGGTGCTCGGGCGTGTCGCGAAGCCGAGCGAGGTCTGGGCGGCGGTGCGGGGACGTCGGCTCGGCGGCCTGGTGGTGCTGTCGCTGTTCACCTCGGTGGTCCCGCTCGTCGCCTTCATGGTCTGGCTCCTGCTGACGATCCTGCTGGCCCAGGCGTCGACGGGCGCCGCGGTGGCGTTCGGCATCATCGGCTTCTTCGCGCTCGTCGTGGGCCTGGTCTGGTTCTGGGTGCACGTCGTGTTCGCCGCGCCCGCGTACGTGCTCGAGCGGGTCGGGGTCGGGACGGCGATCCGGCGCGCGTGGGCGCTGGTGCGGGGCGCCTTCTGGCGGGTCTTCGGGATCATGGTCCTGACCCTCGTCCTCGTGTACATCATGTCGTACGTGGTGCAGGTCCCGATCACGATCCTCAGCTCGGTCGTCGGGGTCGGGACGTTCTCGTCCGACACGCCGTCCGGGGGCGCGCTCGTCGCCTACCTCGTGGGCACGGGGCTCGGCACGCTGGTCGCGGGGACGCTCGCGACGGCGTTCCTGGGCAGCGTCGTCGCCCTCCTCTACATCGACCAGCGCATGCGCCGGGAGGGTCTCGACGTCGCGCTCGCCGCCGCGGCCGCCGCGCCCGCACCGAGCGACGACCCGAAGCCGCCAGTTCCCCCGACGACGCCGCCGACGCAGCCGGGCATGTGGGACGGGTCGGGCGGCTGGGGCGGCGGTCCGACACCACCGGGGTCCACGGGTCTGTGATCGTCGTCGGCCTGCTCCTGCGCGCGTCCGGCGTGCGGCTCGACGCGCCTCCGGTGACCCCGGACGGCCCGACGGCGCAGCGCTGGGCGGTCGACGAGCTGTCCCGCCCGGAGTACCAGCAGCACGAGTCGCTGCTGGCCCGGTTCCTGCGCTGGCTCGGTGACCTGTTCGACGGCGCCCCCACGCTCGGCATGCCGCCCGGCTGGGCGGCGGTCGTGGTGGTCGGGGTGGTGCTGCTCGTCGTCGGCGTCGCGCTGCTCGTCGCGGGCCCGGTGCGCCGCACGCGCCGGGTCCGCACGGCCAAGCCGGTGTTCGAGGACGAGGCCCGTTCGGCCGCCGAGCTGCGTGCCCTCGCCGACGACGCCGCCGCCCGGGGCGACTGGGACGCGGCCGTCGTGGAGCGGTTCCGGGCGCTCGTGCGCTCGCTCGAGGAACGCGTCGTCCTCGCGGAGGTCCCGGGTCGCACGGCGGACGAGGCGGCCCGCGAGGCGTCGGTGGCGTTCGAACCGGGGCTGACCGGCCGGCTCGCTTCCTCGGCCCGCACCTTCGACGACGTCCGGTACGGCGGCCGCCACGCCGGCCCCGACGACGACGCGGCCGTCCGAGCCCTCGACGGCGAGCTCCGCGCGAGCACGCCCCGCCGCGCCGACGCACCGGCGGGGGTGGGCGCGTGACGCTCACCGACCCCGCGGCCGCGACCACGGCCCCTCACCACCCCGGCGGGTCAGGGCCGGTGCGCGGTGACGGCACGACCACGAGGACCCGCGCCCGCCGCCGGTGGCGTGCCGTCCGCTGGGTGGTCGGCCTCGTGCTGCTGGGTGCGTTCGTGACCCTCCTGCTCGCGCTGCTGCGTCCGCCGTCGTCGGACACCCGGTACGCGCCCGACGCCGCCGGCCCGGACGGTGGCCGCGCCGTCGCGCAGGTCCTCGGCCGCCACGGTGTGCACGTGACGTACACGCGGTCGGCGGAGAAGGCGGCGAGCCTCGCCCGCGCCGGCACGACGCTCGCGGTCCTCCCCGGCGACTCGTACGGCGACGACCTCAGCGACGCGGACCTCGACCTGCTGGCCGGGACGCACGCGGACCTCGCGCTGATCGGGCCGAGCGACGCGTCGCTCGCCTCGCTCGCTCCCGAGCTCACGTGGGGCTGGGGCGGCGGGTACGTGACGACGTCGACGGCGCAGTGCGCCGACCCCGACGCGCGGGCCGCGGGCAGCGTCACGAGCACGGGCGGCGGCTTCCTCCCGTCCGGGTCCGCGACCGCCGGAACGGTCACCACGTGCTTCCCGCCCGACGGTGCCGAGGCCGGGACCGGCTCGTACGCGGTCGTCGACGGGGCCCGTCGGGTCGCCGTGCTCGACGACGCCGCGATCCTCACCAACGCGCACCTCGCGGAGGCCGGGAACGCGGCGCTCGTGCTGCGGATGCTGGGACGGCATACCGAGCTCGTCTGGCTCGTGCCCGAGGCCGACCGCGCCGCCGACGCCACGGACGACACCGGCACCTTCAGCCTCCTGCCGGACGGCGCCGGCGCGGTCGCGGTGTGGCTGCTCGTGGTCGCCGTGGTCGCCGTGGTGTGGCGCGGCCGGCGGCTCGGGCCGCTCGTGGCCGAGGACCTGCCCGTCGTCGTTCGCGCGTCCGAGGCGACGCGCGGCCGCGGCCGGCTCTACCGCGCCGGCGGGTCGCGCGGGCACGCCGCCGCGGGGCTGCGCGCCTCCACCGCGGCCCGGCTCGCCGCACGCCTCGGCGTCCCCGCCGGCGCCACCCCCGACTCGCTCGTCGACGCGGTGGCCCGCGCGACGGGCCGCCCCACCGCCGACGTCCACGGGCTGCTGTACGGCCCACCCCCGCCCGACGACGCCGCGCTGCTCACGCTCGCGCGGCGCCTCGACGACCTGGAGAGCGAGGTCCGACCGTGACCGAGACCCCGAACACGCCGCCCACCGGGCAGCCCGTCGCTCCGGCGGACCCGCCGGGGCCGGCGACGCCCGCCCCCGACCTCGCGCTGCAGCACGCGCTGGCGGACGTGCGCACGGAGGTCGGCAAGGCCGTCGTCGGGCAGGACGCCGCGGTCTCGAGCCTGCTGGTCGCGCTGCTGTGCCAGGGGCACGTGCTCCTCGAGGGCGTGCCCGGCGTGGCGAAGACGCTCCTGGTGCGCACCCTCGCGGCCGCGCTCACGCTCGACACCAAGCGCGTCCAGTTCACGCCCGACCTCATGCCCGGCGACGTGACCGGTTCCCTCGTGTACGACGCGCGGACGGCCGCGTTCTCGTTCCGCGAGGGACCGGTGTTCACGAACCTCCTGCTCGCGGACGAGATCAACAGGACGCCGCCCAAGACGCAGGCCTCGCTCCTGGAGGCGATGGAGGAGCGGCAGGTCTCGGTCGACGGGGAGCCGCGCCCGCTGCCCGAGCCGTTCATGGTGATCGCGACCCAGAACCCGGTCGAGTACGAGGGCACGTACCCGCTGCCGGAGGCCCAGCTCGACCGGTTCCTCCTCAAGGTCGAGCTGCCGGTCCCCGAGCGCGCCGCGGAGGTCGAGGTCCTCGCCCGGCACGCGGCGGGCTTCGACCCGCGCGACCTCGCAGCCGCCGGGGTCCGGCCCGTCGCGGGGGCCGACGAGCTGGCGCGCGCCCGGGCCGGCGTGCGGACCGTGCAGGTCGCGCCCGAGGTGCTCGGGTACGTCGTCGACGTGTGCCGCGCGACGCGGAGCTCCCCGTCGCTCTCGCTCGGCGTCTCGCCGCGCGGCGCGACCGCGCTCCTCGCGACGGCGCGCGCGTGGGCGTGGCTCTCGGGGCGCGGCTACGTCACGCCCGACGACGTCAAGGTCCTCGCGCACCCGACGCTGCGGCACCGCGTCCGGCTGCGGCCCGAGGCCGAGCTCGAGGGCGTGACGGCCGCGAGCGTCCTCGACTCCGTGCTCGCGTCCGTGCCCGTGCCGTGGTGAGCGGCTCGTGATCCTGACCTGGCGCGCGCTCGCGCTCGCGGGCGTCCTCACGGTCGCCGTGCTCGTGGCACCCACGGCGGCGACGGTCCTCGTCGCTGCGGTCGTGGTCGTCGGCGCGTGCGCGGTCGACGTCGCGCTGGCCGCGAGCCCGCGCGACGTCGTGCTCGCGCGCGAGGTGCTGCCCGCAGCGGTGCGGCTCGGCGGCACGGCGCGCAGCGTGCTCACGCTGCGCAACGGGTCGCCGCGGACGCTGCACGGCGTCGTCCGCGACGCATGGGTGCCGTCCGCCGGGGCCGACGACAACCGCCACCCGCTGGCGCTCCCGGCCGGCGAGGCGGTGCGCGCCGCGACCCGCCTGGTCCCGACGCGCCGCGGCGACCGGCAGGCCGGCGCCGTGACGGTCCGCGCGCTCGGCCCGCTCCGGCTCGCAGGCCGCCAGGCGTCGCTGCCGGTGCGGGGGCGGCTGCGCGTCCTGCCCGAGTTCGCGTCCCGCAAGCACCTGCCGTCGCGGCTCGCCCGGCTCCGCGAGCTCGACGGCCGCGCGACCGTGCAGGTCCGCGGCGAGGGCACGGAGTTCGACTCGCTGCGCGAGTACGTCATCGGCGACGACGTCCGCTCGATCGACTGGCGCGCGACCGCCCGCCGCGGGGACGTCGTCGTGCGGACGTGGCGGCCCGAGCGGGACCGGCGCGTCGTCGTCGTGCTCGACACGTCCCGGACGTCCGCCGCGCGCGTCGGCGACCAGCCGCGCCTCGACGCCGGCATCGAGGCCGCGCTCCTGCTCGCCGCGCTGGCCTCGCACGCGGGCGACCGCGTCGACGTCCTCGCCTACGACCGCACCGTCCGGGCCCGCGTGCGCGGCGCGTCGGGGACCCGGCTGCTGCCCGCGCTCGCCGAGGCGCTCGCGACCGTCGAGCCGGAGCTCGTCGAGGCCGACTGGGCGGGGCTCGTCGGACAGGTGCGGGCGCTCGTCTCGCAGCGGGCGCTCGTCGTGCTCGTCACCACGCTCGACCCGGCCGCCGTCGAGACGGGCCTGCTGCCCGTCGTCGGGCCGCTCGCCGCCCGGCACCAGGTGCTCGTCGCGTCCGTGGCCGACCCCGAGCTCGACGCCCTCCGCACGGCCCGCGACTCGAGCGCCGACGTGTACGACGCGGCCGCGGCCGAGCGTGTGGGCCTCGAGCGCGCCGCCGTCGCGGGGATCCTGCGGCAGCGCGGCCCGGAGGTCGTCGAGGCCGGGCCCGACGAGCTGGCCCCGCGCGTGGCCGACACGTACCTGGCGCTCAAGGCGGCAGGCCGGCTCTGACCGCCGAGCTGTCAGGACCTCACGGGAGCAGGGTCCGCCAGGTTCTGACACGTCGCGCGGGTACCCTCGGTGGCATGGCCCGTCTGACGCGCGAGGAACGCCGCCGCCGCACCGCGATCATCGTCGTGATCGCGCTCCTCGCGACGTTCGTCATCCCGTTCCTCGCGATCGTCTTGACCTGACCGTGTCCCCCACCCCGCCGCCGGCAGCACCCGGGGCGCCCGACGTGCCGGGCGCCCACGCGCTCGCCGTCGCCCGGACGCTGCTGACCGCGGTGACGAGCCTCGTGCTCGCGGCGGGCGCCCATGCGGTGTGCGGCGGTGACCTCCCGAGCGGGCTCGGGCTCGTCGCGGTGTCCGCCGCGGCGGCGCTGACCGGCGCGCTGTGCGCCCGCGCCCGGCTGCGGGCCGTGGTCACGGTTCCCGCGCTGCTCGCGCTCCAGCTCCTCGCCCACGCGGCGTTCTCCGTCCTGCCGTCCGGCCCGACGACGTCCCTCACCTCCGCGCACGGCGTCGCCTCCCACGCGGGTCACCTCGCCCACGGCGGGCCGGCCCTGCCGGGGGCGACACTCCTGACCGGTGGCGGGGTCGCCGTCGGGCACGGCGCTCACGTGCACGGGCTCCTCGCGGGCCTCACCGGCTCGCCGGCCGACCGCGCGATGCTCGCCGCCCACGTCGCGGCCACGCTCGCCGTCGCGGTGCTGCTCGTCGCCGGAGACGCGGCGGCTGTCCGCGCGTTCCGGTGGTGGGCCTGCGTGCTCCCCGCCGTGCTGGCGACCGTCGCACGCCCGGTCGCCCGCCGCCGCCGGACGCTCCCGCTGCACACGGCGCCCCGCGCGTCGCGCGGCCGGGTCGTGTCGGGTCCGCTGCTGCGGCGCGGACCACCCCTCGTGCTCGCGTAGGCGCGGGGCCCCGGTCCGTCGCGCCCGCGCACCCTCGGACCACCTGACGCCACGACCCCGTGGAGCATCACCATGACCTCGCCCTCTTCGGCGTTGCCCGTGTCCGGGCCGCCCTCGTCCGCCGTGCCGACCACCCCGACCACCACTCGGCGCCCGGCCCCCGAGGACGACCCGCCGCCGCCCCGCCCGGTCTCGCCCGGCGTCGTCCTGCTCGCCGCGATCCCGCTGGGGCTGGCCGTGCTGATCCTCGCGCTGTCGTTCACCGGGGCGCTGCAGGGTGTGAGCGTCCTCGACGCGGGACCCGTGGTCGACGTCGGGCTCCCGGTCGCCCGGGCGATCCAGGACGGCGCCGCCGCGGTCACGATCGGGTTCCTCGTGCTCGCCGCGACGGCGATCCCGGGCGCCCGCTCCGGCTCGCGCACGCTGGGGCGGTCGCAGTGGGTCGCGACCCGCTGGGCGCTGCGCGCCGGCGTCGTCTGGTTCGTCGCGCTGCTCGCCAACCTCGTGCTCGAGGCCGCCGACATCATGGGCGTGCCGCTCACGTCGCCGGGCTTCGCGCACCAGGTCGTGTTCCTGTCGTTGCACGTCGAGCTCGGCCAGACCCTGCTCGTCTCGGCGTGCCTCGTCGCCGTCACGCTCGGCGTGCTGCTCGCGAGCCGCCGCACGACCGCGGTCGGCATCGCCGCCGTGCTCGCGCTCGCCGCCCTCCTGCCCCTCGCGCTCGGCGGGCACGCCGCGGGCTCGGCCGAGCACGGGAACGCGGTGAACGCGCTCGCCGTGCACCTCCTCGGCGTGACCGTGTGGCTCGGCGGCCTCGTCGCCCTCATCGTCCTGCGCGGCACGCTGGGCCGGTCGCTGCCCGCCGTGACCCGGCGGTACTCCAACCTCGCGGCCATGGCCTTCGTCGCGGTCGCCGTCTCCGGCGTGGTCAACGCGTGGCTGCGCCTCCAGTCCCCCGCGGACCTCGTCACGACGTCGTACGGCGTGCTCATCCTGGTCAAGTGCCTCGCACTGACCGCGCTCGGGCTGATGGGCTGGTGGCACCGCGAGCACACGATCCCCGCCCTGGACGCCGACGACCGGGGGCCCTTCGTCCGGCTCGCGCTCGTCGAGGCGCTCGTCATGGCGGTCACGCTCGGCGTGTCGGTCGCGCTGTCGCGCAGCGCGCCGCCGGTCGCGCAGAACCCGATCACCGGGGACGTCCGCTACGAGCTGCTGGGGTTCCACTACCCGCCGCACGTCACGCCGCTGCGCATGCTCACCGAGTTCCACCTCGACTGGGCGTTCGCGGCCCTCGCCCTCACGATGGCCGGGCTGTACCTGGCCGCCGTCGCACGGCTGCGCCGTCGGGGGGACCACTGGTCCGGCGGACGCACCTCGGCGTGGCTCGTGGGCTGCTTCCTGCTGCTGTACTGCACCTCGGGCGGGCCTGCGGTGTACGGCTCGGTGCAGTTCAGCACGCACATGATCCTGCACATGGGGCTCATGATGTTCGTGCCCCTGCCCCTCGTGCTGGGTGCGCCGATCCTGCTGGCGCTGCGCGTCCTGCCCGCCCGCGCCGACCACAGCCGCGGACCGCGCGAGTGGATCCTGCTCGGCGTGCACTCCTGGTACGCGAAGGTCCTGGCCCGGCCCGCCGTCGCGGGCGTGATCTTCGCGGGCAGCCTCGTCGCGTTCTACTTCACCGGCTGGTTCCAGGCGGCGCTCTTCGACCACCCGGTGCACGTGCTCATGCAGGTGCACTTCCTGCTCAGCGGGTACCTGTTCTTCTGGCTGCTCGTCGGCGCCGACCCGGGGCCCCAGCGTCCCGAACCGCCGTTGCGGCTCGTGGTGCTGCTCATCACGCTCACGTTCCACGCGTTCTTCGGGATCGCGCTCATGTCGACCGACGCCCTCATCGCCGCCGACTGGTGGCACGCGATGCTCGACACGAACGACGCCGCGCTGCTCGCCGACCAGCACAGCGCGGGCGGGATCGCGTGGGGCGCGGGCGAGTTCCCCACGTTCATCGCCGCGGTGATCGTGGCCGTCCAGTGGCAGGCCTCCGACAAGCGGGAGGCCCGGCGCAAGGACCGTCAGGCCGACCGCGACGGCGACGCGGAGCTCGCCGCGTACAACGCGCAGCTCGCGGCGCTCGCCCGGCGGGACGCCACGCTCGACGACGGCCGCTGAGCGGACCGGACCGGACCGGCCGTCGTCGGGCGGGAGCGCTCAGGCCGCGACCGGCCGGACGTCTCCCGCCCGCTGCGCGTCGACGTCGCCCGTCTCCCCCGCCCGCGCGGCGCGCCCCCCGAGCACGAGGACGTACGCCCAGAACGCGGCGAGCGCGAGTGCCCCGATCGTGAGCTTGAGCCACTCCGGCAGCGCCGAGCCCGTCACGAAACCCTCGATCAGCCCCGACACCGCGAGCGCCATGACGAGCGTGATCGCCACCGTGAACAGGGCGCGGCCCTCCTCCGCGAGCGCGCGCGCCCGGGGGCGAGGGCCGGGGTCGACGAGGGTCCAGAAGATCCGCAGCCCGGCGGCGCCCGCGGTGAACAGGGCGGTCAGCTCGAGCATGCCGTGCGGGAGGATCGACGCGAAGAAGACGTCGAGGCGGCCGTAGGTGGCCATGAGCCCGCCAATAGAACCGACGTTCACGGCGTTGGTGAACAGCACCCACACCGGGCCGATCCCAGTGATGCCGAGCGCGACGCACACCGCCGAGAGCCACGCGTTGTTCGTCCACACGACGCTCGCGAACGTGCTTCCGGGCGCGTAGTAGTCGCCGAAGTCGTGCAGCACGTACTGGTCGCGCGCGGACTTCGGGCCGAGGGACGCGAGCGCCCCCGGGTCGGTCGCGACCCACCACCCGACGACGACGGCCACCGCGACCGACGCGAACGCCACCCCCGCGATCCACCAGCGGATGCGGTAGAGGGCGGCGGGCGCGGAGACGACGGCGAACCGGACGACGTCGGACCACGCCGGCTCGTGCGCGCCTGCCAGCCGCGCGCGCGCCCGGGACAGCGACCCCGACAGGTTCGCGACGGCGGTCGGGTCGGGAGCCGTCGAGCGGACCGTCGACAGGTCGGTGGCGACCGCCTGGTAGAGCCGCGCGAGCTCGTCGGCCTCGGCACCGTCGAGTCGGCGGCGCCGCGCCAGCTCGTCGAGGCGCGCCCACTGGTCGGCGCGCACGGCGGTGAGGGCGTCCAGGTCCACGGCGCCACCCTCCCACACGTTGCGCCGGCCCGGGCGACGCGGCCGGTACGCTCGCCGGGTGGAGGCTCCCGCGGACGGCGTGCTCATCGGCGAGGCGGTCGTGCTCGAGACACGGCCGGCGTCGTTCGCGTCCCGCATGCTGGCCGGGCTGCTCGACCTGCTGGTCCTCGGGGTGCTCGCGATCGCGGGCCTGATCGTGATCGGCGAGCTCGCGACGGACGCGAGCGCTCCCGCCTACGGGATCGCCCTGCTGGTGGTCCTCCTCGTCGGGGTCCCGACGACCGTCGAGACGCTGAGCCGCGGTCGCTCGCTCGGCAAGCTCGCCGTCGGGACGCGGGTCGTGCGCGACGACGGCGGCCCCGTCCGGTTCCGGCAGGCGTTCGTCCGGGCGCTCGTGGGCGTGGTGGAGATCTGGGCGACGGTCGGCTCGATCGCGCTGATCGTCAGCCTGTGCAACGCCCAGGGCAAGCGTGCCGGCGACTACCTCGCCGGGACGTACGTGCTGCGCGTCCGGGGCGGGCCGGCGCTCGCGCCCCTGCCCCCCGTGCCCCCCGCGCTCGTCGCGTGGGTCCGCACCGCCGACGTCGCCCGGCTGCCCGACGGCCTCGCCCTCGCCGCCCGGCAGTTCCTCGGCAGGGCGGCTCGGATGGCGCCGGCCAGCAGGGCACGCGTCGGGACTGACCTCGCGGCGCGCGTCGAGCGCTTCGTCGCGCCCGGACCGCCGTGGGGCACACCGCCCGAGGCCTTCCTCACCGCCGTCCTGGCGGAACGGCGCGAGCGCGAGCACTCCGCGGCGGCCCGTGCCGCGCAGACCCAGCGGGAGCTCGCGGCGCGGGTCGTGCGGCTGCCGTTCGAGGTTCCCGACCCGCGGCGTTGACGGCTGGCCGCCTGCCCGTCCTCCGAGCCCTCACACTTCCCGTCCACAGGCTTCGACCGGACGGTTCAAGAACGTCACCCGCCCGTGGCAGAGTGTGCGCGTGACATCGACGACAGGGCCCTCCGGCGTCCGCGCGGGCCACCTCCGCGCGACCCTCGCGTCCGTCCTCACCGCGCTCGCCGTCGTCGTCGGGTCGGTCGGTCTCGCGGCCCCAGCCCAGGCCGCGGCCACGCACGTCGCGCTGACGGGCCACTCGAGCGCGTGGAGCGACCAGAAGACGACGCTCACCGCGACCTGGACGCTCGGCAGCAAGGCGCACAAGGGCAAGGTCACGCTCCAACGGAAGTCCGGGAAGACCTGGAAGAAGGTCGCCACCAAGACCACCACGAGCAAGGGCGTCGCGAAGTTCTCCGTGAAGCCCGCGTCGACCACGACGTACCGGGTCCTCACGTCCAGCAAGAAGGCGTCCAAGGCCAAGAAGCTCACCGTCACGAAGGCGTACGCCCTGGCGAGCACCGCCGGATCCACCATCACGGCCGGGACCGGCAAGACGTTCACCCTCACCTACCACCACCACGGCAGGGCGGCTTCCGCGACAGCGCTCGTCGAGCGGCACAGCGGCTCGAAGTGGGTCAAGGTGGCCAGCGTCAAGGTCAGCAAGGGGCACGGCAAGGTCACCCTCAAGCCCAGCGCGACGACGACGTACCGGTTCCGCGTCCCCGGCAAGGTCACGAGCGCGAGCCACAAGGTCACCGTGAAGGCGCCGTCGACGTTCAGCATCACCGGCTCGGGCTCCGGGCACGGGGTCGGGCTCTCGCAGTACGGGGCGTACCAGATGGCGCTCGAGGGGAAGTCGGGAGCGCAGATCCTCACGCACTTCTACACCGGCACCACCGTCGGGAACGTCACGACGCCGGAGCGCATCAAGGTGCAGGTCTGGGGCCCGGAGCCCTATTCCTACCCCGCCGGGACGTACTCCGACACGGCGAAGACGACGACCATCACCTTCGGCGGCCCGTGGCATCTGACGGCGGACGACGCCCTGACCACGGTGCTCGACGGATCGGCCGCGCAAGACCTGCGGATCTCTGTCGTGAACGGCAAGCTCACGTTCGCGCTGCTCAACGGCTCGATCGCGACGCCGCCCGTGACGGCCAGCTCGTCGGCGTCCAGCTACGAGGTGCACTGGGACTCCGGCACCGCCGCCGTCAAGGGAAGCCAGGGGCTCTACCACAACGGCTGGTTCGACGTCACCGCGATCGGCACGCGGCCGAACATCGTCAACGACGTGCTGCTCAACACCGAGTATCTCTACGGCATCGCGGAGATGCCGTCGTCGTGGGGCGCCGGCAAGGGGAAGGCTGCCCTCGAGGCCCAGGCCGTCATCGCCCGCACGTACGCGCTCAGCAAGGTCGGCTCGCTCAACCCGAAGTGCAACTGTGACGTCGTCGACGACGTCCGCGACCAGAACTACACGGGCTGGAAGAAGCAGGACGAGGGACAGCACGGCTCCTACGGCGACCTGTGGGTCTCGGCGGTGAATGCCACCGTCGCGAACGCGTCGAGTGCGCAGGTCGTCACGTACCGTGGCGAGCCCATCCAGACGCCGTACTTCGCCGCCTCGGGCGGCCACACTGCGAACAACGAGGACGTCTGGCAGGGCACGAACGCCTCCGGCCCGCTCCCGTACCTGCGCTCGCAGCCAGACCCCGCGAAGACGAACGGGTCGCGGACCCACAATCCCTACGTCTCGTGGACCCGCTCGATCACCCAGGCACAGGCCAAGAAGATCTTCTCGTACGCGAGCACGCCGCTCACGGACGTGAAGTCGATCAGCGTCTCGGACCGCTACCCCACGGACACGGGTGAGCATGACGGCCAGGTCCGGGAGCTCAAGGGAACGTCGGCCGACGGCACGACGGCGACTGTGACGGCCAGCGCAGACTGGTGGCGGACCACCCTCGGGCTCCCCGCCGCCTGGGTCACGTCGTTCACCCCGAAGAAGTGACCCCGCGCCGTCGGGCGGGGGCGTGACCTGCTAGAACGTCGCTCCGGGTGACGAATCCGGACCACCGTGTCACCGTGGACCGATGGGGACACTGGGGCGAATCCGCGACGTCGCGGTCATGACAGGCCTGTCCGCGGGGCTCGCCGCGGGGCTGACGCTCGGCCTGGCCGGGCTCGCCGCGCCGGCGCAGGCCGCGACGACGAGCATCACGCTGACGGGACCGTCGAGCGCGTACCAGGGCGTGTCGACGAAGCTCACGGCGACGTGGAAGGTCGGCGGCAAGGCGCACGCAGGCACCGCGGCGGTGCAGCAGCGCGTCAACGGGGTCTGGTACCAGCTCGGCGCGATCAAGACGTCGAGCAAGGGCACCGGGACGATCAGCGTCAAGCCGCACGCCACGTCGGTGTTCCGGGTGAAGACGTCCTCGGGCGTCTACTCCGCGGCCAAGACGCTCACCATCAAGGCGCCCTACGCGCTCGGAGCCAAAGCAGCTGCGTCGACCATCACGAAGGGTAGGTCGACGACCCTCACCGCGACCTTCACGTACCGGGGCGCGAAGGTCTCGTCGGCCGTCGCGAAGCTCCAGAAGCAGAGCGGGTCGAAGTGGGTCACCACGTCCAAGTCGGCGAAGATCACGAAGGGCACGGGCACGGTCGTACTCAAGCCGTCGACGACGGCGTCCTACCGGCTCGTCGTGTCCGGCAAGGCGACGAGCAGCACCGTGCGGGTGACGGTCAAGGCTGCAGCCGCGAAGGCGCCGTCGTCCTTCACGGCCAACGGCTCCGGCTACGGGCACGGCGTCGGGATGTCGCAGTACGGCGCCTACGACATGGCGCTCGCCGGGCACAGCTCGACGACGATCCTCAAGACCTACTACAAGGGCACCACACCGAAGACCGTGACGACCCCCACGAGCATCGCCGTCCAGGTCTGGGGCCCGGAGCCCTACGGGTACGCGGCGGGCCGCTACTCGGACACGGCGAAGTCCACGACGGTCCACGTCGACAAGGGCACCTGGCGGCTGCGCTCGGCGAAGGGCACGACCCTCTACGAGGGCAAGGCGCCGATCACCGTGACGATCGGTGTCAGCGGCTCGAAGGTCACCGCGTCGTTCAAGGTCACGAGCGGCTCCAAGACCGTCACCAAGAAGTACACCGACTCGACGCTGCGGATCCACTGGTCCGGGACGAGGTACTACAAGTCGACCTCGACCAAGGCCGTCGCGACCGTGAACGGCGCGCAGGGCTCCTACCGCAACGGCCGGTTCACGATCACGAACATCGACGGTCACCCGAACGTCGTCAACGACGTCGCCCTCAACACCGAGTACCTGTACGGGATCGCGGAGATGCCGTCGTCGTGGGGCGCAGGCAAGGGCAGGTCGGCGCTCGCTGCGCAGGCCGTCGTCGCCCGGAGCTACGCGCTCACCAAGCTGGGGAGCAAGAACAAGAGGTGCGCCTGCAACGTCGTCGACGACGTCCGCGACCAGAACTACACCGGCTGGAAGAAGCAGGACGAGGGCACGAACGGCTACTACGGCAAGCTCTGGGTCGCCGCCGTCAACGCCACCGTGAGCTCTGACACCAAGGCAAAGGCCCTCACCTACGGCGGCAAGGTGGTCGCGACGCACTACTACTCGTCGTCGGGCGGGCGGACGGCGAGCTCGCAGGACGTCTGGGTCAGCAAGGTGCCGTACGAGCAGTCGGTCGCGGACTCATGGAGCCTCAAGGCCCCCGGCAACTCCTTCCGCTCATGGACGCGCAGCGTGTCGCAGGCCACCGCGAAGAAGGTGTTCGGGCTTCCGGACGTGAAGTCGATCAGCGTGTCCTCGAAGTACTCGAGCGGCCAGATGCGGACCCTGACCGCCACGTCGACCTCGGGCAAGAAGGCCAGCATCACCGGGAAGTCCGAGACGCTCCGTGCACGCTTCGGCTTCCCGGCGGCATGGGTGTCGTCGTTCACCGCGAAGAGCTGACCCGGCCCCCGACGGCGCAGCTCACCGCAGGCGCTCGACCCTTCCGAACAGAGCCACGAGTCCCCCGAGGGCGAGGGCCATCGCGGCGAACCAGGTGAGCCGCGTCGACCACCAGTCGGTGGACCACGGCACGGGCAGGCGCTCGTGCATGCCCAGCATCACGACGCCCGCGACCGCGAACATCGCCGTCAGGTGCCACAGGTAGAGCGTCATCGAGCGGGCGCTCACCCACGCGACGAGCCTCGCACCGCGGCCCGACGCCCAGCAGGCCAGCGTGTCCCGCCCGAGAAGGGCGAGGCAGACCTGGGCGATGCCGAAAGCCGCCACGGGCGCCGTCGGCGGGGCGAGGTTGGAGATCGCGTCACCGGGCATCCCGACGAGGCTGATCGGGTACGGGCCCGCGACGACGAGCGTCACGGCCGCAGCGATCCCGCCCACCGCGCCCGCCACGAGCGCCGCCGGACGGCGCGTGAGGGTGCCCTCGGCGTGCGCGACGCCGAGCGCGAACGGGACCAGCCACACGAGGAGCAGGTTGAGCCAGCCCGCCGCCGGGTGCCCCGCCTCGATCCGGAGGTAGTCCACCCCGACGACGGCGACCGCGGCCAGCCCGACCGCCGCCGGCAGCCGCTTCCCCAGCCGCCGGACCGCTCGCACCACGAGCGGGGTCGCCGCCGTCAGCGCCAGGTACACGCCGAGGAACCACAACGGCTGCGGCACCTTGTGCAGCACCGGCACGACGACGCCGTCGGGCACGCCGAGCGCCCGCAGCGCGACCGCCGCGAGCGCCCACACCCCGAAGAGCATCCCGACCGGCCGGACGAGCCGGCGCACGCGGTGGACGGTCAGGGCCCAGGTGCCGCGCGTCGTCACCCGCCGCTCGTGGCCGGCTGCAGCGCCCGCCGCGAAGAACAGCAGCGGCAGCGGCATGAGCCACGTCAGGAGCCAGCCCGGACCGGTGCCGAGCGCGTTGCCCACGTGCAGCGAACCCGCGCTGATGCTCGCGTCGACCATCGACCAGTGCAGCGCGATGACGCCCAGCGTCCCGAGTGCCCGGACCACGTCCACGAACAGGTCGCGGGGCGGCCGGGCCGGACGCGCGGGGCGGGGCGGGAGCGCGGGGCGGGTCGGGCGGACGACGGCGCGGTGGTGAGGGCGGCGCTCCGGAAGGGTCGCCGGACGGGGTCGGGACGGGGGTGCGGCGATCGCCATGAGACGCTCCTGGGACGGTTCCTCGGGGACGTCTCCATCCTTCGAAACCGCAGGTCAGCGCGGTATGGCGTGCTCCTCCGACCTGGTTCTGGGGACGGGCGAGGGCGGGCCGGGGGACGTCCCCCGGCCCGCCCTCGGGTCGCCCGTCTCAGGACTCGCGCGGCCTCGGGACGACGCGGCTGAGCGCCTCCGACGTCCGGGTGAGCGCGTCGCCGACGAGCCGGCGCAGCGCGGGACCGGCCCTGCGCTCGACACCGTGGTGCACGAGCGCGGCGACCAGGAGGACGACGAACAGCGTCGTCGCGAGCGTCAGGTAGGCCGGCACACCGGCCGGGAACAGGTGGATGAGCCACCAGCCCCACCACTCGTGCAGCAGGTACACCGGGTAGGTCAGCGCGCCGGCGAGCACGAGCCAGTTCCAGCGCACCCGGCGCAGGGGCGTCCACGTCACCGCGAGGAGCACGCCCAGCGCGACCAGCAGACCGACCCGGATCACACCGGTCGAGACCGCGTGCTCGGTGGTCCCCGCGAACCGGCCCTGCAGCCGTGGTGCCAGCTGCCACACGACGAGCGTCACGTTCGACGCGAGCACGGCCAGCCGGGCCGGCGTCACGCCGTGCCGGGCGACGAGGAACACCATCATCCCCGCCGCGAAGAGGCCCGCGTACTGGTCGACCAGCAACGCCGCCGGCCAGTTGATCCCGCCCGGCCACGACGACCAGTCGACGTGCACGCCGACCTGCGGCAGCCCGACGGCAAGGAACCAGGCCACCGGGGGCCAGACGGCACACAGTCCGGTGACCCGCCGGGGCGTGAACCCCCAGATCATGAGCAGCCCCACCAGCAGGTAGAACCGGAGCTCCGTCCAGAGCGTCCAGTACACGCCGTCCACGTCGTTGATCCCGAATGCCGACTGCGCCATCGTCAGGTTCGCGGCGACGTCGTGCACGCCCAGGTCCTTGCGCGGCCACACCACGAGCAGCAGGAAGCCGGTCGACAGGACCCCCAGCCAGTACGCCGGGTAGAGGCGGCCGATGCGCGAGGCCACGAACGACGGGACCGACCGGCCCCACGCGCTCATGAGGATCACGAACCCGCTGATCATGAAGAACAGCTCGACGCCCAGCGCCCCGTAGACCGTGACGCTGCCGAAGTTCGGGAAGACCCGCGCCACGTCCGTGTGCCAGGCCGGGTTGGTACGGGCGGTGAAGTGGTACAGCACCACGCCCAGCGCAGCGAGCAGTCGGAGGCCGTCGACGAGGGCGAAGCGCTCGCGCTGCTGCCGCGGAGCCGTGGGGGTCGTGGCGTCGTTCGCCGGCGCCGAGGGCGTCGGGATCGAGCTCGTGCGGGTCGTCGGCGCCCCGGTGGCGCGCGTGTCGGCCAGGGTGCTGGTCGTGCTGGTCGTGCTGGTCGCGGGCGTCGTCGGGGTCGGTGCCGGCGCGGTCATGTGCCTCCCCTCGGAGGCGGCGGCGCGCCGCGTCCTCGGTGTCGGTCCTGCGTGCCACGTGCTCGCACAGCCGTAGGTCGTTATCGTTTCGTGATCTTCTCGACCGTACGAAGACGACACCGTCCGACGCAACCCGGGAGGCACGAACCGGACAGATCGCCAGGAGACCCACAGGCGGCACCTTCGCCACCTTCGAGTTGTCACGCCAAGCAACACGCACTCTCTCGCCGGCCCGGAAACACCGCAGCCAAGAGGGGCGAACTACCCCGTTCGACTCCTGTGAGGGCCGACCCTAGGGCCACCGAGCGCAGGGCGCTCGGCACGGTGTTGCTCTGCGTGCGAATCCCCCGACAGCAGGGGGCGTGCGCCAGGGAAGGACCGACGACGCCCGAGTGGCCAGCAGACGGGACCCTCGACCGGACCGTGAGCCACCTGCGCGGCGAGCACCCTGCGCACGGCCCGCACCACGCAGCCGGGGTCGTCGACGATGTCCTCGTAGGTGAAGCGCAGCACCACGTAGCCGTACGCGTGAAGCACCCGGTCGCGCCGCCGATCCTTCCGGAAGGCAGCCCGCGAGGAGTGGAACTCGTACCCGTCGCACTCGACGATCACCCGGCCCTCCACCAGGAGATCGACGTCGCCCACCCCGGCGAAGCTCGGCTGCGTCCGGACGACGAAGCCCGCGTCGACGAGCGCGAGCCGCGCGAGGGTCTCGATGATCGACTGGCCGCCGGCGTCCGCGAGCGCCAGCGCGCGACGCACCCGATCAGGCGCCCGCGGGCCGAGGTGTCGTGCGACGTCGGCGTGGGTGACGAGCCTCCTGTAGAGGGCGTGGTCCAGGGCGACGACGGCGTCGTCGCGTGGGCAGCACGCGAGCATCCGCGCGAGGGCGCGCGCTGGGTCCTGCACCCGTCCTGCCGTGTGCGGAGACGTGCCGCCGTCGTGGTCCGCCCGGTGCAGGACGACCGTCTCGAGCTCGGCTCGCGATCGGCCCCCGCCGCTGCGGTTGCGCGGGACGAGCAGGTGGGGCCGTGCGGGCGGATCGAGCAGCGGCAGCCCGTGCAGTCGTGCGGCGCTCACGCACGTGACCAACCCGTCGAACCGCGCCGCGCTCACGAGCTCAGGGGCGACCGGCTGCACGACATAGGTGCCCCGCCCCGCCCGAAGCACGGCACCGCTGCGGACGAGGTTGACGAGCTCGGTCCGGTCAGCGGTGTCACGGACGAGCTCGGAGTAGCGCGCTGCACCGCCGGCGCGCACGAGGCGGGCGCGGACGATGCCGCGCGGAGCCGACCGGGGGCGTCCACGCCTCGAGGTCCGTGGATCAGTGAGCGGGTTCATGGCATTGGTCTGCCACAGGAGAGCAGTTCGCCGCCGACGGCTGGGGCCCCATTGTGGACGAGCAGGCCCGACGCGCACCTGTGGGTGGGCCTCGCACGGTGAATCTCTGCCGATCCGGGGTCGAGCACGGGCTGAGCCGACCTCGGCGCTTCGCGCGTCGGGTCAGCCCGCCACGCGGGTCCCGCGCACGGTCGGCGACGCTTTCCGACGCCCACCAACACGGACACCGGAAGCCGCGGCCCCGATTCACCCAGAACACGGGACGAACGGGACGGATCAGGCGCGCCGGCCCACGCTCGACCGGTCCGGTGTTGGGGGGCGCGAGAAGTTAGGTGCGGCCCAGCACGCGAGCTGCCAGCGGCGCCTCAGCCCCGCAGGTACCGCAGCACCGCGAGCACGCGCCGGTGGTCGGCGGCGTCCTGCGGCAGGTCGAGCTTGTCGAAGATCGACGTCACGTTCTTCTCGACCGCGCCGTAGGACAGGAACAGCGCCTCGGCGATCGCGCCGTTCGACCGCCCCTGCGCCATGAGCTCCAGGACCTCGCGCTCGCGCGGGGTGAGCCGCCCGAGCCCGTCGTCGCCGCGGGACGCACCCATGAGCTGGGTGACGACCTCGGGGTCGAGGACGGTCTGCCCACCGGCGATCCGTTCGAGCGCGGCGAGGAACTCCCCCACGTCGGCGACGCGGTCCTTGAGCAGGTAGCCGAGGCCCCGCGCGTCGTCGGCGAGGAGCCGGGAGGCGAACTGGGTCTCGACGTACTGCGAGAACACGAGCACGCCTTGCCCGGGATGGGCGGCGCGCAGCTCGATGGCCGCCCGCAGGCCCTCGTCCGTGAAGGTCGGGGGCATGCGGATGTCGACGACGACGACGTCCGGCGCCCCCGCTCCACCCGGACCGACGAGATCGGCGTAGGCGGCGCGGAGCGCGTCGGCGTCGGGAACGGCCCCGACGACCTCGTGGCCCCGCCGCTGCAGCAGGGCGACGAGGCCGTCGCGGAGGATCGCGGAGTCTTCCGCGATGAGGATGCGCACTTACTTCTCCCCGGGGACGACGGTGGGCAGGAGGACGTCGACGCGGGTCCCGGCGCCGGCGGGGCTGACGACGTCGAGCGTGCCGTCGACGGCGCGGACGCGCTCCACGAGACCGGCGAGCCCGCTCCCCTCGCCCGGCCGCGGGTCGGTGAGGTTCACCGCCGCGCCGCCGACACCGTCGTCGCGGACCCGGATCCGGACGAAGTGCGTGGGCGAGGTCGAGCCGGGGGCCGGGGGCCGCGCTGCGGCGGCGGGTTCGACCAGCACCCACACCGTCGACCCGTGAGCGTGCTTGGCGGCGTTGGTGACGAGCTCGGCGACGACGTAGTAGGCGAGCGCCTCGATCGCGGGCGCGAGGGCGTCACGCTCGGAGAGCGCGGGGTCGACGTCGACGACGGTCCGCACGGGCGACCGCGCGGCGAGCGTACCGAGGGCCGCGGCGAGCCCGTTGTCGAGCACGGGCGGGTGGATGCCGCGCGCGATCTCGCGGAGCTCGGTGAGGGCTTCCTTGGTGGAGTCGTGCGCGAGGGTCACGAGCCCGAGCACGTCGGCCACGGTCGGGTCGTCGCTCTCCGTGCCCGACGACGCCCCCGCGAGCTGCTCCTTCGCCTCGCCGAGCTGCATGGCGACGGCGACGAGCCGGGCCTGGGTGCCGTCGTGGAGGTCGCGTTCGATGCGGCGGAGGCGGGCGTCGGCGTCCTCGACGGTGCGGCCGCGGGACCGCTCGAGGTCGGCGACGCGGAGGCTGGCCTGGGTGGGGCCGAGCAGGTTGACGATGAGGAGCCGCGTCAGGTGGACGAACCCGCGCTGGATCTGCGGCCACAGGAACAGCAGCAGCAGACCGACGCCGGCCTGCGCCCAGATGCGTGCCGGCGTGTCGACGAACCACCCGGGTCCGTACTGGGCGCCGCGGTGCCAGCTGCCGTCGTCGGCCTGCTGCAGCGGGAGCCAGCGGTACCAGATGCCGTACGTGAGGCCGCCGAGCCCGTACGCGAGGAACACGAGCGAGAACACGGCCCCGACGAGGTTCGTCACGAACGACAGGAACAGGAACGCGAGCGCCCGCCAGCCGGCGGTGTCGCCGAGCATGCGGCCCATGCCGCCCCAGAAGCCGCGTCCGCGGCGGAACGGCACGGGGGCGGGCACGTCGACACCGAGCAGCGCGCGCCCCTCCGCCCGGTACAGCGAGCCCCACATCCGCGCACCGACGACGAGCGACCCGCCGACGTACAGCCCGACGACGGTCACGCCGAACCCGGCGCCCGCGCCGATGGTGAAGAAGAAGTACGCGAGCCCGACGGAGCTCGTCACGAGCGTGCACACCAGGAACAGGAGCTCGCTCCAGGTGCGCCGCTTGAAGGGTCCGCTGAAGAAGCCCACGGGCTCGAGCCGTGCGGGGGTGGTGGCCTGCGGCGCCGACTGCTCGGTCGGCGCGGGCGGCGTCGAGGACGGTTGTCCGGGGGCGGTGGCAGCCATGGTCGTCGTGCTCATGCCTCCATCGTGTCGTCGCCGGCACGCGAGATGGAGCCGGGCCGCCGCCGTCCTGACGGGGGGACATCCCCCGTGACCGGCGCCGGGCCGCCGACGACGAGTCCGCGGGCCGTGTCGGTGCGCCGTCGCAGCATCCGACCACGCTAGTGCAACGGCGGTCCGACGACGCGCGCGCCGCTCAGACCGCGCGGGACTCGCCGACGCGGGTGCGGTCGCGGGCGTGCCGACCCGGGGCCGCCAGGACCTGCACGGCGACGACCAGCACCACGACGACGAGCGCGATCCAGAACGCGACCGCTCCGGTCGGGTAGTGCCAGAACACGAGGACGAGCCCCCCGAGCGCCACGAGCGCGACCGTCAACAGCAGCGCGTAGCGGGCGATCCATGCCTCCCACGGCGTGGGCTCGCGGGTGACGTCGCCTGCGTGCCCGCCCGACGCCCGCCCGACCAGCCACATGAACCCGTTGCGGACGGCCTGCGCGGCGCCGCTCGGTCCGACGAGGAAGCTCGCGAGCGCCACCACGAGGGCGACGACCAGGACGAACCGGAGGGTGCCGCGCAACGGTTGCACGACGGTGTCGAACACGACCGCCGCGGCGCTCGGCGGCAGCACGTGCGCCGGGATCGCGCCGAGGTAGACGGCCCGCCCGACGGTGATCCCGATCCCGAGGGCGATCATCCCGACCGCCGCCGCGGACGCCACGACCACGACGGCCCGGCGCCGGCGCCCCGGGGGCGCGACCCCGATGGCGGCCGCGGCGACGAGGAGCGCGATCCACGGCAGCCAGGTGGCGAGGCGGTCGAACGCGCGGGTCCAGCGTTGCGCCTTCGCGAGGTCGGAGGACTGGAACACCGTGATGGTCGTCGAGACCTGGGGGATGGTGCTGGCGAAGGTGAGCCCGCGGGCGACGAGCTGCTGCTTGACGGCGTCGACGACGGGTCCGAGGTCCAGGACGACGGCGCCGTCCCGCGTCGCGGTGAGGGCGCGGCCGCTGCCTCCGGTGAGGACCGCGACGACGTTCGCGTGTGCCGCCCGGTTGGCCTGGACCCACAGGTTCGCGAACGCGTCGGACCGGACGAAGCGCGTGACCTGGTCGCCGACGAAGCCGTTCGCCTGGCTGGCGAGGACCGGCGCCAGCCCGACGATCGCGTCGGGCACGCGGGGCGCGTTGTCGGTGATCGCCGTGAGCGCGTCGCGCGTGAGCGTCTCGAGGTCGAGCTGCTGGACGAGCGCGTCCGTGACCTTGGACGCGACGGCGTCCTGCACGGCGGGGTCGCCGGCGAGGGGTGCGACCGTCGAGACGTAGCGGTCGGTGTCGAGGAGCTGGCTGCGCACGTAGCGCGCGCCCACCGCCGAGATCGCCAGGAGCGCGGCCAGCACGACGAGCACACCCGTCGCCGTCCAGCGGAGCCACCCCGCGGCCCGGCCTGCCTCCCCTGCTGTCGTGCCGCCGTCGGGCACGCCCGGGCTCGGCCCGCCCGACGACGCAGCCACGGCCCGCAGGCGCGTCACCTCCGCGCGGAGAGACTCCAGCTCGGTGCGCTCGCCGTCGGTCAGCGGCGTGTTCTCGGTCACCCGGCCAGCGAACCAGACGGCGCGCCCGATGCGCCTCATCCGCGCGGGATGAGGCGCATCGTGTCGCGGTCAGTAGCGGTAGTGGTCGGCCTTGTAGGGGCCCTCGACCGGGATGCCCAGGTAGTCGGCCTGGTCCTTCGTGAGCTCGCTGAGCCGGACCCCGAGCGCGTCGAGGTGGAGGCGGGCGACCTTCTCGTCGAGGATCTTGGGCAGGCGGTACACCTCGCGCTGGTACTGCCGGGCGCCGTCGTCCTGGGAGGACCCGGCGGCGCTGCCTGCGCCGTCGGTGAAGAGCTCGATCTGGCCGATGACCTGGTTGGAGAACGAGTTGCTCATGACGAACGACGGGTGGCCGGTCGCGTTGCCGAGGTTGAGCAGGCGGCCCTCGGACAGCACGATGATCGAGCGCCCCGCGGCCTCGCCGTCGGGCCCGGCCTCCGTGAACGTCCACTCGTGGACCTGCGGCTTGATCTCGGTGCGCACGACACCCGGGACCTGCGCGAGACCGGCCATGTCGATCTCGTTGTCGAAGTGGCCGATGTTCCCGACGACGGCCTTGTCCTTCATCGCGACCAGGTGCTCGGTGCGGATGACGTCCTTGTTGCCGGTCGTGGTGATGAAGAAGTCGGCCTCGCCGACGACGTCCTCGAGCCGTGCGACCTGGTAGCCGTCCATCGCGGCCTGCAGGGCGCAGATCGGATCGATCTCGGAGACGATGACGCGCGCGCCCTGCCCGCGGAACGCCTCGGCCGCGCCCTTGCCGACGTCGCCGTAGCCCGCGACGAACGCCACCTTGCCGCCGATGAGGATGTCGGTGGCGCGGTTGATGCCGTCGGGCAGGGAGTGGCGGATGCCGTACTTGTTGTCGAACTTCGACTTCGTGACGGAGTCGTTGACGTTGATCGCGGGGAACAGGAGCTGGCCCTGCTCGGCGAGCTGGTAGAGGCGGTGGACGCCGGTCGTGGTCTCCTCGGTGACGCCGAGGAGGCTCTCCGCGACGGTCGTCCAGCGCAGCGGGTCGGCCTCGAGGGCGCGGCGCAGCACGGCGCGGACGACGTTCGCCTCCTCCGAGTGGTCGGGCTCGCCGGGGCGCGTGTCGGCCGGGACGGCGCCCGCGCGCTCGTACGCGACGCCCTCGTGCACGAGGAGGGTCGCGTCCCCGCCGTCGTCGAGGATCATGTTGGGGCCCTGCACGGTGCCGTCCTCCGACGGCCACACGAGGATCTGCTCCGTGCAGTCCCAGTACTCGGGCAGCGACTCGCCCTTCCAGGCGAACACGGGCACACCCTGCGGGTCCTCGGGTGTCCCCTCCGGCCCGACGACGATCGCCGCCGCGGCCTCGTCCTGCGTGGAGAAGATGTTGCAGCTCGCCCAGCGCACCTCGGCACCGAGCGCGGTGAGGGTCTCGATGAGGACGGCGGTCTGGACCGTCATGTGCAGCGAGCCGGCGATGCGGGCGCCCGCGAGCGGCTGCGTGGGACCGAACTCCTCGCGCAGGGCCATGAGGCCGGGCATCTCGTGCTCGGCGAGGCGGATCTGGTGGCGGCCCGACTCGGCGAGCGCCAGGCTGCGGACCTTGTAGCGGCCGGGGATCTCGTCGAACCCGGTCGCCCCAGCGGACGAAGCGTTCTCGGACATGCGTGCTCCTTGGACTCGTGCGCTGGGGGCTCCCGTCCGCGCGGGGTGGACGCCGCCTGGCGGGCGGCGGATCACGTCCAGGGTAGTCGGGCCCGCCGAGTGCGACGCTCCGTCCGCCGAGTGCGACGCGAGCTTCGCCGAGTGCGACGCCCCGCCCGCCGAGTGCGACGCACAGTCCCGCGCCGGACGCCGTCGTGCACAGGGCGCGGTCGCACCACGACGCACGCCGGACGCCCGACGCCACCATGCAGCGCATGAGACGACCTCTCACTCTCCCGACCTCCCGGATCGCAGGCGACCCCGATCGCGAGATCCTCCTGCCCGACTCGACGCCCGCCGTCCCTGGCGCCGCGAAGATGTCGTACGTCTTCGCCGCGCGCCTCCGTGCAGCCCGCACGCTCCTCCCGGACGACGCCGTCCTTCATGGCGACACGGCCCTGTGGGTGCACGGCGTCGACTGGTTCACGGAGGACGACAGCCCGATCGACGTCGCATTCCTCCGGCCCGACCGGATCCGCCGACGCCCGCACCTGCGGGTTCGCGCCCGTTCGTTCCACCGCGACGACGTCGTCGACTCGCCGTGGGGTCCCGTGACCTCGGTCGAGCGGACGGCATACGACATCGCCCGCGACCCACTCGTCCACCGTTCGGTCCCCCGGCTCGATGCACTCGCCCGGGCGACGGACCCGCTCACGAGCGTCCGGCGCACGCCACGCCCCGGAGTCGTCGTCCCGTCGCCTTGTGGCATCGACCTCGACGGCGTGCAGGCCGTCGTCGACCGGAACCCGGGTGCGCGGTGGATCCGCCGTGTCCACGAGACGCTCGCACTCATGGACGGTGGGGCCGAGTCGCCACCGGAGTCGCAGCTCCGCCTCGTCGTGGTGACGGCCGGCTTCCCGAGGCTCGAGACACAGATCGAGGTGTTCGACGGCGCACGCTTCGTCGCACGGCTCGACATGGGTTGGCGCGAGCACAAGATCGGGATCGAGTACGACGGCGAGTATCACCTCCTCGAAGCCCAGGCCTCGAAGGATGCGGTGCGCGCGGACGATGTGCGCTCGTGCGACTGGCGACTCGCACAGGTCGACAAGGAAAGACTCGCCGACGAAGGCGAGCTGCTGCAGAGCCTCCGTCGTCTGCGTCGCGATACCTGACCGCCGAGTGCGACGCTCCGTTCACCGAGTGCGACGTCGTCGCACTCGGCGAACCCGACGTCACACTCGGCGAACCCGGCGTCACACTCGGCGAACCCGGCGTCGCACTCGGCGCGGGCCGCGTAGCAATCGAACGCGCGAGCGCGCGCCCGCGCGCGATACCGATTGTTGACCGAGATCGCAACGTCACAATGGCATAACAACCCGGGATCGGCTCTCAGCCGCACCATTCCGCGGATCATGCCCGGCCGATCCGGGGTGATCGGGCCTTGATTGCCCCCGGCGAGTTCGAGATTCTTCCTGCATTTTGGCAAGGTGGAACGTCGGCATGGCGCCGGGTCCACCGGGACCCCGGCCCTCGCCCTGCGGGTCTCGCCGCGCCTCGGCGCGCGACCTGCGGGTCGCTGGGGGCCGTGCACAGCGCCGCCGCACAGAACCTGACGGAGGTGGAAGTCGCATGAGTGCGACCACAGCCCGGACCACCGGGACCCAGTCCCCCGCGGTCCGGGTCGAGAACGTCTACAAGGTCTTCGGCCGCCGCGCCCAGAAGGCGGTCCGCCGGCTCGAGGAGGGCGCGAGCCGCGACGCGGTCAAGGACCTCGGCACCGCCGCGGTCATCGACGTGAGCTTCGACGTGGCCCCCGGCGAGATCTTCGTCGTGATGGGCCTGTCGGGCTCGGGCAAGTCGACCCTGATCCGCATGATCAACGGGCTGTGGACGCCGACCGCGGGTCACGTCCGTCTCGGCGGCGACGACCTCACCGCGGTGAGCGGCGCCCGCCTGCGCGAGCTGCGCCGGAGCCGGGTCTCTATGGTGTTCCAGCACTTCGCGCTGCTCCCCCACCGGACCGTCCTCGAGAACGCCGCGTACCCCCTCGAGATCCAGGGCGTCGACAAGGCGGAGCGTCGTGAGCGCGCCGCCAAGGCGCTCGACCTCGTCGGCCTCGAGGGCTGGCACGACTCGCTGCCCTCACAGCTCTCGGGCGGCATGCGCCAGCGTGTCGGCCTGGCCCGCGCGCTCGCCGCCGACACCGACGTCCTGCTCATGGACGAGGCGTTCTCGGCGCTCGACCCGCTGATCCGCCGCGAGATGCAGGAGCAGCTCATCGAGCTGCAGCGCACCCTCGGCAAGACGATCGTCTTCATCACCCACGACCTCAACGAGGCCATGCACCTCGGCGACCGCATCGCCGTGATGCGCGACGGCCGCGTCGTCCAGATCGGCACGCCGGAGCAGATCCTGTCCGAGCCCGCCGACGACTACGTCGCCCAGTTCGTGAACGACGTCGACCGCACCCGCGTCCTCACCGCGGGCTCCGTCATGACGCCCACCGGCGAGCCCGGATCGCCCGCCGGCGTCGCCGCCGCCCCCACGCCCGACGGCGTCCCCGTGGTCGCGGAGGACACCCCCCTCGCCGACCTGTTCGCCCCCGCGGCCGAGAGCGACGTCCCGCTCACGGTGCACGACGACGCAGGTCACGTCGTCGGGCACATCGACCGCGAGGCGCTGCTCGAGGCGATGGTCCCGGAGCAGGGCACAGCCCCCGACCTGGAGGGCGTCGAGGACGGCGCCCCCGTCGAAGCGGCCGCCACGACGGAAGGAGCAGCCCGATGATCACCGCAGCACTCTCCGCCGCGACGCTGGCCGTGAACGACGAGACCGGCACCCTGGTCCCGCGGATCGACCTCGGCGAGTGGGTCAACAGCTTCGTCGACTGGCTGACCACGAGCTTCACGGGCTTCTTCGACGCGATCAAGAACGCGCTCCAGGGCGCGTACGACGCCGTCGACTGGGTGTTCTCGACCCCGCCGTTCTGGGCCGTCGCACTCGTGCTCGCGCTCCTCGCCACGTGGGCGAAGTCCTGGCGGCTCGGGCTCACCGTCCTCGTCGGGCTCGTGGTCATCGCGGGCGTCGACCAGTGGGACCACGCGATGGACACCCTGTCCCTCGTGCTCGTCTCAGCGGTGATCGCGCTGATCATCGCGATACCGCTCGGCATCTGGGCGGCACGCAACGACCACGTGTCGCGCGTCGTCCGACCCGTCCTGGACCTCCTCCAGACCATGCCGGCGTTCGTCTACCTGATCCCGACGGTCATCATCTTCCTCACCGGCGCCGTCCCGGGCATCGTCGCGACCGTGCTGTTCGCGCTCGCCCCGGGGGTCCGGTTCACCGAGCTCGGCATCCGGCAGGTCGACTCGGAGGTCGTCGAGGCCGGCCGCGCGTTCGGCGCCACCGACCGCCGCATCCTTCGCCAGATCCAGGTGCCGCTCGCGCTGCCCACGATCATGGCCGGGGTCAACCAGGTCATCATGCTGTCGCTCTCGATGGTGGTCGTCGCCGGCATGGTCGGCGCCGGCGGCCTCGGCGGCGACGTCGTCTCCGCGCTGCAGCAGATCGACGTCGGGCTCGGCTTCGAGGCCGGCCTGTCCGTCGTGATCCTCGCGATCTTCCTCGACCGCGTGACGTCGGCGCTCGCCGGCCGCGCACCCGTCTCCCGGGCGCTGGCCAAGGTCCGCGCCTGACCCGGGCTGCGCCGTCGGGCACGCCCGCCCGACGGCGCACCCACCTTTCCCCGTCCGGCCGACCACGGCCGGTCCCCGACCCAGGTAGGCGCGAGCCTGCCGAAGGAAGGACAACCCTGATGTTCACCGCACGCCGCACCCGCTACGCCGCGGCCACCGTCGCCGTCTCCGCCCTCGCGTTCAGCGTGGCCGCCTGCTCGTCCGACGACGACGCGTCCGGCTCCGGCAAGTCCGGGTCGAGCGACAAGACGATCTCGATCGCGCTCCCGCCCGCTGGCTGGGACGAGGGCACGGCCGCCTCGTACGTCATCAAGAAGATCCTCACCGACCAGGGCTACACGGTGAAGACGCAGTCCGCCGACCTCGGGATCATCTTCACCGGCCTCGCCGGCGGCAGCTACGACATCTACGCCGACACCTGGCTCCCGACGACGCACGCCGCCTACCTGAAGAAGTACGGCAGCAAGATCGAGGACATGGGCACCTGGTACGACAACGCCAAGCTCACGATCGCCGTCAACGAGGACTCGCCGGCCAAGTCGATCGCGGACCTCAAGAAGTACGCGAAGGACTACGACAACAAGCTCGTCGGGATCGAGGCCGGCGCCGGTGAGACCGGGGTCGTGAAGAACGACATGCTCCCGGGCTACGGGCTCGAGGACCTCCAGTTCCAGACCTCGTCGACGTCCGCGATGCTCGCGTCCCTCAAGAGCGCGGAGCAGAGCGGCAAGAACATCGCCGTGACCCTGTGGCGTCCGCACTGGGCGTACACCCAGTTCAAGATCCGCGACCTCGAGGACCCGAAGGGCCTCATGGGCGACGCCGAGCAGATCCACGCCTACGCGCACAAGGGCTTCTCCGCCGAGCACCCGGACATCGCGAAGTGGATGAAGAACTTCAAGCTCACCGACAAGCAGATCGGTGAGATCGAGAACCTCATGCGCAACGACGACCAGTACAAGGACAAGCCCGAGGCTGCCGTCGACGCGTGGCTCCAGAAGAACCCCGACTTCATCTCCAGCGTGACCGGTGGCTCCGGCGCCACGGAGACGTCCGGCTCCTGAGCCCTCCCCCTGCACGACGGCGCGAAGGCCGGCACCCGAACAGGTGCCGGCCTTCGCCGTGCCTGCGGCATGCGCAGGCTGAGGACCCTCTCGGGTCAGCCGTTCTTGGAGGCGCGGTAGCCAGCTGCCTCGGCAGCAGCGCGCGTCGTGAAGCAGATCTCCGGCTTGGTGCGGCTGTACCAGCGACCTCCCGGCACGTGGTAGATGCCGCTGTCGGCGTTGCCCTTGATGGGCGCCCAGCTCGGGCAGTTCCACTCGCTGATCGGCGCGGTGTGGTTGGGCCGCTTGCCCTTCTTGATGACGAGCTTCTGGGTGAGCGACTTCGACTTGGTCTTCGACCAGACCTTCCTGGTCGTCGTCTGCTTGGCCTTGTACGTCTTCTTCAGGTCGTCGCCAGGGTTCAGGGTGGCACTGAAAGGCTTACCCACCTGCGGGACGACGCGCGTCGTGAGCTCGTCGAGGTTGTCGCCAAAGCCGTAGTACGTGCCGTCCCCCATGTCGACGAGCGTCATCGACTCCTTGCGGGCTCCGTCGAAGCGGGACGACGTGCACGTCGCAACGAGGTCGCCGTAGCCATCGTCGAATCTCACCGTGCTCGCATTGCAGGTCACAGTGACGTCGGTCCCGAACGCGACGCCAACCTTCTTCTTCGTGACGGTCTTGGTCGTCGTCTTGAGCTTGTACGTCTTGTAGGTGACCTTCGTCGTCACCTTGTACGTGCCCGCCTTGAGCTTCACGGACTTCTTCTTCTTCGCGACGGTCTTCTTGCCGTGCTTCACGGTGAGCGTCTTCGACTTCACCGAGACCTTGCCCGACGCCGTCACGCGCGGCTTGATCGTCGTCTTGCCCTTGTAGGGGGCGCGCTTCGAGGCGATCTTCTTGATCGTGACCTTGGTCGGCGTCACCTTGGCCGCATGAACGGCGACGCTTGCGTGGACGGGTGCTGCCTGGGCGGACGTCGCGACGACGGCAGAGCCGGACACGAGGAGGCCGCCGACGAGGGCCGTGGCGAGCAGGGAACGGAGGGAACGCATCGGGACTCCTGGGGCACGCGGCGCAAGGCCTGCGACTGACGAGACGGCTGATCGTAACCTCGCGAAAGTGCTGGTCAGCGCCATGAGTCCACCTGAATCGGGCACGTGGCCTCGGACCTCACCCGCGATTTCACCCGGACCGTCCCGCACCCGGACGCGAGGAGGCCGACGCCCCGCGGGGACGCCGGCCTCGGGCTCGCGGTCCGGTCAGCCTTGTGCGAAGTACTGCGTCACCGGCGTCTTGCCGGAGGAGTCGGTGACCTTCCAGACACCCGCCTCAGCCATCTTCCGCGTCACGTCGGCCGTCGCCGTCGCCACGAACCCGTAGTCCCCGCCCGCGTACGCCTTGGAGCTCACCGTCGCCGGATACTCGCGGCCGTCGACGACGAGGGCGAAGCTCAGGTCACCGACCTCCGCGTGGTTACCTGGCAGCGCCTGGAAGCTCGTCTTGATCGTGGTCGGGTTGTCGCCGCTGACGACGGTCACGCCGCCCTTGGCCTGTGCGTCGAGCGTCACGATCCAGCTGTTCAGGAGCGCCATCCCGTCGGGCCCGTACGGGTCGTCCACCGACGAGTCGACGAGGACGAACGAGTCGTCGCTCGCCACCTTGCCGGCCTTGTTCGAGACGACGACGCGGAGGTCGTCGTGCGTCCTGGTCGTCGCCGTGAAGGTGTAGGTCGACCCGGTGGCGCCCTTGATCACGTGGTAGTCGTAGTCGCCGTCGGCGGAGTCGTCGACGTACTGCCACTGGTAGGTGAGACCGACTCCCGACGCCCGGACCGACAGGGTGACCGAGGTCCCGCTCGCGACCTGCTGCCCCTCGAGGGGCTGCTTCGTGATCTTCGGTTTCGTGATGACGGTGAGCTTGGCCGACGACGTCGTGACTCGTCCCGCCTTGTTGGACACGGCGGCCTTGTACCGGTACCCGTTCTTGGCGGCGCTCGCCGTGACCGTGTAGCGGGCGCTCGCCGCACGGGCGACCTTCACGTAGGACTTGCCCGGCGCCTTGGCGTACCACTGGACGTGGAGCGCGTTGCCAGTCGCGTGGACCGTGAACGACGCCTTCTTGCCGGTCACGACGACCGCGGCGTGGGGCTGGCGCGTGACGTGCGGCTTGACCGCGACCGTGAGCTTGGCGCTCTTCGAGGTCACGGACCCGTGGACGTTCTTCACGACGACGCGGTAGCGGTGCCCGTTCAGCGAGGCCTTCGCCTTGACCGTGTACGACGCGTGAGTTGCCTTCGCGATCTTCTTCCACGTCTTGCCGTTCGTGCTGACGTACCAGCGGAACGCGAGGTGCGCGCCGGACGACTTGACCTTGAACGTGGCCTCGTGGCCGGTGGCGACGACTACCGACTTCGGCGACGACGTGACGTGGGGCTTGGTGGCGGCGCTCGCGGCGAGCGTGACCGACGAAGCGGTGTGCGGCGCGGCGAACGCGGCCACGGCGGGGGTCGTGACACCCGCCGCGACGACCGCGGCGAACGTAGCGACCGCGGCGGCACGGCGACCGCCCACGAAGAGCTGGCGCATGGATCCTCCAGGGGAATGAACGTGAGTAAGAGAGTCGGACCGTCCTGGACGTTCGTGGAGGACCCGCCAGTAGGCCGGCCGTGAACGTAGCACCCGGAGCGACATGTCCAAGTGCCGTTCGCGCGATTTCACCCGCCCCCGATGCGTCGCTTTTGGGCGGGCGACCCACTTCGTCTGTTGCCGGTGCTAACGTCCGGCTCGGCCCGTTCTCACCATGGGCGTACGTGCCACTGGGGCAGGACCCGTCCTGCCCGCAGGGGGGCAACGGCGCCGAGCGCTGCACCTACGAAACGTTTCTCCGGGCGATGTAACTAGCCAAGCCAGATGCCTGCGCGCGGCGTTGCGCGAACCTTGTCCCCCGTCGGGCTCGCCCCTGCGGTCCGGCGGTAGAACCACTTTGTTGAGGAGTCACCATGCAGTTGCCTCGTAAGGCCGCAGCCAGCATTCTCGCTGCGACCGTCATCGCCGGCGGCGTCGCGTTCGGCGTCAGCGGTACCGCATCGGCCAAGAGCCACTCGTACGTCACGGGCGCGGACATCAAGAACAACAGCGTCACGAGCGCCGACGTGAAGAACGGCTCGCTCACCGGCGCCGACATCAAGGACGGGTCGATCCACGGCGCCGACGTCGCCAACGCGTCGCTCACCGGCGCCGACATCAAGAACGGTTCGCTCAGTGTGTCCGACCTCTCGTCCAGCACCAAGAAGGCGCTCACGGGCAAGACCGGCGCCAAGGGTGCCACGGGCGCCAAGGGCGCGAAGGGCGACACCGGCGCCAAGGGCGCGAAGGGCGACACCGGCGCCAAGGGCGCGAAGGGCGACACCGGACCGAAGGGGCAGGACGGCAAGGACGGCAAGGACGCATTCGTCTCGCCGAAGAGCCAGTCGTTCGACCCGGCTGTGATCGCACAGCTCGGCGGCTCCTGGAAGGCTGTGAACAACACAGGGACCAAGGGGCACACCAAGGTCGGCACGACCGAGGTGCTGCCGGCGGGCACATACCTGCTCACCGTCAACTCCGACATCTGGAAGTCCTCGGACACCGACGCCACCCCGCAGATCCAGGTTCAGGTCAACTCGGGTGTGGGTGACGGCTTCCCTGCCGCCACCTACATCACGACGTTCGCCACGGCTCCCGCCGGCGGGGTTGCGAACCCGGATCGGGGCACGTCCGGCGTCCTTGAGCAGACGTCCTCCGGGACTGCGATCGTCACCCTCGACGAGCCCACCGCGCTGGAGGTCGACGCCTTCGGCTACAACTCTGGCATGGGCTCGGCGGGATCCGGCGACTTCTCGGTCGCGACCACGCTCTCGTGGGTGGGGCTGAACGCCAAGTGACAGGTGTCCGCGTAGCCGCTTGAGGCGCACGCGATTTCACCCGGCGGCCCGTCGCTCACCTGAGCGACGGGCCGCTCGCTCTTGCCCGCTGACCAGGTACTCTCATGCCGCCGAGCAGAAGCATCGGCGCTTCACTGAATTCTCTGGGGGGACCATGCGCCGACGGCGTGCCATCTCGCTCGCTTCGACCCTCGTGGCGAGCGCCCTGACCGTCTCGTTGGCGGTCCCTGCTGTGGCGGCGTCACCGTCGCCGCACGTGACGTCACCGTCGCGGACTCTTGCGTCGCCGTCGGCGGGCAGCAACCAGGACGACACACTCCCCTGGGCCCCGCGCTCGACGCCGACCGCGGACCCTTCGCCGCTGCTCCGCTCCGAGACCCTGGGCGGGCTGGCGGCGGCGACGGCCTCGTCGACCGTGCATCAGCTCGATGTCGTGATCGCAACCCCCAAGGGGCAGAAGCGCACGGTCCAGGACTCCGACGTGCGCTCGCTCGTCTCAGACGTGTCCGGATACTGGTCGGGCCAGACGAACGGACGCGCCTCGTTCACCGTCAAGACGATCAAGTACGTCACAGCCACCGCGACCTGCTCGTCGTCCTCGAGCGCCGACAACACGTCGGTCGTCACCAAGCTGTGGACCCAGGGCTCGAAGGCCGTCACGAGCAACAAGCAGGACTGGTGGGGCGGCGGCAGCCCGAAGACCGGACCGGCTGCGCGTGAACACCTCGTCGTCCTCTACCCGTTCGCGGCGGGCGACCCGCATGGTCTGACGACGTGCAACGGGATGCTGGGGCTCGGCACGACGCCGACCAAGGCATCAGTTGGCAACAGCGGTCTGACGTTCGCGCTGTTCGGCGCGTCCGACGCCGCCGCCGATCACGCGAACGCGTCCCAGTTCTACGAGAGCCGGCAGTCGCTGGCTCACGAGCTCGGCCACAACTTCGGACTGCAGCACGCCAGCATGTGGTGGTGCCTGAAGGGTGCGAGCGACGGCGCGTTCTCCTCGTTGTCCTGCCTGATGGCGAGCTACCTCGACCCGTACGACGTCATGGGCGGAGGAAACGGCGACAAGGGCATCCCGGCTCTCTCCGGGCCGCAGAAGATCCGGCTCGGACTCCTCTCGACGGCACAGCGCCGGACGGTCACCGACACGACCGCGCTCACGCTCCAGCCGGTCCCAGCCAGCGAGAAGGGCGCGCCCGCCGGTCTGCAAGCGGCGCAGGTCAAGGACCCGTCCACCGGTGAGGTCTACACCGTGGAATATCGGCCCTCGCTGCCGGGTGTCACGTTCCCCGCGACCGACCTCGGTTCACCGTTCGGCACCTACGACATGGGTGGCAGCGGCGACTACACCGTCGACGACGGGGTGCGCGTCATGCGTCTCGCGACGAGCCAGGGCGAGACCAGCTGGGGCAACTGGAGCAAGAACGAGCAGGCGATCGTGCCGATCGGACCGGCGTCGAACCGCACGTCGTACCTTCCCGACGGCAAGACGTTCACGACCCGCAGCGGCAAGGTCTCGATCCGGGTGGCCGCGCAGGGCGCGACGGCGTCCGTGTCGTTCGTCGTGCACCGCAAGGCCCGGCTCTCCGTGGCCCGGACCGCGACGACCCAGCGGTACGCGCAGACCGCCGTCCGGGTGACGGCGCGCACCGCCACGACGAACGGCGTGCGACCGACCGGGACCGTGACGTTCAAGGACGGTTCGCGCACGCTGAAGACGGTGCGGACGTCGTCGGCCGGGGTGGCCGCCTACACGCTGCCGAAGACCTTGTCCGTGAAGACCCACTCGGTCACGGCCACGTTCTCGCCCGACGCCGCCACCAAGGCTCGCTACGTCGAGGCGATCGCGGTGGGTACCAAGGTCAAGGTGACCAAGGCGTCGGCGGCGGCGAGCGTGAGGCTCGCGCACACCAAGATCAAGAAGGGTTCGAAGCCGAAGGTCACGGTCAAGGTCGCGGTCAAGGGCATCACCAAGCCCACGGGCACGATCAAGGTCTACGAGAACGGTCACAAGGTGAAGACCGTGAAGCTGACGTCCTCGCGCAAGGGCAAGATCACGGTCACGCTGCCGAAGACGAAGAAGCGCGGCACCGTGAAGATCGTCGCGAAGTACTCGGGAACCTCGAAGATCGCCGCCAAGACGACCAAGACGGTGAAGCTCAAGGTCCGCTGACGGCACACGCTGCGCCGACGACGCATGGCCAGAGGCGGCGGCCCCTCGGAGCGAGAGGGGTCGCCGCCTCGTGCGCGCCCCGCTGCCTACTTCGTCACGGCGACGGCGTCCTTGCCTGCGGACGCGGCGTAGCTCGGCGTCGCGGCGAATCGGACGCTCCATGTGCCTGCCACCGCCTGGGTGCGCTTCACGGAGTACGTGCCCGACGACGACGTCGTGACGGCCGCGACCTGCGACGCGCCCTTCGGGCCGGCCGGGTCGAACCAGACGGTGAGCGTCTTGTGGGGGTACGACGTGTAGTGCAGGGTCCCGCGGACGGAGGTCGCGTGCGTCAGCCTCCCCGCGACGGTGACCTTCGCACCCTTCTTCACGGGCTCGGGTGAGGCGTTGACGCTCAGGCGGGTCTTCTTCTTGACGACCGCGACGGTGTCGCCCGCCGACCGGACGCCCGCGTAGTACGTCGAGCCGGCGTACTCGGCGCTCCACACCCCGGTGGTCCTCGCGGTGACCTTCCTCGTGAACCGGCCCGAGGCGTCGGTCGTGGCCGTGCCGACCTTCGTCCGCGGCGCCGAGCCCGCCGGGTCGAAGTACACGTCGACCTTGCGTCCGCTGTACGAGGCGTATCTGCCCGTCGACTGCCCGTAGCGCGTGAGCGTCCCGGTGACCGTGAGGCTCTCGCCGACGGCGGCCGGCTCGGGTCCCGCGTCGACTTTCAGCGCCGTCGGGAGCTTCACATGGAAGGTGGCGTCGCTGTAGGCAGACGGGTCCTCGGCCTTCGAATCGGCGAAGACGGCCGCCTCGACGTCCCACAGCCCGGGGCGCACGGAGTCGGGCACCGTGAACGTGGTGGTGAGCGTCGTAGGCACGGACGTGGGCGTGAGCTCGTCGATACCGAGCTCGTCGGGCCCGGTCGCTTCGTGAGGACCGACGATCACGTCCGCTTCCTCCTCGCCGACCAGCGCACGGCTGAGCTTCGCCGTGACCTTGATCGACACGGTGTGGTGCGGCTTGAGAGTGACGCTGGTCGCCGACACCGAGAGCACCTTCACGGGCGCGGGGTCGGTCGGCGCGGCCACGGCGGGCGCGAGGGCTCCCGCCACGACGAGCCCGGCAGCCGCGCTGCCTGCGGCGATGATTCTTCTGAGCATGGGTTCCCCGTTCGCCGTCCCGCTGTTCCCCAGCGGGTCCGTGGCGCGGGACGGTGGCGGGACGCTATCCGGTCCAGGACGCCGTCCGGTGGACAACGGGGAAACGGCACACCAACAGCGGAGCACGTCCGTCGCGCGTTGCGTTGTCTCACAGGGTGGAGCGAGTGTCCACGATGCGGCACGAGTCGCTCTATCATCGCCGAATGCCTCCCGGCAGCACGGCCGTCGCCCCCATCGGCCGCACCCCGTCCACCCGCCACGCGGGGCCATGAGCATCGAACCGGCCCTCGTCCTCGGGGGTCTCGTCGTCGGCTTCGTGGTCGGCCTGACCGGCATGGGCGGCGGGGCCCTCATGACGCCGATGCTCATCTTCGTGTTCAAGGTCGACCCCCTCATGGCGGTCTCGAGCGACGTCGTCGCGAGCCTGTTCATGAAGCCCGCGGGCGCCGTCGTGCACCTGCGCCGTCGCACCGTGAACCTTCGCCTGGTGGGCTGGCTGTGCCTCGGCTCGGTGCCTGCCGCGTTCTCCGGCGTGCTGCTGCTCCGCGTCCTACCGCTCGGGGACGGGTTCGACGACGCAGTGAAGGTCGTCCTCGGCGTGGCCCTCCTCCTGGCGTCCGCGGGCCTGGTGGTCCGCGCCGTGCTCCAGATGACCCGCCGCAGCACGCCGTTCGGCGAGGGACCGGCCGAGCCCTCCTCCCCCGACGTCGTCGTCCGCCCGCTGCCGACCGTCGCGCTCGGCGCCGTGGCCGGGCTGCTCGTCGGCATGACGTCCGTGGGCGCCGGATCGATCGTGATCGTGATCCTGCTGCTCATGTACCCCGCGCTCAAGGCGTCCCAGGTCGTCGGGACCGACCTCGTGCAGGCCGTCCCCCTCGTCGCCGCGGCCTCACTCGGTCACCTGCTCTACGGCGACTTCTCCCTCGGGCTCACCACGTCCCTGCTCATCGGCGCGATCCCCGGTGCGTGGCTCGGCGCGCACGTCTCGAGCCGCGCACCCGGCGGCATCATCCGGCGTGCGCTGGCGATCCTGCTCCTCGCCTCGGGCCTGAAGCTCATCGGAGCGCCGGTGGGGTGGGTGGTCGCCGCCGCCGTCGCCGCGCTCGTCCTCGGGAACGTCGTGTGGATCGTGGTGAAGCGGCGGCTCACCCCGAACGACTCCGCCCCCGCGGCCGACCCCCGGCCGGTTCAGCCGTCGACTCCTCGACTCAGCCCGAAGGCCGCCCGCCAGGAGAAGTGACCGGACCATCGGTGCGGGCTCCCGAGGACGACTTCGGAGGTGGGCGGCGGCACCCGAGCGGTCCTGACCAGCGGCTCCGCTACCCTGAGCGGTGCGCCGAGGGGGCGCACTCGGCGCCCACGTCTGGATACCTGTACATGTCCGCGACCACTACCGCTGCGAGCGATGTCACGGCCGCTCCGGTCACCCGAGACACCTCGCTGCCCCGTCGCGACATCCAGGGGCTTCGCGCCCTGGCGGTGACGCTCGTCGTCCTCTCGCACTTCTGGCCCGGGCGGCTCACCGGCGGCTACGTCGGCGTCGACGTCTTCTTCGTGATCTCGGGCTTCCTCATCACCTCCCACCTGCTGACGAATCCGCCTCAGCGGTGGCGCGACCTCGGTGCGTTCTGGGGTCGCCGCGTGCGTCGGCTGCTCCCCGCCGCGACGCTCGTCCTCCTGGCGAGCCTCGTCGGAAGCGTGCTGTTCCTCCCTGCCACGGCGCTGCCCCGCATCGCGCACGAGACGACCGCCGCAGCGCTCTACGTGGAGAACTGGTCGCTCGCGTCGTCGTCGACGGACTACTTCGCCGCCGACGACCTGCCCACCCCGGTGCAGCACTATTGGTCCCTGTCCGTGGAGGAGCAGTTCTACCTCGTGTGGCCGCTGGTCATCGTGGCGGCGCTGTGGTGCGCACGCCGGGCCCGCGGGCGCTTCCCGTGCGTGGGCGCCGCCCTCGCCACGGTCTTCATCGCCTCCCTGGTGCTCTCGCTGCGCGACACGGCGACGAACCCGGCGGCCGCCTACTTCGTCACGCCGACCCGGATGTGGGAGCTGGCGCTCGGGGGCCTGGTGGGTCTGGCCGAGGTCCGCGGCGCCCGGCTCGTCCCGCGGGCGGGACGGGCGCCGCTCGCCTGGCTAGGGCTGGCGGCGATCACGGCCGCAGCCTTCCTGTACGACGACGGCACCCCCTTCCCGGGGATCGCCGCACTGCTCCCCACGGTCGGGGCGGCGGTGGTGATCGCGTCGGCGACGGACGGCGTCGTCGGATCTCCCGACCGAGCGTGGAGCCTGCGGGGCGTGCAGCTGACGGGCGACGGCTCGTACTCGATCTACCTGTGGCACTGGCCGCTGCTCGTCATCGTGCCGTTCGTGCTCGACCGGCCGCTGTCCTGGCCGGTCAAGGTCGCGCTCGTGGCGGTGGCGTTCCTGCTCGGCCGGGTCACCAAGGCCGCGGTCGAGGACCCGGTGCGGCACAGCCACACCCTCGCGGGGCCGCTCTGGCGGACCTTTCTCGTCGGCGGCCTGCTCATGGGCGTCACCGCGACCGCAGCGACCGCCGTGGGTGTGCACGAAGAGCACGCCGCCGCATCCGCGACGGACGCCGTCGCCGACGCGCTCCGCGGCGACACGACCTGCGTCGGCGCCGGCGCGGCACGCCACCCGTCGACGTGCGACTTCGTCGGGACGAAGCTGCTGACACCCGCCACGTTCGCCAAGGATGACAAGGCCCGGGTGTACGCGGACCACTGCTGGAACTCCCCGCCGTTCACGTCCCGCAAGTCCTGCATGTACGGCACCGCCCACCCCGAGGCGCGGATCGCGCTCGTCGGGAACTCCCACGCGGGCTCCTGGGAGCCGGCCCTCGCCGACCTCGCGGAGAAGCACGACTGGCAGGTCACGACCTACCTGACGTCCGAGTGCTACACCGTCGACGCGGTTCAGGTGTTCGACGACGGGACCGGCGAGAACTGTCTCGACCTCGCCCGGTGGCAGATCCGATCCGTCGCGCAGGGCGGCTACGACCTGGTCGTCGTGGCGAACCGCACCTGGCGTCAGCTCGAAGGCGTCCCCCCGGACAAGTACGACGCCACGGTCCAGGAGCTCTATGGGGACACGTTGTCGACGTGGACGCGCTCCGGCATCCCCGTCCTGGCGGTCGCGGACATCCCCTATCACCCGTCGTCGGTCCCGGACTGCGTCGCCGAGCACCCGGACGACCTGACCGCGTGCGCGACACCCGAGACGGTCGCCGTGCCGCACGACCCGTTGGCCCGGGCCGCGAGGGCCGACCGCTCAGGTGACGTCAGCGTCCTCGACGTGACCGACCGGTTCTGCGCAGACCACGAGTGCCGTGGGGTGGTGGGTGGCGTGATCGCCTACTTCGACCAGGGGCACATGTCCGCGACGTTCTCGAGGACGCTCGAACCGGACGTCGAGAAGGCCGTCATGGCGGCCTTCCGATAGAGCCGACACCGCCACCGTCATCCACGCGACGTGACGGCAAGGGCCCCTCTCCGACGGAGAGGGGCCCTTCCGATACGGCGAGCGCGCGCTACTTCACGTCGACGTGGTCCTTGTTGGAAGTCGCCGCCGCGTAGGTCTTCGTCCCCGCGAACGTCACCTGCCAGGTGCCGTCGACCGACTGGGTGAGCTTCTTGGAGAACTCGCCCTTCGCGTTCGTCGTCACGGTGGCGACCTTGGTCGCGCCCTTCGGGCCGGTGGGGTTGAACCACACCGTCAACGTCTTGCCGTGGTACGAGGTGTAGTGCGCCTTGCCCCGCACCGACGTCGCATGGGTCAGACGTCCGGCGACCGTGAGCGTGGAGCCCTTCTTCGCCGGCTCCGGGCCCGCGTTCAGAGTCAGGTGCGTCTTCTTCTTGGCGACCGCCACGTTGTCACCGTTCGAGCGGACCGCCGCATACGACGACGTCCCCGCGAACTGCGCGCTCCAGACCCCCGTGGTCTTCGCCGTGAACTTCTTGGCGAACTGGCCCTTGGAGTCGGTCGTCACCGTGGCGACCTTGGCGCGAGGCGCCTTGCCCGCCGGATCGAAGTACACGTCGACCGTCTTGCCCTTGTAGACCGTGTTCTTCTCGGCCGTCTGGGAGTAGTGCGTGAGGGAGCCCGCCACCGTGATGGTCTCCCCGTACGCGGCCGGCTCCGGCGACGCGTTGACCGTGAACGCCGTCGGGAGCTTGACGTGGAAGCGTGTGGTCACGTCGACGAACGGGTCGACGTGACCGTCATACACGTCATTGATGGTGCCCTGGAAGACGCCGACCTCGGCACCCCAGTTCCCGACCGGGGTGTCGGCTTCGAGCGGGAACGACGTGCTGAGCGACTTGCCGCCGGATGCACCGTCGAGCGGCACGAGTACGACGTCGTCGGAGTCCCAGGGCCCGACGACGACCGCTGCAACCTCACCCTTGGCGAGCGGACGGCTCAGCGCGGCCTTGATAGTCAAGGTGCGGGTCGCGTGCGGCTTCAGGACGACGTCCGCCGTCGTGACGTGGACCGCCAGCGGCTCGGGCGACGGCGAACCGGCGGCGACGGCCGGGGCGACAGCCCCCGCGAGGACAAGACCGGCGGCCGCGGACCCCGCGGCAATGATCCTGCGAATCATGGATCCTCAATTCTTCGTCCCGCTGTTCCCCCCATGGGACCGTAGCGCGGGACGGTGGACGGATCCTACGTCAGCCGAAACCACTGTCCTGACCACGCGCCGCCGCTCCGAACCCAACTACTACCGACGTAGATCCGGCTCGAGATAGATCGTCGTGGAGATCGGAACGGCCGCCCGAACACGCGCCTCGGCATCGTCGATGGCTCGGGCGATGTCGGGTGCGGTCTCGGTGGACGAGACCTCGATCTTGGCAGCGACGAGGAGCTCGTCCGGCCCCAGATGCATGGTTCTCAGGTGGATCACGGACGGCACTCCCTCTCCCACGAGCGCCGCGCGAATGGCCGCGACATCCGCTGGGGTGGCCGACTCGCCGAGAAGCATCGACCGCGTCTCGAGCGCCAAGATGACCGCGATGACGACGAGAAGCAGGCCGATAGCGGCCGATCCGACAGCGTCCCAGCGGCCGTCGTCGGTGGCGAGGGTCATCCCGACGCCGAAGAGCGCGAACACGAGGCCGACGAGCGCGCCGAAGTCCTCCAGCAGCACGACCGGCAACTCGGGAGCCTTCGCGGCGCGGATGTACTCGAACACGGACCGTGACCCGCGGGCCTGCTTCGACTCACGCATCGCGGTCCGGAACGACGCACCCTCCATGAGGATCGCAGCGAGCAGCACAGCGACCGGTACCCACTGCCACGACTCGATGGGGTGGGGGTCTTCGAACTTGTGCCACGCCTCGTACAGCGCGAAAAGCCCGCCGAGACTGAAGAGCACGATCGACACCATGAAGGCATACAGGTAGCGCTCACGCCCGTACCCGAAGGGGTGCTCGACGTCGGCAGCTTTGCGGGCTCGTTTACCACCGAGCAGCAGGAGGAGCTGGTTGCCGGAGTCTGCGAGTGAGTGGACCGACTCGGCGAGCATCGACGACGAGTGTGTCAGCAGGTACGCGACGAACTTGACGACTGCGATCCCGATGTTCGCAGAAAGCGCGGCAACGATCGCTTTGGTGCCGCCCTCGTGGCTCGACATGCACCCTCCGGGGGTCGCAGTGACAGGTGGGCGCCAATCTATCGCGACGACCGACCGACGATTCGCCCGGTCTTGGACTTGCCACGGCGCCACACCTCTCCGACAAGGTCCCTGGCAGAGATTCCGGAGGTGTGGGTGGCGACGCTCGTCTCGCCGGGGCCTTCGACCGATGCCCGTCGTCCCGCGCGCCGAGCATCCGACGTCTGCCGGTTGACCCTGTTGGTCACGACCATCGCCGAGTCTTCGTAGTAAGCGCGGTAGCTCGTCCGCACGCTGTCCAGTCGCTCGCCGAGGTCCTGGTCGTCGATGTCTCCGCGCGCACGTGCGGCAAGTGCGGTCCATGCGTCGTCCGCGAGACCACGCAGCGTCTCGGGGAGGTCGGTGCCCTCCCAGGTAGCGACGACGCGGCGGAGGGACGGCTCGATGAAGTCGTCGACGTCATGGTGCCGTCCCGGTGCGAGCTGCTCGCCCAGATCGAGCTCGAGGTCGGTGACCGCCGGCGCAAGAGCGAGGCGCCAGTCAGCCAGGAGCTCCTCGTAGAGCACGAAGGCACGCGACGCTCCACGTGTGGTGGCCTCATTGATGAGGTTCACATTGAGCCAGCCGGCGAGGTTCGCGATCTCCTCGCGTCGGTGCTCCAGCTCGTTGGTCGCCCTCGAGTAGTGGGCACTCCTGCTCCCGACGACCTCGGCGGGATGCCTCAACATCGTGAGAAAGCGGACATCGTAGCCGGCCGAGCGTGCGACCTCGGTCCAGGTCTTCGCTCCCCAGAACGTTCGCGGGTCCTTGACGACGACGTCGGAACCATCGGTCGGGAGATCCCGGAGCCATGACCGGATCTGTCCACGGACCTCGTCGGTCGCAAATACCTTGTCGACGAGATCCACCGCGGCCGGGTCGCCGTCCAGCGTGCTCACGCGCGCCCGCTTCAGATACTTCTTGTGCAGGTCGACGACCCACTGGGGCTCGTAGTGGCCGCGCGGGTTGTGCTTGTTGGCGCCCACGACCGGCTCGGGGACAAGGAGCCCCAGCCGGTCGAGGGTGCCCGCCATCGAGCTGGTCCCGCTGCGTCCCGCTCCAGTGACGAGGAGCATGACGCGCCGCCTGGTCGCGAGAGATTCTGGGGTGGTGGGTGCCACAGGTACGTGTCTCCTCGAACTGGGAAAAGCGAAGGTCAGACTGTGTGCGGGAGCCCGCCGATCATGCCGGCCGCGACGGTCTTGTTGGTGCTCTCGTCGACCAGGATGAACGACCCGGTCTGCGAGTTCTGCTGGTACGGGTCGACGAACAGGGGCTGGGTGACACGGAGCTGGGTACGGCCGATCTCGTTGAGCCCGAGCGCGGTAGCCTCCTCGTCACGGTGCAGCGTGTTGACGTCGACCCGGTAGTTGATCTGCTTGACGACGGCGCGAGCCCACCTGGTCGTGTGCTTGATGGCGTACTTCTTGCCCGGCACGAGGGGCGCGGTCTCGTCCATCCAGCACACCTGGGCGTCGATGTCCTGCACGGCCGCAGGCGTGTTGTTCGGGCGCGCGATCATGTCGCCGCGCGAGATGTCGATCTCATCGGTCAGGCGGACGGTCACGGCCATCGGGGGAAACGCCTCGTCAACCGGGCCGTCGGCCGTCTCGATGGACGCGATGGTCGTCTCGAGCCCTGACGGCAGCGCCACGACGCGGTCGCCCGGCTTCATGACGCCGCTCGCGACGGTCCCGGCGTAGCCGCGGTAGTCGAGGTGTTCGTGCTGGTGCGGCCGGATCACGTACTGCACCGGGAACCGGACGTCCACGAGGTTGCGGTCGCTCGCGACGTGCAGTCGCTCGAGATGGCTGAGCAGCGGCGAGCCGTCGAACCATGGCATGTTCTCGCTGCGGTCCACGACGTTGTCGCCCTTGAGCGCCGAGAGCGGGATGAAGGTGAGGTCCTTGACCCGCAGGCGTGCGGCGAAGTCCGTGAAGTCCTCGCGAATCTTCTCGAAGACGGCTTCGTCGTAGTCGACGAGGTCCATCTTGTTGACGCAGACCACGATGTGCGGGACGCCTAGGAGGGTCGCAAGGAACGTGTGCCGCCTGCTCTGCTCGATGAAGCCCTTGCGCGCATCGACGAGGATCAGGGCCACGTCGGCCGTCGACGCACCGGTCACCATGTTCCGGGTGTACTGGATGTGCCCGGGAGTGTCAGCGATGATGAACTTCCGCTTCGGCGTCGCGAAGTAGCGGTACGCGACGTCGATCGTGATGCCCTGCTCACGCTCGGCGCGGAGGCCGTCCGTGAGGAGCGCGAGGTCGGTGTAGTCGTTGCCGCGGTCCTTGGAGACCTTCTCGACGGACTCGAGCTGGTCGGCGAAGATCGTCTTCGAGTCGAACAGCAGACGGCCGATGAGCGTGCTCTTGCCGTCGTCGACGGAGCCCGCGGTGGCGAAACGGAGCAGGTCGGTAGCCATGTCTTAGAAGTAGCCCTCTCGCTTGCGATCCTCCATGGCGGCCTCGCTGACCTTGTCGTCGCCGCGCGTGGCGCCGCGCTCGGTCAGGCGCACGGCCGCAATCTCCTCGACGACCTGCGGCAGCGTGGACGCGGTCGACTCGACTGCAGCCGTAAGGTTCGCGTCGCCGATCGTGCGGTACCGGACGGACCGCACCTCCGCGGTCTCGCCTTCGCGCACCGGCGTGAACTCGTTGACGGCGTAGAGCATGCCGTGACGCTCGACGACCTCGCGCTCGGCAGCGAGGTAGAGCTCCGGAATCTCGATGCCCTCCTCCGCGATGTAGGACCAGATGTCGAGCTCGGTCCAGTTCGACAGCGGGAACACGCGGATGCTCTCGCCCTGGTGCACCCGCCCGTTGTAGAGGTTCCACAGCTCGGGCCGCTGGTTCTTCGGGTCCCACTGGCCGAAGTCGTCGCGGAACGAGAAGACCCGCTCCTTCGCCCGTGCCTTTTCCTCGTCGCGGCGGCCTCCACCGAACAGCGCGTCGAAGCCGTTCTTCTCTGCCGCCTCGAGGAGCACGGGTGTCTGGATGCGGTTCCGCGAGCCGTTCGGCTCTTCCCGGACGAGCCCGCGATCGATCGCCTCCTGCACGGAGGCGACGACGAGCTGGATGCCGAGACGGTTCACCCAGCGGTCGCGGCACGTGAGGACCTCGGGGAAGTTGAGCCCGGTGTCCACGTGCATGATAGGGAACGGGATGCGGGCCGGAGCGAACGCCTTGGCGGCGAGCTGGAGCATCACGATCGAGTCCTTGCCGCCGGAGAACAGCAGGCAGGGGCGCTGCATCTCCGCGACGACCTCGCGGAAGACGTGGATGCTCTCGGCTTCCAGGCTCCGGAGCTGGCTCAGGACGCGGCTTCTCACGGCTGGACACCTTCCTGGTTGGTCGCCCCGACGACGTCGAGAAGCTGACGCAGGTGAGCCGCCAGGGCCGGGTGACTGACGAAGAGGTCCGGCAGCCACGGGTTCTCACGGTTGTATTCGAGCTCGGAGCCGTCGAGGCGCGTGCACACGTACCCTGCCGCTTCGGCAACCGCGACGGGCGCCGCGGAGTCCCACTCGTACTGTCCGCCGCCGTGCACGTAGGCGTCGACGGTCCCGTCGACGACCGACACGACCTTCACGCCGGCCGAACCCATGGGGACGAGCTCGACATCGCCGCGCTCGGCGAGCGCCGCGACGAAGGCCGGCGGCCGACTGCGGCTGGCGGCGAGGCGCAGCGGGCGACGACCGGCAAGGACATCGGCGGTGTCGCGCATGTCGGGCAGAGCTGGTCGGGAGGTGTCGAAGACTTGGTCGCGCGCCGGAAGCCCGACGGCCCCCGCGGTCAGACCACCACCGCGCTCCCACAGGGCGACGTGGACGGCGAAGTCGGTGCGCCAGGAGCCGTCGGCGCGCTCGGCGAACTCGCGGGTCCCGTCAAGGGGGTCGACGATCCACACCCGGTCGGCATCGAGCCGGGCAACATCGTCGACCGCTTCCTCAGAGAGCACGAGGTCGTCGCCGCGGGCGCGGAGCAGCTGGGAAGCGAGCCACGCCTGCGACCGTGCGTCGCCCTCGGCCTTGAGCTGATTCGGATCGAACTCGTCGTCGGCCTCGTCGACGGCGTCGCGCAGCGTGACCAGGACTCTCCCGGCACCCTCGGCCAGGGCAGCAGCGAGTCCAGCGTCGTCGAGGTCGGGTTCGACGACGACCGGTTCGGGACGGGACAAGATCACTCCTCTGATGAATGCCGGGGAACCGCCGTCGTCACGCCTGGTGACGTTCTCGTGACGAACTGTGACACGGCGCGAATAGTGGCCGAGGCTATCATCGCGGGATGCCTCAGGACTCGACCGTCTGCGTTCGCCTTCGCGCCACGCATGCGTCTGCCGGGCCCGAATGAACGTCGACCCGACGCTCGTCCTCGGCGGCCTCGTGGTCGGCTTCGTGGTCGGTCTGACGGGAATGGGCGGCGGTGCGCTGATGACACCGATGCTCATCTTCGTGTTCAAGGTCGACCCCCTCATGGCCGTGTCGAGCGACGTGGTCGCGAGTCTGTTCATGAAGCCGGCGGGTGCGATCGTGCACCTCCGTCGTCGTACCGTGAACCTCAGGCTTGTGGGATGGCTGTGCGTGGGCTCGGTCCCTGCTGCGTTCTCCGGCGTGCTCCTGCTCCGCCTGCTGCCGTTCGGCGATGGGTTCGACGCCACGGTGAAAGTCGCCCTCGGTGCCGCCCTGCTCCTTGCCTCCGTCGGACTGGTCGTGCGCGCCGTACTCCAGATGGCCCGTCTTCAACCACTGGGAGAAGGCCCCGCCGCGCCCTCGTCGCCCGACGTCACGATCCGCCCGGTCCCAACCGTGATGCTGGGGGCGCTTGCGGGGCTGCTCGTCGGTATGACGTCTGTGGGCGCCGGCTCGATCGTGATCGTCGTCATCCTCCTGATGTACCCGGCGCTCAAGGCGTCGCAGGTGGTCGGCACCGACCTCGTCCAGGCCATCCCCCTCGTGGGGGCCGCTTCACTGGGCCATCTCCTCTACGGCGACTTCTCGCTGGGGCTGACCACGTCCCTCTTGATCGGGGCCATCCCCGGAGCGTGGCTCGGCGCCCAGGTCTCGAGCAAGGCCCCAGGTGGTCTCGTCCGCAGAGCACTGGCGATACTTCTCCTGGCTTCTGGCCTACGACTCGTCGGTGTTCCCCTCGGCTGGGTGGCGGCGTCCGCGGTGTCCGCCCTTGTTCTCGGCAACGTGCTCTGGATCGCCGTGCGACGGCGATTCTCGGCAACACCCCCCGAGTCTCCGCGACCAGCCAGCCCGGACCGGCCAGCGACCAAGGACGGTGGAACAGCATGAGCCCTACCACGACCACCGTGGCCCTGGGGGACGACGCGCTCGACGGCCTCGAGCGTGCGCTGCTCGGCGTCGGCCCTGCACCCGCACTCCCCGACGGCGTCTCGGCCGTCACGTACACGGACCACGAGAACACGCCGCTGGCACGGGCGGAGCGTTCCGCCGACCTCGTCACCCTCGTCCCCCTGCGGCCCTTGGCGCGCGGCACAGGACCGGCGTGGGACCCCGCCATCCGGCGCTCCGCCAGCGAGATTCGGGCCGAGCTGCGTAGCGGGGCAACCCGAATGGTCGCGGTGGTCCGCTCCCTCCCGACGCGCGGCGACCTGACGGCCCTGGGCAAGCTCATATCGTCGCCCGACGTGGCGCGGCCGGGCATCGTCGTCGTGGTGGTTCTCGTCTCACGGCGCACGCCCCCGGGCGCGATCTCCGCCGACGGACTCGTCCGTGCGACCCGGCACGCCGTCGCGCAGCTTCGGCAGGATGCCGACGAGACGGACGTGGTGCTCGTGGCGGTCCCGAGCGCTCCGGGGACCACCCCGACCGCCCAGACGCTCGCTGACGCGTACGGAGCGGACACCGTCCTCCTGCTGGACGATGAACGACCTCGACTCGAGAAGGAGGCCGTCCTCTCCCTGCGCCGCCGGCAGCGGGCGCTCGCGGACGCCCTCTATCCCCCGGCGTCGGCCACCGAGCTCGATGCGGCGCTCACTCCTGCGCGGGGGGCGGTCATCCTCCTCACGGGTCTCTCCGGCTCGGGCAAGTCCACCATCGCCCGAGCTCTCGTCAGCCGCCTCGAGGAGGAAGGCAGAGCAGCAACCCTGCTCGATGGTGACGCCGTCCGGCATCACCTTTCAGAGGGTCTCGGCTTCAGCCGAGCCGACCGGGAGACGAACGTGCGCCGCATAGGATTCGTCGCCGCGCTCGTCGCGCAGCACGGGGGCATCGCGGTGGCAGCACCGATCGCGCCGTTCGCAGCGAGTCGCGACGATGTCCGGCGGCTCGCCCAGGAGCACGCACGGTTCGTGCTCGTACATGTCGCCACGCCTCTCGCCGTGTGCGAGGCGCGGGACCGCAAGGGGCTCTACGCGAAGGCGCGTGCCGGTTCGATCCCTGACTTCACCGGAATCTCCTCGCCCTACGAGGTTCCGACCGATGCCGATCTGGTCCTCGACACCACAAGGGTCTCTGTGGAGGACGCGGTGGATCGAATCCTCACGGTCGTGCTGGCCGGGCCAACACGCGAGCAACATTGGTGACCAGCCGGCCGAGCCGGACCGACGTACGGCTACGCGACTGATGCCGACGCCGTGTGCCGAAGGCTCACGTTGCCGTAGGCGGTCACGTGTACCTGCTCGTGCGTGAAGGCTTCGGGGTCTGCGGACAGTCTGGCACGTCCGGGGTTGCCGTCGTCGACGACCTCGGCGTACAGATCGAGCACGTCGCTCGGCAGGCCGTCGAACGCCGTCCAGGGCAGCACGACGTCGAAGGAGCGGGTCCGGTCGGCTGCGGGCGAACTGAGCCGACACACCGCGCGACCGTAGAGCGCCTCGCTCCGGCCACGCCACGCGACAAAGAGCTGCGGACCCTGCGAGGCCAGCTCACCGGTAAGCGTGCCGCGGAGTCGCGCGCCTCCCTCTGAAGGCTCGACGGCGTCGAGCCTTCCCTGGATGCTGACCCGACGAATGGAACGCTTGCGCGCCCGGGCTGCGGCGAGCTCCTCTACCCAACGGTCGAGGACGGCGTCGTCCCTGAAGTCCTGCGCTCGCGCGACTGCCGCACCCCGCATCTCCGCAAGCCGCTTCTCGGGCAGCCCTGCCACGGTGCGAATGGTGCGCGCGAGCTCCCGTACGTCGCCCGGCGGGACGAGGAAACCGTTGACGCCATGCTCGATGATGTCGCTGGGTCCATAGCGGATGTCGTAGGCGATCGGGAGGCAGCCCGCACCCATGGATTCCATCAGAACGAGTGGGAAACCCTCGTGTCGGCTGCTCAGGACACTGAAGGACGACGTCTCGAAGTGCTGCGCTGCGCGCGGATCATACCCGCGGAGCTCGACGTGCTCCCCAAGGCCGAGATCGTCGACGAGCGCGCCAAGCTTCCCGGCCTTCTTGCCACTTCCGAAGACGTCGAGCGTGACCTCCGGGTCCTTCCGCACGACAGTCGCCATTGCCCGGATCGCATGGTCGACACGCTTCTGCCAGACGAGTCGAGCGACCATCACTCCTCGGCTGCGGGGCCGTGGGAGCGGATCCTTGAGCGCGATGGTGCGCGAGTTCGGGATGGTCCGGCCGTTGTGGACGGCCACCCCCAGCTCTGCGAGGTCGAGGCGTTGCCGGTCGGTGAGGATCGCGACGAGGTCGATCCCGTCGAGCCCTTCAACGGTGCGCTGTTGACGGGCGGCAAGTGGGCCCGACGCGGACGGCGCGTCGATCGCGAGATGCGCGTGGTGGATGACCTGGACGGTGACGACGTTCGGGCGCCGGTACTGGCCGAGGAACGCCCCGATCGCCTGGGAGTCGTTGACCAAGTACGCGGGTCCCTCACCGAGGACGACGTCGAACCACGAGAAGTAGAGCGCCCGGGCGGATGTCCACGAGCCGAGTGGTTCACCGTCCGTCGCATAGACGGTGATGCGGCGCGTGCGCCTGCCCCCCTTGCCGGGCACGTCGAGCCGGTCGGACACGACGCGCGTGCCGTCGCGGCGGTAACGGTCGGTCTGCAGTACCGTCCCGTCCCCGTCAGTTCGAGTCGCCACGCTCTCGCCGTGGTGGGCCACGGGATCGTCCGCGACGGCGGCGACCGCGTTCGTCGTTTGCGCGAGGCGGCGCAAAGCACCGTCGTCGAGCGCGGAGAACTCGTGCCAGACGTTGCGGAGCCGGACGCCGGGCTTGAGGCGGCCCGACTCCCGCAGGCGGTTCACGGCCCGGTCGAGGTCGAGGTCCGGCGCCAGGGTGAGCAGGTCGATGGTGCGACCGGTCCGGGCCGCGACGGTCGCGGTGCGGTGGAGGAGGACGTTCGTGATGCCGCCGAACTCGTCGGGGATGGTCCAGGCCAACGCGACGTAGCGGTCGTCGGGGAAGTGCTTGACCTCGCGGTCGGCACCGGCCGAGCGAGAAGCCGAGGCCAGGGCTTTGGGCTCGCGTCGTCGCCGGCGCAGTCGCCTCAAGAAGTCCACCTACTACCTCTGTTCTTCGTGCGGGGCCGGCCCTCGCCGGATTCCCGGCGATCTTAAGGGACGTTGCCCTCGGCTAGCATGGTGCGACCCACCCACACCCATCGAAGGATCGCCCTGTGCCGCTCATCCGCGACGTCAAGACGCTTGGCCAGCAAGCGAAGCGAGCACTGCGCCGGCGCCGCGCGCAGGCGGAGTGGGACTCGTACGAGGCCGAGCGCGGTGCCCTTCCGGAGCGGCACTTCGAGGCTGTGATCTACTTCGCGGACACTGTGGTCAACCAGTATCAGCTACGTCAGTGGTACGAGCCTATGAGGCGACTGTCGGTGCAGCACCCGGTCGCCGTGGTCATGCGCAACGTACAGACGGCGACCGCTCTGAAGGAGGAGTGCCCCCTTCCGATCATCGTGAAGCGCACCGTCGCGGAAATCGAGGAGTGGCTCGAGACCCAGCGCGTCGGGATCGTCTTCTACGTCAACCAGAACACCCGCAACTTCCAGATGATGCGATTCCGGGACCCGGCCCACGTCTTCATCAGCCACGGCGAGTCCGACAAGGACTATATGGCGTCGAACCAGCTCAAGGCGTACGACTACACGTTCATCGCAGGACAGGCAGCGTACGAGCGGATCAGCAAGCGCCTCATCGACTTCGACGTAGACAAGCGGCTGGTCCGCATCGGTCGGCCGCAGGTCGACGTCGAGTACGAAGGCCCCACGTTGCCCGACGACGGCCGCACCGTCGTGCTCTACGCGCCTACGTGGGAGGGGGACCGGCCGAGCATGACGTACTCCTCGCTGAAGTCGCACGCGGAGCCTATGCTCGACGCACTCCTCGCAACGGGCAAGCACCGTGTCGTCTACCGCCCGCACCCCCGAACCGGTGCGTATGACCCGATGTTCAAGGAAGTCCACTCCGGCATCGTCGCGAAGCTGCAGCGCGCAAACACAGAGGACCCCTCGGCACACCACATGGTGGACACCGAGTCCGCCTTCGGGTGGCATCTCGCCGCGGCCGACGTCTGCGTGTGTGACATCTCCGCGGTCGCCTTCGACTGGCTCGCCACCGGCAAGCCATTGCTCCTCACCGAACCGGCCTCTCCCGAAGCCGAGGTAGACCGAACCGGCCTCGCCGGACTCATCGAGACGTTCAAGGCGCCCGACGCTGCGAACGCTCTCGGAATCATCGAGTCGTTCTCGTCCGAGGAGACGCGCGCGAAGTTCGCCGCGATCGTCGAGCAATACTTCGGGGATGTAACCCGCGGCGGGTCAACGCAAAAGTTCATTCGTGAGGCCGGCGCCATCATCCGGCGCCGTGCGTCGCCCGTCCTGAGTCCTTCCTAGACGTCCTTCGCGGGGCCACATTGCCGTGAGGCTGGAGGTCAGTCTCGGGCGGGGCGAATGGACTAGGTGTACTGCCCAGGCAGGTTGGTCAATCTCGTGATGGGTGGGACCTTGCCGATGGCGGAGTGGGGTCGGTGGTGGTTGTACTGCTGGAGCCATCCTGGCAGAGCTCCTCGGCGCGCCTCTTCTGGCTTGTAGTGGCGCGCGAAGGCCCACCCGGCGGCCATGGTGCGGTTGAACCGTTCGATCTTCCCGTTCGTCTGGGGCCGGTAGGGATGGGGTCTTCTTCACGGTGATCTCCAGCTCGGCGCAGGCATCACGCCAGGCATGGGACTTGTAGGCCGACCCGTTGTCGGAAAGAACCCGTTCGACGACCACGCCGCGGGCAGCGAACCCGGACACCGCCCGGCGTAGGTGCACTGCCCAGGGACGTTGGTCGATCGAGTGTGGCGACACGCGTTCGGATGCGTGACAGGCGAAGACCTCCGGGCGTGGAGTGGGACTGCTGAAGGTTCCACAACGGCCAGGAGGTCTTCGTGTCTCACGCTAACGCTGCTTTGACCCCGCGTGCTCGTCTTCGTCTCGCGCGTTTGATCGTGGACGAGGGCTGGCCGGTCGCGGTCGCGGCCCGCCGGTTGGACGTGTCCTGGCCGACGGCGAACCGGTGGGCGACCCGGTATGCCGCCATGGGCGCCGAGGGGATGGCGGATCGTTCGAGCCGCCCGCACAAGGTCGCGAACAAGACGCCCGTGCACCGGGTCAAGCAGGTGGTGCACCTGCGGTGGAAGAAGCGGCTGTCACCGGTCGAGATCGGTGCACGACTCCCGATGCCGGCCTCCACGGTGCACGCGATGCTGACCCGGTGCCGGCTCAACCGGCTCTCCCACGTGGACGCGCGCACGGGAGAGCCGGTCCGCCGCTACGAGCACGACCGTCCCGGCGCGATGATCCACGTGGACGTCAAGAAACTCGGGAACACCCCCGGCGGTGGCGGGTGGCGGTTCGTGGGCCGGGCGCCCAAGGCGACCGCAACCGTGCCGCGATGACCGGCAAGCCGCGCAACGCCCGCTACGAACGCAAGATGGGCACCGCGTTCGTGCACACCGTGATCGACGACCACTCCCGGGGCGCCTACGCCGAGATCCACGACGACGAGACCGGCCACCGCGTTGGGTGTCCTCCGCGTGATGTCCAGGGACGTCGGTCAGCCGGCTGATCGGTGGCTGGTTGCTGATCGCGGAGTGGAGCCTGTGGTGATTGCAGAAGTGGAGCCAGGCCGGGAGCAGGGCGTTGCGTTGCTGGGTTGAGTCGTAGAGGCGGGCGTAGGCCCATCCGTCGGCCAGGGTCCGGTGGAAGCGTTCGATCTTCCCGTTGGTCTGGGGCCGGTAGGGGTGGGTCCGTTTGTGGGTGATATCAAGCTGGGCGCAGGCCTCGCGCCACGCGTGGGAGCGGTAGGCCGATCCGTTGCGTCCATCCCGCCGCCAGGGAGCTACCCCCTTCCTCGCACCGGCCCCAACGTCATAAGCCCAAAACCCAACTACGTATCGAGGGACCCGCCTGGACGGCCTCAGGGTGTCGACTCAACCACCTTGTCCGGCCTAAGCATCCCGAGGCGACGATATCGTACGGTTGTATTCTTCTCGAGCCAGACAGTAAAGAGACGCTCCGAAAGAAATCCGTACACGCGTGACTGGTAGGCCGTGCCGTACTCACGCAGGTCGCACGACGCCGCGAACTTATCCAAAATTGCAAACAGCCATTCAGAATAGTCGTCGAACACTTCCTGACGACCAATGTACATGTTTGCCAAGAAAAATTTCGAGTCCCGCATCACTTTCAAGAAGGCGTTCCTATAGTCAGGGAAGAGCTCCTCAACTATCGCAAACGTCTCTAGCAAGTCGCCAGCCGCATGCGCTCGACCGTATTGATTCATGACGGTCTTTGGAATAGTCGCAATCCCCTCCCCCGCAACCTCCCACCGATAGGGAATCAGTAGGTCGACGTCAGAAAGAGCGTTTGCAATCTCCTCTCGACCGATCACACGGCCCGTACCGGGCGCCTTAAGAAAGCGGCGGTAGTGCACCATGCCCTTGTAGCGCGCCTCCACGTTCCTCCACACCCAATACTGGGCTGTCAGCTCGCAGAAGTTCGCGTTCTTATTGGCGATATTCTCGAGCGTGTCGTCCTGGTAGACCGGCTGCGTGGTATCGAGCACAACCTCCCTTCGCCCCTCGCCCACAACCACAGGAAAATATCCGTCGATATCGGGAACCCAGGAACTCTTGTGGGCAACGACAGCGACGAACGTGTCACCCTGATCAGGTCGGACCTTCGTGGCAGACGGGTACAAGCTATCAGCGACTGCGAGCTTCTTCTGGGCGAGGCGCTCGACCAGACTGCGCATGTCCGGGTTGATGCCCGGCGTCAAATCATCGTCGCGGTAATCACGCGACACGTCGACAAGCCCCCAGCCCGAAGGAAGATCAAGCAGAGAACGGTGCTTGACTCCGTAGAAATCACTACCTGCCGTCAGCGCAAGGCCTGGCGAACCGAGCGCCGACGCGACAAGGTGAAAGTGAAATCGCGTTGTTATCCATGTCGTCGTAGGGCCAGCCGGAATGCCGTCTTCCCAAATGGACTGGAAAGAGTAGAAGGTAATTGGATTCGGAAGCTTCTCGCCGAGACGGCGGCGAACCCAACCGTCCTTCTGGGGAAATCCTTCTGCCACGCCGACTTCCATGTCGTCCTCATAAAATGGAAGACGCTTGATAGCGGCAACTGCAGCCTCAAGCAACGCGTCCGTCTGCTCCGCCGCATAGTCCGTCTGAAGATTGACAACCACACGCGGCGCCCCTGCAGCCCGTTTGATCGTAGTGGCACCCGGACGGAAGGCCAGCCAGACGTCGTCGAGACCGCACGGCACGTCGAGCAGTTCAGAGCCACGTGTGTCTCGGCTCTCAACGTAGTCAAACTCTCGTAGCTTACTGCGCACCCAGGGCCTATACGTGTCCGTAATGGGCGTCAATCCCAGCCCGGTACCAAACAGGAAGCTCCCGCTACGCTTCTTGACCGCCGAAGCAACGGCCAACATGAGATACCGTGTAGGCCAGTCTGAATTGAGATAGCCCCCTCCCATGAAGTGGATAGAACGCGCCTCATCGCGCAGACGACTGATCGCAATGTCCCAATCAGGAGTCCCGAGCCCCCTGATCTTGCTCGCAATCCAGGCCTCACGATCGTCCATCTTCTCAGACCGGCGAAATGCGCGCGTCGCAAGATCGATCAGAACGCTCGTCATTGTCAAGTCGTGGTGTCGCTTGTACTGCAGTGCGGCAACATTCGACGGCTTGCCGGTCGAAAGGACAACGGCATCCTCTGGAAAGCGCTCCTCCAAGTAGTCAACCCACGTACGATTAAGGAGTTCGTCGCCGTAGTTCGGAATTCCTCCGACGCCCACAAGATAACGAGTTGTCACGATACGCAACTCCCTCAACTTCGCAAGATATAGCCCGCAATTCCGGGCGTCGATTCGAACTTCCAAACTCGCGGCACAACTCTTTGGCCAATACAGTGTACGTCATGGGGCCGGAAGCGCCGCCGACGGTGCTGTCGCAGAGGCGGACAAGTCCGCACAGGCGTCGTCCCGGTTCTGGTTAGCCGGGTCGCCCCGCAATACGGCCTCCAAGTGTTCCATAGCGGTCGCGGCATACGCAGCGTAGTCAAAGACCGATGCCGAGACTTGACCGTCAAGAAACGCACGTAGACCCTCAGCAAGTGCCTCCGGCGTCGGATCAGTGACCAGTCCATTCCCGCCATAGAGCGCCCCATCTACCGTGTAGAAGCGAGTCGTCACAATAGGCAGCCCGAGTAGCTGTGCTTCGAGAAGCACCATCGGCTGACCTTCATATCTGCTAGACATCACGAAGCAGTCCGCCTTCGCCATGAGCCGAACGGCGTCGGGTTGATACCCTGCAAACACTACGCCGCGCTGCAGCCCGAGTCTGCGTACGAGCTTCTCCAGTTTGTGCCTTTGGGGGCCATCGCCAACAATCACGAGGCGCGCGCTTCGACCCTCCACCTCCAATATGGACATCGCACGGATCAGCCGCGAGAGAGCCTTCTCCGGTGAAAGTCTGCCAGCAAAGAGAAACGTGGGTCGGCGATCCGCCGCAGGAAATGCCGATCTGTCAGCCGAGTACTGATCAATCGCCGTCCGAAGTTCGGCCAGGTCCAAGCCACTTGCAATGTCAGAGATTTCGAGTTGCGGGCCGAGCACCAGTTCCCGCATTCCCCCCCGAAGATTCAAACCTGCACCTCTAACCTGCGCCTCGATCTGCTTAACAGGTAGCAGGTTCTCTACATAACGGAACTTCCCGCGTGGCGCGTATCTTTCCAGACGCTTTCGATTGCGTCGCATTAGTCGCTCGCTCACCGATACGAGGGCATCGAACCCATCGTAAAGCGCGAAGGTTGCGCGCAGATTTCTCAAGTGTGGCCACTCGCCATCCACAAATCGGCGCGAGTCCGCGTCTAGATCGTTATGCTGCCAAATAGCGTGGCGTCGCGCCGGCACCGACCGAAGAAGCGCGGCGAAGAACGGTGAATAGCCACTAAAATCGACTACGGCATCAAATCGCGCATCACCGAAACAGCGTCGCGCCTCGCGCGCGAATAGCTCAAGGAAGGTATTTCGCACCCGCCTGCTGCTGGTCGGGCCATCCTGGATAAAGGCTGCCCTCGCCTGGGCCTCACGCGGAGTCTGGACCTGGCGCCCCACGCGGTGAAGGACGCGACACCGAGGGTCGATCCGCCCGATCATGTTGGGGTCACCGCCGGGTCCCACGTAGACCGTTACGTCGTACTCCGAGTAGTTGATTGCGTTCAGAAGCGCGACGGCCGAACTGGTAATCCCGTTCGCACTCATCCCGCCCGGATAGAGGAGTATTCGTCGCTTCTTGACGCTGGTGCGCCTCTCCTCCAGGTCCGTCTCGCCGACAACACCTGCAAATACCTGATCAATAACACGAGCGGTCGCGCCGCCGTCCTCCTTGGATGCGAATCGCTTTCGCCACTCACGCCGGGTCGTCCGGCGCTGGTCGCCGGTCAACGCCGCGCGTACATCGTCGATTAACTTCGCAGGCGTCTCCGAAAGTGGACCAGGCCACTTCTCCTTTGGGAGATAGAGCCCTCTCCGCTGCGTATATTCCGTGAGGTCTTTGGCAAAGAAGCAAATCGGCCGATCAAGAGGAAGGAAATCGAAGAAAATGCTCGAGTAGTCAGTAACCAAAATATCGGTTGCGGCAAGAAGTTCGTTCGTGCCGATCTCAAGCGGAACCAAGAAGCCGCTCAGCCGTTCGTCCGTCGCTGCCCGACCGTACACAAACTGATGCAGTCGCAGCAGGACCACGACCGGGCCCGAGTCAGCAAGCCCCTCGCTCGCCATCCGCACGATCTCCGCAAGATCCTCGAGGTCGTCCTCCGGATTGCTGAGGTCGTCCCCCTTCCAGGTGGGTGCATAGAGGACGATGCGCTTGCCCTGGACCTCCAGACCCGCCGACTCGAGTCGCGCTCGCGCCCGGTCCGCCGCGCCCTCCCGAAGGCTAACGTCGACCCGTGGATATCCGAGCTCAAGGATGGCGCCGTCATAGATCCCCTCAAGGCGGAACGCGTTGCTATACATGGTTTCCGTCGTATAGCGGTTCGGGGAGAGGAGATAGTCTGCCGCGAGCGCATTGCGCACAACGTTTCCAGCGCTCCGCGGTCCTGCGGGCGTGTCATATAGCATCTTCTTAAGAGGCGTACCGTGCCACGTATTTAGATAGACCTGATTATCCCGTTTTGTAAATTCGCTCGGGAAGGTCGAGTTGTTGACAAGATACTTTGCGCGGTGGAGGGCAGTGAAATACTCCTCCGAGCGATAACTGACGACCCGGACCCGCGCATTTGAGGCGAATTCACGTTCGAATGATGAGTCGCCGGACGGATCCTTGAGCGCCCAAATATGCGTGAATCCTTCAAAGCGTGGATCTGCAAGTATCCCTCGGAAAATCGCCTCGGGATTGCAGCCTACGGTGGTCGCATGGTAGGCCTCGTACAAAACGGTGTTGTCCCAAAGGGGCGCCTTCAATGCGTCGACGATGACCGAGCCGCGGCGAAGGTGCTCCTGGTCGGATTCTACGCGCGAATCCGATTCGCGGTCCGCGCGTATCCTTGCTTCCCGCTCGCGGGCCGCCCGCAGTTTGGTGATTTCGCGCTCGAACTCCATGCGACGAATCCGGGCACCCGCTTCGGACCGGACGCCAGCGGGTAGCAACTTTGCGGCCTTCTTGGCGCCGACTTGCGCGGCCTTGGACACGGACGCCATCTATGACTACTCCTCTTTCAACAATTTCAGATTGCTAAACGTATTGGTTCGCCCTTTCAAGGTCCTCCTGGAAGTCCACTTCGACCGCGTACAGGTCCGAGATGTCAACTGGGAGAACCTTGAAGCCGTCCTTCTCGATCGCGAGCTCCATGCCACGCTCGAAGTAGTCCTGCTCGTCCGCCTCCTCGAGACGGGCGATCAAGTTTGCCTTGTCCGCAGGCGCCACATAGTTGATTCCCACCGACTCACCGAGCCCACCCTTGACGATCTTCGAGAGTTCAAGTACGTGGCCGTCGTCGTCGACGGTGTACTTGACCTCCTCGTCGCCGACGGACGAGGTGTTGACGCACGCGAACGACTGACCCTTCTCGACGAGCGGCTGCACACGGCGCAGCACCTCGGGGTCGAAGACGACGTCTCCGTTCATCCAGAGCACCCCCCGCTCGCCGGTGACCCGGAGCGCCTTGAGCAGACTCTTGGAGGTGTTGGTGACGTCGTACTGCGGGTTGTAGGCGAAGGTCGCATCCGGGTTCGCCTCGAGGATCTGCTCCAGCTTGAAGCCCACCACCACGAGCACCTCGGACTCTCGTCCGAGTCCGTCACGGATGTTGCCCATCTGCTGGGCCATGATCGTCCGGCCATCCTTGAGCGGCGTCAGCGACTTCGGGAAGGGCCGACCCAACCGGGTTCCCATCCCGGCCGCCAAGATCACTACCTGCACCGACATTCCGTCACCTCTGCTTACTCAAGCGCCATGCGGCGCATTCTGCCTGTTCGACACCGGCGACCGCGCCGCCCGCGCTTGCTCTCGGTCCGCAACGACCGTCACGCACGCCTCGACGAATCGTCTGGTCGCCGCGCCCGGCGACACGTCCCCGAGATAGTAGCCTCTGAGTCCGGTCTGCTCCGACCGCCATGCGCCGTCCGCGACGAGCGACCGGATGGCGTCGCCTGCGCTCGCCGCATCGTCAGCAGTCAGCCCCGGTACCGCAGCACGCAGCGGCGTCTCGTGGAGGCGGACCTTGGGGTCATGCGGCACGGTCATGAGCTGTGGGCGTCCGGTGGCGAGCCAGTCCACCGCGACCCCCGAGACGTCACTGATCAGGACGTCGGCCGCAGCGAAAGAGACACCCAGATTGACGCCAGCATCCGTGCGGTGGGGGGCGCCGGCCCGCTGAACGATCTCCCGGATAGAGCGGTCCGCTGCGGCGTGCTCCGGCGCACGCGCACCGGTGAGCGGATGCGGGCGATACACGACGTGGAAGCCGCCGTCGTCGAGCAGCGCCCGGACCAGGGCCTCGCCATGGCTCACCACGCTGCCGTAGCAGACGGAGGGCTGGGCGCCCTCCCACGTGGGCGCGTACAAGACCGTGATCGGCCCGTCGCCCGAAACCTCCCGTGGCACGACCTCCGAGGAGAGCGCCGTCGTGCGTTGTGCATCCACCTGCGGTCGCCCGACCACGAGGCAACGGACCTCCGCGTCGTACCCAACGAGCTCGCGGCCGATCCGGTCGACCGCCGCCTGTCCTGCCACAAAGGCGTAGTCGTAGCCCTTGAGCTGGTTGGACGCCGACACGGCCTTGTCACTGTCACCGTGGAGCAGCGAGACGTGCACGAGGCCGGCCAGCCGCAGGACTGTGAAGTTGGCGGGATTGTGGTTCACGTACAGCACGAGGCGCGGCGCACCCCGCTCGACGACCGCCTCGAACGTCGACGGCCGGGCGAGGACGAGCACCTTGAGATCGGGCGCCGCCGCGCGGACCGCCCGCGCCGTCCGCGAGTCCTGGAGGACGATGACAAGACCCAGGGAGTCGTCGACCGCGCGGAACGTCTCGAACCACTGCTCCAGCTGATAGAGGGCACCGGGCGGGTCTGCGAAGAACACCACGACCTGCTGAGAGAGGACGAGGTCAGTCGCCGCGTCGTCCTCTCCGAGCAGGTCTGGCTGACCGGAGGGAACGAGGCCCCAACGCCTCAGTCGACGCCAGACCATAGAACGCAGACCACCACGGCCTTGTCTCCTCGTCGTGCCCTGGCTCCCCTGCTGCACAGCGATCGAAGATACTCCTGACTCGGTGGACACAGGTCCAGCTGCTACGGGCGTTTCGCGGTCTCGGTGTGTTCCGGCCAGCTGCCACCCCACCGCCCACCCTGCCCCATCGAGACGAGCACGGGCACCGCACCGTCGGCCATCCTAACGTGCGAGCGTCCGCGGTCAGACCGCAGACCGCCTGAGTCGCCGCAGGCCCGCCGCCACCCGTCCAGGTCGGGGAGCAACGGCCTGCTGCATCCCGCTCACACGGGACTGATACGACTCGTAGGTCCGCCTGAGCTTCCGACGCACCTTGGCGCGGTACTGGGCCTGGCTCGTGCCCCCATACCGCGGAAGACCGTCCTGCAGCTCGGCGAACGTGAACGCCACCCGCTCGCTGCCCGGCGCGAAGATCCCCTTGATCCCCGCGAACAACGTCTCGTAGACCGTCATCAAGAACGCCTCGTCCTTGACCACGCCCTCCACCATCGCCTTCTCCAAGGCCCCCACGACCTCGGTCGCGTTCCATCTGTCCGGCCCCAGCGCCCGGTCACCATGACCCACCGACTCGTAGAAATACGGCACCTTGAAGTTCCACGACAACCCCACCGACGGCACGCTGTACGCGAACGACGTGATGCTCGCATGCAACCGGTAGGCGATCACCCCGTCACACGCACTCAGCTCACCGATCAGTTCCTCCGGCGAGTTCACCGTCACCGCGACCTTGCTCAACGGGATCCCCTCAGCACGCACCAAAGCGTCCAAGAACACCTCGTCCGAGAAGTGACCCGTCGTGAACAACCGCACCTCATAGCCACGAGACTCCAGCAACGCCATCGTCTCCAACCAGAACCTGCGCTGATCCGCCTCCGAGAACGCGATCCCGTTGTCCTTGAAAATCCCCGCCCGCGTCACCACCAGACCAACCCGCTTACGAGGTTCCTCGGGACCGGCGGCGGGCCGCTTACCGAACACGATGTCGGCGAGCACTGCCGGGTCGGCGACGTGCGCGACCGCGACATCCGTCCCCTCGACGTAACGGCGCGCCGACTCGACGTCGTCACGCGTGGTGATCTGACGTACGCACGACATCGCCAGCGCCTCCTTCAACGCCACCGACTTCGGGTTCGTCGGATCGAACGGCTCCACCCCGATGCTCGAGAACAGCACCGGCACCCCGTACTCCTGCGCCAGCTCGAGCGTCTTGATCGTGCGCAGGTAGAAGTTCTGGTACGTGTAGTTGAACAGCGGCGCACCACCGAAGACCACCACATCAGCGCCAGAGATCGCCTTACGAGCAGACTCCAACAACGCCGGATCACCCGTGCTCATGTACTTCTTCGAGATGATGCCCGCTGCACGGCTGGAGATCTCGAACCCGTCCGACGGGACATCGAGATTCTTCATGATCCCCTTGAGGATCGAGATCGCCGACGCCTCGATGATCTGGTCGCCCACATTGTCGGAGTCCCTGTTCGTCAGCAACAGGATCCTGATCTTCGACACCACTTCTCCGTTCAGCCGCGACGAATCGTCCCTCAGACCGAGGCTGCCCGCTTCTTCGCCTCCGCCGCGATGTAGTACCGCGAGTACTTCTGGTAGTTCTCGTAGGTCCGGCGGAACTTGACACGCACCTTCTCCCGGTACTGGGCCTGGCTCGTGCCCCCATACCGCGGAAGACCGTCCTGCAGCTCGGCGAACGTGAACGCCACCCGCTCGCTGCCCGGCGCGAAGATCCCCTTGATCCCCGCGAACAACGTCTCGTAGACCGTCATCAAGAACGCCTCGTCCTTGACCACGCCCTCCACCATCGCCTTCTCCAAGGCCCCCACGACCTCGGTCGCGTTCCATCTCTCCGGCCCCAGCGCCCGGTCACCATGACCCACCGACTCGTAGAAATACGGCACCTTGAAGTTCCACGACAACCCCACCGACGGCACGCTGTACGCGAACGACGTGATGCTCGCATGCAACCGGTAGGCGATCACCCCGTCACACGCACTCAGCTCACCGATCAGTTCCTCCGGCGAGTTCACCGTCACCGCGACCTTGCTCAACGGGATCCCCTCAGCACGCACCAAAGCGTCCAAGAACACCTCGTCCGAGAAGTGACCCGTCGTGAACAACCGCACCTCATAGCCACGAGACTCCAGCAACGCCATCGTCTCCAACCAGAACCTGCGCTGATCCGCCTCCGAGAACGCGATCCCGTTGTCCTTGAAAATCCCCGCCCGCGTCACCACCAGACCAACCCGCTTACGAGACTTCACATTTTGCTCCGCGGTTGCGGCATGCGGGCCTCCCCCCTTCGCCGGGGCGGTGGGCGTCGGCGGCGGCGTTAGCGTCGGCCGCCCGAGCCGTCGGTCGGCGAGCCGCCTGAGCCGAGCGACGAGTCCAGGGGCCGGCGCCGGGGCCTGTACCGGAGTTGGCGGCTTCTTACGAAAGACCACGTCCGCGAGCACTGCCGGGTCGGCGACGTGCGCGACCGCGACATCGGTCCCCTCGACGTAACGGCGCGCCGACTCGACGTCGTCACGCGTGGTGATCTGACGTACGCACGACATCGCCAGCGCCTCCTTCAACGCCACCGACTTCGGGTTCGTCGGATCGAACGGCTCCACCCCGATGCTCGAGAACAGCACCGGCACCCCGTACTCCTGCGCCAGCTCGAGCGTCTTGATCGTGCGCAGGTAGAAGTTCTGGTACGTGTAGTTGAACAGCGGCGCACCACCGAAGACCACCACATCAGCGCCAGAGATCGCCTTACGAGCAGACTCCAACAACGCCGGATCACCCGTGCTCATGTACTTCTTCGAGATGATGCCCGCTGCACGGCTGGAGATCTCGAACCCGTCCGACGGGACATCGAGATTCTTCATGATCCCCTTGAGGATCGAGATCGCCGACGCCTCGATGATCTGGTCGCCCACATTGTCGGAGTCCCTGTTCGTCAGCAACAGGATCCTGATCTTCGACACCACTTCTCCGTTTCGCCGCGACCCCGGGGCCGAAGCCGCCGAGGGAGAGCCACCCGGCCCGTACACACGGACCTCGGGGGGGCTCACGCTACAGGGTGCGAACGCACGCACACCATCGGCTGTCGGAGGCGCTCGGCGCGCGCCCCGAGGGGGTCCTGACGGCCGGCCCGAATCCAGATGCTTGGCACCACGCCTGCGCTGGTCTGGCAGAATGGCCCGGCCGGATCACCGGAGATTCCCGCAGTCTGCGCGGGCGCCATCCGGTCTCCAGGAGGTCGTCGAGAGAGGAAGCCCATGCCCGTTGAATTCCGGGTCGAGTCCGTCGAGTGGGAGCGGGTCAACCTGACCTTCGACCTCCGCATCGCGTGGACGCCCAGCACGGGAGGGCAGCCGGAGCCGGTGGTCCCCACCCCTGTCACGGTCGACGACGTGGCCACCGTGCCGTCCGACGTCATCGAGCTCGAGGATGTCGACGAAGGCCCCGGTGGCGCCGAAGGCGACGACGCTGGTCAGGACGTCGCCGCGGCAGACGGCAGCCGCGTCGTCCCCTCAGCGATGCCAGAGCTCGCGACGACCGCCGACGACACGATCCCGCCCCAGCTCGTCCGGATCTTCATCCGAGACACCAAGCAGACGCACCGCGTGAGCTGGTCCTCGCTGGGCGACGGCAGATACCGCGTGGCGATCAATCTCAGCAACTTCGCCAACAGGGCGTTCATCCCACGGGGTACCTGGAAGTTCTACGCCAGGCTCGACTCCGGCGCGGAGGTCGGCGGCGTCTGGGACCTCGATCGACTCGACGAGCTGGAGTCGCTGACGCGTGTCTTCCTGTTCGCAGGCAACCGGGAAGCCTTCACCGTCTCGTTCGGCCTGACCGAGGACGACACCAATCCTCTGTTCGCGATGCGCGCCTACAGCTTCGCCCGCAAGTCGGGTGGCGGCCGAAAGAAGAAGGGCGGGCCGGTCCGGCGAGCCCGCCGCTCGGTCAAGAACCTCACGTCGCTGAGCCGGCGACGCCAGCTTGCACAGCTCATCTACGACCGCACGGCCCAGGCTGAGCATGCTCAACGGTCCGTCCGCAAGGCTGCAGGAAAGTCGGTCAGGCCTCGCGTGCTCTTCGCCTCCGAGATGCGTGCCGGCCTGGAGGGCAACCTGCTCGCTGTCCGCGACCGCCTCGTCGAGCGTGGGTTGGACCAGCGGCTCGACCTGCGCTATTCCTTCCGGACGTCGCGCACCGCGACGAGCCGAAGCTTTCTCTCGGTCGTACAGGAGCTTGCCCGTGCGGACATCGTGCTGATCGACGACTACTTCCCCCCGCTCGAGAAGCTCAAGCTGAAGCCCGGCTGCCGGATCATCCAGGTGTGGCACGCAGGGAGCGGCTTCAAGAGCGTCGGCTTCAGCCGGTTCGGCAAGTTCGGCTCGCCCGGTCTCACCAACGCACACCGCGCGTACACCTATGCGATCACGGCGTCGCACCATCTCAAGCACGTGTACGCGGAGGTGTTCGGCATCGAGGAGGAGGCAGTCATCCCCACCGGCCTCCCCCGCATCGACACCTTCCTCGACCCGGTCGCCCAGGAGCACGCACGGTCCGAGGTCTACACCGAGTTCCCCGCGCTCCGTAGCAAGCGGGTAATCATGTTCGCGCCCACGTTCCGAGGACGCGGCGCGAACCAGGCTTACTACGACTACTCGCAGATCGATTTCCAGGCGCTCTACGACCTGTGCGGTGACGACACCGTGGTGGCGTTCAGGATGCACCATTTCATCCACGAGCCGGTGCCGATCCCGGACTCCATGCGCGACCGATTCATCGACGTCGCCTCCTACCGCAACGGCAACAATCTGCTCTTGGTGACGGACGTGCTCGTCACCGACTACTCGTCGATAATCTTCGAGTTCTCGCTGCTCGACCGGCCGATGCTCTTCTTCGCGTATGACGAGCAGGTCTACAGCGCGGTGCGGGGATTCCACCGCCCCTACGAGGAGACCGCGCCGGGGAAGGTCTGCCACACGTTCGACGAGCTTCTCGAAGCGATCCGCGACCAGGACTTCGAGCTCGAACGCACGGAGGCGTTCCGCGCCGAGAACTTCGACGTCATCGACACCCACTCGTCCGACCGGGTCATCGACTGGCTCATCCTCGGCGACCCGCCCGCCTCGGCCGTCGCCGTCGAGCCCGTCGAAGCTCCGAACCCGAACCGAGCCGTGACCACCGGGACCAGCGCCCTGGTTCCTGCAGTCCTGACAGAACGGAGCGGGTCGTGATGAACGTCGCCGTCGTCTTCGCCGGCGGGATCGGCTCGCGGATGAACAGCCGGGCGCTCCCCAAGCAGTTCCTCGAGATCCATGGCAAGCCCATCCTCGTCCACACCCTCGAGAAGTTCGAGAACCACCCCGAGATCGAGGCGATCGCGCTCGCCATCCTGCCGGAATGGCGCGAGCACGCCGAGAGGATCGTGCGACGCCACGAGCTCACCAAGGTGCGCTGGATCGTCAACGGAGGAAGCACCGGTCAGGAGTCACGCCACCGGGCGCTACGCGCCGTCGCCGCGGACGTCGAGGATCCGAGCGACGTCGTCGTCCTCGTCCATGACGGCGTACGGCCTCTCATCACGGCGGAGCTGCTCTCGGAGAACATCGCCGTCGCGCGGGAGCACGGCAACGCGATCACGTGCACGAAGTTCAACGAGACAGTCGCAGTGAGCGCCGACGACACGATCTCGGACGTCATCCCCCGCGAGCACATCTACGCCGCTCAGGCGCCACAGACGTTCCATCTGGACGAGATCCTGAGCCTCTACGACGACGCCGTCGCGCAAGGAGAGCACGACTCGATCGACTCCTGCACCCTTATGCAGTCCCACGGCCGCACGCTGTACCGGGTCGACGGGCCGCGCTCGAACATCAAGATCACGACGGCGGAGGACTTCTACGTGTGCCGCACCTACTTCGACCTCCTGGAGACCCAGCAGATCGTGGGGCTCGGATGATGCGCGCGCCCGTGCCTGTCATCGCACAGGACGTCCAGGAGATCCTCGCCCGTGACCTCCCGTGGCACGAGCTTGACGGCGCGACCGTCCTCGTGACCGGCGCCAACGGGATGCTCCCGTCGTACGCCCTGCACACCCTTCTCGGACTGAACGACACCCGCGACGCAGGGCTTCACGTCATCGGGCTGGTGCGGGACGAGGCGAAGGCACGCCGGATCCTCGGCTCGACCGTCGACCGACCCGATTTCCAGCTGCTCGCCACGGACGTGAGTCGACTGGCCGACGTGGACGGCCCCCTCGACATGGTGATTCACGGCGCCAGTGCCGCACGCCCCACGCTCCACGCATCGGACCCCGTGAGCACGATCAAGGCCAACACGCTCGGCAGCTTCAATCTGCTCGACCTCGCCGTCGCCAAGCGCACCCGCCGCTTCGTCCTCATGTCGTCGTCCGAGGTCTACGGCGCGCAACCGGACGATGTCCGTCTCATTCCTGAGCACTCCTACGGTGGCTTCGACATCTTGCTGCCCCGCGCGAGCTACTCCGAGGGGAAACGTGCGGCCGAGACCATCGCGAGCGTCTACGCGGCACAGCACGGTATCGACGCGCGGATCGTCCGGTTCGGCCACGTATACGGCCCTGGTATGGCGCTCGACGACGGCCGCGTCCAAGCGGACTTCGCCGCCAACGTCGTCCGTGGCGAGAACATCGTGCTCAACAGCGACGGGCGTGCGATGCGGACCTACACGTACGTCGCGGACGCGGTGGCCGGCATGTTCGTCGCCACGCTCGTCGGGACTGAGCGTGCCTACAACGTGGCCGACCCTGACGGCATGGTCAGCATCCGAGACCTCGCTCAGCACTTCGCGCAGGCTCGGCCGGAGAAGCACCTCGAACGGGTCTTCACGCACGCCGAGCACGCTGAAGAGCGGTCTTACAACACCAGCAAGTTCCTCGGTCTGGACAGCAGCAGGCTCGAAGCGCTGGGCTGGCGGCCTTCGGTCGATCTCGACACTGGGATCGACCGGATGCTCCGGAGCTTCGAAGAAGCGTGACCAGGCGGCCCGCCGCGCACGACGCGGCGGGCCTGCGCGCTACTTCTTCTTCGCCAGGCTCCGGGACTTGCGCAAGCTCTGGACGAACTCCTTGTAGCTCGCGCAGACCTCTTCAGTCGGCCCGTCCATCACGAGGCGCCCCTGGTGGAGCCAGAGCACGCGCGAGCATATCGCCTGGACGGTGGCGAGCGAGTGGCTCACGAGGAACACCGTGCCCGCACCTTGCCGGATCTCGTCGATCCGCGCCTTGCTCTTCTCGCGGAACGACGCATCGCCGGTCGCGAGCGCCTCGTCGATCATGAGGATGTCGGGCGTAGCCGCGGTGGAGATCGCGAACCTGAGGCGCGCCCCCATCCCCGACGAGTACGCCTTCATCGGGAGGTACACGAAGTCGCCGATCCCCGCGAACTCCACGATGTCGTCCATGCGCTGCTGGACCTCGCTCCTGCTGAGGCCGAGCGCGAGGCCGCCGATCATGATGTTCCGCTCGCCGGTGAGGTCGCCCATCAGGACAGCGTTGACGCCGAGCAGGGACGGCTCGCCTGCGACATAGACCGAGCCCTTGGTCGGCGGGATGAGCCCCGCGACCGCACGGAGAAGCGTGCTCTTGCCCGAGCCGTTGATCCCGACGATCCCGATGGACTCGCCGTGGTGCGCGACGAAGGTCACGTCGCGCACGGCACGCACTTGCTGGACAGCGCCGACGTGCCCGCTCCTACGCCCCACGACCCGTTGGAGCCTTCGTCCGCTCGACTCGTCCGAGGTGCCCAGCTTCTTCCCGCCGAAGACACGGTAGGTGATGTCGAGGTGGTCGACGACGAGCGACGGTCCTCCGATCTCCCTCGTGGCTGGCGCCCAGCCCTCCAGGTCCTCGGGGTCGACCTCGAAGTCCAGCTCCGCGTCAGTCACGGCCGTAGCGCTCCTCTCCACGCCAGAAGTACAGGAAGCCACCGATCGCGAAGAGGGCAGCCCAGCCCACGCCCCACGCCCACGTCTGCCAGGTGAGTGGGATCGTCGGCTCGTGCAGCACACACGCGCGGGTCAGCTCGAGATAGACGGCGACCGGCTGCCTCTGGAGCACCCAGCCGACGCCGGGATGGTCCTTGAAGTAGTGGTCGATGCTGAAGATCACACCGGAGGCGTACATCACGAAGCGCATCACGAAGCCGATGAGGTTCTGAATGTCGGGCGCTCGCGCGACCCAGCGCGCCATGATGAAGGCACAGCCCACATTGAAGAAGGCGAGCAGCATGATCGCGAGCGGGAGCAGCAGCCAGCGCCACGAGACAGGGACGTAGGCGAACTTCGGGAATTCTCCGAGGCCGGAGAGGTACGTCACGACGAGCATCACGACGAGAGCCGGCCCCAGCGTGACGAGCTCGGACAGCACGACCGAGATCGGCAGGACGGCTCGGGGAAAGCGGACCGCCCGCACCAGGGACGTGTTACCGCGAATCGCCTTCCCGCCGCCACTGACCGCGTGCTCGAAGAAGCGGAACATGAAGGTCCCGACCAGGATGAAGCCGATCGCGTTCTCGACACCGCGTGTGGTGTTGAGCACGATGCCGAAGATGATGATGTAGACGGCCGCGCTGAGCAGGGGCGTGAGCACCGACCACGCCTGGCCGAGGTAGCTGTTCCGGTTGCGGGCGTACGCCTTCGAGGAGGAGAGCTCCCACAGAAACGCCCGGCGCGACCACAGGTCACGCAGATACTGACCGAGCGGTGGTCGGACACCCATCGGTGCCAGTCCGGCGCTGACAGCGATCTGCCGCAGGGCTTCCGAGCTCTGCTCGGACACCATGGGCTCCGGAAGCAGGTCGGCCGGTGCCTCGCTGCCACGTTCGCGTGCAGCGGCGGCCGCCTTGCTGGGTGAGACAGTCACTGGGTGGGCTTCCTGAGGTCTGGATGAGAACGGAGCTCCCGGGCCGCATGGCCCGCAACCGACTTATCGTAGCCATCCTCGGTGGCGCCGCTGTGCATCCGTGCACCGCCGGGCAATAGACTCTGGCGAATCGTTCGTGCCCGACCCCGCATCCGAAGCACGACGCCAGCCGACTGCCAGGAGCCGATCCTTGCCCCGTCTTGCCAAGCTGCGCCGCGTCGCCGCCCAACGCCTTCCCATCGCGACCAAGGACCAGGTCCGAACCATCGAGGAAGTCACCACGACGTGGCGCGAGGCGTACGAGCGACTGTTGGCCGCCGTCGACAACCGTGCCGTCCGCAAGCCACCGAAGTCCGTTCCGCGACCCGACCCGGCCGTTCGCGTCCGTCGACGCGCTGAGGAAGCGGCCGGATCGTCCGTGCTCGTCGACCTGCGCCACGGCCGGTCGCTCACCGAGGTCTCGGTGGAGGCGGTCCGCGAGATGCTCGCCAAGCGCAGGGTTGCCGACGCCCAGGCGCTGGCCGCCTCGTGCGAGGCGCACCAGGAGACCAGGGAGCTCGGACGCCTTCTGACGGCAATAGTCGCCTCCAACGAGTCCCACCATGGGCTCGCTGTCCACGCGTTCGGGGACCTGCCGAGCAGCACCCGAATCGCGCACGCGCCGGTCCAGTACTTCGCGAGCCTCTTCGCGACCGATCCTGCCCGCGGTGCGGCCGAGGTCGGAGGCCTCGCCTCCGATCCGACGCTGTTCCCGGCCGCCACCTGGTTCGAGATCCTCAAGCGGGTCTTCCTCACGGGGGACATCGAGCTGACCTCGAGGGTGCACGCGAACGTCGTCGCGCAGCACGACGCGAACCCGCGCGCCTGGAAGAACGGTTCCACGGAGCTGGCCTGGATCGACCGCTGGATCGGCGCGGGACGAAACCGCACCGCCCCGCCTCCTGCTGCTGGCCGCGTCTCGTTCGGGCTCGTCGACTACATCCAGCCTGGCCGCGCCCGCGCCTCGCAGAACATCGGGGACCAGGTGCAGACTCTTGCATCGCTCGGCCACGTCGTGCGCCACCAGGACCTAAGGTTCCACGGGGACGCCGACGTGGTCGACTTCGTCGAGCGGATGCAGGCCCGGGTCCGGCCCGAGCTGCGCCTGGAGGGCACAGCAGCCGAGGTCGAGCTGTTCACCGTGGACCGGGACTCCTCCACCTACCAGGAATTCCCGGAGAACACCTGGCTACTCGAGTTCGGGTGGCACATGCATGCCCTCTTCGGGCTCGACGTGTACGACTTCCCGCTCCACCCGAACCTCAACCCGATCTTCGTCTCGTTCCACTGCAGCAAGCGCGCCCTGCTGTCGCCGCAGGCCATCGACTACCTCAAGGCACATGGCCCGATCGGGTGCCGTGACTGGACCACCGTCGACCTGCTCCTCTCGCTCGACGTCCCCGCCTTCTTCTCCGGCTGCTTGACCACCACTGTCGACACGGTCTTTCCCCCCCTCGACCACAAGCCCTCCCCCGCCACGGTCTACGTCGACGTCGCCCGCAGCCCGGTCCCACCAGGCCACGAGAACGTGCGGCAGTCCTACGGCGAGGTCAAGAAGCGGACCTTCGCAGAGAACATGCAGGACGCGGTCGACCTTCTCGAGCGCTACCGGACCGGCTACACGGACGTCGTCACCACCCGCCTGCACTGCTACCTTCCGACGACGTCGCTCGGCCTGAAGGTCGCCTTCGAGCCCAAGAACAACGCCGACGTTCGCTTCAACGGACTGTTCCGGCTGGACACGCAGCACTTCGACGCCATCCGCGTGAAGATGCGGGATCGCCTACGGCCAGTGCTTGAGGCGGTCTTCGCTGGGGCCCCACGTGACGAGGTGTACGCCCTGTGGCGCAAGCTGGTCGCCCCGGAGGTGGCCGAAGCCCGCGCACGGCACGAACGCCCGGCCCCGGTCGACCCCGCCGGCGCCCGTCTGGCCGCCGCAGCACGTGCGCTCGCGCCCTCGGCTCCGGCACCGGCGGAGACCGCCGGAGCCGTCGACGTCGTACTCACCCCGACCGTGGCCGAACGGGCGCGTCTCACTGGGGTGCTCGCGAGCGCCGCCGCTCACACATCGAGGCCCGTCCGTGCCTGGGTCGTCGGGCGCTTCGGTGGAGCGCCACCCACGCTCGACGTCCCCGGTGTCGAGCTGCACTGGGTCGACACCACCGGCCTCGGTTCGCCCGGCACGGTTCGTGCCGGAGAACGTGCCCTCGATCGCGCCGCACTCTCCGAGCTCGTCCCCGTCGACCGGGCGGTCCTGCTGCCTGTAGACGCGGTCGTCACGAGCGACCTTGCGGAGCTTGCTGCGCTCGACCTCGGAGGATCGCTCGTCGCTGCCCGGACCGCCTCGGCTGCCGGGACCAGCGGCTTCGGCGTCCTGTACGGGGCGACTCGGCAGCTCGACGACGCCCCGGACACCGCGTACGAGTTCTACCGGCGCATTCACCAGCGTCACGTGTTCGACTTCGACGCCTACGACACGGGCGTCCTCGTGCTCGACCTGGATGCGCTCCGCACGCGCGGAGCCGCGGGGCAGATGCTCGCGACGATGCGCGCCTACCGGATCGATGATCGCGCAGCGCTCCACTGGTACCTCGGGCCCGATCGCGCCGAGCTCGATGCCGCATGGGCCTATGTCCCCACGCGTGAGTGGGTCGCCGAGCCGCGGCTCTGGCACTGGGCGGACAGCACGAAGCCTTGGTCCGAGAACTACAGCACGGGCAAGGAGCTCTGGCGCAGCTCCGCCGACGTCCGCTGACCCGCACGACCGACGGAAGGACAAGTCATGTACACGTTGCTCCTCCTCAACGGCGGCATCGGCGCCCGCGTCGCCGCAGGGCAGCCCAAGCAACTCATCAAGGTCCGCGGAATCCCGATCCTCGTCTACTCCCTCGTGGCCGCCGACGCCGTCCCCGAGATCGACCAGATCGTCCTCAACTACCCGGACGGCTGGCGCGACGACGTCGAGCGGATCGTCCGGGCGTACGCGATCAAGACACCGGTGACCTACGTCGAGGCTGGTCTCACCAGGCACGACTCGGTCGCGAAGATGCTGAGTTCCGCCACGAACGACGACGTCCTCGTCCACGAGTCCGCGAGGCCGCTCGTCTCGTCGTCGGACTTCGCCGCTCTGATCGCAGATCCGAGCCCCAACGTCTCGCTCATGCTGGAGATCCCGTTCACCGTTGCCCCGGTCGACCCGGAGACGCGCACCGTGACCGGGTATCTCGAGCGCTCAAGCCTCCGCAACGTGCAGCTCCCGCAGAAGTTCGCCAAGGCGGACCTGATCGCTGCCCACGACCAGGCGGCCGCCGACGGGCGGACCTTCACCGAGGACGCCACGATGGTCGCGGTCTCGGGCCACGAGGTTCGGTTCATCGACGGGCACGACCGCAACATCAAGGTGACAACCCCGACCGACGTGCGGCTCGCGACCAACCTGCTCACGAACGACGAGGAGGGTTGGGATGAGTAGGACTGTGATGGTGACAGGGGCGTCGAAGGGCATCGGCCTCGAGACGGTCCGACGCTTCCTCGAGAACGACCCTCAGCTCACGGCCATCGTGCTGGTCGCGCGCAAGTCACCCGAGTACGAGAAGACGCTCGAGGAGCTGGCTGCTCACAACCCGCGCGACGTGACGATCGCCCCGTACTACGTCGACCTCGCGGACCGCACCGGCGTCATCGCGCTGTGCGGGGAGGTCGCGCGTGACCACGGCAACATCGACATCCTGGTGAACAACGCGGGCTACACCAAGCCGGTGCCCCTCCAGCAGGTCGACTTCGCCGACTTCGAGCGCACCATCGCCGTGAACCTCTATGCTCCGTTCACGTTCGTCCAGGAGCTGCTCCACCAAGGAAACAAGTTCGAGCTCATCGTCAACATCGCGTCGACCGCGGGCATCAACGGCCGCTCCGGATGGCTGACGTACTCGGCCTCCAAGGCTGCAGTGATCAACATGAGCGAGGTCATGCGCGAGGAGCTCGCCATCTACGGCACCCGGGTCGTGTGCATCTCGCCGGGTCGAACGGCCACCGCTCTGCGTCGCGTCCTCGCCCCGGACGAGGATCCGTCGACGATCATGCAGCCGGAGGACGTAGCTGCGGTCATCGAGATGCTCGCCTCACCTGTCGGGCGGTTCGTGGACTCGACGAACCTCGTCGTCCGCCGATAGTCCCCGAAGAACGAGCCCGTCCCAGCAGTGGCCCACTGCATCACACGGAGAGAGATGCACAAACAGCTTCGCAGCACAGTCCTCACCGTCCTGGCCGTCGTCGCCTTGCTCCTGGCCGCCGTCGGCGCTCCCCTGTGGGTCGCGGTGGCGCTCACACTGGTAGCGCTCGTGGGTGTCGGCCTCGCCATGCGCAAGCCCCTCCTCGCGCGTGGGACCAGCGCCCTGGGCGCGTACTCACCATCTCGTTCGATCGCCGCTGCAGCCGTGGTCGTGTGCATCGGACGAACAGATCTTGATCTCCTGTCGGCCCTCACGGCCTGCGCTGCGGTGATCGCGTTGGTGGGCATCTCGTTCGAGGCACCCGCGGGACGCCTCTGGCGGGCCGGCACCCGCACCGTTGCGAACCTCCCGGGCGCCGACCTCAGTCCTCGGTCGACCAGGCCCGGTGGCACGGTGGTCGGAACGAGCCTGACGGTCCTCGGGCTGTCCGCGGTGGGTGTGTACGTTCCCGCAGCGGGCGTCGTCGCGCTCGTCCTCGCGCTGGCCCTCGCAGCCGCGGCTGCCGTCTGGACCTTGGATGCGCTTCGTCGGCGCCCTCTCCTCCGCCCTGCGATCGCCAAGGCACTCGAGGACTACGCTGCGCCGGTCATGGTCTACGTGACGGGGCCGAGAGGAACTGAGTACCAGGTCGGGGTGTGGCTCGACCAGCTCGCGGAACTGGACGAGAAGGCCGTCCTGGTCGTGCGTGAGACTGCGCTGGCCAACAAGATCGCGGCGATGACGACGATCCCCGTCGTGGCTGCGCCCACGCTCGCCGACCTCGAAGCCGTCCAGGCATCGAGCTTCCGAGTGGCCCTCTACGTCAACAACGGTGCGAAGAACGGCCACAACGTCCGGTACGCCGACCTCACCCATGTCCAGCTGCTCCATGGTGACAGCGACAAGCCCTCCAGCTACAACCCGGTCACGGCCATGTTCGACAGGGTCTTCGTCGCCGGCCAGGCCGGCGTCGATCGCTACGCCTCGCACGGCGTAAGCATCGCAGCGGAGAAGTTCGTCATCGTGGGCCGGCCGCAGGTGGCCGGCATCGAGCCGGCAGCGGCGCTCCCGGAGGTACGGACCGTCCTCTACGCACCCACCTGGACCGGGTTCAACCAGGACAACAACTTCGGGTCGCTCGACCCGTACGGGCCCGAGATCGTGCGCGCGCTCCTCGGCCACAGCTGGAACGTCGTGTTCCGCCCGCACCCGTACTCGCTCAAGGATGCCCGCTCGCTCGCGGCCATCGCGGAGATCCACCGCCTCCTCGCGGCGGACTCGGCAACATCCGGCCGCGGCCACATCTACGGGGACCGCGCGAGCGCCGACATGTCGATCGTCGAGTGCTTCAATGTCTCGGACGCGCTCGTCTCCGACGTCTCGTCGGTCCCCGCCGACTACCTCTACAGCGCCAAGCCCTTCGTCATCACGCAGGTGGACGACGGCGCACTTGAATCCTTCGCCGAGGAGTTCCCGCTCGTTCGGGCTGCCTACGTCGCGCGACTTCGCGAGGTCGGGTCCCTGGACCGCGCACTGGACGGACTCGAGCACGACGTGCTGCGCGAGCAGAGAGACCTCACGCGCATCTACTACCTCGGCGACATCCCGCGCGAGACCTACGCCGAGACGTTCCGCACTGCCGTCACCGACCTCGTGCGGGCCACGCCGGCGTCGCGTAGCCGCCACGCTTCCGGCGGACCGGACACCGAGTCCCCCGGTGAGGCCGACATCGAGTCCGACGACGAGTGAACGCTACGCGCGGTTCGCAGGCCGCGACACTGGCCCGGAAACGGCCCCATCCGCCGACGAACCCTCGCCGGAGACCGCGTCCATGACCTGCGTCCAGCGGGCGAGCACCTGTTCACGCCCATAGCGAGCACGAACCTTCTCCTGTGCGGCGCGGCCCATGCGCACCGCACCTTCGGGGTCTCGGAGCAACGCCACCACTGCCCGGGCCAACGATTCCCGGTCGCCGCGCGGCACAAGTCGTCCGTCGACCCCGTCCTCGATGAGGGCTGCAGGCCCGTACAGGCAGTCGTAGGCCACGACCGGCGTCCCTGCGGCCGCCGACTCGAGGATCGACAAGGGCATAGCCTCCCAGTCGGACGTCGAGACCGTGCAGACGCTCCGCTTCATGACCGCCAGCGGTTCGGACGTCCTGCCCATGAGCATCACCGAAGCCCCGAGTCCGAGCTCCGCGACCAGGGCGGCGAGGCCGTCGGCGGAGGGCCCACGTCCGTAGATCTCCAGCCGTGCGTCGGGAATCTCCGCCCGGACGAGGCTGAACGCCCGCACTGCCTCGTGCAACGCCTTCTGCGGGGCCAGCCGACTCACCACCGAGACCAGGCGCGGGTCCTTGGCGTCGACCGACGGTGTGCTGTCGACGCGTGCGGTCATGTTCGGCACCACGTGCACGCGATCCGCTCCAGCCCCGAGGTCGACGACGTCACGCCGCTGCGCCTCCGTCAGCACGACGAGTCCGTCCAGACGGTCAAGAAGGTCGAAGACGGCAAGATGGTCGTGCCGCAGCGGACTGCCCACCGAGAACGGCTCCGCGAACTGGTTGTTGTGGAGCATTCCCAGCACGGTCTCGTCGCGTCCGCGACGCGCACGTGCGACCTTCGGGATCGTGGTAGGTGTCTCTGCAAGGACGACCGGCGCCTCGAACTCGTCGAGCACGCCGCGCAGCCAACTGATGTGCCACTGAGGCAGTCCGGCGAACTTCTCGGTCCTAGGTCCGGCCTCGCCCGGGAGCGAGACGGCTACGCCCCGCCCCGCGCCGGTCTTGGGATGCGCCAGGCGCTGCGCGTACAGGTGGCCACCGGGGGCGAAGAACAGTTCTCGCGTCTTGTGCCCGGCGGAGCTCACCTCGTTGGCGCGGACGACTCGGCCGTCGCCGTCGAACCGCTCGTGCGCCACTCCCACACGATCGCGATTCCGAGCAAGCGTGGACAGCGTGCCGTCTTCCCGAATGCGGGCGAAGGCGACGTAACCACCGTAAGGGTCAAACCATCGCTCATAGCACGAGGTGTGGTCCTCACCTCGCTCGACGAGCAGTCCGGGCGATCGGCGCAGCGCGTGGGCGCCGGTCGGGTCCGGCACCTCGGGCTGCCCCCGCCAACGCTCCTCGTGGTCGAGATGCACATTCCTGACGCCTACGCCGGCCCCTAGTCGTCCGGACTCGCGCAGTGCGTCGAGCCGAGGCAGGTCGGGGTCTGCCGTCAGCGTCAGGATCGTGGTCGCGTGACCGGCCTCACTGAACATCGCCGCCTGGTCGAGCACGGCGTTCGAAACGCCGCCGTACCCGAGCTGGTGCACGACGATGAGGACCGGGCGTCTTCCGGCCGCACTCACGACGCCGACCCTTCTTCCCCGCGCGACACCGCGGTTACGGCTTCTGTGGCGCTCGAACCGTCGAGCAGGCTCGTCCGGAGAGCGCCGCGAAAGGCAACGCCCCGGACCAGCTCAGCGGCCCAGTCCGAGGTCGTGAGGATCACGCCGCCGACACCCCGGGCGCGCTCCGACAGACAGCGCATCTCCCATTCCTGGAGGTTCCGCAGACGACGCACCGTGGCCGACTCGTGGTCGAACACGCGGACGGTGCCGTGCTCGGACCCCGCCCGGCCGGCCCACTCGACGAGGTACGCGCGACCGTCACGCTGAAGATAGTCGTGCTGGTAAGCCCATCCGTCACCGTCGATCCGCGTCCGTCGGGCGATCGCACCGTCCGACCAGTGCACGACCTGCTCCGATGCAGGGCGTCGGCGCTCCTCCACGACCCGAGAGCTGAGCACGGGAGACAGAGGGACGAGGGGCCGAGGGCTGACCGCCGTCGACGACATCCAGGCCACGCCGGCCTCATCAACGTCTTCCGTCGCTCGAGCGCTGTGTCTCCACCGCAGCAGCGTCGCGAGACGCGACGGAGCACGCTCCGTCCTCTGCGCACCCGCTGCGGACCGCTCGTGGTAGGGGTTGACCACCCGTACCGCAGGCGTGATCTCGCCTCGATTGCGCTGATCCCGGACCGCGTCGGTGATCGCCGGGTCGAAGCCGGCGACGAAGATCTCCACCCGATGCCCGGCGCGCGCCAGCTCGCCCGCCGCGCGAAGCGCACAGGAACTGCCGTCGCCTACGACCCCGGTTACCGGAATGAGCACCTCACGTGCTCCTGGCGTTGCCATAGCGATCCGATCGGTCGACGGCTGTCGTGTCTCGCCAGCGTATCCGCCCTACGAGGCTGCACGGCGGCGCACCGCCCCCCCGGACGTCAGTCACGAACGAGGTGGAGTCGGGTACGAAGCTCCCGGCGGAGACCCCGGTCCTGCGCCAGGAAGTCCTCCACCGCGTCACGGCACCCTGACCACGAGAAGTAGTCGTCGACGACGAGGCGTCCGCCTCGCACGAGGCGCGGCGCGAGCCGCTCGAGACACGTCTTCGTGGACTCGTACCAGTCCCCGTCGAGGTGGGCCAGTGCGACGGGGGTGTCGCCTGCGATCGTGTCCTGAAACAACCCCTTGACGAGGCTAATCGAGTTCGCCTCCAGCTCGTAGCCGAGCCGGACGAACGAGTCCACGACCTCGCCGTAGAGATCGTTGCGGTAGCCGTAGTAAAGCTCACCGCCCGGGCCGTGCGCCCTGCCGCCGACGATCGTTTCGTATCGCTCATGGACATCGCCACCGTCACGGTCCGATGGCGCGGGGATGATGCCGAAGACGTCGTACACCACCATCGGGCGCTCCGGCGCCTTTGCACTCGCGAGGACGATGGCTGAGCCCCCGCGCGCGGTCCCGCACTCGACGACGGCGCCCTCCAACCCGCGAAGCTCGGTCTCCATCATGACGTGAGCGAGATCGGCGAGCGCCGCTGGTTGCAGGAACGTCAGGTGCTCAGCGCGGGCTCGCGTCACCGTGTCCGCGACGGACTCGGGGAGGGTCGCCACGGCGGTCTCGTTCTCGAGCCGGTGGATCCGACGGCGGAGCCGCGTGCTCGTCTCACGCTCCTTGTTGAGCTGGCCGCGGATCTCCTGGCCCTCCTGCAGCTTCTCGCGCAGCCGGACGTTCTGCCTGCTCAGGCGAACGTTCTCCCGGCGAGCCTCCGCGAGATCGCGCTCGACGAGCGTCGTCTGGCGTGTCGTGGGCCAGGCGCGTGCGATCCTGTCGACGACATGTATCACGCGACCGCGTACGGATCCGGTCGCACGGCGGCTCTGCTCCGGTCGAGCCGGCTCACGTGGGGCATCTGCCATGTCCTCATGAAACACCATGAGAGGCCCTCGCGTGGGCCTCGATGGCCGCGTCGCACGCCTCCAGGAACGTCTGGGCCGCAACGCCTGGTCGCAGGTCCCCGAGGTAGTACTCGGCGAGACGGCGGCGGGCCGGACCGTGCGGATCCGCCTCCAGCTCCCGCAGCACGAGCGTCGCCACGTCCCTGACCGACGTGGCGTCGATCCGGGGCGTCTCCTCGAGCAGCGGTGTGGAAGCCGTGACGACCTCCCGACTAGACGGAGTCGTGACGACGAGCGGACGGTCGGTCACGAGCCAGTCCATGGCGACGGCCGAGACGTCGCAGACCAGAAGATCTGCCTCGGCCATGTCGGCCATGATGTCGCCCGACACGGACACCCTGTGACCTGCAGCGGGTTCCGCCTCCTGGGCTGTCTGAATCCTGTGCCGGATCGCGGCGTCCGCGGCTCCGTAAGAGGCCAGACGAACCCCCGTCAGCGGGTGAGGACGGTAGACGACGCGCAGGCTGGGCTCCGCGAGCAGACCGGAGACGATCGACTCTCCGAGACCGTCGACGCTCCCGTATGCGGCCGAGGGTTGGGCCCCTTCCCATGTCGGCGCGTAGAGCACCGTACGGCGCGCCCCCGCCGAAGGCGGCCGACCGCCCGCCAGCAGCGTCAGCGCCTCGTCGAGCTGCGGACGACCCACGACCACGCACCGCTGCTCCGCGTCGAACAGAGGCAGGTATCGCGCCATCCGGTCGACCGCTGCCCGGCCTGCGACGAACGAGAAGTCGTACGCTTTCGCCTGGTTCGACACCGAGACCACCTTGTCGCTGTCCCCATGGAGCAGCGACACGTGCACGACTGATGCGAACCGAAGCATCGAGAAGTTTTCCGGGTTGTGGTTGACGTAGAGGACCAGGCGCACCGCGCTCCGCGAAAGCAGCCCGTCGAGAGTCGCATAGCGCGCAACGGTGACGACCTCGAAGGTCGTCTCCGCGCGGATCGCCGCCGCGGTGCGTGAGTCGGCGGTGACGACGACGATCCGACGCCGGGCGTCGAGCGCTTCGAGCGTGCCGTACCACTGGCGGAGCTGATACAGGCCGTCCTCGGTGTCGGCGAAGTAGACGATCACCTCGGCGTCCAGACGCTGCGACGCGAGCCTTGCGTCATCGCCGTGCCCGTCGGGAACTCCACCGGGCAGCAGGCCCATCCTCCGGATCAGCGCACCGCCTACGGCCCGGGCTCGCCGCTTGAGACTTGCCCCACGGGCAGCGCTCGGTGTCATGTCCGTCCTGTTCTCGCCGTCGCGACGGGCTGCACCCGGCGCGCAGCTTCACAGCACAGCACGTCGAGGCGTCGTGGTCGAGCGCCCAGTCTAGTGGCGTGGCGACGAGGCGAACCGCTCCTGCCAGGCGGCGAGCGACGATGCCACCGGAAGTGCCGATCCGTAGGATCGTCGCAGCCCGTGCCAACGCAGCATGGCCCGCCCGTGCAGCACGAATGCTCGCACGAGCGCGCGGCGCGCGCGGCGCGGGTCACGCAGGAGCGGTGCCGTGCCGTCGGCGAACACGACCGCGTCGCTTCCGAGTCCATCGACCCATCCGAACTCGCTCGGCGACGCCAGGTCGGCGACTCGCGGGCCCGGGGTGTCGGCCGGCCGGAAGAGGCCTGCAACCGCTCGTACCGCCGCTCGGGGACGCCCGAGCGGCGGGGTCCCTGTCGATCCTGCGACCCCTCCCGGCGCGGGTACAGGGGGGGACGGCATCGCATCGATGAGCGCTTGCGCGCGAGGCCGGACGAGGGTCAGATCTGCCGCCAACCAGCCGGGCCCACTCACGAACTCCCTCAGGGCTGCGTTCCACAGCTCCGCGGTCGCGTACTGCAGGCTCAGCACATGCTTGACCTGGTGGAGAAGGGAATCGACGAGTACGCCTGGACCCGCGTGATAGGCCGCCGCGGTCGCGAGCCTGTTGCGGTGCATCGGCCACGACGACCACGACGCGCTCGTCCCCTTCGACGCCCAGCTCATGGACCAGACCGCACATCCCGGCACGTTGCGTGTCTCGAAGCCTGCCTGGCCTGCTCGAAGACCGTACTCGGCATCGTCCCACTTGAGGAAGTACGGAGCGACCAGTCCGAGGCGCCCAGCCGCGCCGGCAGGGACGAGGCAGCCCCACCATCCGGCGTACTCGGCGCGGTCGTCAGGGCGCGTGAACCTCCAGGTGTCCGGGCTCCCAGCACTGACATCGGTCGTGCCGCGCTCGTCCACGCCGTCCGTCGGCCCCCAGCGGAACGTCCTGGGCTCAACGCCCTCCGCGAGCGCCTGCAGGCGCGTGGGGGCGTCCACGTCGAGCAGGTTCGTCCCGAAGAACGTGTGGGGCGCGAGCGCGGCCAGCGCTGCGAGCCTGCGGAGGGTCTCGGGCTGAGCGCGAGCGTCGTCGTCGTGCAGGAAGACCGGGTCCTCCGGCCAGCGCCGGTTCGCCTCGTGGAGGCCGCGCGCGTAGCCGCCCGAACCACCGAGGTTTGGCTGCTCGACGAGGAGGACCCGCTCCCCCGCGGCCGCGAGCGCCTCCGTCGCGCCAGGATGCGCAGCCAGCGTCCCGCCCTGGTCGATCAGCACCACGCGCGCGACTGCGTCCTCGAGCTCTGGGGCGGTCAGGCGCGCCAGTTGCGCGAGCGCCTCGCTCTCGGCGCGAAACGTAGGGACGACAACAGTCATGGACCTCGGGCGGCCGTCAAGATGTACGTCTCGTGTCGACCACTCGGCAGACGTCAGCCGGCCCTGCCCGCTTGCGGGCGCCTTCAGCGTCAGCCAGCACCAGTCCGCGTCCGCGGTCGTGACGTCCAGGACGAAGGGCCGGCCGTGGCGCAGCTCAACGGTTGCGAGCACCCGAGACGTGCCGTCTTGGGACGCGCTCACGACGAGCATGCCCACGCCGGTCACCGCCAGACGAACTTGCGAAACCCCGAGCCTCGACCACCACCCCACAGGCGCGGCGTTGGACCACGTGCCGAGATCCACAGCGCCCCGAGCCGGGACCGTGAGCGCCCCGTCCGAGCCGACAGAGCCGTCACCTCGCCAGCACAGCGGGCGAACGGAGTCGTCGATCGACAGAGCAAGCCTCTGGAGGGTCAGCGGAGAAGGCACTGGACGATTCAACCACCGGCGCCGACGTCGCCTGGCCCCGGCTCGACGCGGAGCGCCAGCGTCCCCCGCTTCGTTCGGTAGACCTCCGCGTGCCACCGGTCCGACGCCCGTGCAGCCGGGAAGCGGTCCCGGTCGACGGACGCACGGCGCACGAACTGGCGGCCGAGCATCGACGCACGAATGTACACGTCCCAGGTGCCCGGCCCCCACGCCCGCCCGAAGGCACCTGCAAAGGGATCGACGTGCCCGACGATCGTCAGCTCCGCGCCCGATGCCGCAGCTGACACGGCCATCCGCGACTCGACCGGCCACTCGACCCCGGATGCGCGTTCCCGGACGCTGAGTTCACCCGCGGCACGGTCCACGTCGAGCAGCCGCTGGTCGTAGGGGCCGTCGTCAGGCAGACCGGGGACGTGCCAGCGTTCGCCGCCGAGCGCGTCCGCGCGGCGCCCGCCCGTGAAGGCGATCCGGATGCGACATGTGACCTCGAGCCGACCGTCCGGGTCCCACGCGACGGACAGCAGCTCGTCCGTGGCGGACGCGTTCGCACGCAGCTCCTGCGCTGCCCGGTACGCCGCGCGATCACGCCTACGGAGCGCGCAGAGATGCGCCCGACGAACGAGGGGCTGGCGGTCGTCCAGCCGCGCTGGAACCACCTCGTCGACCCAGTCCGCGACCGCCGCGAACTCGTCCTCTTGAACCTCCGGGCTGTGCTTGAGCCAGTTCGCCAACGCCGGACGGGTGAACGCCTGACCCGTTGCTGCGACTTTGAGTGCATCGCTGATCGTCGTCGGACCGCCCAGCTCGTCGACGAGATTCATCGCCTCGGCGTAGTACCCCCAGTACTCGCGCGGCGTCGTCCTGCGTGCGGACGTATTGGCCCCATGCTTGACCCAGCGGTAGCAGGCCCGCGACGCCAGCACGGAGACCTGGGGCGATGCCGCGAGCACCTGACCCATGAAGTGGTAGTCCTCGAGCCGGACCGGGCCCTCGGGGAACTGGATCCCGTGCGCGACGAGGAGTTCCCGTCGGAACAGCTTGTGGACCGTGCGCGACAACGTGACGCCGTCGGTGGCGAGGTCGGCGCGAGGTACGTCGCGCTGCCACAGGGGCCAGTACGGCGTCTGAGCCCCGAGCTGGACGACCTTTCCGACCACCATGTCGGTCCTGTTCTCGTCCGCAAGGTCGCACATCCGCTCGAGCGCATCCGGGAAGACGTAGTCGTCCTGGTCCGCGAAGAAGATGTAGCGCCCGTGCGACGCGTCGATCCCGACGTTGCGCGGGCGTCCGGGCCAGCCCGAGGGAGGGATACGGACGGACATCGCGTGCGGATGGCCCGCGACGATCGAGGCGACCCGCTCGGGCGTGTCGTCAGTCGACCCGTCGTCGACGAATACCACCTCGTAGTCGTCGTCGGGGAGCGTCTGCGCCCAGAGCGAGGCACACAGATCGTCAAAGCCTTCGGCGGGATTGTGCAGCGGAACCACCACACTGACTCGAATCCCATTCTGCGCCGCTCTCTGCACGAACACCCCGTCTCTCCGAGCCTGCTTACCTCCTCGCAAGCATGCCACTCGCAGTTCTCACAACAGTCACCGTCCCCGGAGGCAGATTCGGGACGCTCAGCGGGCGAGGGTGTTCTCGGTGTTCAATGGCCCGATGCGCGGCATCATCCTCGCGGGCGGCTCCGGCACCCGCCTTCACCCCATCACCCTCGGCACGAGCAAGCAGCTCGTCCCCGTCTGGGACAAGCCGATGATCTACTACCCGCTCTCGACGCTGATCCTCGCGGGGATCCGGGACGTGCTCGTCATCACGACGCCGCACGACGCGCCGCAGTTCGAGCGGCTTCTCGGCGACGGCTCGCAGTTCGGGATCGCGATCACGTACGCGGTGCAGCAGGAGCCCAACGGCCTCGCGCAGGCGTTCGTGCTTGGCGCCGACTTCGTGGGGAACGAGCCCGTCGCGCTCGTGCTCGGCGACAACATCTTCTACGGCCCCGGGCTCGGGCGGCAGCTCCTGCGTTTCGAGGACATCGACGGGGGCGCCGTGTTCGCGTACCGGGTCCAGGACCCGACGGCGTACGGCGTGGTCGAGTTCGACGACGCCGGCAAGGCCCTGTCGATCGAGGAGAAGCCTGCGCAGCCGCGGTCGAGCTTCGCGGTGCCCGGCCTGTACTTCTACGACAACGACGTCGTCGCGATCGCCCGGGACCTCGAGCCGTCGGCGCGCGGCGAGTACGAGATCACCGACGTGAACCGTCACTACCTGTCCGCCGGACGGCTGCACGTCGAGGTGCTCCCCCGCGGCACCGCGTGGCTGGACACCGGCACGTTCGACTCGCTGCTCGAGGCCAGCGACTACGTGCGGGCCATCGAGAACCGCCAGGGCCTCAAGATCGGGTGCCCCGAGGAGGTCGCCTGGCGTCGTGGGTTCCTCACCGACGACGAGCTCCACGCGCGGGCCGAGCCGCTCGTGAAGTCCGGGTACGGCACGTACCTGCTGCGCCTGCTGGAGACCGAGTCCACGAAGTAGTACGGCCGCCGGTATACCTCGTGAGGTATACCGGCGGCCGTACTACTTCGCGAGGACCGAGGGCGCTGCCGCGTCCCAGCGTTCGCGCCAGTCGCCGATCGGCTCGACGCCGGCATGCCGCAGCGCGTCGTGCCCCAGCACGGAGTAGGCCGGGCGAGGTGCGGGCCGCACGAATGCCTCGGACGTCGTCGGGCGCACGGTCTCCGGGTCGAGGCGGGCCGACGTCACCGCCGCTCGCGCGAAGTCGAACCACGTCCCGTCCCCCGACGACGTCGCGTGGTAGATCCCGCCGGGCGCCTCGGCTGCGACGAGCCGGACGGCGAGGTCCGCGACGTCGTGCGTCCAGGTGGGCTGTCCGCGCTGGTCGTCGACGACGTCCACGCCTCCACGCTCGCGAGCCACCCGCACGATCGTCTTCGGGAAGTTCCCGCCCCCGGCCCCGTAGAGCCAGGCTGTGCGGAGCACGAGGTGGTCGGGGCTCGCGGCGAGCACGGCCCACTCCCCCGCCGCCTTGGTCCGCCCGTAGGCCGAACGGGGCGCGACGGGCGCGTCCTCGGCGTAGGGCGCGTCGGCGTCGCCGGCGAACACGTAGTCCGTCGACGGGTGGACGAGCCGGGCGCCCGCGGCCGCCGCACGCGCGAGGTTCGCGGCACCGACGGCGTTCACCGTGAAGGCGTCGGCCTCGTGCTCCTCGGCCGCGTCCACGGCGGTGTACGCGGCCCCGTTCACGACGACGTCCGCACCCGCGAGCGCGTCGCGGCAGGCGGCGGCGTCCGTCACGTCGAGCTCCGCGCGCGTCAGCGCGACGACCTCGTACCCAGCCACGCGGGCCACCGCGACCATGTCCTGCCCGAGCATGCCGGCCGCGCCGACGACGATCCATCGCATGGTCCGCAACACTACCGACCGGTGTCGTGCCCGAGTGCGCGTCTCAACGGATGGTTCCGCAGGTACGAGTGTGGTGCGAGACCGTTGTCCACTCCGACGCGTACGACGCTGCAGCGGAGCGGATCGACCTCGCGCGCGACGACGTAGCGCCCGCCGTCGACAGGACGAACGCGGTCTCGTCGTTACGCTTGAGTCCCGCTGCCGTCCAGTTCTGCGACCCGTCCAGAACGATCGTCTGCCCTCGCACGACTCGCTGACCGACCTTCTGGCTGACTCCCCGGAGCACCGCGAACTTGAGATGCATGAGTTCCACGCACTGCGGCGCCACGCCCGACGTCCTTCGGTAATCGGCCACCTTGTCCTGGGGCGTCGTGACGCCGCCGCCCTGGCTGACGAGGATCTTCACCGAACAACCGGCCTTGCGAAGGCGCCCGAGCTCGGCGCCGATACGGGCCGGGCGATTGCCCGACGCGGCGTACATGGCGACCCGGACCGTCCCTCCCTTGCTACAGCCCTCCACGCTGCGGAGCGTATCGAGAACGTTGTCGCGCTTGGTGACCGCAGGGAAGAACCGGTAGCTGACCCCACTTCCGCGCGCCGACGTGAGTACGGGGTCGTCGACGATCCCCCAGTTTCCGTAGCGGTGCACCCACCGCGCCCCGGACACCGTCTTGATCGTCGAGCAGCGCCCCTTGGCGCAGGTGATCTCGCGCTCGAACCGCCTGACGACGTCGTCGTAGAACGTCCGGTCCGCGTAGAACGCCGTAGCCGACTGCCAGAACTGCTTGAGCTGACGGTCGGACCAGTTGGCCGAGGCGACCACGAGGACGGGCGCAGTCCGGCGTGACCACGCCATCTTGCTGATCGCCACGATCTTGTCGTGCGAATGGGCCGTCGACGAGGTGGTGTTGAAGCAGCCATGCTTGCACGCCGTAACCGAGGCGAACCGGCGCACGTCCTTGATGCTCGCGGCGCTCACTCCACCGACGCCCGACTCGACGACGAACTTCACGTGCACCCCGCGCTCCGTGTGCAGATAGCGCAGCGCCGAGAGGAGCTGAACCGACTCATGGTCCTTCGACTCAAGTATGTAGAGGGAGATGCGGACGGTCGCACCGGCAGCCGTAGCGCAGAGGAGCGCCCTCAACTTGCTGCGCAGCGGTGTTGCCGAGCGCTTCGAAGCGTCGTTGAACCACACGTCGAACGGGTGGGACGCCGATGGCGCGGCCGCGGTCGTCCCGCAACCCGTGTGTCGAAGCGTACGTGTGGCGGACGTCCCCACCCTGGTTCGCTTCGTCGCCGCGACGACGGTCCGGAGCTCGTACTTTCTGCCCGACGACGGTCGGAACGAGACCTTGTAGCGGCCATCCTTCGTCGTGGTTCGCGTTGAGGCGACCTTGGTCCACCGGGTCCGACCGGACTTGACGGCTTTGCGCTGCAGCGTGACACGCGTGCCCTTCGGAGCGCCCTTAGCCCGGCCACGCACGGACACTTTCGCGTGCTTGAGGTAATGCGATGCAGACAGCGAAGCGCCGACCGCAACCTTCTTCCGCTTGTCCGGCTTCTTCGCTTCCTTCGCCGCAGCGGTCGATGTGACCGCTCGAACACCCTGGATGGTGCTGGCCGTTGCATCGCCGGCGGGACCGCCCGGCAATGCTGTGCCTCCCAGGAGGAGACTGGCAGCGATCCCTACCACGGCCGTGACTCGGATGATCGTGCGACGTGGACGACGTGCGACAGGCATGTGCTTCCCCCAACAGGATCCGGTGCTGCGCGCCTCCCGGACGTGCGGGTGTTGCGGTGCCGCGCGGACTGTATGTCATAGCCGTCGACCCAGGCAACCGCGTCTCACCGTGAGACGTCTCAGTTGCCCGGTACCCTCGTCGGGTGCAGATCCGCGAGCTCTCCGTCCCCGGTGCCTTCGAGGTCACCCCCCGGCAGTTCGGCGATCCCCGGGGCGTGTTCCTCGAATGGTTCAAGGACGCTCCCTTCACGGACGCCGTCGGGCACCGCTTCGACCTCCAGCAGGCCAACCTCTCGGTGTCGGCCGCGGGCGTGGTGCGTGGCATCCACTTCGCCGAAGTCCCGCCCAGCCAGGCCAAGTACGTGACGTGCGCCAAGGGCGCCGTGCTCGACGTCGTCGTCGACATCCGGATCGGGTCGCCCACGTTCGGCCGGTGGGACTCCGTGCTGCTCGACGACGTCGACCGGCGCGCGATCTACCTGTCCGAGGGCCTGGGGCACGCCTTCATGTCGCTCGAGGACGACTCGACCGTCCTCTACCTGTGCTCGGCGCCGTACGCGCCGGGCCGTGAGCACGGCATCCACCCGCTGGACCCTGAGGTCGGTGTCGATTGGCCGACCGCCGCACGCGACGGCAGCCCGCTGACGCCTTTGCTCTCGGACAAGGACGAGGCGGCACCGACGCTCGCCGAAGCGCGCGAGCAGGGGCTGCTCCCCCGGCTCGAGGAAATCCAGGCGTTCCTGTCCGGACGGTGATCAGCCGGGATCCGTGGACCTCGCTCCGGCGCCCAGTGTGAGCGCGCGGACGTGGTCCGCGGGGAAGGTCACGGACCCGACCGTGAAGGCCTTGGTCCCGACGAGCGCGAAGCCCTGCTTTTCGTAGAACCGGTTGGCCCGCCCGTTCTCGCGGCTGACCCCGAGCCAGACCTGCTCGGCGCCGGCGTCGCGGGCCCGGCCGAGGACCGTCGCCATCAGGTCGCTTGCCGTGCCGCGGCCGTGCTCGCCGGCGGCGAGGAAGAACTTGCCGACCTCGGCGGCACGGCCTGGGCCGAGCAGGGCCCGGACGTCCGCAGGTGGTTCGGCATCATGGAGCAGCGCGTAGCCGACGAGCACGCCGGAGCGCTCCACCAGGAGGACGTCGGTCGACGGTGACCCGATGTGAGTCGCGAACCGCTCCGGACCGAGCTGCGCGGCGACGAACGCCGCGACGTCCTCTGCCCCGAGTCCGGGTGGGCACGCGAGCGGGAAGGTCTCGGCGGCGAGCTTGGCGAGCGGGGCCGCGTCCTGGGCGCGGGCGACACGAACGGTGGCCATCCAGCTCACCAGCCCCGGGTCGGGGTCGGCCCCGGCAGCCGCTCCAGCACGCGGGCACTGAGGCTCTCGATCAGCCCCGCGTCGCCTTGTTGCAGCGCCTCGGCGAAGTACTCGCGCACCGCCCGCAGGTGGTCGCCCGTCGCGGCCCGGATCGTGGCGAAGCCATGGTCGGTCGCGAGCACCTCCACCCCGGAGCCCTCGTCCGAAGGCGCGCGTCTCACGAGCTCACGTGCCTCCATCCGGCTCACGTGGTGCGAGAGCCGGGAGTAGGACCACTGCAGATGAAGCATCAGGTCCTTCATCAGCATCCGGCGTCCGGGGGACGGTGCGACCGAGGAGAGCACGTCGTAGTCCTGCATCGACAGCGGGCTGGTCGCCGCCAACCGGCGTGCGAGCTGGGCGTCGACCTGCCGCGTCATGAGTCGCAGCGCCGCCCAGGCGCGCAGGTCGGTCTGGGCGAGGCGGCCGTCGTCTGGTGTCATGACCCCCACGCTAGGTCGCTTGACATATCAAGTCAATGATCGGACGATCGGGTCGGAGGTACGGACATGACCACGATCGGCATCATCATCGGAAGCACCCGGCCCGGCCGTGTCGGGGCCGACGTCGCAGCCTGGGTGGCGGAGCGCGCACGCCGGACGGACGTCGAGGTCGACCTCGTCGACCTCGCCACGCTCGGCCTCCCCTTCCTCGACGAGCCCGAACCGGCGGCGTCGGGGATCTACCGGCACGAGCACACCCGCGCGTGGGCGCGGCGAGTGCGCTCCTTCGACGCCGTGGTCCTGGTCACCGCGGAGTACAACGGTGCGTTCCCCGCGCCCCTGAAGAACGCGCTCGACTTCCTCGGACCCGAGTGGGCGAACCTCCCGGCGACCGTCGTCGCGTACGGGAACTCGTCGTCCGGGTCCCGCGCCGCGACCGCGCTCCTGCCCGTGCTCGTCGGACTGGGCATGCTCCCGGCCGGGCCCGTCCTCCTCGGGCTGCGCGACCGCCTCACCGAGCACGGCCTCGCGTTCCTGCCGCACGACGACGCCGCCGTCGCCTCCGCGCTCGACCGTCTGCTGGGTCTCGCCCATGCCCTGGAGCCGCTCCGGATCACGCGCGCAGAGCCGCAGGCACCCGTCGAGGCCGTGGCCTGATCGCGACGCGCGCCGAGATCAGGCCTGGCCCGACGCGCGGTACTTCGCCTCGGTCTCGGCCTTGCGCGGCCGCCACCACGCCTCGTTCGCGCGGTACCAGTCGACCGTCGCCTCGAGGCCCTCGCGGAAGTCGGTGTACCGCGGCTTCCAGCCGAGCTCGGTGCGCAGCCGCGTCGAGTCGATGGCGTAGCGCAGGTCGTGACCGGCGCGGTCGGTGACGTGGTCGAAGTCGCCGGCGTCTCGCCCGAAGACCTCGAGCAGCGTCCGGACGACGTCGAGGTTGGACTCCTCGCCGTCGGCCCCGATCAGATAGGTCTCGCCGATCTTCCCGTCCTCGACGATCCGCCAGACGGCCGCGTTGTGGTCGTCGACGTGGATCCAGTCCCGCACGTTGAGGCCGGCGCCGTAGAGCTTGGGCCGGACGCCGTCGATGAGGTTGGTGATCTGGCGCGGGATGAACTTCTCGACGTGCTGGTAGGGCCCGTAGTTGTTGGAGCAGTTCGAGATCGTCGCCCGCACGCCGAACGACCGCACCCAGGCCCGCACCAGCAGGTCGGAGCCGGCCTTGGTCGACGAGTACGGCGACGACGGGTTGTACGGCGTCTCCTCGGTGAACTTCACGTCGGTCGACGGGTCGGCCGGGTCGCGGAGCGGCAGGTCGCCGTAGACCTCGTCGGTCGAGATGTGGTGGTAGCGGACGCCGTGGCGGCGCACCGCCTCGAGCAGCGTGAACGTCCCCACGAGGTTCGTCCGCACGAACGGCGACGGGTCGGCGAGCGAGTTGTCGTTGTGCGACTCGGCCGCGAAGTGCACGACGACGTCCGCGTCGGCCACGAGCCCGTCCACGAGCGCCGCGTCGGCGACGTCGCCTTGGACGAACGCGACGTCGTCGGCGACCGGAGCCAGGGACCCGAGGTCGCCCGCGTAGGTGAGCGCGTCGAGGACCGTGACCTCGGCGTCGGGGCGGGTGCGCACCGTGTGGTGGACGAAGTTCGCGCCGATGAACCCGGCGCCGCCCGTGACCAGAACCTTCATGTCCCTCTGCTTCCCGTCAGACCCGGACCCGCGGCGCGAGCTTGTTGTCCACCATCGACAGCGCCGACCCGATGGCCATGTGCATGTCGAGGTACTGGTAGGTGCCGAGCCGGCCGCCGAAGTGCACGCCGCGCTCGTCGTGCTCGCGCTCGGTGAGCCCACGGTACGCGAGGAGCCGCGCCCGGTCGGCCGGCGTGTTCACCGGGTAGTAGGGCTCGTCGCCGCGCTCGGCGAACCGCGAGAACTCGCGCATGATCACGGTCCGGTCGGTCGGGTAGTCCCGCTCGGGGTGGAAGTGCCGGAACTCGTGGATACGCGTGTACGGGACCGCGAGGTCCGCGTAGTTCATGACGGGCGTGCCCTGGAAGTCGCCGACCTCGAGGACCTCCTCCTCGAAGTCGAGGGTCCGCCAGCCGAGCTCGCCCTCCGCATAGTCGAAGTACCGGTCGACCGGCCCCGTGTACACGACGGGCACGTTCCCGACGACGGCGTCCTTGTTCACGGGCTGCGAGGTGTCGAAGAAGTCCGTGTCGAGCCGCACCTCGATGCGCGGGTGGTCGGCGAGCCGCTCGAGCCACGCGGTGTACCCGTCGACGGGCAGGCCCTCATGGGTGTCGCTGAAGTACCGGTTGTCGTACGTGTAGCGCACCGGCAGGCGCGAGATGACGCTCGCGGGCAGCTCGGTCGGGTCCGTCTGCCACTGCTTGGCCGTGTAGTCGCGGATGAACGCCTCGTACAGGGGCCGCCCGATCAGCGAGACGCCCTTCTCGTCGAGGTTCGCCGGCTCGCGCCCCGCGAGGACGGCGTCGAGCTCGGCCGCCTGCTCGCGCACGAGCGCGCGGGCGGCGTCGGGACCGTACGCCGACCGGAAGAACTGGTTGATCGTCCCCAGGTTGATCGGCATGGGGAAGACCTCGCCGCGGTACGTCGTGTACACGCGGTGCACGTAGCTCGTGAACGCCGTGAACCGGGTCGCGTACTCCCAGACCCGTTCGTTCGAGGTGTGGAACAGGTGCGCGCCGTAGCGGTGCACCTCGATGCCCGTCGTGGGCTCGTCCTCGGAGTAGGCGTTCCCGCCGATGTGGGAGCGGCGCTCGACGACGAGCACGCGTGCCCCGTGCTCGTTCGCCATGCGCTCCGCGACGGTCAGGCCGAAGAAGCCCGATCCGACGACAACGAGGTCGATCTCCATCTATCGTTCCTTTGCTTGGGACGTGTATTGAACGGGCCATTCAAGGCGCAATTCTTGTCGAACAGGGAGCTTGGTCCTAATCGCCCTGAAAGTCGGTCACGCCCAGTACTTGAGTGCGTTCGTCACCGTCAGACCGTTCGCGCACGATCAGCGTGCGGTAGGCGGCCTTGCGGAGCGCCTCGGGGACCAGACGGTAGCCCCCGCGCACGACGACGTTGCGAACATACTGCGACCTGCTCGTGAACCCCTCGTCGCGCAGGGTGCGCTGGAGCCGCAGCTCGGAGCGCAGGAGCCGGGTGCCGCCGCGACGCGCGTACGCGCCCGCGCCGACCCGGTACAGCACGAGCGGCTCGGGGACGTTCGCGACCTGGGCGCCCACAGCGATCATGCGCGCGAACAGCAGGTAGTCCTCCATCAGGTCGAGCGTCTCGTACCCGCCCGCGCCCCGGACTGCCGAGCGCCGGTACACGACCGACGGGTGGTTGAACGGGTCGTGGAAGCGGGAGTAGCGCTCGATCTCGTCGGGCGTCGTCGGCGGCGTGCGGGTGCGACCCCACTCGGCCTCGTCCTCCTCGATCTCCACGATCGCCGAGCCGACCAGGTCGTAGCCCCCGGTGACCAGGGGCACCTGCACGGCGAACCGGTGCGGCAACGAGACGTCGTCCGCGTCGACGCGCGCCACGATCTCGTGGTCGCAGTGCTCGAGGCCGACCTCGAGCGCCGCGGCGAGGCCGACGTTCTGCGGCAGCTCGACGAGGTCCACGTCGACCCCGGGGGTCGACGCGAGCTTCTCGAGCAGCTTCTGCAGCTTGGGCCGCACGGGCCCGTCGCGGACGACCACGACCTGCGTCGGCGGGAGCGTCTGCTCACGCGTCGCGGACTCGAAGGCGCGCCGGACGAACCGGCGCCTGTCGCCGTCGTACACGGGCATGAGGACGGTGAACGGCTCCGTGTCGAGCGTCATGCGCGCCCTCCGGCGACCGGCCGCCCCGCAGCGGCCTCGACCGCGCGTGCCTCCGCCTCGACCGGGCCCAGTCCCTCGAGGACGGCGTCCGCGGGCCGCGGGGCGCTCGCGACGCCGTCGCGCAAGCCCTTCCAGCCCGACGCGAGCAGCGTCCGGCGATCCTGCGAACGCGCCACGGTGCGCCCCCAGCGGACCAGCGTCGACGCGCCGTACGCGGCCGTGTCCACGGGCCCGAGCGCGCGCGACCGCGAGAACATCCAGATCTTGTTCCGGACCTCGTTGTAGAACCGGGGACCCGGGTCGACGTCCGTGCCGGCGAACTTCGCCGTCCGGTGCTCGACGACGCTCCCCGGCACGTACAGGCCCGGCCGGTGGCGCAGCAGGCGCGTGGAGAACTCGAAGTCGTCGTTCCAGATGAAGTAGTCGGCCGCGGGCAGACCGTCCTCGCGCACCGCCCGCGCGTCGACGAGCATCGACACGAACGAGCTCGACCGCACCGGCACCGCACCCGCGACCTGCGCGCGGCGCACCTCCTCCGGGTCGGCGCGCGGCCGACGCCGCGGTGTGTTCATGGGGTGCTCGCGCCCGTCCGTCCAGACGGCTCTGGACCCGGCGACCGCCACCGGCTCGCCGCCGGCCGCCTCGAACGCGTCGCGAGACGCGAGGAGCTCGGCGAGCGCCGTCGGCGTGGGGATCGTGTCGTCGTCCATGAGCCAGACCAGGTCCGCGGGGGCCGACCCGTCCGACGGCGCCACGGCGTGCGCGAGTCCCGCAGCGAACCCGCCGGCACCGCCCGTGTTGCGGGCCAGGGCCAGCACCTCGGGGGCGCTCGGGTGCTCCTGGGCGACGGTCAGCGAGTCGTCGGTGGACGCGTTGTCGACGACGACCACATGGTCGACCGGGCGGGTCTGCACCGCGACCGCGTCGAGCGCCGCGACCAGCAGGTCCCGCCGGTTGTACGCGACCACGACGGCGACGACACGGGCAGGCACGGCTTCCACGCAGCTCCTCAGGACCGGACGGACAATCCCAACATCCTAGGCTGCGCGCAAGCACGCCCGGTTCAGGGCGTCCGGGGGAAGGCCGCCGTCGTCAGCGTCTTCTTCTTGCCGTCGACCGCGCGGAAGGAGGCAGTCCCGGAGTGGGCCTTCTTCATCGTGATCTTGAGAGTGGCCGCCTTCTTGGGTGTTGCACTGTTGAGGTCGAGGTAGCCGCACGTCACGTCTCCAATCACCACCTTCAGCTTCCCGTAGCCCGGGCCGACGGCAGCCTTGACGACCACGCTGCGCGCGCTCCTCACCCCCTTCACCTTCGCGACTGCGGTCGAGCTCGTGCTCGTCCAGACCTTCCCGCCGAAGTACCCCGTGCCGGCCGTCTTCTTCCAGGACGGAGACCAGTCGATCGCCGAGGTGATGACCGGCCGCGTCAAGCGCGTGTGGAGCTTGACGGGTCCGCGCTTGTGGTCGGCAGCGATCGGTCGGACGGCGATCACACGGGACCAGCCGTTCAGCGTCGAGAGCGTGTAGCTCGTCTTGGTCACGGTCGCTTGGACGCGCCAGGCGCGCGAGTCCGGAGTCGGGTCCGTTCGACTCGCGGACCGGGTCAGCACCTGATACCACTTGGCGCCCTTGACCGCCTTCCAACGGAAGGTCGCCTTCGAGTACCACTGCACAGGTGCGACGGTCGACGAAGACTTCACGATCGTCGGGCTCGCGGTCGTGTACTTGATCGCTCCGTGGGCGGCACGTACGGCGGCGATGCGCTTGTGGACCGCCGCACGGATCGCGGGCAGCTTTGCGTAGAGGTACTTGCCCGGACACGCGGTGCCGTTGGTGTCCCGATGGCCGAGGATCGTCGGGACGGTGACCCACGTCCCCGCCTTGGCCTTGGTGTTGCTCCCGGTGCTCGAACCCGTCAGCAGCCGCGCGTGCCCCTGCGAGTTGACCCCGTACTCGTAACCCTTCCAGGCCAGGACCTTCTCGATCGACGTCAGCATCGCCGACGTCGGCTGGGCCGTCTCGAAGTTGCCCATCGCGGACACCCCGATGGTGTCCGTGTTGTACCCGCCGGCCTGCGCACCGATCGGGTTGTCGTGGACCGCGTTGATCCGACCCTGGAAGATCGTCCCGTATTTGTCGACCAGGAACTGGTAGCCGATGTCCGGCCACCCCCGCGACTTGGTGTGGTACGCGTAGATCCCCCGGACGATCGCGGGCGACTGCGCCTTGGTGTAGCTGTTGGTCCCCGCGGTGTGGTGCACGTACATGGCGTCGAGGTGGGCGGACACGTCGGGCCACGAGCTCGCGAGGCTCTCGTCCGCACCCCACCCCCCGCGCGTGACGATGCTCGGCTGGTTCTCGTAGCCGGTCGCGGCGTCGGCGCTCGCGAGCGGGCGAGCCGTGGATCCGGCGTTCGCGTCGGCGGCCGAGGTCCCCGGGTCGACGACGTCCACCTGGACCTCCTTCGGCGCCGAGCCGTCCTTCGTGACGACGCGCACCTGGATCCCGTCGGCTCCCGAAGTGGTGAGGGGGTCCGTGCCGGGCCGCTCCCCCGGGACCCCGACGTCGTTGACCTCGAGCTCCGTCCAGGGCGACCAGCGGCCGTCCTCACGGACGCGAACGGAGACGAGGACCACGTCGGACGTTCCTGACGCCCAGGTGACGCCTGCGACCAGGAAGTGTTCCGTGCTCTCCTGGGCGCCGAGTACGGCGAGCCGGCCCCCGTCGAGGGACGGGTGTGTGCCCGCGGCCGTCGGCGTCGGCGTCGTGCTCGGCGTGGCCGCGAACGGGCTTGCCGTCGCGCGCCGCGGAACCACGGGCTTGCCGTCGTCGCCGACGGCGGGGTCGAGGGCCGTGGCGTCGCGGCGCGCCTTCGCGTCGATGCCGCGGACGTCGTGCGTGTCGACGTGCGGCTTCACGACGTGCGCTGCAGGCGCCGGGAGCGTCGCGACGGGCGCGACCACCGCCCCGCCCGCGAGCACCGCCGCTGTGGTCAGCCGGACCGTCGTCCGGCGTATCCCGGCCGCTACGCGTCCCCGCGTGCCCGTTCCTTCGACGTCCCCCATCGTGACCCCCTCGTCCCCTCGTGCCCGTTCTACGCTCGTCGCGCCGCACACCAGGGTGCGCGGCGCCTCGGCGCCACGCATCTCGGGACGCGCCGCGATCCCACCAGGCGGGACCGGGCCGGGGCCTTACAGCGGTCGCGCGTCCGACTCCAGCAGCACGGGGATGCCGTCGCGCACGGGGTACGCGAGCGGCCGCTCGGGGTCGGTGGAGTGCAGCTCGGGCTCGCCGCCCGGTCCGACGCCGTCGACGAGCGTCGCGCCCGTCACGGGGCAGCGCAGCAGGTCACGGGCCCACGCGTCCAGGGGGATGTTCACGGCCGGCTGCGTCATGCCTGCTCCTCGGGGGTGTCGGAGGCGTCGGTCTCGGTGTCCCGGACGAGCGAGAGCACGTCGTCGCGGACCTTCTCCATGATGTCCTCGTCGGCGGCCTCGACGTTGAGCCGCAGCAGCGGCTCGGTGTTGGACGCGCGGAGGTTGAACCACCACTGGGGCGTGGCGTCCCAGTGGGAGACGGTGAGCCCGTCGAGCTCGTCGGTCGTGACAGGGCCGGCGCCCTGCTGGGTCACGTACGCCTCGACGACCCGCGCCCGGGCCGCGGGGACGTCGGCGACGCGCGAGTTGATCTCGCCGCTCGCGACGTACGGCTGATAGGCGTCCGCGAGCGCCGACAGCGGGTGCGGCTGGGAGCCGAGCGCGGCGAGGACGTGCATCGCGGCGAGCATGCCGGTGTCCGCGAAGAAGAAGTCGCGGAAGTAGTAGTGCGCGCTGTGCTCGCCTCCGAACACGGCCTGGTGCTCGGCCATCTGCGCCTTGATGAACGAGTGGCCGACGCGGGTGCGGACGGTCGCGGCGCCCGCGGCGTGCAGGAGGTCGGGGACGGCGCGCGAGGTGATGAGGTTGTGGATCACGGTCGGCGTGCGGCCCTGCTCGAGCTCCTTGGCGACCTCGCGCAGTCCGACGAGCGCGGTGATGGCCGACGGCGACACCGGGTCGCCGTGCTCGTCGACGACGAAGCACCGGTCGGCGTCGCCGTCGAACGCGAGCCCGAGGTCGGCGTCGTGCTCGACGGCGGCGGCCTGCAGGTCGCGCAGGTTCGCGGGCTCGAGGGGGTTCGCCTCGTGGTTGGGGAACGACCCGTCGAGCTCGAAGTAGAGGGGCACGACGTCCAGGGGAAGCGGCGGCAGCCCCGCGCCCGTCCCGAGCACCGCGGGGACGGTGTACCCGCCCATCCCGTTCCCGGCGTCGACGACGACCTTGAGCGGGCGGATCCCGGACAGGTCGACGAGCCCGCGCAGGAACGCCGCGTAGTCGGCGAGCATCTCCCGGTCGGTGACGGCTCCGGGGGCGTCGGCCGGCTCCGGCAGCCCGTCGCCGAGGAAGTCGCCCGCGAGCTCACGGATCTCCGCGAGGCCGGTGTCCTGCCCGACGGGCCGTGCGCCCGCGCGGCAGAGCTTGATCCCGTTGTAGACGGCGGGGTTGTGGCTCGCGGTGAACATCGCACCGGGGACGCCGAGCGAGCCGGACGCGAAGTACAGCCCGTCCGTCGAGCACAGGCCGATGCGGACCACGTCGACGCCCGCGTCCGTGAGCCCGGAGGCGAACGCCTCGACGAGCTCCGGCCCGGACTCGCGCATGTCGTGCCCGACGACGACGCTCGGCCGGGTCGCGTCACCGGCCTCGGGGAGCACCACCACCCGGGCGAACGCCGCACCGATCGCGCGGGCGACGTCGGGCGAGAGCTGGTCGGGGACGGTCCCGCGGACGTCGTAGGCCTTGATGAGCGAGGACAGGTCGATGCGCGTCACCGGACGAGGGTATCGGTCCCCTGCCCCGGCGGGGCGACGTGCTCGCCGGACCGGCCCAGTCCGTGTGCGACGAGCGTCCGGGCGTACGCGATCGCGGTGGGCGTGTCGGCGAACACGCGCCCGGCCTCGTGGAGGTGCGGGACCGTGGCCAGCCGGTCGAGGAGGGCGCGGTGCTGCTCCTTGACCCCGGAGAGCAGGACGACGGAGCCGCGCCGCTCGAGGTGCGCGACGGTGTCGCGCAGGACGCTCGCCCCGGTCGCGTCGAGCGTGGACACGCGCGACATCCGCAGGACCACGACCTTGGTGTCCGCGGCTCGCGAGACCTCGAGGAGGAACTGCTGGGCGGCCGCGAAGAACAGCGGACCGTCGAAGCGGTACACGACGATGTGCTCGTCGAGGACCGCGAGCTCCTCGGCCGTGTGCGTGTCGGGCTGCGGCACGTCAGCGGACGCCGGGAGGGTCTCGAGCCGCGCGGAGCGCACGACGCTGCGCAGCGCGAGCACGACGGCGACCGCGAGGCCGACGAGCACGGCGGTGACGAGGTTGACGGCCACGGTCACGACGAACGTGAGCACCAGGACGGCCCCGTCGCCCCGGCTCGCGCGCACGATCGTGGTCAGGGCCCGGGCGTCGACCATGCGGATCGTCGTGGCGAGCAGCACGCCGGCGAGCGCGGCGAGGGGAATCTTGCCCACGAGCGGAGCGAGCGCGAGGACGAGGACGGCGAGGACGACGGCGTGCGTGAGCGCGGCGGTGCGGGAACGACCGCCGGTGCGCACGTTGACGGCGGTGCGGGCGATCGCACCGGTCGCGGGCACCCCGCCGAAGAAGGGCACGACGACGTTCGCGACGCCCTGGCCGAAGAGCTCGCGGTCGGGGTCGTGGCGCTCGGAGACCGTCATGCCGTCCGCGACGGTCGCCGACAGCAGGCTCTCGAGCGCGCCGAGGGCGGCGACCGCGACGGCGGACGCGGCCAGGGTCCCGACGGCACCGACGTCGACGAACCCCGTGTCGAACGACCCGATCTCGCGCGGCAGGGCACCGATGGGCGCGACGTCGAGATGGGCCGCGACGGCGACCACGGTGGCGAGCACGACCCCGACCATCGAGAACGGGATGCGCGGCGCGAACCGCCCTCCGACGAGCATGAGCGCCGCGACCCCGGCCGCGACGACGAGGGCCGGCACGTGCGGTCCGCGCACGAAGTCGACGACGGCGTAGGCGGCGCCCGACCACACGGCGCCGCCGCGGGCGGTCACGCCGAGCGCGTTCGGCACCTGCTGGAGGAAGATCACCACCGCGATCCCGGCGGTGAAGCCTTCGATGAGCGGCACCGGCAGCAGGCGGACGAGACGACCGAGCCGCGCGAAGGCCGCGACGACGAGGATCAGGCCGGCGAGCAGCCCGACCATGAGGACGCCGTCCCGCCCGAACCGGTGGACGACGGGCAGCAGCACCACGGACATCGCGCCCGTCGGCCCGGAGACCTGCAGGTTCGAGCCGCCGAGCACGGCCGCGAGGGCACCGGCGATGATCGCCGTCGTGATCCCCGCCGCGGCGCCGAGGCCGGAGGCGACGCCGAAGGCGAGCGCGAGCGGCAGCGCGACGACGGCGACGGTGACGCCTGCCAGCAGGTCCCGGCCCGGGTTGCGGCGGGCGGCGGCCCAGTCGTCGCGGTTCGGCAGCAGGCTCGTGACGGCGCCGAGGACGCCGCTCACCGGGCACCCAGCTCGGAGCGCAGGTCGGCGAGCAGCTCTTCCTGGCCGAGGATCACGGACGTGAGCAGCTCGCGCGCGGCGAGCATGAGCTCGGCGACGTTGGGGGCGCTGAGGGCGTAGGTCACGGTCGCCCCCTCGCGCGTGGAGGTGACGAGGCGCGCGCGGCGCAGGACGGCGAGCTGCTGGGACAGGTTCGACGGCTCGAGGTCGAGGTCGGCCAGCAGCTCGCGCACGGGCCGAGGGCCGGCGAGCAGGAGCTCGAGGATGCGGACACGGACGGGGTGGCCGAGCGTGCGGAACAGCTCGGCCTTCGCCTCGTAGAGGGGACGTGGCACGACGGGAGACCTCGATCGCGGGAGACGCGGACGATGCACCATTTCAACAATTGAAGATTTTTGCAACTATGGCCCGGCGCACGAGGACCCGGGCGATGCGGGCGGAAGGCGGTCAGCCCTCGTCGGCGCGGAGCACGCGCAGGTGGGCGCGGCGCCCGTCGGGTGCTGGCTCGGGCTCCGCGGCCTGCGCCGCCCCGGCGCGCCGGACGGCCTCCGCGAGCGCCGACAGGTCGTCGGGGCTGGGCGGCGGCTCCTCGAACCGGTCCGCGAGCCGCACGACGTCCCAGCCTCGGGGCACCGTGAGCTTCTGGGCGTGGTCGGCGCACAGGTCGTAGCTGTGGGGCTCGGCGTAGTGCGCGAGGGGACCAAGGACGGCGGTGGAGTCCGCGTACACGTACGTGAGCGTCGCGACCGCCGCCCCGGTGCACGCCGTCCGCGAGCACTGCCTGACCGATTGCACGGAGGGAACGGTACTCCTGGTCCGGGCCGTGGTGGTCGAGGCGCGCGGCTCGCGGGCCGGCCTCACCGCTGCGGCGCACGTGGCTAGGCTCGTGGGGTGACCTCCTCCGCAGCCTTCCCGGGCTCCCCCGACGGCGCTGCCGCCGGGTCGCTCCCCGTGCCCGCCGGGGGCGCCGCCGCGCGCCCGTTCCCGCGCCGCCGCGACCGTCGGGGCCGGGGCCCGCGGGGCCCGCTGCTCCCGCCCGGCCTGCCGGCGTCCCGCACCCGCGCGGACCGGTTCGACGACCTCGTCCTCGGCACGGTCGAGCGCCTCGAGACGCGCTGGGGCGCGCAGCTCGAGGGGACGGAGTTCGCGGTCGAGGACGTGCCGCCGTCGGACCCGGCGCCCTGGGAGGAGTCGGTCCCCCTGGGTCGCTGCTTCCCTGCCGAGTCCGGGCAGCCGGCGCGCGTCGTCGTGTACCGCCGGCCGGTCGAGGCGCGGGCGATCGACGACGACGACCTGGCCGACCTGGTGCGCGACGTCGTCGTCGAGCAGGTCGCGCAGCTGCTGGCACGCACGCCGGAGGAGATCGACCCGGGCTACGACGCCGACTGACGGGCGTGTCAGGCGCTCACGGCACCCCGCCCCCGCCACGGCCTGACAGGTCCGCGAGGGAGGGTCAGGGCAGACCGAGGGTCGGGTCCTCCTGGACCGTGACCTTCCCGCCCGACGACACGCTCGGCACGGGCGCGAGCACGGAGACGAGCTGCCCGGAACCCCCGCCTGTCGGCACGCCCGACGACGCAGCCCCCACCGAGGCCACCACGCCCCAGGTGAGGGTCGTACCGCCGCTGGTGGTGACCGCGTCGACGGCGACCCCGGCGACGTCCTTGCCGGGGGCGAGCGCCCCCACGTCGATCGTGGTCGACGCGCCGGCGGCGACGGTCGTCGGGCGGCTGAGCACCTGGGCCCCGCTCGCGTCGAAGAGCCGGACGGTCGCCTTCACCTGGCCGGAGACCTTCGCGTCGGTCGAACGGTCGGCGGGGAGCGCCGACAGCACGACGGCGTCGGACGTCCCGCCCGGGAGCGCGACCTCCCCGGCGTCCGACGACGCCGCCGCCGTGTCCGGCACCGCCTGCGCCGGCACCCACGCGCGGTCCCACGGGGTCCGTGCGTCCGCCGGCGCCGGCTGGCCCTTCGCCCCGGTCGTCCCGGGACGCTGCTCGACGGCGCCCGCCACGACCTTCTGGTCGGCGTCGACGGTCACGGTGTACGTCCCGGCGGGCAGCCCGCCGAGCGGCACGTCGACGACCTGGCCCGCGTCGAGCGCGACCTGCTCCGCGCCGCGCAGGTGCACGCGACCCTTCGGCCCCCACAGGCTCACCGTGGCCTTCGCGGCGTGGTTCGGCGCAAGGAGCCGGACGACGGGCGCCCGCGCGTCGGAGATGCTCTCGCCGCGGCTCACGACACCCGCGAGCGCCAGGTGCTGCGCCGGTGCCGTGCCGGCGACGACGTCCGAGACGCCCTGCGGGACGATGCCCGCGAGCGTGGAGTGCTGCAGGTACGCACTCACGAGCCCGCCCGACGCCCTGACCTGGACGACGAGCCGGTCGACCCCCGGCGCGGCGGCCTCGAGCAGCCGCACGACCTCCGTGCCCGCGGGCACGACGAGCGATGCGGAGCTCGCGAGGGAGATCTCGCCGTCGGGCCCCCACGCACGGACGCTGACGGTCGCGGGGGTGAGCCCGGGGTTCTGCAGGACGAGCTGCGTGCTGCTGCCGACCTTGGTGTCGCCGCCGGCCAGCCAGGCGACGGTGCCCGGGGTCTGGCAGCTCGCGGCGACCAGGCCGCGCAGGTCGCCGGACGTCGTCGTCGAGGCGACGCTCGCAGCGACCCGGTCCGCGCCGTCGTCGGGGGCGGGGGCGCGCAGCGCGAGCCCGCCGGAGACGGAGCCCTGGCGCAGCACGCTCGCGGCGTCCCCGCCGGGCGCGGCGGCGAGCGTCCCGACCTTCGAGCCGCCGAGCTTCTGGAGCGTGCCTGCCCCGGAGGCGAGGGCCAACGCGCCGAGCCGGGTCGTCGTGGGCACGGGCGAGGCCTTGAACTGGGTGTCGCCACCCGAGTCGGGGTCGGTGAGCCGCGCGGGTGCCGGGCAGACGAGCATCCGGTCGCCGGGCGCGACGTCGACCGTCGAGGTCCGATGCGCCAGCGGGTCCGACCCAGGGGCCGCGGCGGGGGGCAGGACGTGGGGCGCGAGCGCCGCCCCGCCCGCGACCAGCGCGACGGCCACGACCCCGGTGCCACCGAGCACCGTCCGCCGCCACAGCCGGCTCATCGCAGCACCACCCGCCGACGCCGGACGGGCAGCGCGAGCAGCACCACGACGAGGAGCAGCACGCCGGAGGACCAGAGCCAGAGCGCACGGTGGGGCGCGTCGTAGGACACGACGAGGTGGCCTGCCTTCCCGGCGGGCACGGCGAACTCCTGCTGCCACGTGCCGCCGCCTCCCGCGGTGGCGAGCGAGCGCCCGTCGAGGGTCGCCCGCCAGTGCCGGTGGGCGTGCGACGCGAGGACGAGCGTCGTGGCGGCGTCGCGGGCGGGCAGCGTCTCGTCGACGCCCGGGCCCGGCGTCGGCAGCGCGCGGAGCACCTTCCCGTCGGCGTCGCGCAGCGTCGCCCACGCTCCGCCCGTGGACGTCTGGGCCCCGCTCGCGCCGGACAGGTCGACGCGCCAGAGCACGGAGTCCTGGCCCTCGGTCACCCGGGCGAGGCCCGGGACCGTGTCGAGCCGTGCGGTCAGGGCGGCGCGGCTCGACCCGCGGGTCGTGCCGTCGGCCGGGAGCAGGACGCCGCCCACGCCGAGGTCGGACATCGCGTCGGCGAGCCCGCGCGACGACGGCGCCACACCGTCCCCCGCGAGCTGGGCGACGACCTGCGCAAGCCGCGCCTCCGGGCTGCCGGACGCGGGAACGGTCCCGTCGAGCGCCGCGCGCGCGGCGCGGCCGTCGACGACGACCGACGAGTCGACGAGCTGCGTCCCGTCGGCGCGCAGCAGCGTGTAGCGGACGGCCCCGGTCGTCGGGACGGCGTCGAGCAGGAGGAGGCGCGCGCCGGCGGCCTGCATCTGCTGTCCGACCGGCGGGACCACGGGCGTCCCGGCGAGCGTGAGGTCGCCGACCGTGTGGTGCGTGGTGTCGACGTCCTGGGCCACCCAGGTCCCTACGGTCGCGCAGGGCACGGCGAGCGCCAGCCCGACGACGGCCGCCCGGGCGACCTGCTTGCCCCGGTGCGGCTCGTCGTAGCGGCCGCGCAGGACGGTCCGCTCGGGGAGGCCGAGCAGCGCGGCGCCGAGGAGCCCCGCCACGACGAGGCTCGTGCCCGCACCGGGCCACACCCGCACGAGGCCCGACGCGCTGGTCGCGACCGTGACCGCCGGGGCGACGACGGCGAGCGCGAGACCCGCCGCGGCGACGACCCAGCCGACCCGGGCCGCGACGGGGCGGCGCGAGCGCACCACCGCGACGACCGCCACGGCGGCGACGGAGCCGACCAGCGACCACGACACCACGGTCGCCCACGTCCCCGCGATCCCGAGCGCGGACGTCGGGGAGGACGGCCAGCCGAGCGCACTCTGCCAGGGCGGCACGGCGTCGTACCCGGTGGGGTTCCCGGGCGTCGCGAGCAGCAGGCGCCACCCGCCGCCCTCCCGTCCCCACGTCCGGCCGACGTGCCACAGGAACGGCCCGAGGACGACGAGCGCCGGGACGGGCACGAGCAGGAGCCGCACGTACCGGCGGGGCCGGGCCGACGTGACGACGGTCGCGAGCGCGGCGACCACCACGGCGACCAGGCAGGCAGCGAGCAGCACCGGCGCACCGGCAGCGACGGGCACGAGCAGCAGGGCGGCGGCTGCGAGGGCACCGAGCGAGGGCGTCGCGAGGCGCCGGGCGGGACCGCGACCCGCCGCGTCGAGCGGGCCGGCCGCCGGTGCGATGCGGTCGTCGGCGACGACCCCGACGCCGCGCAGGGTCGCGAGCACGAACCAGGGCAGCGCGGCGTGCGCGACGAGCGCCCCGAGCCGGCCCTGCCCGACGGCGAGCAGCAGCGCGGGCGACGCGGCCCACACGAGCGCCGCCCAGGCACGGGCGGGGATCCATCGCGTCAGGGCGCCGGCCGCGAACCACGCGCCGAGCCCGGCCACCAGGAACGACGTCGCCAGCAGGAGGTTCACGGCGACCTGGACGTGCCCGAACGTGAGGACCGACGCCCCGAGCACGACCGCCAGCACGGGGTCGGCGGGCGCGGCGTGACCGAACCCGGACTGCACCCAGCCGCTCGTCGCCGCCGACCACAGCTCTCCCCAGCTCGACGACGCAGGCAGGAGCGCCCCCCCGACCAGCCGCTCCCCCGAGGCGAGCGCGCCCGCGAGCGACGCGAACACGAGGCCCGTGAGCACCACGAGCGCGAGCGCGACGGCGCCGAGGGTGACACGGCGCCGGGCCGCGAGCTGCTGGAGCTCGGCGCGCTCGAGCTCGCTCGGCGCGAACGCGGAGCGCCGCAGCTCGGCGGCGCTGAGGCGGCGGTCGCGCCGCTGCGCGGCTCCCTCACGCCAGTCCTGCTGGAGCGGGCGGACCGCCCGGCGCGGGACGGTCGACGTACGGTGCGCGGAGCGGCGCGCCCGCACGAGGCCGGGCACCCGGACCAGGACGAGCAGCGGGGCGAGCAGCTCGTCGCGCGCGTGGGCGGGCTGCTTGAGCACGAGCCGGTACATGGCGCGGAACGGCGCGCACACCACGAGCCAGACAGCCAGCACGGGCAGCAGCGCGAGCGGCGCCCCCACGAGCCGCAGGTACAGCTCGCTGCGGCGCCGCGCGCCGAACGACTCGTCCGCGGCGTCCTCGAGGTCGTCGTCGTCGACGCGCAGCGCCGTCGTCGGGTCGGCCGGGTCCACCCGGTGCAGGCTGAGCTGCGCGTGCTCGACGACGGCGCCCGGCACGACCACCACGCGGTGCCCCGCCAGGCGGGCCCGCCGGCACAGGTCGAGCCCGTCGCCGAACGCGCCGAGCTCGGGGTCCGTCCCGCCGAGCTGGTCCCAGACGCCGCGGCGCACGAGCGCGCCTGCCAGCCCGACGCCGAGCACGTCGTCGCGTGCGTCGTGCTGGCCCTGGTCGATCTCGTGGGGCTCGACGACGGACACCCGCCGCCCGGCCCGGGACGTGGTGACGCCGACCTCGACGAGCTCGGGGATGTGCCGGCCGTCGTCGGCGAGGGTCGCGGGGCGGGGGTCGCGGGCCTTCCAGCGGCGCTGCTTGGCGCCGGCGACCGCGACGGCCGACGAGTGCTCGACGGCGCGCAGGAGGGCGCCCAGCGCACCCGCGTCGGGGGCGGAGTCGTCGTGCAGGAGCCACAACCAGGTGCCGTCGGGCTCTTCGCGCAGCGCCGCGGCGACGCCCTCGCCGAACGTGCGGGCGCGGGGGGCGGCGACGAACCGCGCGTCGCCGAGCTGGAGGTCGCCGTAGCCGCTCGTCGCCGTCGACGTCGCGACGTCGACCACGACCAGGCGGGTGGGGGCGCGGTGCTGCGCGCGGACCGCGGCGAGGGTCCGCCGGAACCAGGGGTTGGCGCCGCGCGTGACGATGACGGCGGTCACGCTCGCGACGACGGGGATCGTGCCCGTCACGGCGGACACGATCGACGCGCCGGCGTCCGCCGGCGCCGTGGACAGAGCACTCGCGTCGTTCATGGCTCCGCCATCATGCGACGGGCCGGAGCCGAACCGTGGGACCTCAGGAGGTCGGCGCGGCGACCTGCTGCGTGCAGGCGGGTCTCGTCAGTGCGTGCTCAGATGGCGCGGCGCTTGAGCTTGCGACGCTCACGCTCCGACAGCCCGCCCCAGATGCCGAACCGCTCGTCGTGCGCCAACGCGTACTCGAGGCACTCCTGCCGGACCTCGCAGCCCGAGCAGACCTTCTTCGCCTCGCGCGTCGAACCGCCCTTCTCGGGGAAGAACGCCTCCGGGTCCGTCTGGGCGCACAGCGCCCGCTCCTGCCAGCTGAGCAGCGAGTCCTCCTCGGCGTCACCGAAGAGAGAGACGACCGGGGCGAGGCCCAGGTCGTGGTGGACGAGCTGCTCGGGCGCCGTCTCGGCGCCGTAGCTCGTCGTCGCGTCGGACGGGAAAACGCCGCCGTCCCCGTCGAGAAGGTTCCACATGTTTCGCCCCTTTACCTGCGGTCCTCGTGAAGAAACTGCATTGGTAGAATTACACGCGTGTCATCCGTGAGCGTCAAGCCGAAATGTGGTAGCGCTCCGGGGACGAGGGGTGAAGTTCGCGTGCAGGTCGGCGTGTCGCAGGACGCGGGCGGCCCGTGCTCACCGCCTCTAGGCTGAGGGCATGGAGCCCGCCGCCACCCCTTCGACCTCACCACCCGGACGGCCCGGAACCGCGGCCCAGAGCCCATCAGCGCTGCTCGCACGGGTCGCCGCGGCAGGAGGCGCGCCGCGGCTCACCTGGTACGCCTACGGCGGCGAGCGGATCGAGCTCTCCGGTGCGGTTCTCTCCAACTGGATCACCAAGACGGCGAACCTCCTCGTGGAGGAATTCGATCTCGGTCCGGAAAACACGCTGACGCTGGATCTTCCTGCGCACTGGCGGGGAATCACCTGGGCGCTCGCCGCGTGGCGCGTGGGCGCGTGCGTGGACCTTCGCCGCGACGCCGCGCCCGGCGCCGTCGTCGCGACCGACGACCCCGAGCGGTGGGCGGGCCGCGGGGCCGACGTCGTCGCCGTGAGCCTCGCGCCGCTCGCCCGCAGCTTCGGCGCCCCGCTGCCCGCCGGGGTCCTCGACGCCGCGGCCTCCGTCATGACCTACGGCGACGTCCTCGGGTACGCACCGCCGACCGACCCTGCCGCACCCGCGCTCGTCACACCCGACGGCACCGTGACGCACGCCGCGCTGGTCGACCGAGCCCTCACCGGTCCCGCGGGGGCACCCGCCCCGGGCTCGCGGACCCTCGTCGTGGCACGCGAGCCCGGCGGGTTCCTCCTCGACGCCGTCGCGACGTGGGCGCGCGACCGCTCGCTCGTGGCCGTGACGCCCGACGTCGCCACCCTCGCGACCTCCGACCCTGCACGCTGGGAACGTCTCGTCGCCGGCGAGCGGGTCGACGTGCTCCTCACAGAGGACACCGACCGCACCGACGAGCCGCCGGCGCGATGAGCACCGGCCGGGCGCGCGTCCTCCTGGTGGCGTTCACCCGCCACCACGACGACGTGCGCGTCCGTCGCCTCGTCCGCGCGCTCGCGCGCACCTCGGACGTCACCACCGCCGGGTACGGGCCGGCCGTCTCGGGCGCGCTGCGGCACGTGACGCTCGGCCCCGCGGACAGCCCGCACCCGCCCGCCACCGCCGTCGCCACGGGCTGGCTCGCCCGGGGCGTCTCCCCGCTCCTACGCTCGGCCGCGGCCCGCACCACCGCCGCCACCCTCGCGGGAGACCGCTGGGACGTCGTCGTCGCCGTCGGCGTCGACACGCTTCCCGTCGCACGGCACCTCGCGGACGGCGCCGCGGTCTGGGCCGATGTGCGCGCCTGGCCGGACGCCGGCGCGCACGGACCGTTCGCGCCGCTCGAGCGCGACGCCCTGCTCCGGGTGCTCCACGAGGACCTCCCCCGGTGCGCTGCCGTGACGGCCGCGTCGGGCGCCCTGGCCGACCTCGTCCGACGTGAGGTGCCGGGGCTCGAGCCCGACGTCGTCGTCGTGCAGGACACCTGGCCCCGGGCCGAGCTCGCGCCGACGCCCGTGGGCGACCCGATCCGGCTCGTCCGGGCGGGCGCGGCCCGCGCGAACGCCGGGCTGGAGACCACGGTCGAGGCCGTGCGCACGCTCGGTGCCGGCTGGAGTCTCGACCTGCTCCTCGTTCCCGGCTCCGACGACGCCGTCCTGCGCCGGCTGCACGAACGGACCGCCGAGCTCGCGCAGGTGCGGATCCTGCCCGCACCCGAACCGGACGACCTGCCCGCGGCGCTGCACGGCTACGACGTGGCCACCTGGTGGGTCCCACCGACGACGACGCAGGCGTGCGCCGCCCTGCCGTCCTTCCTGCTCGCCGCGGTGCAGGCGAGGTGCGCGGTCGCCGTCGGGCCTGCGGCGCAGGCCGAGCGCCTCGTCCGGTCCTACGGCCTGGGCGCGGTCGCCGTGGACGTCTTCGCGGCGACGTGCGCCGCCTCCGTGCGACGCCTCGGCCGGGACGGGATCGCCGCCGCCAAGGAGCGGGCCGACGCCGCCGCGGGCGAGCTGTCCCGCGGCGCCGACGACACGCGGCTCACCGGGGTGCTCGACCGCCTGCGCCTCGGCTGAGATGCTGGCGCGGTCAGCAGCAGGTCCTTCTCCACAATCCCTCCACCGCACGCGCTCCCACGCCGCGCGGGGCCTGCGCAGCGCTCCGCTTAGGATCACATCCCGTGACGACGAACAACGCCGCCGAGAAGGGCGCCCCCCGACACGCCCGCCTCCTGCACACGCACGGCGTCGCGAAGGTGATCGGTCTGGTCCTCGTCGGCGGCCTGGCTGCCGTGAGCAGCGGCGCCTACGCGTTCGTCCGGCACTACCAGGGGAACATCGACTCGAACGACACGTCGTTCCTCGCAGCCAAGGACAAGGCGCGGAAGGCGAAGGACCCGAGCGACCCGGACGCCGGGCACGACCTGAACATCCTCATCCTCGGGTCGGACTCGCGCGGCGGCGCCAACGGCAAGATCGTCAAGGACGACAACGGCGGTCAGCGGTCGGACACGACCGTGGTCTTGCACGTCTCGGCCGACCGCAAGCGCATCGAGATGGTGTCCATCCCGCGCGACTCCATCGTCGACGTCCCCGCCTGTCAGATCGACTCGAAGGGCCACTCGACCGGCGCGGCTCCCCACACCATGTTCAACGCGGCCTTCTCGTACGGCGCCGACAAGGCGAAGGCCCTCGGCGGCGACGAGTCCGCCCAGATCGCCGGCGGCGCCGCCTGCACCTGGCAGACCGTCGAGTCGACGACGGGCATCACGCTCGACGGCTACGTCGTGCTCGACTTCAGCGGGTTCGAGGGCATGATCAACGCGCTCGGCGGCGTCCCGATGTGCATCCCCGAGGACATCGACGCCCCCAAGGCGGACCTCGAGCTCAAGGCCGGCTACCAGACCCTCAAGGGCAAGACGGCGCTCGGCTACGCCCGTGCCCGCGAAGGCGTCGGGGACGGCTCGGACCTGAGCCGCATCAAGCGCCAGCAGGAGCTCATGGGCTCGATCGCGAACAAGGTGTTCGCCCAGAACTTCCTGACGGACGCACCCAAGCTGCTCAGGTTCCTCGATGCCGCGACCAAGTCGCTGCACACCTCCAAGACGGACGGCGGGCTCAACCTCAGCTCGGTCACGAGCATCGCCGGCCTCGCGCTGAGCCTTCGCCACCTCGACTCCTCGAACATCACGTTCCTCACGATCCCGAACGGCGCCGACCCCACGAACCCCAACCGGGTGGTGTGGACCGAGCCGGCCGCGTCCGAGATCTGGAAGAAGCTCGCCGAGGACAAGCCGCTCACGGCCGCCGAGGAGAAGGCCTCGAAGAAGGCCAAGTCCTCGTCGACGGCCAAGGCCACCGACAAGGCGACGAGCGGCAGCTCCGACAAGTCGTCCGACACCTCGAAGCAGTCGTCCTCGACGTCCACCCCGAAGAACCGGGACAAGGACGGCATCACCGCGGCCGACGTCACCAGCTCCAAGGCGGCCTGCACGTCATGACGCCCGACCCCCGATCTCTGCCGCCGAGCTTCACCCCGCAAGCGGGGCGCGGGTCGCGCCCCGACACCGCGGACGGCGTCATCGAGGTCGGGACCGACGGCACCGGCGGGACCACGCCGCCTCCCCCGCCGGCCCGCCCCGCGTCCCGGGTGACGCGACAGTCGAGCGGCCCTGTCCCCGTCGACCGCAGCGGGGGACGGACCCGTGGCGGGTCCGGGCGCCCCCCGGCGATCCCGCCCGCGGGCGCCGGAGTCACGCGCGCCCCGCGCCCGGTCGCCGGCGACGAGCGCCGACCCCGGACGTCACCCACCTCGCGAGCCCCTCAGCGCGTCGTCGCCGGCGGCGGGGCCGGGCGCCGCCCTGGCGAGGGCTCGCCGGCCGGCACCGCCCCCGGCGCCTCCGCACCGAGCCGGATCCGGCTGCGCAAGGGACGCATCGCCGCGATCGTCGCGGGCGTCCTCGTGATCGGGATGATCGCGTGGCCCGTCGGCCTCGTCGCGTGGGCCAACGGCAAGCTCGACCACGTCGACGCGCTCTCGGACGCCAAGGACACCCCCGGCACCACCTATCTGATCGCCGGCTCCGACTCGCGCGCCGACGGCGTCGTCAAGGACGGCACCTCAGGGGCCCGCACCGACACGATCATGCTGCTCCAGGTGCCCGACTCCGGGACGACGTCGCTCATCTCGATCCCCCGCGACTCGTACGTGAAGATCCCCGGGCACGGCAGCAACAAGATCAACGCCGCCTACGCGTTCGGTGGTGCTCCGCTCCTCGTCAAGACCGTCGAGAAGCTCACCGGGATGCACGTCGACCACTACGCCGAGGTGGGGTTCGGCGGGGTCGAGGGCCTCGTCGACGCCGTCGGCGGCGTGCACCTGTGCCTCGACTACGACGTGGACGACAAGAAGTCCGAGCTCAAGTGGAAGGCCGGTTGCCACGACGTCGGGGGTAAGACCGCCCTCGCGTTCTCGCGCATGCGCTACTCGGACCCCACCAGCGACTTCGGTCGGACCCAGCGCCAGCGCCAGCTCGTCGACGCGATCTCGCAGAAGGCCGCGAAGCCGAGCCTGCTCTTCAAGCCGGTCACGCAGGTCAAGCTCATCGACGCGGGGACAGGCGTGCTCAAGGTCGACGACGACACCAACATCATCGACCTGGCGAAGCTCGCGATGGCCTTCAAGGCCGCGAACGGCAAGGACGGCGTGACCGGGCTCCCCCCGATCTCGGACCGGGACTACCGGCCCGGCGGCGTCGGCTCGAGCGTCCGGCTCGACCCGGACAAGGCGCCCACGTTCTTCAAGAAGGTCATGAACGGCAAGCTCAAGGCCGGCACGGTCAACTCCGAGACCTCCTCGAAGGGCTGACGCGCACGCCACCGCCCCTCCTGCCGAGCACGCGTCGCCCTCGGTGAGCGGAACGACGTCAGGCGCCGAAGCCCACGCGCCCCGAGCGGGACGCCCGTAGCCGAGCGCCCTTCTCCCGGGCCTGGTCGCCCAGACGCTCCTGGAACGCGGACATCCGGTCCCTGAGCGCAGACGCGTCGTCGCCCGACCCGGCCCCGAGGATCCGCGCGGCGAGCAGCCCCGCGTTGCGGGCCCCGCCGACCGACACCGTCGCCACGGGAACACCCGCCGGCATCTGGACGATCGACAGCAGCGAGTCCATGCCGTCAAGGTGGGCGAGCGGCACGGGCACGCCGATCACGGGCAGCGGCGTGACCGCCGCGAGCATGCCCGGCAGGTGCGCGGCGCCGCCGGCCCCCGCCACGATCACACGCAGGCCGCGGTCTGCGGCGCTCCGGCCGTACTCGATCATCTCGGTCGGCATCCGGTGCGCGGACACCACGTCGACCTCGACGGGCACGCCGAACTCCGCCAGCGCGTCCGCGGCGGCCTGCATCACCGGCCAGTCGGAGTCCGAGCCCATGACGATCCCGACGAGCGGTGCCGCCTCCGTCGCCCCGTCACCCGTGGTCTGCTCGCTCATGCCGGCTCCTCGGTCGTGGTAGTGGTCGCGGCTGGGTCGCCGGCCGCTGCGTCGTCGTCGTGCAAGAGCGCGGCGGCCGCGCGGGCGCGCTCACGCGTCGCGTCGAGGTCCTCGCCGCTCACGTTCACGTGCCCCAGCTTGCGCCCCGGACGCACGTCCTTGCCGTACAGCCAGACGCGGGCTGCGCCGTCGGCGAGGACCGCGGGCAACGCGTCGGTGAGCTCGGCACGGTCCGAGCCGAGCACGTTCGCCATGACCGTCCAGGGCGCGAGGAGGGCGGTGTCGCCCAGCGGGAGATCCAGGACGGCCCGCAGGTGCTGCTCGAACTGGCTCGTGACCGAGCCGTCGATCGTCCAGTGGCCCGAGTTGTGCGGGCGCATCGCGAGCTCGTTGACGAGCACCCGGCCCGGCTCCCCCGGAGCCTCGCCGGGCACCTCGAACAGCTCGACGGCAAGGACCCCCGTCACGCCGAGGCCCTCCGCGATCGCCACGGCGACCTCGCGCGCGCGCGCCCCGAGGGCGGGGTCGAGGCCGGGGGCCGGTGCCGTGACCTCCGCGCACACCCCGTCACGCTGGACCGACTCGACGACCGGCCACGCCCGGACCTCCCCCGACGGACGCCGCGCCACCAGGGCGGCGAGCTCGCGCCGGAACGGGACCTTCTCCTCCACGAGAAGCTGGGGGCCGCCGTCCTGCGCGGCCGCGAGCCAGTCCGCGACGTCGTCCGGCGCCCGCACGACGCGTACGCCCTTCCCGTCGTAGCCGCCACGGCTCGTCTTCACGACCGCCTCGCCGCCCACCTCGTCGAGGAACGCCGCGAGCTCGCGCGCGCCCACCGCCGCGTCGACGTCCAGGGGGGCCCAGCGCGGGCACGGGACGCCGAGGGCCGTGAGCCGGGACCGCATGACGATCTTGTCCTGCGCGTGCCGCAACGCGTCCCGGCCCGGACGGACCGCGACGCCCTCCTCCTCGAGCGCGGCCAGGAGCGCGGAGGGTACGTGCTCGTGCTCGAACGTGAGGACGGCGGCCGCGTCACCGCCCGCCGGGGCAACGAGCGCGCGGACCGCAGCCTCGTCGGCGGCGTCCCCCACCGGCGCCTCCGCGAGGACCTGGGCCGCGGACCCGGCCGGCGACTCCACGAGCACCCGCAGGCGGACGCCCAGACGGGCGGCTGCGGGCGCCATCATGCGGGCGAGCTGCCCGCCTCCGACGACGGCCACGACTGGTGCTGACACGGTCCCCGAGCCTATCGGACCCGAGCCCAGGGGACGGCCGCCCAGCCCACGCCTCGGGCGCACTCAGGCTGCTGCGCTACGGTTCCCGGATGACCGACGCGATGCCCGACGCCACCGCCGGCCCGACCGGCACGCCCGAGGCCGAGCACCACGCCGTCCCCTTCGTGCTCGCCGCGTCCGAGGCGCCCGTCACCGACGCCGCTCACGTCGCCGCCGACACGGGTGCGCGCCGCCCCGGTCGCGACCGTCTGGCGGAGCTCGCGAAGTTCGGTTCGGTCGGTGCTCTGTCGTTCGTCGTCGACATGGGCCTGTTCAACCTGCTGCAGTTCGGCCCCGGCCACCTGCTCGCCGAGAAGCCGTTGACGGCCCGTGTCGTCTCCGTCGCAGTCGCGACCCTGGTCGCGTGGGTCGGCAACCGGCTGTGGACGTTCTCCGAGCGGCGCACCGAGAACCGGCCCCGCGAGCTAGCGGGGTTCGTGGTCGTGAACGTCGGCGGCCTGCTCATCGGCATCGGCGTGCTGGCCCTGTTCGTCTACGTTCTGGGACTCGACTCGCCGCTCGAGAAGAACGTCGCGAACATCCTCGGGATCGGGCTCGGCACGATCTTCCGGTACTTCGCGTACCGCCACCTCGTCTTCACGGGCGACCGCACCCCACCGAAGTAGTCCTCCTCGCGGCCCTTCGCGGCGTAGGCCGCGGTGGTCAGGCGCCGTCGGGCCTGCGCTTGCCCTTGCGGCCCCGCGCGCTCGAGACCGTCGCACCCGCCGGCAGCACCACGCGCGGGTCGAGCGTGTGCGGGACACCCGCGAGGAACACCGAGAACACGGCCGGACGGCGCTGCGACAGCTCGAGCCGGCCACCGTCCGCGGCCGCGAGGTCCCGCGCCAGCGCGAGGCCGAGCCCCGTCCCCTTCCCCGACGTCACCTCCCGCTCGAAGATGTTCGGCGCGAGCTCGTCGGGCACGCCCTCGCCCTCGTCGGCGACCTCGATGACGATGGAGCCCGAGCGCCCCGGGCGCGAGCGCACCGTCGTCGTACCGCCGCCGTGCGTGAGCGAGTTCTCGACGAGCGTCGCGAGCACCTGCGCGAGCGCGCCGGGCGTCGCGAGGACGTAGGTGTCGAGCGGGATGTCCACGACGAGCCGTCGGCCGGCGGACTCGAAGCTCGGCAGCCACTCCTCCTCCTGCTGCCGCACGACCTCGACGAGCCGCACGGCCTCCGTCGTACCGCCCTGGGCGCGTCGCGACCGCGTGAGGAGGTCGTCGACGACGGTCACGAGCCGTTCGACCTGCTCGAGCGAGATGCGGGCCTCCTCCTGGACGGCCGGGTCGTCCGACATGAGGGAGATCTCCTCGAGCCGCATCGACAGGGCCGTCAGGGGGGTGCGGAGCTGGTGCGACGCGTCGGCGGCGAACTGACGTTCCGTCGCGAGGCGGCTCGCGAGCCGGTCGGACGTGCGTGCCAGCTCGGCGGCGACCAGGTCGAGCTCCTCGACGCCCGACTCCTCCATCTGCGGGCGCACCTGTCCCGACCCGAGCTGTTCCGCGGACGCCGCCAGGTAGACGAGGGGCGCGGACAGCCGGTTCGCCTGGATCACCGCCATCGCGACGCCCGCGAGGATCGCCACGAGGGCGGCGGCGACGACGAACAGCACGATCCGCATCGACTGCCAGTACAGCGCCCAGTACGAGACCTCGAGCGTGACCAGCGCACCCTCGGACGTCCGCACCGCCCGTTGCTCCACGCGGCCCTGGATCTCGTCGCCCGCCTCAAGGGTCCGGCCGTCGTAGACGACGGTCGCGTGGGCCGGCACCTGGTTGTGGCCGCCGGTCGCCACGGCGACGCTCGCCTCGGAGGCGAGCGCCTCGTCACCGCTCGCGATCGCCCGGTCGACAGCACGCGCAAAGGTCTGGGTGCGGCGCTCCAGGCTGTCCAGGTCGTTGTCGTGGACGTACTGGGCGCCGAAGAACGCGAGGGGGAACCCGAGCAGCAGCACCGCCACCGCCACGGCGGCGACGGTGGCCTGCAGCATCCGCTGACGCACGGCTCAGACCTTCCCGACGCGACTAGGGGGCACGCGTGTCGTGGTGCCCGTGTGCTCGGCCTCAGTGCCCTCCGGTCTCGAACCGGAAGCCGAGCCCGCGGACCGTCGCGACGTAGCGAGGCGAGTTCGCGTCGTCGCCGAGCTTGCGACGCAGCCAGGAGACGTGCATGTCGAGCGTCTTGGTCGAGCCGGCCGGCTCGGCACCCCAGACCTCACGCATGAGCGTGTCGCGGACGACGACGCTGCCCGCGTTCTGCACGAGGACGCGCAGCAGGTCGAACTCCTTGGTCGTGAGGTGCAGCTCCCGGTCGCCCTGGAACGCGCGGTGCGCGGCGACGTCGACGACGACGTCCTGCGCGACGAGCTCCTCCTCGTCCGGCCCCTCGCCGCCGTGCGTGCGGCGCAGCAGCGCCCGGACGCGCGCCAGCAGCTCGGCGAGCCGGAACGGCTTGGTGACGTAGTCGTCGGCGCCGGCGTCGAGACCCACGACGAGGTCCACCTCGTCGGCGCGCGCGGTGAGGACGAGGATGGGGGTGGTCAGACCGGCGCCCCGGATCGCCCGCGCGACGTCGAGCCCGTCCATGTCCGGCAGGCCCAGGTCGAGGACGACGACGTCCGCAGCCTCCGCGGAGTCGATGGCACCTTGCCCGGTGCCCTGGACGACGACGTTGTATCCCTCGCGCGTCAGCGCACGTGCCAAAGGCTCGGCAATCGCCGTGTCATCCTCGGCCAGCAAGACGTTGGTCATTGCCCCATGCTAAAGCATTCCTCGGACCGGAGTCTCCCGTTTCGCGGGAGCTCGTCCTTACCGTCTCCGGGTCACGACCTGGCGTCCTGTACACCCACGGACGCACGTGTCGGGCCGCTGCGTCGCACCCCGGTCGGACGCGCGGCGTGCCTCGCCGATCCTACGCTGAGGCGGTGAGCTGGTACGAGAACGTCACGCGCTGGACCGAGCAGCACCGGTTCGGCGTCGACGCGACGGGCGCGGCCGCGCTCGCGCTCTTCCTCGTCGCCGCGAGCAGCGCCGAGCGGGACTACCTGCGCGGGGCGGCCTGGTTCGCGGTCGCGCTCAGCGCCGCGCTCGCCTGGCGCCGGACGCGGCCCGTGGCCTCCGTCGTCGCCGTCTACACCATCGCGCTCGTGCAGCTCGTCGTCGACCAGAGCGCCTCCGTCGCCTCCGTCGTGACCGTCCCCGTCGCGCTCTACTCGGTGACGGTCTCGGGGCCACGGTGGACGCACCGGACCGCGATCGCGACAGGGCTCCTGGGCGTCGTCGTCTCGGCGGTGCTCATGTCCGACCGTGGCGTCGGCCTCGCGACGACCACGCGCCAGGCGGCGGCCCTCACGCTCTTCGGCGGCGTCGTCCTGCTGGCCGTGTGGGCGTTCGGCCTCGTCCGGCGGTCGCGCCGCGAGACCCTGGAGGCCCTCCGCGACCGGGCCGAGCGGCTCGAGGTCGAGCGTGACCAGCAGGCACGGCTCGCGACCTCCGCCGAGCGGACCCGGATCGCACGCGAGCTCCACGACATCGTCGCGCACTCGCTGTCCGTGATGATCGCGCAGGCCGACGGCGGCCGGTACGCGGCCGCCACCGACCCCACCGCCCCCGAACGGTCGCTCACGACCATCGCCGAGACCGGCCGCGCCGCCCTCGCCGACATGCGGCGCATCCTCGGCGTGCTGCGCGCCGACCCGGACATCCCCGCGGCACCCTCGAGCGCCGTCGTCGGCGGCACCGCGACCGGGAGCCGCGGGCCGGCGCGCGCGGATCGGCCCACGGGGCCCGCCGCCGCACCGAGCGCGCCCTCCGCGCTCGCGCCGCAGCCGTCGGTCGAGGGGCTCGAGGCGCTCGTCGAGCAGGTGCGCGCCGGCGGGCCGCGCGTCTCGCTCGTCCGGGTCGGCACCCCGCGGCAGCTCCCGCCGGGCGCGGCGCTCACGATCTTCCGTGTCGCCCAGGAAGCGCTCACCAACGTCCTCAAGCACGCCGGCCCGTCGCCGAACGTGACTGTGGTCCTGCGCTGGGACGCGGACGCCGTCGTGCTCGACGTCCAGGACGACGGCCGGGGGGCCGCGGCCGCGAGCGACGGCGGCGGGTACGGACAGCTCGGGATGCGCGAGCGCGCCGCCGTGTTCGGGGGGACCGTGAGCACGGGGCCGCGCCCCGGCGGCGGCTACCGCGTGCACCTCGAGCTCCCGTCCCGGCTGCCCGACGGCGGCCTCGCCGTCCCCGAGCCCGACGGCGGCACCCCGGTAGAGTCCGGCACGTGAGCGCTCAGGGGAACGGTCCGGCCGGCGGTGCGGGTGCGGGAGGCGGCGCACCCGTACGGGTCGCGCTCGTCGACGACCAGCAGCTCGTCCGTGCCGGGTTCCGCATGGTCATCGACTCGCAGCCCGACCTGGAGGTCGTCGTCGAGGCGGGTGACGGCGCGCAGGCCCTGCGCCTGCTCGCCTCGCACCCCGTCGACGTCGTCCTCATGGACGTGCGCATGCCGAACCTCGACGGGCTCAGCGCGACCGCGCAGCTCACGGCCGGCGCCGCGGTGACGGGGGCCGCGGCCCCGCGGGTCATCGTCCTCACCACGTTCGACCTCGACGAGTACGTCCTCGAGGCGATCCGGGCGGGTGCGAGCGGGTTCCTCCTCAAGGACGCACCCCCGGAGGAGATGCTCGCCGCGATCCGGACCGTCCACGCCGGGGACGCCGTCATCGCGCCGTCGTCGACGCGTCGGCTCCTCGAGCACCTCGTGACTGCGCTGCCCGCCGACGCCGCCGTCGACCCGGAGGCACAGCACGCCCTCGACCAGCTCACCGACCGCGAGCGCGAGGTGCTGGTCCTCATGGCGCGGGGCCGGTCGAACCTCGAGATCGCCGCCGAGCTGTTCGTGGCCGAGGCGACCGTGAAGACGCACGTCGGGCGGATCCTCGCGAAGCTCGGCGCGCGCGACCGCGTGCAGGCCGTCGTCACCGCGTACGAGACGGGGCTGGTGCGTCCGGGCTCGCCGGACTGACCCTGCTCGCGACTTGTCAGGCGCTCGCCGCACCCCACCACCGCCCCCGCCTGACACCTCACGGGCTCCCGCGTGTTGTCAGGCGCTCGCCGCACCCCACCACCGCCCCCGCCTGACGGCCCGGGTTCAGACACGGGTCGAGAGGGCAGCGAGGTGGCGCCTGACGATCGCGAGCACGCGCTCCGGCTCGTGCCGTGCCGCCCCGGCGGGGATGCGGATCCGTAAGGTGCGCGCGTCCGAGCCCAGCTCCGCGTCGCGCAGGAGGTCGTCGTACCACTGCTCGCGCTCCAGGTGCCCGACGCCGTCCACCTCCACGATCAGCCGGCCACCGCCGCGCAGCCGCCACTCCACGTCGAGGAACCGCACCTTGCCGCGGGCGTCCCGACGGCGCTCCTGCCGCGACGGCTCCGCCAGCCCCGCGCGTCGGCACAGGCGGGCGAAGTCGATCTCCTCGAGCGACTGCGCGCCGCCGAGCACGTCGAGCAGCGCGAGCTGCATGGTGCGCCGGTGCCGGATCCGGCCCGCACGCTCCAGCTCGCCGAGCACCGCGTCCGGTGTCGTGAGCCGCTGCTGCGCGACGGCGGCCATCAGCCCCGAGGCGGTGCGCCACGACGGCTGCCACGCCGCCGCGTCGATCGCGGCGCGCTCGATCCGGTGCACCGGGAGCCCGCCCAGACGAGCGACGTCGTCGGTGTCGTGCCGCCGCGACTCGTGCACGACGAGCCACGGGTACCGGGCGATCCGCGTCCCGCGCGGGACCACGGCGTGGATCGGCTCCCGCCGCCAGCGCTCGATCCCGTGCAGTTCCAGCGCCGTCCACGCGGCGAGTGCGGTCGGCGCGGGCCCGGCACCGAGCACCGCCACCCAGCACAGCGCCCGACGACCGAGCGGCCCCCGGTGCAGCACCACCACCCGTGACGACACCGTGCGCCACCGCCTGGCCGCCACGTGCGAGGCGACGTGGTCGTCCGTGATACCGAGCGCCGCGAGCTGACGACGCGAGCAGACGCCGTGCTGGCGCGCTGCGAGCGCACGCAGACCAGGCACGAGGGTGAGGACGTCGGCTCGACCTGTCATCGGGCCAAGGTGCCGCGAGGCTCGGCGTCCCTGCGCCGCCCGGTACCGCCGCTGTGGACAAGGGCTCGTGTCCACAGGAACGGCGACGGCCGTCGCGGGGCCCCTGACGCGCCACCGACCGGTCCGGCCGCGTGCACCTGGGTGAGCGCCGTCGTCGGGCACCCAGGACCTGTCAGGCGCACACGTCCTCCCGGCCCCGCCACCGCCTGACACGCGCCCGGGGGGACGCACCGACGGACCGGGTACGACCTGAGGATGACCCGGGCCGCGCGCCGACCCGACCGCCGGGCGACGCGGGCGCCGGCACGCCGCCCGTAGCGTCGAGGGCACGGCCCGCCCCGGGCCCGTCCCGACCGTGCACCGACCGAAGGAGCCACCGTGGCCCCGTCCGACCAGCCCGCCCCGCCGACGCCACCGACGACGCCCGTCCCGCCGGCGGCCGTCCCCGGGCCCCCCGCGACCCCGGTCGCCGTCCGGGCCCGCGCCCTGACCAAGACGTACGGCCGCGGCGAGGCGACGGTGCGCGCGCTCGACGCCGTCGACGTCGACTTCGAGGCAGGCGCGTTCACGGCGATCATGGGGCCGTCGGGCTCGGGCAAGTCGACGCTCATGCACCTGCTCGCCGGGCTCGACTCGGCGTCGAGCGGCAGCGCGTACCTGGGCGGCACGGAGGTCACGGGCCTCAGCGACAAGGAGCTCACGCTGCTGCGCCGTGAGCGGGTGGGCTTCGTGTTCCAGTCGTTCAACCTGCTGCCCATGTTCACGGCCGAGCAGAACATCACGCTCCCGGTCGAGCTCGCGAACGGCACCGTGGACCGCGCGTGGCTCGAGATCCTCGTCGAGACGCTCGGTCTGGGGCAGCGCCTCACGCACCGGCCGTCGGAGCTGTCGGGCGGCCAGCAGCAGCGGGTCGCGATCGCCCGCGCCCTCATCACGAAGCCCGAGGTCGTGTTCGCGGACGAGCCGACGGGCAACCTGGACTCGCGCTCCGGCGCGGAGGTGCTGAGCTTCCTGCGCCGCTCGGTGCGCGAGCTCGGCCGCACGATCGTCATGGTCACGCACGACCCGTCCGCCGCGGCGTACGCGGACCGCGTCGTCCTGCTCGCGGACGGCCGCGTCGCCGGCGACATCCAGGACCCGACCCCCGAGGCCGCGCTCGCCGGCCTCGACGCCCTCCGCTCGCTCGACGACGCCGCGGTGGCCGTCCGATGATCCGGCTCACGCTCGCGCAGATGCGCCGCAGCGTCGCACGTCTGGCCGCGGCCGGCATCGCGATCGCGATCGGCACCGGCTTCGTCGCGGCGACCCTGGTCGCGTCCGACCTCATCCGCACCGCGACGACCGACTCGGTCGCCGCGCCGTACGCCCGGGCGGACCTCGTCGTGACGACCGACGGCGACCAGCTCCGGCCCGCGGACCTGAAGGCGGTCGCCGCGACCCCCGGCGTCGCCGCGGCAGCTCCCCTCGCCGTGACGGGCGAGGACATCTCCGCCCACGGCAAGACCATCAACGCGGAGTTCACCGGAACCACCACCGACTTGCGCCTCGAGCCGCAGCGCGTGCACGACGGCGCGTTCCCGTCCGCCGACGACGAGGTAGCCCTTCCCGTGGGCCAGGCCGAGCGCCTCGGCGTCACCGTCGGGGACACCGTCACGGTGAAGGTCGCCGGCAGCTACGACGACAAGGGCACCCAGGCCCCCGACCACACCTACCGGCTCCGCGTCGTCGGGACGCTCGACGACCCGTACGGGGCGTGGACGGACGCGGGCGGCGCCGGCATCGTCACCGCCGCGCGGCTCGGCGGCTGGCTGGCCCACGACTACGGCTCCGCTGCCGCCGTCGCCTACTCCGACGTCCTGGTCGCGCTCGACCCCGGCACCTCCACGGCGCAGGCCACGGCCGCGCTCGACGCCCTCTCCCTGCCCGACGGCGCCCGTGTCCTCACGCGCGACGCCCTCGCCCGCGAGCTCGCGGCGCAGGCCACCGGCGACGACGACGTCTTCACGTGGGTCGTCCTCACCTTCGCGGCGATCGCGCTCGTCGTCGCAGCGCTCGTCATCGCGAACACGTTCCAGGTGCTCGTCGCGCAGCGCGCGCGCACCCTCGCGCTCCTGCGGTGCGTCGGCTCGTCCAAGGGGCAGCTCGGTCGGTCGGTCGTCTTCGAGGCCACCGTGCTGGGCCTGGTGGGCTCGATCGTCGGCGTCGCTCTCGGCACCGCCCTCGCCCAGACGGTCCTCAGCATCCTCCGCACCCGCACGACGACGCCGCTCCCCCGCACCATCGAGGTGTCGGCGACGTCGGTGCTCGTGCCGCTCGTCGTCGGGACCGTCGTCACCGTCGTCGCGAGCCTCGCGCCGGCGCGCGCCGCGACCCGCGTCGCGCCCCTCGCGGCGCTGCGCCCGTCCGACGCGCCGACGCTGACCACCCGCGCCGGGAAGGTCCGCGGGGTGCTCGCGCTCCTCGCGACCGTCGGTGGGCTGGGGCTCCTCGGGGCCGCGGTGCTCGCCGGGACGCACGGGTCGCCCGAGATCGGGCTCGCCGTCGGCGTGGTCGGCGGGGCCACCTCGTTCCTCGGCATCCTCGTCGGGTCCGTGTTCTGGATGCCGCGCGTCGTGCACGCCGCGGGCGCGATGCTCGGCAAGGCCGGCGCCAGCTCGCGGCTCGCCTCCGCCAACACGCTCCGCAACCCCCGCCGCACGACGGCGACCAGCACCGCGCTCCTCATCGGCGTCACCCTGGTCGCGATGATGGCCACGGGCGCCGCGAGCGCCCGGGTCACGCTCGGCTCCACGCTCGACGAGCACTACCCCGTCGACGCCGTCGTCCAGTCCTACGACGGGGAGGACGGTCCCGGGCTCACCCCGGCGCTCCGCACCCGCCTCGCCGAGACGGACGGCGTGCGCCGGGTCGTCCCGCTCGCCAGCACCGGCGGCGAGCTCGAGATCGGCAAGGAGACCTCCGGGGTCGCGCTGTTCGGCGTCGACCCGGCGTCGGCCCGGGCCGTCGTCCGGAACCCGGCGGTGTTCGCGGGTCTCGACGACACGAGCATCGTCGTCGACCGCATGCAGGCCGACGTGGGGAACACCACGCTCCACGACGGCGACACCGTCACCCTGCACGCGACCGACTCGAACGGCGATCCGACGGGTGCAGGCGTGCGTCTGAAGGTCCACGTGGCGACCATCAGCGCCGGCGACGTCTACGTCACGCCCGCGGTGCTCGCCCGCCTCGCCCCGCACGCCGTGACCGGGACCGCCTGGCTCGCGTTCGCGGACCACGCCGACGCGGCCGACACGCTCGCCGCCGTCCAGGACACCGTCGCGGCCGAGGACTCGTCGATCGGCGTCGTCGGGCCTGCGGCGGAGCACGCGTCGATGGAGAAGGTCGTCGACACGATCCTCGCGATCGTCCTCGGCCTGCTCGCGGTGGCCGTCGTGATCGCGCTCGTCGGCGTCGCCAACACCTTGTCCCTGTCCGTCCTCGAACGGCGTCGCGAGTCCGCGACGCTCCGGGCCATCGGGCTCACCCGCGGCCAGCTGCGGTGGATGCTCGCACAGGAGGGCATGCTCATCGCCGGGGTCGGCGCCGTCGTCGGGATCGTCCTCGGCATCGTCTACGGGTGGGCGGGAGCCGCCGCAGCGCTGGGCAGCTTCGGCCCGTCGCCCCTCGTCGTGCCGTGGGCGACGCTCGGCGTGGTCCTCGTCGTCGCGCTCGTCGCCGGGCTCGTCGCGTCCGTCCTGCCCGGGCGCAGTGCGGCCAGGACGTCGCCGGTGGCGGCGCTCGCCGTCGAGTAGACGCGGTCGGCGAGGCTACGAGTCCCCGTCCCGGGGTGCGCGATCGGTCGTGAGAGCGACGACGCTCGGGACCATGAGGAGGACGAGCAGCACGACCGAGACGAGGACGAGCACCCCGGCCCACGGCGACCGGGTCTCCTGCCACCACGTCACGCCGACGAGCGCCTGGAGGATCTGCCAGGTGGCGACGGGCGACCGCGCCCACCGCGCGCCGCTGTGCAGCGCCCGCCCGGCCACGCCGAGGAGGGCGGCGAGGGCCAGCGCGAGGACGACGAGCGCGATGCTCGTACCGGCGGCGTCGGACTTGCCCCGCACGAGCTCGACCAGGACGACCACCGCCCCGACCGCGAGGCCGACCCCTTCGAGGAGCGTCCCCCCGACGAGGCAGCGGAGGGTCCAGGGACGCTCGGGCCGGCTGGGCGGCGGGGCGGGGGTGCTCATCGGGCCATTGTCCCGCACGGCTCGGCCGGGGGGCTCGGAGCGGTACGGCCGGGTGGACGGTCCGCGGGCCTGCCCCGCCCGGTCGCCGCCGACGAAGTGGGACGTGTGACCAAGATCTCGCGGTCATCCCGAAGAAACCTTGTCGTAACTCTTGTGCGGGGCGCCTCCTCCGGGGAGACTTGATTTCAGAGTCAACAACCCCCGCAGAACCCAGAAGCGAGTTCGCCCGGACGTTCGACACGACGCACCTTCCGCGTCACCCGCACCAAGCCCCCTCTGGCTTTGCTCTGTCGCGCCCACCGGTCTGCTCGCCGAGGGATCTCCCCCGCCCACAAGGAGCGTGAGATGGACTGGCGTCACCGTGCCGCATGCCTCGACGAGGACCCGGAGCTCTTCTTCCCGATCGGCAACACCGGTCCGGCCCTGCTGCAGATCGAGGAGGCCAAGGCCGTCTGCCGCCGGTGCGAGGTCGTCGACACCTGCCTGAAGTGGGCGCTCGAGTCGGGTCAGGACGCGGGCGTCTGGGGCGGCATGTCGGAGGACGAGCGCCGCGCGCTCAAGCGCCGCACCGCGCGCGCCCGCCGCGCCGGCTGACACCACCACGTTGGACGAAGGCCGTCACCCCTCGGGGGTGGCGGCCTTCGTCACGTCCGGGCCCGACGGCGCCGGCCCAGCTCACTTGCCGCCGACGCGCAGGCGGACCTCCAGCTCGACCACGGTTCCGCCGCCCTCGCGGTCCTTCCACGTGATGGTCCCACCGAGCTCGTTCGAGACGAGCGTGTTGACGATCTGCGTGCCGAGCCCGGACATGGGTCCCTTGCCGTCGACGAGGCCCACGCCGTCGTCGCGCACCACGACCTTGAGCGAGCGCTCCGAGCGCTCCGCGACGATCTCGACGGTGCCCGTCGGGCGCCCGGGGAACCCGTGCTCGACGGCGTTCGTCACCAGCTCCGTCAGCACCAGCGCGAGCGGGGTCGCGTCCTGCGCCGGGACGAGCCCGAAGCCGCCCTCCCGCACCGTGCGCACGTGCGTGTCGGCGGACGCGACGTCGGCCGCGAGACGCAGCGCGCGCGACACCATGTCGTCGAACTCGACCTCCTCGTCGAGCGTCTGCGACAGGCTCTCGTGGACCATCGCGATCGTCGCGACGCGCCGCATGGCCTCCTCGAGCGCCTCGCGTGCCTCGGGCACGTCCATGCGCCGGGCCTGCAGCCGCAGCAGCGCCGCCACGGTCTGGAGGTTGTTCTTCACGCGGTGGTGGATCTCGCGGATCGTCGCGTCCTTGGTGATGAGGTCCCGCTCGCGTCGTCGCAGCTCGGTGACGTCCCGGCACAGCAGCACCGCGCCGATGCGCTGGCCGTGCTCGGTGAGCGGCAGCGCCCGCAGGGAGAGCATGACGCCGCGGGCCTCGATCTCGGTCCGCCACGGCGCGCGGCCCATGACCACGAGCGGCATCGCCTCGTCGACCGTCGACTTCGGCTGGTGCTCGATGAGGTCCGTGGTGATCTCGATGAGGGCCCGCCCGACGAGCGGCCCGATCACGCCGAGCCGGTGGAAGCAGCTCAGCGCGTTGGGGCTCGCGTAGAGCACCTCGCCCTCGGAGTTCAGCCGCAGGAGGCCGTCGCCGACGCGCGGGGCGCCGCGCCGCTGCCCGGTCGCCGCCCCGGGTGACGGGAACTCGCCGCGCGCGATCATCGCGACGATGTCGTCGGCGGCCTCGACGTAGTTGAGCTCGAGCCGGCTGGGCGTGCGGCCCGAGCCGAGGTTCGTCTGCCGGGCCAGGACGGCGATGGCGCGCCCGTCGTGGACGACCGGGATCGCCTCCTCCCGGACCGCGTAGGCGCCCAGCCAGCGCGGTTCGCGGGCCCGGTGGATCTCGCGCGTCGTGAGGGCCTTGGTGAGCTGAGGGAGCTGACCCTCGGGAGGGCGCGTCCCGACGACGTCGTCGTAGTGCACGGTCGCCCCGGTGGAGGGCCGGGCCTGGGCGATCGCCTCGAACGAGCCGTCCCGCGTCGGCACCCACAGCACGAGGTCGGCGAACGCGAGGTCGGACACGACCTGCCAGTCCCCCACGAGCAGGTGCAACCACTCGGCGTCGGCGGGGGTGAGATCCACGTCGGAGGTGATGAGGTCGCTCATGGCAGGCACGACCCCAGCCTACGCACGCGAGCGCGCGCGAGATCCCACCACCCGCACGAGTGGCGGTCACGGCGCGACGGGGGATCGCGGTCCGGTGTGTCGGGGATAACGATTCGGACTCATCCTGACCTTGCGCAGCTCCGTGACCAGCACTTTTGCTCCCGCCCCCGATCGCGGGCCGGCCACCGCAGGGGTCGGGCGCTTGACAGGAAGCGGGGTTCGGCACGACGGTTGGTCCTCGGATGGAAGCGCTCCCACCCTCCGCGGTGGTAGCGCTCCCAACCCGATCTGAACAACCCATCGACAAGGGAGTCACCGTGCTGACGCACCGTCCGTCACGCTCCGCCCGCCGCCTCGTCGTGGCCGGAGTCTCTGTTGCCGCCCTGGCGCTCACGCTGACCGCGTGCAGCTCCGGCAGCGGCTCGACCTCCGCGAAGACGCAGGACCCGAACGAGAAGATCACTCTCACGATCGCGACGTTCAACAACTTCGGCTACACCCAGGACCTCCTGGACGAGTACACGAAGTCGCACCCGAACGTGACCGTCAAGCAGGAGATCGCCGCGACCTCCGACGACGCGAAGAAGAACTTCACCACCAAGCTGGCCGCCGGCGGTGCCGGCCTCGCCGACGTGCAGGCCGCCGACGTCGACTGGATGCCGACCGTGCTCCAGTACGCGGACAAGTTCACCGACCTGTCAGACCCCGCGCTCAAGGACCGCTGGCTCGACTGGAAGACCAAGCAGGCCACGACGTCCGACGGCAAGCTCCTCGGCTACGGCACCGACATCGGGCCCGAGGCCATCTGCTACCGCCAGGACCTGTTCAAGAAGTACGGCCTTCCGTCCTCCCCTGACGAGGTCGCGAAGCTCCTCGGCGGCAAGGACGCCACCTGGGACAAGTACTTCCAGGTCGGCGAGGACTTCGTGAAGAAGTCCGGCGGCAAGGTCGCCTGGTACGACAGCCCCGACGGCACGTACCAGGCCATGGTCGGCCAGATCGCCAACCCGTACGAGAACTCGGACGGCACGCCCAAGGACCTCGCGACGAACACCGACATCAAGGCGCTCTTCGAGAAGGTCGCGACCGAGTCGAAGGACAAGGGCCTCTCGGCGCACCACCAGGAGTGGACGGACGACTGGAGCAAGTCCTTCCAGAACGACGGGTTCGCGACCATGGCCTGCCCGCCGTGGATGACGTCCAACATCAAGGACAACTCGGGCGGCGTCACCGGCTGGAACATCGCCAACGTCTTCCCCGGCGGCGGCGGCAACTGGGGCGGCTCGTTCCTGGTCGTCCCGGCGAGCGGCAAGCACACCGCCGCCGCGAAGGAGTTCGCTGCCTGGCTCACCGCCCCTGAGCAGCAGGAGTCCGCGTACAAGAACGCGAACAACTACCCGAGCCAGATCGAGGCCGAGAAGTCCGACACGGTCGCGAACTCCGTCAACAAGTTCTTCAACAACGCTCCCGTCGGGAAGATCAACGCCGACCGGGCGGCGGCGGTGACCGTGACCCCGTTCAAGGGCCCGAACTACTTCACGATCAACAAGGCCGTCACGGACGCCCTCGTCGCGTATGACGTCCAGGGCAAGGGCAGCGTCGAGAGCAACTGGAACGCGGCAGTCGACGCGTACAAGGCGCTCGGCCTCGGCTGACGCACCTCGCACGCCGCGGGGCCCGGGCCGGCGCACGCCGGCCCGGGCCCCAGCCCCGTCACCCATACGCCCAGAGGAAGAACCCATGACCGCCCTGACCACCGCACCCACGCCGCCGCGCGTCGGGCCGCCCGAGAAGCGGCGCCGGCGGGTCGGCTTCTCCCAGCGCCTGAGCCGCTGGGACGTGAAGGTCTCGCCGTACCTGTACGTCTCGCCCTTCTTCATCATCTTCGCGATCACCGGCCTCTTCCCGCTGCTCTACACGGGCTGGGTCTCGCTGCACCACTGGACGCTCATCGGCGGTGACGCCGGCTACATCGGCCTCGACAACTTCACGGCCGTCTTCCAGCAGAGCGAGTTCTGGCTCTCGCTGCGCAACACCTTCATGATCTTCGTGCTGTCGAGCGTCCCGCAGGTCATCATCGCGATCGTCCTGGCAGCGATCCTCAACCAGAACATCCGCGCCAAGACGTTCTGGCGCATGGGCGTGCTGATCCCCTACATCGTCGCGCCCGTCGCGGTCGGCCTGATCTTCGGCCAGCTCTTCGCCGACCAGTACGGCGTGATCAACACGGCGCTCCACGCGATCGGTCTGCCGAAGATCGGCTGGCACAGCAACACCTTCGCGAGCTGGTCCGCGATCGCGACCATGGTGAACTTCCGCTGGGTCGGCTACAACACGCTGATCTTCCTCGCGGCCATGCAGGCCGTGCCGCACGACCTCTACGAGGCAGCCGTGATCGACGGCGCCGGTCGGATGCGCCAGTTCTTCTCGATCACGCTCCCGCAGATCCGCGCCACGATCATCTTCGTCGTCATCACCTCGACCATCGGCGGCCTGCAGATCTTCGACGAGCCCCGCACGTTCGACGTCTACGGCACCGGCGGCCCGAGCCACCAGTGGGAGACCACGACGATGTACCTGTGGAACCTCGGCTGGGGGCCCCAGCAGAACCTGGGCCGCGCCGCCGCCGTCGCCTGGCTGCTGTTCGTCGTCATCGTGATCTTCGCCCTCGTCAACTACTTCGTGTCGTCACGGATCTCCACCTCCGAGAACCGCGGCGGCAAGCCCGCCAAGCGGCGCAGCACCGCCCGGAAGGGGGCCACCCGATGAGCTCCGTCCCCATGACCGCCCAGACCGCCGGCAAGGGAGCCGCCCGCGCAGCAGCGCGGCGCCAGGGCAACGGCGGGTTCGGATCGAACCGGCGCCCGCGCTGGCTCACCTACACCATCCTCGGCATCGTCGTGCTGGTGTCGATCGCGCCGCTCTACTACACGCTGCTCCTCGGCTCCTCGGACCAGACGACCATCTCCCAGCACGTCATCCCGCAGTGGCTGCCGGACGCGATCATCTTCGACCGGTTCCGCGCCGTCATCGACAACGGGTCGTTCGACTTCATGCGGGCCCTGTCGAACTCGGTCATCATCTCGGTCGTCACATCCCTGTCCGTCGTGCTGTTCTCGACGCTCGCCGGCTTCTCGTTCGCGAAGCTCCGGTTCAAGGGCCGACGCGGCCTGCTCGTCTTCGTCATCGCGACGACGGCCGTCCCGACCCAGCTCGGCGTCATCCCGCTCTGGATCATCGTCTCGGACCTCGGCTGGCAGAACCAGATCCAGGCCGTCATCGTCCCGGCCCTCGTGTCCGCGTTCGGCGTGTTCTGGATGACCCAGTACCTCGAGTCGGCGCTTCCCTACGAGCTCATCGAGGCGGCCCGCGTCGACGGTGCGTCGATGATCCGCACGTTCTGGTCGGTGGCCCTGCCCGCGGCCCGGCCCGCGGCCGCCATGCTGGCGCTCTTCACCTTCATCCAGCAGTGGACGAACTTCTTCTGGCCGTCGATCGTGCTCTCCCAGGACAACGCCACCCTTCCGGTCGTCGTCAAGCTCCTGCAGGGCAGCTTCCACACCGACTACTCGCTGGTCATGGCGGGCGTGTTCCTCACGACCGCGCCGCTGATCATCGTGTTCATCCTCGCCGGGCGCCAGCTCGTGGCCGGCATCATGCAAGGAGCCGTCAAGGGATGACCCCCAGGCCTACGACCACCCACCCGCTCGCCACGGCCCCCGCGCCCGGCGTGCCGCTCGCGGAGGCGACCCCTCCCGACGCGACCGTGCGGATGCCCGACGGGTTCCTGTGGGGCGCGGCGACCGCCGCCTACCAGATCGAGGGCGCCGCCCACCTCGACGGGCGCACCGACTCGATCTGGGACGCGTTCGCCCGCGTCCCCGGGGCGGTCGTGGCCGGCGACGACGGCGAGGTCGCGTGCGACCACTACCACCGCTACGCCGACGACGTCGCCCTGATGGCCGGGCTCGGCCTGGGCACGTACCGGTTCTCGACGTCGTGGTCGCGCGTGCGGCCCGACGGCGGGCCGGTCAACGCCAAGGGCCTCGACTTCTACTCGCGGCTCGTCGACGAGCTCCTCTCCCACGAGATCCTCCCCTGGGTCACGCTGTACCACTGGGACCTCCCCCAGGCCCTCGAGGAGCACGGCGGCTGGACCAACCGCGACACGGCCTACCGGTTCGCCGAGTACGCCGCCGACGTGCACGACGCGCTCGGCGACCGGGTCGGGGTGTGGACGACGCTCAACGAGCCGTGGTGCTCGTCGTTCCTCAGCTACACGGCGGGCGCGCACGCCCCCGGGCGCCGCTCCCGCGAGGCCGGCCTCGCCGCCGCGCACCACCTCATGCTCGGCCACGGGCTCGCGACGGCCGAGCTGCGCCGTCGGGCACCGAGCGCGAACCTCGGGATCACGCTCAACCTGACGGTCGCCGACCCGGTCGACCCCTCGGACGAGCGCGACCGCGACGCGGCCCGCCGGATCGACGCGCAGTTCAACCGGGTGTTCCTCGACCCGATCCTGCGCGGCGCGTACCCCGCCGACCTCCTGACCGACCTCGCGGAGGTCGGGCTGGACGGGGTCGTCGACGACGTCGTGCACGACGGCGACCTGGCCGTGGTCTCGACGCCGATCGACACGCTCGGCGTGAACTACTACCACGGTGAGGCCGTCTCCTACCGGGCCCCGGAGCGCGAGCTGCACGGCAGCGCCCCCGTCCCGCGCCCGACGTCGTCCCCGTACCCGGCCGCCGACGGCGTGCACGTGCACCCACGCCCCCTCCCCGTCACGGACCAGGACTGGGAGGTGCAGCCCGAGGGGCTCACGCGGGTGCTGACCCGGGTCCACGAGGAGTACACGGGCGAGCGCGGCATCGCGCTCTTCGTGACGGAGAACGGCGCTGCCTACGACGACGTCGTCGGCGCGGACGGCTCGGTCGACGACCAGGACCGGCTCGCGTTCGTGGACCTGCATCTGCGGGCCATCCACGACGCGATCACCGCGGGCGCCGACGTGCGCGGGTACTTCGCGTGGTCCCTGCTCGACAACTACGAGTGGGCGTGGGGCTACTCCAAGCGGTTCGGCGTCGTCCGGGTCGACTACGAGACCCAGGAGCGCACGGTCAAGGCGTCGGGCCGGTGGTACGCGGACGTCGCCCGCGGCAACGTGATCCCTCCGCTGCCCGCCGCGAGCCTTGCCGCCCTGGACTTCCCGTCCGACACGCAGGAGTGACACCGGTTGTTCCCGGGACTCGGACGACGGGATGATGCACGGATGAGCATCGACCGCCAGAGCACGGCACCGACCCTCGACGAGGTCGCGCAGGCCGCGGGTGTGTCGCGCTCGACCGCGTCGCGCGCCATCAACGGCGGCGACCGTGTCTCCCCCGAGGCCCAGGCGGCCGTGGACGCCGCCGTCGCCCGGCTCGGCTACACGCCGAACCGGGCGGCGCGGTCCCTCGTGACCCGGCGCACCGGCTCGGTCGCGCTCGTCATCCCCGAGCCCGACGGGCGCGTGCTCGCCGACCCGTTCCTCGCGGGCACGCTGCGCGGCGTCGGGCACGCGCTCGACGCCACCGACCTGCAGCTCGTGCTGCTCATCGCCCGTCCCGGCGAGCACGCGGGCCGGATCGCCCGCTACCTCAAGGGCGGGCACGTCGACGGCGCGATCATCGCCTCTCACCACCAGGGCGACGAGCTCGAGAACGCGATCCTCGCCGCGCACCTCCCCGCCGTCTTCATCGGCCGTCCCGCCGTCGAGGCCGAGTCCCTCGTCTACGTCGACGTGGACAACGTCGCCGCCGCCCGGCGCGCCACGCAGCGCCTCGTCGACGCCGGCCGCACCCGCATCGCCACGATCGCAGGGCCGCTCGACATGTCCGTCGGCCACGACCGGCTCGAGGGCTGGCGCGCTGCGCTCGTCCACGCCGGGCTCGACGTCAAGGCGAGCGCCGACGGCGACTTCACCCTCACCGGCGGCGCCATCGCCATGCAGCGCCTGCTCGACGACCACCCCGACCTCGACGCCGTCTTCGCCGCCTCCGACCTCATGGCGCAGGGCGCGTTGCGCGTGCTCCAGTCGGCCGGACGCACCGTGCCGGGAGACGTGTCCGTGATCGGCTTCGACGACCTCGGCGTCGCCGCGGCCACGACCCCACCGCTGACCACGCTGCGCAACCCCGTCGAGCAGATGGCGCGCACCGCGACGAACGTGCTGCTCGACGAGCTCGAGGGACGCGGCCGCGCAACCCGGCCGATCCTGTACCCCGCCGAGCTCGTCGAGCGCGCGTCGGTCTGAACCGTGCCGCCGTCCGGAGCGAGCCCGAGACCGACCGCCGACCGCGGACGGCCGCCCGGCTCGTACGGGATCGACGCCCCGTGGGTCCCGTTCTTGTGGTTCGGGCTCACGCTCCTGTTCCTCGTCGGCGGGATCGTCGCGGCCGTCGCGGCGACCCGCGCGACGCACGTCGGCGCCGGGCTCGTCGTCTGGCTCCTCTACACCTGGGTCGGGTGCGTCGTCTGGGCCGTCGGCGGCTGGCTCTACCTGCGCGCGAGCCGGCGCGGCAAGCACGAGGTGTGGGCCGAGGCGCTCGACGAGCTCGACCTGCGCGGCGACGAGCGGGCACTCGACCTGGGCTGCGGGCGGGGTGCCGTCACCGTCGCGCTCGCGTCGCGCCTGCCGCACGGGACCGTCGACGGCGTCGACCTGTGGCGGTCGGTCGACCAGTCCGGCAACGACCCGTCGGCGACCCGCCGCAACCTCGCAACGAACGGCATCCCCGAGGCCCTGCCCGACTCCGACCCCGTCGGCCGGCCCGCGGGCACGGTCGCCCTGCACACCGCGGACATGACGCGGCTCCCGTTCCACGACCACACGTTCGACCTGGTCACCGCGAGCCTCGCGATCCACAACGTCCCGACGGCGCAGGGCCGGGCCGACGCCGTCCGGGAGGCCCTGCGCGTCCTGCGGCCCGGGGGCCGGCTGGTCGTCGTCGACATCTCGCGGGTGCGGGAGTACGCGGCCGTCGCGGCGGCCGCGGGGGCGCGCGTCGAGACGGACCGCGGGCTCGGGTGGCGGCTGTGGTGGTCCGGACCGTGGATGGCGACGCGGCTGCTCGTCGTCCGGCGCTGACGCTCGCGAAGCCCCCTGCGCGTGTCGGACGGCGTCCGTAGGATGCCGGGATGGTCGACGCGCTGACTCGCCACGACGTCCTCGCCCTCCGCTGGCAGACCCAGGGACTCGACGCCCTGCCCGGCTCTGTGTGCGACCTCGACGACCTTGCCGTCCTCGACCTCGGCGTCCAGGACACGGGTGGCGACGGCGCCCTCTGGTCCCTCGTCACCCGCGGGCTCACCCTCGCGGACGACGAACCGTGGGCGGGCCTCTCCCTCGCCTGGACGCTCCGGGGGGCTCCGCACGCCTACCGCCGGCGCGACCTCGCCGCCGTCGCCGTCGCCACGGCCCCGTTCTCCCCCGAGGACGCCGCGAAGCGCGTGTACGACGCCGCCAAGCCGCTGCGGGAGGCCGGCATCCCGGTGCTCGACTCGCTCCACGAGATCGCCGACCTCGAGCGGGAGATCGTCGGCGAGCCCACCGTGAAGGGCGAGCTGTCGACGCGACTCACCGAGCGGCTGAGGCCGGAGCAGGTCCGCTGGTGCGCGCCGTGCAACGCGACGCACTCGTGGGAGATGCCCTTCCGGCTCGCGGCGCTCCAGGGTGGCCTCGAGCTCGAACCCGGGACGTCCCCGCCCGTCCTGCGGCGCGCGCCCGGCCTCGAGCCACCCGCGTTCGCACGCCCGGGGACCGACGCCGAGCCGCAGTTCGACGTCGTCCGTGCCTACCTGCGGTTCTTCGGACCCGCGACGGCGCGCGAGGTCGCGGCCTACCTCGACGCGCCTGCGCGCGACGTCGAGGCGCACTGGCCCGAGGACGCCGTCGAGGTGACGGTGAGCGACGTCGAGCCCACGCGGCTGCGGGGCAAGCCCGAGCCGCGGTGGACCCTCTCCCCGGACCCGGCACCGACGGGCACCGGCGGGTCGCACGACGCGGTCCACCTCCTCGGCCCGTACGACCCGTACCTCCAGCTCCGCGACCGTGGCACCCTCGTGCCCGACGCCGCCGCCCGGAAGGACCTGTGGCGCGCGCTCGGGCGCCCGGGGGCCATCGCCTCGGACGGCGAGGTGCTCGGGACCTGGCGGCCACGGACCTCGGGCAAGCGGCTGACCGTGCGCGTCGAGCCCTGGGCCCCGCTCGGCGACCGGACGTGGTCGGCAGTCCAGGAAGCGGCCGAGCGGTTGGCCGCGTTCCGCGGCGTCACGCTCGCCGGCGTCGACCAGGGCTGAGCTGCCGGGCTCTCGGCACCGTCCGCCGACGGTCGCGGACCAGCCCCCTCAGCGGGGCTGCACGTGGCCGTACCGGTGCCGGGCCCGGCTCACCGCCTGCTCGCGGACCACCGCGAGGAGCTCGCGCTCACCGCTCGCGACCACCGGATGATCGAGCACCGTCACGAAGCCCGCTCTCCGGGCGGCGGCCTCGCGCAGGCCGGGTGCCTGCCCGACGACGCGCACCCGCCCCGTCACCTCGCCCGCCGCGACCCGCGCCGCGAACCCCTCGTGGCCCTCGGGCGCGCCCGGGGCGGCGGCACCCGGCGCCGCGCTCACCACGGCCGGAACGCCGGCGGTGCGCGCCGCGTGCAGCACGCGCCGCACCTCCACGTCACGCGCTCCCTCGCCGACCCGCACGGTCAGGACGTCGACGGGGCGGTAGCGCAGGCTGTTCTCCTCGGCGCGCAGGTCGGACGGGTCGTGCGCGCGCGAGAACACGGCGTCCCATGCGCGGCGGTCGTCCGCCTCCGCCCAGGCGAGCCACGCCGCGGGGTCCTCCTCGCGCGAGGGGACGGGGCCGTCGTCGGGCGCGAGCGCGTCGCGCCACGCCCCGAGCTGCGCGACGTAGTGCGGGCCGCCCGCCTTGGCGCCCGGACCCACGACGCTCGCCTTCCAGCCGCCGAACGGCTGACGCCGGACGATCGCGCCCGTGATGTGACGGTTCACGTAGACGTTGCCGGCCTCGACGCGGTCGAGCCAGTGGTCGATCTCGTCCTCGTCGAGCGAGTGGATCCCCGCGGTCAGCCCGAAGTCGACGGCGTTCTGCAGGTCGATCGCCTCGTCGAGGGTCTCGGCCGTCAGCACACCCAGGACCGGGCCGAAGCACTCCGTCCGGTGGAACCACGAGCCCGGAGCGACGCCCTCCTTGAGGCCCGGCGTCCACAGGCGGTCGTCGTCGAGGGGGCGGGGCCGCACGAGCCAGCGCTCGCCCGGGTCGAGCGTCGTGAGCGCGCGCAGCAGCTTGCCCTCGGCCGGTTCGGTGAGGGGCCCCATGACCGCGCCCGGGTCCGTCGGGAGCCCGACTGCGAGCGAGCCCACGGCGTCGACGAGCTGACGCCGCAGCCGCGCGCCCGTCGGGGTACGGCGGTCCCCCGCTGCTCCCACCAGGATGACGAGCGAGGCCGCGGAGCACTTCTGTCCGGCGTGCCCGAAGGCGGACCGCACGATGTCGGCGACCGCCAGGTCCGGATCCGCCGCAGGCGTCACGACGAGCGCGTTCTTGCCGGACGTCTCCGCGAGCACCTCGCGCTCCGGGCGCCACGACGCGAACAGGCGCGCGGTCTCGATCGAGCCCGTCAGCACCACGCGCTCGACGTCCGGGTGGGTGACGAGCCGCCGCCCGGGCGCGTCCTCGCCCTCGCCGTCGGCGACGCGCACCAGCTGGACCACGTCGGGGTCGGCCCCGCACTCCGCGAGCGCCGCCCGGATCGCGTCGACGACGACCTCGAAGCACCGCGGCGTCGGGTGGGCGGGCTTCGCGATCACCGGCGAGCCGGCCGCGAGCGCCGCGAGGACGCCCCCCGCCGGGATCGAGACGGGGAAGTTCCAGGGCGGGGTGACGAGCGTGACGCCCCGCGGCTCGAACACGGCACCGGGGACCGCCTCGGGGTGGGCCGGGTCGAGGCGTTCGGCGGAGCCCGCGTACCAGGCGGCGAAGTCGACGGCCTCGCTGACCTCCGGGTCGGCCTCGGCGACCGTCTTGCCGGGCTCGTGGACCATCGCGGCGACGAGGTCGGCGCGCGCCGCCTCGAGGTGCCGGGCCGCCGCACGGAGCACGCGCGCCCGCACGGACGGTGCGGTCCCCGCCCAGCCGGGCGCGAGGCGGGCGGCACGGGCCACGACCTCGTCGACCTGCGCCGTCGTCGTCAGGGGGACGGTGCGCGGGGCGCCGGCCTCGGCCGGGTCGCGCGAGACGATCTCGGCCGCCCACGCGCGGGACGCCGCGACGGCGGGGTCGGTGTCGGGCGCGTTCTCGAACGTGTCGGAGGCTCCGGGGGCCCCACCCTCGCCCGGCTCTGACGGCTCTGCCGGCTCGGGTGTGGGGCGGGGGCGACGGCGTGGGGTGAGGTCGTCCGGGACCGTGGCGGCGGCCCGCCCGACGGCGGAGCGGAAGGCCCGCTCCTGGCTGGCGATCCCCCTGTCCGCGCCGCCCGTCGGTGCGTCGTCGCCCGCGAACATCGCGTGCAGGAAGTTCTCCGGTGCGGCGTTCTCGTCGAGCCGGCGGACGAGATAGGAGATCGCGACGTCGAAGTCCTCGTCCCGCACGACGGGCGTGTACAGGACGACCCGCCCTCCATGTACGCTGCCGGGCTGCCTGTCGCGCGCGACCTCGTCGCGGACCGCCCGCGCCTCGGCGGGTGCCATGCCCTGCAGCATCTCGACGTCGAGCGCCTCGGTGACCCCACGCTCACGGGCGAGCCCCACGGCGTACGCGACGTGGAAGAGGTTGTGGCTCGCGCAGCCGATCCTGACCCCGAGCGTGCGCGCCGGGTCGAGCGCGCGCACCAGGAGCCGGACGTAGTTCGCGTCGGTCTCTCCCTTGCTGTCGTAGGGCGCGGGCGCCCAGTCGTGCAGCTCGGCCTCGACGTGCTCCATCGCGAGGTTCGCGCCCTTGACGAGCCGCACCTTGATCGGAGCCCCGCCCCGTTCGACGCGGCGCAGCGCGAAGGCCGTGAGCTCGTCCAGCGCGGCGACGGCATCGGGCAGGTACGCCTGCAGGACGATCCCCGCCTCGTACCCGAGCAGCTCGTCACGCCCCAGCAGGTCCTCGAACACGGCGACCGTGAGCGCGAGGTCGCGGTACTCCTCCATGTCGAGGTTGACGAACGTCCCGGAGTCGCGCGCCGCCCGGAACAGGGGCAGCAGCCGCTCGACGACGCGCTCGCGCGACCCGTCGAGGTCCCAGGTGACGAGCTGCGCCGCGACCGACGACACCTTGACCGACACGTAGTCGACCGACGGGCGGCGCACGAGCTCGACGGTGCGGTCGAGCCGGGCGCGTGCCTCCTCGTCGCCGAGCACGGCCTCGCCGAGCAGGTTGACGTTGAGCCCGAAGCCCTGCGCGCGGGTCCGGGCGAGGTGCTCGTCGAGGCCAGGGCCGGCATCGGCCACGAGGTGGCCGACGAGCTGGCGCAGCCGGCGCCGGGCCGCGGGCACGACGACGCGCGGCGCGGTGGGCGCGAGCCGCGCCCCCGCCTGCAGCAGCAACCGGTCGACGGGACCGAGGAAGCTCGAGCCGTGCTCCCCGACGCCCGACGCCAGCCCGCCCAGGCGGGCGAGCCCACGCGCCGCGACGTCGAGATCGAGGGGGCGGGCGACGTCGTCGACGAAGCGCAGCGCGAGCTCGAGGCCCGCCGGGTCGGAGACGAGAGCGCCCAGGCGGTCGGCGGTCCGCTGCTCGCGCCGGACGCCACCGCCCGACTCGGCCCGTGCACGGGCGAGCCAGGCACGGGCGCGGCGGACGGCGTCGTCCACGAGGCGGGGGCCGGCTGCGTCGGGGACGGAGGCGGGTGCGGTGGGCGTGGACGAGCGGCCGAGGGTGGGGCCGTCGGGTCCCGCCGCGCGGCCAGGGGTGGGGCCGCCGGAAGGGTGCGTCATGCGCCCAGCGTGCCGCCTCCCCGCCCGTGACGCACGTCTCGACGCGCTCGACGTGCGTAGCCCCCCGACCCCAGGGTGAGGATGGGGTCATGGCACCAACCCCTGCACCCATCCCCACCGTGTCCCTTCCCGGCGGCGACATCCCGCTGCTCGGCCTCGGGACCTGGCAGTCCGAGGGCGACGACGCCTACCGCGCCGTCCTCCACGCGCTCGAAGCCGGCTACCGGCACGTCGACACCGCGACCGCGTACGGCAACCAGGGCCAGGTCGGGCGTGCGCTCGCCGAGTCCGCCGTCCCGCGCGACGACGTGTTCGTGACCACGAAGCTCCCGCCGAAGAACGCCGACCGCGTCCGTCAGACGCTCGAGGAGTCGCTCGAGCAGCTCGGCACCGACCACCTGGACCTGTGGCTCGTCCACTGGCCCGTCGACGGCGACGCCCGCCCCGACGTCTGGGAGCAGTTCGTCGCCGCGCGGGACGAGGGCCTCGTCCGCTCCATCGGGGTGAGCAACTACTCGGTCGCGCAGATCGACGAGCTGGTCGCCGCGACCGGCGTGACCCCCGCGATCGACCAGATCCCGTGGAGCCCGACCGACTACGACGCGGACCTCGTCGCAGCGCTGCACGCGCGCGGCGTCGTCCTGGAGGGCTACTCCCCGTTCAAGCGCACCGACCTCGACGCCCCGGTCCTGACGGAGATCGCCGCCGCGCACGACGCGACGCCCACCCAGGTCGTGCTGCGCTGGCACCTCGACCACGGTTTCGTCGCGATCCCGAAGTCCGTCCACCCCGAGCGGATCGACGCGAACCTCGACGTCACGGGCTTCACGCTCGACGCCGACGAGCTCGCCCGGATCGACGCCCTGGGCGCCTGAGACTCGGCGCGCGGGGCCGCCGACCTCTCCCCGGCGGCCCCGCGCGTCGGACACTCCGCGCACGTCCGCGTGGGCGATACCGTGGACCCGAGCCGCAGACCCCGCGGCGCGCCACGCCGCCGAGCCCCGACCGGGCTCGGCAGCACCACAGGCCTCAGGAGAAGCCGCAGAGATGATGACGACGACGTCACGCCCGTTCCGCTCCGACAACCCCGCCCTCGACAACGCGCTCGGCCAGCTCGCCGGCGCCGTCCAGATCCTCGGCTACCACGAGGGCATCCACGAGACCCTCGCCACACCCCGCCGCGAGGTCAACGTCGCGGTCCCGCTGCGCCGGGACGACGGGCACGTGCAGGTCTTCCGCGGCCACCGCGTCCAGCACAACGTGTCCCGCGGGCCCGGCAAGGGCGGGCTGCGGTTCCACCCGAGCGTCGACATCGACGAGGTGCGTGCGCTCGCGATGCTCATGACGTGGAAGTGCGCGGTCGTCGACCTGCCGTACGGCGGCGCGAAGGGCGGCGTCGACATCGACCCCGCCGAGCACTCCCCCGCCGAGCTCGAGCGCGTGACCCGCCGCTACACGAGCGAGATCCTGCCGATGATCGGCCCCGAGCAGGACATCATGGCCCCCGACATGGGCACCGGCGAGCGCGAGATGGCGTGGGTCATGGACACCTACTCCGTCAGCATGGGCCACACGATCCCCGCCGTGGTCACGGGCAAGCCGCTCGCGATCGGCGGCTCGCGCGGCCGCGGGACCGCGACCGCGCGCGGCATCTTCCACGTCGCCGACGCCGCCCTCACGCACGCAGGCGAACGCCTCAAGGGGTCCCGCGTCGCCGTCCAGGGTTTCGGGAAGGTCGGCGCGAACGCGGCCAAGATCTTCTCCGACGAGGGCGCGATCGTCACCCACGTGTCCGACGCGTTCGGCGCCGTCCGGAACGACGACGGCCTCGACGTCGACGCGCTCCTGGCGCACGTCGCGGCCACCGGGTCCGTGGTCGGGTTCGAGCGGGGCGACGCCGTCGACGGGTCGGCCGTGCTCGTCGCGGACGTCGACGTCCTGGTACCGGCCGCCATCGACTCCGTCCTCACCGTCGACAACGCCCACGACGTGCGGGCGCGGTTCGTCGTCGAGGGCGCCAACGGCCCGACGACGCAGGAGGCCGACACGATCCTCGGCAAGAACGGCGTCACGATCGTCCCCGACATCCTCGCCAACGCGGGAGGCGTCATCGTGTCGTACTTCGAGTGGGTGCAGGCCAACCAGACGTACTGGTGGACCGACGCCGAGATCGAGGACCGCCTCGCCGGGCGCATGCGGTCCGCCTACGCCGAGGTCGCCCACCACGCGCACGACCACGACCTCACGCTCCGCGACGCCGCCCTCGTCATCGGGGTGCAGCGCGTCGCCGACGCCCACCGGCTGCGGGGTCTCTACCCCTGATCGGCGCGACGACGCGTGGTCCGGGACGCGCCCCGTCCCGGTCCGGCGTCGCCATCGTGAACAGCGCGCACGCCGAGGGCACACGACCCTCTATCCTGCGGCCGTGACGCTGGCACCCACCGGACCGCTGCCCGCCGCGGTCGCCCGCACGTACTCCCACCGCTACGCCGTCGTCGACGTCGAGACGAGCGGCCTCAGCGCCGCGCACGACAGGGTCCTGCAGATCGCCGTCGTGCTGCTCGGGCCCGACGGCGCGCACGAGGGCGAGTGGAGCACCCTGCTCGACCCGGGGTGCGACCCGGGACGGACGGACATCCATGGGCTCACGCGGGAGCGGCTCTCGGGCGCGCCCCGGTTCCCGGACGTGCTGCCGATCCTCGCACCGCTGCTGGCGGACCGCGTGCTCGTCGCACACAACGCGCGGTTCGACTGGGACTTCCTCGCCCACGAGGCGAACCGGGCGGGAGCCACGTTGCCCGTGGCCGAGCGCCTGTGCACGCTCGCCCTCGCGCGGAGGCTCGACCTTCCGGCAGCGAACCTCTCGCTCGCCGCCCTCGCCCGGTACTGGCGGGTGCCGCAGACCCGTGCCCACGACGCGGTCGACGACACCCGGGTCCTCGTCGAGGTGCTGCGCCACTCGCTCGTGGTCGCGCACCGCGTCGGTGCACCGCTGCCCCTCACGCGGTGCGAGGTCCCGCGCGCCACGCGGCCTGCGCCGGCTCCGCGGACGCCGTGCGCCTGGCGCGACCCGGGCCGCCTCGAGCCCGGTCGGCCGCTGCGCCAGGGGCTCAAGGTCGTGTTCACGGGTGAGACCACGCGCCCGCGCGAGGTTCTGATCCATGAGGCGACCGCGGCCGGGCTCGACGTCATGAACTCGGTGAGCTCGCGCACCGGCCTCGTGGTGTGCAACTCGACGACCCTCGCGACCGGCAAGGCCGCGGCCGCACGTCGGCACGGCACGCTCGTCGTTGCCGAGGACGAGTTCCTGCGCCTGCTCGGCCACGTGCAGCCCGGCGAGCCCAAGCAGAGCGGCGGGACGTCGGTGGGCACCGCGGTCCCGGCGTCGGAGGTGCCGCACGAACGCCCCGCGCCGCCGCCTACCACGCACGTCGTGGCGCCGGCGCCCCCGGAAGCTCGTTCTGGAGCCGCGACGACGTCCGCGCCTCCGTCGGCGCCGACCGGGCCGCTCGCCGGGTCACGGGTCCTCGTGGTGGGCGGCTCGTACGAGGAGGCCTGCTCGGCACGCGCCCGGATCGTCGAGCTCGGCGGTCGCGCAGCCGTGAATCTCACGGCTGCGGTCACGCACGTCGTCGCACTCGAGTGGCCGGAGCAGGACAGCCGGTGGCCGCGGATCGCGCGGCTCGCCATGCCCCGTCTGGACCCGGTGACGTTCGTCCCGGTCGACGTCGCCGGAGCGTCCGCGACGACCGGCGCACCGGTCGACCCGACGGCGACCGTCACCGCCGTCGCTCCCGACGTCCCCGTCCTCCCGCGCGGCGGCGTCCGCGACCTGCCCGACGGGGAAGCGTGGTCGCTGAGCGTCCGTTGGCCGGACGACCGGTTCGACGGCGAGATCGACGTCGTCGCCCTCGTCGTGGACGCCGACGAGCAGGTCGGCGGGGACGAGGACTTCTGCTTCTACCACCAGCCCGCCCATCCGAGCGGTGGTGTCGCGCTCGAGCTCGACCACCCGTGCGAGGCGCTGGTCGAGCTCCGGCCCTCGCTGCTGCCCGCCGGTCGACGTGTGCTCGTCGCCGCGTCGATCGACGGCGAGGGCGTGTTCGGTGACGTCGGGCCGCTCGAGCTGGTGCTCCGGACGGGATCCGGCGAACCGGTGCTCCGGGCGACGCTCGATGCGGCGGCTTCCGAGCGCACGCTCGTCCTCGCGAACGTCTACGCGCGGTCGGGCACCTGGCGGTTCCGCGCCGTCGGGCAGGGCTACGGGTCGGGGCTCGACGCTCTCGCGGTCCTGCACGGCGTCGACCTCGAGGACTGATCCGGCCGCCGCCGTCGCGACTGCGGTCGCCACGCTCAGACCAGGCTGAAGCCTTCCGGCAGCTCACCCCGGCCGAGCAGCGCGTCCACGACCGTGCCGCCTCGACCGGAGTCGACCGCCATCTCGGCGGCGAGCAGTGCGACGGCACGCAGGAGCGCCGTCGGGACGTCGAGGTCGAGGTCGAGCGCGCGAGCGAGGTCACGGCTGTGCACGACGAGCTCGAGGACCCGGGTCGGCAGATAGTCGCGCACCCGGATTCCGCCGACGATGCTGCCCATGACGTCGTCGGGCTGCGCGTCGTCGAGCCTCGCGAGCGCACGGGCCCGCAGGTCCCGGACCGCGACGAGCGGGTCGTCACCGAGCGCGCGTCCCGCGGCCCGGGCGCGCTCGTCGACGGCGCCGGCGTCGCTCGACGCGAGCACCGCCGTCGTCGCCGTGTAGTACGCCGACGGGCTCACGACCGCGGCCGACTGCGGCTGCTCGTCGAGGTACTCGAGGACGGTCACGAACGACCGGCTCGTGTGCCCGACCAGGTCACGGACGTCCCAGGTCCCGAGCGCCGGGCGCTGCCAGGCGTCGTCGGGCACGCAGGCGACGAGCCCCACGAACAGGGCCCCGGCCTCCTCGTAGAACGCGTCGCGCACGGTCATGCCCCCGTGGCGGCGGGGAGCGCCGTCGCCGCGTACTGCGACCAGCTGCCGGGGTACAGGCGGGCACGCCCCAGCCCGGCCTGCTCGAGCGCGAGCAGCGTGTGGCACGCGGTCACGCCCGACCCGCACATGGAGACGACGTCGCCGGCCTCCACCGCAGCGGCCGTCACCCCGGCGGCGGCGAACCGCTCGCGCAGCGTCTCGACGGGCAGCAGGTGCCCGCGCTCGTCGACGTTCTCCCGGCACGGGACGCTCGCCGCCCCGGGCACGTGCCCGACGCGCGGGTCCACGTCCGCACCCTCGCCCCGGTACCGCTCGGCCGGGCGCGCGTCGAGGACGACGGCCGCGTCGTCGCGCCCGCCGGGGGCGACGTCGTCGAGGGTCGCGAGCAGCTCGACGGGCCAGGGGCGGGGCGTGAACGTCGTGGGCCGGCGCGCCACGACGTCGGTGGTCACACCGCCGGCCCACGCGCGGACCTCGGGCGCGAAGAACCCGCCGTCGAGCAGGGCCGCGTCGTGCCCGAGCGCACGCAGCATCCAGACGAGCCGGGCCGCGATCACGCCGCCCGCGTCGTCGTACGCGACGACCGTCGTGTCGTCCCCGATCCCGAGCGAGCCCATGCCGCGCGCGAACACGTCGGGGTGCGGGAGCGGGTGCCGCCCGTCGGTCGCGGTGGCGGGCCCGGCGAGCCAGGCGTCGAGGTCGACGTAGACCGCGCCGGGCAGGTGCCCCTCGGCGTAGGCGGCGTGGGCGGCGCTGCCGTCCGGGTCGGTCATGTACCAGCGCACGTCCGCGAGCACGACGTGCGGGCCGGTGCCTCCGCCAGGGGCGTGGCTGGTGAGCCAGGAGGCGTCGACGACGGGTGGGATGCGGGGTGCGGCGGTCACGCTCCGACCCTAGCGACCTCGGCGTGGGGCACGTCCGCTATCGTGGACCCATCAGGTCATCAGACAAGTCATCCCGGAGGCCCGCATGGCACTGCAGCGCGCGTCCCTCGCCGACCAGGCCGCCGACGCCCTCGCCGACCGCATCGGCGCGGGCGAGTGGCCCGTCGGCACCCCCCTGCCCGGCGAGCACGCGCTCGCCGCCGAGCTCGGCGTCGGGCGGTCGACGGTCCGCGAGGCGGTGCGCGTGCTCAGCTCGCGCGGGCTCGTGCGCGCCCGGCAGGGCGCCGGCGTCTTCGTCACCGCGAGCACGCCCTCCCCGGACTGGGACGACCTGCTCCGCCGCACCCGCGTGGCCGACGTCGTCGAGGCGCGCGTCGCGATCGAGGTCCAGGCCGCGCGCCTCGCCGCCGCACGACGCACCCCCGCCGACCTCGACGCGCTCCGGGCCGCGCTCACAGCGCGGAGCGGAGCCGAGACGGCGTCCCCGCCCGACGACGGCACGTACGTCGACGCGGACCTGCGGTTCCACGCGGCCGTCGTCGAGGCGGCGCACAACCCGGTCCTCGTCGAGCTCTTCGCGGCGTTCGCGCCGCGCGTCCGCTCCGGCATGCTCGACCTGCTCGCGCTCGCCGGACCCGGCTCGCCGCACCACCACGACCACGACGCGCACGCGGCGATCGTGCGCGCCGTCGAGAAGCGCGACCCCGACGGCGCCGCCACCGCCGCCTCCGACCACCTGCAGGGGGTCCTCGACGCGCTCGCGGACACCGCTGCCGCCCCCGCACACCCCAACAGCCCCGACCCCGAGGAGACCCGGTGACCGACGTCGTCCTGCGCCTCGACCACGTGTTCGTGGTCCGCACGTCCAACGTCCTGCTCGACGACGTGGACCTCGAGGTCCGCGCGGGTGAGCACTGGGCGCTGCTCGGCCCCAACGGCGCCGGCAAGTCGACGATGCTCGGCCTCGTCGGCGCGCAGACCCACCCGACGCGCGGCACCGTGGACGTGCTCGGCCGCCGGATCGGGCGGGTCGAGCTGCAGGCGCTGCGCCGCGAGATCGGGCACGTGGACCCGCGGCACCCCGTCCGCGGACCGCTGACCGTCGAGGAGGTCGTCCTGACCGGCCTCACCGGCACCAATCTGACGATGCTGCGCTGGGAGCCGACCGACGAGCAGCGTGCCCACGTCCGTGCGCTCGTCGAGCAGCTGGGGCTCGCGGGCAAGGCCGAGCGGCCCTGGGCGGTGCTCTCGCAGGGAGAGCGGGGTCGCGCGCTCATCGCGCGCGCACTCGTCAACGAGCCGCGGCTCCTGCTGCTCGACGAGCCCGCGACGGGCCTCGACGTCGCGGCGCGCGAGCAGCTCCTGGAGACCGTCGACCACCTGCACACGCTGTGGCCGTCGCTCACGTCCGTCCTGGTGACCCACCACCTCGAGGAGCTCCCCGTCACGACGACGCACGCGGCGCTCCTGCGTCAGGGTCGCCTGGTGGCGGTGGGCCCCGCGGACGACGTCCTCACGACCGAGCAGGTGAGCGCGACCTTCGACCACCCCATCCGGATCGCGCGCGAGCACGGACGGTGGCGCGCGTCGTCGGGCCGGGCGCTGACCTCACCGACGTAGTCCTCCCGGAGGCCTGCTCCGGGGAAGACGGGTCAGGCGAGGGGCTGCTGCGCCGCCCACGCGGCCAGGTCGACCCGCGGGCCGGTGTAGAACGGGACCTCCTCGCGCACGTGCAGGCGCGCGTCGACGGCCCGCAGGTCGCGCATGACGTCGACGATCCGGTGCAGCTCGTCCGCCTCGAACGCCAGGATCCACTCGTAGTCGCCGAGCGCGAACGCGGACATCGTGTTGGCGCGGACGTCCTGGTACGACGCCGCGGCCATCCCGTGCTCGCGGAGCATCCGCGACCGCTCGGCCGGGTCGAGCAGGTACCACTCGTAGGAGCGGACGAACGGGTAGACGCACGCGTACTCGCGCGGCCCCTCGCCGGCGAGGAACGCGGGGACGTGCCCGCGGTTGAACTCGGCGGGGCGGTGCAGCGCGGCGACGGACCACACGGGCTCGAGCACGGAGCCGAGCTCGGACGCGCGCAGGCGGTGGTAGGCGCCCTGGACGGACTCGATGGACGGACCGTGCCACCAGACCATCAGGTCGGCGTCGGCACGCAGACCGGCGACGTCGTACCAGCCGCGGACCGTGAGCTCGCTCGTCGCGTCGGCCGGGTCGTCGCTGCCGCCCACCGCCTGCTCGGCGGCGCGGACGAGCGCCTCGCGCGCGCCGTCGTCGGCGGGCAGCTCGCCGGTCAGGGCGAACACCGAGTACATCGCGTAGCGGATGCCCTCGTTGATGGACCGGGTGTCCACCGCCTCGCCGGTGTCGCCGTGGACGTGGTGCGGGGCGGACTGCCCCGTCGTGTCGGTCATCGTCGCCTCTCGCGTGGGATCGAAGGTCAGGAGTGCAGGTCGACACTGCACAGGGCGGGGACGCCCGACGGTTCGCCGTCGCGGCGCAGGCAGCAGCCCGGGGCGCACACCGACCGGAACGCGGGCAGCGTGCCGACCGTCGCCTCGTCGACGTCCTCCCCGCGCGCGATCGCCGCGCGCTCGAGAAGCAGGTCCACCAGGCCCTGCACGAACGGCGCCCGCGTGCCCACCGTGCCCGCACGGACCGCGGTCATCCCGAGCCTGCCGGCCGTCTCCATGGCCTCGGTGTCGAGGTCGTAGGCGACCTCCATGTGGTCGGAGACGAATCCGATGGGCGACAGCACGACGTCGCGCAGGCCCTCGGCCGCGAGCTTCTCGAGGTGGTCGTTGACGTCGGGCTCGAGCCACGGCTGGCTCGGGGGGCCCGAACGCGAGCAGTAGGCGAGATCCCACGGGACGTCGAAGCCGAGCCGCTGCGACGCCTCGGCCGCCACCACGCCCGCCAGGTCGAGGTGCTGCTCGGAGTAGGTTGCGTGCGAGATCCGCGACGCGGCCTCCATGGTCGTGGGGATCGAGTGGGTCACGAACACGACGCGCGCCGCACGCGGGTCGCCGCCCTTCGCGGCGAGCGCCTCGAAGCCCTCCACGACGGCGTCGACGTTGGCCCGGGCGAAACCGGGGTGGTTGAAGTACGACCGCACCTTGTCGAACTCGACCGTCGTGGAGCCCTCGGGCCCGAGCTTGCCGAGGCCGTCGAGGGTCACCGCGAGGTCCTCTCGGTACTGGCGGCACCCCGAGTACGACGAGTAGGCGCTCGTCACGAGCACGACGGCACGCTCCGCCCCGAGGCTCTCGAGCTCGGCGACGGCGTCCTTCGTGTACGGCTCCCAGTTGCGGTTGCCCCACACGACCGGGAGCTCGATACCGCGCCTCGCGAGCTCGGCCTCGAGCGCCGCCTTGAGCGCGAGGTTCTGCTCGTTGATGGGGCTCTTGCCGCCGAACCCGTAGTAGTGCTCGCCGACCTCCTCGAGGCGGGAGTCCGGGATCCCCTTGCCGGCCGTGACGTTCCGCAGGAACGGGACGACGTCCTCGGGCTTGTTCGGACCACCGAAGGAGTACAGGAGCAGCGCGTCGTACGGGGTGAGACTCACGTCTTGCATCCTCCCACTCTCCCGCGCACCGACCGGGCGCGAGCCGGGCAACCGGGACGTGACATCGACACGACAGGCTGTCAGGTCCGACGACGGCGCGACCGGGCCCGGCAGCGCGTCAGGGGTCACGCGCGGCCGGGCCCGGATGAGGTGTCGTCGGCGGTTCGGCCGGCCGACGACGGTCCGGTGGGCTCAGCCCTTGACGGCGCCGCCGAGCCCCGCGCCCGAGAGGAACAGGCGCTGGAACACGAGGAACAGCACGACGGGGATGAGCGTCGAGATCGCGAGCGCCGCGAGGAACACGCCCAGGTCGGTCTGGGCCGCGATCGCGGGCAGGCGCACGGACAGCGGCTGCTTGGCCGGGTCCTTGAGGACGAGCATCGGCCAGAGGAAGTCCTTCCAGCTCGCGATGAACGCGAACACGGACACCACGCCGAGGATCGGCTTCGACATGGGCAGGACGACCGACCAGAACAGCCGGAACGGGCCGGCGCCGTCGACCCTGGCCGCCTCGAACACCTCGCGCGGCAGGCTGTCGAAGAACCGGGCGACCAGCACGACGTTGAACGCGCTCGCCCCGGCCGGCAGCCAGACGGCGAAGAAGTTGTTGATCAGCGACGTCCCGATCACGGGCGGGTCGAGGATCGTCAGGTACAGCGGCACGAGGAGCACGACGCTCGGCACGAACAGCGTCGCGATCACGAGCCCGTTGACGATCTTCGCCCACTTCGGGCGCAGCACCGAGAGCACGAAGCCGCCGGTCGTGGCGACGAGGAGCTGCATGAACCACGAGCCGACCGCGAGCCAGATCGTGTTCAGGAAGTACCTGCTGATCTCGACGTCGTTCCACGCCTCGGTGAGGTTCGCCCAGCGCACACCGTGCGGGAAGATCGCGAGCGGGGTGCGGATGATGTCCTGGGTGGGCGTGACCGCGTACTTCGCGAGGAGCAGCATCGGGCCGACGCCCACGACGACGAGCAGCACGAGCAGGACGACGTGCAGCGTCTTCATGGTCGCGTTGACGCTGGGACGCCTCCAGTCCTGCTCGGAGACGAAGCCACGGTCGCCGTCGAGCTGGGAGCTCCGGCGCTTCCTGCCGCGGGCGGGGCGACCTGCAGCGGCCGTGAGCTCGACACCGGCCGCGGGACCGGTCGTCGCAACGTTCACCACGGGGGCCTCCTCCAGCGTCGGGCGGGTCACGACTTGCTCCACGAGCTCGTCAGCTTGAAGTACACGAGCGACAGGATCGCGAGGAACGCGGCGAGCATGACCGACAGCGCGGTCGCGGCCCCGTAGTCCCCACCGAGCGAGCGCCCGAATGCGTAGTCGTAGATCATCAGCAGGATCGTCAACGTCGCGTTCGCGGGGCCGCCACCGGTGAACAGGTACGGCTCGAGGAACACCTGGACGGTGCCGATGATCTGCAGGATGAACGTGATGAAGAGGACCCCGCGCAGCTGCGGCATCGTCACGTGCCACACCTTCTGCCAGATCCCCGCGCCGTCGACCTCGGCGGCGTCGTAGAGCTCGCCCGGCACGCCGATCAGCGCCGCCAGGTAGATGATCACGGTGCCGCCCGCGGCCGCCCACGTCGCCTCGAGGACGAGCGACGGCATCGCGAGGCTCGGGCTCGACAGCCACGCGTAGGGACCGAGGTGCACCCAGCCGAGGATCGTGTTGAAGACGCCGTCCGCGGAGCCGTCGTAGAAGAACTTCCACAGGAGGACGGCGACGACGGGCGGCACCACCACGGGGAGGTACGCGAGCACCGAGTAGAGCCCCTTGAGGCGCCTCACCGAGCTCATGAGGACCGCGGTGACGAGCGGGATCGGGAACCCGATCACGAGCGCCAGCAGGGCGAAGTAGAGGGTGTTCCGGATCGCCGTCGGCAGGTCCGGGTCCGTCAGGACGTACTGGAAGTTGTCCCAGCCCACCCACGTGGCCGGGGCCACGAGGTTGGTCTTCTGGAAGCTCATGACGACCGACCGGACGATCGGCCACCAGGAGAAGACCCCGAAGATCACCAGGACGGGGAGGGCGAACACGAGGGTGCTCAGTCCCCCGCGCCTGACCCAGGTCACCGGGTTCCGGCGGACCCGCCGGACGGGCGGCGGACTCGTCGGGTCGCCGCCCGGCACGACGACGGTGTCGGCGCTCGCAGCGCTCACGTCACATCACTCCTCACCCGGGGCGGGGCCGCCGGACGTCTCCGGCCGGCGACCCCACCCACCTGCGGTCGTTCTTGCTGTTCGGCTCAGCGGCCGGCCGAGTCGATGGCGCGCTGCGCCTTCGTGTTCGCCTCGTCCAGGAGCTTGTCGATGTCGGCGCCCTTCTTGGTGAGCACGGCCTGCACCACCGGGTCGAGCGCCGCGTAGACGTCCTGGGTGGCGACGGCCGGCTCGTTGACGAGCGTCGCGTCGAAGATCTTGCTCGTGAAGCCCGTCATCTGGTCGAGGGGCACGTTCACGTACGGCTTGATCCAGCCCTGGTACTTCTCGTATTGGGCCTGGCTGAAGATCGGCAGCTCAGGCGTGCCCACGGGCTGCTTGCTCGCGACCTGGGTCTTGGCGTTCGTCACCGCGGCCTGCTCGTCGGTGTACTTGCGCAGGTAGTGGAAGTCGATCCACTTGATCGCGGCGGCCTTCTCGTCGTCCGTCGCCTTGCTGGAGACCGCCGCCATGGTGCCGCCGCCGAGGACGCCGGAGTTGTCACCCTCGAGCGGGATCATCGTCAGGCCGTACATCTTCGGGTCGATGTTGTTCGTCTGCACGAGGCTCGTGTAGACGTCCTGACCCGAGGTGTACATGCCGATCTTCCCGGCCGCGAACGCCTGGTTGATGGTGCCCCAGTCGTAGTTGAAGTTGTTGCCCATCGAGTTGTCGGTCCACCGCAGGTCCTGGAGGAACTGCAGGGCGGCCTTCGTGCCGTCGTTCGTCAGCGTCGCCGTCTTGCCGTCCTCCGACTCGACGCGGCCGCCGCGGGCGTACGTGTCGACCGTGAGCTGCCAGCCGCCCGTGCCGCTCTGCGACATCTGCGCGAAGCCCGCCTGGCCGGTCTTGTCCGCGATCGCCTTCGCGTCCGTGCGGACCTCGTCCCACGTGGTCGGCGGCTTGTCGGGGTCGAGCCCGGCCTGCGTGAACAGGTCACGGTTGTAGTGCAGGCCGACGGCGTAGATGCTCTTCGCCGGGATCGCGTAGACGTCGCCGTCCTGACCCTGGCCGTACTGCAGCAGGTTCTTGTTGAAGTCCGCCGCGTACGGAAGCTGGTTGAGGTACGCCTGCATGTCGGTGATCTGCTGGTTCGCGATCAGCGTCTTGGCGTCCGTGAACGGGATCTCGAACACCGTCGGCAGCGTGCCGCCCGCGAGGTCGGCCGCGAACGTCGTGGCCTTCCACTCGTAGTCCTGGGTCTGGACCGTGATGTTCGGGTTCTCGGCCTGGAACTCCTTGACCTCGTCGGCGAGCGCGGCCTGCGCCTCCTTGGTCGAGCCCGGGAGCAGCCCGACCACCTTGAGGGTGACCTTCGTGTTCGGGTCGAGGGTCGGGGCGGCGGTGGCGGACGGCGTGTCCTTGCCGTCGCCGGAGCCGCTGTCGGACGAGCACGCCGCAAGGGTGCCGCCGAGCGCGAGCGCACCCACCAGGGTGTACGCCAGCGTGATGCGTGGAGACTTCATCGTCGCTCCTTGTCAGGTGCAGGCATCCGGTCCTGCACGGTGGTGAGATCGGCGGGATCGTTCCCGCCGGGTCGTCAGTGAGGTAGGGGTCTGCGTCAGGTTCCGGACGAGGTCCGGAGCCAGACGGCGGTGTCCGTGGGCAGCGTGCCGCCGGGAAGCTCCCCGGAGGCGAGCAGCACCGCGGTGTGCGGGGGCAACGGCGCCGGGTCCACGCCGAAGTTCACGAGGCACGCGACGTCGCCGCGCGCGAAGGCCAGCACCTGGTCGACGTCGCCGGCTCCCGGACCGAGCAGTCCGGGCAGGTCCAGCCACGCGAAGCCGCCCTCCCGGAGCCCCGCCTCGGCGCGGCGCACCGCGAGCGCAACTCGATAGAGGGCGAGCATCGAGGTCGGGTCGGCCTCCTCGACGTCGACCGCGTAGCGGCCCCACCACGCGGGCAGCGGGAGCCACGGCTCCGCGGTCGTGCCGTCGTCGGACGGTGCCGAGAAGCCGTGTGCGCCGGCCGCGTCGGCGGTCCAGGGCAGCGGCACGCGGCAGCCGTCGCGGCCGGGGTCCACGCCGCCGGACCGGAAGTGCATCGGGTCCTGGATGGCGTCGCGGGGCAGGTCCTCGTCCTCGGGCAGGCCGAGCTCGTCGCCCTGGTAGAGATACAGGCAGCCCGGGAGGGCGGCCGTGAGGAGCGCCGCGGCACGGGCGCGGCGGGTGCCGAGCTCGAGGTCGGTGGGGGTGTCGAAGCGCTTGGCCTCGAACGCGAACGACGAGTCCTCGCGCCCGTAGCGGGTGACCGGGCGGGTCACGTCGTGGTTCGACAGGACCCACGTGGCCGGCGCACCGACGAGCGCGTGCGCCTCGAGCGTCGTGTCGATCGACTCGCGCAGCGCCTTCGCGTCCCAGGGGCGCGCCATGAAGTCGAAGTTGAACGCCGTGTGCATCTCGTCGGGACGCAGGTAGTCGGCGAAGCGCCGCGCGTCGGGCAGCCAGATCTCGCCGACCAGGACGCGCGGGTCCTCGTACGAGTCGGCGACGGCGCGCCAGCCGCGGTAGACGTCGTGGAGCTCGTCGCGGTCGGTGAAGGGGTGGCCGCCGGGCGCCGGGTCCGCCGGCACCTCGGGCAGCGCGGGGTCCTTGACGAGCAGGGCCGCCGAGTCGATGCGGATGCCGGCCACGCCGCGGTCGAACCAGAACCGCAGGACGTCCTCGTGCTCGCGGCGGACGTCGGGGTGGTTCCAGTTGACGTCGGGCTGCTCGGGCGTGAACAGGTGGAGGTACCACTCGCCGGGCGTGCCGTCGGCGTCCGTGGTGCGGGTCCAGGTGCTGCCCTGGAAGCTCGAGACCCAGTGCGTCGGGATCTGGGCGCCGTCCTCGCCCTTGCCGGGGTGGAACCAGAAGCGCTCCCGCTCGGGCGAGCCCGGCCCCGCCGCCAGCGCAGCCTGGAACCACGCGTGCTGGTCCGAGACGTGGTTGGGGACGACGTCGACGATGGTCCTGATGCCGAGCGCGGCGGCCTCGGCGATGAGCTCCTCGGCCTCCTCGATGGTTCCGAAGGCCGGGTCGATGGCGCGGTAGTCCGCGACGTCGTAGCCCCCGTCCGCGAGGGGCGACACGTACCAGGGCGTGAACCACACGGCGTCGACCCCGAGGTCCTTGAGGTACGCAAGCCGCGAACGAACGCCTGCAAGATCGCCGGTGCCGTCGCCGTTCCCGTCCGCGAAGCTGCGCGGATAGATCTGGTAGATGACGGCGTTGCGCCACCACTCGACGGCGCCAGACGGGTGTCCCGGCAGGCTGCTCGGGCTCGTGCTCACGTGTGGACTCCTTCGTCCCTGGTGCGTCAGGGTCGTTCCTGCGCCGCGGTGATCGGCGATGCACTGACCGTAACTACCCGACAGCGACAGCGCAAGAACCGAACATCGTTGTTACCGAAACGCGATCTTCGCTGTCGTTCGACGTCATCCGACGCGGCCATCGGGGCACGCGAAAGACCTGTCAGGCGCTCGCCGGGGCAAAGCCCGGCGAGCGCCTGACAGGTCGACGGAAGGTGCGGTCAGCGCGCTCCGGCGCGCGCGGGGGCGGCCGCGGTCGAGGCGCGCACCACGAGCTCGGGCTCGAAGAGCAGCTCGTCGGCGGGCACCTCGACGCCCGAGATCTGGCGCGCCAGGAGGTCCACGGCGGCGCGACCCATCGGCTCGATCGGCTGGCGGACCGTCGTCAGGGCGGGGTCGGTCGAGTTCATCAGTGCGGAGTCGTCGTAGCCGACGACCGACACGTCGCGCGGCACCTCGAGACCCGCGCGCCGCACCGCCCGGATCGCGCCCAGCGCGAGGGGGTCACTCGCGCACACGATCGCCGTCGCGCCCGCCTCGAGCAGGCGGTTCGTGGACGCCTGCCCGGCCTCGAGCGCGTACTGGCTGTGCGCGACGAGCGCCGGGTCGATCGTCCGGCCGGCCCGGGCCGCGAGCTGCTCGGCGGCCGCGAGCTTGCGCTCCGACGGGATGTGGTCCTGGGGTCCGAGGAGCAGGCCGACCCGCTCGTGCCCCAGCGACAGCACGTGCCCCAGGGCCTGCTGCATCGCCACGATCTCGTCGCACGAGACCCGCGGGAAGTGCAGCGACTCGATCGCACCGTTCACCAGCGCCACCGGCAGGCCGATCTTCTCGAGGCGGTGGTAGTGGGCATGGTCGGCGTCGCGCTCCGCGAACAGGCCGCCCGCGAAGATCACGCCCGACACGTGCTGGTCGAGCAGCAGGTCGACGTACTCGGCCTCGGTGATGCCGCCGGCCGTGCGGGTGCACAGCACGGGCGTGAAGCCCTGCTGCGCGAGCGCGCCGCCGATGACCTCCGCGAGCGCCGGGAAGATCGGGTTCACGAGCTCCGGGAGCACGAGACCCACAAGCCTGCCGCGCTCCCCCCGCAGCTTGGTCGGGCGTTCGTAGCCGAGCACGTCGAGCGCGGTCAGGACCGCGTCCCTGGTCGCCTGGGACACGCCAGGCTTGTCGTTGAGGACGCGCGAGACGGTCGCCTCGCTCACCCCGACCTTCTTCGCCACGTCCGAGAGCCTCTTTGCCATGAGACGCAGTCTACGCATTCACGCAAGCGGCTTGCGCGGATCTTGCGAGTGTCCTGAAAACCCGACGACGGCGCTCGGGGCCGGGCGCGTGGGCGACCGCGGCAGGCGACGCCGACGCCTCGATAGGCTCGGACCCGTGCCTGATGCTGGTCCCGATCCCCTGCCCGCCGCCTCCGAGCTCGCCCAGCCCGTCCCCGGCTTCCGCCACCCGGTCCGGCACGCGCCGCTCGCGGACCCGTTCGTCGTCGGCCCGACGACGGTCGTCCGGGCCGCGCCCGAGCTCGCCGCCGCGGCTGCCACCTGGAAGCGGCGGACGGAGGACGCGACGGGGTTGACGCTCGCCTGGGAGGCCACCGACGACGGCGCCGACGAAGCCGGCCGCCCGACGGTCTCGTTCGTCCTCGACACGACCGTCCCGGCCGGTGGCTACGCCTTGCGGACCGGGAGCGGCGCCGTCGTGGTGACCGCGTCGGACGTCGCCGGGGCGCACGCCGGCGCGCAGACGCTCCGCCAGCTCGCGGGCCCGCGGGCGTTCCGCCGCGCGCCGGTCGACGACGCACCGCTCACCGTCCCCAGCGGCCTGGACGCGCACGACGACCCGGCGCACGCCTGGCGCGGCGTCCTGCTCGACGTCGCCCGCCACTTCCTGCCCAAGCACGACGTCCTCCGGTTCGTCGAGCTCGCTGCCGCCCACCACCTCGACGTCGTCCAGCTCCACCTCACCGACGACCAGGGCTGGCGGTTCGAGTCCCTCCGGTACCCGCGCCTCACCGAGGTCGGGTCGTGGCGGCGCGAGTCGGGTGTCGGCACGTGGCGCGCCGGCGTCTTCGACGGGCGGCCCCACGGCGGCTTCTACACGCAGGACGACCTCCGGGAGATCGTCGCCCACGCCCGCGCGCACGGGATGACCGTCGTTCCCGAGATCGATGTCCCGGGCCACGTCGAAGCGGCCGTCGCCGCGTACCCCGAGCTGGGCACCCGCAAGCAGCCGCACGAGGTCCGCACCACCTGGGGCATCAGCACCGAGGTCCTCGACCCCTCCGAGGAGACCCTCGCGTTCTTCCGGGACGTCCTCGACGAGGTCATGGACGTCTTCGACGCCCCGTACGTCGCGCTCGGCGGCGACGAGGTCCCCACGGCGCTGTGGCGCGCCAACCCCGACATCGTCCGACGCGCGGCGGACCTCGGGCTCGACGACGTCGCCGACCTGCATGGCTGGTTCCTCGGGTCGCTCGCGCGGCACGTCGTCGCCGCCGGACGGCGCCCGGTCGTCTGGGACGAGGCGTTCCGTCCCGGCCACGACACCCTCCCCCGCGAGACGGTCGTGACCGCCTGGCGCGGCTGGACCGTCGGGCTCCAGGCCATGGCCGCGGGACACGACGTCGTCATGGCTCCCGAGCAGGCGGTCTACCTCGACCACCGCGCCGGGGACGGCCCCGACGAGCCCGTCCCCGTCGGCTTCCTCCACACGCTCCGCGACGTCCACCGGTTCGACCCCCTGCCCGCCGGTGCGCTCGCCGAGGCCGGCGTGACCGACGTCGACGCCCTCCCGGGCAGGCTGCTCGGCGCGCAGGCCGAGCTGTGGACCGAGCACCTCGACTCCGCGCGCCGCCTCGACTACGCGGCGTTCCCGCGCCTGGCCGCGTTCGCCGACGTCGTCTGGACCGGGGAGCCCGCCGACGCGCGCGACACCGAGGCGTTCGTCGCTCGCCTCGAGCGCGACCACCTCCCCCGCCTCGCCGCGTTCGGCGTCGAGCTCCGTCCGCTGGACGGCCCGTACCCGTGGCAGACGCGCCCCGGTGTCGCAGGCCATCCCCGGGATCTCGCCTCCGAGCTCGCCTCCGGTGGGTACGGGGGCGTCGGCGGTTGGGTCGAGGACGCCTCCGGGGCGCGCACGAACGAGATCGGGGGTTGATGGTGGTCGGCGTCGAGCCAGGGTCGGGTTCTGTCGGGGTCGGGGATGGTGTGCGCGGGTCTACCGTCCGCGCCCCTCGTTCCTCGGGGCGCTCCCGCCAGGCCCAACCACGACCCGCGCACACCATCCCCGACCCCTCCTCCCTCACCTCGCCTTCCAGCGCGGCCCGGCCGGGCAGCCTCCTGGTCCGCGGCGTTCGCATCCCCTCCGGGGAGCACCCCAACGGTGGGCCGCTGTCGGACGTGCTGGTCGCCGCGGGCCTGATCCGCGAGATCGCACCGACAGGCAGCGTCGACAGGCGCCTCCTGGCGGCCCCCGCACCCGTCGACGTGATCGAGGGGCGGGGGCGGCTGCTGCTGCCCGGGCTGATCGACGCCCACGTGCACGGCGAGGCGGCCGTGTTCGACCCGGACGTGCAGCTCGCGATGCTGCGCCAGGGCATCACGACGATCGTCGTGGGCCAGGACGGCGTGGGGTTCGCCCCGACCGCGCCGGCTGGCGACGCGTTCGCCTTCTCGACCGAGTACTTCCGCGCGATCAACGGCGCCCACCCGAGCTTCCGCGGCGGCAGCGTGGCGGAGCTGAAGGAAACGTACGCCGGGCTGCCGCTGAACGTGGAGGTGCTCGCCCCGCACGGGACGATCCGGTACGCGGTGACGGGCGCCGAAGCCCGCCCCGCGACGGAGGCCGAGGTCGCCGCGATGGTCGCGCTGCTGGAGCAGGCGCTCGACGACGGCGCCGTCGGCATGTCGACGGGCCTGGAGTACGTGCCTGCGGCGTACGCGGACGAGGCGGAGCTCGTGGCGCTCGCGCGGGTGTGCGCGGCACGGGGCGTGCCGCACGTGAGCCACATGCGCGGCTACGAGGAGAAGGCGGGCCGGGCGTTCGCGGAGCTGGTGCGCATCGCGCGGGCGTCCGGGGTCGCGACGCACGTGTCGCACTACCACGGCCCCGCCGACGAGCTGGCGGGGTACGTGGACGACGCGCGGGCGTCGGGTCTGGACGTCACGTTCGACTCGTACCCGTACCTGCGGGGCAGCTCGATCCTGTCGATGGTGACGCTGCCGACGTGGCTGCCCATCGCCGAGCCGGACCGCACGGTGGCGCTGCTGCAGGACCCGGCGGTGCGCGAGCGGCTGCGGACCGAGCACTTCCCGGGGCTCGCGGACCTGTGGGCACGCGTGACGATGGCGAACGTGCCGGGCGAGCTGCGCTGGACCGAGGGCACGAGCCTGCTCGACGTCGCGGCGCGCCTCGGCCTGGACCCCGAGGACACGGCGCTCGAGCTGCTGGTGAGCACGCGGCTGCAGGCGGGCTGCGTGTTCGCGCAGCCCCCGACGAACTCGGCGGGCTCGGTGCGCGCGCTCGCGAACCACGAGGCCCAGCTCGCGGGGTCGGACGCGATCTACGCGGGCGGGCGGCCGCACCCGCGCGGCTGGGGCGCGTTCGCCCGTTTCGCTTCGGAGCACGTGGGTGCGGGAGACTGGTCCTGGGCGGACGCCGCCGAGCACCTGTCCGCCCGGGCGGCGCGCCGGTTCGGCCTGGCGGGTCGCGGCACGGTCCGGGTGGGCGCGGTCGCGGACCTCGCGCTCGTGGACCCGGCCACCGTGCGGGACCTGGCCACGTACGAGGGCCCGCGCACGCCCGCGCAGGGGGTGGACGACGTCGTCGTCGGGGGGCGGCACGTGCTGGCGGGTGGCGCGCTGGTCGACGGACGGCCCACCCGACCACCGACGGAACAGGAGACGGCATGACGGAGCGCCTCGAACGGCCGCTGGAGCCGGTCGTCGTCGGCCCGCGCACCAAGGGGCTTCGCCTGCGCGGCGAGACGGCGGGCGACGGGCTGATGATCGGCACCGCCACGGTCGACGACGGACCCTTCGGGCTGCCCATCCTGACCCTGCAGACCGGCTCCCTGGACCACAACGTGGCGGTCATGGCGACAGCGGTCCGCGCGGCCGGCGAGGCGGCGGGCGCCCCGGGTTCGGTGGAGCACGCCCCCCACGTCAAGACGCACATGTCGGCGCAGATCTTCGCGCGCCAGCTCGCGGCGGGCTCGTGGGGCGCGACGGTCGCGACCCCGAACCAGCTCCGCGTGGTCCGGGACTGGGGCACGCGACGCGTGCTCCTGGCGAACGAGCTGACCGACCCGGACGAGATCATCTGGGTGCGCGACGACCTGGAGCGCGACGAGGGCGCCGAGCTGTGGCTGTACGTCGACTCGGTCGAGGGCCTGACGATGCTGTCGCGGGGGCTCGCGGGCGCGTCGGACGACGTCCGCGCCCGCCTCGGCGTGCTCGTCGAGATCGGGGTCGCCGAGGGCCGGACGGGTGTGCGCTCGACCGCGGACGCCCTGGGTCTGGCGCGCGCGGTCCGGGCGAGCGGGCTGACGCTGCGCGGGGTGGCCGGCTACGAGGGCTCGGTCGCGGGCGAGTCGACGCCGGAGACCCGGGAGCAGGTCGCCGACTACCTGCGGGGCCTGCGGGACGTGGCCGAGCAGCTCGTCGCGGAGGGCCTGGTCAGCAGCGGCGACGTCGTCGTGAGCGCCGGCGGGAGCGCGTTCGTGGACGTGGTGCTCCAGGTCCTGCCCGGCCCGTTCCTGCCGGGCGGCCCGGCCGCGGGGCACGCGCCGCGCGTCGTCGTGCGCTCGGGCTCGTACGTGGTGCACGACCACGGGCACTACCAGCACCTGGACGCGTTCTCCCGGGTGCCCGGCGCCGAGCCCCTGCGTCCGGCGGCGACCGTGTGGGGCTCCGTCGTCTCGGTCCCGGAGCCCGGGCTGGTGCTCGTCGGCCTGGGACGACGCGACGTCCCCTACGACCTCGACCTCCCGACGGCGCTGTGGCTGCGCCCCCGGGCCGACGACGGCCGCACCCTCGGCGCGCCGCTCGAGCTCCCGCGCGCGACGGTCACGGACCTCAACGACGAGCACCTGTTCCTGCGGATCGACCCCGACGCCCCCGACCTCGCCCCGGAGACGGCGCACCCGCACCCGGGCGACGTGATCGGGTTCGGGATCTCGCACCCGTGCACCCTGTTCGACAAGTGGCGCGTGGGCATCGTCGTCGACGGCGACCGCCCGCTCGGGCTCGTGTCCTTCGACTTCTGATCCCCGTCCCCACACCGCAGCACCACCGAGAAGGAGCACCGCACCGTGACCACACCCCCGACGACGAAGACCCCCCTGCGGACCGACGGCGCGCCCGCACCCGCGCACACGTTCCACCAGGGCGTGCGCAAGGGCCCGTTCGTGCAGGTCTCCGGTCAGGGCCCGCAGGACCCCGCGACCGGCGAGTACCTCTTCCCGGGTGACGTCGCCGCCCAGACGACCCGGACGCTCGAGAACGTCAAGGCGATCGTCGAGGCGTCGGGCGCCACGTTCGACGACGTCGTGATGCTCCGCGTGTACCTCACGAAGCGTGAGGACTTCCCGGTCATGAACGAGGCGTACGGCGCGTTCGTCGCGGCGAACTCGCCGTCGGGCGTGCTGCCGAGCCGCACCACCGTGTTCGTGGGCCTGCCGCGCGAGGAGATGCTCGTCGAGATCGACGCGTTCGCGGTCGCCGACTGAGCGCGGGCGTGAGCGGGCAGGCCGGAGACTTCAGCCTCCGCAGCATCGCGGTCGCGGCGTTCGGCCCGTCGATCCTGTTCGGCCTGGCCGAGGGCGCGATGCTGCCCGTCGTGCCGCTCACGGCCGTCGAGCGGGGCGCGTCGCTGGCCGTCGCCTCGCTGATCGTCTCGCTGCTCGGGATCGGCTCGATCCTGTCGAACATCCCGGCCGGGATCCTCACCACCCGGGTCGGGGAACGCTGGTCGATGGTCGCGGCCGCCGGGATCAGCGTCGTCGGGCTCGCGCTGTGCCTCGTCGACGCGGGGCTCTGGCCGCTCGTGGCCGGGGTGCTGCTGGTCGGCGCCGCGAGCTCGGTCTTCAACCTGGCCCGCCAGTCGTACCTGACCGAGGCCGTGCCGATCCACCTGCGCGCCCGCGCCATGTCGACGCTGGGCGGCAGCATGCGGGTCGGCGTGTTCGTCGGCCCGTTCCTCGGCGCCGCCGTCATGCACGTCATGGGCAAGCCGGGCGGCTACGTGGTGGCGCTCGTCGCCGTCGTCGCCGCGGGCGTCCTCGCGTACCGGGTGCCGGACCTCGAGACCCCGACCCGGCGGCACGCCACCACTTCCGGCACGGAGCCGGCCGCCCCCGTGACGACGCGCGGGATGCTCCACGAGCACTGGCGCACCTTCGCCACGCTCGGCTCGGGCGTGTTCCTGCTCTCCGCCGTCCGGGCGAGCCGCCAGGTCGTCATCCCGCTCTGGGCCGCGCACATCGGCCTCGCGCCCACGACGGCGTCGATCGTCTACGGGATCGCCGGCGCCGTCGACATGCTCGTCTTCTACCCGGCGGGCAAGGTCATGGACCGGCGCGGCCGCGAGTGGGTCGCGGTGCCGTCGATGCTGCTCATGGCGTCGGCGATGGTCCTGATGCCGCTCACCCACGCGATCGTGCCCTTCGTCGCCGTCTCGATGCTCCTGGGCTTCGGCAACGGCATCGGGGCGGGCATCGTCATGACCCTGGGCGCGGACACCTCGCCGTCCGTCGGGCGCCCCACCTTCCTCGGGATCTGGCGCGAGCTCGCCGACGGCGGCGCCGGCGTCGGCCCGCTCCTCCTGTCCGCGATCACGGCGCTCGCGAGCCTCGCTGCGGGCGTCGTCGTGTCGGGTGCGCTCGGGTACGCGGCGGCGCTCGCGCTGTGGCGGTGGATCCCGCGCCGGCCCCGGCTCAGCGCAGCACGAGGCGCGTGACGTTCTCCGCGACGTCCGCCAGGAGCGTGGGCGTGTGCGTCACGAGCTCGGCCAGGGTCGCGGGCCCCGCTGCCAGGGCGAACGCCGCGGCGACGCCGGCCTCCGCCGCCCGCGCGGGCGGGAGCAGCACCTGCCCGGCGACGACGACGACCGGGGGCCGGGCCGGGGCCCTCGCGGCGGTCGCCGCGACCGTGTCGGCGACCTTCCCGGCGACGGACTGCGAGTCGAACGACCCCTCGCCCGTCAGCACGAGCGAGGCCCCGGCGACGGCGTCGGCGAGGCCCACCGCGTCCGCGACCAACGCCGCGCCCGGCTCCAGCTCCGCCCCGAGCACCGCGTGCAGCCCACCCGCGACGCCGCCGGCCGCACCCGCTCCGGCCACCTCGCGCACGTCGACGCCCGTCGCGCCGGCGAGCACGCCCGCCCACCGTTCGAGGCCCGCGTCGAGGTAGTCGACGTCGACGTCGCCCGCCCCCTTCTGCGGACCGAAGACGCGAGCCGCTCCACGCTCGCCGACGAGCGGGTTCGTCACGTCCACGGCGAGGCGCCACCGCACGGCGCGCGCCTTCGGGTGCAGCCCACCCAGGTCGAGCCGCGCGACGTGCGCGAGCCCTTCGCCGCCGTCGGCCACGGGCTCGCCGTCCTCCCCCAGCGGACGCACGCCGAGCGCACGCAGGATGCCGGACCCGCCGTCGGTCGTCGCCGACCCGCCCAGACACACGAGGATCTCCTCGGCCCCGGAGTCGAGCGCCTCGCGCAGCACCAGCCCCGTGCCGAAGGTGGTCGCGAGCAGCGGCTGGGGCAGCACGTCCGCGACTCCCGGGAGCCCGCTCGCCTCCGCCAGCTCGACGACGGCGAGGCGCCCGTCCGCGGACGTCGCCCACCGCGCCGTCGTCGGGCGTCCGAGCGCGTCGACCGTCTTCGCACGGCGCTTCTCCACGCCCCAGGCGGCCGCGAGCGCGTCGAGCGTGCCCTCCCCGCCGTCGGCCATCGGAAGCCGTACGACCTCCGCGTCGGGCCTCGCGCGGAGCACCCCGTCGGCCAGGAACTGCGCCACGTCGGCGGCGGGGGCCGATCCCTTGAACGAGTCCGGGGCCACCACCACCCGGGGCGTCGAGCGCGCGGCCTGCCGGTCCTCGATGTGGGGGCTCACGCCCGCGACCCTATCGACCGGCTGCCCAACACGCCGCCCTGACACGCGACCACGGTCCGTATGGTGCGCGGATGGGACTGTTCGGACGCAGCAAGGACGGGGCACGCAGGTCGGAGGGCACGGAGGGCACGGAGCCCACCGAGGCTCAGGAGGGTGCGGGCGGGGTCCGCAACGACCGGGTGCGTGAGGCGCTCGCGACCTGGACGGCCCGCAAGGACGCGCAGACGTTCGCGGACGTGGTGCGTCGCCTGGTCGTGGGCCAGCTCCTCCTCGACGCCACCGACTCGCAGGTCGCCGACCCTGCTGCCGGCCTGCAGCCCGGCGACACGCTCGCGATCGGGTCCCACGTCGACAACGCGGGAAAGCGGCTGCTCGTGGCGTTCACCGACCAGGACGAGCTGAACCGGTACCGGGGTCGTCCCGGCACCTCCCTCGTCCAGCCGGGGGCCGCCGTGGTCGCACAGGCCGTGCGGGACTACGAGGGGATCGTCGTCGACGGGCGGTCGCCCGGTGCCTTCATCGCGTACGCGGACGAGCTCCGCCAGCAGCTCGCCGACGACCCGGAGACGGCCGGCAGGCTCGCCGCCGCCACGGTCGAGCGCTCGCTGCCCTTCCCCGAGTTCCTGCGGATGCTCGCGGGAGCGCCCGTGTACGTCCCGTTCGACGTCCAGCGCGACGCGTCCGGGGCCGAGACGGGCGTCGTCGTCCCGACCGCCCGGAGCGGGGACGGCGGCGTCTACGCGGTCCTCGGGACGTCGCCCGCCGAGGTGTGGGCCTGGAGCCCCGGGAGCGACGCGCAGCGCACAGGGTTCGCGAACGTCGCGCGGGCGGTGCTGCAGGACGGGCAGGCCGGCGTCGTCGTGAACCCCGCCGCGCCCCCGGTGACGGTCCCCGCCGACGCGCTGCGCGCGTTCACGGAGCGCTGACGCGCGAGGTCAGTGCGCCCAGGCCCACCAGCACAGCCAGAAGACCACGAAGCCGCACGCGTAGTTGAGCCGCAGGAAGAGGCGCCACCCGCGGTTCGCGCGTGCGGCGTCGTGGTCGGCCAGGTCGCGGTACGGCCACGCCATGACGACGTACGGGACGACGAGGACCGCCGCGACCGCAGCCGGGAGACCTGCGAAGAGCACCACCAGCGCGGCGAGGAGCCACAGCCCGATCGCGGCCCGGACCGTCCGCCGCGCGCCGAGCACCGTCGCGACGGACGCGATCCCCGCTGCGCGGTCGGGGCCGACGTCCTGGACGGCGCCGAACGCCTGCGCGGCCATGCCCCAGCAGAAGAACGCCAGGACGATCGCCAGGACGGTGCGGGTGGGCTCGGCGCCGCCCGCCACCAGACCGACGACCGCAGGGCCCACGAAGTGCGTGCTCGACGTCGCGGAGTCGAGACCCGGCCGTTCCTTGAACCGCAGCCCGGGCGCCGAGTAGGCGACGACGGCGAAGAGCACGACCGCGAGCGCGAGCGCGGTCCAGCCGCCTCGACCGGGCTGCTCGATCTCGGCCAGCACGGGGATCGCCACCGCGAACGGCACCGCGGGCCAGACCGACCAGCGCAAGAGGGACGGAAGGGTCGACGTCGCGAGGAGCGCACCCTCGGCACCGCCCTTGCGCGGGTTGCGCTCGTCGGACTCGTGGTCGAAGACGTCGTTGACCCCGTACATCAGCACGTTGTACGGGACGAGGAAGAAGAAGGTGCCGACGACGAGGAGCGCGCCGACGTGCCTGCTGCTCAGGAGCAGCGCGGCGGCGAACGGGAACGCGGTGTTGATCCAGCTCAGGGGCCGTGAGGTGACGACGAGCTCACGGATGCCCACGTGGGAACGGACGGGAGCGGTCGAGCTCATGGTGCGCTCCTGTCGTCGCGGGGGAAGGGGACGTCAGGCACGGAAGGACGCGACGGCCCGAGAAGCTCCCAGACGCTCGGCAGCAGCAGGACGGCGCCGAGCGGGTAGGCGAGGTCGGCGAGGGGAGCCCGGCCGACGCGCGGCCCGGCGAGGGTCGCGGCGTCGTAGGTGAACAGACCCGCCGCGATCATGAGCGAGTCGAAGACGGCCGTCACGACGAGGAGCGCCAGCAGGGCGAGCCCGAGCGCGGCCAGCCGACGGCGCAGCTCGCCGCGCGCCGCCCAGCGCCGGCACGCGAGGCCGAACGGGACCGCCAGCACGGCGAGGGCCCCGAGGTCGAGGAACGCGTAGGTCATCGCCGCACCTCCGGTCCACGCGCCCGCGCGACCCTCGTCGCCGCGCGGTCGAGCAGGCGGCGCGCCCCCTCGACGAGCTCGAGCGCGACGTAGCAGAGCAGCAGGAGGAAGACGGGTTCCTCGACGGGCAGGTGCGGGGCGATCTCGACGCCCGTCGACCAGCGCCCGTCGCCCCGCCGGAAGATCCCCAGCCCGATGCCCGCGAGGTCCCAGAGCACGAACGCCACGAGTCCCGCCGCGAGCGTGACGAGACCGCGACGCAGGTCGCGCGCGAGCACGAGCCGGAAGCGCACGTCGAGGGCGCCGAGCCCGGCGAGCGAGAACGCCAGCGCGAGGAGGTACGCACCCTTCACGACACGGTCTCCGCGGCGTCCCGCCGGTCGTGGTCACCGGCCGCCGCGGACGCCGCCACGCGGCGCGCGGCCAGCTCGGCGCTGATCAGGCACATGGGAAGTCCGACACCGGGGATGGTGGAGCCACCGGCATAGACGAGCCCCGCGACCTTCGACGACGCGTTCCGCCCCCGCAGGAGCGCCGACTGGCGCAGGGTGTGCGCGGGGCCGAGCGCCCCGCCGGACCAGGCGTGCAGGGTCTGCGCGAACCACGACGGGGTGAGGACGCGTCGGACGACGACGCGACCGTCGAGGTCGTCCGCACCGGCCCGCCGGCCGAGGTCGGCGACGACCCGGTCGACGAGCGCCGTGACGCGCGGGTCGTCCGGGGTCAGGCCCGGGTCTGCCGGCACCGGGACCAGCACGAAGAGGTTCTCGTGTCCGGGCGGGGCGACGGTCGGGTCCGTTGCGCTGGGTCGGCACACGTAGTACGACGCGGGGTCCGGCACGGACCGCCGCCGCCCGAAGACCGCGTCGAAGTTGCGCTGCCAGTCGGCGGTGAACACGAGCGAGTGATGGGCCAGCCCGTCCAGGGACCCGCGCACGCCCAGGCAGACGAGCACCGCGCCCGGACCGGGGTCGCGCCTGCGCCACCAGCGCTCGGGGTAGGTCCGGTAGGCGCCGGGGACCAGCCGGGTCTCCGTGTGGTGCAGGTCGCCCGCCGCCACGACGACGTCCGCCTCGAGCCGCTCGACCGCTCCGCTCACCAGGTCCCGCACGAGGACGCCGGACGCGCGGCCGGCCGGGCGTCGTCGGGAGCAGCGAGCGCCGCCGTCCGGGAGGGGCTCGACGAGCACGCGCTCGACCTCCGTGCGAGTCCGCACGGTCGCGCCTCGCTCGACGGCGAGCCGCTCGAGCGCCGTCGCGAGCGTGCCGAACCCGCCGCGCGGGTACCGGACGCCTTCGACGAGGTCGAGGTGGCTCATCAGGTGGTAGAGGGCGGGGGCCTGGTACGGCGAGGCGCCGAGGAACACTGCGGGGTACGCGAGCACCTGGCGCAGCGTGTCGTCCCGGGCGACCCGGCCCGTGCGGCGCCACAGGGACGTCGAGACGAGCGTGAACAGCTCGGCGACGTCGCGGGGCCCCAGGCCGCGGACCACGCGTCCCAGCTCGCTCGCTGAGGCGTAGTCGGAGTAGAGGAACCGGTCGACGGCGGTCCGGTAGGTGCGCCCGGCCGAGCCCAGGTAGGCCTCGAGGCGGGCGCCTGCCCCCGGCTCCCGGGCCTCGAACGCGGCGACGGTGCGCCCGACGTCACGCGTCACGTCGAGCGGCGGCGCCCCGTCGAAGAAGGCGCGGAACGCGGTAGGCAGCTCGACCAGGTCCAGCTCGTCCTGGGCGGTCGTGCCGAGCGCGGCGAAGAACCGGTCGAACACCTCGGGCATGAGGTACCACGACGGCCCGAGGTCGAACGTGAATCCGCCCTCGCGCCAGACGCCGATCCGGCCGCCCACGGTGGGCTGCCGCTCGACGACGGCGACGTCGTGCCCCTCCTGAGCGAGCAGCGCCGCGGTGCCCAGGCCCGCCACGCCGGCACCGACGACGACGATCCGGCTCACGAGCGGAGGCCGATCAACCGGGCCTCGACCACGGCTCGCGCGGTCAGGAGCAGCTTGACAGGATCGGGCACCCGCACCCGCGAGACGACGAGCGAGCCCGGTGCCGTCCGTGCGATCCGGTCGGTGAGCTCGGCGAACAGTCCGTGCGTCGCGAGCACCGCCGCCCGGGAGCCGGGCGGCAGCAGCGGCACGACGGCACGCGCGGTCGCCAGGTCCCGGCGCACGTCGGCGACGAGCGCGTCCCGGGTCGCGGTATCGAGCCGATCGGGGTCGACGCCGGGGAAGTAGCGTCGGCCGAGAGTGCGCGCGTCGTCCCCCAGGTCCCGCAGGAAGTTGACCTTCTGGAACGCCGCGCCGAGCGCCCGAGCGCCTGCCTCGAGCCGGTCGCGTTCCCCCTGGCTCCGGCCACCGCGGGCCGGGTCGTCCGCGAGGAAGCAGCTCAGGCACATCAGCCCGACGACCTCGGCCGACCCGTAGACGTAGGCACGGAAGGACTCGGCCGTGTGCTCGCGCACCTCGAGGTCGGCACGCATCGACGCGAAGAACGGCACGACCAGGCTCGGCTCGATCCCGACCCGGCCGGCGACCTCGGCGAAGCTCTGGACGATCGGGTTGGTCGAGTAGCGGGAGCCCAGCGCCGCGAGCGTCTCGCGCTCGAGCGCGTCGAGCACCTCACGGCAGCCCGACGCCTCGAGCCCGGCGTCGGTCGCGGCGCCGTCGACGACCTCGTCCGCGAGCCGCACGAGCGCGTACACCGCGACGACGTCGTGCCGGACCCGACCACCCAGCAGGCGGGACGCGAGCGCGAACGAGGTCGAGTAGGTGCGGATGACCTGGTGCGAGGCGCGACGGGACGCGAGCCCGTACCGCTCGAGGGCGGGCGTCATCGCGTCCTCGCCACGACAGAGCGGGCGTACGGCTCGAGCGCGGCTCGCAGCGCCGCCGGGACGGCCGGGTCGTCGAGCAGGCGGGAGCCGTGCTCGGCGTAGCGCGCGACGAGGTTCTCGAGGTCGGCGCGCACCCCGGCGACCTCGAGCGCGGACCGGACGCGCCCGGCTTCGTCGTCGGTCACGGCCGGGTCGCCGAGATGGGCCTCGACGACCGGCCACGCCGTCGTGCGGCGGGCGAGCGCCGTCAGGGCGGTGACCTTGCCCTCCGCCAGGTCGCTGCGGGCGCTTTTCCCGGTGACGCGCTCGTCCCCGAACGTGCCGAGGAGGTCGTCGCCGAGCTGGAACGCGACGCCGAGGCTCCGCGCCGCGCTCCGCAGGACCTCGACGAGCTCCGGGCCGGCGCCGGCGAGCAGGGCTCCCAGGACGACCGGGGCGACGACGGTGTACTCGGCGGTCTTGCGCGACGCCGTCCGCAGGACGTCCGTGAGCGCGGGACGGACCGGCGCGACGACGGCCAGCACGTCGTCCAGCTCGCCCCCCGCGGACCGTTGGACGACGTCGTCGAGGAGGTCCAGCAGGTTCTCGCGTGCTGTCCCCTCCACGGGCGCGCTCGCGACCAGCCGCCAGGCGAGGCTCAGCGCCAGGTCGCCCGCCAGCGTCCCCGCGGCGACGCCGCAGGCGCTCGCCTGGGCCGCCGACGCCCCCGCCGCACGCGCCCCCGCCGCGTAGCGGGCCGGGACCGTCGGCCGTCCGTGCCGCACCACGTCACGGTCGATCACGTCGTCGTGCAGGCAGAAGGCGGTGTGCAGCAGCTCGACGGCGACCGCGAGGCGGAGCGCAGCGACGTCCTGCGTGCCCCCCAGCGCGTGATGGGTGGCGAGCAGGAGCCGCGGGCGGAGCCGCTTTCCGCCGCGCGCGGCGTCACGCACGTCGTCCCAGAGCGCCTCGGCACCCGGTCCGCCGGACCGTGCCCCTGACCGGGCCCGGTCGAGCCGGCGCTCCAGCTCTGCCTCGAGCTCCGCGACGGACGCGACGTCGGGGGCGGCTGCGAGGTCGCGCTCAAGCATCTGCGGCCCAGGCCACGGCGGGGCTTGGCACAGCCTCGACGGCGGCCGCCTCGAGTCCCCCGAGAGCTTCCAGCTCGCCGAGCTGCGCGACGAGCCAGGGGCTGAACGCCCAGGGGGCGACGTCGGCCGCGACGACGAGGTCCTCGACCGCGACCCACCTCCAGGCGGCCACCTCCGTGGGATCGGGGTCGGGAGCGGGCGCGTCCGTACCGACGACCGCGACGAGCACCGGGCAGAGCTCGTTCTCCTCGGTGCCCGCGTCGTCGACGGCGCTGTAGGAGAAGGCCGGCAGCACGACCCGCGGAGGCGTCGGAAGCGTCAGGCCCAGCTCGTCGGCGGCGCGCCGGCGGACGGCCTGCACGACGGCCTCGCCCGGGCGGGGGTGACCGCAGAACGCGTTGGTCCAGACGCCGGGCCAGCTCCTCTTCCCGAGCGCTCGACGCGTCACGAGGACGCGTCCGGCGCCGTCGAGCACGTGGCACGAGAAGGCGAGGTGCCGCGGGGTCGCACTCCCGTGCACGTGGCCGCGCGGCGCGGTTCCGCAGGGCCGGCCGAGGTCGTCGACCAGGACGACGAGGTCGTCCTGGTCTCTCCCCTGGTCCGGGCGCGCGCCGGGATCGGCGCCGGTGGACCGCTCGCGAGACGTCATGGGTAACGAGGCTAGTTGCTAGGCAGGCTAGTTACAAGCGATCCTATGATGTCTTCATGACGCGGCCAGCCCCCACCCCGCAGCCTCGTCCGGCACCCCTCGCGAAGAGCTACTGGTACCCGCGACAAGGGTGGGGCGAGTCCGCCGCGCTCGACGCCGTGCGCCGGTTCCTGCGCGCCGACGAAGCCATGCGCCGCCGGCTGCAGCGCGAGATGGAGATGAACGAGACGGACCTGCGCGCGGTGCGGTTCCTCGCCGCCGCCGAGAAGGACGGGCGCGCCACGTCCCCCCGCGACCTGAGCCGCGAGCTGGGGATCTCCACCGCGTCCACGACCAAGCTCCTCGACCGGCTCGAAGCCACCGGGCGACTCCGCCGTGTGCAGCACCCCACCGACCGGCGCGGTCTGCGGGTCGAGCTCACGCCGCACGCCCACGACGAGGTCCATGACACGCTCGGCGCCATGCACGCCCGGATGCGCGAGGTCGCGGCCACCCTCGACGCCGAGCAGTGCGCCGTCGTCGTCGCCTTCCTCGACGCGCTCACACGTGCGGTGCAGCCGGACGACGACGGCGAGGTCAGCGGGGACGCCGGACGTCAGGGATCGACCCCTGAGCCTCGGCGAGCCTCTGCGTGAGCCGCCGTAGCGCGTCGAGCTCCTCGTCGGCGAGCGCGCCACCGACATAGGCAGCGATCGCCTCCGCGTGCCGCCGGCCCACCTCGGACTGGACCCGGACGCCGTCGTCGGTGAGGACGACGAGCGTGCCCCGCGCGTCCCCGGGCACGGCCTCACGCGCCACGAGCCCGCGCGCCACGAGCCGGTCGACCATGCGCGACAACGACGGCTGGCTGAGCAGGCTCAGGGCCGCGAGGTCGCGCAGCCGCGCCGCGTGCCCGGGCCGTGACCGCAGCGTGAACAGCACGTCGTACTCGCGGAACGACACGTCCTGCCAGATGTCGTCCGCGCCGAGGCGCCGGAGCACCGCGACCTGGGCCCGGAAGAGCGACTCCCAGGTCTCGACGGCGCGGCGCTCGTCGGGCGTCATCGGCTGCTACTTCCCCAGCCGGCGCTCGCGCGTCGAGTAGGCGCGCAGCGCACGCAGGTAGTCGACGCGCCGGAAGTCCGGCCAGTACGCCTCGCAGAAGTAGAACTCCGACTGCGCCGACTGCCACAGCAGGAACCCGGACAGCCGCTGCTCCCCCGACGTGCGGATGAGGAGCTCCGGGTCGGGCTGGCCCTTCGTGTACAGGTGGGCCTGGATGTGCTCGACGTCGAGGTCGTCGGCGACCTCCTCGAGCGTCGCCCCCTCGGCGGCGCGGGAGCGCAGCAGGTCGCGGACGGCGTCGGCGATCTCGTGCCGGCCGCCGTACCCGACGGCCACGTTGACCTGCAGGCCGTCCGTGACGCCGGCGGTGCGGGCCTCGGCCTCGCGCAGCGCGCCCGCCGTCGCGGCGGGCAGGAGGTCGAGTCGGCCCATGACGCGCAGGCGCCACCGGCCCGTGCGCTCGCCCGTGTCGGCGAGCTCGTCGACCGCGTCGTTGATGATGTCGAGGAGGTCCTGCAGCTCGCTCGCGGGGCGTCCCAGGTTGTCCGTGGAGAGCATCCACAGCGTGACGACCTCGATGCCGAGCTCCTCCGACCAGCCGAGGAACTCCTCGATCTTGTCGGCGCCGCGCCGGTGCCCCGTGGCCGCGGGCTCGCCGAACGAGCGCGCCCAGCGTCGGTTGCCGTCGAGGATGACGCCCACGTGCCGGGGCATGGTGCCCGCGGGCAGCGACCGCGCGAGGCGCCGCTCGTAGACGCCGTACAGCACGTTCGGCAGCCGCACGCGCCCCTCCTCGCTGGTCGTCGTCGCAGGTCGGCGAGCCATGCTCGCGGGCCGGGGCGCCGGCCGCAGCCGGGCGCGCCCCGGTGACACCGTACCGGAGTCCTGTGAGATGCCCCGTGGCCCTGGACCACCTACGGAGCCGTAACTTACGATGGCGTAGGTTGGCCGTTCGGCCGGCCGCCCGGCGTCACCGACCACCTGGAGGCCCTGTGACCCACGCCGACCCCGCCCGCCCCGCTCCGCTCCGTCTCGACGACGTGGCGAGCAAGGTGGCGGACACCGTCACCGGGGCCGTCTCGGACGTCGCGGGAGGCGTCGCCCGGGCCGTCAAGCCCCGGCTGCGCGGCTGGATCCACGCGGGTGCCTTCCCGCTCGTGCTCGCCGTATCGATCGTGGTCGTGTGCCTCGCGCCCGCGGGTGCGCCGCGCTGGTCGTGCGCCGTCTTCGGCCTGAGCTCGTTCCTCCTCTTCGGCACGTCCGCCGTCTACCACCGTGGCACCTGGTCTCCCGGCGTCGCGGCCTCGCTCCGGCGCGCCGACCACTCGAACATCTTCCTCATCATCGCCGGGACCTACACGCCGCTCGCCGTCATGCTGCTCGCGCACGGGACCGCCGTGACGCTGCTGTGGATCGTGTGGTCCGGGGCAGTCCTCGGGCTGCTGGCACGCGTGTTCTGGCTGAGCGCGCCGCGGTGGGTGTACGTCCCGATCTACGTCGCGCTCGGCTGGGTCGCCGTCGGGTTCTTCCCCCAGTTCTGGCGTACGGGCGGTGCGGCCGTGGTCTGGCTGGTCGCCGCGGGCGGTCTCGCGTACACGCTCGGCGCCGTGGTCTACGGGACCAAGCACCCGAACCCGAGCCCGCGCTGGTTCGGCTTCCACGAGGTGTTCCACGCGCTCACCGTGATCGGGTTCGCCTGCCACGCGACGGCCATCGCGATGGTCGCCGTCGCCGCCTGAAAGGGCGCGGGACGGGGCCGTCCCTCTGGTTGCCGCTGCCTAACGGGGCACGACGACGTAGCGCCGGTTCACGAGCGACGGGTTCGTCGCGCGGACCTCGCCCAGGCGCCGGGGGTCGAGCTCGACGGTGACGCACCCGGGCTCCTCGCCGAGCTCGGCCAGCACCGCGCCGTCGGGCGCGACCACCAGCGACCGGCCCAGCACGCCCGGCCCGCACTGCCCGACGCCGACGACGAACGCCGTGTTCTCGATCGCGCGCGCCCGCAGCAGCGTGCGCCAGTGGTCGGCCTTCGCCGCCCGCTCGACAGCCCGCTCCAGGCTCGACGGCGCGGCCCACGCCGCGGGCACGAGCAGCACGTCGGCACCCGCGTCGACGAGGCGGCGCGCCGACTCGGGGAAGCGCAGGTCGTAGCACGTGAGGACGCCCGCGAAGAGCCCCGGGGCACCGTCGGGGGCCCACGACGTGCGGTCCAGGACGAGCGGCGGCGCACCGGCCGGCCCCGGCTCGAGACGGTCCGACTCGCGCTGCCCGAACGCGTCGTACAGGTGGACCTTGCGGTACGCCCCGACGAGCGCCCCGTCGCTCCCGACCCCCACCACGACGTTCACCGCGCGCGCCGGATCCTCGCCCGGCAGCGTGGTGCCGGCGACGACCGCGACGCCGGCGTCCCGGGCCGCGGCGCGCAGACCCTCGACGAACCGGCCGCCGAGCGGCTCCGCGAGCTCGGGGTCCGGCCCGTGCGGGTCGAACCCCGACGCGTACTCGGGCAGCACGACGACGTGCGCGCCGTCGTCGGCGGCCCTCCGCACCGCGTCGCGCGCCAGCGCGAGGTTGGTGGCGCCGTCGCGCGTGGACGCGACCTGCGCGAGCGTCAGCCGGAGGGCGACCGGCGCGGGCCGGTCCTCGGGGCGCTCAGGCACGGTGGGCACGGCGGACCTCAGGCCCCGGCGTCCGGGCCGGAGCCGTCACCCGGACCGTCGTCGCGACCGCGCCGGGGCGACGAGTCCGGGCCGCGCCAGCCCTCCGGGTTCTGCGACGTCGCGATGCCCGACGCCGGCCGGTCGTGCTCGGGCTCGAGCTCGCCGTCCTCGACCTTGCGCGTGTAGTTGCGGTTCATCCGTCGGAGCTGGCGCGCCATCAGCAGGCCGATCCCGATGCAGGCGAGGGCCAGCAGGATCGAGACGACGAAGAAGGCGAAGCTGTCGCGCCCGCCGCCGCCCGTCGTCTCGAGGTCGTCGTTCGGTGCGGGCGAGGGGGTCACAGCGAGGGCCACCTGCCACGCCACCTCAGCGATCCGGCCGGTCATGCGCGCTCTCCCTCGGTGGTCGTCGTGCCCAGCACGTCGCGGACTCCCGCGAACAGGTCGTCCTCGGGCAGCGTCGTCGGGACCCGGGACTCCGCCAGCTCGTACTCCTCCCAGGGCCACACGTCGGCCTCGAGGTCGCGGGGCACCGCGAAGAAGAAGCCGTCGGGGTCGATCTGGCTCGCGTGCGCCACGAGCGCGGCGTCGCGCTGCGGGAAGTACGCGGACACCTCGACGCGGGTGGTCACGGGGCGCTCCGGGATCTCACGGGCCGCCCGCGACTCGATCCAGTCGCCGAACGGCGAGACGAGGCCCTGTCCCTCCATCGCCTCGTGGATGGTGCGCATGCGGGTGAGCGAGAAGTCGTGGTTGTAGTACAGCTTGAAGACCTCCCACGGCGCGCCGGTCCCGGCGTAGCACGAGGGCTCGCCCGCCTTCTGGAACGCCTCGAACGCGACCTTGTGGCACATCACGTGGTCGGGGTGCGGGTAGCCGCCGCTCGGGTCGTACGTCGTCATGACGTGCGGCCGGAACGCGCGGACGAGCTCGACGAGCGGTCGGGCGGCGACCTCGAGCGGCTGCAGGCCGAAGCAGCCCTCGGGCAGCGGCGGGAGGGGGTCGCCCTCGGGCAGCCCCGAGTCGACGAAGCCGAGCCACTGCTGCTGCACGCCCAGCGCCTCGCGCGCCCGCGCCATCTCGGAACGCCGCAGCTCGCGCATGCCCTCGAGCGACGTCGGGCCGGGACCGAAGGACGGGTTCAGCACGTCGCCGCGCTCGCCGCCCGTGCAGCTCACGACGAGGACGTCGACGCCCTCCGCCGCATAGCGCGCCGTGGTCGCGGCGCCCTTGCTCGACTCGTCGTCGGGGTGGGCGTGCACGGCCATGAGGCGCAGCCGCTCGGGGGCGCCACCGCTCTCGGGTGCGACGGACACGTGTGGCTCCAGGGGACGGAGTGCTGGGAACACCGTCGAGGATAGTCGGAGACAATGGGTTCATGACCGCCACCTCGCTCCCCCCGGGGCGGTACGGACCCGCGTCCACGCGCCGCGGCCCGCGCCGCACCGTCCTCGTCACCGTGCTCGCCGTCGTCGTGGTGGCCGCCGTCGCGGTGCTCGTGTGGTTCGGGCTCGCCCAGAGCACCGGGGTCAGCGTCGAGACGTACGGCTACCAGGTCAAGGACGCGCAGAGCGTCGACGTGACCTTCAGCGTCACGACCAAGCCGGGCACCGCCGTGATCTGCACGCTCGAGGCGCTCAACGACGCTCACGCGCAGGTCGGGAGCAAGGACGTGCACATCCCGGCCGCCGAGAACCAGGTGACCCGGTACACCGCGACGGTGTCGACGGCGGAGCGCGCGGTGACCGGGATGGCGGACTCGTGCCGCACCGCCGGCTGAGCCTCCGACCGGCCCGACGCCCGCTTTGATATCCTTGGACATTCAGCGCGTGCCACCCCCTGGGGTCGCACGCGTGATTCTCATCACCTCGCGGACCTCTCCGCGACGACACGTTCTCGCAGGAAGGAGCGAACCGTGACCGACACCTCCGTCACCTGGCTGACCCAGGAGGCCCACGACAGGCTCCAGGCCGAGCTCGACCGTCTCTCCGGCCCCGGACGCACCGAGATCGCCGAGCGGATCGCCGCCGCGCGCGACGAGGGCGACCTCAAGGAGAACGGCGGCTACCACGCCGCGCGCGAGGAGCAGGCCAAGAACGAGGCCCGCATCCGGGAGCTCACCGAGAAGCTGCGCACCGCGCAGATCGGCACCCCGCCCGACGACGGCACCGTCGAGCCGGGCATGCTCGTCACCGCGAAGGTCGCGGGCGACGAGATGGTGTTCCTGCTCGGGTCGCGCGAGATCGCCGGCACCACCGACATCGACGTGTTCTCGCCGGGCTCCGCGCTCGGCGGCGCCATCAACGGCAAGTCCGTGGGCGACAAGACGAGCTACACCGCGCCGAACGGCAACGAGATCCCCGTCGAGATCGTCGACGCCAAGCCCTTCCAGGGCTGAGCGCCGGCTCCCGGCCTACGACGACGCCCGGTCCCCTCCCGCACGGAGGGGGCCGGGCGTCGTCGTGCGCGGGGTGGCGGCGATCTCGCCGGGCGAGAGACTCGCCCGAGACCGTGGCCCGCCACGCGCTGAGAGGTCACGATCTGCACCGAGCTGAGCACGAAGCCGCAGATCGTGACCTCTCACGGCCCGCCGTGCCGCCGATGGACGTCGCCCACAGGCACCGCGCTGTCCACAGCCTCACGACGTGACTCCACTCTCGACGCGGGAACGTCCACGCTGTCCCGATGACGCCCCGACCACCCCGCCCACGTGCCGACCTCCCCCGGATCCCGTTCCTCGTGAGGGACGCCGTCGCGAACGGGGTCCCTCCCGGAGCACTCCGGTCGAAGGCACTGCACACGCCGGTGCCCGGTGTCCGCATGGACGCGGCCCTCGCGGACGACTTCATCGCCGTGTGCCGCGCCGTCGCGCTGCTCCTGCCCGACGGTGCGGCGTTCTCCCATCTGACCGCGGCGCGACTCTGGAAGCTGCCCCTGAGCGCCGCGGCCGAGCAGGACCCCAGGCTCCACGTGACGACCACCGGGGCGAACCGGGTGCTCCGGACAGCGCGGATCGTGCCGCACCGAGGGCTCGGACCCGGGGACTCGACCCGCACCGAGGGCGTCCCGGTCACGACGCCCGGCCGGGTCTGGCGGGAACTCGGCACGGTCGACCTCGCTTCGGACCACCGCCCGGTCGCCGGCGTGGACCCCGCGCACGAGGAGCTCGTCGTGCTCACGGACGCGCTGCTCTCGTGCTATCCGCTGACCGACCTGCCGCGCTACGGGCTCCTGCCCCGCGACCTCGTGTCGATCGTGCGATCACTCTCAGGCGAGCGGGGCGTCGGCCGGCTGCGATGCGCCCTGGCGGAGGCGAGCACGTTCGTCGACTCGTCCATGGAGACCCGGACCCGCCTCCGGGCGATCGCCTCCGGTTTTCCCCGGCCGGTCGTCGGTGCGGACCTCGTCGGGCCCGACGGCGCCTGGATCGCGCGGCCCGACCTGTGCTGGCCGCAGGTCCGGGTCGCGATCGAGTACGACGGCGCGAGCCACGTCTCGCGCAGCCGGCTCGGGTCCGACGTCGCGCGCCGGGAGGCGATGGAACGGTACGGGTGGCGCTCGGTGGTCCTGTACGCAACCGACGTCGGGGGGCGCTGGTGGGTCACGTGCGAGCGTCTGCGCGAGGCGTTTGCGCTGCAGGGCTGCGCGGACCCCGCGCGCATCCCACCGGCACCTCGAGCGCTCGAACGGCCACGGATCGTCGCTGTGCCGCTGTGACGGCGGCTCGACGGGAGTGACTCGCTCGTCGAGCGGTCACGATCTGCACCGAGCCGAGCGCGAAGCTGCCGATCGTGACCGCTCACCGAGCGGTCGTCGTCCCTGGGGTGGTACCGCGCGCCGGACGCCCCGGCCCCTGTCGCCGCGAGCAAGCGTAAACTGCTTCGCATATCGCAACTTTGATCGACTCGTGCCGTCCGGAGACCCGTGAACTCGCGCTCGCTCTTCCTGCCCAAGGACCACCCCCGCTACAAGTGGGTCGCGCTGTCCAACACCACGCTCGGCATGCTGATGGCGACCATCAACGCCTCGATCGTGCTGATCTCGCTGCCGGCGATCTTCAAGGGCATCGACCTCGACCCGCTCCAGGCGGGCAACGTCAGCTACCTGCTGTGGATCCTCATGGGCTACATGCTCGTGACCGCGGTGCTCGTGACGAGCTTCGGGCGCCTCGGCGACATGTTCGGCCGCGTCCGGATCTACAACCTGGGTTTCGTGGTCTTCACGGTCGGCTCGATCGCGCTGTCCTTCGACCCGTTCCACGGCGGCCACGGCGCGATGTGGCTGATCGTCTGGCGCATCGTCCAGGGCGTCGGCGGCGCGATGCTGTTCGCGAACTCGACGGCGATCATCACCGACGCCTTCCCCGCCGACCGCCGCGGGATGGCCCTCGGCATCAACCAGGTCGCGGCGATCGCGGGCTCGTTCATCGGGCTGCTCGTGGGCGGTCTGCTGGCGGTCGTCGACTGGCGCGCGGTGTTCTGGGTGAGCGTGCCGATCGGCATCATCGGGACGATCTGGTCGTACCGGTCGCTCCACGAGACCGGCCAGAAGAACCCCGGCCGCCTCGACTGGGCCGGCAACGTGACCTTCGCGCTCGGCCTCACCGCCCTGCTCACAGGCATCACGTACGGCATCCAGCCCTACGGCGGCCACTCGACCGGCTGGACGAACCCCTGGGTGCTCAGCGCGATCATCGGCGGGCTGGTGCTGCTGGTGGCGTTCGTCTTCGTCGAGCTGCGCGTCCCCGCCCCCATGCTCGACATGCGCCTCTTCCGCATCCGCGCCTTCTCCATGGGCAACCTGGCGGGGCTGCTCGCGTCGATCGGCCGCGGCGGGCTGCAGTTCATGCTCATCATCTGGCTGCAGGGCATCTGGCTGCCCCGGCACGGGTTCAACTACGAGGACACCCCGCTCTGGGCGGGCATCTACCTGCTGCCCATCACCATCGGGTTCCTGCTCGCCGGGCCGCTGTCCGGGACCCTGTCCGACCGGTTCGGCGCGCGCGGGTTCGCGTCGGGCGGGCTGCTGCTCGTCGCGGCGACGTTCGTGGCGCTGATCTTCCTGCCGGTGAACTTCGAGTACTGGCAGTTCGCGATCATCACGCTGCTGTCCGGCATCGGGTCGGGCATGTTCGGGGCCCCCAACCGGTCCGCCATCATGAACGCGGTCCCGGCCAGCGAGCGCGGCGCGGCGTCCGGCGTCGCGGGCACCGTGCAGAACGCCGGCTCGTCGCTGTCGATCGGCGTGTTCTTCTCCCTCATGGTCGTGGGCCTCGCCTCGACGCTGCCCGACGCCCTGCGCACCGGCCTCACCCAGCACCACGTGCCCGCCGCCGTCGCCGACCAGATCGCGCAGCTCCCGCCCGTCGGCAGCCTGTTCGCGGCGTTCCTCGGCTACAACCCGATCCAGTCGCTGCTCGGCTCCGACACGTTGTCCCAGCTCCCCCAGGCCGACCAGGACGCGCTCGTCGGCAAGGGGTTCTTCCCCCAGCTCATCTCCGACGCGTTCCACCACGGCCTCGTCGTCGTGTTCAGCGTCGCAGCGGCGATGTCTCTCGTCGGCGCGGTCGCGTCGCTCTTCCGCGGCAAGCGGTACGTGCACGACGACGGCACCCGGCCCGAGCCCGTCGACGCACCCCACGCGGGGGTCGAGGAGGGTGAGGGCCCGTCCGTCGCGGCAGCCGTCCCGCCGGCGGCGGAGGAGGCGGCCGTCGCCGCGCGCGGCGCCGCCGGACTCGGCGGTGACGACCCCGGCATGGGAGGATCGCCCGCGTGAGCACCACCCCGGATCCCTCAGACGTCGCCGCCAGTCTCGCGATCGTCGTCGGGCGCATCGCCCGACGCATCCGCCCGACGCACGGCGACCTGTCCGCGGGGCACTTCTCGACCCTTGCGACGATCGAGCGCCTCGGCCCGCAGCGGCCGAGCGACCTGGCACGCATCGAGCGCACCGGCGCGCCCGCGATGACCCGCATCGTCGCGCTCCTCGAGTCCCGCGGCCTCCTCGAGCGCAGCCCCGCGCCCGACGACGCCCGTTCGGTGCTCCTGCACCTCACCGCCGACGGGGAGCGGGTCGTGTGCGAGGTGCGGACGGAGCGCGCGGGGATCGTCGGCGAGCTGATCGCCGACCTCGGCGAGGACGAGCTCCGGGCCGTCGCGGACGCGCTCGCCCCCCTCGAGCGGGTCGCGAAGGCTGCGACCGAACGCTGACCCGCCGCGCTCGCGGGACCGTCCACGAGCCTCGCCCCTCGGCGGGCAGGCCACCGCCGCCGGAGACCGGGCCCGTCGCCGTCGCTCCGGTCAGTCCCGGACGACCCGGTACCCGACCTCGCGCAGCCGCGAGACGATCTCGTCGCAGTGCTCGGGGCCCTTGGTCTCGATCTGCATCGGCACCCACACGTCGTTGAGCCCCAGCCCCACGTCGGTGCGGGTGTGGTCGATGTGCATGATGTTCCCGCCCAGGCCGGCGAGCTCGCCGAGCAGACGCGCGAGAGCACCGGGGCGATCGTCGAGCATGACCCGCATCTTGAGGTAGCGCCCCGCGGCGACCATGCCGTGCCGGATGACGCGCAGCAGCACGAGCGGGTCGATGTTCCCGCCGGAGAGCACGGCGACGACCGGCCCCTCGAACGAGCCCTCCTCCGCCGATCCCGCAGCCAGCAGCGCCGCGACGCCCGCGGCCCCGGCCGGCTCGACGACGAGCTTGGACCGCTCCGCGACCAGCAGCAGGGCGTGCGACAGGTCCTCCTCGGACACCTCGCGCACCTCGACGCCGAGCCGCTGGAGCACCTCGAACGGGACGTCGCCGGGCCGCCCGACGGCGATCCCGTCCGCCATCGTCGGCTTCACCGGCACCGCGACGGGGTGGCCCGCGCGCATCGACTCCGCGAACGCGGGGACCCGCTGCGTCTGGACGGCGACCACCCGGACCTCCGGTGCCAGCTCGGCCAGCACCGTCGCGGCGCCGGCCACGAGGCCGCCCCCGCCCGCGGGGACGAGCACGGTGCGCACGTCGGGGACCTGCTCGAGCAGCTCGAGCCCGAGCGTGCCCTGCCCCGCCACGACGTCCGCATGGTCGAACGGGTGGATGAGCACCGCGCCGGTCCGATCGGACTCCGCACGGGCAGCCACGAGCGCCTCGTCGACCGACGCCCCGACGAGCCGGACCTCCGCGCCGTAGTCACGTGTGGCCGCGACCTTCGGCAGGGCTGCGTCCACGGGCATGTACACGACGGCGCGCAGCCCGAGCAGGCGCGCGGCGAGCGCCACGCCCTGCGCATGGTTGCCCGCGCTCGCGGCCACGACGCCACGGGCCTTCTCGTCCTCCGAGAGCCGCGCCATGCGCACGTAGGCGCCGCGCACCTTGAACGACCCCGCGCGCTGCAGGTTCTCGGCCTTGAGCAGCACGGGCACCCCGGCCGCGTCGGACAGCGCGCGCGACGCGAGCACGGGCGTGCGGCGCACGACGCCGTCGAGCAGCTCGGCCGCGGCCCGGACCTCGGCGAGCGTCACGGGGGCGGGACCGGACGCGGTCACGCCGGCTTCCCGCCGTCGTCGGGGAGGTTGCGCTCGGCCTCGGCGACCATGGGCGGGATCCGGTCGGGCTCGTCGCGGGCCGTGTCTCTTCCCCGGATCGTCAGGTGGTCGTCGGTGCCGAGCTCGGGGAACTTGTCGTGCCCGTGCAGGTAGAGCGTCACGGTGTTGAGGACGGCGACGAGCGGCACAGCGAACAGCGCCCCGACGATGCCGCCCACGAACGACGCCGCCGCGACCGACAGCAGCACCGCGACCGGGTGCAGCGACACGGCGTGCCCCATGAGGAACGGCTGCAGGACGTGGCCCTCGATCTGCTGCACCAGGAGCACGACGCCCAGCATGAGGAGCGCGATCACCCAGCTCTTCGCGACGAGCGCCACCGCGACCGCCACGGCACCCGTCACGACCGCGCCGACGATCGGCACGAACGACCCGACGAACACGAGGATGCCGAGCGGCAGGGCCAGCGGGACCCCGAGGATCAGGGCGCCGAGCCCGATCCCGACGGCGTCCACGAACGCCACGAGGATCTGTGTCCGCGTGTAGGCGGACAGCGAGACGAGCCCGCGCCGGCCGGCCTGGTGCACCCGGTCACGGGACCCGTACGGGAGGAGGCCGACGATCCAGCCCCAGATGGTCCGGCCGTCGTGCAGGAAGAAGAACGTGCAGAACAGGGCGATCAGGGTGCCCGCAGCCACGTGGCCGACCGTCACGGCGGCGCCGAGCGCGCCCGACACCCAGGTGCTCGTGTTCGACGAGAGGGACTTGGTCGCCGTGTTGACGTACTTCGTGATGTCGTCGCCGTCGAGGTGGAGGGGGCCGGTGCGCAGCCAGTCCATGAACTGGTCGAAGCCCGCCTGCGCCTGGTCCTTGAGGTCCCCGAACCCGGACGCGATGGACCCGCCCGCGGCCGCGACGAGCCCGAGGACGACGACCACGAGGCCCAGCAGCGCCGCCGCGCACGCGAGCCCACGCGAGAAGTGCAGCTTGTTCTCGAAGAACCGCACGACCGGCGTCAGCAGGACCGTCAGCATCAGCGCGATCGCGACCGGCACGACGATCACCTTGAGCACGACGGCGAGGTACCCGATGACGACGAGCGCCCCCGCGATCGCGAGGAAGCGCCACGACCAGGCGGCGGCGGAACGGACCGACGGGGGCACCGACGACGCGGCGTCGGTCGACGCGGCGGGGCCGGGCGGCGGGGCAGAGGTGGCGCTCACGGGATCACCCTACGGCCCGGCACGGTCCTCGCACGGGGTGTCCGGGCGCGCGTCCGGGACCCCATTTCCGCGCCGGGTCAGAAGCGCGGCTCGCGCTGCTCGACGACGCGCTGCAGGAACGCGGTGTCGTCCGCCGTCCAGCCGTCCGGGGCGGCCAGCGCGGCGAACCCCTGCGCGTACTCGAGCTCGAACTGGTGCCCCTGCCCCATCGGGATGTCGCCGCCCGCGGCGAAGAACAGGTCGCCCGTGAGCTGCTCGAACGTCACGACCGGGAACCACCGGGTCGCGGAGACGACGCCGCGCCCCCGCGGTTCGGACAGCCAGTCGGGACGGTCCCAGATGGTGTCGGGCGACCACCACGTCACGCCGTCGGACGGGTGCTGCGCATAGACGACGCGCGGCGGGTCCCACGTCCCTCCGAGCGTGAGGGGGTCGCCGTCGCTGCCCGCCGGGCCGGTGAGGAAGCGGACCCGGGCGCCGCCGTCGACGACGGGTGCCACCTCGGGCGTCCCCGCGTCGCGGTCGTCGGTGACCGCCCGCCACATCGGCGCGAAGCTCGGCGTCCCGACGAAGAGGGCGCCGTCGGTGCGGCTCGCGACGTCCTGCGGGCCGCTGAACGCCGCCTGCATCCCGAACGAGCCCAGCGAGATCCCCGCGACCTCGAGCTTCGGCCGGTGGTCGGCCGGCAGCTCGGACCACCGGGCGAAGACGGCGTCGAACAGCGCACGCCCGGCGTCGGCGGGATGCTCGCGGTCGCCGATGAAGCTCAGCCAGCTCGGCAGGTTCGAGTACTGCATCGCGGCGATCGCGGTGTCGCCGCCGTGCAGGAGCTCGAACGAGTCCGCCATGCTCCAGTCGACCCAGCCCGAGCCGGTCGTCGTGACGACGAGCAGATAACTGCGGTCCCACGCGTGCGTGCGGTCCAGCTCGGCGACGACCTGGGCGGCGGTGGTCGAGACGTCGTCGTCCAGGCCCGCGTACACGCGGATCGGTTCCCGGACCTGGGTGGCGTCCAGCCCCGTGCCCGAGGGGAGCGCCGCCTCGAACGAGGCGAGCTGCGCCGTCGTCGGGCCGCCCGTCACGAACCGTCGGCCCTCCCGGCCCAGGTCGTCCCACGGCTCGAGCGAGGACGGCGAACCGGACCGTTCGGCCGCCGTCGGCTGGTCGACGCCCGCGTCGTAGGAGGCGTTGGCCGCCGCGAACGACGCGTTCAGCCCTCGCAGGACGCCGTCCCAGATGACGCCCGAGAACACGCCCCACGCGAGCGCCCCCACGACGACGACGGCGACGGCCCGGGCCACCGTCGCCGGCACGACCCGCCCGACGAGCCGCGCGAGCCGGCGCGTGACGTTCCGCAGCCACCGCGCCAGCGCCAGGAGGGGGACCGCGACCACGACCGCGAGGACCGGGACGAGCACGTACCCCCACGACGACGTCCCCGGCATCCCGAGCGCCGCGCGGACGTCCTGGTCCCAGCGCGCCCCGGCGACGACGCTCGCGACGACCGCGACCGGCACCAGGACGGCGAGGACGCGGCGCGCCGGGCGCCGGCCGGGGACGAGCCTGCGGCGGACGTCGAGCGAGCGCACGAGCCACCCGAGCACCGCCCCGATCCCGTACCCCGACAGTGCCGCGATGCCCGTCAGCACGCCTTGCACGACCCAGCCGCGCGGGATGAGGCTCGGCGTCTGCGACACGCACGCGAACAGGAGCGCGACGGCCGCCGCGACCGTGCCCAGCCGGGACGGGTAGGCACGCGCCCAGGTCCGGACACGACTCACGCTCGGCACGACCGACCTCCGCTCCCCGGTCCGACGAGGCGTCGCACCGCCGCGCAGAACGTACCAACCGCGGTGACGCCGCGCGCCCCGACGGACGTGGGGTGACTACTCGATCGCACGGCCCGCCGCGACCAGGACCCGCTGCAGGCGGGCCTTGCGGAGGTTCGAGCGGACGACCCGGTCGAGGTCCCGGTCGTCCGCCGCGAGCGTCCCGACGTCCTCGAACGCGGGCACCCCGGCCTCGGGCGCCCCTGCCACGGCGACGCTCCAGCAGTACCCGAGCGCCTGCCGCAGGGTCCGCACCGCGGGTTCACGACGCCGCTCGGCCGGGACCGCGGCGAGGACGGCCGTCGCCGCCCGGCAGGCGTCGACCGCGGCCTGCGCGGTGGCGGGGTCACGCAGCAGCCGCGGCTCGCAGATCCCCGCGACCGCGGCCCGCGCGACCAGCGGGTCCGGGCCGTCGGCCCAGGCGCCCACGAGCCGACGCAGCCGCACCGGGTCCGCGTCACCGAGCCGCTGCAGCGCCATCGCGACGCCCTCGCGTTCGCGCCAGCCCGCCGACGCCGCCGACGTCCGGAGCAGGTCGACGAGCGCGCGGGCCGCCGGGCCGTCGTCGTCCGCCTCGGCCAGGAGCCGCCCCAGCCCGACGACGCCGCACACGCGCTCGAACTCGTCGTCCGACGCGGCGAGCGCCCGCAGGAGGGACCCCGGCAGGACGTCGGCGCACGCCGCGACCAGCTCGAGGTTCGCGCGCGGACCCGGCAGCCCGGACCGCTCGGCGAGGTAGCTGCGCAGCGCCTCGCCGGCCGCGTCGTCGCCGCTGTCGTCGAGCAGGAGCAGCGCGGTCAGGTCGGCGCGGTACGCGTCGCGGCGTCGCATCTCCTCACCCTCCCCCGCTCCGGCCGTCGGGGCACGGCCCACGGCGGCGCGTCGCTCAGCGCGGCCGGCGCCGCGACCCTCCGGTGCGGCCGGCACCCGGCTTGCCGCCGCGGCCCTTCGCCGCGCCGCGGGCCCTCGCCCCGCCACCGGCCCTCATCCCGCCGCGACCTTGGCCCGCGCCGTCCTGGGGACGCTTCGCGGACGCCGACGACGCCCGCCCCTTCGACGCGGGCTCCGTCACCTCCGCCCGCCGTCCACGCGACGAGTTGGCCGTCCGGCCGCGGACGATCCCCACGAAGTCGTCGACGTCGTCGGTCGTGGCGTCCACGGGCCAGGCGAGGGCGACGGGCGCGGAGGGGGCGTCGTCGAGCAGGCGGTACGTGAGGTCCTTGCGGTGGTGCAGGCGAGCCAACGACTGCGGCACGACGAGCACCCCGATCCCCGCCGCGACGAGCTCGACGGCGAGCCCCGTGGTGGTGGGCTGCTCGACCGGGCGGCGACCGGGGACGGGTCCGGGCCAGGCGAGGACGTCGTCGGCGGGCTGGAGCAGCACCTCGTCGTCGAGCTCGGCGAGGGGCACGTGCTCGGACTCCTCGAGCGCGGCGAGCAGGTGGTCCTTCGGCACGACGACGACCGCCGCCTCGTCGTACAGCGCGATGGCGTGCAGGCCGTCGCGGTCGACGGGCAAGCGCAGGAGCGCGGCGTCGACGGAGCCCGCGCGCAGGAGGTCGGCCGCTTCCGCCGCGGGGACGGGGACCAGGTCGAGGGGACGGTCGGGGCGCCGCTGCGCCCAGGTCCGGGCCCACTTCCCCGGGGTCGCGCCGGGGACGTAGCCGAGCCGGAACGCCCGGGGCGCGTCGGCGTGGTCGGGCACCGCCGCGTCGTCGGGCTCAGGGCCGTCGTCCGGGCCTCGCGTCACGTCGTCCGTCTCCACCCGACCAGGCTATCGGCGCCCGACCGACCCGGGCTCGGTACGCTGGCGCCATGAGCTCCAGCCCGGCCGCGCGCCCGTCGTCCCACCGCATGAAGCCCGCGACCGCGGCCAAGAAGCTCGGCATCTACCTGCCCGCGACGCCCGAGGAGTTCCAGCAGGGGTCCGTCACCCGCGACGAGCTCGCCGAGCTCGAGAAGAACCCGCCCGCATGGCTCGAGACGCTGCGCCGCGAGGGCCCGCACCCGCGCCCGGTCGTCGCGGGCCGGCTCGGGGTGTCGATCGCGGGCCTCGCGCGCGGCGGGATCACCGAGCCGCTGACCACCGCCGACATCGACGACCTCCGCGCCGACCCGCCGGCCTGGCTCGTCGCCGAGCGCGAGACGCACCGCAAGGTCCTCGAGGAGGAGGAGCGGATCGCCGCCCGCCAGCGCGGCGAGAGCTGACCCTCCCCGCCCGACGACGGCACCCCGGTCAGGCGTCCGGCTCGCCCTCCGCACGCCTCGCCGCGCGGTCGGTGTGCCCCAGCGCGAGGTCGGGGGCCACGACGTCACGCAACCTCGCCTTGAGCTGAGGCAGCTCGGGGAACGCGCTCTCCACGGACCGGTCCCAGATCACCTGCTCGGCGGCGCCGTCGTCGGGCCTGACGCTCACCCGGAAGACCCCGCCCGTGCCGGGGACGAGCGCGACCTCGCCGAGCCGGGCGCCGAACGTCGTGAGCAGCTCCTGGGCGACCCACGACGCGCGCAGCATCCAGCGGCACTGCGTGCAGTACTCGATCGCTACGCGCGGCGAGGTGGTCACGCGAGCGCCTGGTCGAGGTCGGCGAGCAGGTCGGCGGCGTCCTCGATGCCCACGGACACGCGCACGAGGTCGTCGGGGACCTCGAGCGCCGACCCCGCGACCGAGGCGTGCGTCATGCGGCCCGGGTGCTCGATGAGCGACTCGACCCCGCCCAGCGACTCCGCGAGCGTGAACACCCGCGTCCGCCCGACGACGTCGAGCGCGGCCTCCTCCGAGCCGACCCGAAACGACACCATCCCGCCGAAGCCCCGCATCTGCCGCGCCGCGAGCTCGTGGCCCGGGTGCGACTCCAGTCCCGGGTACAGGACCTGGGTCACCCGCGGGTGCTCCTCGAGGAACGAGGCCACCGCCGCGCCGTTCGCGCAGTGCCGGTCCATCCGGACGGCGAGCGTCTTGAGCCCCCGCAGCGTCAGCCAGGCGTCGAACGGGCCGGCCACGGCACCCGACGCGTTCTGGTGGAACCGGACCGCGTCCGCCAGGGAGGTTCCGCCGTCGGGCGCGGGACGTCCGCCCGGGAGCGCGACGGGCTCGCCCGCGGGGCCGCCGTGCCCGACGCGCGGCCCGACGACGAGCGCTCCCCCGACGACGTCGCTGTGCCCGCCGACGTACTTGGTCGTCGAGTGCACGACGACGTCCGCACCCAGCGCCAGGGGCGTCTGGAGGTAGGGCGTCGCGAACGTGTTGTCGACGACGAGGAGCGCGTCGGCGGCGTGCGCGACCTCAGCGAGCGCGCCGATGTCGCTGATCCCGAGGAGCGGGTTCGTCGGCGTCTCGACCCAGATCGCGCGGGTGCGGCCCGGCTGGACGGCGGCGCGCACGGCCTCGACGTCGGAGAGGTCGGCGGCCGTGTGCTCGACGCCCCACGCGCCGAAGACCCGCGCGACCAGGCGGTACGTGCCGCCGTAGGCGTCGTCGGGGATGACGACGTGGTCGCCCGGGCGCAGCACGGCCCGCAGGAGCGCGTCCTCCGCCGCGAGCCCCGACGCGAACGCGAAGCCGGCCGTGCCGCCCTCGGCGGCCGCGAGCGCCGCCTCGAGGGCGGTGCGCGTCGGGTTCGCGGAGCGCGAGTACTCGTACCCGCCACGCAGTCCGCCCACGCCGTCCTGCTTGAACGTGGAGGTCGCGTAGATGGGCGGTACGACGGCGCCCGTCGTCGGGTCCGGGTCCTGTCCCGCGTGGATGGCGCGGGTCGCGAAGCCGGAACCGGACCAGTCGTCGTGCGCGCCGGGGCTCGTCTCGGGAGTCATGCTCCCCAGGCTATCGACCCCCTCCCCCGCGCCGAGGTAGTACGGCCGCCGGTATACCTCGCGAAGTAGTACGGCCGCCGGTATACCTCGCGAGGGGGGCGGGCGTCAGGAGCCGAGGAACCCCAGCAGGTCGTGGCGGGTGAGCACACCGACGGGCTTGCCGTCGTCGACGACCAGCACCGCGTCCGCACGCTCGAGGGCGGCGCGCAGCGACTCGACGCTCTCCCCGCTCCCGACGAGCGGGAGCGACGGCCCCATGTGCTTCCCGACGCGGTCGGCGAGGGACGCCTGACCGGTGAAGACGACGTCGAGCAGGTCGCGCTCGGTCACGGCGCCCGCGACCTCGCCGAGCACGACGGGCGGCTCGGCCGAGACGACGGGCATCTGCGAGACGCCGTACTCGCGCAGGATGTCGATCGCGTCGCGCACCGTCTCGTGCGGGTGGGTGTGCACGAGCGCCGGCATCTCGCCGCTCTTGCCGCGCAGCACCTCGCCTACCGTCACGCCCGACGCCGCCGGGAGGAACCCGTACGACCGCATCCACGCGTCGTCGAACACCTTGGACAGGTAGCCGCGGCCGCCGTCGGGCAGGAGCACGACGATCACGGCACGCGCCGCCGCCTCCGGGTCCTCGCGCTGGAGCCGCTCGGCGACGCGCAGCGCCGCGACCACCGCCATGCCCGACGACCCGCCGACGAGCAGCGCCTCCTCGTGCGCGAGCCGCCGCGTCATCTCGAACGACTCGGCGTCGGTCACGGCGATCACGTCGTGCGGGACCTCCGGGTCGTAGGCGGACGGCCAGAAGTCCTCCCCGACGCCCTCGACGAGGTACGGCCGCCCGGTCCCGCCGGAGTAGACCGAGCCCTCGGGGTCCGCGCCCACGATCTGCACGACGCCGCCGTCGGCATCCGGGCGGGGCAGCGACACCTCGCGCAGGTACCGGCCCGTGCCGGTGATGGTCCCGCCGGTTCCCACGCCCGCCACGAAGTGCGTGATGCGGCCGTCGGTGTCGGCCCAGATCTCGGGGCCGGTGGACGCGAAGTGCGACGCTGGACCGTTGGGGTTGGAGTACTGGTCGGGCTTCCAGGCGCCCGGGATCTCGCGGACCAGCCGGTCGGACACGGAGTAGTACGAGTCGGGCGAGTCGGGGGCCACGGACGTCGGGGTCACGACCACCTCGGCCCCGTACGCCCGGAGCACGTCCCGCTTGTCCTGCGAGACCTTGTCCGGGCACACGAACACGCAGCGGTAGCCCTTGCGCTGCGCGACGAGCGCCAGCCCGACGCCCGTGTTCCCGCTGGTCGGCTCGACGATCGTCCCCCCGGGCCGCAGCGCGCCCGACGCCTCGGCCGCCTCGATCATCCGCAGGGCGATCCGGTCCTTGACCGAGCCGCCGGGGTTCACGTACTCGACCTTCGCGAGGATCGTCGCGTCGAGTCCTTCGGTGATCCGCGTCAGCCGGACGAGGGGGGTGTTCCCGACCAGCTCGGACACGTGCTCCACGTAGCGCATGGCCCCACGCTAGCCGGGCCGCACTGACCGCGACGGCCCCGCGTCCGACGGCGCAGGTGCCGCCCGCGTGACAGCGACGTCACGATGAGGTGAACGCGCGCGGCGGAACTGGCGCCTGACGGCAGCGAAGGCGCAGGCTAGGCGCTATGAGCACGACGCCCGACGCCCCCGACGCCACGCCCCCGGCACCCCTCGACTCCCTCGAGCCCGCGGCGGTCGCCAGCCCGCTCGACGCGACGCTCCGGATGCCCGCGAACATCCCCGCTCACGGGCTTCACCTCGAGGGCACCGACGAGCCCTACCGTGCTGTGCGCGACGGCCGCAGCCCGTTCCCGTCGATCGCCGACTACGCGTTCCTCTCGGACTGCGAGTCGAACGCTCTCGTGGCCCCCAGCGGCGCCGTCGAGTGGATGTGCGTGCCACGCCCCGACGCGCCGAGCGTCTTCTCCGCGATCCTCGACCGCGGCACCGGCTCGTTCCGCGTGGGTCCCTACGGTGTGGCCGTCCCGGTCGCCCGCCGCTACCTGCCCGGCACGCTCGTGCTGGAGACGACGTGGCAGACGACGACCGGCTGGCTCGTCGTCCGCGACGCGATGGTCATGGGCCCGTGGCACAACGTGGAGGAGCGTTCGCAGACGCACCGCCGCACCCCGACCGACCACGACGCCGAGCACGTCCTGCTCCGCACCGTGATCTGCGTCAACGGGACCGTCGAGCTCGACGTCGTGTGCGAGCCCATGCCCGACTACGGCCGGCGCGCGTGCCAGTGGGAGTACGAGGGCGACGGCTACAACCAGCTCGTCGCGCGCCGCGGCGACGGCCCCAACCCCGACCTGCGCATCACGAGCAGCCTGCGTCTCGGGATCGAGGACCGGCGCGTCCAGGCCCGCACCCGGCTGCGTGCCGGCGAGCACGCCTACGTGGCGATGTCGTGGTCGCCGCTCCCGGCGCCGCCCGACTGGGAGGAGGCGCTGCGCGCGATGCAGCGCACCGAGCGCTACTGGCGCGAGTGGCTCACCCAGGGCGTCTTCCCGGACCACCCGTGGCGCTCGTACCTGCAGCAGTCCGCGCTCACGCTCAAGGGGCTGACCTACGCACCGACGGGCGCGCTCCTCGCCGCGGCGACGACGTCGCTGCCCGAGACCCCCGGCGGCGAGCGCAACTGGGACTACCGGTACGCGTGGATCCGGGACTCGACGTTCGCGCTCTGGGGCCTGTACACGCTCGGCTTCGACCGGGAGGCGAACGACTTCTTCGCGTTCGTGCACGACGTGTGCCGCGACGACCAGCCCCTGCAGGTCATGTACGGCGTCGGGGGCGAGCACCAGCTCGACGAGCACGAGCTCTTCCACCTGCACGGCTACGAGGGTGCGCAGCCGGTGCGCGTCGGGAACGACGCCTACCTGCAGACCCAGCACGACGTGTGGGGCGCCGTCCTCGACTCGGTGTACCTGCACGCGAAGTCCCGCGAGCAGCTCCCCGAGTCGCTGTGGCCCGTCCTCAAGCAGCAGGTCGAGGAGGCCGCGAAGCACTGGCACGAGAAGGACCGCGGCATCTGGGAGGTGCGCGGCGAACCGCAGCACTTCACGTCGTCCAAGCTGTTCTGCTGGGTCGCGATGGACCGCGGGGCACGGCTCGCCGAGCTGTACGACGAGCACGACTTCGCCTCGCAGTGGTCCAAGATCGCCGACGAGATCCACGCCGACATCTGCGCGCACGGCGTCGACGACCGCGGCGTCTTCACGCAGCACTACGGCACGACGGCGCTCGACGCGTCGCTGCTCCTCATGCCGTTGCTGCGCTTCCTCCCGCCCGACGACGAGCGCGTCCGCAACACCGTCCTCGCCATCGCCGACGAGCTGACCGAGGAAGGTCTCGTCCTGCGGTACCGCACCGGCGAGACCGACGACGGGCTGTCCGGCGAGGAGGGCACGTTCACGATCTGCTCGTTCTGGCTCGTGTCGGCGCTCGTCGAGATCGGCGAGGTGGACCGGGCGCGGGCGCTGTGCGAGCGACTGCTGTCGTTCGCGAGCCCGCTGGGCCTGTACGCGGAGGAGATCGACACCCGCAACGGCCGGCACCTCGGGAACTTCCCGCAGGCGTTCACGCACCTGGCGCTCATCAACGCCGTCATGCACGTGGTGCGCGTGGAGGAGGCGGCGACGTCGCCGGTCGGGTTCGCCGCGGCGCACCGGTCGGCGAGCTGACCTCTCCCCGACGACAGACGCCGACCGCGTCCGAAGCGACGTGGCTGATCGCACGCTGGGCGTCGTCGTCCGTATGCGGTCTCGACCATGCGCTTCGGCACCAGCCCCCCTCTTCCCTCCCCGCCGAACATGGGGTGACGCGCATGTTCGGCGCCGAAAGGGAGGATGCGCGCATGGTCGGCGGGGCGGGTGGTGGCTGATCGCATGCCGGTCGCCGGCCGTCTCGTAGGACGGGTGGCGCGCGGTCGGCAGGTGTGGGAGAACGAAGGGCTGCTGCCCCCCGGCCAAGGAGTCGCGATGTCCGCTCGGATCACGTTCGACAGCACCACGGTCAATGCCCCGGACGCGCTCGCGCTCGCGCAGTTCTACGCGGTCATCACCGGCGGGACCGCCGCGGGCGACGCACACTGGGCGGCCGTCAGCGGCCCGGACGGGCGCCTCGCGTTCCAGCAGGTGGAGGACTTCCGCGCGCCCGACTGGCCCGTCGACTCGGTGCCCACCCAGCTCCACCTGGACTTCCACGTCGACGACCTCGAGGCCACCGCCGCCCGAGTCCTCGCCGCGGGGGCCAGGCAGTTCGACGCGCAGCCCAACGCCGACCACTGCCTCGTCTTCGCCGACCCGGTCGGGCACCCTTTCTGCCTGTCCACGTGGGCGCTCGACGAGCTCTTCGACGCCGTCCGGGGCGCGTCGTGACGGGGGCCTCGCCGGTCGTCGCGTGGGGCGTCACGGTGGACTGCGCCGAGCCTCGCAGGATCGCCCGGTTCTGGGCGCTCGCTCTCGGGTACCAGGAGCCCTCCGCGCCGGCCGGGTTCGCGTCCTGGGACGCCTGGTTCGACGACCGGGGCGTGCCGCTCGACGAGCGCGACGACGGCGCGTACCTGGCCGACCCGGCCGGCCGGCTGCCCACGCTCTCGTTCCTCAAGGTGCCCGAGCCGAAGACGACGAAGAACCGGCTCCACCTCGACCTCAAGGTCTCGGGTGGCCGGAAGGTGGCCCCGGACCGGCGGGAGGCTGCGATTCGGGCGAAGGTCGCGGCGCTCGTCGACGCCGGGGCGCGGCTGCTCCACGAGTACGACGGTCCCCAGGGCCTCGACCACGTCGTCCTCGCGGACCCGGAGGGGAACGAGCTCTGTGTCGTCTGATGCGGCGGCACGTTCGGGGCAGACTGGGCGCGTGCCCGCCCCCGACGCTCCCCCGCTCCCCGACGCCGTGACCGGCGTGCTCGCCGGGCTGCGCCGCTGGCCCGACGTCGAGGGTGCGGACCTGGTCGCGGCCGACGGCGCGGACCGCCTCCTCCTCGCCGAGCTCGCCGGGCTCCTGGCCGGGCCGGGCGGCGAGGCACTGACCCGGCCGGGCGCCGTGACGGTCCTCGACGACGCCCACGGTGCCCTCGCGCTCGGCGCGCTGACGCTGGGAGTCCAGCGGCCGCGCGTCTGGCAGGACTCCGTCGTCGCGGAGCGCGCGCTCGACGCCAACGCCGAACGGCTCGGGCTCGGTGGCGCGTTCGAGCGCCAGACCGCCGGGGCGCCCGGGGCGGCGCTCCTCCCGGCAGGCGCGCTCGACGGCGCACGGCTCGTCCTCCTCCGGCTGCCCCGCTCGCTCGCCGCGCTCACGGAGCTCGCGGAGGCGGTGGCGCGGTCGGCCGCACCGGACGTCGTCGTGCTGGCGGGCGGGATGGTCAAGCACATGACGCCCGCGATGAACGACGTGCTCGGCCGATGCTTCGGCGCCGTGCACGCGACTCGCGGCCGGCACAAGGCACGCGCGCTCGTGGCCTCGGGGCCGCGGGACGTCGAGCCCACGTACCCCGTCTCGGAGCAGGTGCCGGGTGGCCTCACGCTGTGGGCCTACGGGGCGGCGTTCGCCGGTCCGCGGCTCGACCGCGGGGCCCGCGCGCTGCTCGAGGCCGTCGGGCTGCTCCCGGGAGCTCCAGGGGCCGCCCCGGCCGGGCCGTTCCTGCCTGCCGGCGCGACCGTCCTCGACCTGGGCTGCGGCACGGGGGCGCTCGCCACGAGCGTCGCCCGCGCCTTCCCCGATGCGCGGGTCGTCGCGACCGACGTGTCCGCGGCGGCGGTCGCGTCGACGGCGCTCACGGCGGCGCACGCGGGCGTCGGCGACCGCGTCGAGACGGTCCGCGACGACGCCGGACGCGACCTACCGGGCGCGTCGTTCGACGTCGTCGTGTGCAACCCGCCGTTCCACGTGGGTGCCGCCGTCCACACGGGCGCGGCGTCCCGGATGTTCCGGACCGCGGCACGCGTCCTGCGCCCCGGCGGCGCGCTGTGGACGGTCTACAACTCGCACCTGCGGTACCGCGCGGAGCTCGCGCGCGTCGTCGGCCCGACGACGCAGGTCGCCCGGGACCGCACGTTCACCGTGACCCGTTCCGTCCGCTCGCAGGAGTCCGCGCGATGAGCGACCCGACCCCGGACCGGCCCGGCACCCCGCCGGTCGCCGTCACGTTCCCCGACCGGTGGGCCGTCGCCGCGCCCGTCGCCGGGGACACGACCCCGATCGAGGTGCACGCGCTCGAGGACGACACGGTCCTCCTGCGGCAGTCGAAACGCTCGAGCTTCGAGGCCCCGTTCCTCGCGCTGCTGTTCGGCTCGAGGCGGGCGCTCCTCCTCGACACCGGTGCGACCGCCGACCCGGACGCCTTCCCCCTGCGCGCGACGGTCGACGCGCTCGTCGACGACTGGCTGGGACGGAACCCGCGCGAGGACTACGGGCTCGTCGTCGTGCACTCGCACGCGCACGGCGACCATGTCGCGGCGGACCCGCAGCTCGCCGACCGCCCCGCGACGGTCGTCGTCGGGAAGGAGCTCGCGGACGTGCAGGCGTTCTTCGGGCTCGGGGAGCCGGGGAGCGCCGACGACGAGGTTCCGTTCGACCTCGGGGACCGCGTCCTCACGGTCCTCGCGACGCCCGGGCACCACCCCACGGCGATCACGTTGTTCGACCCCCGGACGGGGATCTTGTGGACGGGCGACAGCGTCTACCCCGGCCGCCTCTACGTGGACGACCGCCGCGCCTTCGTGACCAGCACGACCCGGCTCGCCGCCTTCGCGGCCACGCACGGCGTGACGTGGGTCGTGGGGGCCCACGTCGAGGCGGCACGGACCCCGCGCACCGAGTACCCGCTCGGTGCACGTTCGCAGCCCGACGAGGCGCCGCTCGCCCTCGCACCCGACGTCCTCACCGAGGTCGCCGACGCCGCGGCGGAGCTGGCGCGCGCACTGCCTGGACGCGTGGTGCGCGACCGCTTCGCCGTCGTCGACGTCACGAGCAGACGCACGCTCGCGCGGCTGCTCCTCGGGAGCCGGGTGCACCGGCTCCGTGGGCGCAACCGACTCCCGTGATCGTCCCGCGAGTCGTCAGAAGCTCGTGAGCCTCGAGGGTCACGAGCTTCTGACGGACGCTGAGGACTGCGACTCAGGCGATGTCGACGAGGTCGACGACGAACACCAGCGTGTCGGTGCCGCCGATCCCGGCCTGCGGGACGCCGCGCTGGCCGTACCCGTACTCCGGCGGCACGGACAGGAGCACGCGCGAGCCGAGGTTCTGGCCGACGAGGCCCTGGTCCCAGCCCCCGATGACCATGCCGACGCCGATCGGGAAGTCGATCGTCGCGCTGCGGTCGTAGGAGTTGTCGAAGACGTGCCCCTCCCAGGTCTGGCCGAGGTAGTGCACGACGATCGTGTCGCCCTTGCTGATCTCGGGGCCGTCGCCCTGCTCGAGGACCTGCACCTGCAGGCCGTCGGGCGCGCCGCCCTCGGGGAAGCTCAGCGTCGGCTTGTCGCCGAACGACCCGGACGCGGCGGGAAGCGCGGGCGACTGCGAGGACTCGGACATCAGGGGGTTCCCCTCTCGATCGGAATGACTCCCCACCCTAACGGGGGTGCGCCGTCCGCGGCGGCCGGGACGCACAGCCGACGACGGCGGGGGCAGCCGGGCGATGAGTCCGTCCGACCTCGCGGGTCTACCCAGGTGACGACACCCGAGCCACCCGAGGAGCGCACCATGGGCCTCATCCACATCGAGCTGTTCGCGACCCTCGACCGCGTCGCGCAGGCGCCGACGGCACCGCGCTGCTACTGGGGCGCCGGACGTACGACGTCTTCGCCGCGCGCTGGCCGCACGTCGGCGAGGAGGAGGGCGGGGGACATGACGACGGCCCCGGACCTGGGCCTCGAGAGCTGAGGCGTGGACCGGGGCCGGCTGCGGGACGCGCCGTTCTGGCGGCTCGCCCGCAGGTCAGTTGCGCAGGATGGACAGGAGGCGCAGGAACTCGACGTAGAGCCAGACGAGCGTGACGACGAGCCCGAACGCGGCAGCCCACGCGAACCGCGCCGGGACCCCCCGCTCGACCCCGCGCTTGATGGAGTCGAAGTCGATGAGCAGTGACGCCGCCGCCATCGCGACCGCGACGACGCCGATGATCACCCCGAGCGGTCCTCCGCGCATGCCCCAGCCCCCGAGGACGCCCGTCCACACGAGCACCAGGTTGACCAGCGAGAAGATCAGGTAGCCGCCCATCGCGACGAGCAGCCAGCGCGTGAACTTCGGGGTGACCCGGACCTTGCCGGAGCGGAAGAGGATCAGGGTCGCGGCGAAGGTCGCGACGGTCGCCAGGACCGCCTGCAGCACCACGCCGTCGTAGAAGTCCTCGTACATCCGGCTGATGCCGCCGAGGAACGCGCCCTGCGCAACGCCGTAGGCGAGGATCAGGGCGGGGCTCGGGACCTTCTTGAACGCGTTCGTCAGCCCGAGCCCGAGCCCGACGAACATGCCGACGATCCACACCCACGGCGCCTGCGGCGTGATCGCGTAGGTCACCGCGCCCACGGCCACGAGCACGGCGAGCAGCGAGCCCGTGCGCACGATGACGTCGTCGTAGGTCATCCGGCCCGTCTGAGCGGACGTCGCCGACGGCGACTTGTACATCGCCTCGAGGGTCGCCGCGTCCACGGTGCCCGGCGCGGTGGTGGTCCCGCCCGGGACGGACGGCACCGCCCCTCCGCGCGCGTTGAAGGCGGGGTTCTTGTCGAAGTACGGGTTGGCCACGTGTCCTCCTGGGTCGTTCCGGATGCTGTCCGGAGCGGTCTCGACCATCCTATTCGGACAGGGTGAACGCGTGACAGACCCAGGGGCTTCCAGGGGAAAAGACCAGGGACCACCCCGATCGAACCCTGGACATGACACATGGCCCCTTCCGCCCGGGCCTCGACTGTCTAGGCTCGGACGCGGGCCTCGGAGCACGGCCCGACCGACGACGACACAGACAGGACACCCATGATCGAAGCTCATGGCCTGACCAAGAGGTACGGGCCGAAGACCGCCGTGGACGGCATCTCGTTCACCGTCCGACCGGGAACCGTGACGGGCTTCCTCGGCCCGAACGGAGCCGGGAAGTCGACCACCATGCGCATGATCATGGGGCTCGACCGTCCGACGGCCGGAACGGTCATCGTCAACGGCAAGCCGTACGCGCAGCACCGCTCGCCCCTCACCGAGGTGGGCGCGCTGCTGGAGGCGAAGGCCGTGCACACGGGCCGCAGCGCCTACAACCACCTGCGCGCGCTCGCCGCGACGCACGGCATCCCCACGTCGCGCGTCGGCGACGTCATCGAGATGACCGGCCTGCAGGCCGTCGCGAAGAAGCGCGTCGGCGGGTTCTCGCTCGGCATGGGCCAGCGCCTCGGCATCGCCGTCGCCCTGCTGGGCGACCCGAAGACGCTCATCCTCGACGAGCCCGTCAACGGCCTCGACCCCGAGGGCGTGCTGTGGGTGCGCAACCTGGCGAAGTTCCTCGCCTCCGAGGGACGGACCGTCTTCCTGTCGAGCCACCTCATGTCCGAGGTCGCGCAGACCGCGGACCGCGTGCTCGTCATCGGGCGCGGCAAGATCCTCGCTGACGCGTCCGTGCAGGAGTTCGTCGACGGGTCGTCGCAGAAGTCCGTGAAGGTCCGTTCGCCGCAGGCGGCGCGCCTCGCCGAGCTCGTGACCGGCGACGGCGTGACCATCACCAGCAGCGAGCCCGGGCTCCTCGACGTGGCCGGCTCCGACGCCGCGTCCATCGGCGAGACGGCCGCCGCCAACGGGATCGTCCTGCACGAGCTCACCCCGGTGACCTCGACCCTCGAGCAGGCGTACATGGAGCTGACCGCGGAGTCGGTCGAGTACCACGCGAGCACCGGCCAGGAGGGCGGTGCCGCGACGACGAGCCCCGCGGAGCCCGGCGCCGCCCCCGCCGTCCCCGCCGCCCCGGAAGGAGGCGCCCGATGAGCGCCGCAGCCACCCTGCCCGCCCCCTCCGCCGAGGGCGTTGTCCCTGCGTCGAAGTACCACCTGACGTTCGGCCGTGTCCTCCGCTCCGAGTTCGTCAAGTTCCGCACCCTGCGCTCGACGGTCTGGACGCTCGCCATCACGATCGTCGTCCTCGTCGGGCTCGCCACGCTGTTCGCGGCGATCTTCCGGGCGAACCTCGACAACATCGGCTCGACGGGTGCTGAGGCGGCCACCACCCCGATCGTGACCGGGGTGGGCTTCGGACAGCTGGTGCTCGCGGTGCTCGGGGCCCTCACGATCACGGGCGAGTACTCGACCGGCATGATCCGCTCCACCTTCTCCGCGGTGCCCACCCGGACCCCGGCTCTGGTGGCGAAGGCCGTCGTCGTCGTGGTGTCCGCGCTGGTCGTCACGGCCATCGCCACGGCGATCACGGTCGCGGTCATCACCCCGATCCTCTCGGGAAGCCCCATCGCTCTCGATCTCTCGGACCCCGACGTGCTTCGTGTCGTCGTCGGCACGCCGCTCTACCTCGCGGGCATCGCACTTCTCGCGCTGGCTCTGGGCATCCTGATCCGGAACTCGGCCGGCGCCATCTTCGGCGTCATCGGCCTGGTCCTTGTCATCAACCCGATCCTCTCCGGGATCCCGGTGAAGTGGGTCAACGACTGGGCACAGTACCTGCCGTCCGCAGCCGGCCAGCAGCTTCTCACCGTCCACCCGACGAACGACCCCGCGCCCTGGCCCGGGCTGCTCGTGCTGTTCGCGTGGGGCGTCGTGCTGTTCGGTATCGGCGTCTTCCTGGCGAAGAAGCGCGACGCCTGACCTCGCGCCCCGACAGCGAAGAGGCCCCGCGGCGACTGCCGCGGGGCCTCTTCGTCGTCCGACCGCGAACCCGACCCGGTGGCCGTCGGCGCGGCGGGCGTCACCGTCGGCGAACGGGACGTCACCGTCGGCGGAGGGTCAGACCTCGCCGAGGATCTCCTCCGGCGTGCCCTCCTCGACGCGGGCGGCGGCGTTCCACTTCGCCCAGAGGAACCGCTCCCCCATGCCCCGGGCCATGACGTGCCCGGCGGCGAGGAAGACGACGATCCCGACGACGAGGACGGCGGCACCGACCCAGAACGGGGCGGAGGCGTGGTTCTTCGAGATGATGCCGGCGATGACCGGTGCGGGGGCGGCGAAGCCCCAGCGGATCAGGTTGAAGGCGCCGGTGGTGACGCGACGGTCGGGCGAGCCGAGCGCGAGCGACATGTCGGTGAGGTTCGCGTTCATGATGCCCATGCAGATGCCGGCGAAGACGAGGACGACGACCATCCACGGCGTCGACGGGTGCAGCGCGAAGATGACCACGGAGACCAGCACGCCGAGGATCGCGACGAAGATCGTCTGGACGGCGCCGATCTTGTGGGCGAGCTTGTGCCCGACGACGAGGATGCCGAACGCGAGCCCCACGCCCCAGCCGGTGAACACGAAGCCGAGGGCGATGACGCCGAGGTTCAGGAAGACCGGCGTGTAGCCGAGGACGACGAAGAACACGTAGTTGTACGCGGCGGTGATGACGCACAGCACGAGGAACGCGGGCTTGCCGTAGAGCTTGAAGATCGAGCCGAGGCGCAGGGGCGCGGGCTTCTCGGCGGGGTCCTTGAGCCGCGAGGCGGACACGACGAGCGCGATGATCATGAAGAGGCCGCACGCGAGGAACGGGATGCGCCACTTGATCTCGCCGAGCAGGCCGCCCAGCAGCGGGCCGACCGCGAAGCCGAGGCCGACGCAGGTCTCGAAGAGCTCGACGACCCAGTTGCGGTCCTGGGCGAGCGACACGAGGAGCACCATCGCGGTCGCGAAGAACATGGCGTTGCCGAGGCCCCAGAACGCGCGGAGCACGGCGAGCTGGGCGATGTTCTGGCTGAATCCGGCGAGGATCGCGGCGACGCCGACGGTGCTGACGCCGGTGATGAGGATCTTCTTGTAGCCGAACTTCCCGGTGGCCATGACGGCGGGGATCATGCCGAGCGCCATGAGCGCGATGTAGGCGGTGAAGAGCAGCTCGATCTGCCAGGTCGACGCGCCGAGGTCGGCCCCGATGACGGGGAGGATCGGGTCGACGATCGCGATGCCGGCGATCGCGAAGAACGCGGTGAGCGCGGTCGCGTAGATCGCGGTCTTGTTGGGTTCGTTGCGTGTGGACGCCACGGGGACGGGACTCCTTGCGATTAGCTGTATCTAACAGGTAGTTGCCTGTATCATACACCTATGCGGATCGAGGACACCAGGGCCACCGACGGCACCCCACTCAACAGCTCCCCCGGCACCACCGGCGACGACGCAGCCGCGACCGTCCTCGCCCGGATCGAGTTCCAGGTCGCCCAGCTCCTGCGCCGGGCCGACCGCTCCGTCAGTCGCGGCTCGAAGCGCCCCGGCACCGGCGTCATGGACCGGGCCGCGTACCTCCTGCTCCACCGCCTGGTCGGCGAGGGAGCCGAGAACGTCAACGTGCTCGCGGACCGGCTCGGGCTCGACGCGTCGACCGTGACCCGGCAGGTCGCAGTGCTCGAGAAGGCGGGCCACGTGCGGCGGACACGTGACCCGCACGACGGGCGGGCCGTGCTCGTCGAACCCACCGACGAGGGCGTCGAGGCGCTCGCCGAGAACCGGGCGGAACGCCAGGAGCTGTACGGCGAAGTGCTGGGTGACTGGTCGCGGCTCGACCGGGCGCTCCTCGCCGAGCTGCTCGCACGCCTCAACTCCTCGCTCACCGAGTACCGGAAGCAGAGCGAGTGACGACCTCCCGCAGCCACGCGCCGTGCTGCGGACGCCCGACGGTCTCGACCCGGACGTGCGCGACCCCGAGCAGCCGCCGCAAGGACTGCTCGGCCTGGCGCCGCGCGTCGTCGGAGCCGGGCCGCGCACGAACGTCCCTCCGGACCGCAGCCCGGTCCACCCCCCCACCGTTCTCGGCCACGTTCGCTCGACCGTCGGTCAGCACGACCACGTCGACGGCGTCCCGCTCGTAGTCGCGCGCCAGGCGCGTGACCAGGCTGAACGCCGAGGCCAACGGGGTCCCCCCGCCCGTGGGCAGCGCGCGGAGAACGTGCTGCACCCGCGTCAGGCTGCGCGGGGCGGAGCTCGTCACGCAGCCAGGTGTAGAACGCCGTGAAGCTGTGGCTGGGCGTCGCGTCGGGGCGGAACAGCAGCGCCATCGGGTCGGCGTCGTCCCCGAACGACGGCTGGACGAGGACGTGGACGTGACCGAACCGTGCGCCGTGGACGAGCAGGGAGCGCCCGTCGGTGTCGATGTCGCCGGGCGGCGGGCCCCACGCCCGGCTCACCCGGCGTGTGGCGTCCGCGTCGCGCCGCACGTAGGCGCCGGTGTCGTACCGGGCGGCCACGCGCGCCCCGGACCGTGCGCCGCCTCCGCCCGCGGACAGGACGGCGTCGAGCAGCGCGTCGGGGTCGGCGGGCACCTCGACCTCGTACCCGGCGTCCGCGAGGCGGCGCAGCACGGCGTGCAGCGATGCCCAGACGTCCAGGTGGGCAGCGGTCCCGACCGCGCCCGTGGCCGGCGGGAAGCCGAACACGACGAACGCCAGCGTCCGCTCCGGACGGGGCGTCCTGCGCAGGCGCACGGTCGCGGCAGCAAGAGCCGCGACGCGCCTGACGTTCTCCGGCACGGGCACGAACGCGTCGCTCTCCGCGTCGCGACCCGCGATGACCACAGGCGCCGACGCGCCCTCGAGCTCGGGTACGGCGACCTGCATCGCGGTCTGCGTCGGGGTCAGCCCCACGCCGGACGCCACCCACTGCTGGACCGTCTGCGTGTACAGGGGCACCGCGCCGAGGTGGGGCACGTCGGCACGGGTCAGCCGTGCGACGTCCCCGTCGGTGTCCGGCCGCCCGTGCGAGCCGGAGAGGGTGAAACCCGTGGCGTTGAGCACGACGTCGGCCGGCGGAAGATCGTGGACGTCGTCGAACGTGCCGAGGCTTCCGAAGACCGCGAGCCCCCGGGACTCGAGCTCGGCGACGAGGGCACGTAGATGCGCGTCGCTGCCGCCGGTCACCTGGGCCGGGAAGCAGACGAGCAGCACACGTCCCGCGTCGTCGTCGGGACCCGGTAGGCCGAGCTCGCCGCGTCGGGTCAGGTAGGCGTCCCAGTCCTCGACGACCCCGGTCCGGGGGTGCCAGTACCCGGTGTGCGGCACGGCGACGGGTGTTCCCGGGTCGTGCGGCAGCGCGGCGGGCCGTACAGCGTGGACGAGGAGGCGGAGCGCGAGAGTCGCGTTCTCCACGCTCGCCTCCGCCAGCGCGGTCCGCACCCTGGCCAGCACCTCGGGGGCGTCCGGCCCCTCGCTCTCCGCCGCGGGCACGAGCCAACCGATGCCACGCAGCTCCGCCGCGTTGGGCAGCACGGGCACGAACGCTGCCGGGCGCCGGGCGAGGACCTCGTCGCGCACGAGGGCGGCCTCGGCCGAGCCGTGGACGCCGTTGACCAGGACGACGTCCTGACCGGCCAGCGCCTCCCGGAGCCTGTCGGACGCCCCGGTCTCCTCGAGCGCGTCGCGGGCGAACGTGGCCCGTTCGACCACGCCGGGGAGCTCGGCGGCGACCTGCTCGAACGCGAGCCTGAGCGGGCGCGCGGAGTGCCCCTCGAACCCGACGGTCAGGATCCGCACCCGCGCGTCGGACCGGTCGGTCACGTCGTCGACGCCCCTCACGATCAGCCCAGCTCCGGGTGGATCCAGGCCCGGACCGCGGCGGTCCCCGAGACCACCTCACGGCCGGCGAGGCCGTACACGTCGCGCGCGGCGAAGAGCTTCACGTGGCCGTTCTCGACGGCGGGCAGCGCCTTGACCGCGGGGTTCGACAACATCGAGTCGAACGACGACCGGCCCTTCCCGAGCACGTCGACGAGCATGATGTAGTCGGGGGCCGCCTTGACGATCAGCTCGGGGTTCACGGGCCGGGTCGCGTGGACCCCGGCCGCGTCGGCAGCGTTGACACCCCCGGCGAGGGTGACGAGCTGTGAGGTGATCACGCTGCTCGCGTTGACGAACGGCGTCCCTGCCTGGTTGCTCAGCACGAGGACCTTCGGGCGGGTGCTGACGGACGCCGTCGCCGTCTTCGCCGACGCGACGCCGCTCGTGATGGTCGAGACGAGCTTCGTGGCGGCGTCGGGCGAGCCGAGCGCCTTGCCGAGCAGCGTGAGGTTCGTGGTGATCGCGTCCGCGGTCGACCAGCCGTTGGTGAACGTCAGCACCGGGATCCCGGCGTTCGTGAGCTGCGACGAGGCGTCCTTCTCGCCGGTGTGGCGGGCCGTCACGACCACGAGGTCCGGCTTCCACGACAGGATCTGCTCGACGTCCGGCGAGGTGTCGTCGGAGATCGTGTGCTCGACCTTGGCGTAGGTGTCCGGGTCGGGCACGAGCGTGCTGTTGGTCGCACCGGAGGGCACGGCCACCACGCGGTCGGCGGCGCCGAGCTCAGCGACGGCGACCGCGGCGTCCGGCGACAGCACCGCGATCCGTGTCGGCGCGTGGTCGAGGTGCACAGGGGCGGCACCCGGGACGGTGACGGTCACGGGGAAGCCGGCGGTCGCGGCGCTCGTGGTGGCAGCGCCCGCGGGCGGGGCGGTCGACGCACCGCTGGAGCCGCTGCATCCGGCGAGGGCGAAGGTGAGGGCGGCGGCCGCTGCGAGCGTGGAGGTGAGGCGGAGGGGGTTCATCTGGGACGGGATCCTTCGTCGTCGTGCTGGTGGCTTGGTGAGGACGGACCGGCGGGTCGGGCCGGGTCCGCGGACGTCTCCGCGAGGAGGTCGAGCAGGAGGACGTGGGGCGCGTGGAGCGCGGGCTCGTGGCGCACGAGGGCGCGGACCCCGTAGACGCGCGCGATCACGTCGGGGGTGAGGACCTCGCTGACCGCACCCAGGGCGGCGAGCCGTCCACGGTCGAGGATCGCGATCCGGTCGCACCACCGCGCGGCCTGGTCGAGGTCGTGCAGCACGACGACGACCGCGGTCCCCCCGTCCGCCAGGTTCCGGACCAGCCTCAGCACCCGGAGCTGATGGCTCACGTCGAGGGCTGCCGTCGGCTCGTCGAGCAGGAGCGTGCGGGCCTGCTGCGCGAGAGCGCGGGCGAGGTGCACGAGCTGCCGTTCACCGCCCGACAGCCGGGCCACCGAACGCCGCGCGAGCGGTTCGAGCCCGACGGTCCGTAGCGCCGCGAGGGCGACGTCGTCGTCGGCCTCGGTGGCACGCGCGAGGCGCCGACGGTGCGCGTATCGCCCCAGCAGCACGACGTCGAGGACGGGGAGGTCCGCGGGGACGACCGTGTCCTGCGGGACGACGGCGACCCGGCGTGCGACCTCTCGTACGGGCAGTCCGGCGAGGTCGTCGCCGTCGACGAGCACGTGGCCGGCGCTGGTGGGGACGGCTCCGGAGAGGGCCCGGAGCAGGGTGCTCTTGCCGGCACCGTTCGGTCCGACGAGGCCGAGCACCTCGCCGTGCGCGGCCACGAGATCCACGTCCTGCACGACGTCGCGTCCAGCGAGGGCGACGGTCACGCCCCGGGCCTCGATCGCGCTCATGCCCCCGCCCCTGCGCGACGGATCCGTAGCACGAGAACGAGGAACACCGGCGAGCCGACGAGCGCGGTGACGACGCCCGTCTGCCAGGCCACGGGTTCGATCACGACACGTGCCACGGTGTCGGCGAGCACGAGGAAGCCGGCTCCGACGAGAGCGGACAGGGGAAGCAGCAGCCGGTGGTCGGCGCCGACGACCGCACGCACGACGTGCGGGACGACGAGTCCCACGAACCCGATCACGCCGGTGACCGCGACGATGCTGCCCACGAGGATCGCGGTCACGACGAGCAGGACGGTGCGGACACGACTCACGTCCATACCCACGGAGCGGGCCTGGTCGTCGCCGAGGAGCAGAGCGTTGAGCTCGCGGGCTCCGAGCAGCACGAACGACGTGCAGACCAGGACCGGCGCGACGACCGAGCGCACGTCCGACCAGTCCGCCGACCCGAGGTCGCCCTGCAGCCAGAACACGGCGCTGCGCACGGTCTGCGAGTCGGCCGCGTTGGAGATGATCGCCCCGATCACGGCCCCGAGGAACGCGTTGAGCGCGATCCCGACGAGCAGCAGGGTGACGGGGCTGCGGTCACGGGCGAGCAGCCCGACGACCTGCACCGCGGCCATCGCAGCGAGGGCGCCCAGGAACGCGGCCGCGGGGAGCGTCCACGTGCCGAGCGCGTCGACCCCCGTCGCGAGGACGACGACGGCGCCGACCGCCGCGCCGCTCGAGACCCCGGTCACCCCGGGGTCCGCGAGGGGGTTGCGGAAGAACGCCTGCATGCTGCAGCCGGCCACCGCGAGCCCGGCGCCGGCGAGGAGCGCGAGCAGCACGCGCGGGAGCCGGATGTCACGGACGACGAGCGTGTCGCTCGCCGACACGTCGAGGTGGTGGAGTCCCAGGCTGCCGAGGAGCACCCGGCACGTCTCGGTGAACGGGATCCGGACCGGGCCCAGCGACAGTGCCACGACGCAGACGACCACGACGAGGACCGCGACCCCGATCAGCAGCGCTGCGGCGGGCGGCCGCCGCGGTCCCGTCGACACGGGCTCCGCAGCGTTCCCCCGGTCGGTCGGCGCGTTCGCCGCCGGGACGCCGGCGCCCGCCGCCACGCGTGCCGGACGCGCGAGGGCCCCGGGGGCGGATGCCCGGGCAGCCGGGACGTGGCCAGGCATCACGATGCTCCTCCGTACGGATGGGGACATCGCGGAACACTAGATGAGAATGAATCTCAGTGTCAATTAGGCGGGGACGAGCCGGGCGGGATCGGCGGGCCGGCCGTGCTCGGTGCGACCGGCCCCGTGTCCGCGTAGGCGTCCGCCCACCGCCCGAGCACCCGGTACGCGTGCGCACGCACCTCGGGAGCCGACAGGACGACGTCGTGCAGGGCTCCCTCGATCCGCGCGAGAGTGACGTGCGAGCCGAGCTGCACGGAGCGGAGGGCGATCTGGCGCACGTCGAGCGCCGTGTCGGCCGACCGCATCGCCTCCGACCACACCGGCTGCAGCGCCGAACGTGCCGAGAGCAGCACGAGCACGGGGAGGTCGAGCCCGAGGCCGCGGGCGACGTCGGCCTGCGCGCGGAAGACGGCGTCCAGCCAGGCGGGGTGCAGCGCGAACCCGTGCTCGGGGCGCCACGTGGCGTCGTAGTCCCACTCCCCCTCGAACCGGGACGACACCGAGCGCGTGTAGAAGCCGAGGTCGACCGTGACCATGCGTCCGCGCGGCTGCAACCGTGAGTGGAGACCCAGCGCGGGCGCCACGACGGCGCGCCCCGTCGCGCCCGCCTGGAACTCGAGCCACGGGCTGTTGAGGACGAGGGCCGTCGCTCGACCGGGAAACGCCGCCGCCCACAGGCTCAGCGTCAGCCCGCCCGTCGAGTGCCCGACGAGGACGAGCGGACGGTCCTCGCGTGAGCGCTCCCTGGGCAGGATCCCGTGACCCATGACCGCGAGCGCCTCCTCGATGTCGCGGAAGTAGTGCCGCAGGTCGGTCGTGAAGCCGGGGGTCTGGCCGGGGCGCAGGCTGCGGCCGTACTTGTGCAGGTCGAGCGCGTGGAAGCGGGCGCCGCGATCGTGCCAGAACCGGGCGTGCTCGGTCTGGAAGAAGTAGTCGGACCAGCCGTGCACGTACAGCACGTCGGCTTCGTGCGCCGGTGCGTCGGAACCTGGTGACGGTGTGCCGGCGCCAGGTTCCGACAGCTCGGGGGCGTAGCGGACGAGGGTCGCGACGAGCTCGCCCTCGCCGTCCTCTCCGAGCGGCAGCGTGCGCTGCTCGAAGCCGGCCCCGAGGACGTCCGGCCGCCAGCCCTCCCCCGCCTCGTCCATCTCGCCACGGTAGGCGCGTGCCGGACGACGCGCGACGCGTCAGGCCGGGTAGTCGCCCGCCGCGAGGTCCTCGAGGAGGCTCGGGTGCGTGGGCTCCCAGCCGAAGCGCTCGCGGGTGAGCGCGCTCGACGACGGCTGGTCGAGCCCGAAGATCGTCCCGAGGAAGCCGAAGCTCTCCGCGGGCACGGGCTCCACGGGCACGTCGAGCGCCTCGCCGACGGCCGTGGCGATGGCGAGCATCGAGTCGCCCTCGTCGGCGACGGCGCCCGGCTCGGCCTGCGATGCCCTCGGCGACACGGGTGCGCGGCCGAGCTCGGGATGCTCACGTTCAAGGAGGCGTACGCGACCTGGGTCGCCGCGGACGACGAGCAGGACTTCGCCGTCCTCGCGACGACGGCGCTCGCGGGGCTGCGTGAGGCCGCGCTGCGCCTCGGCTGAGCGGCGCACCACCGGCTCGCCGACGGACGACCGCACCCCTCGAACGGTGCGTCCTACCCGTCCGGAGCACAATGGGGTTGCCGACGAAAGGATGTCCCGTGAGCGTCACCGTCTCCCAGGTCCACGCCGTCGAGATCCTGGACTCCCGGTCGAGGCCGACCCTCGCCGTCACCCTCGAGACCGACGCCGGACAGCACGTCCGCGCGGGGGTCCCGGCGGGCGCCTCGACGGGCACCCGTGAGGCCGTCGAGCTGCGCGACCACGACCCGCACCGATACTCGGGCCAGGGGGTGCTCCAGGCGGTGCAGTCCGTCAACGGGGAGATCCTCGACCGGCTCCGGGGGCAGACGTTCGACGGCCCGAGCGACCTCGACCACGCCCTGATCGAGCTCGACGGGACCGAGAACAAGTCCCGGCTCGGCGCCAACGCGATCGTCGGCGTCTCGATCGCCGCCGCGCGTGCCTTCGCCGAGACCGCCGGGGTCCCGCTGTGGAAGCACCTGAGCGGCGAGGTCGCCGAGCCACGGATGCCCGTCCCCCACTTCAACGTCATCAACGGTGGCGTGCACGCGCTCAACGAGCTCGACTTCCAGGAGTTCATGATCGCCCCGCTCGGTGCGCCGAGCATCGCGGAGGCGGTCCGCGCCGGCTCGGAGATCTACGGCGCCCTGCGCGCGCTCCTGCACGGGCGAGGCATGTCGGTCGGCCTGGGCGACGAGGGTGGCTTCGCACCCGAGATCGCCCAGCCGGAGGAGGCCCTGGACCTGCTGGTCGAGGCGATCCGGACGGCGGGCTACACGCCCGGCCGGGACGGCGTCGCGATCGCGATGGACCCGGCATCCAGCGAGTTCTACCACGACGGCGCCTACCGGGTCGCGGGCCAGGACTTCACGAGCGACCAGATGATCGACCGCTACGCCGACATCGTCGAGCGCTACCCCGTGTGGCTGCTCGAGGACGGGCTCGCCGAGTCCGACTGGGACGGGTGGCAGCGGCTCACCGAGCGCCTGGGCGACACCGTCGAGCTGGTCGGCGACGACATCTTCTGCACCAACCCGAAGATCATCGCCGAGGCGATCACGAAGGGCGTCGGCAACGCCTCGCTCATCAAGGTCAACCAGATCGGCACCGTCACCGAGACCCTGGACGCGATGCGGGTCGCCCGCGACGGCGGTTACGCCCAGTTCGTCTCCCACCGCTCGGGCGAGACCGAGGACGCGTTCATCGCGGACCTCACGGTCGGCAGCGGGTCCGGGCACCTCAAGTCGGGGGCGCCGGCGCGCGGAGAGCGCGTCGCCAAGTACGCGCGGCTCGTCGAGATCGAGGACGTGACCGACCTCCCCTACGGGCTGCGCTGACCGCACCACGAACCGACCGCCGCGACGAGCGACACGACGAGCGGCCGCCCGCCGGCCGAGGACTCGACGAGCTCCTCGGGCCGACGGGCGGCCGTCCGCGTCAGGCCGACGCCTGCTCGCGCTTCGGCAGCACCCAGCCCGGGCGCACGAAGTGGCACGTGTACCCGTTCGGGTACTTGAGCAGGTAGTCCTGGTGCTCCGGCTCGGCCTCCCAGAACGGCCCCGCGGGCTCGATCGTGGTCACGGCCTTGCCCGGCCACAGGCCGGAGGCGTCGACGTCGGCGATCGTGTCCCGCGCGACCCGCTCCTGCTCGGGCGTGAGCGGGAAGATCGCCGAGCGGTAGCTCGTCCCGACGTCGTTGCCCTGCCGGTCCAGGGTCGACGGGTCGTGGACCTGGAAGAAGAACGCGAGCAGGTCGCGATACGTGGTCTGCGTCGGGTCGAAGACGATCTCGACCGCCTCGGCGTGGCCCGGGTGGTTGCGGTAGGTGGCGTGGTCGTTCTGCCCGCCCGTGTACCCGACGCGCACCTTCTCGACGCCGGGCTGGCGCCGGATCAGGTCCTCCAGGCCCCAGAAGCAGCCGCCCGCCAGGACGGCCGTCTCGGTCCCCGGCTCGCGGGTGACCTCACCGGTGTCGTTGATTCCGCTGGTCATGACGACTTCTCCTTCGTGCTTGCGCTCTCGGGTGACTCGAACAGGGCACGGAACCGACCGTAGCCCTGCTCCTCCAGCTCGGACGCGGGGACGAACCTCAACGCGGCCGAGTTCATGCAGTACCGCTGGCCGCCCTCGGCGACCGGGCCGTCGTCGAACAGGTGACCGAGGTGGCTGCCCGCCCCGGCCGACCGGACCTCGGTCCGGACCATCCAGAACGACGTGTCCGTCGCGGTGGTCACCGCGTCCGCGGCGATCGGCCGGGTGAAGCTCGGCCAACCGGTGCCGCTGTCGTACTTGTCGGTGGACGAGAACAGGGGCTGCCCCGACACCACGTCCACGTAGATCCCGGGCTCGTGGTTGTCCCAGTACTCGTTGCGGAACGCCGGCTCGGTGCCGCCGTCCTGCGTGACGTGGCGCTGCCGCCTCGTGAGCCGGCTCAGCGCCTCGGGGGACGTGCTGTAGTCGTTCGACACGTTCTTTCTCCTTCGTTCCGACGTCGCTGGCTGCGGCGTCATCCCTTCCAACACCGCGCGCACCCGGATTGGTCCCGGACGCTCGACACCGCGCCCGACGAGCTCGTCCGGCCGACGATGTCGGATCCGCAGGGTCGTCGTCGTCGAGAAGGTGAGGCCACCCACCCGGGGCGGCCGGAGCCGGAGGAACCACGACCATGAAGCTGACGACCATGACCCAGGTGACCCTCGACGGGGTCATGCAGGGCAACGGCGCCACGTCCGACGACCCCAGGAACGGGTTCGACCGGGGCGGCTGGGCGCTCGGGGCGGGCGACGACTCGACCCGGGCGGCGATCACGGAGACGTACGAGCGCGCCGACGCCTTCCTGTTCGGCCGGCGCACCTACGAGCTGTTCGCCGGCACCTGGGGCGCGGTCGACGCGATGCGCGCCCACCCCGTCGGCGTGGCCCTGGAGCACGCGCCCAAGTACGTGGCCTCGACGAGGGTCATCGCACCGACCTGGTCCCGCACGACCGTCCTCGACGGCGACCTCGAGGACGCGGTCCGCGAGCTGAGGGCCGCGCCCGGCGGCGAGCTGCAGGTCCACGGCAGCGGCGTCCTGGTCCGGTGGTTGCTCGAGCACGACCTGGTCGACGAGCTCACGCTCCTGACCGTCCCCGTGATCCTGGGCCAGGGCGGCAGGCTGTTCCCCGAGAACGGCACCGACCGTGCGCTCGACCTCCTGGAGTCGCGGGTCGACTCGAAGGGCGTGACGATCCAGGTCTACCGTCCCGGCGGCCTCCCGCACTACGCCGGCGCCTGATCCCCGACCACCCACCCACGCACGTCCCACCCCCCGAGGAGATGACTCCGATGCAGTACCTGGTTTCCGTGATCGACGACAAGACCAACCCCGGTCGCGACGACCGCGAGCCCCTCATCAGCGCGTTCAACGAGCGGCTCGTCGCCGACGGCCACTGGGTCTTCGCGGGTGGCCTCGCGGCCACCGACGCGGCGACCGTCGTCGACAACCGCGGCGAGCAGCCGATCGTCACCGACGGACCCTTCGTGGAGTCGAAGGAGTTCCTCGCGGGCGTCTGGATCTGGGAGGCCCCCGACCTCGACGTGGCGCTCGCGCTCGCGACCGAGGCGTCACAGGTCTGCTGCCGCAAGATCGAGGTGCGGCCGTTCCTGTGACCGCCGCCGTCCACCCCGACGCCGTCCACCCCGACGCCGTCCACCCCGACGACGCCGCAGCGGCCGTCGCCCGGGCCCACCGCGACGAGTGGGCCCGGCTGGTCGGCACGCTGACACGACGCTTCGGCGACCTCGACGTCGCCGAGGAGGCCGCGGCCGAGGCGTTCGCCGCCGCCGTCGCGCGGTGGCCCGCGGACGGCGTCCCCCGCAACCCCGCCGCGTGGCTCACGACGACGGCGCAGCGCAGGGCCCTCGACAGGCTCCGGCGCGAGAGCAAGCGTGACGCGAGGCACCAGGAGGCTCGGATGCTGCACGACGACACGCCCCCCGAGCCGCTCGGCGCCGTCGACGACGACCGGCTGCGCCTGATCTTCACCTGCTGCCATCCGGCGCTGGCGATGCCGAGCCGGGTCGCGCTCACCCTGCGCCTGGTCGGCGGGCTCACCGTCCCCGAGATCGCGAGCGCACTCCTCGCCCAGGAGGCCGCCGTCGGGCAGCGCATCACGCGCGCCAAGACCAAGATCAAGGCCGCGCGCATCCCGTACCGCGTGCCGTCGGCCGAGGACCTGCCGGCCCGCGTGACCGGCGTCCTCGCGGTGCTCTACCTCGTGTTCAACGAGGGGTATCTGGCCAGCGGGTCCGGCACCGACCCGGTCCGGCAGGACCTCACCGCCGAGGCGATCCGGCTCGCCCGGCTGCTCCACGACCTCCTGCCCGACGACGGCGAGGTGACCGGTCTCCTCGCGCTGATGCTGCTCACCGAGGCCCGCCGCGAGGCGCGGGTCGCGGGCGGCGAGCTCGTCACGCTCGACGAGCAGGACCGCACCGGCTGGGACGCGGACCTGATCGCCGAGGGGCACAGGCTGGTCCGCGAGCGCCTCGTTGCCGCGGCCGCTGGGACCCCGCCCGGCCGCTACCAGGTCCTCGCGGCGATCAACGCCGTGCACACGTCGGCCCGCGACGTGCGCGAGACCGACTGGTCGCAGGTCGTCGCCCTCTACGACCAGCTCGCGGTGGTCGACCCCTCGCCCGTCGTCGCCCTCAACAGAGCGATCGCGGTCGCCGAGCTCGACGGACCCGACGTCGGTCTGGCGCTCGTCGAGCCTCTGGCCGCCGCACTGGACGACTATCACGCGTACCACGCGACCCGCGCCGACCTGCTGCGCCGGTGCGGCCGCGACGCCGAGGCCCGCGACGCCTACGACCGCGCCGTCGCCCTGACCGGGAACACCGCGGAGGCTGCCGCGCTGCGCCGTCGCCGGGACGCTGCGCGGTGACCGGCTCCGCGATCATCGACGCCCGACGTCGAAGTTCTGAGAGAACACATCGTCGGGGTCCCAGTCCCGCTTGGTCGCACGGAGCCGGGCGAGCGTCGCCGGGGGGAAGGCGGCGTCGACGTCCTCGGGTCGGTGGTTCGACTCGAAGCTCAGGTAGATGCCGTCACGCCGGGCACGCAGCGGCTCCCACGCCGCGTCGAACGCCGCCCCGGGCCGGTCCGCCACCGCGGTGACCGAGAAGTTCTGGTGCCGGTGGGCGTAGGCGGTCGCATCAGGGTCGACGTCGTTGACCGCACCTCCCGTGGAGCGGACCTGGATCATCTGGGCGCCGCCGGACGCGAGCGCTCCGGCGATCAGCCCGGCCAGCTCCTCGTCGAGGTGCTCGACGAGCGCCGTGTGCATCACCGCGGCCTGCTGCCCCGAGTGCGGTGCGCCGGACGTGAGCGGCACCGCGGGATACGGCACCAGCTCGGCCCGGCCGCCCACCAGCCAGGGCAGCGCCGTGAACGGGGCGAGCGCTCGCTGCGTCCGGTCGACGTCGTCGCCGGCGAACACCACCGTCGCCTGCGCGAACGGCCTCGAACCCGGCCCCACGTAGAGGAACGCGGAGACCTCTCTCGGCGCCGCCTCGACCGTCCGACCCCAGTGCGCGAGGAAGGAGACCGGGTCGCCCAGCTTGAAAGCCAACGATGCCCGCGCGACGTCCGGCGTCTGCCCTGCGTCGAACTCGAAGCGGGTCACGATCCCCACGTTCGCCCCGGCTCCGCGCACCGCCCAGAACAGGTCGGGATGCTCGTCTTCCGACGCTCGCACGACCCGTCCGTCCGCGGCGACGAGCTCGACCGCACGCATCCGGTCGATCGTCAGCCCCTGAGCTCGGCCGAGAAGACCGATGCCGCCCGTCGTCGCGAGCCCGCCGACCCCCACGTCTCCGGAGTCGCCGGACGTCAGCGCCAGACCCCAGCCGTAGAGCTCCTGCGCCACAGCGCCCCACCTGGCCCCGGGCCCGAGCGCCACGCGTGTCCCTCCGAGTCGCTCGACCCGGTCCAGGTGCCGGAGGTCGACGACGGTGCCGCCGTCGTTCGTCGCGATGCTGCTGATCCCGTGCCCGCCGCTGCGGATCGCGAACGGCTCGTCGAACGATCGAGCGGTCTCGAGAGCGCGCGCCGTCTGCTCGGTGTCCCTGGGCAGGAGGACTCGCGCCGGCCGACCGGTCGCGGAGTACACGTGTCGCACCCGCCCGTAGCCGGGGTCGCGTGGTGTGACGACCTCGACGTCTCCCATCAGAACGCCTCCGGCCCGGGCTGGGGGCCCGCCTTCTTGTCGGTGAAGTACTGCACCGTCGTCGCGAGGAGCGGACTCGTGCCCGCCACGAGCGCCGCGACGTGCGCGCCGATCTCCTCTCCGTCGAGCCAGCGGGTGTCGTCGATACCGGCTCGCTGCCGCTCCTTGGTGCGCACGACCCCGAGGATCACCTGGTAGAAGCGAGGACCACGGCCGTCCTGCTCCGCCGCGATCGTCCGTGTCAGCGACTTGGTCGCCGCCGCGCTCAGGGCGACGCCCGCGGCACCGGGGAACGGCATGTCGGCGCTCATGCCGTTGAGCTGCAGGATCGTCCCCGACTCGGCCGTCACCGGCAGGAATGCTCGGTAGAGCCGGAACACGCTCGTCAGGTTCGCCTCGAGCAGCGACCGCCACTCCTCGTCCGTGAGGGTGAGCACGGGTCGACGACCCTGGTCACCCCAGGAGGCGACCGCCACCACCACACCGTCGAACGGGCCGAGCTCGTTCGCCAACGACTCCACACGGGCGTCGAGGTCAGACGCGTTCGCGTCGATCACTGCGATCCGCAGTCGCTCCTCGCCGACGCTCTCCTCGAGCGCGGCGAGTCGCTCCGAGTCGCGGCCCGTCGCGATCACGGTCGAGCCCCTCGCGAGCAGGCTTCGGACGACACCTTCACCCACGCCGCCCGAGCCACCGACGACGACCACGGTCTTGCCTGCAAGATCCGGGACCACGTGCTCCCAGTTCGGCCGAACCATCGCACTCATGAGATCTCCTTCGTCGCGGCCCGTGCCGCGTTGTCCTCGAACGCCGAGAGCACCTCGGCGAGCGCAGCGAGCTGCGCCGGGGTGAGAGCGTCGGCGAACCATCGCTTCGCCGCGCTCAGGTGCGGGCCGACGGCGCGCCGGTGCGCGCTGCGCCCCTCTGCGGTCAGCGCCACGGTCGACGCCCGCCCGTCGCCGTCAGCCTCCGGGGTCCGCACGATCAGACCGCGCCGCTCCATCCGACCCAGCTGGTGCGCGAGGCGGCTCGACTCCCAGCCGATCGACTGCGCGCAGTCCGACGGTCTGGCCGCGCCGCCGGCCTCCACGAGGTGCGCGAGCACCGTGAACTCCGCCTCCGACAGGTCCGCGTCGTCGCGCAGACCGCGCCCGACCTCGCGGCGCAGCATCTCCGTCACGGTCTGCAGGCGCTGCCAGACCGCGAGCTCTTCCTGTGACAGATACTTACCTGACATGTCAGCTATAACACGGAGACCGGCCGCCTATTCCCCACAGGACGCGGTGCCCCCGGTGGGATTCGAACCCACACTGGATCGGGTTTAAGCCGACTGCCTCTGCCGGTTGGGCTACGGGGGCGGCGCGCTCGCGCGCACGGCGAGCGTACGTCGTCGGGCACGGGACGACGACGCAGGTCCGGACCTTCGCACGGTCCGGGGACGACGACGGGGACGGACCCCGGAAGGCCCGTCCCCGTCGTGAGCGCTCAGGAGCGCGCGATCACTTCGCGTCGGCGGCAGCCGACGTCGCAACCTGCTTCAGCGGCTCGTCCGTCTTCTTCGGGGCCGGGGCCGCGGCGCGGAACGCGGCACGCGGGTCCTGGACGGCGTTGAGCGCGACCGTCTCGCGACCGTAGACCGCCTGGCCGACCCAGCCGTTGAAGATGTGGAGCTTGCGGTTCCAGGTCGGCATCGCGAGCACGTGGTAGCCGCGGTGCATCGCCCACGCGAGCGGGCCGCGGAGCTTGAACTTGCCGAACAGCTCCGCGACGCCCTTGTACAGACCGAGCGAGGCGACGGTGCCGATGTTCTTGTGCGAGTACTCCTTGGTGGGCTCGCCCTTGAGGTTCGACACCAGGTTCTCGGCGAGCTGCACGCCCTCGCGGATCGCGTGCTGCGCGTTCGGCGGGCAGAACTTGCCGGGGTTCAGCACGTCCGGCACCGCGGCGCAGTCGCCCGCGCCCCACGCACCGGGGACGATCGTGCCGTCCTCGGTCGCGACCTGGAGCGTCGCGAGGACCTGCAGGCGGCCCAGCTTGTCGAGCGGGAGGTCCGAGTCGTTCAGGACCGGGTTGGACTTGATGCCCGCGGTCCACACGAGGGTCTCGGTGTCGAACTCGACGCCCGTCGACGTGACGACGTGGCCGTCGACGCACGAGCTGAGGAACGTGTTGAGGTGGAACTCGATGCCACGGTCCTTGAGCTGGTCGAGGGCGTACAGCGCCATCGGCTCGGACAGCTCGGGGAGGATCCGGCCGGTGCCCTCGATCATCACGAAGCGCAGGTCCGACTGCGTGAGCGTCGGGTGCTTCTTGACCGCCGCCCGCGCCATGTCCTCGATCTCCGCGATGGCCTCGATGCCCGCGAAGCCGCCGCCGACGAACGTGAACGTGAGCAGCCGACGGCGCAGCGCCTCGTCGGTCACGGTGCTCGCGACGTCGATCTTGTCGAGGATCTGGTCGCGGACCGCGATGGCCTCCTCGACGGTCTTGAGGCCGATGCCCTGCTCGGCGAGCCCCGGGATCGGGAGCAGACGGGCGACGGAGCCGAACGCGACGACGACCTCGTCGTAGGAGAGGACGAACGCGTCGCCCTCCTTCGGCTCGACCGTCACGCGGCGGTCCGCGTGCGAGATCGACGTGACCTTGCCCTCGACGATGTCGACGCCCGGCAGCGCCTTGCGCAGCGGCGCGACGACGTAGCGCGACTCGATCGAGCCCGCCGCGGCCTCGGGGAGGAACGGCGCGTACGTGAGGTACGGGTTCGGGTCGACGACCGTGATCTGCGCCTGGCTCTTGCCCAGCCGCTTCCGGAGCCGACGTGCGGCGTACAGGCCGACCGACCCGCCGCCGATGACGAGGATGCGCGGGACCGTGGTGCCCGCGGGGCTGCCGTTCTGGGCAGGGCTGACCGAGGTCAGATCGTTCTGAGGCATGGGCAACAGACTATTACCGCACGTGTCCAGCGAGAAATCACACGACCACCTGGTGATATGCGCCTCACCACGCCCCTCCCACCCCTCCCCCTCGCCGAAGTAGACGTCCGCGCCGTCTACTTCGCGAAGTAGACGGCGCGGACGTCTACTTCGCGGGGTTGGTGGGCTTCGGGGTCGAGGTCGGGGTCGCGTCCGACGACGGCGCGGGGCTGGCCGCGTCGCTCGGCGCCGGCGACGGCGTGGTCCCGTCGCCCGGGAGCGCCGAGGCGCCGGGGAGCGCGGCCCGCGACGTCAGCGGGGACACCTGGTCGAACGGCGCGACCGGAGCGGTGGCCCCCGCACCGGGCTGCGGCACCGGCATGCCCTGGTCGTCGTACTGGGCGTTCCCGTACGCGTCGACCGCGACCTGCGCCCGCTCGAGCGGGTAGGCGTTCCAGAGCTGCCGACCCGACCGGTCGAGCGACGGAACCTCGAACCAGGCGGGCTCGTCGCCGTCGTGCAGCGTCCCCAGGTCCCCTGGGTCCGCGAGCAGGACCGCCTTGCCCGCGTCGTCGTAGACCCGAGCGCCGTCGACGAGCTTGCCGTCCGCGCCGTAGACGTAGAGGTTCTCGGCCTGCCGCCCGTCCACCCAGATCCCGTCCGACTGCGGGTCGGCGTCGCGCGCCCCCTGGTCGTACCCGCTCCAGTACGAACCGGAGCCGGGCTCGCCCTCCGCGTACGCCGTCGCGAACGTCGGCACCAGCAGCACGACCGCGGCGACCCCGAGCAGCGTCCCGACCCAGCGGAACCGCAGCGGGAACCGCCACGCCCCGCGCCCCCACTGCACCGAGCACACGACGGCTCCCAGCAGGAGCACCCACGCGGGCAGCGTGTTCGGGACCAGCGAGACCGGCCGCTGCGTCCACAGCAGCGCCGTCACGAGAACCCATGCCCGCACGACCCACCACGCCGGCCGCAGCACCTCGAGGAACTCGAAGACCGGCCTCCACCCGGGCGCGACCCGGAGGGCGCTCCACCGCTCGGCCCAGCTGGCACGCGTCTCCGCCCATGCCACGCCCATGCCCCGGCGCGTCGCCGCCCCCTGCACGACGACGCGCGGCGCGAGTCCCGCCGAGGAGCGCAGCTCCGCCGCGTACGCCGCCGGCGTGCCGAAGCGCGCGGTGAGCGTCGCCGCCGTGAACGGCACGTCCGACGACGGCGCGGCGCCCGCGCCCGGTGCGCCGGAGGCAGCCGTACCACCGGCGGGCGGGGCGACCACCGTGTCGGCGACTTCCGTGCCCGGGCGAGGGCCGTCGTCGGGCCGCGAGAACCCGAGCGGGGTGTCGGCGAGGGCGTCGAGGAGGTCGGCCTCAAGGCCGTCGGTGAGGTCGTCGACGGTGTCGGCGGGCAGGTCGTCGAGCTCGGCGCGCACGGCGCGGGCGTAGTCGGCGACGAGCGCGTGCAGCGCGACCGACGCGGGCGAGGCCGCGGGCAGGGGGACGGTGGTGCTCATCGGGCTGCTCCTTCGGTGGGGTCGAGGAGGGACGTGACGGTGCGGGCGAACGAGCCCCACTCCTTGCGCTGGACGTCGAGCATCGCCCGGCCCTGCGCGTTGATGCCGTAGTACTTGCGGTGCGGGCCCTCGTCGGACGGCACCACATAGCTCGTGAGCGCGCCCGCTGCGTAGAGGCGGCGGAGCGTGCCGTAGACGGATGCGTCGGCGACGTCGTCGAGGCCCGATGAGCGCAGACGCCGGACGACGTCGTAGCCGTACCCGTCCGCGTCGGCGACGACCGCGAGCACAGCGGCGTCGAGCACCCCCTTGAGGAGCTGGGTCGTGTCCATGCGGTCCCTCTCGTCGTGGCCGGTCCGTCGTCGACGGTGACGCATCACGCACGCTACTACGCGATGTGCACTACCGGCTAGAGCTTCGTACCGCGTGTCGCTGCACCGTGCCGCGTGCCGTCAGCCCAGGGACAGGGCGATGCCGTCGAGGATGTCGTGCTCGCTCGTCACGACGCGCGCGAGCTCGCCGCCGGCCGCCGCGACCTCGTCGCGGACCCGGGTCACGACCTCCGACCACACGAGCGCGCCCGCCCCGATCACGTCGACGCGTCCGGGATGCATGAAGCCCAGCGCCGCGCGCTCGGCGCGGGTCATCGCGAGGAGCTCGTCGCACGCGCGCAGCACGTCGTCGGTCGGGAGGACGGAGCCGTTGATGCGATCGCGGTCGTAGTGATCGAGACGCAGGGCGTGCGCGGTCACCGTGGTCACGGTGCCCGCGAGCCCGACGAGCGTCGCGGTCTTCGCGACCGGGACGACGGCGAGCGCCTCGTCGAGAGCCGCCCGCACGTCCGCGCGCGCGGCCGCGACCTCGGCCGCCGTGGGCGGGTCGGTCGCGAGGTGCCGCTCGGTCATCCGCACGCACCCGACGTCCATCGAGAACGCGGCCTCGGGCTCGCGCGAGCCCAGCACCAGCTCGGTCGAGCCGCCGCCCAGGTCCACGACCAGGTACGGGGCGTCGAAGCGCCCGCCCACGACGCTCGTCGCGCCCCGGAACGACAGCGCCGCCTCCTCCTCGCCCGACACGACCTCCGGGTACACGCCGAGACGGTCGTGCACGCCCTCGAAGAAGTCGTCCTTGTTGCTCGCGTCCCGCGACGCGCTCGTCGCGACGAACCGCACGCGCTCGGCACCCAGCTCGCGGGCGACGTCGGCCGCGCGGGACGTCGCGTCGAGCGTCCGCTGCAGCGCCTCGGGCGCGATCATGCCCGTCTTGTCGACGCCCTGCCCGAGCCGGACGACCTCCATGCTGCGGTGCAGGTCGGTGAGCGTGCCCGTCTCGGGGTCGAGGTCGGCGACGAGGAGGCGGAGGGAGTTGGTACCGCAGTCGACGGCAGCAACACGGGTGGAGCTCATGGCGACCAGCCTGCCACAGGGCGCCTCGCCCACCCCCACAGCGCCGCGCGAGTTGTCAGGCGCGCACCGGAGCAGACAGCGGCCAACGCCTGACACGGTTCTCCCGCCCGCGACGCGTCAGGCAGTCGCCGGAGCAGACAGCGGCCAGCGCCTGACAGGCCGACGACGGCGGCGCGTCAGCAGGTGCAGCGGTCCGCGCTCCACAGCCCCTCGTCCGCGGCCTGCTGGAGCGCCAGGTCACCGACGACGTCGACGCCGGGCCCCGCCACCAGCGCGTGCCCCGCGAGCGCGTGCAGGCACTTCACCCGCGTCGGCAAACCGCCCGCCGAGATGCCCGCGATCTCCGGGACCTCGCCGGTGCCGGCCCGCGCAGCGACCTCCGCCCGACGCGCGAGGTAGTCGTCGTGCGCGCGCGTGTGTCCGGCGGCGAGCTCCTCGTCCTCGGCGAGCCGGTCGTTCAGCTCGCGCATGACGCCGCGCGCCTCGAGCGTGCTCATCGCCGCGACCACCCCGGGGTGCGTGAGGTAGAACGTCGTAGGAAAGGGCGTGCCGTCGTCGAGCCGGGGCGCCGTCACCGCGACGAGCGGGCGGCCGCACACGCAGCGAGCCCCGATCGCGACGACGCCGCGCGGGGTGCGGCCGAGCTGCTCCGCGAGCACGGCGAGGTCGTCGGCGGTCACGTCGGTGAGGGGCATGCCTCCATTGTCCCCGACCCGCACCGTCGTCCGGTGCCGGCTACTTCGACCCGGTCGTGACGCCCTCTCCCGCGACCTCGACCGACGTCCACATCGTGCGATACCAGGGCGAGGCGTCGTCGGCCGTGGAGTCGACCACGCCCGCCGACACCGGCTTGCCGGTGATCGGGCTGACGCCGGCCTCCGCGCTCCCCGGGTCGATCACCCGGTACGCCTTGTCGCCCGGCATCACGTAGCCGAGCCGCGCACGCGCCTGCGCCTTCTGGAACGCGGGGTCCGACCAGCGGTCCAGCGCCGTCTGCGCGTCCTCCTTCTGCTTCTGGGTCGCCGCCAGGTCCGCGTGCAGGGCGCGGAGGTCCGCCGACTGCGTGACGTACTCGCGCGCCGTCGGGAGCAGGATGACGAACGCGAGGAGGATCGCGCCCGCGAGCACGAGCGTGCGGGTCGTGATCGTCTCGGGCACCATCCCCGCGACACGGCCCGCGGCCCGCCGGCTCCGGCTCGTGCGCCGCACGCGGGGCGTGGCTCCCGTCGCGGGACGGGAGGAGCCGCGGCCCTTGCCCGCCGCCGTCGTGCCGGACGACGACGTGCCGCGCGAGGCGGACGCTCGCGGCGCCGGGGCGCGGTTCGAGGAGGTGGCCGCGCGCGCCGTCGGACGGGGGGACGCGCCGGAGCCCTGGGCGGCCGGGCGGGTGGACCGGGCCTGCGGGGCGGACGGGCGACGCGGAGCCATGGCCCGATTCTGCCCGTTCGTCCCCTCGGTCGCGCGGCACACACGCCGCGCCCCGCCGACTTGACCCAAGCTCGTGAGCCGCGAGCCTCTCCACGTTCTGACGGCTCGCCCCGGCGTGGACGCCGCCCCTCCCGTCAGCCCGCCGCGGCGTCGAGCGCGTCGAGCGCGTCCTCGTCCAGCTCGAGCGACGCGGAGCCCAGGTTGGACTCCAGGTGCGTGACGGAGGACGTCCCCGGGATGGGCAGCATCACCGGCGACCGCTGCAGGAGCCACGCGAGCGCGACCTGCGCCGGCTCCGCACCGAGCGCGTCGGCGACGCGCCCGAGCGCCCCCGAGCGCGCCGTCAGGCCGCCGGTCCCGAGCGGGAACCACGGGACGAAGGCGAGCCCGCGCGCCTCCGCGAACCTCAGGACGTCCTCGGCCTCACGGTCCCCGAGGTTGTAGCGGTTCTGGACCGACACCACCCTGATGGCGCCGAGCGCCGCCTCGAGAGTGCCCACCCCCACCTCGCTCAGGCCCACGTGGCGCACCTTGCCCTCGCGCTGCAGGTCCTCCAGCACCCCGAGCTGGTCCTCCAGCGGGTACCGCGGGTCGACCCGGTGGAGCTGCAGCAGGTCGATGCGCTCCACGCCCAACCGGCGGAGGCTGCCCTCCGCACGCTCACGGAGCCGCTCCGGGCGACCGTCCACGGCCCACCGCCCCGGACCCGGCCGTGCGAACCCGACCTTGGTCGCGATCACGAGGTCCTCCGGGTACGGCGCGAGGGCCTCGCGGACCAGCTCCTCGGCGACGTCGGGGCCGTAGGAGTCCGCGGTGTCGATCAGGGTGACCCCGAGCTCGACGGCGCGACGCAGCACGGCGACCGCCTGGTCGCGGTCCTCCGGCGGCCCCCAGACGCCGGGTCCCGTGAGCTGCATCGTGCCGTAGCCCAGGCGCCGCACCTCCAGGTCCCCGCCGAGCAGGAACGTCCCCGACGCCGCAGCGTCCGGCGCAGGGACGAGCTCGAGGGTGTTCCCCCGTGCGGGCGCCGCGACGAGGGCCGGCAGGTACTGGGGCCAGTCGTCGTACTTGCGCCGGTAGGCGGAGTCGACCGCATCGAGGGTCGCGTCGTCGGTCACGGGCACGACCTGGGCGGAGAGGTCACCTCCGGGCGTCACGACGCTCAGCTCCCCTCGCCGGCGCGCTCGCTCGTACCACCGTCCCGCCGCCCCGTGCGACGAGCGCACGTACACCCTGCCGTCGACCACCACGCCCCAGATCGGCGTCACCCGGCCGGGGCCGCCCGCCGGCCCGCCGGTACGGACCTCGATCGTCTCCGTGGCACCGACGTGCCCCGCCAGCGTGCCCGGTGCTGTGCTCGCACCCGTCGCGACGTCCCTCATCTCCCGACCCCTCCGCTCGACGGCGCCGCTCACCTCGACCGGCTCCACGACCATGGTCGACGGCACCGACGCAGCCCCGCATCGGTCAAGCGACCGCACCATGCGCCGCGCGCCCGGGTACGACGTCACCACCCCGCGACCGTCAGGACGCGCTCGAGGTACACGCCCAGGAGGGCAGCAGCCTCCACCGCAGCCCGCCGGACCGCCGCCGAGGGTGCCGACGACGACGCCAGCGCCAGCGAGCCCCACGACGCGCCACCCACCACGAGCGGTGCGGGGACCAGGTGCTCGACGCCGGCGTCACGCAGCAGACGGGTGAACGGACCGCCACCCGTCGCGAGCGCCAGCGGGACCCCGGCGGCCAGCGCGCGGACGACGGGCGCGTCGCGCCCCAGCGCGTGGACGCTGCCGCGTGGGAGCGGGTCGATCCGGCCGGCGACCACCTCGCACACGGCGACGCGCGGGTCGACCGCCGAGGACGCCTCGCGGACTCGCACGTGCAGGACGAGCGCGTGCCCGACCCCGGTGAGCTCCGTCAGCTCGTCGAGAGCGCGGTCGAGGGCCTCGCCGGGCGGTCCACCCCCGAGTAGCGGCCGGGACATCCGGGCCACCACGGCCTGGGCGTCCGCCTCCGCGAGGAGCTCGGCCCGGACCGTCTCGTTCGAGGCCGCCATCCCGACGATCCCTGCCACACCGGCGACGAGCGGGGGAAGGACGTCGAGCGCGGGCCGGACGAGGCCCTCCCGCGGGCACGCGACCACGGCGCCCCAGACCGCCCCGTCCACGAACACGGGTGCCGCCACGCCGGCGGCGCCGCACGACAGGGACCGCCGCGCGACCGCTTTCGACACGAGGCCCAGCTGGGCGTCCGTCGGGCCTCCTGCACCGACCCGTCGCGGGTCGCGACAGTGCCACGACGAGACCCGCAGCGCGCCCTCGGCGTCGGCACGGACCACGGCCGCGCTGTCCACGACGCCGACGCCGCACAGCTCCCGGACCGCCGCCGCCGCCACGGGGAGAGGTTCCGCACGGCCGCTGACGAGCGCCGTCAGCCGGAGCAGGAGCGCCTGGTGCGCACCGCTCGCCCGCAGCACCTCGAACGCGGCCTCGCGTGCCACCGTGTCCGCCAGCACCCGGGCCAGCGGCGTCAGCGGGTCGCCCGTCGGGGGGCTCGACGCCTCGAGCACCCCCCACGTCCGGCCGTCGACGACGACCGCGCAGGACGCCGTGCGCGTGTCGTCCCGAGACGGGACCCCCGGGGCCGGTCCTCGCGTCGCGAGCCGTGTCCACCGTCCGCCGTCGTCGCGCCACAGTGCCGCCCACGGCTCGACGGGCCGTCCGCTCGGGCTCGACCCTCCCGACAGCTGCACGAGCGCGTCGCACGCCGCCTCCGCGAGTGCCGCCACGTCCCCCTGGGCTGCCAGTCCTGCCAGGCGCCTCCAGTCGGCCACCCTCCCCCTCCTCGACCGCCACGACCGGCGGCTCCAGGCGATCGTCCGGCCGGGCGTACGGCCAGGCATCGGTCAACTGACCTAACCCGGACCGGAAACACCTCCCGCTTGTACGCTCGTCTCGTGCCGCAAGATCCCCCGAGCCTGATCGGACGAGACCAGGAGATCGCCGCCCTGGCGGGGTTGGTCGGCGCCGCGGCGGGCACCTCGGGCAGCGCGTTGCTGCTCGTCGGCGAGCCCGGGATGGGCAAGACGGCGTTGGCCGGGCTCGCCCGCGGGATCGCCCGGGACTCGGGGCTGCAGACCCTCCTCTGCCACGGCGGAGCAGCCACCGAGGGCATCGGCTTCGCGGGCCTGCACGAGCTCCTCCACCCCGTGCTGAACCTCCTGGGGCGGCTCCCCGAGCGTCAACGGTCCGCGCTCGGGGTCGCGTTCGGCTTCGAGGACGGGCCGCCCGCCGACCCCCTGGTGATCGGCGTGGCGACCTTGGGCCTCCTCGAGGAGGCGGCCGCGGGCCGGCCGCTGTTCGTCGTCGTCGAGGACCTGCACTGGCTCGATCCCTCCAGCGCGGCCGTCGTCACCTTCGTCGCGAGCCGGCTCCGGGACACCCCGATCGCGCTCCTCGCCACGACGCGCCCCGTCACGCCCCACGCCGACCACGCCCCGTCGTTCCCCGAGCAGCTCCGGATCGAGCCGCTCGGCCGGGACGACGCACGCCGCGTCCTCGCCCGCATCGCCCCCGAGCTGCGCGTGCGGGAGCGCGACCACGTGATCGCCCAGGCCCAGGGCAACCCGCTCGCGCTGACGGAGCTCGGCGCCACCGCCGCGACGTCCGGACGTGGCACGGTGGCGTCCGACGCCGGCGCCGCGATCGGGCTCGAGTCGGTCAGCCTCACCTCGCGGATCGAACGGGTGTTCCTGGCCGACGTCGCCACGTTGCCCGAGCGGGCCCAGCGCGCCGTCGCGCTGGCCGCGGCCGGCGACGATCTCGGCTACCGGGAGGTCCTGGACGCGGCTGCGCAGCTCGGCCTGCCGGCGGACGCCTTCGACGCCGCCGAACGCGCAGGACTCGTCCGGGTCGACGGCGACAAGATCGTCTTCCGGCACCCGCTCGTCCGCTCGGCCGTGTACGAGTCGACGGGCGCGACGACGAGATCGACGTTCCACCGGGCCCTCGCGGACGTCGCGCGGGACGGCACCCTCGCCACGTGGCACCGGGCCGCCGCCACGCTCGGCTGGGACGAGGGGGTCGCCCGCGAGCTCGAGGAGGCGGCCGACCGGGCGACGCGCCAGGGCGCCCGCCGTGAGGCCGCGCGGGCGTGGCACCGCGCCGCGGAGCTCTCATCGGAGCCGCCGGCCCGCGCGCGTCGTCTCGCTCGCGCTGCCGAGCTCTCCCGGCAGGCCGGACTGACCACGGTCGCCGGCACGCTGATCGACGAGGCGGGGCGTCTGGTCCAGGACGAGGCGACCGTCCTGACGCTCGCGCGCTCGGAGTGGCTCCTCCAGATGACCACCGGGCGCGGCGGCCGAGGGCCCGACGCCCTCGTGGACCTCGCCGCGTCGTCCGACTCGTCCGACGCGCGGGCTGAGGTGCTCGTCTGGGCTGCCACCTCGTGCTTCGTCCTCCAGGAGCCGCCGGCCGTGCGTGAACGCGTGCACCGCGCCCTGCTCGCGCAGCCCGACGACCCGCAGGACCCGCTCCGGCGCGTCGGGCTCGCGCTCGTCGACCCCACCGCCCGGGACATCGGCGACGTCGCCGAGCTGATGACCTCCTGGAGCGAACGGTCCGTCGACTCCAACGCTCCCGTGCTGAGCTGCCTCGCGTTCGTCGCGGAGGAGCGGGCGGACCTGGCCGTGGCCCGCACGTGCTGGACGTCGGCGGTCACGCTCTTCCACGGCTCGGGGCGCGTCAGCGACGAGGCGGTCGCCCTGTGCGGGCGGGCGAGCGTCCACGCGACCCTTGGCCACCTCGACGAGGCGGTCGAGGACGCCGAGCAGTCGTTGCGGCTGTGCGACGCGCTCGACCTGCCCGTGGTGGCGGCGAACGCCGCGGCGCATCTCGCCCGTGCGCGTGCGAACCGTGGCGAGGTCGCGCACGCCGAGAAGGCGCTCGAGCTGGTGGCCGCACTCTCGGGTCCCGAACGCGTCGCCCGCGTCGACGCCGGAGCCTCGTGGGCGGCAGGGCTCCTCGCTGCCGTCGACCACCGCTACGCCGACGCAGTCGACGCGATCGCGCGGACCCGGGTCAACGCTCCCGTCGCGCTCTGGGCGGGAGCCGACCTGGTCGAGCCGGCGGTGCGGGCCGACCGCACGCCCGAGGCGCAGGTCTGGCTGGAGTCCGCGCAGGCCGCCGCCGAGACCACGGGGTCCGAGCACCTCCGGATGCTCCTGGAGCGTGCCCGCGGCCTCCTGACCGAGGACGACGGCGCCGCCGAGCACTTCGCCCGCGCGGTCGAGCACGGCACGCGGACGGACGCCGTCCTCGACCTCGCCCGGACCCGGCTCGCGTACGGCGAGTGGCTGCGCCGCCGACGACGCGTCGTCGACGCGCGGGCCGAGCTGCAGTCCGCCCTCGACGGGTTCGTGGCGCAGGGCGCGCAACCGTGGGCGGAACGCGCGCGGGTCGAGCTGCGCGCCACCGGCGCGACGTCGGCGCCCGGCGGACGCAACCCGTCGCTCGACCAGCTCACGGCACAGGAGCTGCACGTCGCGCGGCTGGCCGCGCAGGGCATGAGCAACGCCGAGATCGCCGACCAGGTCTACCTGTCGCGCCGGACCGTGGGCGCGCACCTGCACCGGGCCTTCGCGAAGCTCCAGGTGGCCCACCGTGGTCAGCTTGCCGCCGTCATCGGCGCCCCGGAGGCCTCGGGCGTCTGACCTCAGGTGAGCGGCAGGCCTGCGAGCTGGCCGCGCCCCGTGATCCCGAGCTTCGGGAAGGCCCGGTGCAGGTGGGCGGCCACCGTCCGCGGCGAGACGACCAGCACGCTCGCGATCTCCTTGTTGCTCATGCCCTGCGCGGCCAGCCGCGCGACGACGAGCTCTCGTTCCGACAGCACGGCCGCGGGGTCGACGACCGCGCGCGCCGGCACCACGCCGACGGCTCTCAGCGCCGCACGCGCGCAGACCGCGAGCGCCTCGGCTCCGCTCGCCTCGAGGCCCGAGACAGCGGCCCGCAGCTGCTCGCGCGGGACGACGACCTGCCGACGACGACGCAGCGCCTCGCCGTACGCGAGCCGGGTGCGCGCCAGCTCCAGCCCCGAGCCCGCGGCGATCCCGCGCTCGACGGCGCGGTCGAACGCGTCGTCCTGCAGGTCCTCGTCGGTGAGCAGGGCGCACGCCCGGGCGACCCGCGCGTCGAGCGATGCCGACGCGACCGACGACGCGTCCTCGGCCACCTTCGCCACGACGTCCGCCGCTTCGTCGCGGTGCCCGCTGCGCGCCCCTGCCTCCGCGATGTCGGCGACCGCCCAGCGCGTCGTCGACGGATGCCGGGTCACGCGGCGCAGGTGCTCCCAGGCGCGCCGCTCGTCGTCGGCGAGCAGCGCAGCGAGGCCGGCCGCCCACTCCTCGTAGGCGAGGACGAAGACCGACACGTCGGCCCCGGCCTGGGCCTGACCGACCCGGCGCATCTCGTCGAGGCCGCCTTCGTCGCCGAGCAGGACGGCAGCCAGCCCGGCGACCGAAGCCGCGGCGCGGGCAAGGACGCCGAACCTGCGCTCGACCGCGAGCGACACGGCGGCAGCCGCGTCCGCCCAGGACAGAGCGAGGTCTCCGGCGAGCAGTCGGCTCTGGGCGCGCCCGCACAGGGCGACGATCTCGTCCCCGACGGCGCCGGTCGCGCGGTGCTGGCGTACCTGCACGTCCCACGCGCGCTCCGCCGCCGCGAGGTCGTGGCGCGACTCTGCCGCGCGCGCCAGGGCGTTGAGCCATCGCGTCGTCGAGCTCCCCGACGGCCCCATCGGCTCGTGCAGGGCCGACTCGATCGCCGAGTCCAGGATCTCGGCGAAGCGGGGCTTCAGCTGCCCGGCCACCCCGATCGGGTCGAGCATGCCCTGGGCGAGGTCCACCATCCAGCCGCCGCGGCCGTCGAGCGCTCCGAGCGCCTCCCGGACGAGCGCGACCTCGTCCGGCGGATGGCCACGCCACCAGATCCTGGCCGCGGCCCCGGCGAGCACGGTCGCGCTGAGCGCGCCGGCGTGCTCCGTAGGCGCCGCGCCGAGCCGTCGTGCGACGGCCGTGACGTCCTCGGTGGAACGGGCGGGCGTCCCGTAGCTGATCCCGAGCATGATCTCGGTGAGAGCGAGCCGCGCGACGTCGTCGGGCCGGTGGGCGAGCGCGAGCGCCTCCTGGAGCAGGGCGAAGCCGTCCTCCGGGAAGCCGCCGCGCCGCGCGCTCTCCGCCCCGAACGACAGCCGGCGGACCTTCGCGTCCACGTCGTCGGACAGGCGCGCCGCACGCGCGAAGGCCGCGGTGGCCTCACGGCGGGCGCCGCGCGCGTCCGCCGTGACCGCTGCCGCCTCGAGCTCCCCGGCGAGGGCCTCGTCGACCCAGGACACGGCGGCCGCCCGGTGCCACACGGCTCGGAATGGGTCGGCGCTCACCGCCGACAGGGCCTGGTGGACGGCCTGCCGCTCCGCCGTCGTCGCGCCGCCGTAGGTGACGGAGAGCAGCAGCGGGTCCGCAGGTCGCAGGGACCCGCCCGTCGGGTCGGCCAGGCCGTGACGCTCGAGCTCGTCGATCGCGGCAGGCGTCACGCCCAGGTCGGCCCCCGCGGCCAGGAGCTCCGCGAGCGGCGTGCCGGGGGCCGCGGCGGCTGCGAGCAGGAGCATCTGGCGGGCTCCGCGGGTGAGGTCGTCGACCTCGCCCAGGAGCGCCGACTCCAGACGCCGGGTGGCAGGCGGCTGCTCGCGGGGCTCACCGCCCGTGGACTCGAGGAGCCAGCTCGCACGCGCGAACTCGTGCAGGGCGAGCGGGTTGCCGCGTGCCTCCTCCAGCACCCGCTGCCTTCCTCGAGCGGACAGCCTGGGGTACGCCTCGTCCACCAGCGCGCGGGCCTGCTGACGGGTCAGACCCGCCAGCACGACCCGGGTCCGTTCCACCCCGTGCAGGACCTCGGTGCCGCGCCCGCTCTCCCGGAGGCCGACCACCAGCGCCAGATCGCCGGCCGCCGGGTGACGGGCGAAGAACTCGAGCACCTGGCGGGTCGGCGTGTCGACGTGCTCGAACCCGTCGACGACCACCACGACGGGCGCCGCGCGCGCCGCGTTCTCGATCAGTGCCAGGGTGGCGAGGCTCACGAACAGGTCGTTCCGCTCGACGGCCTCCCCGAGCCCGAGCACCGAGGCCAGCGCGTCGGCCTGGCGTCGCGGCACCGAGCCCAGGTCGCCCAGGAGGGGGTGCAGCAGCTGGTGGAGGTTGCCGAAGTCGGGTTGCCCTCCCGGCACCCCGGTCGTCGTCAGGATCTGGAGGCCGTCCGCCGACGCCTGCTCGGCGACCGCGGCCAGGAAGACCGACTTCCCGACGCCGACGGCACCCTCGACGACCACCACGGTGGCCCTGTCGCCGCCGGTCCGCGCCAGCTGCGCACGGACCGCCGACAGCTCCTGCTCGCGACCGATCACGCGGAGTCCCTCGCCCCTTCCTCGCCCTCCCCCCCGCGTCCATTGTCCGACGACGGCCCCGGGCCGTCCGTTCAGCGGCCGAGGAACAGCCGCACGTGCTCCGCCACCAGCACGGGCAGCTGGTCCAGGAAGCCGTGCCCGGCGTCCGGGTAGACCCGCAGCTGCGCGCCCGGGATCGCGTCCGCGAGCCGCACGCTGTTGGCCGTCACCATCATCGTGTCGTCGTCCCCGCACAGCACGAGCGTCGGCTGCGTGATCGCGGAGAGCCGCTCCAGGCGTGAGCGGTCGGGGATCCCCCAGGCGGTCAGCGCCACGAGCTGGGCGTCCCGCGCCGCGAGGCTCGTCGGGACGTCCGCCTCGGTGCGGGCCGACCGCCTCCGCAGGTGCTCCCACGCGAGCGCGGTGCTGGACGCCGACCCCGAGAAGAAGAGCGCGACGAAGTCGTCGGCGCTGGTCTCGTCCCCCGTCGCGTAGGCGTAGACGTCGTCGTTCCAGCGGTGCAGCCCCGGTGCCCCCATCGGCGCCGTCCCTCCGAGCACCAACCGGCGCACCAGCCGGGGGCGCGCGAGGACCACGTCCTGCGCGACGTGGCCGCCGAGCGAGAAGCCGAAGAGGTCGACGGTCTCGAGACCCAGCGCGTCGACGAAGGCGACGACGTCGAGGGCGTCCTCCCACACCGAGGTCCGCGTCGCGCCGCTCGAGCCGCCGACGCCGCGCAGGTCGACGGTGATCACCTCGCGGTCGGCGGCGAGGGCGTCGAGAAGGTCGGGGTCCCAGAAGTCCAGGTTCCCGCGGAAGTGCTGCAGCATGACGAGCGGCGGCGTCGTGCCGGGCGAGCCGAGGCGCCGGTAGGCGAAGGTGTCCCCGCCCACGTCGATGCTCCGGTTGGGCGTGGTGAGGGCGGTGTTCTCGGCCATGATGTGCTCCTTGTGCGTCGTCCGGGTGGCAGGTCGGGTCAGGCGAGGAACCGCGCCACCTCGGCGGCGAAGTCCTCGACGTGCTGGAAGAGGAAGGCGTGCCCCGCGTCGCTGCCGAGCACGGCTTTCGCGCGAGGCAGTCGTCCCGCCGTCGCATAGGTCGCGTAGGCGCTGATCATGACGTCGTGGGCGCCGTTCGCGACGAGGACGGGGAGAGGAAGAGGAGGTCCTCGTCGCCGTTGTGCTCGTGCGCGAGCACCTCTCCGACCTTCGCCGGCGGGGCGGGCAGGTCCGGCACACCGCCCGCGGAGCTGCCCGCCACGACCAGCCGAGGACGTCCACCTGCGTCAGGCCCAGGGCACGCGCGAACGCGACCGCGCCGTCGACGACGGCTCTCGACGGTCTCCGTCGCCTCTCCCGTCGAGCGGCTCGTCCCGCGGTCGTCGAACACGACGACCTGGCGCCCCGCGGCGAGCGCGTCCAGAAAGGCCGGGTGCGCGAAGCGCGTCTCCGCGGCGTCGGCGAGGAACCCGTCGCGCCGCCGCGCCGACGTCTCCGTCGCCGTCACGAGACCACGACCTTCTCGAGCCGGATCGACACGATCACCGGGTCAGGGACCTTCGCGCCCGTCTCGTCGCGGGAGAAGATCGCCCGGCTCGTCGGGACCAGCAGCCCGTCGACCCACGTGAAGTCGCTCGCGTACTGCGCGGCGGGCGTCCCGCCGGCGATGTCGACGGCGTAGTCGCGTCGGCGGATCAGACCCTCGGCGTCCACGTACAGCACCTGGTGGGGCGTGTGGGTCGCGACGTCGTCCGGGTACGTCACGCCGAGCATCCGGAAGGACCGTCCGTCACGTTCGACCGTGCCCAGCTCCTCGGTGCGGACCCCCGGAAGCACGAGGGACCGCGGCTCGGTCGTGTAGGTCCACATCGCGTACCCGGAGAAGTAGGCCAGCTGGAGGCGGGTCCAGGGGGTCTCCAGCGTGTGACCGGCGAAGGAGGCCCGCGGGTCGACGAGCTCGTCGACCACGGTGCCGTCGGTGCGCTCGACGGCGACGCGACCCGGAGTGAAGTCGGTGTGCAGGCCGGGCTCGAAGAACGGCTCCTGCCGGGTGTGCTCACGGTCCAGGTCGACGGTCACCTGGACGTCGTCGAGCGCGCCCGGATGGCCCTTCATCGCCCACAGCACCCCGCCGAAGAACTGGCGTGCCGTGATCGAGCTCGCCTCCTGCCACGCGCGCCGCCCGCCGTACGCCTCGAAGATCTCGTCCAGCAGTGTCATGGTCTTCCTCCCTCGTCGGTCCTTCGGTCAGGTCCCGACCGGCAGGCGTGCCGGGTCGGTGGCCAGGTCGGTGTCCGCGGTCAGGTCCGCCCGCCGCTCCGCCGCTGCCATGCGGCCGAGCTCGTGCGCCTCGCGCGTTCCGGGCGGCGCGCTCAGCAGCAGCAGCGTCGCCCCCGGGCACGCCGGCACGTCGAGCGGCTGCAGCCGCAGCTCCCACCGCTCCTGGCCCGTGCCGAGCACCACGGGACCCGGCGTCAGGCGCCTGGCCTCGTGCCGCGCCCACAGCTCCGCGAACCGCGCCCCGCCCACGTCGGAGAGCTCGTCGACGACCTCGGCGAACCTGCGTCCGCGCGGGTCGGCGTGGAAGCGCAGCGCAGCGAGCGCCGCCGCCGCCCCCCGTTCCCACCGCGCGTCGTCCCGCCGGGAGAATGCTTCGACCGCCGCGTTCGCGCCGACCGCCAGTGCGGGGTCGCAGATCCGCGCCGCCATGCCGTTGGCCGCGACGACGTCCTGGTTCCGGTCGACCACGACGGCCGGCAGGAACGTCAGCACGTCGACCAGCGCGGTCAGCGAGCGGTCCCTCGCACACGTCGGCGGCTGGTCCGCGGGCGTCTCGCCCGCGTCGAGCCTCGCGAGCCGCCGCAGGTAGGCGCGAGCGTCCGGGCCGAGCTGCAGTGCGCGCCCGAGCGCGCCGAGCACCTGCGCCGACGGCTGGTGCCCCCGTCCCTGCTCCAGCCGCACGTAGTACTCGGGGCTGATCCCCGCGAGCTCTGCGACCTCTTCCCTGCGCAGCCCCGCCACGCGCCGACGGCCCGGGTAGAGCCGCAGGTTCACGTCGGCAGGCCGCAGCAGCTGCCGCCTGTCCCTCAAGTAGGTCCCCACCAAGCCGCTCATCCGTCCAGCACCCCTCTCGCACGAGACACCGCGCTCGCCCTGGTAGCGAGTCTCGAACGGGAGGTGCGGTCCGGGCATCGGTCGCTTCGCCACACCTCACACGCCGGCGGTACGGGCCCACGAGGCCCGGCGGGACGGTCGGTCCGTCCGGCACGACGGCGTCCGTGCAGTCATCTGACCCATGCCGGTGGCGCGTGCGGTCCTGCTCCGGGGCGACCTGGTGACGCGGCGGGCGATGTCACACGTCGCCCAGCGCGCGGTGCACGCTGTGGACCGCGCTCGCCCCCTCGCCGACGGCGGCGGCGACGCGCTTGAGGGAGCCGTGCCGGACGTCGCCCACGGCGAACACGCCCGGCACGCTCGTCTCGAAGGGGAGCGGGCTGCGGCCCAACGCGCGCCACACGTCCGCCTGGGCGCCGAACGCGGGTGCTCCCTGCAGGTCGGTGTCCGTGAGGACGAACCCGTCGTCGTCCCGGGCGACGTCCCGGAGCCAGCCCGACGCCGGCTGGGCGCCGATGAAGCTGAACAGCCCCCGGGCCGGGACGCGGGTCCGGGGCCCCGATCGCCCTCGCGGCGCGACCGAGACGCTCTCCAGGTGCAGGCCGCCGTCGAGCGCGACGACCTCGTGGTCCTCGAGAACCGTGATCAGGTCGGTGGCACGGACGCGCTCCTCCAGGTAGCGCGACATGCCCTTGGCGAGGCCGTGGCGGGCCACGAGAGTCACCGTCGACCCGCTCCCCGCGAGGAAGAGCGCCGCCTGGCCCGCCGAGTTCGCGCCCCCGACCACCACGACCGGCCGGCTCGCGCACAGGCGCGCCTCCATCGCGGTCGCCGCCACGTAGATGTCGTCCGCGAACTCGTCCCACCGCGCCAGCTGCAGCGACCGGTACCGGACGCCGCTCGCGACGACGACCGCGCGCGGCTCGAGCGACGTCCCGTCCTCGAGCCGCAGCCTCAGCCGCCCCTGCACGACGTCGAGCCGGTCGGCGGGCCGAGGGACGAAGATCTCGGCGCCGAACTTCTCGGCCTGCAACCACGCCTGCTCGAGCAGCTCGGCGCCCGCGATGCCGTGCGCGAAGCCCAGGTAGTTCTCGATCCGCGCGCTCGCGGCCGCCTGCCCGCCGACGGTCTGGCCGTCCAGCACGACGGTCCGTAGGCCCTCCGAGGCCCCGTACACCGCGGCAGCCATCCCCGCGGGGCCCGCCCCGACGACCAGCAGGTCAGGGCTGGCCGTTCCCAGCCGGTCGTACGTCGCCCCCACGGTCCGCGCGAACAGGCTCGGCGTGGCGCCCTCCAGCACGACGTCCGCGCCGAGGACCACGGGGAGCGTGGCCCCGGTGGCTCCGGCGTCGTCGAGCCGGCTGCGACCCTCGACGCTCTCCGCGTCGAGCCAGACGTACGGCACACGCTGTCGCGCGGCGAAGGTGCGCAGCGCGAGCGAAGCGCGCGAGCGCGAGTCGCCGACGATGGCCATCGTCGCGGAGCCGACGCCCGTCCGCAGGAGCTCACGGCGCGCGACCAGCGAACGCAGCAGGAAGTCGGACAGCTCGGTCTCCTCGGCCATGAGCCTGCGGAAGTCCGCTTCACCGATCCGCCGCACACGCCCCGCACGGGACACCCGCGTCGTGACGAAGGCCATCTGGCCCGTCAGGAGGCCCAGCTCGCCGGTGAAGCTGTCCGTCCCGTACCGGGCGACGACCCGCTCCACGGGTGCTGCACCCGGGCCGGCGGACGCCTCCGGGACGACGACGTCCACGACGCCGCTCTCGACCAGGAACAGTCCTGCGACGGGTCCCCCGACCGCCGCGAGGACCGTGCCCCGGTCGACGTCCCCGGCGACGCCGAACCGCCTCAGGCGCCCCAGCTGGTCCTCGTCCAGAGCCGGGAACGCGACCGCGGCGTCGGTGGCCGACGTCCCTTCGCGTGCCAGCAGCGTCGCGCCGCGCAGGAGCGGCTCGCTCACCGGAGCGCCCTCTGGTCACCGGCCTGCAGCACGCGCTCGGCCCGGGCGATGCGTCCCCGCGCCACCTCGACCAGGCTCCGGGCCGCGACGCCGACGACCAGGGCCGTCACCAGGACCAGGAGCACGACCACACCGACCTGCCAGCCCGCGGGCCGCAGCACTCCCAGCCACACGATCACGTACTCGCCGACGGCGGCGAACGGGAACGTGAACGACCAGAAGCCCAACGTGAAAGGCAGCGCCAGGTAGCGGCGGACGAACGCGAGCTGGGCCAGGAAGAAGACCACGCCGACCCCGGCGAAGCCGGCCTGCACCGCGTCCATGTGCGGCCCGCGCATCGCGTACCACGCGAGACCGCCGACGACCGGTGGTGCCACGAGGATCGCCAGCGTCGGGACGAGGGGCGGCGGCAGCGGCGGCCGAGACGCCAGGCGCGCGAGCAGGACACCCAGCGTCACCACCCAGCCGAGGGTGGCGAGGAAGAAGGCGCCGGCCGCCACCTCGTCCCAGCCGCACCGTGCGGCCGCGTACGAACCGATGTAGCCGGCGGCCACCGTCGGCAGGAAATAGCCGCCGTGGACGGCGTCGACCGACACGCCGCCGTCCTGCAGGTGTCCGACGAACCAGCCCGCGAACACCGTCGCAGCGACGATCGCGAGCGCGACGACCACCTGGCCCGCTCCGCGCGAGTAGGGCAGCAGGGCGGTCCCCAGCAGCATCGCCACCACCGGCACGAGCGCCGCGATGGGGCCCTGCACGGGGTCCGCGAGCTGCTGCGACAGCGGCCTGCGCACCTGGGCGCCTCGGCGGACGTGCGCCGCCAGGAGCCAGACCCAGGCGACCGCCACGACGGCCCAGAAGGCGGACCCGACCGCCGTCGGGAACGACAGCGCGTCTCCCGCCGCCGTCCAGGCCTCGGCGAGGCCGGCGAGCCCGAAGGCCACCGCCAACGTGTTGAGCGGGATCCGGCCGGCCGGCGGCTTCGCGCCGCTCATGGCCGGCCCTTCCCTGGTCCCGAGGCCCCCGCCGACGGGTCGACGGCGCCGGCGACCGCGCTGACGAGTCGCGCGAGAGCGCCGGCCAGGGTCGCGAGCGTCTCCTCCTCGCCCTCGAGCGCGAACGCAGCGCCGAGGGTGCGAGGGCGGCGGTACAGCAGCGTGGTCGTCCCCGCGTCGGAGTAGACCAGCAGCCGCAACGGGAGGTCGAGCGCCGATCGGGGGTCGGCCTGCATCAGGCGCGTCCCCACCCGGGGGTTGCCGAAGGTCACCACCACCGCGTCGTCGAGCTCGAGCCCGACGTCCCTGGCGGCCGCCGCGTGGTCCACCAGCCCTGACACCGTCATGCCGCTCGCCGTGGCGGATCGCTCCACCTCGGCCACGGCGTCGGCCACCGTGCCCGGGACGGACAGCGCGACCAGGTCCTCGTCCATGCCTGCTCCTTGTCCTGCGTGCGTGACCGCCGTGCCCCTGAGAGGCCCGGTGCCCGGACGCCGCCGACGCGCGGCCGACGTCCGGGCACCGCGCGCCGTCAGGCCTTGATGAAGTCCAGGATGTCCTGGTCGAGCTGCTTCTGGTACGCGCCGTGGATGCCGTGCGAGGCACCCGGGTAGACCTTGAGCGTCCCGTGCTTGACCAGCTCGATGGACTTCCTCGCGGCGTCGTCGATCGGCACGATCTGGTCGTCGTCGCCGTGAGCGATCATGATCGGGACGTCGAGGGCCTTGAGGTCCTCCGTCTGGTCGGTCTCGGAGAACGCCTCGATGCAGTCGTACGCGGCGGGGAGGCCGCACATCATGCTCTGCCGCCAGAAGTCGTCCTTGAGCCCCTGCGAGACGTCGGCCCCCTCCCGGTTCGCACCGTAGAAGGGCTCGGCGAGCTCGTACCAGTACTGGAACCGGCGGTTGAGCACGTTGTCCCGGATCTCGTCGAAGACCTCGATCGGGGTCCCGTCCGGGTTCGACTCCGACTTGACCATGATCGGCGGGATCGCCCCCGCGGTCACGACCTTCGCGACGCGGCCGCCCGCGTACTTCGCCGCGTAGCGGACCGCTTCCCCACCGCCCGTCGAGTGCCCGACGACCACGACGTCGTGCAGGTCGAGGTGCTCGACGAGCTCCGCGAGGTTCCGCGCGTAGGTGTCGATGTCGTTGCCCGTGGAGGTCTGGGAGGACCGACCGTGCCCGCGGCGGTCGTGCGCGATCGTCCGGTAGCCGGCGTCGAAGAAGACCTTGAGCTCGGTCTGCCACGCGTCGGAGCTGAGCGGCCAGCCGTGGCACAGCACGATCGGCTGTCCCTCGCCCTGGTCGACGTAGTACATCTCGGTACCGTCGGAAAGTGTCAGGTAAGGCATGTCATGTCCCCTCTTCTGTGTGCAGGACGGCTCGTGCCCGCGGATGGACCGAACCCGCTGCCCCCGCTCACCGACCGTAGGCAGACCGGCCCGCGCCGAACCTGGCCGTGCGAGGGCCACGAAGCTCGGGCTCCCGGGTAGCCCTCGCACGACCAGGATCCGGGTCGCGCTCTTCCGTACGCTCCGAGGCGAGCCGGAGAGAGGACCGCCATGACCGACGCTTCGCCCGCGCCCCCGACCGTGGAGGCGAGGGACGTGGAGAAGGTCTACGCCGACGGTGCCTCGGCCGTGGCCGCGGTACGGGGCGTGTCCCTGGTGCTCCGGCGGGGCGAGATGGTGGCGGTCGTCGGGCCGAGCGGGTCGGGGAAGTCGACGTTCCTGTCGTGCCTCGCCGGCCTCGAGCGGCCGACGTCCGGCAGCGTGCGCGTCCTCGGGCACGACCTCGCGACCGCCGGGGCACGGACGCTGGCTCTCCTGCGGCGCGAGCGGATCGGCTTCGTCTTCCAGGCGTACAACCTCGTCTCGTCGCTCACGGCCCAGGAGAACGTCGAGCTGCCGCTGCGCCTCGCCGGCGGTCGGACGAGCGCCCGCTCCGCCGCGTCCGCTGCTCTGGCGCAGGTGGGTCTCCTCGAGCAGGCGGACCGCCGCCCCGCCGAGCTGTCCGGTGGACAGCAGCAGCGGGTCGCGATCGCCCGCGCCCTCGCCGTGCGCCCTGACGTCGTCTTCGCGGACGAGCCGACCGGAGCGCTCGACACCGCGAGCGGGTCAGGCGTGCTGCACCTGCTCCGCGGGCTCGCGGAGGAGGGCGGCTCGGTCCTGCTCGTCACCCACGACGTCGTGGGTGCGGCGACGGCGGACCGGGTGCTCGTGCTGCGGGACGGGTCCGCGGTCGCCGAGCTCCGGGCGCCCATCCCCGAGCTCGTCCTCGCCGCGCTCGACGGCGCACGGCAGACGTCGTGACCGCGCTGCTCCGGCTCGGGTACGCCGAGCTCAGGGCAGGCCTGACCGTGTGGCTGGGCGTGCTCGCCGTGTCCGCCACGGCGGGACTCGCGACCGGGCTGGCCGTGAGCCCGGTCGTGACGGCGACCGACACCCCCGGGGTGGCGGCGCTCGCGCTGTACGGCCTGAGCGGCACCACCCTGGCGTTCACCGCGGTGGCGGTCGGGATCACGGTCGCCTCGGTGGCCGAGCTGACGCTCGCGCTGCTGCGCCGCCGGCTCGCGCTCTGGCTGCTCGCGGGCGTGACTCCCGCACAGACCTCGGCCGTGGCGCTCGGACAGCTCGTCGTCGTGGCCCTCGTGGGCGCGGCGGCAGGGGCTGGGCTCGCCGTCGTCGCCGCGCCCTGGCTGGTGGGTCTCGCGATCGAGGACGTCGCCGGCCTCGCGGGCGTCCGCGTGCACCTGGGCGAGGTCGGCGCCGCCGTGGCCGCGGCCGCCGTCGTGGTCCTCGCGACGATCTCCGGCGTGCGACCCGCGCGCCGGGCCGGACGCATCGTGGGAGCCGACCCGAGACGCGACGCCGGCACCGAGCGCACCGCGATGGGCAAGGGGCGCTGGGCCCTGGCTATCGCGACCGTCGCGGCCCTGGCCGCCGTCGCCGTCGGCGCACGAGGAGCGGACGACCCCGAGACTGCCGTGCTGCTCGTCGCCCCCCTGGCCGCGACCGCGCTCGTGGCGCTCGCGCCGACGTTCGCGGCTGACGGAGTGCGGCGCTGGACCGGGCTCGTCGCCAGGCAGCCGGCAGCGACCTGGCTGCTCGCCCGCGCCCAGACCGGTGAGCTGCTGCGGCGCAGCAGCGGTCCCCTCGGTCCCCTGGTCACCGTCGTCGCGCTCGGTGGCGGCATCCCGGCGGCGCACGTCGCGGCCGGGGAGGCGGCCGGCAGCCGGCAGCCGGACGCCTCCGGCGCGTCGGGGCTGCTCCTCCTCCTCGCGCTGCCGCTCTTCGTGACCCTCGTGGGCTCCGCGACCGCCGTGGTGATGTCGGACCGCGAACGGACCACCGACGCCGCCGTCGCGCTCAGCGTGGGCGCGACCCGCGCTCAGGTCGTCACGGCGGCCCTGGCGCACGTGCTGATCGTCGTCGTGTCCGCGACGGCCGTCGGCCTCCTCGCGGTCGCTGCGACGTGCGCCACCGCGGCGTGGGCGTTCGGACCCGGGTCCGCCGTGGCCGGCGCGCCCACCGCTCTCGCTTCCGTCGGGGTCGCAGCCGCCCTGTGCGCCGTCGTCCAGGCCGCGGCGCTGCTCCCGGCGGTCGCCCGGGCCACCCGGCAGCGCCGGCACGACGACGCGCCGCCACCCCCGCAGGGATGACGGCGCGTCGGCCGTGCGTCGCGGTCGGTCAGCCGCGCTTCCAGCGCGGGAACGCCGAGGCGCCCGCGTAGGTCGCGGCGTCGTCGAGGGACTCCTCGATGCGCAGCAGCTGGTTGTACTTGTTGATGCGCTCGCCACGAGCGGACGCGCCCGTCTTGATCTGGCCCGCGTTCACGGCGACGGCGAGGTCGGCGATGGTCGTGTCCTCGGTCTCGCCCGAGCGGTGCGACACCATCGCGGTGTAGCCGCTGCGCTGCGCGAGCTCGACGGCCTCGAGCGTCTCGGTCAGCGTGCCGATCTGGTTGAGCTTCACGAGCAGCGAGTTCGCAGCCTTGAGCTCGATGCCCTTGGCGAGACGCTCCGGGTTGGTGACGAACAGGTCGTCGCCGACGACCTGGATCTTGTCGCCGAGGCGCTCGACGAGCGCGACCCAGCCGTCCCAGTCCTCCTCGTTCAGCGGGTCCTCGATCGAGACCAGCGGGTAGTCGGCGACGAGGCCCTCGTAGTACTCGATCAGCTCGGCGGCCTGCAGCGACTTGCCCTCGAACGCGTACTTGTCGTCGTCGAAGAACTCGCTGGACGCGACGTCGAGCGCGAGCGCGACGTCCTTGCCCGGGGTGAACCCGGCCTTCTCGATGGCGACGACGATGAGGTCGAGCGCGTCGCGGTTGCTCGGCAGGTTCGGCGCGAAGCCGCCCTCGTCGCCGAGGCCCGTGCCGAGCCCGCGCTCCTTGAGGACGCTCTTGAGCGAGTGGTAGACCTCCGCACCCGTGCGCAGCGCCTCACGGAACGTCGGCGCGCCGATCGGCGCGATCATGAACTCCTGGATGTCGACGTTCGAGTCCGCGTGCGACCCGCCGTTGAGGATGTTCATCATCGGGACGGGCAGGACGTGCGCGTTCGGGCCGCCGATGTAGCGGTAGAGCTCGAGGCCCGCGCTCTTCGCGGCGGCCTTGGCCACGGCGAGCGAGACGCCGAGGATCGCGTTCGCGCCGATGCGGCCCTTGTTGGGCGTGCCGTCGAGGTCGATGAGCGCCTGGTCGACGAGGCGCTGGTCCTCGGCGTCGAACCCGATGAGCTCGGGGGCGATCTCGTCGATCACGGCGTCGACCGCGCCCTGGACGCCCTTGCCGCCGTAGCGGGCCTTGTCGCCGTCACGGCGCTCGACGGCCTCGAACGCGCCGGTCGAGGCACCCGAGGGGACGCCCGCGCGAGCGAACGTGCCGTCGTCGAGCACGACCTCGACCTCGACGGTGGGGTTGCCGCGGGAGTCGAGGATCTCGCGGGCACCTACGGCTTCGATGCTGGCCACAGTGGCTCCTTACGAAGAGGGGAGGGATACGACCTCAGCGTAGTGCCCGTGGCGCGCACCAGCAGTCCCGGCCGTCAGGCGAGACTCACCGAGCCCTCAGCCCGGACGCTTCGCCGGGGCCCGCAACTTGGCCCGTCGTGCGATCCCCCGCGCCTCGCGCTGCACCCGCTCCCGCAGCGCTCGCCGACGACGCCGGTAGTCGTCGGGACGCTCGAGCGCCTCCGTGATCTCCTCGAGCCCCTTGTCGCGCGGGTGGAACGGCAGGTGGCCGCGGTGCAGGCAGCCCCACAGGGGTGAGCGGAGCAGCTTGACCGGGTCCAGGGCGCCGACCCGGCGCAGCACGTCGTCGGGGACGTCCTGCGGGTCGTCCTTGACGTACCGCGCGACGATCTCGTCGTAGGCGGCGTCGAGGACCGTCGACGACGGGTCGAGCCCGGTCACCAGGAGAAGGCCCGTCGGGTGGGTGTCCGCCACCAGGACGGTGAGGTCGGGCCGGTAGGTCCGCAGGACGTCCTGCATGTGGAAGACGTCGCCCGTCCACGCGCTCGTGTGCCGGTCGCGGGCGGCCTCGTCGACGGTGCGCGGGAACATGTCGTCGAAGACGATCACGCTCGACCACGTGCAGTGCTTCTCGACGTTGATGAAGTCGCGCAGCGCGAACTCGAACAGGTGCATGCCGTCGATGAACGCCAGCTCGATCTCGCCCCCCAACCAGTCCGTGGCGTCCGGGCGGGCGAAGTAGTCGTCGCTCGTCGTCCGCTCGAGGCTGACGGTGCCGCGGAGCGGCGCCTTCACGAGGAACTCCGGGTCGATGCCGACGCTGCGGCTCTGGGGCCTGCTCCGTGCGAGGCTGTCGCCGTTGCGGACGCCGATCTCCAGGTAGGTGCGAGGACGCAGCCGCGTGTGCAGCTCGCCGAGGAAGTCGAGGTAGGGCATGCGCGGGGGCGTCTTCGTCTTCTTCGCCTGGGTGCTCGCCATCGCCCCATCATGCGCGCCGGGGCCGGACTTGTCCCGGGACGGCGCCAGCGCATCGGCGCGTCAGGGGGTTCGGCGCTCCCACAGCTCGAACGGGTCCGCGGTCCCCACGTGCACGAACTGCTCCTCGAAGACGCGCTCCGACTCGCCCCGCAGCCAACGTCCGTCCTGCGGCAGGGGCAGGAACGCGGCGTCCGACGTCGCGAGCTGGCGCAGCATCTCGGCCGTCCAGGCGGGGTTGTCGTCGAGCACGGTCCCGGTCACCGGTGCTCCCGACCGGGTCGCGGCGAGGACGCCCTGCCCGTAGACGTCGGGCGGGACGTCGCAGCCGCGCTCCGCGTTCGGCGTCGCCGCGTCCGCGCGGACCACCGCCGACGCCAGCCCCCACACGCAGCGGTGACCGGCCGCCCACGTGGCCACCGACGCGTTCGAGGGCTGCGCGGGCTTCGTCGGCAGGCACGCGCTCACCGCGCACACCGCGAGGACCGCCGCGCCCAGGGTCGCGGTGACCGCGGCCCACGGGACGCCCCGCTCCCCCGCCCGACGACGCAGCCTCCGCCCCCACGACCGGGCGGCGGCGCCCGCAGCCCCCGCGAGCAGGGCGAGCGCCGGCGCGGGGAAGGCGGCGTAGTGGTAGAAGAACGACGGCGCGACCAGCACCGTCAGCGCCTGCGCGACGGCGAGCAGCGCCCACGTCGTCGTCTCGTCCCGGCGGGCGTCGGAACGCGAGCGCGCCCACCGCGCCACCCCGACGACGACCGTCGCGACCAGCGCGACCGCCACGACGACGCCCCCGACCCGCAGGGCAGCGTCCGACCACGACGTCGAACCGAACCCGTCGAACGGCGAGAACCTCCGCAGCCGGTACGCGAACGCGTCCACGGTCGCGGGCCGCCCCGCCTGGGCCGTCACGGTGTCGCGCCACACCGCCGACTCAGCGAGCGCCACGAACGGCCCGACGACGACCGCCACGACCGCGGCGCCGCCCCCGACGAACCACCCGGCGGCGCGCAGCCCGCGGGTCGCGAGGACGACGACCAGCAGGACGACCGCGGTGACGCCGGCCCACAGCTTGAAGGTGAGCGCGACGCCGGTGAGCGCACCCGCGAGCAAGGGTGCCGTCGTCGTCGGGCGGAGGCGGGAAGCCGCACGCCCGACGGCACCCCCGCCAGCCGGCCGCTGGAGGACGAGCAGCGCGAGCAGCAAGCACACGGTGAGGACGGGCTCGAGGAGCGCGACGCGCTCCGTGCGGACCACGGGCGTCCAGACGGCGTACAGCCCCGCACCCACCAGCACCGCCGCGGTCCCTCGCCGCCGCAGCAGCAGCCCGACCAGCACCGTGCACACGACACCGAGCAGCACGATCCCGGCCCGCCCCACAGCGAGCGCCCACGCGTCACCCGTCCACCGTGCCAGCCACGCGAGCGGCGTCATCGCGAGCGGCATCCCGGGCGGGTGCAGGTAGAGGACGTCGCGGTACGGAAGGTGACCGTGCACGAGCTGCACGGACACCGAGTACATCGTCGCGTCGTCGAGCTCGCGCGCGGCGACGAGCTGCCGGGGGTCGAGGTACGCCCACCCGCGCGTCAGGAGCGCGAGCGCCGCGACCGCGACGAGCGGCAAGCGCGGAGGGCGAGTCACCGCGCCATCGTACGGGCGCCGGTCGTGGCTCGGGCGGCGGGGAGAGGGGTAGGGGTGCGCGGTCTACCATCCGGCCGCTCGTTCCTCGCGGCCTCCCGCCAGGCCCGCCACGACCGCGCACCCCTACCCCTCGCCCCGCCTCTGCCTGCCCGGTCACCTCGGGTGCGCGGACGGCTCGCCGTGCCCACGCGCGGACCGTCACCGGGCGAGCATCACCCCGTCACGTTCGCCGCGAACACGTGCAGCCGCGGGACGTCCGGGAACGTCACGTAGGCGATCGTCTTGCCCGCGGTGACCGGAACGGTCGTGGCGTACAGGCTGACCTTCGTGTCGCGCGAGTACCCCGAGTCGGCCGGGCGGTTCCAGTACGGCGTGGTCGCGACGAGCACGGAGCCCGCTACGGCCTTGTTGCTGTACCAGTCGTTGACGTCCACGGTCGCGGTCGACGTGGTGCCGTCGGTGTACGTGATCGTCAGGTCGCCCTTCTGCTCGCCGTTGGTGCCGGTGGCGAGCAGTGCGAGGCTCGTGCCGGAGCCGGAGAGCGCGACGGTCTGCCCGGCGGCGCTGACGGCGTCGGGCTCGTCGGCGGCGACGTCCGGGAAGACGAGCCCGCCGTACCCGCCCGGGATCGCCTTGCCGGGCACGACCCCGACGGACGCGAGCGCCTGCAGCGAGTACGAGTACCCGGAGCCGTCGAGGTTGCCGGCGGTCTCGTCGGCGTCGTCGCTCACCCGACCGTGTCGTACGCGGCGGCCAGCGACGCGTACGGCACCTGGACGGTCGCCGTGCCCGACGACGTCCCGCCCGCATACCGCGATGTCGCCGTGATCGTGGTGTCGCCGGGCGTGGCGTCCGCCGGCACCGACACGCGCCACGTGGAGCTGACCGACGTGCCCGGCGCCACCTTGCTCGTCCTGATCGTGCGGGGCGAGGTGGTCCACCCGTCGGGCAGGTCGAGGCTCGTGCGGACGTCGCGGGCCGTCGTCGTGGACTTGTTGGTGAACGTCGTGCGGACCGTCACCGTCTTCCCGGCCTTCGCCAGGCTCGGCGCCTTCACGCTCACCCAGCGCGGCTGCGTCGTCTTCGTCACCGAGAAGTAGTCCCTGGTGGGCAGGCTCGACGACGAGTCCCCCGCCCGGACCGTGTACGTGCCCGGGGTCAGGGCCCAGGTCTGGGCCTGGGTGCTCCACACCGACGCGTCCTTCGCGGTGATCGTGACGTGCACCTTGGTGCTCTTGCCCGGCTCGAGCGCGACCTTCTGGAACCCGACGAGCGACTTCGGCGGCTCGCCCGCCTTCTTCGGCTGGGACAGGTAGACCTGCACGACGTCGGAGCCCGCGACCTTGCCGGCGTTCGTCACCGTCGCGGTCGCCACGATGCTGCCGTTCTCCTTCATCGTCGCCTTGCTCAGGTGCAGCCCCGAGACCCGGAACTTCGTGTACGAGAGGCCGTACCCGAACGGGAAGAGCGGCTCGACGTCCTTCGCGTCGTACCACCGGTAGCCCACGTCGAGGCCCTCGGAGTACTGGACCTTGCCGTCGGTGCCCGGCCACTGGGCGTCCGTGGACGCCGGGACGTCCGCCAGCGACTTCGGGAACGTCACCGGCAGCTTGCCGGACGGGTTCGTGTCGCCGAACAGGATCGACGCGATCGCGTTCCCGGACTCCTGGCCCGGGTACCAGGCCTCGAGCACGCCCGCGACGTCGTCGACCCACGGCATCGTGACCGCCGAGCCCGTGTTGAGGACGACCACGGTGCGCGGGTTGGCCTTGGCCACGGCCGCGATGAGGTCGTTCTGCCGGCCCGGGAGGTCGATGTTCTCCAGGTCGCTGCCCTCGGACTCGAAGTCGTTCGCGTAGAACACGGCGACGTCGGCCTTCTTCGCGGCGGCGACGGCGTCGGCCATCGGGTCGCTGCCGGGCGTCGTCCAGCCCAGGCTCACGAGCGCGTCGCCCGTGCCCTGGTAGTAGTCGACCTCGATGTCCACGGCCTTGCCCTGGGTGAGGTCGACCGTCCCGGTGACGGTCTTGCTGGCGTGGTCGCCCCAGTTGTCGATCACGGTCTTGCCGTCGATCGTGAGGCGCGAGCCGTCGTCGCTGGTCAGCGAGAACGTGTAGGTGCCCGTGCTGGGAGCGGTGAGCGTGCCCTTCCAGGAGGCCGAGAAGTTCTCCGCGGGAACGCCGTCGGCCGGGGCGCCGTGCCACGTGAAGTCGACGTCCGGGTCGGTGCGCGTGACCGTCGGGTCACCGCTCAGGTCCTTGTTCGCGTAGTACGCGGCGGTGAGACCGTGGCCGTCGCCCGAGGTGGGGGCAAGGACGTCCGTCGGGACCGCGGGCAGCTTGCCCGAGCTCGACGGCCCCTGGGCGTACGTGACGTCCACGCCCGCCTTCTTCGCCCGGGCCGTGATCCCGGCGAGCGGGGTCACCGTGCCGGTGCCCGCGACCGCGGCGCTGCCGCCGCCCGCGCTCATGGTGTTCTCGCCGGCGCCGTCGCCGATCACGGCGACCGACTTCGTGCTCTTCGTGAACGGCAGGACGTTCCCGTCGTTCTTCAGGAGCACCGTGCCGTCCTCGGAGACCTTCCGGGCCGTGGCGACGTGCGCCGCGGTGGAGGCGTCGGCGTCGGGCGTGTCCGGGCTCGGGTTCGTGACCAGGCCGAACCGGAACTCCTCCCGCAGGATCCGGGTCACCATGTCGTCGACCCGGCTCGTCGGCACCTGGCCGTCCTGCACGGCCGTCTTGAGCGCCGTCCCGAAGTACGTCGAGCCGGGCATCTCCATGTCCAGGCCCGCGTTCGCGGACGCAACCGTCGAGTGGGTGCCGCCCCAGTCCGACGTGATGAAGCCCTGGAAGCCGAACTGGTTCTTCAGGATGTTGTTCAGGTAGGAGTTCTCGCACGCGAACGGGCCGTTGACCGAGCTGTACGAGCACATCACCGACGACGGCTTCGCCTCGTCGACGATCGTCCCGAACGCCGCGGTGTAGATCTCGTGGACCGTGCGGTCGTCGACGATCGCGTCGTCGTCGGCGCTGTTGCGGTTGGTCTCCTGGTTGTAGACGGCCCAGTGCTTGACCTGCGCCATCACACCCTGGGACTGGATCCCCTCGATGTCTTGGGCGCCGATCTGGCCGGTCAGGAACGGGTCCTCGGAGTACGACTCGAAGGCGCGGCCCCAGCGCGGGTCGCGGACGATGTTGACGGTGGGGCCGAGGTCGACGTCGACCCCCTTGGTCTTGTCCTCCTGCCCGATGACCTTCCCGTACGCCTTCGCGGCGCTCGTGTCCCAGGTGGCCGCGAGAGCCGCGGCCGACGGGAGCTGGGTCGTGTCGCTCATGCGGACCCCGACGGGGCCGTCCTGCAGCTTGAGCTGGGGGATGCACAGGCGCGGGATGCCCGAGACCAGGCCCGTGTACGAGCCGGCCGCGGTCCCGTGGACCAGCGTGATCTTCTCGTCGAGCGTCATCTGCTCGACGACCTGCTTCGCGCGCGCCGTGTCGGAGGCGTGCGACGTGACCCACGGGCACGCGTCGCTCGCGGCGGCCGGGGCTCTCCCGGCGATCGCCGTCGTCGTGCCGCCCGGCGAGCCCGACGCCTGCGCGACGGCCGGCGCGGCCGCGAGCGCGAGAGCCGCGGCCGCGGCGACGCCGACGGCACGGGCGCGCCCTCTCCTCTTCCTGGGTTCCTGCGGTGCTGCTGTCGTTCCGGACACCTGGTCCTCCTGAGATACCTCGTCGTTGCTCAGGACCGTGCGGAACCGGACCGCCGTGGCGGCCGGGCACGGTGGGGGCCCCTGGATCCCCTGGTCCATGTCACCCGCATGCTTCACCTTCGGCAACTTGAGACAGCGTTGTCGGAACAACTCACGGCCGACGGCGCAGCACGCCCCGCACGGCATACTGGGGCACCGGTGCGCCGCACCGACGCCGCAACCCGCCACGGATGAGGACCCATGACCGACCCGACCGACTTCTCGCTGCCCGACCCGCTCGAGGACGCCCACGACGCCATCCAGAAGCTGGGCGCCGCCATCCAGGCCGCCGAGCTCAACGTCGCCCAGCTCCCCGACACGAGCGTCTCCAGCAACCTGCTGCTCGGCTTCGGCGACGACGGCTACGTCCTCGTGACCGTCGTCAGCGGCAACGAGGTCACCACCTACCTCACCACCGGCGCCGCAGCAGACCTCGACCACGACCGCCTCGCCGCGCTCGAGTTCGCCAACGCGCGCACCCGCGAGAACCCCGCCCTGCCCGTGTTCCTGCACGACGGCGGCGACGAGCACTGGGACTTCCTCGTCCAGCAGAGCCACCCCACCGCGATCCTCACGGAGAACCCCGGGTTCCTGCGCGGCATGATCCAGGCGAACATCGCGCGCACCGTCGCGGTGCGCGAGGCGCTCGGGGGGTCGACGCTCGGCGGGCGGGCGTACGAGGCGACGCCCGAGGACCTGCAGCGGCTGGCTCAGCGCGCGATCGTCTGACGTCCCGCGTCGGGCCGGGCTCCCCCGGCCCGACGGCGCAGGTCAGCCCGTGTGGTCGGGCGGCGGGACGGCCCGCGGACGCCTGACACCCAGGCCGAGCGCGGCGAGCACGAAACCTTCGAGCGCCAGCGCCACGAGCACTCCCCCGACGACGTCGGAGGGGCGGTGCGCGAACCCCGTCACGTTGTAGATGCCGGCCACGAACGTCAGCAGCAGGACGACGAACGCCCCTTCGGCCCGCCATCGCCCGGTGCCCCACAGCGCGAGGACCGCGCAGGCGAGCGCCGTCGTCGTCGCCATGTGGGACGAGGGGAACGTGTTCTCCACGTAGGCGAACGTGCCGTGGTACGGACGAGGCAGATGCTCCTTGAGCAGCTCCGACCCGACTGCGGCGAGCACGACCACGACGGCCTGAGCGAGCACGGGACGGACCGTGCGGCGCATCAGGGCCCGCACGCCGAGCACCACCGTCGCGGCACCGAGGAGCATCGGGACACCGTCGCGGACCGGGCCTGCGAGCTCGCCGAACGGGACGGCTTGGAAGCGGGCGAAGACCACGGCGTCCTGCCGCTGGCCCGCCTGGGTGCACACCTCGACGAGATAGACGAGGACGAACAGCGCTACCGAGGCCAGCGCGCCTGCGCACAGCTGCCGCCCGGTCAGCGGGACGCGGTAGGCGGTCCGGCGCGCGCCAGAGGCGCTCGCGGCGAGCCGCGGCTGAGGTGGGGCCGGCGCCTCCATACGGGAACCGTACGTGAGCGGGAGGCGCGTCAGGTGCCACCCGGCGCGAAGTTCACCCCGAGGTTCAGCGAGCTCCCGTTCCCACCGCAGCGGCCGCGGCGACGTCGCCCCCGACGACCGCGTCGATGAGCTGCTTCGCCCACGCGAGCACCTCGACGCCGTGCAACGGCTTGCCCCCGATGCGGGCCGTCGTCGGGAACGGGACGAGGATCGTCCGCACCGCGGGCTTGAGGATCGCGCCCGGGTAGAGACGCTTGAGCCGCAGGGTCGCGGACTCCGGGAGCTCGACGGGTGCGAACCGCACGAACTTGCCCTGCGCGGTGACGTCGGTGAGCCCGGCGCGGCGGGCGTCGTTGCGGAACGCGGCGACGTCGAACAGCGCGGACGCGACCTCGGGCAGCGCGCCGTACCGGTCGACGAGCTCGGCGCGGATCTCGGCCAGCGCGGCGTCGTCCTGGGCGCCGGCGATCTTCTTGTACGCCTCGAGGCGGAGGCGCTCGTGGGCGATGTACTCGACGGGCAGGTGTGCGTCGACGGGCAGCTCGACCGTGACCTCAGCGACGTCGGCCGATCCGTCTCCGCCGCCCTCGCCGCGGAACGACGCCACGGCCTCCCCGACCATCCGCACGTACAGGTCGAAGCCGACACCCTCGATGTGGCCCGACTGCTCACCGCCGAGCAGGTTGCCGGCGCCGCGGATCTCGAGGTCCTTCATCGCCACCTGCATGCCGGCGCCGAGGTCGGTGTGCGCGGCGATGGTCGCGAGGCGGTCGTGCGCGGTCTCGGTGAGCGGCCGCTCCGGCGGGTACAGGAAGTACGAGTACGCGCGCTCACGGCCGCGGCCGACGCGCCCGCGGAGCTGGTGGAGCTGGGACAGGCCGAGCTGGTCGGCCCGCTCGAGGATGAGGGTGTTGGCGTTGGAGATGTCGAGGCCGGTCTCGATGATCGTCGTGCAGACGAGGACGTCGAGCTCCTTCTCCCAGAACGCCCTGATCACCCGGTCGAGCTGGCCCTCGCTCATCTTCCCGTGCGCGACGTCGACCCTCGCCTCCGGGACGAGCTCGCGGATGCGCGCGGCCGCCCGGTCGATCGACTCGACCCGGTTGTGGACGTAGAAGACCTGGCCCTCGCGCAGCAGCTCGCGGCGGACGGCCGCGGTGATCTGCTTGTCGTCGTATGCACCCACGTACGTGAGGACGGGGTGCCGCTCCTCGGGCGGCGTCGCGAGCGTCGACATCTCACGGATGCCGGTCACGGCCATCTCGAGCGTGCGCGGGATCGGGGTCGCGGACATCGCGAGGACGTCGACGTTCGTGCGCAGCGCCTTGAGCGTCTCCTTGTGCTCGACGCCGAACCGCTGCTCCTCGTCGATGACGACGAGCCCGAGGTCCTTGAACCGGACGTTGCCGGTGATGAGGCGGTGCGTGCCGATCACGACGTCGACCGACCCGTCCGCGAGGCCCGCGATCGTCTCGTTCGACTCCTTCTCCGTCTGGAACCGCGACAGCGCACGGACCGTCACCGGGAACTGTGCGTACCGCTCGGAGAAGGTCTCGAAGTGCTGCTGGACGAGCAGCGTCGTCGGGACGAGGACCGCGACCTGCTTGCCGTCCTGGACCGCCTTGAACGCCGCCCGGATCGCGATCTCCGTCTTGCCGTAGCCGACGTCGCCGCACACCAGCCGGTCCATGGGGACCGACTTCTCCATGTCGGCCTTGACCTCGTCGATCGTGGAGAGCTGGTCGGGCGTCTCGATGTACGCGAAGGCGTCCTCGAGCTCGCGCTGCCACGGGGTGTCCGGGCCGAACGCGTGCCCCTCCGTCGCCATGCGCGCCGAGTACAGACGGATCAGCTCGCTCGCGATCTCCTTGACGTGCTTGCGGGCGCGGCTCTTGGTCTTCGCCCAGTCGGAGCCGCCCATCTTGGACAGCGACGGCGACTCGCCGCCCACGTACTTGGTGACCTGGTCGAGCTGGTCCATCGGGACGAACAGCCGGTCCCCCGGCTGGCCGCGCTTCGAGCTCGCGTACTCGAGCACCAGGTACTCGCGCGTCGCCGCGTTCGCGCCCGTCCCCAGCGTGCGCTGCACCATCTCGACGAACCGTCCGACCCCGTGCTGCTCGTGCACCACGAAGTCGCCCGCGCGCAGCTGCAGGGGGTCGACGACGTTGCGCCGCCGGCTCGGCATCCGGCGCATGTCCTTGGTGCCCGCCCCGGCACGGCCCGTGAGGTCCGACTCGCTGAAGACCGCGAGCCTGAGCTCGGGCATCACGAAGCCCGGGACGCCGGGGGCGACCGTCACGAGGACGATGCCCGGCTCCGGCCCCTCGGCGGCCTCGGCCGCGCTCAGCGACGGGACCAGCCGGGCCGCGGTGTCCGACGCGCGGAGCTGCTCCGTCATGCGCTGGGCGGGGCCGTGGCCCTCCGTGGTCAGGACCAGCCGCCACTCGGCGTGCTGGAGGCCGCGGACGTCGTCGACGGCGCGCTCCACGTCCCCCGCGTAGCGCTCGACGTCGCGCGCCGGGATCGTCAGGGTCTCCACGCCGTCCTCGGAGCCGTCGGTGAGCTCCGCCAGGTCGTCGGTCCCGAGGCCGAACGACGAGAACGTCCACCAGCCGAGCCCGCGGCGGGCCGACTCGTCGCGGGCGTCCGCCAGGGTCAGGAACGACGCCGCCGACAGGTCGAGCGGCGTGTTCCCGCCGCCCGCCGCGCCCGTCCACGCCGCGGCCAGGAACTCCTCGGTGGTCGCCACCAGGTCGTGCGCACGACGGCGCACCCGCTCGGGCTCGACCGCGACCAGGAGCGCGTCGTCGGGCACGAGCGACAGCACCGGGACCATCCGGTCCACCAGGACCGGGGTGAGCGACTCCATTCCCTCGACGGCGATGCCGTTGGCGATCCGCTCGAGCATGTCGACGGCGCCGGGAAGCTGCTCCTGCAGCCCGAGCGCCCGCGCGCGGACCTCGGGGGTGAGGAGGAGCTCGCGGCACGGCGGCGCCCACACGCCGCGCTCGGCGACCTCGAGGCTGCGCTGGTCGGCGACCGAGAACCAGCGGATCTCCTCGACCTCGTCGCCCCACAGCTCGACGCGCAGCGGGTGGTCCTCGGTCGGCGGGAAGACGTCGAGGATGCCGCCGCGGACCGCGAACTCGCCGCGCCGCTCGACCATGTCCACGCGCGCGTACGCGGCGTCGGACAGGCGCTGGGCGACGTCCTCGAGGTCGACCTGGTCGCCCGTGTGCAGCTCGACCGGGGCGAGCTCGCCGAGCCCCTCCACGACCGGCTGGAGGAGGGCGCGGACCGGGACCACCAGCACCCGGATCGGGCCGGTGTGGCTCGTGCCAGACGACGCGAGCCCGCTGCCCGGGATTGCGGCGCCGGCGTCGTCGGTCGGGTTCGAATCGGTGGCCGACGGGTGCGCGAGGCGGCGGAACACCGCGAGGCGCCGGGCCACCGTGTCCGCGCGGGGCGACAGGCGCTCGTGCGGCAGCGTCTCCCAGCTCGGGAGGACGGCGACCGCGTCATGGTCCTCGTCGGGGAGGTAGGCGCGGACCGCCGTCGCGAGCTCGTCGCCCTCGCGACCGGTCGCGGTCACCACGACCAGCGGGCGCTTGGCGCTCGCCGCCGCCAGCAGCGCCGGGCGGGCACCCACGGACGCCACGACGTCCAGCTCGCCCCGAGAGCGCGCGCGCTCGACGACGGACGCAGCGGTCGGATCGGCGAGGACGGCGGGCAGGAGTCCGGTGAGGTTCATGCGGTTCCTTGGAAGGTCAGGCCAGGGCGCAGGAGGAGGTCCGGGCAAGCACGAGCGGCCCGATCCTGGTGACTCACGACGTCGAAGGACGTGTGTGGGTCGCGGATCGGGCTGGGAACGGGACAAGCCTACGCGGGGGCACCGACACCTCAGGGCGTGGAGGCGTCCGCCAAGACCCGCTCGAAGTAGCGACGACGGGCATCCGGGTCAGGAACGTCCTCATCGAGGACGGAGACCTCGAACTCCTCCGCGTCGCCGCGACGTCCATAACGCCGGGATCGCGCCCGATCGCGCACGCCGCCAAGCGCGCTCTCGTACCACGTCGGCGCCGTCCCGGAATAGAGGCTGCCGCCGAGATGCGGATCGCCGGGCAGGCCTGGGAACGGGATGCGTGCGTCGCGACTCGTCACAAGACGCACCCAGGCGTCGCCGCCCGGTCCGTCGCTTCCCCACGGTGCCGGGATCTCGAGCCCCAGGACGCCCTGGACTCGCCGCAGCACCGCCGTCGCGAGCAGATGGGTTCGCGACGCACGGGTCCGCGCGTCGAGCGCGACCCACGAAAAGCCGTCCTGGCGGGTCGCGTACAGGATGTCGGCCAACCACATCAGCTTGTGGGCGCCATCGAGCCCTGCGTGGACGAGCAGGTGATGGACGGTGTCCACAGGATCGAGAACACGCGCTTGCACGCCGTTGCCCACCCCGCGCGGCACCGTCCGGTCGAGCATTTCGACAGCGTCGATCGAGAACTGCCTTCGCGCACCTGACGCGACAACGACGTTCCAGTGCAGGTCGACCGCGGTGCCTGTCGGACCTCGCAACGCCAGTTCCGCTCGTGCGCTCCGCTCCAGGGCGACCCAGTTGCGATCGACGAGCGTGAACCCGGCCTGCAGGAGGATCTCGAGCGCGTCCTGCGCCCGCCGCGGGTCGGCCAGAATGTCCAGGTCCTGGAACTGACGCATGTCGGGCGCGGGCCAGACCGTCTGCGCTAGCGCCGGGCCCTTCAGGACGCACCAGCCAACACCCGCATCGTCGAGCGCCGCAGCCGCGAGCTTGAGATCGTGCAGAACCCGGAGATGGTGCACGAGCTGAATCTGGCGTGCCGAGGCAATCGCCGCGCGCCAGGGCAGCTCGAGATCGGGAACACGGCTGGCAACCCTGTGTATCGCTGGAAGTACACGGTGGTGGGAACCCGCCCCCACCACGTCCACAGGTGGGCACGTGGTCGTAGCGCTGACCGTGGCCCGATCGCTCCGGTCGAGCGCAGCGTCGACGAGCAACCTCGCGAGAGGCCGCAGCACATCGACGCGATTCCGGACCACAGGCGCTCCTCCTCGTCACGGCACGACCTCGCTGAGAGTAGCCGCCCAGAAGCCTTCCAAACCCCCGCGACCCGCGCTTTCACCCCCTGGCCGCGGCACCGGAGGCAGCGTGGATGGCACGATGTCCCCGTGGGCCTCGTGCCCCTCTCGGACGATCACCAGGAGGCGTGACGTGACCGGAAGCGCGCGCGTCGATCTGCTCGATCTCGCCCTTGAGGCGAAGTCCGGCAAGAAGTCCATGGGGCGGCTCGGGCGCCTCGTGCGGTCGAGCGTCCGGCTCGTGTGGCGTGCGAACCCACGACTCCTCTGCGTCCTCGTCGGCGTGCAGCTGGTGTCGGCACTTGCCGCAGCCGGGCAGGTTCTCGTCGTCGAACGACTGCTGTCCGGCATCATCGCGCTCGGCGACGACGGCGGGTCGTTCCGCGACGTGGCGACCCCGGTGATCGCATTCGCCGCGCTCACAGCACTGACCGCCGTCACCGGTTCGGTCGGCGCCAGCATCACGCGGTACCTCGGTGAGGCGGTGTCGAAGCTGACCTGGCGCGACGTGCTCGCCGTGTCGACGGGGGTCTCGCTACGGCACTTCGAGTCCGCGGACTTCTACGACCGGGTGCAACGCGTCCAGATGAACGCAGTCACCCGCCCGTATCAGGTGACCCAGGCGCTGCTCGGCGCGGTCTCCGGCGTCGCGACGAGCATCGGCGTCGGGATCGTGCTGCTCGGCATCCACCCTCTCCTGCTCCCGCTGCTCCTGGTGAGTGGCGTGCCGCTCGTCCTCACGAACCGCAAGGAGAGCCGGCTCGAGTTCGCGTTCAACGTGGACCAGACGCACGTCGTGCGTGAACGCAGCTACCTGAGCTTCATCCTGACGGGCCGCGACCAGGCCAAGGAGATCCGTGCGTTCGACCTCGGCGACTCGCTCACCCGCCGGTTCGACGAACGCTATGCCGGCTACCTGACAGACCTCGGCCGGCACCTACGTCGCCGGTTCGCGTTCAACGTGACGGGCAACGTCCTCTCCGCGGTGCTCCTCGCGGGGACGGTACTCGTCCTGACGGCTCTGATCGCCGACGGCCAGGTCAACGTCGCCCAGGCCGGCGCGGCGATCGTGGCCATCCGGATGCTCCAAAGCCAGATCCAGACCGTCCTCGGCTCGGTCCAGTCGATCTTCGAAGCCGGTCTCTTTCTCGACGACGTCGACCGCTTCCTGCTCCTCGGCCGCCAGAGTGTGGCCGAGGAGAGCGGTGCCACCGCCCCTCGCGCGTTCCAGAGGCTCGACGTGACAGACCTCCGCTTCAGCTACCCAGGGAGCGAGCGACCCGCGCTGGACGGTGTCACCTTCACGGTGCGACGAGGCGAGGTGATCGCTCTCGTTGGCGAGAACGGATCGGGCAAGACGACCCTGGCCAAGATCGTGGCCGGCCTGTACGACCCGGGGTCCGGCGTCGTGGCCTGGGACGGCGCCCCGACGACGAAGCTGGACCGCTCGAGCGTGCGACGCAACGTCGCCCTGATCTTCCAGGACTTCGTCCGTTTCGCGTTCTCGGCCGAGGACAACATCGCCGTCGGGCGCGGCGGCAAGGTCGTCGAACCGGAGGTCCGGCGAGCGGCAGTGCAGGCCGGAGCAGACGGGTTCATCGAACGACTCCCCCAGGGCTACGACACCATGCTCTCGCGCCTCTTCCGCGGCGGCGAAGACCTCTCCGGGGGTCAGTGGCAACGCATGGCGTTGGCCCGGGCGTTCTACCGTGACGCTCCGCTCGTGATCCTCGACGAGCCAACTTCGGCCCTTGACCCCCGCGCCGAGCACGCACTGTTCGACTCGCTCCGTTCCGTCCTGGACGGACGCACCGCGCTGTTCGTCTCCCACCGCTTCTCGACCGTGCGTTCCGCCGACCGGATCCTTGTCCTCGAAGCCGGCCGACTCGTCGAACAGGGCAGCCACGACGAACTCATGGCGCTCGACGGGCGCTACGCCGAGCTGTTCCGGCTGCAGGCGGCCGCCTACAACGACGCCCCCGCCGCCTGAGCCGCCGCGTCCCGAACGGCGTCCGCGATGTCGTCACGGAACGGTGGTCCCCAAGGCACATGCGCGCGAAACACCGGAACCGACCGGACGAGCTCACCGGCCTGCTCGAACATCATCCGGAGCACGCCCGGGTCCCGCCAACCCATGAGACGCGGGAAGCTCATCAGCGCGACGAGCGCGTGCTGCGGCGGCAGTCGCTCCATCTCGAGCCGGTCGGACCGGTTGGGCCACGGGATGAAGATCCCGGCGAGCGGGACATCGTCCCCACCCGCGCCGTCGAACCGGACGACCTCGCGGGAGTCCGCGCTCCGCCGGGCACCGCTCGCGACGCCCCTCAGACGGTCCTCGAAGAGCTCGGTCCCTGGCCGAAGACGCAACTCCGTTGCCCCTGGGGGGATCCAGGCGCCACCGTCGAGCCGGACCGGCACGACGTCGTCCGAGACGACCCGGGCGCCGGCCGCCGCCACGAGCCCGGCCAACGTCGACTTACCCATCCCCGAATGACCGGTGAACGCGACCGCCTGACCGTCGAGCTCGACGGCGCTCGCGTGCAGGACGAGGCTCCCGCGCAGGTACAGCAGGAGCGCCGCCAACGTCCCGACGACCATGATCGAGGCCATGCCGTCGTCGACACCGGCCACCAGGTGCATCGTGACGTCGCGAAGATCCGTGGAGATCTCGAAGTCGCACAGCGTGTAGACCCGGAAGACGAGCGACCCGTCGCCTCGCCGGACGAGCGAGTACCAGTGATCGTCACCCTGCGCGAAGTCGAGCATGAGCTCGCCGTCCGGCGTGTCGTCTTGCCGCGCACGGGTACCCGCGAGCGTCACGGTCACGTCCGCGGGCACGCCGTCGGCCGGACGGGACTGAAAGAGCGGGAAGTTGGTCTCGAACGTCAGCCCGTACAGGTGCTGCCGATCGCGCGCCGCCGCCGTCATGAACGTCCTCCGAGTACGTGGAACTGCCGGACCCCGTCCGGGTCCAGGCTCACCCCGTCGAGCTCGAGCCACGCGTGGGCCGCGACGATTCCGTTGGCCTTGCGGACACCGATCCGCACGGCGTGGTCCCGACGGCGCAGCACGAAGCCCCCCAGCATGGCACGCCGCAGGCACGTCCCGTTGAAGGGACGACGGCGCAGGATCCGCCAGGCGACGTCGAGCCGCTCGCGTTCACGCTCGTCGAGGGCGAGCCCGTCGACGTCGACGACCGTCGAGGGCGCGGCGTCGAGCGCGACCCGGACACGGAGCAGACGCGCCAGCCGTGGCAGCGTCGTCAGGCGAAGGCCCAGCTCGACCGTCGTCGCGACGATGACGAGCTGTACCGCATCGACCTTCTGACGCGCCGGAAGCCGTGCGGCCGTCGCAAGCCGTCGGACCGCGGTTCCCGCGCTCACGGGAAGGTCGTCCCGTCCGCCAACGGCGTTGTGATGCCCTCCGACGCGGCCCACGCAAGCTGGATCAGATAGTCGCTGCCGGGGCCCGGACGGTCGGACAGCCACTCCCGGCGGAGCGCCTCCGCGTCGACCCACTCCGGATCGAAGCAGTCCCCGGTCCAGGAACGGGCGAACTCCTTCTCGAGCTCACCCCAGCGCGCGCCGTTGAACGACGCCTTCGTCTGTCGAGCCAGGATCGCATCCGGCAGCAGGTCACCGAACAGCATGCGGAACACGTGCGTCCGGCCCTCGTAGCCCCAGAACCCGCCGGAACGAGCCAGCGCGGCGTGGAACTCGGGGTGGGCGAACGGGGTCAGTGGCTCGAGGCCGTACTCGCGGATTCCCTCCTCGTGGTTGTGCAGGATGACGCTCTGCACGCGCGGGTCGAACGTGCGGAGGGTCGCGCGCGCCCACGACAGTGGGCTACGGGCGAGCTCACCGACCGCCTGGCTGTACGCGGACTGCGCCGCTCCTCGCAGCCAGTGCCGGCTCGCCAGGCTGCCGACGCGTCTCACGTACCGGCGCCGCGGTTCGAAGGTCGCCGCAGCGAGCCGCAGCTCGTGCCACGACGGGACCCGGCGGTCGTGCAGGACGTTGCGCAACATTGTGATGCGGTGGGCCGTGAGTACGTGGTCGCCGCCCTCTCCGGTGACTACCACGCCGTCGTCGAGCTGCCGATACGCGACGTCGCGCAGCTGCAGGGCGGACGGCCACACCGCCCCGCGCCGCCCCATCGCCCGTCGTGCCGGCTCGCCGAGCAGCTCCTGCTCGCCGCGGACCTCGATCACGAGGTGGTCTCGGAGCCCTAGGTGATCGATGACGAGCTCCTGCCAGGCGGTCTCATCGGCCTCAAGCACTCCAGGGTGCCGCAGCGTCACGGGCATGGGGTCGTCGTCGCCTCTGCGTCGGGCGCAGGAGGTAGCGAGTGCGAGGAGCGACGACGAGTCGCGGCCTCCCGAGAACATCACATAGGTACGGCGACCCTCCGTCGCACGATCGAGAAGACGTTCAAGGACGGCGCGGGGCGTACCGATCTCTCCGCGCGACGCCACCCGTCTAGCACCACGTCCCACCGCTACTCCTGCCATGGATTCGGCGGGTGTCAGACGCGCGAAAGCCACGGCCGAAGACTCGGCACCGTCCATCTTCACGCGATTTACGCCTTCCGTAGAAGATGGCGAGACGGCCAGGACGTTGCCGTCCTGGCCGTCTCAGATGCAGCACTCAGCGGCTGCCAGTCGGCCAGCTGTGCCAGGTCCAGGTGTCGTCCTGGTCCCTGACCGTGATCTCTCCACCGAGAGTGAGGTCGCGGAGTGAGCCGACCTTGGTGATCTTCGGGGCCTCGTACATTGAGTTCCCCTTCCTGCTAGTGCCGTGCGGACAGGGAGAGCGTCCCAGCGCCGCGAGCCGCCCGTCAATGTGTGGCAGGGCGCTTGACGGCAAGTTCACCCCGGGCTTCACCCCCGCGGGTTCGCAGGTCCGCCTGCGGGCCTGGAAAGATCACGCGCTAGGACCACACACGGCCCGCAGACGTCCCGGGGAGCCACCATGAAAATCCACTCCGACCGCATCGCCTGGCAGGAGATCGACGGCGAGCTCGTCCTGCTGGACCTCGTCAGCTCGAGCTACCTCACGACGAACCAGACTGGCGCCTTCCTTGCGAAGCTCCTTCAGGAGGAGCACACACGCGACGAGCTGGCGTCGGCGCTCGTAGCCGAGTACGAGATCGACGAAGCTCAGGCCGGCGCCGACACGGATTCCTTCTTGTCCGCGCTCAGCGAGCTCGACCTGCTCGAGTCTTGATCGCGAAGCGGCTCCCGTCGTCTTCATCCTGTCGGGCGCTCTCCGCGAGCCCTGCGGTCGCCGGCACGCACGCACTGCCACCACGCCCCGTCCCCGACCTCACGGCGGCGGTCATGCCACGGCTCCTGCGCCGCGGTTGGGTCGCTGCCGCCGCCATCGCGGCGGTGTGCACCGTCATCGGCTGGCTGCGTCTCACCACGGTGTCCCGTGGCACGTTCTGGGCCGAGGACGGGAACCTGTTCCTTCAGGGCGCCGTAGGCACCGACGGCGCCCATGCCCTGCCGTGGGACCCCTACCAGGGTTACCTCCACGTGGTCCCGCGCCTGCTGCTCGCGCTGAGCACGGCAGCCGTGCCTCCGGCCGGCTGGGCGTATGCGGTGACGGCATGCTGCGTCCTGATCACCGGGCTGGTCGCGGGGATCGTCTACGTCTGTGCCACGAGCATGCTGCCCTCGCAAGTACCTCGCATCGTCCTGGCAGCGGTCACCGTGCTGACGCCCGTGACCGCGATCGAGGTCCTCGGGAACGCGGCGAACGTCCACACGTACTTCCTGTGGCTGACGCCGTGGCTGCTTCTCGCTCGTCCAACGACGCTCGGACGCGGGCTCCTGCTCGCGGTGCCCATGCTTCTCGGCGCGCTCACGGAGATCCAGACGGCGCTCTTCTTCCCGCTCGTCCTTGTGCGGTGGCGGGATCCTCGGACCCTTCCCGTGAAGCTTGCGCTCCTCGTCGGCATCGGTGCGCAGCTCGTGGCGACCGCACTTCACCCGCGTTCCGGTGGTGCCGCCGTCGACGTGCCGTCGGCCGTGGAGCGCTACCTCTCGGACGCGCTGCTGACGCCCTGGCTCGGGACCGGGCGCGCGATACCGGTGCTCGTGGGCTACCTCGGATTCAAGGTCACCGTGCTCGCGGTGGTCCCCGTGATCGCCGCGCTCGTGATCGTGCTACGGAAGGGCACCGGAGACCAGAAGATCGCGACCGTCGCGCTCGTCGCCGCGGGAGCCGTGAGCTGGTCGGCGGCGATGGTGACCAACGGCACCGCCGAGCTCTCGTCTCTCGACCCGGCCGGGCTCTCTCCCGCGACCCGGCACGCAGCCGCACCGTCACTCCTTCTCCTCGGTGCCCTTGTCATCGCCGGCACCGTCGCCGTCCAGGAAGGTCGCAGACGGTCGCGCCTCCTTGTCGGTGCGGCGGGTGCGGTCCTGGCCGGTGCGGCCGTCCTCTCGTTCGTCCCCGCGCAGCAGCTTCGATCCCCGGGTCCCGCGTGGGGCCCTGGCATCGAGGAGGCCGTCGAGCGGTGCAGCCTGCTCCCGCCAGGAAGCGACGTCACGATCCCGATCGCCCCGCAGACACCGTCACCGTGGAGCGCGCGCGTGCCATGCCACGCGGTGATCGGATAGGGCGGCGTCAGCGGTCCTTCGGCCAGCACTCTCGAAGGAGCACCTGGTCCGGCCGGAAGGTCCCCCCAGCCCAGCCCACGTCGGGAACGGCGTCGCCCGCGACGATCCGTTGCCATGCGGCGGCGATCTGCGCGCTCGACATGGCCGCACCGGCCCGCCAGTGCCACGCGACGTCGGACGAATCACCGGTCGCCGCGATGGCCTGCGCCCCCTGCCTGAACTTCCGCGCGACCTGGGCCTCGCCGCGGTAGGGGACGTGGACGACGACGAGCCCGTGGCTGTGCGCACCGGCACGGTTCACCCCGTGGTTGCCGGGGCCGACAAGGACGAGCGGGTGCGCACGGAACGCCACCTTCGGGGCGAACGATGAAGCAGTCTCGACAGCGAACGTCGCGTCCTCGCGGAGCCGCGCGCCACCGTCCACGTGCGGGACGGCGTTGAGGACCCGGGCGCTCACGACGGCGTCCGGGCTGGACCGAAGGAAATCGGCGAGCCTGGTCCCCTCTGCGAACCAGATCTCGTCCGCGTCGAACGGGACGACCCACGAGGCGCCGTGCCGCCACGCCAGGTGCGCGAGCGCCGTGATCTTCTCCATCTGGAAGTGGCCCGTCGCCCGGTCATCGACGACGACGATCCTGGGATCCTCACGGGCCAGGGCGTCTAGGATCTCGCGGGTCCCGTCCACCGACCCGTGGTCGCTGACGACGACGCGGTCCACGCCCTGACGCAGGAGATGCCGTACGACGACGGCTACGACGTCCGCCTCGTCCCGCACGGTGCCCACCGCCCAGATCTCTGCGCGTCCCGGGGCGCCGCCGACGCGTCCACGCACGGTCAACGCTCGCGACACACGCAGCTGGCGCGTCAACGAACGATCCCGCCGGACGAGGTAGGCGCTGACCCATTCACGCAGCTGGCGCACGTCCAGCACGTCCGAGAGCACGGTCCGGATCCTGCTCATCTGAATAGATCCTTCCCTGCCGACAGGACTCCCCTGGCGTACCGCCGGTAGCTGCCATCCAGCGTCGCCCGTGCCGCGAAGGCGAGGCGCCCGACGCCGGATACCCCCGCCCGTCCGGCGAGGAACCTGTCGAGCCTCGCGAGCTCGTCCACGCCCGGGTGTGCGTCCTGAGCGCGCCCCGCCACGGTGAGCCGGTCGGCCAGGAGCCCGACGCGTCGACGTTCGAGGTCACGTTCCCGCGCGCCATCATGCGGCGGCGTGCTCCCCGTCGCCTGCTCACCGAGCGCGGGCATCAGTGACATCTGGGTGACCTGCGCCGCGTGCTGGCGATACCGGACCAGAGGCTCCGGGTCGAGCATCACCTGTCCGACGACGCTTGCGAGCGCAGCGATCCAGCCGTCGTGGAGGAAGAGGTGGTCGGGGCCGTCGAGCGCATCGGGAAGGGGCAGGGCGACCGAAAGCACGGACGCTCTGAATGCCATGGTGGCGCCCGTCAGCGTCTGTCCAGCGAGCAGGCGCCGGTTGAGCCGCCCACTCTCGATCTCGTCGCGGCTCGCCGGCGTGAGCCTCACCGCATCCCAGAGATGCCGCCCGAGGTCTTCGCCATCACCGTCGACGAGCTCCGCGTTAGATGCCCACAACGTCACCTCCGGGCGGGCGAACGCCGCCGCGACGTGTCGGAGCTTGTCATGCCTCCAGAGGTCGTCCTGGTCGCTCAGGACGAGCACGTCGCCGGTCGCGGCGCGCAGCGCGCGATCCATGTTGCGCCTAAGGCCGAGATTGCGGCTCGCCTCGAGGATGGTGGCGGGCAAGCCCGCAGACCGTGTCAGGTCCCGGACGATGTCGGGGGTGCCGTCCGTCGACCCGTCGTCGGCGACGATCAGCTCTTCCGGCGGCCGGTCCTGGTCGAGGATCGACGTGAGCTGCTGCGTGACGTACCGCGCGCCCTGGAACGTCGTCATGACCACACTGATCTTCACTGCGGCCCCGACTACTTTCGGATTCCCGTGGCGCGAGCGAGCCACCGTCTGAACCAGGTGAAGCGCTCCCGCGGCGGCACGGTGAGGACCAGGAGTGCGAGCTGCTCCGACCGCGTCAGGTCGGACGCGGCGAGGCCGTAGAGAAGATGCTCGAGGTTGTGGCCCAGACGCTGCTCTCTCGGAAAGACGCCGCCGAGGCGCATCGCCGCCGTCATCGAGAGCACCGGACCCACGAGAGGTGACGTGGTCGTCGCAGAGGTCGGGTGGATCCGGTAGTAGAGCAGGCGTGCGGGCGTCCTCGGGATCGACCCGCCGTTGATGCGCGCGACGTTGGCGGCGAGCACATGGTCGTCGAGCGCACGGGCGTGCACGGCACAGCCACCCGCGGCGATCGCCGTCTCACGGTCGAAGAGGAAGCTCGTGGTGACCGCGGCCGCACCCTCCATGAACCGTTCGACGGTGACGTGCTCGACGGGGATGTCCAGCTCCGCCGGATCGAGCTCCTCCGTCCACAGCGACGACGCGGCGCCGTCCTCGAGCCACCGGTCCACCCAGCTCGCTCGGCCGTCGGCGAGGTGGACCAGCTCCGCGCGGTCGGACTCCAGCGCGAACGTCTGCTCGCTCGTAGCGGATGCGAGCGAACTCTGCTCGACGGCGAGCCGTACGAGCGCAGAGACCCGTGAGGCGTGCCAGAGGTCGTCCTGGTCGAGGAACGCCACCCAGCGGCCTCGTGCGAGCGCGAGGCCACGGTTGCGCGCGACGGCCGCCCCGAGGTTCCTTTGCTCGACGACGCGGTGCACCGCCGGGTGCCGACGGGCAAGGTTCGCCGACTCGTCCGAGGAACCGTCGTCCACGACGATTACCTCGATGTCGACGTAATCCTGGGCGGCGAGGGAGTCGAGCGTCGCCGGGAGGAAGCGGGCACCGTTGTACGTCGGCACGATGATCGTCACGGCGCCCGCGTGCTCGGGTTCGGCCTGGCTCACGATCAGCTCCTGTAGATCGACTCGTACTGCTGGACGACGCTCGAGAGCGCGAACTCCTCGGCCCGGGCGAGACCGGCAACACGGAGCCGTGGCCGCTCCCGGTCGTCGCCGAGAAGCGCAGCGAGAGCCGCTCCCACCGTGGGGAGGTCGGCGAGGACTCCGGCCCGTCCCTCGTCCGTCACGTAGCGGGCGCCGGGGTTCGGCGTCGCGACGACCGGCACGCCGCTGGCCATGGCCTCGATGTACGGGATGCCGAAGCCTTCGTAGTCGGAGGGCAGGCAAAACACCCACGCCTGCCGGTACGCGTCCGCGAGCTCGGAATCCGAGACCTCGCCGAGCACCCGCACGCCGTCGCCTGGATCAACGGGCGCGTCGCGGGTGACCATCCACAGCTCCGCGTCAGGCAACGCAGGGCGCACGACGTCCCGGAACTGCGCCGCCAGCTCAGCTCCCCGTTTGCGCCCACCCCACGTGCCGACGAACAGGACGACCGGGTGATCTGCTCGAGCGCCGTCGGCGGGAGTAAAGCGCGTCAGGTCGACGCCGTTGGGGACGACGTCGTGGACCCACGGGTACCAGCGCCGGGTGGCCGGCGAGACGACGACCGTCCGGTCGGCGACGACGCTCGCGAGCACCTCCGAAAGCCCGAGGAGGACCATGCGGGCCTTCTCCCTGACGCCCTTGATCGTGCGGGCCTCCTCGAAGCACGAGCCGTGCAGCGTGCGCACATGCCGTGGCACTCGACGACGCCACATCCAGTAGTCGTCCCCGTGCGCGTGGATCACGTCGTAGCTCGAGAAGTCGATGCGACGCAGCGCGAGCGCGAACCGGAACGTCCGCGCCGAGCCGGTCATCTCGATGTGCCGGTGTCGGTATGTCGCGCCGTCGACGGGCGGGCAGTCGCTGAAGACGTCGACGTGGTGGCCGCGGCGCGTCAGCTCGGTCGCGAGCGCGTGGACCTGGTAGCCGATGCCCATCTTCGAGCCGCTCGGCAGGTAGTACGAGATCATCGCGATCTTCAGGGGTCGCTCCCCCCAGTCAGCCATGGAGACCGTCCCGGAGCGCCTCGAGCCAACGATGCCCGAACCGGAGATCGGGTTCGAGGTGGTTGCCCTCGGCCCACTCGTTCCACGACTTGACCCACAGGAGACGCTCGTCGACCGGCCTCGAGGCGAGGCTCTCAGCCGCTTGGCGGACGTTCGACTCGAACGACTCCGGGCTCGCACCTTGCAGCACGACGCCGCCCCGGCTCGACCGAGGCGTGTTGTCCCAGTTCGGGTACACGCACGGCTGGATGTGTGGACCGGTGAGGTTCTGCGACGTCCAGTCTGTGGTGTACGGGTAGATCTCGGGCCCCCCGCGCAGCTTGCGGTAGGCCCGCATCCGGTACATCGCCGATGGCGACGTGTCGGCCGGCATCCGCATGTAGACGCCGGCATCGAAACCGTCCTCCTCGACACGGTCGTACCGCGCCCCCCGGCCCAGGAGGTCGCTCATCTCTGCGACGAGATACAACCCCTCGAGTCCGGCTTCACGGGCCCACCGCTGCCACAGGTCGACGAACGCCGCGGCGTCGGGAAGCTCCTCGGGGCGGAACACGTAGAAGACCGGACGGCCGCCCACCCGGAGGTACCGCTCGTCCCTGAACGCGGGCAGGACGGCGTCGAAGTGGGCACGGTAGTCGTCGACGCCCGGGTAGTGCTGCTGGACGAGCACGCGGTCGGCGTCCCCGTGCCAGATGCCGCTCCAGGTTTGGTTGGCCCACGCGAGGCAGAACGAGATCCCTGGCTTGCCCGACGCGAGTACCTCCTGGAACGGGCGCTCCAATATCCGCCGGCCGTCCCCGAACCAGTAGTGCCAGTACGCGAATGCCTCGACGCCGTACTCCTGCGCGAGCTCCGCCTGCGCCGCGCGGGACTCCGGGAGGCGCAGGTCGTAGAAGCCGAGATCGGCCGGGAGGTCCGGCTGGCGATGGCCGGGAAAGAGGCGACGCGCACGGGCGACGTTCGTCCACTCCGTGAAGCCCGCACCCCACCACGCGTCGTTCTCGGGGATCGGGTGGAACTGAGGCAGGTAGAACGCGATCGCCCGCGCCGCGTCGTTGTTCACCCCTGCTGCTTCATGCCTCACGCGCACCAAAGATACGGGGTCCGGGATGCCCTCAGACCGCACCGGCGAGAGTTCACCCGGGTCACACGAATCGCTTCGCGTAGCCCAGCCGATAGGTGAGCTCGTGACTGCGTTCACGAACGAACCTCGCAGGGTTTCCCGCGACCATCGCGTACGGCGCGACGTCCTTCGTCACCACTGCGCCAGCGGCGACGACGGCGCCCTCGCCGATGGTCACGCCTGGGAGCACGATGGCGTAACTGGCGATCCACGCGTGGTCGCCCACACGGACCGGAGCACCAACCTCGGCGAAGTCGGGCGAGTCGACGGCGTGCTGGCGGGTATAGATCGTCACGTGACTCCCGAGATTGACGCTGTCACCGATCGTCAGACCAGAGCGGCCGTCCAGGAAGCAGGTGTCGCCGATCGTGCAGTACTCCCCGACGACGATCCGCTCCGGCGCGTAGAACTCCGCGCGCCAGTGGATGCTCGAGGTGACCGGCAATGCCATCCCTGCCCTGCGATAGAACCAGTTGCGGATGGCATGGGACGGCACATGCCCCAGATCGGAGAGAAGCCGCAGGCGCAGATCGGCCCACATCTCGCGCCGCCAGCGCACGGCCGAGACGACAGGTGCGGGAGCGAGGGATTTCACCTCGTCGCGAAGGGTCATGAAGACTGCTCCTCGGGCGCGTGACAAGCGATGATCGTGACCATACCGCCGCACGACCCACTCCCGAGGTCGAACGGCTTGGACGGAGGACTCTCGTGACGAGACGCGTCGGCGCATACGTACTGCCTGGCGACGCGACCTGGCTCGATCGAACGCTCCCCGCCTACTACGACCTTCTCGACGAGCTCGTCGTGCCCGTACCCGTCGACGGACGCGGATGGACCGGCGCGCCGATCGAAGTCGAACGGTGCCTGGAGATCGTTCGAGCAACAGACACGCGAGGGATCCTGCGCACCGTCGACGGCCAGTGGACACGCCCCGATGACCCGCTCGCGGCGGACACGGCCCAGCGGCAGGCCGCCGTCGACGCGCTCTCGGACTCCGTGGACTGGATCCTCCAAGTAGACAACGACGAGTTCCTTCCGGACCCGACCGTCCTCCGGTCCGCGATGGAGCGTGCCGAAGCCCTCGGGGTCGTCGGCGTGGAGCTGCCCATGCGCGTCGTGTTCCGGCGCACGCGGAGACACACTTTCGAGATCGCCTGTGCGGACGGAAGCCCGCACCACGAGTATCCGGGCCCGCTCGTCGTGCGTGCAGGTTCGCGGCTCGTCGACGCACGGCGGGCCGACGGATCGTTCCTGCGCCTCGTCGTGGCTGGCGGCGACCGGTCATTGCAGGTGAACCGGCCGGCCGGCCCGGGCGAGACGCGGGAGGAGACGCTCAGGCCCGAACAAGCTGTCGTCCACAACTCCTGGGGTCGATCGAGCGAGGACATCCGGCGCAAGGTGCGCTCGTGGGGGCATGCCAACGACACAAAGCAGAGCCGCTACTTCTGGACCGTGTGGTGGCCCTCGCCGCTGATCTGGTGGGCGCTGCGCGACTTTCACCCCTTCGCGCGTGGCCTCTGGCCGCGTCTGGTCCGACGGAGTACCGATGTCTGAGCCGTCGCCCGGCGGTCGCAGCCTCGTCGTCGTCCTCTCCTTCGAAGGACGCGACGACACCCTGCGCTGCGTGACCTCGCTGCTGGAGCATGCGGCCGATCACGCCGTGCTGGTCGTCGACAACGGGTCGCACGACGGAACGCTGGCGGAGCTGGACGAGCGATACCCGCAGGTCGAAAAGCACCAGACAGGCCGTAACCTCGGGTTCGCGGGCGGCATGAACGCTGGAGTCTCGTGGGGCCTCTCGCGCGGCTATGCCACCATCACCGTCCTCAACAACGACACGGTGGTCGAGGCCGGGGCACTTGACCGGCTCGTGGCCGCGGCAACGGAAGCACCGACCGCTGTGAGCCCGCGGATCGTCTATCTCACAGACCCCACCCGCGAATGGTTCGCCGGGGCTGTGCTGGATTCGAAAGACGGACTCCCACGACACACCGCACCGGCCGAGTCCGCACGCCTGGCCGCCAGCGCGGCAACATCGGGAGGGCGCTACCCGGTGGAGCTCCTCGCAGGATGCTGCATCACGGCGACCGCAGAGACCTGGCGCCTGGTCGGGGGCTTCGACGAACGCTATTTTCTGAACTTCGAGGACTCCGACTGGTCGCTGCGCGCCCGAGTCGCCGGGGTGTCTTTGCTAGTCGAACCACGAGCCACAGTGGCACACCGCGTGTCGGGGTCGTTCGTAGGTGAGTACTCGTATCTCGGGACCTACTACTACACACGCAACCTGCTGCTGTTCGCTCGGTCCTGGCGTGGCCACGGCCCACGGGGCGGAGCCATGCTTTGGCGGCGGATTCTCCGTCCCCTGCCCTCGCAACTTCGGAGGACCGGTGTCCGCGAGGCGACGCGCCGGACGATGATGTCGGCGGCCGGTGTTGTCGCACATCTAGTACGTCGCTACGGCCGCGCGCCCGCTTCACTGGAGCGGTGCGCTGCCCGCTGGGCCCGGTCCAGCTAGAACGTGTCTTCTCCATCGCCACGGTCCGGCGACGGGTTGGCAAATGGGATCGAACCCACCGTTTTCATCCCGTGGTTTCACCCGACCGACCTCCCGTCACGTTGGGAGGCCCTGGGATGATCGCTCCGAGCGGCGGCCCGACCCGCCATGGAACCTCTGGGAGTTGCGGTGAGAACATGGCCCGACCACGTCATTTGGGATGAGATCAGTGCAGGCGACGCGAGGGGCGAACCCGATGCCGACGCATCCTCCCCCGGTTCCGTCGCCCCTCGCGGCTGATGACTGCACGGAGTCGTTCCGGGGCGGTGACCGCCTCGCTCGTTGCGGCGTGGTGCTGCGCCGTCCTGGTACCGGCATCGCTGGCCGTCTGGCGTTACCGACAGGCCCTTGCCGGCGGGATGGGCGACGATCTGGGCTTCTACCTTGATGCCGCGGGCCGTGTTCGCGCGGGTGAAGACCTCTACTCCTCGGCCTTCTACGTCTACTCCCCGCTCGTCGCGTGGATTCTGTCCCCGTTCACGCAGTCGTCCCACGTCCTGGCGTGGTGGACGTGCACGAGCATCGTCGCGTGCCTAGTCGCCGCCGCCGCGACCGTCGCCGTATGCTGGCGTGCCCTGCGCCCGTGGCAGCGCCCGACGCTAGCGCTCATCGCAGGCGTGACGATCCTGCTCGACCGGGGCGTGGCAATGGACCTCGCCGAGGGACAGACCGACACGATCGTCCTGGCGATCACAGCGATCGCTCTCCTCCTCGCCACTCTCCAGATGCCGCGATGGGCGGGCGGAGCCCTCGCGGGGGCCGCGATCATCAAGACCTGGCCGGCACTCTTCGTCCTCTGGTTCCTACGACAGGGGGCACCTCAGCGGAAGCGCGCAATCCTGGCGTGGTTCGGCACGGGTCTTGGGTTCGTCCTCCTCACGATGATCGTGTCGAAACCAGGAATCGTGGAGCGCTGGATCTCACGAACAATCGCGATGAGCGACCAGGACTTTGCCGTCTGGTCTGCATGGGGCGTCGGGCACGAACTCCTCACCCCGAGGGGGAATTTCGTCCCTCTCGCGAACAGCCCTACTGCTGCGACGCTCGTAGATCTGCTGCTGGGCGGCATCGTCCTCGGTCTTCTGGGCGTGACTCTCGTCCGGCCCGGGGACCCGGCATTCGCCCTCTGGAATGTCGTCGCAGCCAGTGTCCTGCTCATTCCCGTCGCGCACCAGCAGTACCACCTTCTGCTAACGCCGCTGGTTTGGCTCTGGTTCGCCCGTGCACTGCAGGGCGTCAATCCGTGGCGCAGCGTCCCTGTTGCGGTACTGATGGCGTTCCGTTGGGCAGCACCGATGCTGCTCGATCCGGTGCCCATCGACGACCGGTGGAAGTACCTGGCAATCATGCTGGCGTCGATCGCAACCCTCGCGGCATCGGTGCTTGTCAACGCACGCTCGCGCAACGTCACGACGTCACTCGCACGCGGTGATACTCGCTCGAGCCTGTCGGCAGCCGCACATAAGCAAGGTCACGGGGGACCGCACCAGGCATCAGGCGACGCTTCGTCCTAGATCACATCAGCGAAGGTGCGTTCCCACGACTGGAAGAAGATCGCCCCCACGTAAAAGAGCCCGACCGCCACGGCGGCGAACCCAGCGACCTGCCATCCGGGAGGTGCTGCAGCACCGAGCAGTGACCACCGAAACAGGCCTAGCATCCAAGTCAGCGGGTTCGCGTCAAACAGTGGACGGAGTTTAGCTGGGACCTCCGAGACTGCGTAAGCCACGGGCGACGCGTACAGCAGGATCTGGGTGATCCACGGGAGCATGTAGCCGATGTCCCGATATTTGACCTGTAGGGCCGACGCCACGAGGCCGAGCCCCGAAGCGAGCAGCAGCGTCAGGACAATCCATATGGGAAGCAGCACGACTGCCCAGCCCGGGTTGATCCCGTACAGGACAAGGAGAATGACTCCGAGAACGAGGCCGACGAAGAAGTCCAGCAGCACGGAAGCTGCGCTCGACAGCGGCACCAGCATGCGCGGGAAGAATACTTTCGACACCAGCGTCTGGTTGCTCACGAGCGACGGGGCGGCACGTCCGAGGACGTTGTTGAACAGGTTCCAGGCGAGCATCCCCATGTAGGAGAAGACGAAGTAGGGGATGCCATCCGAGCCGAGGTTCGCAACTTGTCCGAAGACGATCGAAAATATCCCGGCTGACGCGAGCGGTTGAAGAATGACCCACGCAATACCGATAGCTGTCTGCCGGTAGCGCAGCAGGATGTCACGCTGGGCGAACCGGTAGGCAACCTCTCGCGCCTCCCACAGCTCGGACCAGCGGGGCAGCGCGAAACGCCTGGGCGGCGTGATCACCGTAACCGCGTCGGGACCGCGGCGAACTCGTCTTGGGCTCGCCGAAGGGGCTCGACCGTGTCGGGCTCCGGTGCTGAGGCTCAGCTCCTCGTATCTCATGGTTTGCTCACCGGCCGGGCGTCGTAGGAGAAGTCCGACAGCACCACGCCCGAGGACAGTGCATCGTCACCGGCGATCTCTGGGTACGGCGAGACGGGCAGCACCTCGAAGACGGCCGCTGCCTCCCACGCGTCAAGGATGCCGGAACTGCACACGAACACGTCGACGGTGTAGCGGCCCGGCTTGAGCCACAGGTCCTTCACGGTGAGCGTCAGCGCCTGCGGCCGCGACGGATCGAGATTGATGCCGACGTTGCGCGAGTCGCACTGGATGACGACCACACCGTTGTCGTCGTTGACGTGGACGGACACGAAGTAGGTCCCGATCATGCCAGTGTTGGCGTCGAGCTCGATCTCGACGACCTTGTCCTCGGCAGGTTCGTAGCTCTCCTCGGACAGGCTGACGGCCCGGGCCCGCACCTCCCCCGTCCCAGGACGCCGATCTGGGTCAGACTGCTCTGCAGCGAACGTCGCGAAACTGCTCCGATAGCGTTCGAGGGCACCATCGACGGGCCCGTGGTACCCGATCCGCCCCCGTTCGAGGTAGATCGCGGACGTGCAGAGCGTCGTCACGGTCTGCATCTGGTGGCTCACGTACAGGACGGTCCGCCCGTCCTTCGCGACGTCACGCATCTTCGCAAGCGACTTGCGCTGGAACTCCGCATCGCCCACGGCAAGCACCTCGTCTATCGCGAGGATCTCCGTCTCGAGGTGGGCGGCAACGGCGAACGCGAGGCGCACGTACATCCCCGAGGAGTACCGCTTGACGGGCGTGTCGAGGAATCTCTCGACCTCAGAGAATTCGACGATGCTGTCGAACTGCTTCCGGATCTCCTTGCGTGACATCCCAAGGAGCGACCCGGACAGGAAGATGTTCTCCCTGCCGGTGAGCTCCGGGTGGAACCCGGTCCCGACCTCGAGCAGGCTCCCCATCCGGCCCCCAAGCTCGATCCGGCCGCGGGTCGGTGCCGTCACCCGCGTCAGGAGCTTGAGAAGCGTGGACTTGCCCGCACCGTTCCGCCCCACGATGCCCACGGCCTCGCCCCAGGGGACCTCGAACGACACGTCGTCTAGGGCCCGGAACTCCTCGTAGTGCGTCCGGCGAAGCGGGTGCAGAAGACGCTCACGGACCGCCTCCGCAATGGTGTTGGCCCGGTAACCACGCCGACCGACTCGGTACGACTTCCCGAGGTGCGACACGAGGACGGCGTAGCCACCTCCAGTCACGGCGAGCCCCCTCCAGCATGCGAGGGGCCCCCGTGATTGCGGGCAGACGGGAGACTCAGCACCACGCCATTATCGTGGGCCGAGGGGTCTCCCCGTGACGCCAACCCCGCTTTTCACCCCGTCCGGAGTGAAGTCATGACACTCGTGCCCGGAAGGGGCCTTGCAGTTCACTCTCGCGTGGAGTCTCCTGTCCTAAGGACGCGCGTCCGCGCGTTCACGTCCTGCTAGACGACACCGACGCGCGCTGGCAGATCGGAGCGAAGCCGTGGCTCAAGGCACCCTCAGCGATCCCGATCGCGTCAACCAGCCCGTGTGGTCGAGGGACGCAACGATCTTCCTCGGTCAGGACGCGTGGACCGACAAGGGAGAACGCAACGCCCTTCACGCGATCGCCGACGAGGTGCGCGACGGGCACGTCCTTGACATCGGCGTCGGTACCGGGCGGACGACCTGGCACCTGCACCTTCTCTCCCACCAGTACGTGGCAATCGACTACACACCGGAGATGGTCGAGCTGTGCCGTGCCTCCTACCCGGGCGTCGACGCGCGCACGGGTGACGTCCGCGATCTGTCCGACTTCGAAGACGGGTCGTTCGACCTCGTAGTGTTCAGCTGCAACGGGATCGACGCCCTCAGTCACGAGGATCGTGCCGTCGCGCTAGCCGAGATCCATCGCGTGCTGCGCCCGGGAGGCATCTTCTTCTTCTCCACGCTGAACCGGCTCGGACCGCTCTTCCACGAGACGCCACGTCAACATCTGACTCCTTCGGCTCGGACTCTCCACGGGCGAGCACGTTGGCTCGCGGACACCCCGAGGCGCCGGCGCCAGCTCCGAATGTGGACCCGCAACTGGGAACGCCTCACTCGACTTGAAGACGACCACCAATCATGGGCTGTCGCTCCGCTCTCGGCCCATGACTTCGGGCTCCTCACCCACTACATCACCCCGGACGGTGAGGCGGACGAGCTCGGTGCACACGATTTCTCGATCGAGCACATGTTCGCGCCCTCGGGCGTCGAGTTCTCAACGCAAGATCCGCCTGACTCACTCGCCCACTTTCACGTGGTCGCGCGCAGCAGCCGCTCAAGCACGTGACGAGACACCTCATCCTGACCCGACGTCACGCGAAGGGAATGATCGGCGTTCGCCAACGCGACGATCTCGAAATGGCCGGTCCGTTCGAGCGGGCGCCGAACCATGACGTCAAGGGGGCGGCCCACATCGAGCTGCGCGCTGTCATCGGCGCCTACCATGAGGGTCAGGTCGCAGTGCGACCTTCGAACGATCTGCCGTGGCACCCAGAGGGGCGATACCGGCGGGCAGATCGTGCCGAGTGCCTTGTAGAGGGAACGCGCTGTCCGACGGTGCCGGCGCGCCAGCCTTCGCAGAGGCCGAGGCATCCTCCGAAAGGACCGCCACTGCGACGGTGGGCCTGGTTCTGACCCGGGCTCAAGCAAGAGAAACGTGTTGATGGTGATGGCTTCTGTCAACTTGCCCTTGAGCGCAGCTTCGAGCACCGCGCTTCCTGAGGAACACAGGCCGATGCCGACGACACGCCGCGCGCCACCGCTGCGAATCAGTGTCACGATCCGATCCAGGTCGTCGAGCCAGTACAGAGAGTAGGTGGCCTCCTCGTCCTGACCCGGATGTGCGCCACTGTCGCCAACACCGCTGTGGTCGAACCTCAGGCACCGGAAGCCGTGCGCGGCCAGAGCACGCGCCAATGTGACCCACTGCCGCCCCTCTCCCAGGTGCCGCTCCTTCGCAACATTCGGAAAGACGACCCACGGGGCGCCGTCGGGCGCTGCCGCAGACTCCGACACGATCCCAAAGACATCAGCGCCAGTATCGAACACACGCGCGGACTCGAGGACCCTCGTCGGTGGTGAGGCCTGGGTCCCGAAGCGAGCACCGGACCAGTTGAGCCACGAGGCAGCCGCGGTCACGCGCGGCACGACCTCGACAAGCCCTTCCCCACCTCGTGAGTCCTCGAGGTGTCGCACGATCCACGAAACGCTTGCCGACGGGACGGCCGCGCTCAACGTGGGCACGTTGAGCAGCCCGGCTTGTCCATCTATGAGGACAGGGGCTTTGCCGCCAAGTGCTGCCCGCACCTTGTTCGGGATCGGCCGGTCGCTTCGCGCGAGCCACGTGACCGCGAGCGGTGCCCTGCTCTGGCCCGCATCGTGAAGACCGAGATCGCGGACGGCCTCCGCTGATTCCGGAGAGAACGCGTACGAGGGTGTCTCTATCCAACCTTCGGGTGACCGTTCGCGGCCTTCCAACCACGGACTATGCACGAGCCGCAGTTCTCGTAGAAAGGAATTCCCGGATTCACAGGGGTCCCAGAGCAGGAGTTCATCGACCTCGACGTCCTCAGTCGCGTGGAAGGCGATGTTCGCGCCCAACCGCATCCCCACGAGCGTGACCCGTCCAGCACAGATCGAACGGGTGTACTCGACCGCTTCGCGTACGCTGCCGATCCAAGCGTCGCGTCGCCCGGGGTCATTGAACTCCCCAGCCGAGTCGCCGGTTCCGTCGTAGTCGAAACGTAGAGCGAGCAACCCGACGCGCGCTAGCTCCTGGCTGAGCGTACGCATGGTGCGGTACGCCATGTTGCCTTCCTCGGCGAGAGGTTGGCACAGGACGACGGCGCCCCGGACAAGGTTGGAAGACGGTGCCGTAAGCCACCCGAAGAGGGGGCGATCCTCAGGACCGAACCAGGTCGCCGTCTCGACGACGTCTCCAGACCTGACCGACACAGAGCCGTTCTCGGTCATCGCCGTTCACCTAGTCCGCCGAGCAAGTCGTCCACGAGCACCCTTCCACCGAGCGTGGATGTCGCCTTCGCGCTCCTGCCGTCAGCGCCCACAACACGCACCATGACCCGGCGGTAGGTCAACGGCCCGAATCGATGGGCCCAGGCGAGGTCGCGGAATCCGTCGAAGAGGGCGTCGACGCCGACTTCCAGCGAACCGCGCGCCGGCACGATCACGTCGTGCTTCGCGACGTCGACGGGCTGCTCTCGCTCGGTGTAGAGCTCGACCTCGAGTGTGCCGTTCAGGTCGGATCCGGTGTCGTTGAAGAGGTGCGCGACGATCCCGTTGAGCCCTTCGTCGGAGATGGTCACGGCGACCGGCGCGAGCACCTGGCGCATGGCGTACCAGGGCGCCTTCGGACGCCCGTAGGCGTCGACGAGGCCCATCCCGGCGCCGGGGAGCAGGTCCCGGAAGTAGAAGACGAGCCCGCCTGACGACGTCGATCCCGCGCGTCGCCATTCGGCGAACACCTGCGCGTACAGGTGCGCGCACGCGGCCCGCCCGAGCTCGAGGTACCGCTCGGGGTCCGAGTAGCGGACGCCGAGCGGGTCGACGCCGAAGAGCTCACGCACGTAGTGGTCGCGCACGTCCTCGAAGTCCCAGGACGCGCCCGCGTCGCGGAACACGGCGGCCTTCCAGTCGGGCCGGTGCCCTGCGGCGGCCGGCCCACCGAACGCCTCATCCACGGTCTGCGGCTCGGGTGGGACGGCGAACGCGAGGCACTCGGCGGCGAACCGCGGAGCCGCGATCCGGGCGTCCGCCAGGGGGCGCAGGTAGGCGCCGACCCCGTAGTAGTGCGACACGCCGGTGTCCGGCCGGGTCGGGACGTCGCCACCCCACGGGGACGTCGGCAGATAGGGCACAGGCCCGACGGCGTCCGCGACCACGCGCGGGAGGCGTTCGGTGAGGAGCGGCAGTCCCGCGTCGAGGCTCACCCCGAAGTACGTCGCCTGTTGCGCGATCTCACTCCCCCCGCTGACGACGGCGAGCGAAGGGCGTCCGGCGAGCCGCCCGAGCTGCGCCCACACCTCCTCGACGAGCAGCGCCTCCCACGCGGCGTCGTCGGGCGGGTCGTAGAACGCGAGCATGCAGTCCTGCCAGACGAGGATGCCGAGCTCGTCGCACAGGTCGTGGAAGTCGTCCGACTCGTAGGTGGTGTCCCCGGACACGCGCAGCATGTTGAGGTTGCCGTCGACGACGAGCCGAAGCGTCGCCTCGAGCTCCGCCCGGTCCGGGTTGAGCGAGACCGGGTCGACGGGCGTCCAGCACGCGCCACGGACGAAGACCGGCACGTCGTTCACGACGAGCTGGAAGGAGCCGTCGGCGGTGTCGACGTCGACCGTGCGGAAGCCGACGCGCCCCAGCGGCAGCCGCGTACCGCCCGCATCGAGCGTCACGTCGTAGAGCGGCTGCTGACCGTGGGTGCGCGGCCACCAGCGTTCGACCGAGGGCACCGCCAGCTCGGCCGTGACCCGCCACGTGCCGGGCACGTCGCCGGGCTCGACGTGAGCAGCGCCGCGCTCCCCCGCGGCGGTGACCGTCCAGTCCGCCGCCGACGGCGCAGCGACGACCGCGTCGACGGTCACCACCCCGCCGCCACCCACGCAGCGCGCACCGAGCCGGACGTCCCGCACTCGGGTCGCGTCGTCGGGGACGAGACGCACCGGACGCCACGCCCCGACGGGCGCGGGCGTAGCAACCACGCCCTTGAGCCGACCCAGCAGCGTCGTGCGCACCCACCGAAGGTTGCGGTGCGCGAGCCTCGCCACGCGCCACCGCGCGCGCGGGCGCCGCCCGCCCAGCACAGCGTCGAGGGCTGTGAAACGGATCGCGACCTCGACCGGTCCCGGGCGCCCGGAGACCGGCACCCGCAACGGGACGAACATCGACTCCGACGTGGCGACGAGAGCGCCGTCGACCCAGACCTCGGCAAGCGTCGCGAGCCCGTCCATCTCGAGGGTCGCGTCCCCCGACGAACCGTCGACGCTCGCCCGGAGCCACCAGTCGGTCCCGTCCGGCGACTCGGGCACCGCCCGACCTGCCGACCGGTACGCGGACGCGACGGTGCCGGGCACCTGCGCGGGAACCCAGTCAAGACCCGCGCCGTCGAGGTCCGCGGGGGACACGAGCGAACCGGGCGCACACGGCGCATACTCCCAGGCCGCACCCGCGAGCAGGTCCACCCCGAGCGCGTCAGCTGTCGCGGTCTCACCGTCCATAGCGTTCGACCACCGTGGACGTCGCCGACTCCCAGGCGGCGGCCATCGCTGCGAACGACGGATCGACGTCGACGGAGCGCCCGCGCGCGAGACGCGCCAGCAGGAACTGCACCGACTTCGCGGCCTGGGCGAGCCCGAGCAGGTCGTCCGACGCGCGCCGCAGGTCGTCCACCGAGCCGGCCTCTCGCTCAGCGAGCCAGCCCAGGTACGACGAGCTGAGCTCGGCGCTGGCGCCGAGCTGCCGGACTGTCGCGAACGCGTACAGGTGGAACGCGTCGACGCCGTCGGCCCGAATGGCGTCGAGGTCCGTCCCGAGCCGCTCGTGCAGGCGCTCGACCGGGTTGGTGGTCGGGAGGTCGCGTAGGTGCCGCCGAAGCCGTTCGACGGAGCGGGCGTGCAGCTCCGCGTCGTCGAGCCGGTGCATCCCGTCGAGGCGGACCGTCTCGACGTACGGGGGCAGGGCGCCGACCTGGGCCGTGTCCCCGAGCCGGAACACCCCGTCGAAGTCCTCACCCTCGAGCTCGAAGTAGCTGGCGTTGTGGAAGTACCCGAGCCGCCGCGCCTCGGGGTCGACGAGGTTCGGGACGATCGTCGACTTCGTCCGGTCGATCCGGTACGAGACGCCGGCCGTGTCCGGCAGGTACCAGGAGTCGGCCTCCAGCGTGATGAGGCGGCCCGCGGCCAAGTGCTCCACGACGTGCTCGAGCAGCGGGCGCCACGGGTTCATCTCGAACACCCGAATCCCGTAGAGCTCGCGCAGGTCCTCGGGCTCGTACTTGAAGAACGTCCACTGGTCGGTCTCGAAGTCGGTGACGAGCGCGAACGACGCCGCCGCGAGCGGGTCGAGGCCGAGAGCGTGCAGCACCTCGATCCACACGTCGACGTAGCAGTTCGTCTCGCTCCAGACCCGCTCGGACACGTGGAGCGGGTGCCGCTCGTAACGGGACGCATCCAGCGGCAGCAGCTCCGTCGTCGCAAGCGAGGTCAGGGCCACAGAGCACCCCGCACGTCGGACGGCCAGCGCTCCGGATCGGTACCGTGCCGCCGCAACAGTGCCAGAGTGATCCGCTCGAGCCCGAACCCGATGCAGGCCGAGTGCGCCGGCTCACCGTCGGGCGTGCGGATGTCGAACGCGACCCCGAAGTGGTCCTCGTGACAGTTCGCCGAGGTGATCGCGGTCCGGACCTCGGACGAGCTCACGGGACACGTGATCTCGTACTTGAGGGTCGTCGCCCGCTGGTTCGCCGCGAGCATGCGCCCTGCACGCCCGAAGAACGGGTCGTTCGCGACCTCGGCCCGGACGTCGAGCCCCAGCCCGCCCAGGATCTCCAGACCGCGCTCGAGCCACGCATCGCGGTGCGCGACCGCCCCGTCGGGCTCCCCGACGAAGACGAACTCGTGCTGACGGAAGCTCTGCATCCGCACCGGGTCGGTGCTCGGCTCGTGCCGGAAGCAGTAGCCCTGCACCTCGTGCCGGACGCCGCCCACCGGCAACGCGCCCGTGAGCGTCGGGTAGAGCGGGTGGCAGGCCGCCGAGCACAGGGCGACCTCGGCGGGGTGGAAGAACCGAGCCCACTCCTCGCCGTCGGCCGCCGCCTGCAACAGGTCCGCATGGTCGCGGTCGCCGCCCGTGAAGACCTCGACCACGCCGAGCAGGTCGGGGAACGAACGCAGGTAGTCCGTTCGTTCGAGGAGCTCGCGCGGCATGATCGGTGCGAAGTACGACGTGGGGCCACCGGCCCCGTTCGACGCGCGCGACGCGAGGCCCTCGACACCACGCACGACAGCCTCGAAGGCGCCCGACCGGTGGTAGAGGCCGTCGACGCCCGTCGGCGTCAGGACGCCCGCCTCGACCAGCTCGGCCCGGAACGCCGCGCGCTCGGCCTCGACCGTCTCGCTCGCCGGCGCCATCAACGCTCCCGCTGGACCAGGAGGAGCTGGGCGTTGTTCGCGTTGATCCGGTCGTTGTTGACCATGAGCTGGGCGCCGTAGGCGTCGCGCAGCAGCCTGCCGAGCGTGAACGGCGAACGGTTCGCGTAGCCCGCCATGCCGCAGATCAGCAGGGCCTTCTGGATGACCTCGACGACGAGCGTCGACGCCGAAACCTTGAGCGAGTTCATGGCCGTGGCGTAGCCGATCGTCTGCCCGAGGTCCGGGTCGGCGTCCGCCGCGGCGAACCGGGCCCGCGCGCCGTGCACCAGGTCGTGGAGCTGCTGCAAGGTCACGGCGAGCTCGGCGAGCCGCATGCCGCTCGGGGGCATCTGGCCAGGCGTCTTGCGCGCCGCACCCTGGACGAACTTGCGTGCCCGACCGTCCGCCTCGCTCGCCATCCCGAGCCACAGGGACGACCACAGGATGTGGGACACCGGGAGCATGGTCTGGCTCGACATGTCGCCGTACGCCGTCGGGAACACCAGCCCGAAACCTCCCGTCGCCTCGAGGACGAAGCCCGAGCTGCATGTGCCTCGGAACCCGAGCGCGTCCCACGTCGTCGTGCGCTCGAGGGTGAACCGGCCCTTCTCGCACACCACGAGAACCTGGTCCGACGGCGCACTCTCCGGGGTTCGGCGTGCGGTCGCGAGGATCGCGTCCGCGTACTCGCCGTACGAGATGACGGGGGCCTGCTTGCGCAGATGGAACCCGTCGTCTCGCGCCTCGACCGCACACGTGCTGCTCCGCACGTCGCCGCCAATGCCTACCTCGGTCGTCGCCGACGCGAGCAGGAGCCCTTCCGCCGCGACCCGCTTTCGGAAGGTCGCCAACTCCTCGGATCCGCCGTGCCGAACCAAGCAGGCCACCTGGATCGTGTGCATCGCGAGGATCATCCCCGACGACGAGCACCAGCGGCCCAGCTCGGTGATCGCGTCAGCGACCTCGTCCAGCGACGCGCCGAGCCCGCCGTCCTCGACGCTGACGAGCGCTCGCAGCAGGCCGGCCTCCCGACAGGCGTCGATCGTTTCCGTCGGGAAACGGGACGACGCGTCCACGTCCTCCGCGTGCAGACCGGCGACCTCCTCGCCGATCCGGCGTGCGACCACAGCGAGGGTCTCGTCAGCCGCCGAACCCGTCATGTCTCAGTCCTCCACACCGAGACGCCGGAGCGCCTCCTCGATCGAGGCGATCGACTCGAACGTGCTCTTTCGCAGCATCTCGTCCGGGAACTCGACGTCGAACGCGTCCTCGAGGCCGAGCATCACGTTGACGCTCGCGTGCGAGGTGAGACCGGCCGTGTAGAGGTCGGCCGCACGGTCGAGGCCAGCGACATCGACAGGCAACTTGGCGTGATTGATGAGGACGTCTCGAATGACGCTGTCCATGACACCCTTTGTCTCGAGCGGAAGCTGCGCGCCCCGGACAGGACGCGGCAGCACGATCCTAGCCAGCAGGATCGGCGTTTCCCGAGGCCGGTGCCGGGTGGAAAACGGGTGGAATCCACTGTCACGCCGCGACTACGGCGGCGACCGCGAGGTCGACCGTGTGGCTGAGCGAGACGTCGAACTCCGTCAGGCCCGCCGCTTCGGCCAGTCTCTCGGCGCGACCGCTCAGGACGATCCGGCACCAGCCTGCAGGCATTCGGACGACTTCGATCTCGCGCCACCCCGGGACGACGGTGTCTGGCCGAAGCACCTTCAGCACCGCTTCCTTGGCGGCAAAGCGTGCCGCCAGGCGGGGCGCGCTCGTCGCTGCGTCCGCGCCCCATCCCCCGGAGGAGCGCACCTCGTGATCAGTGAAGAGCCGGCGTCGGTATGCGTCACCGTGCTGCTCGAGCGCCGCAATGACCTCGCTGACGGGTTGGGCGTCGATCCCGACACGCACCTCAAGCGTCCAGCGGGACGACACGCTCCGTGCGGATGCACGCCGCGCTGTGCCCCATCTGCACGAGCATCCGGGTCACGGCGTCCACGAACCCGGGGGGCCCGCACACGAAGCACTCGGGCACCAGTGCGGGGGGCCAACCGAAAAGCTCGAGGTCGAGGGCTCCCAGCCGGCCCGCGGCCGGACGCGGGGACCCCGGCGCCGCCTCGCGGGTCGTGACGGTCGCGAGCTCGAACGGTTTGGACCGTTCGAGTGCCGCGAGGTCCTCGGTGAAGAGCAAACCGGCGGACGAACGCACCGAGTGGACGAGCCGGACAGCACCCTGGCGCTCCGCACGAGCCCACGCCCGCAGGACGGACATCAACGGGACGAGCCCGGTGCCCCCGGCGACGAGGAACAGCGGTCGGTCACCTGTCTCGCCGGGAGCCCAGGTGAGACGCTCGCCCTTCGGCCCGTCGACGTGGACGCGCGTCCCGGGCGCCGCGCTCGCGAGGTCGTTCGCACGCGGAGCAGCGCCGTCGGCGGGGAGCTGGATCACCAGCTCGACCCGACAGGTCCGCGCATTCGGGTCCGTCAGCACGGCATCGGCGATGGAGTAGCTGCGCACCAGCGCGTCCGGCCCGGTGCCCCACCGGACGTCCACGTACTGCCCCGCCCGGTGCTCGGGCCAATCTGGGACTTCCAGGGCAACCTCCCGGACAGCGGGCGCGAGGTCGCGCACAGCAATCACTGTGGCCGGACGCACGCCCGCGCCAAGGGCCCCCGTTGGTTCGAGAGCCTGCACCTTGCTCCGGCTCATCGCACCCACCACCCTCGTCACCCGGGAATCACCAGTCCGCCTCTTTCCCAAAGGCTACTTGGTGCGCTCCCTCTGAAACGGACGCATCTCAAGCTTCACCCGGTTCGCTCGCGATCCCCGCAAGCATGGCTGACGCGCGTGTCCATGAAAACTGGGCAGCCTGCTGTCGCGACAATTCGCTCGTCCGCAGCCACAGGGCATCGTCGGAAGCAAGGGTAACGAGCGCTCTCGCCAACTCGTCGACCGAAGCGTTCTTGCATACAAGCCCGGCGTCGCCGACTGCTTCGACCATTCCCGCTGAATCTGAGCAGACGACCGGTGTTCCCATGGCGAGCGACTGGAGCGCGGCCGTTGGCAACCCTTCGGCCCAGAGCGACGGGAGGCAGGCAGCACCGGCCCCGTGCATCTTGGCGGCAAGGGCCCCTTCATCAAGCCAGCCCAGCCAACGCACCGACACCGACATGTGGGCAGCTCGTTCGCGAAGACGAGCCGAGTAGGCGGAATCGCCTGTGCCGCCACCGTAGTCCGCGCTTCCCGCCACTTCCACCACGACCGGCCGTTCGAGCTTCGCGGCCGCCTGCTCGGCTGCGTCGAGCACGAGATGCACACCCTTGTGCTCCGCCACGCGGCCGACGAACAAGACTACGAAGGCATCCTGTGGTGCGGTTCGCCTGGCATTCGTCACGAACGGAGCCCCCACACCGTTGTGCACGACCTCCAGCCGGTCAGTCAGCGCTCCTCCGGTGCGTCGTCGAACGTCTTCGCGGAGATGGTCGGCACAGAAGACGACGCGATCCGCAGCGCGGAGCAATCGGGAGAGCTCACGTCGGCGATACGTCCGTGACAGTGGGTTATGAACGTACAAGCACAACTCAGCATCTGGAAGAGCTTCGCGCCAGCGCGGGAGACTTGCTGACGCGTAGTGCCCTTCGTAGAGAAGCACGACATCAGCACCACGCTCCGCCACCGCTTCGATTGCCGGATCGTAGAGGCGGCCATAGTGCGGTCGAGGCCGGCCTATGCCACCGGCAACGACATCGACCCCCAGTTCACGTCGCGTGAACCACTGACGGGGGCAGGCGCGCGTGTAGTCGACGTAGACCTGACCGAGGCTTTCGACGGAGACACCGCGGTTGTCGCTCAGCACCGCGTACGACGTCCCGCCCAGGTCCTCACGGTAAGCGTCCCCGAGCCTCTGGACGACTGTCATGAGCGTGCTCGCCTGGGGCGAGAACGCCATCGGGACGTGAGCAACGACAGGCGGATCTTCGCCGTCTCGCACCGGGCCGCCTCCTTCTCGCGCCGCGTTCTGCACTCGCCGGGGACGCGATGCCCACCCTTCCACTGCTGGAAACCTACCGATGGGCCAGACATCGAACAACATGCCACCACAGACTCCCGGCTGGGTGATTTGCCGGAGCACGCGCCCCTGCGGATTCGCGGTGGTGGACAATCGCTCGCATGAAGGTGCTGCGCGTGTCCCACAGTGCCGTGGTCGACGCGTGGCGCGAGCGTGAGCGCGAGCTGCGCCGCCGCGGTGTCGAGGTGCGCCTCCTGTCGGCACGTGCGTGGGACGAGGCGGGACGGATGGTCCCGCTCGAGCCGCGCCCGGGCGAGGACATGGTGGGCGTCCGGACCTTCGGTTCCCACCCCGCCCTGTTCCTGTTCGACCCGGTGGCGCTGTGGCGCGAGCTGGGCCGCGACGTGGATGTCCTGGACCTCCACGAGGAGCCCTATGCGCTCGCGTCGCTGGAGGTCCTGGTCCTGCGCCGCCTCCGGCACCTGCTGACGGGTCGGCCCCGAGCTCTCGCCCCGTACGCGCTGTACTCGGCCCAGAACATCGAGAAGCGCTACCCGCCACCGTTCCGCTGGTTCGAGCGCGCGGTCCTGCGCCGCGCGGCGGCGTTGTCCGTGTGCAACGTCGCCGGCGAGATCGCCGTCCGCAAGGGATTCCGCGGCGGGGTGCACTGGATCCCTCTCGGCTTCGATCCTGCGATCTTCCACCCTGACGACGAGCAGTCGGAGCCCGGTCCGGGTTCCGACTGCCGGGTGCGCGTCGGCTACGCCGGCCGCCTGGTCGACTACAAGGGTGTCCGCGTCCTCCTCGACGCGATCGAGGCGTCCGACACCCTGCGCCTCGACCTCGTCGGTGACGGCCCCCTGCGCGACGAGGTCGCCACTCGTGCCGCTCGCTCGGACGGGCTCGTGACGCTCCACCCGGGCACGGATGCCGAGGAGCTCGCGGCGTTCTACCGCTCGGTGGACGTGCTGGCCGTCCCGTCACTGGAGACCCCGGGATGGGTCGAGCAGTTCGGCCGGGTCGTGGTCGAGGCCATGGCCTGCGGGACCCCGGTGGTGACGACGCCCACGGGCGCGCTGCCCGACGTCGTCGGCGACGCCGGGCTGCTGGTCCCGCCGAACGACGTCCCCGCCTTGCGCGAGGCGCTCGAGCGGGTGGGCGAGGACCCCGCGTTGGCGGCACGGCTCCGGGCCGCGGGGATCCAACGCGCCGCTGGCTGCACCTGGGCGTCCGTCGCAGACGACTACGAGGCGATGTACGAGTCGATGACCGGCAGCAGTACACGGCGGGTCGCTCTGCCCGCAGATGGCGCCGCGCCTGCGCGCGACGTCGAGGTCGTCGTCGTCGCGTATCACCGCCCCGACCTGCTCGCGCAGGCGCTGGCCCCCGTGGCCGGCCGGCTCCCGGTGACCGTCGTCGACAACTCGTCGTCGCCCGAGGTGAAGTCCGTCGCCGTGGCCGCTGGCGCCCGCTACCTGGACCCGGGCCGCAACGGCGGCTTCGCGGCAGGCGTCAACCATGCCCTCGCCGACCGGCTCGTCCCGGCTGCCGACGTGCTCCTGCTCAACCCCGACGCCGTCGTCGACCCCGCCGACGTCGGGCGGCTGTCTTACGCTCTCGCCACCGACCCGCGCCTCGCCAGCGTCGGCCCCTCCCAGGTCGACGACGACGGCGCCCCCGCCCGCGTCGCCTGGCCGTTCCCGACCCCGGGCGGGGCCTGGCTCGAAGCCGTCGGGCTCGGGCGCCTACGCACGCGGGAGGACTTCGTCATCGGCTCCGTGCTGCTCCTGCGCGCCGAGGCGCTCGACGACGTCGGCACGTTCGACGAGACGTTCTTCCTCTACGCCGAGGAGACCGACTGGGCACGGCGAGCCGTCGCCCGCGGATGGCGCCACGCCGTCGTCCCCGACGCCGTCGCGAGGCACACCGGTGGCGCGACGAGCTCCGACGAGGCACGGCGTGAGCGCACGTTCCACGCCTCTCAAGAGCGCTACTACCGCAAGCACTTCGGAGCCCTCGGCTGGCAGGCTGCGCGGAGTGCGGCGCTCGCGGGGTCGGCCGTGCGCGGCGTTGTTCTGCCGGGCGAACGCGGCGCGGCGGCCCGCCGCCGGGCGGCGCTCTACGTGCGGGGTCCCGTCACCACCTACGAGTCCATGGACGGCTGCGCATGACGGCGAGCGCACGTGCCAAGGCCTGGTTCACCGGCACGTTCGCAGCGATCGCCATCCTCGCCGTGCTCGCCGCGATCGGCGTCGCGATCCCCCGGAACGGCCTGTACGCGATCGTTGGGGCGCTGGCCCTCCTTGTCGTCGGAGCGACCGTCTACCAGCCGGTCGCTCTACCCGTGCTCGCGATGCCGGCGCTCGTGATCGTCCAGCGCGTCGGCGGCGACAGCACCAACCTGTCCTTCAGCGACGTCGCACTGTTCGGTGCGTTCTGGGCCGCGCTCCTGCTCGGACCACGGCCTTGGTCGCGCCCGCTGCGGTGGTTGCTCTGGCTGTCGGCCGTCTACCAGGTGGCGACGCTCTTCACAGTGATCGCGAACCCGTACCGGGCAAACACGATCGAGTGGTTCCACGCTTGGCTCTCGATCGCGGGTGCGCTCGTGGTGGGCTGGGCCGTCGGCAGGTCCGGGTTCGCCCGGACCGGGATCATCCTCTACCTGATCCCGTGCTTCCTGATCGCGGTGCTGACCTGCGGGGTCGCCCTCGGCCAGCTCGCCCGCGGTGACACGGAGCCTGTATTCCTCGACTGGCCGTTCTACATGCACAAGAACTTCATCGGGGACGTGCTCGGTATCGCCGCGCTCGTCCTCTACGCCCGTCCGCCGTGGCTCGCGCTCCCTCGCTGGTTCACGTTCGGTGGGTTCTGGTTGTGCGTCGCCGCGATCGCGGGCTCGCAGTCACGCCAGGCCGTCGTCGGGCTGGGTGTGGCCGTGCTCGTCGTCGCGCTCCGCCGTGGCCAGGACGTCCGCCACACGAAGCTTGTGCTGCTCGCAGTGATCCCCGCCGGGATTCTCGTGTTTCAGGCCTTCCAGGACCAGCTCGCCTCCGGGAACCAGTTCAACTCCGCCTACCAGCGACTGACCTGGTTCCAGCAGTCACTGGTCGTGTGGAACCAGAACCAGTGGTTCGGAGCCGGCCTGCGCTGGTGGTACACCGACCGCACGGGCTTCAACTTCCAGCCGCCCCAGGCGGAGCTCGAAGTGCTGTCCTCGGCAGGCACGATCGGTCTCATCGGCTTCATCATCCTCATGGTGGGCACGCTCGTCGTCCTTTGGCGCGTGGCGCCGCAGTACGGCACCCTCGCCTTCACAGTCGTGCTCTCCCGGCTCGTGCAGGGCCAGCTCGACCTCTTCTGGGTCTCGATCCAGACGTCGGTGCCCTTTGTCATCGCCGGCGTGTGCCTTGGGGCACTCGCCCGCTCGGAAGCCGAAAAGACCGCGCGCGGACCTGACGAAGCAACGGTCTCCCCCGCTCTGCCTCGAGGACAGCGAGTGCCCGTATGAAGGTCCTCCACGTGGTCGACTCTGATCGATTCGCAGGCGTCGAACGGCACGTGGCCCGGCTCGCGCGGGGCCAAGCGGCTGCCGGGTACCGCGTCGTCGTGCTCGGCGGCGCCGCTGCGCCAGTGTCGCTCGAGGCCGGCCCCGACGTCCGCCACGCCACGGCCGTCGGCCTCCTCCAGACCTCCTCCCAGGTCCGGCGGTACGCCGACGGCGCCGACGTCGTCCACGTCCACATGACGGCCGCCGAGGTTGCCACCGCCCTCGCTCGCGTGGGGACACGGCACCGTCCGCCGGTCGTCAGCACCCGCCACTTCGCGCTCCGCCGTGGCAGCGGCCCGCTCGGGCCGGTGGTCGCCCGCGTCGCGGGCGCGGTGGTCGACCACCAGATCGCGATCAGCGAGTTCACCGCCGACGCGGTCGAGGGGCCGTCGACGGTGGTGCTGGCGGGGGTCGACCGCCAGCCGGACGCACAAGCTGCTTCCGACCGGGAACGGCGCGTCCTCCTCGTGCAGCGGCTCGAGGAGGAGAAGCGGGCCGACCTCGGGATCGAGGCCTTCGCGCGCTCCGGCCTTGCAACGCAGGGGTGGTCGCTCCACGTCGTCGGGGAGGGCGCGCTCCGCCCCGATCTCGAGTCACTCGCTGAGCGGCTGCTGCCCACCGGGGTCGTCCGCTTCACGGGCCGCGTCGACGACGTGCCCCGCGTGATGCGCGACGCCGCGCTCATGATCGCCCCCACACCCGGCGAGCACTTCGGACTGTCCGTCCTCGAGGCGATGTCCGCCGGGCTCCCTGTGGTGGCGGACGGCTCCGGCGGCCATCTCGAGACTCTCGGCCGGGTTTCCGGCGCGGCGCTCTACCATTCGCTCGACGCCGACGACGCCGCGCGCCTCCTGCGTGCGCTCGCCGGGAATGCCGGTGCCCGGGACGCCTACGCACAGGCCGAGCAGGCCCGCCAGCGAGCCGACTTCACGCTCGATGCACAGGTGGCCGCGACCGATGCGGTCTACCGTTCAGTGTTGTGAGCGCGCGCCCCGTCCCGCCCGGTGTCCCCACCGGCGAGCCCGAGTCCCTCGTCGTCGTCTCGCTCGAGCCGTGGGACGAGGTGTGGCGCCGCAATCAGTACCTCGTGACGGAACTGATGCGGGCCGACCCGGCACTCCGGGTGCTGTTCGTCGAGCCGCCGTCCGATCTGACCTACGCTGCGCTGCGCCGGACGACTCCCCGCCCCGGACGGGGACTGCGCCCGGGCCCCGACCTCGACGGCGTCGGGCCGAGCCGCCTGTGGCTCTACGAGCCCACCAAGACGTTGCCCCGGCGCGTCGCGCCCCACTACGACGAGCACCGCGCGAGCCGCATCCTGCGTGCGGCCCGCCATGCGGGTCTCGTCCGGCCGACGCTCTGGATCAACGACGCGGGCGTGGCGCCGCTGCTCGACGCCGGACTCCCCGTCCTGTACGACGTGACGGACGACTGGCTCGCCGCCGACCGCCCGCCCGCGGAACGCGAACGGTTGCGCCGTGACGAGTCGGCGATGCTGTCCCGCGCCGGATCCGTGACGGTGTGCTCGCCGGCGCTCGCCGCATCGAAGGGGGCCGAGCGCCCCGCGGGCGCGTCGCCGGTGACGCTCGTGACCAACGGGGTCGACGTCGAGCGCTACCGCACACCAGCGCCCAGGCCTCACGACCTGCCGCCGGGTCGGACCGCCGTGTACGTCGGCACGCTCCACTCCGACCGGCTCGACGTCGACCTGTGCGTCACGACGAGCGAGGCCATGGACGGCGACGGCACGCTCGTGCTCGTCGGTCCGGTCGCGCTCGGTCCCGACGACGTCCGTCGGCTCCACGAGGCCGGGGTCGTCCTGCTGGGCCCCCGCCCGCGCGACGCCGTACCCGCCTACCTGCAGCACGCCGACCTGCTCGTGGTGCCGCACGTGGTCGACGCGTTCACGGACAGCCTCGACCCCATCAAGCTCTACGAGTACCTCGCCGTCGGGCGACCGGTCGTCTCGACGCCGGTGGCCGGGTTCCGCGACGCGGGACGGACGGTGGACGTCGCGAAAGGCGACGGCTTCGCTGATGCCGTCGTCGCGGTCGTCCAGGCTCCGCGTGTCGCGAGCGTCGCCGCACCGGACGATCTGCCCACGTGGGACCGGCAGTCCGCGCTGTTCCGCACCGCGCTCGACGATGCGCGGTCCGCGACGAACGGGCCCGGGGCTGCAGGCTCTTAGCGGCGGCGCGCGGCGGCACGACGCCAGGTCGCGGTGACGGCCTCCGCGGTCCGCTCCACCGAGAAGCGTTCGATCGCCCCCGCGAACGCTGCCTCGGCCCGCCGCCGTCGCCCGGCGGGGTCGTCGAGGACGCCGACGAGCGCGTCCGCGAGTGCCTCGCTGTCGCTGGGGGGGACGAGCACACCCAGAGGACCGGCGCCGCCGCCCCGGAGGATCTCGGGGACTCCCCCGGCGTCGGTCGCGATCACCGGCACCCCGCGCACCATCCCCTCGACGACGACCTGCCCGAACGGCTCGGGCACGGGCGACGCGTGGACGAGGACCGTGAGCCCGTCGAGGACGCCCGCGACGTCGTCGACGTGGCCGGTGACCTCGACAGCGTCACCGAGGCCGCGGCGGGCGATCTCAGACTCCACCTCGGCCGCGTAGTCCTCGCCGCCGAACAGGGGCGCACCCACGAGCCGGAACCGGGTCCCTGGGTGCGTGGAGAGCACCGCGCGTGCGGCCGCCACGAGCTCGAGCTGGCCCTTGGTCGGGCTGATCCGGCCCACGAGCCCGACGACCGCCGGGCTCGGGTCGACATGCGCACGTGCGCCGTCGGGCCGCACCTGCTCGGGGGCGAAGCCGGGGTACGCGACGACGGCGTCGGGCCGCCCGAGCGTGGCCGCCGTGGCCTCGGAGTTGGCGACGACGGCGCGAGGCACCCGCCTGGCGAGCCACCGGAACACGCGGGCCACGCGGGGCGGCAGGTAGTCGTCGGCGATCCGGTCGTGGACGTGCCACACCACCGGTGCCCGGGCCAACCCGGCCGCGACGGAGCCGAGGACGTCCGCCTTGAGCGACTGCGTGTGCACCAGGTCCGGGCGCAGCGCCCGGAGGCGCCGTGCGAGCCTGAGCACGAACGGCACCGCCGACCACGCCGACCGGAGGCTCGCCCACACGCCGAGCGCTTCTCGGGACCGCCCGCGCACACCCTCCCCGAGCGCCACCACCTCGACGTCGGTCCCCTGGTCGCGCAGGCGTCCGACGAGCGGGCCGTCCGCGAACACGATCACCTTGACCCGGACCTCGTCCGGGTCGAGCGCGGCGCACAGCCTCGCGAGCGCGAGCTCACCACCACCCAGGTCGGCGGCGTGGTCGAGGACGACGGCCCGGAGCCGCTTGTCGGTCCGCGGGGACCGGCTCACCGTGCGCCGGGAGTGGCGTCCGGACGCTCCGCCGTCGTCTCCTCGACGACGGCGACAGCCCCGGTCCGAGGCCGGTTCTGCACCGGGCTCCAGGCGGGCTGGATACGCGGCCGGCCCTGCCGGAGCGACGGCGCGGCGGTCCGGACCGCGCCGGTCGTCACCGGAACCGTGCGCACAGGAAGCGCCGTCGTGGCCGCGGCATGAACCGGGGAAGGCGTGTTCGCGGAGGTCGCCGGGCGGGCTGCGGCCGGGGGCTGAGCCGACGTCTCGCGCTGCGGAACAGCGCTCCTGCGTTCGGCCCGGGTCTTGCCACCTCCACCTGGACTCGACTCGGGCGCACTCTGCTCACGAGTCGACGACTCGGGCGTGGTGTCCGCCGCGGCCGAGTCGCCGTACGTGGACGCGTACGCCATCCGACGGCTGCCGGTGATGCCCTCGACGGCAAGCCCGGAGAGGTGGACGTTGTTGACGCGAAGACGTTTGACGGCCTCGGCGAGCACCAGCTGGTCGGTCTTCCCGACGCTCGCAACGAGCACGGCCCCGTCCGCGTAGCTGCCGAGGATGGTGGCGTCGGCAGCCGCGAGGACCGGGGGCGCGTCGATCACGAGCACTTCGGCCTGCTCCCGGAGCGAGGCGACGAGATCGCGGGCCTGCGAGGTCGCGAGGAAGTCCGCCGGGTCCAACGGCTGGTCGGGAACCGGGTACAGGGAGAGATTCGGCACCTGCGTCGGCCTCAACGACCGCGGGTCGCCCTCCCAACCTTCGGGCGCCGGAAGGATCTCGTCGAGCTCCGGTCGGCGCATGTCGCCCGACAGAGCAATGGTGCGGCGGCCCGAGAGCGCCCACGACGCCGCGAGGTTCGCTGCGATGAACGACCGAGGTGCGCTCGGGTCGGCGGCTGTGACCACCACCGCGATCTTGTCGCTGTGCTGCGCGGACACCTGGACGGCGGTCCTCAGCTCGCGGATGGATTCGGTGTAGGGGGTCGCGGCGCGACTCGCTACGGGGAGCCGCCCCTGGTGGCGCGAGTCCTTCAGGGCGCGCTTCACCCCGTCGACCTCCGCCAGGACCGGTGCGTCGGCGATCTCCGCCGCCTGGGCCACCGTGCGGAGCCGGAAGTCGACGCCGCGGCGCGCGAACGCCAGCCCGACGCCCGCGGCGAGTCCGGCGAGGAACGAGATGGCGAGGACGCTGCCTCGTCCCAGCCCGAGGGGGACGCCTGCCGTCGCGGCCCTGGAGACTTGACCGGGGGGGTTGAGAGAACCGTAGGCAGACCACGTCCTCGTCAATGAGTTCAGGGTGTCCGTCCCCGACGACTGCAGCGCCTTCGCCTTGGGGTCGCTGCGGCTCTTGCGCAACGTCGCCTGGGCGTCGGTCACCTGCTTGCTCGCCGCGTCCATCTGCTTCTCGATCTTTGCGGCCTGCTGGTCTACCACGGTCGGCAAGTAAGCCACGTAGGCCTTGGCGAAGGCGTTCGCCAAGGCGCCCGCGCGGACGGGCCCGGCATCGTCGGCCTGGATGGTCATGACGAGGGTGTCAGCGTCATAGCTCGCCGAGACCCGCGACGCGAGCGACTGCGGATCCGCACCTCCCCCGAGCTCCTCTGCTGCCGCTTCAGCCACGGGAAGCGAGGTGACGAGCGTCGGGTCCGTGTTCGCCGTCACCGCCGACGACCCCTGGTCACCGCCGCCGCTCTGCACCGAGTTGAGCTGGACGGTCGCGGTGGCCTGGTACGTGGTGACCTGCCGGTTGAGGTAGAACACGGCGGCAACCATGACGATCACGACGGCAGCCAGCACGTACCATTTGCCGTCCCACACCGTGCGCAGGAACTCGCGGACCGTCACGCGCAGCCTCGCCTTCTGGAGCCTCTCGACGAGCCTTGCCGGCCCCGTCTACCCATCATGACGCTCGTGCTCCACGACCGCGCGGATTCTGTCCAGAAATCGCCCGGTCCCGAAGCGGGCCACGTGGGCCGCGAGCGCCTGATCATCCCACGGTGTCCTGGCGGCTTCCTCGATCGCTCGCGCGATCTCCACAGGATCCGGCTGGTCGAAGAAGGTGCCGGTCACGCCGTCCGCGACGGTGTCGAGGTACCCGCCGTCGCGCAGGACGACGGAGGGGGCCCCGAAGGCCCCGGCCTCGAGGGGCGAGAGACCGTAGTCCTCGTAGGACGCGGCGACGAGGGCGGACGTGTTCGTGTAGAGCCAGCGCAGCGTGGCATCGTCGACGCGGCCGAGCAGCCGCACCCGGGGTTCGCCGGCGCCGTCGGGCGTGCCGGTCGCTCCCCCACCCGACGACGGCACGGTGCCCACGGCCTTGGCGAGCCCCTCGAGCCGCGCACGGTCGGGCCCGTCGCCCACCACGACGAGGCGCCGGTCCCCGAGCTCGCGCACCGCACCGATCACGGCGTCGACGTTCTTGTAGGGCAGGAGCCGCGCCACGCACAGCAGGTAGCCGGGGGCGACGCCGTCGACCGGACGCGAGGCGCCGTCGTCGGGCAGGAGCGCCGGGGGCGGGGGCACGACCTCCGCCTCGATGCCATAGGACTCCCGGATCGCGCGCGCGGTGACGGTCGAGTTGGCGAGGTAGCGGTCCGCGCGTCGCGCCGCGCGCTGGTCCCACGCCCTGAGCCCCGGCGCGAGGATTCCGAGCGCTGCGCCGGCGGCGGCGCGGCGCGCCCGGTCGGAGATGCGTGCTCCCTCGTCCCCCGACAGATACCGGTCCCGCTGGTACAGCCACCGGGCAGGGGCGTGGCAGTAGACCACGGTCCGACGGGCACCGCGGTAGCCGTGCGCCCACCCGGTGGAGCTCGCGAGGAGGACGTCGGCGTCGACGCGATGGGTCGCGACCGCAGATGCCAAGAGCGGAAGCGCGAGTCGGTGCGAGCGACGTAGCGCCCCGACCCTGTTGAGGTACGACGTTCGCACGTCGAGCCGCGCGAACTCGGGGAACGTGCCCGCCGGGTCGTAGAGCGTCGTGTAGAGCGGGGCGCCTGGGAAGGCCCGTGCGAGCAGGAGCGCGACCCGCTCGGCTCCGCCACGCTGGGTGGCGTAGTCGTGGGCGAGGGCCACGGCGTCGGTCATCGTTCCTGCTCTGGTCGGCGTCGGCGGTGCTTCATCATGGCACGGAGCCACCGGTGCGCTGAGCACGTTTCACCCGCTCAGGCCCGGGTTCGGGCCCGTGGCCCGGCGGTAGTGTCGTCGCAGTCCTTGCCACCGGGCACCGACGAGACTTCCGCCAGGGGAACCGCATGCCGCGTGCTCTGATCACCGGGATCACCGGCCAGGACGGCTACTACCTCTCGAGGTTCCTCCTCGACAAGGGCTACGAGGTCTACGGCCTCCTGCGCGGGCAGAACAACCCTCGCCGCGCCGAGGTGGAGCGCGACCTGCCCGAGGTCCACGTCCTCACGGGCGACGTCACGGACCCGTCGAGCCTGTGGCACGCCCTGACGATCTCGCGGCCGGACGAGGTCTACAACCTCGCGGCCATCTCCTTCGTCGCGTACTCGTGGGAGAACCCCTACGTCACGACCCAGGTGACGGGCACCGGCGTGCTCAACCTCCTGGAGGCCGTGCGGCAGTTTGCCGGCGACGAACCCGGACGGGTCTCGTTCTACCAAGCGTCCAGCTCGGAGATGTACGGCACCGCGGCGACGGGACGCCAGAGCGAGACAACTCGCCTCGCACCGTGCTCCCCCTACGGCGTCGCGAAGGCCTTCGGGCATCACCTCACGGTGACCTACCGCGAGTCGTACGGGATGCGGGCGGCGTCGGGCATCCTGTTCAACCACGAGTCGCCCCGCCGCGGTGCCGAGTTCGTGACCCGGAAGATCACGCGCGGCGCAGCACGGATCAGCCTGGGGGCGCAGGACACGATCACGCTCGGCAACGTCGATGCCCGTCGCGACTGGGGGTTCGCCGGCGACTATGTCGAGGCCATGTGGCTCATGCTGCAGCAGGAGAGCGTCGACGACTACGTCGTCGCGACGGGCGAGACCCACTCGGTCCGAGAGCTCCTCGACGTCGCCTTCCGACGGGTCGGCATCGCCGACTGGACCCCCTACGTGCGGATCGACCCGGGACTCTTCCGACCCGCCGAGATCGACACGTTCGACGCGGACACGAGCAAGGCCCGCACCCAGCTCGGCTGGAAGCCGCGGGTCACGTTCCGCGAGCTGGTGACGATGATGGTCGACGCCGACCTCGCCGAGCAGAAGCTGCTCGTCGGCCGCTGAGCCCGGCGTCCGTCAGAGGACGGCCCGCCCCACCCCGACGACCTCGTGCAGCCGCCGGGCGAACCGTTCCGTCCCGAAGCTCGCGGCGTGGTCGCGCTGGACCTGCTCGTCCCACGGGTGTTCGAGCGCGGCGCCCAGGGCGTCCGCGAGCAGACCCGCGTCGAGCTCGTCGAAGAACAGGCCCGTCTCCCCCTCACGCACCGAGTCGAGGAACCCGCCGGCCCGCAGCGCGACCGACGGCCTTCCGAAAGCCCCGGCCTCGAGCGGCGACAGCCCGAAGTCCTCGTACGACGCCGCCACGAGCGCCTCCGCGTTCCCGTAGAGCCAGCGCAGCTCGTCGTCGTCGACCCGCCCCAGCACGTGGACGTTGACGTCCGAGGGCCGCGCGGCCATCGCCTCGAGCCGGGCCCGCTCGGGCCCGTCCCCCACGACGACGAGATCACGCGCGCCGAGGCGTTGCGCCGCGTCGATGACCACGTCGACGTTCTTGTAGGGCAGCAGGCGGGCGACGCACAGGAAGAACCCGGGTGCCACGCCGGGCACCGGTCTCGCCGCGCCCCCGGGCATCATCGCGGGCGGCGGGGCGAGCACCTCCGACTCGATCCCGTACACCTCCCGCACGGCGCGCTGCGCGACCGTCGAGCACACGAGGTACGTGTCCGCGTGGTGCGCGGCGCGCGCGTCCCAACGCTTGAGCGCGGGCGCGAGCACGGTCAGGCCCGACGACGCCGCCGCCGACCGCAGCCGCGCCCCCAGCCCTCCGCCGGCGCTCTGCCCGCCGAGGTACCGGTCGCGCTGGTACAACCATCGGGCGGGGATGTAGCAGTAGACGACGGTCCGCCGCGCCCCGCGGTAGCCGTGCGCCCAGCCGCTCGAGCTCGCGAGCAGCACGTCGGCGTCGACGACGCGCTGTGCCGAGACCGCGGGCGCGAGGAACGGGAGCGCGAGCCGGTGGTCGTGCCGCAGCGCGGGGACCCGGTTGAGCGCGCCGACACGCAGGGGCACGTCGGCGAACTCGGGAAACGTCCCGTCGGGGTCGTACAGCGTCGTGTACATCGGCGAGCCGGGGAACGCGTCCGCCATCACCAGCGCGACCCGCTCCGCGCCGCCACGCTGCGTCGCGTAGTCGTGCGCGAGCGCCACCCCGTCGGTCATCCTCAGCCCTTCGTGTGGAACTTGCCCTGTGCTGCGAGCAGCCCCTGGGTGAGGACCATCTCCACGGCGTCGGCAGCGTCGTCGAGCAGGAACGGGAGCTCCTTCTTCTCCGCCGGCGAGAAGTCCTTGAGCACGTAGTCTGCCGGATCCATGCGCCCGGGGGGCCGTCCCACGCCCACTCTCACCCGCACGTAGTCCTTGGTGCCGAGCGCCTTGGTCGTGTCGCGCAGGCCGTTGTGCCCACCCTCGCCGCCGCCGATCTTCAGCTTGAGGTCCCCGAACGGGATGTCCAGCTCGTCGTGGACCATGACGACGTTCTCGGGGGCGACGTCGTAGTACTTCGCGAGCGCGCTCACGGCGCCGCCGGACGTGTTCATGTACGACGTCGGCTTCGCGAGCACGACGCGCGGGCCGGGGGCTCCCCCGGGCAAGGTCCCGAGCCGACCCTCCCCGGCGAGGGCGAGGCCGTGTGAACCCTTGTGCGCGGCGAACGTCGTGCCGACGCGGCGGGCGAGCTCGTCGAGCACCATCTGGCCGACGTTGTGCCGGTTGCCCGCGTACCGGGTCCCGGGGTTTCCGAGCCCGACGACGAGCCAACGGTCCGCCATGCGTCATCCTCCTGGTCGTGGCTCGCCCCGGCGCGGGACGGGCGGGGACGCACGACGGCGCCCGGCCCCTCGCAGGGTACCGGGCGCCGTCGTGGGTGGTGCGGGTGCGGGGAGGCTCAGGCCTCCTCGGTGGCCTCCGCCTCGGCGGCCTCGCCCTCGGCGGCCTCCTCGCCCTCCTCGGGCGCGGCGGCGTGGACCTCGTTGACAGCCACGACGAGCGTCTCCGGGTCGGACAGGAGGCTGGCGCCCTTCGGGAGGGTGACGTCGGCGGCGTGGAGCTTCGCGCCGATCTCGAGACCCTCGATCGAGACCGTGACGGACTCGGGGATGTGCGTGGCCTCGACCTCGAGCTGGAGGTGCGTGGCGTCCTGCAGGTGCGTGGTGCCGGGGGCCGACTCGCCCTCGACGACGACCGGGACCTCGACGGAGATCTTCTCGCCGCGCTTCACGATGATGAGGTCGACGTGCTCGATGACGTCCTTGACCGGGTCGCGCTGGATCTCACGGGCGACCGCGAGCTGCTCCTTGCCCTCGACGTCGAGCTCGAGGAGCGCGTTCGAGTGCTTGAGCGCGAGCATGGTCTCGTGGCCCGGCAGGGCGACGTGGACCGGTGTGGAACCGTGGCCGTAGAGGACGGCGGGGACCTGGCCGGCGCGGCGCAGGCGGCGGGCGGCACCCTTGCCGAACTCGGTGCGGGTCTGGGCGACGAGCTTCGTCTCGGACATGAGGTTCTTCTCTCCAGTGCTGTGCGGGCCGACCGCCAGTGGGGTGCGGACGGCTTCGTCCGGAGGGCGTTGGACCGCGGCGTGCAGAGAGGGCTGCTGCCACGGGCGTCCGACCGGACGGCGGCTGCATCGGCGCGGGACGCATGACGGACGCGCGCGTGCACGCCGCCTGTGTCGATCACGGACGCCGGAGGACCTGGAGCAGTTCCAGGATTCCGATGTTGTGGTGATGACGGGCGGTCTCGCTCTCGCGAGCTGCCGGCCCGTCAGACGTCCCTCGCCGAGGCAACCTGCCTAGCGTACCCGCCGTCCGCCGTCGGACGAAACCCGCCCGGGGGCCTCCGACGTCGGCCACGGCTAGGCTCGCGCCGTGGCCCCTCACGACCGGACCTCCGGCTTCCGCCTCACGGTCCCCGCCCCGCGCCGTGGGGTCCGTGTTGCGGGCAGCGTCGTGGCCGGTGGCATCGCCCTCGGACTGGGTGTCGCGCTCGTCGCAGCCGTGGCGGTGTCCGTCAGCCCGTGGCCGGGCGCCCTCCTGGTGCGCTGGGCCTTCGACCGCGGAGGCGTCCAGACGGACAAGGTCCTGGCCGCATACGCGCCGGCGCCCGACGCGGTGTCCGTGACCTCCGACGTGCGGTACGCACCCGGCCCGGACGGCACGTTCGACGTCTACTACCCCTCCCGTCTCGACGGGACCGCCGACAGGCTCCCGACGGTCGTGTGGTCGCACGGCGGCGGCTGGCTCGCCGGGACGAAGGCGGGTACGGCGACCTGGGCGCGGATACTCGCCGACAAGGGCTACACCGTCGTGGTCCCCGACTACACGCTCGCCCCGGCGGCTCACTACCCCCGGCAGCTCCAGCAGACCCTCGACGCCGTGGCCTTCCTCCACGCCACGCCCCCGGCCCACGTCGACGGCGACCGCCTGTTCCTCGCCGGCGACTCGGCCGGGGCCAGCCTCGTCGCTCAGGCCGCCACCGTGCTCACGCACCCCGCCTACGGCAGGGAGGTGGGCGTGAACCCGGGCGCGACGCCGTCGTCGGCGATCCGGGGGGTCCTCCTGAACTGCGGCCCGTACGACCTCGGGCTCATCGACGGCTCCGAGCCCGGCCTCCTCGGCTGGGGGTCGCGCACGATCGGCTGGTCGTACCTCGGTGAGCGCGACTTCCTCGACGAGCCCCTGACGAAGACGCTGTCCCTCGTCGACCACGTCTACCCCGGCTTCCCGCCGGTGTTCGTCTCCGGGGGGAACGACGACCCGCTGACCGCGGGCGCCAAGGTCTACGCCGAGCGGCTCGCAGCCGCCGGCACCGACGTCGACGCCCTGTTCTTCCCGGGCGACTACGTCGACCCGGCATCAGGTAAGGCGCTCCCCCACGAGTACCAGTTCGACCTGCGCCTCCACGCCGCGCAGACGTCGCTCGACCGCACCCTGGCGTTCCTCGCCCAGCACACCTGACGGTTGCGCAGGGGGAACCGTCGCTCAGTCCGCGAACGCCCAGCGCACGGTGACGGAGGCCTGGACCTCCTGCTGCCCCGGTTCGACGACGAGCGCCGCCGACGCCTTGAGCACCCGCGGCGCCGGTGCCCCGGGACCGCCGTCCTCACGCACGTCGAGCACGTCGCCGAGCGCCTTGCCGGCCAGCCGCGCGTACTGCTCCGCGCGGGCCCGAGCGTCGGCGAACGCGGCCTCGCGCGCCTGCTCGGCGAGCGGGCCGACGTCGGACAAGGCGGTCGTGAGCGACTCCAGCCGCGCCACGGGTCCGGCTGCAGCGAGCGCGTCCCGCACGACGGCGCCCGCCCCGTCCACGTCCCGCAGCACCACGCGCAGGGTCGCCCGGGCGGTGGTGCGACTCGGCGCGTCGTCGGCTCCGCCCGGCGTGGGGCGCTCCGTCCAGGTCGAGGTCTGCGCGGTGCGCACGTTGCCGTCGGGCACGCCCGCCGACGCGAGCGAGGCGCGCAACGCCGCCAGACCCGACGTGGCGCCGTCGAGCGCGGCCTGGACGTCGGGCGCGACGGCCTCCGCCCCGAGCTCGGCCACCACCACGTCGGGGACGCCGCTCGCGCTGCCGCTCCCCGTCACCGTCACGCCGCGGCGGGGGCCGCGGGGTCGGTTGTCGTGCTCACGTCCGTCGGGCCAGGCCATGGTGCCTCCCAGTCAGGAGTCGCTGTTCAGGAGTTGCCGTCGAAGAGCGAGGTGACCGAGCCGTCGTCGAAGACCTCGCGGATCGCGCGCGCGATCACCGGCGCGATCGAGAGGACGGTGAGCTGCCCGAACTGCTTGTCGGCCGTGATCGGCAGCGTGTCCGTCACGACGACCTCGCGCGCGCCGCACTCCGACAGGCGCTGCGCCGCCGGGTCCGACAGCACGCCGTGCGTCGCGGCGACGATGACGCTCTTCGCGCCCGCCGCGAGGACGACCTTCACGGCCTCGGCGATCGTGCCGCCCGTGTCGATGAGGTCGTCGACGAGCACGCAGTCGCGGCCCTCGACGTCGCCGACCACGCGGTTCGCGACCGACTGGTTGGGCCGCGTGATGTCACGCGTCTTGTGGACGAACGCGAGCGGTCCCCCGCCCAGCTTCGCCGCCCACTGCTCGGCGACGCGGATACGGCCGGCGTCGGGCGAGACGACCGTGACGTTGCCGAGGTCCACACGGCCCCGCACGTAGTCCGTGAGGATCGGCATCGCCCACAGGTGGTCGACCGGGCCGTCGAAGAAGCCCTGGGCCTGCGCCGAGTGCAGGTCCACGCTCATGATGCGGTCCGCGCCCGCGGTCTTGAACAGGTCCGCCATGAGACGGGCCGAGATCGGCTCGCGCCCACGGTGCTTCTTGTCCTGGCGCGCGTACCCGTAGAACGGGACGACGACCGTGATGGTGCGCGCCGAAGCCCGCTTCGCGGCGTCGACCATGAGCATCTGCTCCATGATCCACTGGTTGATCGGCGCCGTGTGGCTCTGGAGCAGGAACACGTCCGTGCCGCGCACCGACTCGCCGAACCGCACGTAGATCTCGCCGTTCGCGAAGTCGTACGCCGTCGTCGGGAGCAGGTCGACGCCCAGCTCGCGCGCGACGTCCTTCGCGAGCTCCGGGTGTGCCCGGCCCGACGCCAGGACGAGCGTCTTGGTGTTCTTCTCGCCGGTGAGCAGCGTGGTCATCGGTCGGTCCCCTCGGTACGGGCGGTGCGGATCGTGAACGTGTCGTCCAGCGCCTCCGAGTGGGGCGACGTCGGGCGTGGCTGGTCGGCGGCGTCGGCGTGCTTCGCGAGCTCGCGCAGCGCCTGAGCACCGAGGGCGGGCATGGCGCCCGTGAGCGTCGCGGGCTCGGTGGCCGGCACGACGGCGTCGTCCGAGGAGTCGTCGTCGCCCGTGGGCTCGACGCCCTCGCCGCGGGCTGCGGCGGCGGCCTGCGCAGCCGCGGTGCCCGGACGACGGCGCTCGACCCAGCCGTCGATGTTCCGCTGCGCCCCCGCGCTCACCCCCAGCGCGCCCGCGGGCACGTCCTGGCGGATGACCGAACCGGCACCGGTGTAGGCGCCGTCGCCCACGGTCACCGGCGCGACGAACAGGTTGTCGGCGCCGGTGCGGGCGTGCGAGCCGATCGTCGTGTGGTGCTTGTGGACGCCGTCGTAGTTGACGAAGACCGTGGCCGCGCCGATGTTCGTGCCCTCACCCACCGTCGCGTCACCGACGTACGACAGGTGCGGGACCTTCGAGCCCGCGCCGATGTGCGCGTTCTTCGTCTCGACGAACGTGCCGATCTTGCCCTTCTCGCCGAGCACGCTGCCCGGGCGCAGGTACGCGAACGGGCCGACGTTCGCCCCGGCGCCGATCACCGAGAGCGTCGCGTGCGTGCGCGAGACCACCGCGCCCTCGCCGACCTCCACGTCCGTGAGCGTCGTGTCCGGGCCGATCGTCGCGCCCGCCGAGACGACCGTCGCGCCGTGGAGCTGCGTGCCCGGGAGGATCGTCACGTCCGGGGCCAGGTCGACGTCGACGTCGACCCACGTCGTCGCCGGGTCGACGATCGTGACCCCCGCCCGCATCCAGTCCTCCAGGACGCGGTCGTTGAGGATCCGGCCCAGCGTCGCGAGCTGCACCCGGTCGTTCACGCCCTCGACGGCGTACGGGTCCTCCGAGACGATCGCCCGGACCTGCCCGCCGTCCTCGCGGGCCAGCGCGACGACGTCCGTCAGGTACAGCTCGCCCTGCGCGTTGTGCTGCGTGATGCGGGCGAGGCCCGCGCGCAGGACGCCCGCGTCGAACACGTAGACCGACGTGTTGATCTCCGCGACCTCGAGCTCCTCGGCGCTCGCGTCCCGGTGCTCGACGATCTTCAGCACGTCGCCCGTGCCGTCCTCGCGGACCACCCGGCCGTAGCCCGTCGGGTCGGCCACGACCGTCGTGAGGACCGTGACCGCGTTGCCGTCCGCGACGTGCGACGCCACCAGCTCGCCGAGCGTCCCGGCGTCGAGCAGCGGCAGGTCGCCCGCGACCACCAGGACCGCGCCCTCCAGCCCGTCGCCCAGCACCTGGCCCTCCTGGCCCAGCGGCACGCCGTGCGCCGCGCGGTCGGCGTGGGCTGCGGCGTCGAGCACCGACAGCGCCGACCGCACCGCCGCACCCGTGCCCGGCAGCTCGTCCTGCTCGACGACGAGCACGCCCTCCGCGATCGCTCGCGCGTGCTCCGCGACGCGCTCCGCCTGGTGCCGCACGACGACGGCCGTCCGGCGGGCGTCGAGCTCCCGGGTCGCGGTCAGCACGTGACCCAGCAGGCTCCGACCACCGATCGTGTGCAGCATCTTCGGGGTGCTGGACCGCATCCGCGTGCCCTCGCCCGCCGCGAGGACCACCGCCGCGGCGAGGCGCGGCCTGTCCTGCGGGGTTCCGGAGTCGTCGGTGGTCGGTACGGTCTGGGCCGTCACGTGAGCTCCCGTCGTCGTTCGTCGCGCTCGCTCCGCCCCCAGGGTTCGAACCTGGACCAAGGGCACCAAAAACCCTTGTGCTGCCGATTACACCAAGGCGGACAGCCGGCGGAAGTTCTCTCCGCCGGGCGGGGGCGTGCACAGGTCGCGCGTCCAGCCCTAGTCTGCCAGGTCCGCGTGACCTCTCCGTGACACTGCTCGGTTCGCCGAGTGTGACGCTGCGGTCGCCGAGTGTGACGCTGGCTTCGCCGAGTGTGACGCTGGCTTCGCCGAGTGTGACCGCTCACGCGATGGCGGGCGCCCAACATGCGATCAGCCACCACCGGCGGCGGTCGACCATGCGCGCATCCTCCTTCTCGGCGCCCAACATGCGAGCAACCCCATGCTCGGCGCGAGGGGGCGTCGGCAACCGCATGGTCGAGCATGCCCGCCGACGACGACGCCCCGCACCACCGTCGCCGACGTCACCGTCGGCGAACGCAGCGTCACACTCGGCGAAGCCAGCGTCGGCGGGCGGCCGACACAGGCACAATGGGGCGATGACCCCGGAACCGAAGCGGCCTGCACGCTCCCGCATGACCGCGAGCCAGCGGCGCGAGCAGCTCCTCGCCGTCAGCCGGGGGCTGTTCGCCGAGAAGGGCTTCGACGGGACGAGCGTCGAGGAGATCGCCCAGCGCGCCGAGGTGTCCAAGCCGGTCGTGTACGAGCACTTCGGCGGCAAGGAGGGCGTGTACGCGGTCGTCGTGGACCGCGAGATCCAGGCGCTCACGGCAGCCCTCACCGGCGCGCTGACGTCGCGCGGGCACCCCAAGGTGCTGCTCGAGCGGGCGTCGCTCGCGCTGCTGACCTACATCGAGAACTCCGAGGACGGCTTCCGGATCCTCGTGCGCGACTCCCCCGTGGCCCAGGCGACGGGCACGTTCTCGAGCCTGATCGGCGACGTGGCGACCCAGGTCGCCACGCTCCTGCGCGCCCAGTTCCGCGACCGCGGCCTGGACCCGAGGTACGCGGCGCTGTACGCGCAGATGCTCGTCGGCAGCGTCGCGCTGACCGGGCAGTACTGGCTCGACGCGCGCCGTCCCCCGAAGACGGAGGTCGCTGCGCACCTCGTCAACCTCGCCTGGAACGGCCTCTCGCACCTCGAGCGTCGGCCGGAGCTGCACGAGACTCCCGGCGCCGGCCGCTGAGGCCGTGTGCGGCACGAGGTCCGAGAACGGTCGTCGACGGCGCACGCGTGCCGGGCACGCCCTGACTGTGGAAGCGCTCCCATGTGACGCGCGCCATACGGGTGAGGAATTCGCGCGAAACGTGTGAGAGGGACCTTTTGCTCGCGTCCCAGAGTGACACTTGGACAGATGTCCCAGACAACTGTCCCACTCGGACTCGGAGCACAGAAACAGTGAAGAACCATCCCGCTCACACCACCCCTCACGGGCCTCGCCGCGTCCTCGCGATCGTCGGTGCGGGCGCGCTCGTCCTCGGAGCGTCCACGCTGGTAGGCACCGGCCTCGCCGGCGACGCGAACGCCGCCGAAAGCACGGTCTGCACCGGCTACGACACCGACGGGTTCACGATCTTCGTCCAGCACGACGTGACCCTCGGCAACGACGAGACCGAGGGCTCGCTCGCGCTGGGCGGCGACCTCCGGCTCACCAAGGGCACCAACCTCCTGCACTCCACGGGCCTCACGCCCGCCGGCTACAGCCTTCCCGTCGTCGACGGCGACCCCACCCGCCTGCTCGTCGGCGGCACGCTCGACCTCACGTCCCAAGGCGACCTGCAGGTCACGTCGGCAGGTCGTTCCGACGCGAGCCAGCTCGGTGCGATCAAGTTCGGCGACACCGCGGGCCTCGAGCTGACTTCGCGGGACGGAGTCGACCGCCTCCACGAGGCCGGCGGGAGCATCGACGCCGACCCGTACGTCGACGTGAACGACGCGGCCGACCAGACCTTCGACGGCGACCACGCCGTCACGTACGCCGGCAGCGCCGACGTCGTCACGAGCCGGTTCCCCCGGCTCGTCGCGCAGGGCGAGTCGCTCCGGACCGCGAGCGGAGACGGCGTCGCCCAGGCGACGGTGCACGCGAACGGGTCGGACGGCTCCCTGAGCCTGACCGCGGGCAAGCTCAACGTCCTCACGATCGACGCCTCGACGCTCGGCGCGTTCACCGCCCTCACCTTTGCGGGCGTCACGCCTGGCGACGGCACCGAGCTCGTCGTGAACGTCACGGGTACCGGCGGGACCGTGCGCGTTCCCCCGCTGCGTGGTGCCGACATGCCGGGTCAGCCGGACGCCACCCATCCCAACCCGTGGGCCCCCTACGTCACGTGGAACCTCACGGGTGCGGGCACGACGACCGTGACCGGCGACCTGGTCACCGGCACGATCCTCGCGCCCGACGTCGACCTGACCGTGGACGCGAACAGCCCGGTCGAGGGGCAGATCGTCGCGAAGTCCCTGGTCACCCGGGGCGGCGAGATCCACCAGTACCTCGCGGCGTCGTCGTGCACGACCCCGCCGCCCACGCCGACGGAGACGACGACCACCCCCGCACCGACGCCCACCGACACCACCCCCGCACCGACGCCCACGGACACCACCCCCGCGCCGACCCCGAGCGGGACGACCACGACACCGGCACAGCCGACGACCACACCGGCGCCGTCGTCGACCACGACGAGCCCGGCGCCGGTCGCCCCGGTCACGTCGTCCACCCCGACGACGGAGGTCCTCGCCACCGGCGGCACCGCACCGTCGTCGGGCGGCAGCCTCGCCACCACGGGTGCGTCCGTCGTCGGCCCGCTCGTCGCGGGTGCCGCGCTGGTCGTCGGCGGGCTCGTCCTGCTGCTCGTCCGACGCCGCTCCGCCCGCGGCTGACCCACGCTGCACCGCACGGCCCCGGCCCCGCACGAGCGGGTCCGGGGCTGTCGCGCGTCATGCTCGACATGGTTGCCTCGGGTGTGGTTCGGTGTGTGCCGTGGCGCCGGTAACGCGCCCGCACGGAAAGCCGACGGAGCCTGGAGCGCGATGCCCACCCTCGAGATCGACCACCTCGACAAGGCGTACGGCCCGGTCCGCGCGCTGCGCGACATGACGTTCGACGTCCCGTCGGGTGAGATCTTCGGCTTCGTGGGGTCCAACGGCGCCGGCAAGACGACGACCATGCGGATCGCGCTCGGCGTCCTCGCGCCCGACTCGGGTCAGGTCCGGTGGGACGGTCGCCCGGTCGACCTGGAGGTGCGGCGCCGGATCGGCTACATGCCGGAGGAGCGCGGCCTGTACCCGCGGATGCGCGTCGACGAGCAGCTCGTCTACCTGGCGCGCCTGCACGGCAAGACCCCGGCCGAGGCCAAGGACGCGATGGAGCGTTGGACCGAGATCCTCGGCGTCGCACACCGCCGTACCGACGAGGTGCAGAAGCTCTCGCTCGGCAACCAGCAGCGCGTCCAGCTCGCTGCGGCGCTCGTCCACGACCCGGAGATCCTCGTCCTCGACGAGCCGTTCTCGGGCCTCGACCCCGTCGCCGTCGACGTGATGAGCGGGGTGCTGCGCGAGCGCGCCGAGGCCGGCGTCCCCGTCCTCTTCTCGTCCCACCAGCTCGACCTCGTCGAGCGCCTGTGCGACCGGGTCGGGATCATCAAGGACGGTCAGATGGTCGCGGAGGGCGCCATCGAAGAGCTGCGCTCGGAGGGCCGCCTCCAGTGGTCCGTCGACGGCGCACCCGCGAGCGCCTGGGCGCCGTCGCTGTCCGCCGGCAGCGGGCTGCGGGTCGTGAGCTCGGAGGGGCCGCGCACCGTCGTCGAGCTCGACGGCGTCTCCGCCGCCGCCCGCACGTCCACCGCCGACGACGCAGCCCAGGCCGTCCTGCGCGCCGCGCTGGCCGCGGGGCCCGTCCGCAGCTTCACGCCCGTCCGCCACTCGCTCGTCGAGCTGTACCGCGACGTGGTGTCCACCCCGACCGAGGAGCCGGCAGCATGAGCGCGTCCCCGATCGTCCCGTCGTCGGGCTGGTCCACCGTGCGCCTCGTCGCGGGGCGCGAGCTGACGACGCGGATGCGGTCACGCGCGTACGTCGTCACGACGCTCGTGATGCTGGTCGCGGTGGTCGTGGGCGGGGTGGTGCTGCACCTGGCGCAGGGGTCGTCGTCGGCGAAGGTGGTCGGCCTGACCCCGCAGACGACGTCCCTCACCCAGCCGCTCGAGGCCGCGGCGAAGGCCGCGGACGACGACGTCGAGGTCAAGCCGGTCCCCGACGACGCGGCAGCGAAGGCCGGCGTCGAGGACGGCTCGCTCGACGCGGCGCTCACCGGGGACCCGACCTCGTTCACGGTCGTGGTGAAGAAGGACCTCGACTCGACGAGCGCCGCGGTGCTCACGAGCCTGCGCCAGCAGACGGCGCTCGCCAACGCCATCCAGAAGCTCGGCGGCGACCCGAGCGCGGTGTCGCAGCAGCTCAGCGACGTCCAGCTCGACGTGGCTCCGCTCCAGCCGCAGGCGCAGCGCGACGGCGCGCAGATCGTCGCGGGCTACGTCGCGGGGATCCTGCTGTTCATCACGCTCCAGACGTGCGCGCAGCTCGTCGCGCAGGGCGTGGTCGAGGAGAAGTCGAGCCGGGTCGTCGAGCTGCTCCTCGCGACGGTCCGGCCCTGGCAGCTCATGGCGGGCAAGGTGCTCGGCATCGGTGTGGTGGGCCTGGTGCAGGTCGGGGTGGTGGTGCTCGGCGGGGCGGGGACGGCGGCGGCGCTGGGCCTGGTGAAGGCCAGCGACATCGACCTCGGCGCCACGGCGCTGTGGGCGCTGGTGTGGTTCGTGGTCGGGTTCCTGATGTACTCGCTCGCGCTCGCCGCCCTCGCGGCACTGGTCTCGCGGCAGGAGGACATCGGCTCCGTCACCGCGCCCGTCGTGATGCTCATGATCGTGCCGTACGTCATCGGGATCTCGATCGCGCCGTGGAACCCGGACAGCCCGATCGTCGTGTGGCTCAGCTACCTGCCGTTCTGCGCGCCGCTCGTCATGCCGATCCGGATCGCGCTCGGCACGGTCGAGACGTGGCAGGCGATCGTGTCGGTGCTGATCTCGCTCGCTCTGCTGCCGGCGCTGGTCTGGCTCGCGGGCCGCATCTACTCGAACGCCGTCCTGCGCACGGGCGCGCGCGTGAAGCTCAAGGACGCCCTGCGGGCCGCGTGAGCGCGTCCGGATGACGACGACGCCCGGGCGCGTTGAGCGGACGTGACCCTCTCCCCGACCACGGCGCCCGACCCGCGCGGGCTGGACGACGCCGGGACGGTGGACGTCGCGGTCGTCGGGGCCGGGCAGGCGGGGCTCTCGGCGGCGTGGCACCTCCGACGCCGTGGTTTCGTGGCGCCGTGGGAGCCGGCTGCGGCCGGGCGGCGCACGTTCGTGGTGCTCGACGGCGAGGACGGTCCGGGCGGGGCGTGGCGGCACCGGTGGAAGTCGCTGCGCATGGCGACGGTCAACAAGGTCCACGACCCGCCCGGCATGGCCCTGCCGACCGTCGACCCGGCCGAGCCGTCCCGCGACGCGGTGCCCCGTTACTACGCGGCGTACGAGCGCGAGGCGGACCTCCCGGTGGTGCGTCCGGCGCGGGTGACCCGGGTGGAGTCGTCGCGTCCCGACGACGGCGCCTCGCCCCTGCGCGTCACGCTCGCCGACGGACGGACCCTGCTCGCCCGGACGCTGGTCAACGCGACGGGCACGTGGACCAAGCCGTTCTGGCCGTACTACCCCGGCCAGGAGACCTTCCTGGGCCGTCAGCTCCACACGGCCGACTACGTGCGCGCGGAGGACTTCGCGGGGCAGCACGTGGTCGTCGTCGGGGGCGGGATCAGTGCGGTGCAGCTGCTCGCGGAGATCAGCGAGGTCGCCACGACGACCTGGGTCACGCGGCGCGAACCGGTGTGGCGGGACGACGAGTTCACGCAGCGGGCCGGGCACGACGCGGTCGCGCTCGTCGACGAGCGGGTGCGCGCCGGGCTGCCGCCCGGGTCCGTGGTGAGCGTGACGGGCCTGATCCTCACGCCTGCGCTGCGTGCGGCCGCCGCCCGCGGGGTGCTGGTGCGCCGGCCGATGTTCGACCGGATCACACCTGACGGCGTGGCGTGGGCCGACGGCACCGAGCAGCACGCCGACGCGATCCTGTGGGCGACCGGCTTCCGCGCGGCGCTCGACCACCTCGCCCCGCTGCACCTGCGTGGGCCGGGCGGCGGGATCGTCATGGACGGCACGCGCGTCGTCGGCGAGCCGCGCGTGCAGCTCGTGGGGTACGGGCCGTCGGCGTCGACGATCGGCGCGAACCGCGCGGGCCGCGACGCCGCCCGCGAGGTCTCCCGCTACCTCGACGCCCTCCCCGCCCCCGCGAAGTAGTACGGCCGCCGGCATACCTCGCGAAGTAGTACGGCGGCCGTACTACTTCGCGAGGGTGCGGGTCAGGCGGCCTTGGTGCCCAGGTAGCCGTTCGCGTCGAGCACGAACTTCTGCGCGGCGCCGGAGTCGAACTCGGCGTACCCGCGGGGGGCGTCGTCGAGGCCGATGGTGGTCGCGCCGACGTTCTTCGCGATGTGCACGCGGTCGTGGAGGATCGCCTGCATGAGCCCGTAGTTGTACTTCATGACCGGACACTGGCCGGTCGTGAAGGACAGCGACTTGGCCCAGCCCGTGCCGAGGCTCAGGGACAGCGAGCCCTTCTTCGCGGCCTCGTCGATCCCGCCGGGGTCGCCGGTGACGTAGAGCCCGGGGATGCCGAGCGCGCCGCCCGCGGCCGTGAGGTCCATGAGGTCGTTGAGGACGGTCGCGGGCGCCTCGCTCGCCCCCGCACCGTGCCCCTTGGCCTCGAACCCGACGGCGTCGACGCCGCAGTCCACCTCGGGCACGCCGAGGATCTGCTCGATCTGCTCGATCGGGCCGCCCTTCGTGAGGTCGACGGTCTCGCAGCCGAACGACCGGGCCTGGGCGAGGCGGTCGGCGTTCATGTCCCCGACGATGACGGCGGCCGCGCCGAGCAGCAGCGCGCCCGTCGCCGCGGCGAGGCCCACCGGCCCGGCGCCCGCGACGTACACCGTCGAGCCGACGCCGACGCCCGCCGTCACGACGCCGTGGAAGCCGGTCGGGAAGATGTCCGACAGCATCGCCAGGTCGAGGATCTTCTCCATCGCCCGGTCCTTGTCGGGGAACACGAGCGCGTTGAAGTCGGCGTACGGGACGAGCACGTAGTTCGCCTGCCCGCCGACCCAGCCGCCCATGTCGACGTACCCGTACGCGCTGCCCGGCCGGTCGGGGTTCACGTTGAGGCAGATCCCGGTCTTGCGCTCCTTGCAGTTCTTGCACCGCCCGCAGGCGATGTTGAAGGGCACCGAGACGAGGTCGCCGACCTTGACGAACTCGACGTCGGGCCCGACCTCGACCACCTCGCCGGTGATCTCGTGGCCCAGCACGAGGTTCTGCGGGGCCGTGGTGCGGCCGCGGACCATGTGCTGGTCCGAGCCGCAGATGTTGGTGGCGACCGTCTTGACGATCGCGCCGTGCGGGACCTTGCGGCCCACGTTCGCCGGGTTCACGCCCGGTCCGTCCTTCAGCTCGAAGGTCGGGTAGTCGATGTCGATCACCTCGACCTTGCCGGGGCCTTCGTACGCGACCGCGCGGTTCTTCTCCGCCATCGTCGATCCTCCTCGATCACGACCTCCCGGGGGTCTCCCGGGGTTCCTCCGACGGTACGCGCGAACGGTCGACCTACGCAGGCCGGCGAGCTCGCGGCCCCGTCAAGAGTCTTGACGTCAAGAGACGGGATACGCTCGCCCCATGCCCGCCGCCCAGCATCCCGACGAGGTCGACCGCATCGTCGCCGCGTGGCAGCGCGTGCGCCCGGACCTCGACGTCGAGCCCCTCACCGTCTTCTCGCGCGTGAGCCGGCTGGGCCGCCACCTCGACCTCGCCCGCCGCGGCGCGTTCGCCCGGTCCGGCCTCGAACCGTGGGAGTTCGACGTCCTGTCGGCGCTGCGCCGCGCCGGGGAGCCGTACCGCCTGTCGCCCGGCGCGCTCGTCACCCAGACGCTCGTCACGAGCGGCACCATGACCAACCGCATCGACCGGCTCGAGGAACGCGACCTCGTCCAGCGCCACCGCTCCCCCGACGACCGCCGTGGCGTCCTCGTCGAGCTCACCGAGGTGGGCCTGCGCCGCGTCGACGACGCCATGACGGAGCTGCTCCAGGTCGAGGCCGGCATCCTCGACGTCCTGCCTGCCGCGGACCGGTCGCGCCTCGCCGCCCTGCTGCGCGTCGTCGTCGGCCCGTTCGAGGGCTGAGCATGAGCACCCCGTCCACATCCAGACGTCTGCCCGCGGGCGGCGCGTCCGGCCTGCTGCTCGCGGCCGTCGTGCTGGTCGCGCTCAACCTGCGCACCCCGATCGTCGCCCTCGCACCGGTGACCGGGGACGTCCGCGCCGACCTCGGCCTGTCCGCGGCCGCCGTCGGCGTGCTCACCGGCCTGCCGGTGCTGTGCTTCGCCGTCGCGTCCCCGCTCGCGTCCGCCGCGATCGCACGGCTCGGGATCGAACGGGTCGTGCAGCTCGCGCTCGCCACCATCCTGCTCGGCACGGTCGTCCGCTCGGCCGGGTCGTTCCCCGCGGCGCTCGCGGGGACCGTCCTGATCGGGCTCGCGATCACGGCCGGGAACATCGCGGTACCGCTCGTCGTCGCGCGCGACTTCGCCGCCAACGCGGCGCGGGTCACCGGGCTCTACTCGGCGGCCCTCAACGGCGGAGCGGTGCTCGCGACCGCGTTCACCGCGCCGCTCGCCGACGCCGTCGGGTGGCGGTGGGCGCTCGTCGCGTGGGCGCTGCTCGTCCCCGTCGCCTGGGTGGCCTGGCAGGCCGCGATCCGGCGCCGCGGCGTCGAGCCCACCCCCCGGACGGTGCAGCCCAGCGCCGCCGACGAGGCGCATGCGCTGCGCCGCCCGCTCACCTGGCTGCTCGTCGCCATGTTCGCCGGCCAGTCCTTCGGCTACTACGGCACGACGGCGTGGCTCCCGACGATCCTCCACGACACCCGCGGCCTCGATCCGAGCGCCTCCGGAGGCGCCGCCGCGCTCTTCCAGCTCTTCGGGGCCGTCGGCTCCGTCGCGATCCCGCTCGTGCTGGGGCGGCGGGTCACGCCGCGCGGAGCGTTCTGCGTGATCGCGGTCGCCTGGCTCGCGCTGCCTCTCGGGCTGCTGCTCGCCCCCGGGCTGTGGCCGCTGTGGGCGTCCCTCGCGGGAGCCGCGCAAGGCGCCAACTTCACGGTCATCTTCACGATCGTCGCGGTCCGCTCGACCAGCCTGCGCGAGGCCCGGACCACGTCCACCGCCGTGCAGACGTTCGGGTACGTCATCGGCGCGCTCGCACCGTCGGTCATGGGGGCCGTCCACACCGCGTCCGACGGCTGGACCGCACCCCTGGTCCTGCTGCTCGTCGTCGTCGCGGTCATGGTCGCCGCGGGCCTGCTGGCGACCGCGCCGCACACGCCCGACGCCCGGCCGACATCTGGCTAGACTCGGTCCGTCGAGGCGGGCCGGGCCCGCCGGCGCCCTCAAAAGGGGTGCGCGCGGGCGCGGTGCGCCCCGGGACACATACGGCAGCACATCCGTCAGTGTCACCGTGAGGTCCCCGTGCCCGCAGCCACCACCGTCTCCGCCCACGTCGCCCGCACCCTCTCCCGCCACGTCGACCACGTGTTCGGCGTCATGGGCAACGGCAACGCCTGGTTCCTCGACGCGCTCGAGCGCGAGACCTCCGTCCCCTTCTCCGCCGTCCGCCACGAGTCGGGGGCCGTCGTCGCCGCCGACGCGTACTTCCGCGCGTCGGGCCGGACCGCCGCCGCGACCGCCACGTACGGCGCCGGGTTCACCAACACGCTCACCGCGCTCGCGGAGGCCGCCCAGGCGCGCGTGCCGCTCGTGCTGCTCACGGGCGACGAGCCGACGTCGGGACCGCGCCCGTGGGACGTCGACCAGATCGCGCTCGCCGCGGCCGTCGGCGCCCGCACGTACACCGTGGGCCGCGCCGACGCGGCCGCGACCACCGTCATCGCGATCGAGCACTCGCTCGCCTACCGGGTGCCTGTCGTGCTCGCGATCCCCTACGACGTCGCCGCCCTCGATGCCGGGCCGCTCCCCGAGCCGCCCGCGCCCGTGCTGCCCGGGCCCCTCGCTCCGGCGGGCCCCTTCGACGCCGCGGCGATCGAGGAGGTGGCGCGCCTCCTCGCGGGCGCCGAGCGCCCGCTCCTGCTCGCAGGCCGGGGCGCCTGGCTCGCGGGCGCCGGGGCGGCCCTCGGCGAGCTCGCGGAGGCGACCGGCGCCCTCACCGTCAGCACCGCGCTGGGCCGCGGCGTCTTCCCCGACGGCCGCTACGACCTCGGCGTCGCCGGCGGGTTCGGGGCCGACGGCGCGATGGCGCTCGTCCGCGAGGCCGACGTCGCGCTCGTCGTCGGGGCGTCGCTGGGCCAGTTCACGATGCGGTTCGGCGAGCTGTTCGCGCCGGGCACGCGCGTCGTCCAGGTCGACACGGCGCCCTCGGCGACGCATCGGCACGTCGGCACGTTCGTGCGCGGGGACGCCGGGGTCGTGGCGCGCACCCTCGTCGACGCCTTGCGCGCCGCCGACGCCGAGCCGTCCGGCTGGCGCGAGACCGTCGACGTCGACGGCGCCCGCTGGTACGCCACCGGTCCCGTCGACGGGATCGCCGCCGACGGCCGCCTCGACCCGCGGACCGTCGCGCACCGCCTCGCCGCGCTCCTGCCCGAGGACCGGGTCGTCGTGTCCGACGGGGGCCACTTCATCGGCTGGGCCAACATGTACTGGCCCGTCGCCTCGCCCGACCGGATGCTCATGGTCGGCACGGCCTACCAGTCCATCGGCCTCGGGTTCCCGAGCGTCGCGGGGGCGGCCGCGGCCCGGCCGGGCTCCGCCGTCGTCCTCACCACCGGCGACGGCGGCGGGCTCATGGCCCTCGCCGACCTCGAGACCGCGGTCCGCACCGCGGGCGGCCGGGGGCTGGCCGTCGTCTGGAACGACGCGGCGTACGGGGCCGAGGTGCACGTGTACGGGCGCCAGGGCCTCACCGACGGGCCCATGCGCATCCCGGAGGCCGACTTCGCGGCGCTCGCCGGCGCCGTCGGTGCGGAGGGCGTCGTCGTGCGGGCCCTGGCCGACCTCGACCGGGTGGCGACGTGGCGCGACGAGGCGGTGGACGACCGCCGGTTCCTGCTGCTCGACTGCCGGGTGTCACCGGGCGTCGTCGCGCCCTACCAGGAGGAGATCCTGCGGGCGAACCGCCGCCACTGACGCGCGTCGCCCGGGCCCGCGTCACAGCCGACCGCTAGGTTGGGCAGCACCGTCGTACGCAGGAGGACGCATGGCCGAGCCGCGCTGGCTCACCGCCGACCAGATGCGCAGCTGGCTGCGCCTGCAGGCCGTGGTCGAGCTGCTGCCGGGGGTCCTGGACCAGCAGCTCCAGCGCGACGCGCAGCTCACCCACTACGAGTACCTGGTGCTGGCGATCCTGTCCGACGCACCCGAGCGGTCGTTGCGGATGTCCGACCTCGCGCGCCGCACGAACGCGACCCTCCCCCGGCTGTCGCACGTGGTGCGACGCCTCGAGGACCGCGGTTTCGTGCAGCGCGCGCCGGTCCCCGACGACGGCCGGGTGACCATCGCGTCGCTGACCGACGCGGGCTGGGCCAAGGTCGTGGCGTCCGCGCCGGGACACGCGCGCACGGTCCTCGAGCACGTCTACGACCGGCTCGACGAGGAGGACGTCGCCGACCTCAACCGGGTGCTCGCGAAGGTGGTGCGCGGCATCGACCCCGGCGACCGGTTCGGTGCGCTCGCCGACGACCACCCCGCGATCCACGACGACGGCACGGTCAGCCGCTGACGTCCCGTTGTGCGAACGGGCCGCACGCTGGTAGGCCTGGGGTATGGACGACGACGCTCCCCTCTCCCCCCGGGTCGCCTCGTGAACCGGGTCACCGCGCGGCGGAGGGTCAGCCGGATCCGCTTCGACACCGCTGAGACGCCGAGCGTCTCGGTCCGCGAGGACGTGCTCGCCGTCGAGGAGCCGCTCGAGATCCGCGTCGGCGGACGCTCGTACGCGGTCACGATGCGGACCCCGGGCCACGACGTCGAGCTCGCCGCGGGCTTCCTCGTCTCCGAGGGGATCGTCACGCGGGGCGAGCACCTGGCGGCAGCCCGCTACTGCGCAGGCGCGACGGCGACGAGCCCCGCGGGCACGCCCGAGAACACGTACAACGTGCTCGACGTCGGCCTCGCGCCCGGCGTGCGTCCGCCCGACCCGGCGCAGGCCCGCGAGTTCTTCACCTCCAGCTCGTGCGGACTGTGCGGCAAGGCCTCCGTCGACGCCGTCCGCACCCGGTCGGCCTTCACCGTCGCCGACGACCCGCTCGCGCTCGCCCCGGAGCTCCTCGCCACGTTCCCCGACCGGCTGCGCGCCGCCCAGGCGATCTTCGAGCGCACAGGCGGACTGCACGCCGCGGGCCTATTCGACGGGCGCACGGGCGAGCTGCTCGTCGCCCGCGAGGACGTCGGCCGCCACAACGCCGTGGACAAGGTCGTCGGGTGGGCGCTCCAGCACGACCTGCTGCCCCTGCGCGGGACCGTGCTCATGGTGTCGGGGCGCGCGAGCTTCGAGCTCACGCAGAAGGCCCTCATGGCGGGGATCCCGGTGCTCGCCGCGGTGTCGGCGCCGTCGTCGCTCGCGGTCGAGCTCGCCGACGACGGCGGCCTCACGCTCGTGGGCTTCCTCCGGGGCGCCTCCATGGTGGTCTACGCCGGGGCGGGGCGGTTGCGGAGCGAGAACCGGGACGGTGCCGACGGGGCGAGCGCCGTCGTCGGGCAGGACGGAAGCACGGGCGCGACGAGCAAGGCGGGTGCGGCATGAGCGTGGACCAGGGCCAGGGCGGGCTCCCTGCGGGGACCCCGAAGCACGACGTCGGAGCGGACGACGACGGCCTCGAGGTCGGCCCGCCCAAGACGTGGGCGGCGGGGGTCCCGGGCATCCTGCACGCGCTCGACCCGTCCCTCAAGGGGATGGGACCGACGCGGACCGCCAAGCTGCTGCTCCGCATGAACCACAAGCACGGCTTCGACTGCATGAGCTGCGCCTGGCCCGACCCGGACCGCCGCAAGCCGGCCGAGTTCTGCGAGAACGGCGCCAAGGCCGTCAACTGGGAGGCCACGCCGCTCACCGTCGACCCGGGTTTCTGGGGCCAGCACAGCGTGACCGAGCTCGCCCGGCAGTCCGAGTACTGGCTGGGGCAGCAGGGCCGCCTCGTCGATCCGGTGTACAAGGCGGCGGACTCCGACCACTACGCGCCCGTCTCGTGGGAGCACGCGTTCCGGATCCTCGGCGGACACCTCGCCGACCTCGACTCACCCGACGAGGCCTCGTTCTACACGAGCGGGCGCACGTCCAACGAGGCGGCGTTCGCGTACCAGCTCTTCGCGCGGACCTTCGGCACCAACAACCTGCCCGACTGCTCGAACATGTGCCACGAGTCCACGGGCGCCGCGCTCGGGGAGACGATCGGCGTCGGCAAGGCGACCGTCCTCTACGACGACTTCCCCCAGGCCGACCTCATCATCATCATGGGCCAGAACCCCGGCACCAACCACCCGCGCATGCTGACCGCGCTCGAGGAGGCCAAGCGCGCCGGGGCCAGCATCGTCGCCGTCAACCCGCTGCCCGAGGCCGGCCTGCTGCGGTACAAGAACCCGCAGACGCCGCGTGGGATCGTCGGGCGCGGGACGGCGCTCGCCGACCAGTTCGTGCAGGTGCGGCTCGGCGGCGACATGGCGCTCCTGCAGGCCGTGAGCAAGCGGGTGCTCGACGCCGAGGCGCGGCACCCGGGCGACGTGCTCGACCACGACTTCCTCGACCGGTACACGACAGGGCTCGACGAGCTCGCCGCGTCGCTCGCCGACCTCGACGAGGCCGAGGTGCTCGCCGCGACGGGCGTCACGAGCGCCGAGATCGACGAGCTCGCCGACCGCTACCTCACGGCGCAGCGCGTGATCATCACGTGGGCGATGGGCCTGACCCAGCACAAGAAGGCGGTGGCGACCCTCAAGGAGGTCGTCAACCTCCTGCTCCTGCGCGGGAACATCGGGCGGCCGGGGGCGGGCGCCTCGCCGATCCGCGGGCACTCCAACGTGCAGGGCGACCGGACGATGGGGATCTGGGAGCAGATGCCCGACGCGTTCCTCGACGCGCTCGACGGCGAGTTCGGCATCTCGGTGCCGCGCGCGCACGGGCTCGACGCCGTCGGGACCATCGACGCGATGCGCCAGGGCAGGATCCGGACGTTCGTGTCGCTGGGCGGCAACCTCGTCGCGGCCGTGAGCGACACGGGCGCGGCCGAGGAGGGGATCGCCCGGTGCGACCTCAGCGTCCAGGTCTCCACCAAGCTCAACCGCTCCCACACCGTCACGGGCCGTGAGGCGCTGATCCTCCCGTGCCTCGGGCGTACGGAGATCGACCGGCAGGTGTCCGGGGAGCAGTTCGTCTCCGTCGAGGACACGGTCTCCGCCGTGCACGCGTCCCGGGGCGCCGTCGAGCCCGTCGGCACGAACCTCCTGTCCGAGGTGGCGATCGTCGCGCGGATCGCCCGCGCCGTCGCCGACGCCCGGCGCGAGCGCGGCGCCGACGCCCACGACCTCGACGCCGTCGACTGGGCGGCCTTCGAACGCGACTACGACGTGGTCCGCGACCACATCGCCGCGGTCGTGCCCGGCTGCGACGACTACAACGCGAAGATCCGTCAGGAGAGCGGGTTCGTGCTGCCGCACGGTCCGCGTGACTCCCGCACCTTCCCCACCTCCGACGGCAAGGCCCACCTGACCGTCAACGCGCTCGAGCACGTGGCGTGCCCGCCCGGCCGGCTCCTGCTGCAGACCGTCCGCGCGCACGACCAGTTCAACACCACCATCTACTCCCGCAACGACCGGTACCGCGGCATCAAGGGCGGGCGCGACGTGGTCTTCGTCAACCCCGACGACGTCGCCGAGCTCGGGCTGCACGACGGCCAGCAGGTCGACGTGCACAGCGAGTACGAGGACGGCGTCGACCGGGTCCTGCCCGACGTGCGCGTCGTCGCGTACCCGACGGCGCGCGGGTGCGCGGCCGCGTACTTCCCCGAGGCGAACGTGCTGGTCCCGCTGGGCGCCGTCGCGGAGAAGAGCAACACCCCGATCTCCAAGGCGGTCGTGGTCCGCCTGGAACCGGTCGAGGTCCCCGCCCCGATCTGACGCTCGCCGGTTACCCGTCGTTCGGGCGGACCGTCGTGGCTCGGTCGGGTGCGGCGGAAGTGGCGCGCCACCCCGGCTCGACGGCGCGAGAGGTCACGATCGGCAACGTCCGAGCGAACTCGGTGCCGATCGTGACCTCTAACGCCGCAGAAGCCGACCGTCGACGAGCGGTCTGGCCCCGCCGCCGGTCCAGCGGGCTGCGGGTTGAGGTAGGCACCGGTGACGGCCGCGGTGCGTCCGGTGCTGTCCGTCGTCGTGTACATGAGGCGGGTCGTAGAACGACGGGATGGTGACGCCGCGGTACACCTCGCGGGTGCCGTCCGCGGCCTGGGCGGGTGCGACCGTGAGGGTCGCGACGACGGCGCCGGTGGCCAGGGCTGCGGCGAGCAGGCGGCCCGTGCGTCGGCGGCGTGGGCGGTCGGCCCCGTTGCCGACCAGGTCGCGCGCTAGGACTCCAGGACCGGCGGTACCGGATACCGCCGTCGTGAGGACCAGGCACTCGACCCGACTACCCTTTCCAGGTGGCCCATCTGCTCGGGGGCGAGTCCCTGCACGTCGAGTTCCCCACCAAGGTCGTCCTGGACGACGTCACCGTCGGCGTCTCCGAAGGCGACCGCATCGGCATCGTCGGACGCAACGGCGACGGCAAGTCGACCCTCCTCGCGCTCCTCGCGGGGCGTCTCGAGCCCGACGGCGGGCGGGTCACCGTCCGCCGCGACGTGCGGGTCGGGATGCTCGACCAGTCCGGCGAGATCGACCCCGACCTCACGGTCGCGCGGGCCGTCGTCGGGGACCTCGACGAGCACGAGTGGGCGTCGGACGCCCGCATGCGCGACGTCGTCACCGGCCTCGTGTCCGACCTCCCGTGGGAAGGGCGCGTCGGCGACCTGTCCGGGGGCCAGCGCCGCCGCGTCGGGCTCGCGAACCTGCTCGTCGGCGACTGGGACGTCCTCATCCTCGACGAGCCCACCAACCACCTCGACGTCGAGGGCGTGACCTGGCTCGCCCAGCACCTCAAGCGGCGGTGGTCCGCGAACGCCGGCGGGCTGCTCGTCGTGACCCACGACCGCTGGTTCCTCGACGAGGTCTGCACCGCGACCTGGGAGGTCCACGACCGGATCGTCGAACCCTTCGAGGGCGGGTACGCGGCCTACGTGCTGCAGCGCGTCGAGCGCGACCGGCAGGCCGCGGCCACCGAGCAGCGGCGCCAGAACCTCGCCCGCAAGGAGCTGGCCTGGCTGCGCCGCGGCGCGCCGGCCCGCACGAGCAAACCGAAGTTCCGCATCGACGCCGCCAACGCGCTCATCGCCGACGTGCCGCCCGTGCGGGACTCCGTCGAGCTGTCCCGGCTCGCCACGACCCGGCTCGGCAAGGACGTCGTCGACCTCCTCGACGTCTCCGTCACCTACCCGGGCCCGACGGCGCCCGGCGGCGAGCCCGGACCGCCGAACGAGGTCCTCCACGACGTCACGTGGCGGATCGCCCCCGGCGAGCGCACCGGCGTCCTCGGCGTCAACGGCGCCGGGAAGTCCACGCTCCTCGGACTCGTCACGGGCGCCGTCGAGCCCACCACGGGACGCGTCAAGCGCGGCAAGACCGTCAAGGTCGCCACGCTCACCCAGGAGCTCGCGGAGCTGCGCGACGTCGGGCGGGACCGCGTGAGCGACGTCGTCGCGCGCCGTCGCACGACCTACACGATCGGCACCGGGCCCAAGGCCCAGGAGCTCTCCCCCGGCCAGCTCCTCGAACGCCTCGGGTTCACGAACGCCCAGCTCTCCACACCCGTCGCCGACCTGTCGGGCGGCCAGAAGCGGCGCCTGCAGCTCCTCATGATCCTGCTCGACGAGCCCAACGTCCTCGTCCTCGACGAGCCCACCAACGACATGGACACCGACATGCTCACCGCGATCGAGGACCTCCTCGACTCGTGGCCCGGCACGCTCCTCGTCGTCTCGCACGACCGGTACCTGCTCGAGCGCGTCACCGACCAGCAGTACGCCGTGCTCGACGGGCGGTTCCGACACCTGCCGGGCGGGGTGGACGAGTACCTGCGGCTGCGTGCCGCCGGGGCTGGGTCGGGCGCCGTGGCTGGGTCCGGGGGTGGTGGGGGAGATGCCGCCGGGTCTACCAACCGGACGCCTCGTTCCTCGGCGTCCTCCCGCCAGACCCAGCCACGACCCGGCGGCATCTCCCCCACCACCCCCTCGGCCGGCGCGTCGCCTTCCCTGCCGGTCGCGCCTTCCGCGCTCGCCGGGGCCGCGCTGCACGCGGCGCGGAAGGAGCTCGAGTCCGTCGACCGTCGCCTCGGGAAGCTCGCCGGCCAGGTCGACGCGCTGCACGTGAGGATGGCCGAGCACGACCAGGCGGACTACGTCTGGCTGGGCGAGCGCACCGAGGAGCTGCGCGGGCTCGAGGACGAGGTGGCGACGCTCGAGGAGCGGTGGCTGGAGCTGTCCGAGCTCGTCGGCTGACCGCGCCGGCGGGTCAGACGGCTGGGCTCGCGACGACGTGAGCGTTCAGCCTCGGTGCGCGAGGGAGCACCTCGTTCGTGTCGGCCGTCCGGAGGGCGGCGACGGCGAGCGCCGCGAACCGCCGTGCCGCCGCGGGCCGGTCCGCGACGGGGGTCGCCGCGAGGCCTCGGCCGGCCAGGAGGATCAGCAGGAGGTCGTCGAGCTCGTAGTCGCCGCGCAGCCCCCCGGAGGCCTGGGCGCGCTCGCCCAGCCGGGCGAGCCTCTGCAGCAGGGCGGCGCGGTGCGTCACGAAGGCGTCGGCGTGCGGATGAGCGGACATGAAGGCGTCGACGAAGCCGCGGTTGCGGGCGTTGAGGACCGTGAGCTCCTCGACGACGGCACGGAACCCACGCCACGGGTCCGGGTCGGCGCACGCGTCGTCCACGATCTGCGCGCAGGCGCGCAGCTCGTCGGCGAACGCCTCGTCCACCAGGCTCTGCCGGGTCGGGAACCGGCGGTAGAGCGTCGCGGGCCCGACGCCGGCGCGCCGTGCGACCTCACGCATCGTCACGTCCAGGCCGCGTTCGGCGAACAGCGCCCGGGCGGCGTCGAGGACCCGGTCGCGGTTCTCGCGGGCGTCGCTGCGGAGCGTCCGGGGCATCTGAGGTATCTGAGGCATCTGAGACATCTCCTCGCGCATGATCCTCACTTTCCGTCGAGCGGACGCAGGCGTCCACTACGGTCACGACGGTAGCGCGGTCGGGACCGCGCAGACCTACGAAGGAGGCACCGTGCAGGCTGTGACGATCGAACGGTTCGGCGACCCGAGCGGGATGGTGACGACCGACCTGCCCGTCCCCGAGCCCGGACCCGGCCAGGTCGTCGTCGCGACGGAGGCGATCGGCGTCGGCGGCGTGGACGCCGTCATCCGCCGCGGGACCCTCTCCGGGTACGGGTTCGCCGCGGGGCTGATTCCCGGCGGCGAGGTGGCCGGCGCGGTCGCGGGCGTGGGACCGGACGTCGATCCCGGTTGGCTAGGGCGGCGCGTCTGGGCGTCCACGGGCACGGGCGGCGCGTACGTCGAGCTGGCCGTCGCGCGCGTCGCCGACGTGGTCGAGCTTCCCGACGGCCTCTCCGCGGTGGACGCGGTGACGCTCGGCAGCGCCGCACCGGTCGCGCACTTCGCCCTCGAGCACGCCCGCTTCGGTGCCGGCCAGTCCGTCCTCGTCCGCGGTGCCGCCGGCAGCATCGGGATCGCTGCGGTGGAGCTGGCCGCGCGGGGTGGCGCGAGCGCGATCGCGGTGACGACGTCGTCGGCCGGACGGGGAGCCAGGCTGCGCGAGCTCGGCGCGACCCACGTGCTCGACCGGCTCGGTGTCGGAGAGCCGGACGCCCCCGCGGCCTTCGACGTGGTCGTCGACGTCGTCGGCGGTCCCGACCTGCCCGCGTTCCTCGACCGGCTCGCCCCGAACGGTCGGTTGGTGCTCGTCGGTGCGGTGGCCGGGATGCCGCCCGCGGACTTCGGGACACGGCTGATCCGCTCGTTCCAGCAGTCGCGCTCGTTCGCGACCTTCAGCCTCGACACCGTCCCCACCGCAGCCAGGGACACCGCGCGCGCCGACCTGTTCGCCGCGGCCGCACGCGGCGAGCTGCACGCCGTCGTGCACGACGTCGTTCCCCTGAGCGCTGCGGCCGAAGCCCACCGCCGCATGGACGACGGCAGCGTCTTCGGGCGGATCGTCCTCGTGCCCTGAGCCTCGGCGACGCGACGGCGGCCGCGACGCGGTTCGGCTGGCGCACAGCGGGGGCCGGTAGCTTCATGGGCACCGGACGGCCGCCCCCGGCTCGAGGAGCGGCAACCCGGGACGTCCGAGATGATCGGGTGACTAACCGCAGGGGATCAGTCGGCTGAGCCGGAGGTTCGCTCATGGCGTTCGCTGTCCGTCGTCGTCCCCCGCGCTCGGGCACCCGTGCTGTGCGCCGCGTGAGCGCCGTCGGTGCGGGCATCACCGTTGCGCTCGTGGCTGCGGGTTGCTCCGGGAACGACGACGCCGCCGTCACCGACCCCACGGACCCGCCGGCCGTCGCGCACACGTACGTCACCCGCCCCGACCTGACGCCGCCCGTCATGCGGGCGACCGTCGGCTCGCTCCCCCACGACGCTGCGGACGACGCCGCCGAAGGCAACGTCCTCGCCCTCGGCCCCAAGGACGAGGACCAGCAGCCGGCCATGCAGGGCGCGCTGCTCGTCGACCCGACGGGCGAGCCCGTGTGGGTCTCCCCCATGAAGGTCGGCCCGTTCGACGTGCGGGTCCAGGAGTACCAGGGCGAGCCGGTGCTCACGTACTGGGAGGGCACGTCGACGGACTCGGGCACGGGCACCGGACGCGTCGTGCTGCTCGACGACCACTACCGGAAGATCACGGACGTCACGACCGGCGGCGACGTGGGCGCCGGCAAGGCCGACATCCACGAGACCACCATCACGCCGTCGGGCACCATCCTCCTCACCGCGTACGTCCCCGCCCAGGCCGACCTCAGCGCCGTCGGCGGTCCGAAGGACGGCTGGGTCCAGGAGGGCGTCGCGCAGGAGGTCGACATCGCGACCGGGAAGGTCGTGTGGGAGTGGCGCTCGCTCGACCACGTCCCGGTGACGCAGACGTACTCGCACCTGTCGAAGGGCATGGGCACCAAGGACAAGCCGTTCGACTACTTCCACATCAACGCGATCGCCCTGGACGGCGCCGAGGCGCTCCTCGTCTCGGCGCGCAACACCCACACGGTCTACAAGGTGGACCGCGGGTCGGGGACGGTCGACTGGCACCTGGGCGGCAAGAAGAACGAGTTCGTCCAGGGCGCAGCGTTCGCGTGGCAGCACGACATCCGCCTGCAGGACGACGGCACGCTCACCCTGTTCGACAACGAGGGCTCCCCGCGGGTCGGGCCGACGTCGCGGGGGCTGCGCCTCTCCGTCGACGAGAAGACGATGACGACGTCGACCGTCGCCCAGTACCTGCCACCGACCGCCCGGCACTCCGACACCCAGGGCAACGTGCAGGTCCTGCCCGACGGGAACGTCGTCGTCGGCTGGGGGCAGCGGCCGTACGTGACCGAGTACGACGGCGGCGGGAACCTCCTCGGTGAGCTCTCCTTCTCGTCGGGCTCGAGCTACCGGGCGTACCGCGTCACCTGGCACGCGACGCCCACGGACCCGCCGGACGTCGTCGTGCGGGGCGACACCGTGCACGTGAGCTGGAACGGGGCCACGGACGTCGCGACCTGGCGGGTCGTGAGCGGGGCGGACGAGGCGTCGGCGAAGCCCGTGGCGACGAGCGCGAAGAAGGGCTTCGAGACGACGCTCCACGCCTCCGGCCTGGGCGCCTACGTGGCCGTGCAGGCCCTCGACACGGACGGGAAGGTCCTGGGTACCGGCACCCCGAAGTAGTACGGCCGCCGGTATACCTCACGAAGTAGTACGGCCGCCGGTATACCTCACGAAGTAGTACGGCCGCCGGTATACCTCACGAGGACGGGGTTCCCGCCCCACGACGACGGGGTCCGCGTCCGTCAGCACGAGCTGACGGACGCGGACCCCGTGTTTCGGCACCAGGGGGCTCGTGTCGAGGGGCGGACGACCTCAGGAGAGCTCGGCGCGGAGATCCTCCGGCACAGGCTGGACGCGGACGTCGTCCTCGTCGACCTCGTAGTCCGTCGACCGGGTGCTGTCGGCGGTGTCCTTGACCTTGAACGCGCGCAGGACGAGCGTCCCCACCGTGGCGACGACGGCGTTGAGCACGAACGCCGTCACCCCGATGTAGACGGTGGTGTCGGTCCCGGGGATCGCGGCGATCGAGCCGCCGAAGTGCTTCCCGGTCGCCGGGTTCACCACGTCGTACGCGGCGATGGTCCCGTAGACCATGCCCGCGGCCCAGCCGACGAGCAGCGCCCACTTGTTGAACCACCGCGTGTACAGGCCCGCGACGATCGCCGGGAACGTCTGCAGGATCCAGATGCCGCCGAGGAGCTGCAGGTTGATCGCGGACGACTGGTCCATCCCGAGCACGAAGACGAGCGCCCCGACCTTGACGAGCAGCGACACGAGCTTCGAGATCTTGGCCTCGGTGCGCGGCGTGACGTCGGGCTTGATGAGGTCGCGGTAGATGTTGCGCGTGAACAGGTTGGACGCGGCGATCGACATGATCGCGGCGGGCACGAGGGCCCCGATCGCGATCGCGGCCAGCGCGACCCCCGCGAACCACGACGGGAAGCTGTCGAGGAAGAGCTGGGGCACGACGAGCTGCGCGTTGATCTTGCCGTTGGTGTCGACGGGCATCGTGCCCGCCTTGATCGCGACGTACCCGAGCAGGGCGAGGAAGCCCAGCATGAGCGAGTACAGCGGCAGCACGACGGCGTTGCGGCGGATCGTGTTGCGGCTCTTGGTCGCGAGGACGCCGGTGATCGAGTGCGGGTACATGAACAGCGCCATCGCCGAGCCCAGCGCGAGGGTCCAGTAGGCGTTGAAGCTGGTCGCCCCCGGGATGAGCGCGCCGGCAGGCTTGCCCGTCGCGGGGTTGGTGGTGGACAGCTTGTGGTCCGCGGCGCCGAAGATCGAGCCCCACCCGCCGAACTTGCTCGGCAGGTAGATCACGGCGACGACGATCGCCAGGTAGATCAGCAGGTCCTTCACGACGGCGATGAGCGCCGGGGCCCGCAGGCCACCCGTGTAGGTGTAGGCGGCGAGCACGACGAACGCGATGATCAGGGGCAGGTCGTTGACGAACGAGTTGCTGCCCGAGCCGAGGCCGAGGACGGTGAGCACGGCCTTCATGCCGACGAGCTGGAGGGCGATGTACGGCATGGTCGCGACGATGCCGGTGACGGCGATCGCGGTGGACAGCACCTTGCCGCCGTACCGCCCGCCGACGAAGTCCGCCGGGGTCACGTAGCCGTGGCTGCGCGACACCGACCAGAGCCGGCTCATCAGGATGAAGACGATCGGGTAGAGCACGATCGTGTACGGGACGGCGAAGAAGCCGGACACCGCGCCCGTCGCCCACATGGCGGCGGGGACCGCGACGAACGTGTACGCCGTGTACAGGTCGCCGCCGAGCAGGAACCAGGTCACCCAGGACCCGAAGCCGCGGCCTCCGAGCCCCCACTCGTCGAGGCTGTGCAGCCCGCGCTCCTCGGAGCTCGTGCGCCAGCGGGACGCGAGGAACCCGATCGCGGCCACGACGAGGAACAGCAGGATCACGACGACGAGCGCGCCGCCCGCGATCGACCGGTGGCCGCCCGCGTCCGGCACGTCGGCCGGCGTGGCGAGGGACAGGGAGGCGGGGAGCGCCAGGACCGCGTTCACCGGGCACCCCCGTCCTCGGTGGCGTCACCGGAGACGTCGGTCGCCGCCGCGTGCCGTGGCGGGTGACTGTCCGGGCCCGAACCCTGGGCGGCGCGGACGACGTCGCGCCGTCGGCGGTCCTCCTTGCGCATCAGCGTGTACGCCACGAAGAGCAGCCCGGCGTCGATGAAGACCCACAGGAGCTGGTACCAGTAGAAGAACGGCATCCCGGCGAGCTCCGGGTCGTGGCGCGCGTAGATCGGCACGACGAGCGGCAGCACGATCCCGATCGCGACGAGCACTCCGGCTGCCACGTACGGGCCGGGGCGGGCCGGCCCTCGGACCGGCGTGTCGGGACGCAGGGCACCGCCGTGTCGGGGCGCGTCGGGGCTGGGCACAGGTTGGGGCACGTTCGACTCCTTCGTCTCTTCGTTGAGCGAAGTCCATCGGGTCCGCGCCGGGGTCTCCGGCGGGGCCTGAGCCCGATCCGCGGACGGTCCGACGGGGTGGCGTCAGACGATCCGTGCCCCGGGCGATGGGCCGACGGCAGTATAGACATCGTCGGCCGCCCCGACCGCGGTCCACGACGCCGCGATGGCGAGCGCGTGCTGCCGGCTCCGGGCGAGCGCGGCGACCGTCGGCCCCGACCCGGACAGCATGACGCCGAGCGCCCCGGCGTCGAGGGCGACCTCCATGGTCTCGCGCAGGTGCGGCGCGAGCCCGAGCGCAGGCTCCTGCAGGTCGTTGTGGAGCAGGGCGCCGAGGGCCGTCGGGTCGCCCGCGCGCAGGGCCTGCATGAGCGGGGTGTCGTCGGCGAGCGCCGGGTCGGAGGGGACGCGGCGGTCGCCCGCGTGGGCGGCGTCGAAGGCGTCGAACACGCGCGCGGTCGACAGGCCCTCGTCGGTCACGGCGAGCGCCCAGAAGAACTCGCCCCGCACCATCGCGGGCGTCAGCTCGTCCCCCCGTCCGACGCCGACGGCGACGTGGCCGTGGAGCGCGAACGGGACGTCCGCGCCGAGCGCGGCAGCGAGGTGCGTGAGCTCGTCGCGACCGAGGCCGGTCTCCCACAGGGCGTCGCACGCGACGAGCGCGGCGGCGGCGTCGGCGGAGCCGCCCGCCATCCCGCCGGCGACGGGGACGCCCTTGACGATCGCGAGGTGGACGTCGGGCTCGACCCCCGCGCGCTCCGCGAGGAGCTCGGCGGCCCGCCAGGCGAGGTTCGTCCGGTCGGTGGGGACGCGGTCGGCGTGCGGGCCCGCGACGGCGATCGACACGCCTCGGCCCGCCGGTACCGCGGTCGCGGTGACCTCCTCGTAGAGGGAGACGGCCTGGAAGATGTTGACGAGCGGGTGGTACCCGTCCGGTCGCACGCTCCCGACGCGCAGCGACAGGTTGACCTTGCCGGGGGCGCGGACGGTGACGGAGGGCTCGGGCGCGGCCGCGAGGTGCGCCGTCATGCGGCACCCTGGGCGGCGAAGGCCTCGGCGATGCGCGCGAAGTCCGTCACGGTGAGGGTCTCGCCGCGCGCCGACGGGTCGACGCCCGCGGCGACGAGCACGCGCTCGGCGGCCTCCCCCGACCCTGCGGTGCGGGCCAGGGCGGCGCGCAGAGTCTTGCGGCGCTGGGCGAACGCGGCGTCGACGACGGCGAACACCTCCTCGCGCGTCGCGGACGTGGCGGGCGGGTCGCGTCGTTCGAGCGCGACGAGCGCCGAGTCGACGTTGGGCACGGGCCAGAAGACGCTGCGGCCCACGGTCCCGGCCCGGCGCGCGGACGCATACCAGGCGGCCTTGACGCTCGGCACGCCGTAGACCTTCGAGCCGGGCGCGGCGGCCAGGCGATCGGCGACCTCGGCCTGCACCATGACCAGCACGCGCTCGAGGCTGTCGAACCGCTCGAGGAAGGTGAGGAGCACCGGGACCGCGACGTTGTACGGGAGGTTCGCGACGAGCGCCGTGGGCGGCTCGCCGGGCAGCTCGGTGACGTCGAGGGCGTCCGCGGGCACGACGGTGAGCCGCGCCGTCAGGTCCGCCGAGCGGCCCGCGACGGTCTCGGGGAGCTGGCGGGCGAGCGTCGGGTCGATCTCGACCGCGACGACGCTCGCGCCGGCCTCGAGCAGCCCGAGCGTGAGTGAGCCGAGCCCCGGCCCGACCTCCACGACCCGCTCCCCCGCCTCGACGCCCGCGGTACGGACGATGCGACGGACCGTGCCGCCGTCGTGCACGAAGTTCTGGCCCCACGTCTTGGTGGGGCGGACGCCGAGACGCCCTGCCAGGTCCCGGATCTCGGCCGGGCCCAGCAGGGCGCCTCGGTGGTCGGTCATGGCGGTGAGCCTACCGGCCGGGGGTTCTTCTCGAACGCTCAGCGCAGGCCGAGCTTGGCCGAGCAGGCGGGCCACTGGCCCCAGCCCGAGCGCGCCTGGAGCTTCTTCGCGAGCGCGGTCTGCGTCGCGGCGGAGGCGTCCGTCGGCAGGCCCGTGCCACCCAGCGAGTGCCAGGTGCCGACGGTGAACTGGTAGAGCCCGTAGTACCCGGCCGGGTTGACGGCCTTCGGGTTGCCACCCGACTCGCACGCCGCGAGCTTGGCCCACACGCCCGAGACGGACGCGCTGCTGCCCGACGAGCTCGACGACGTCGAGCTGCCCGACGAGCTCGACGACGTCGAGCTGCTCGACGAGGACTTCGAGCTGCTCGAGCTCGACGAGGACTTCGACGAGGAGGACTTCGACGACGTGGACTTCGACGAGCTCGAGGACGTCGCGGTGACGACGGGCTTCGGCTTCGGCCGTGCCTTGGTGCCGGTCACGACGACCTTGGACACGGGCTTGGTGGTCACGCCCTTGTCCGTCACGGTCTTCGTCTCGACCTTGCCGTCGACGTAGGTGACCTTGTAGGTCGTCGTGTAGACGCCCTTCTTGCCGGCCTTCGAGACGACCGAGCCGAGGTCGGCGTAGCGCGAGGCGTCCTTCTTGTGGACGGTCTTGAACGCGACCGGCTTGGTCTTCTTCTCGGTCTTGACCTCGACCCGCTGGACGACGAGGGCGACGTCGGGCGAACCCGCGTGCGGCTCGACGGACACCCGGTCGCGGGCGCCGAGGGTGATGTCGAGCTGCTTGAGGACGCTGTCGACGCCCTGGCTCGGGTCCTGCACGACGCGCGTCTTCCCGTCGGCGACGACGGCCACGGGGCCGGAGTCGGCGAGCTCGACGCCGAGGGCCGGGCGGCCGTCGGACTGCGAGCGGTTGGCGACGAGGCTGACGTCGGAGCCGCGGGCCTCGAGCGCGCCGAGCGCCTCGCCGGCGTCGAGCGCCGTGGTCCAGACGGTGGTCTTGGTGCCGTCGACGTCCACGGTGACCTGGTGTCCGTAGCGGACGACGATGCGCTCGCCGTCGTGCAGCGACGAGCTCGGGGCGGGCGAGACGACGTCGTGCTCGCCGAGCTCGATCCCCTTCTTCTCGAGGAGGTCGCCGACGCTCCCGGAGAACGTCCCGGTCTTGGAGGTCTCGCCGGCCACGTCGAGCGTGACGGACTTGTGGGCGCCGGCATAGACGGCGCCTCCGCTCACGAGGACCGCGACGGCGGTCCCGGCGGCGATCCAGGGCCAGCGGCGGTGGCGGGCCCGGGGGGTGGTGCCAGCCGAGTCGCCCGGCGTGGTGCCGGCGGTGCTGGGCTGGGGGGTGTCCTGCGGAGAAGTCACTCGAGTCCAGTCGTCGAGCTTTCCGGGCACGGAGGCGAGGTGGCGCGCGGGGCGCCCCGGGTGCTGGGTCGCGGGGTTGCCGCGACTCGTGCGGCGGGCCGTGGCCCGCCCGGTTCTCGTACTCCGATCCGGCTGTCAGCGTCCGACCGTAACCGATCCGTGATCTACTACGAAACCCCTGTGCGGACTTGTGTCCGGTATTACCGGAAACTTATCCACGGCAGTGGGAATTCGCGGAGAAAACGGCGGGAGACGGTCACGGCCGGTCAGTACCAGCCGTAGTGGTGCGAATGGGACAGTGCACCACAAGGCGTGTGGTATCGGCCCTTGATGTAGCCGAGGCCCCACGTGATCTGGGTCTTCGCGTTCGTGCGCCAGCCCGGGCCGGCGCTCGCCATCTTGCGGCCCGGAAGGGCCTGCGGGATGCCGTGCGCACCGCTGCTCGCGTTGTGCGCCGACACCCGCCAGCCCGACTCGCGATTCCACAGCGAGACGAGGCACTGGTACTGGCGGCTGCTCCAGTGCTTGCGACGGACGAGGTCCTTCGCGATCGCCTTCGAGTACCCGACGGTGGCGTGCTTGGGGCTCTTGCGGGTGCCCTTGACCACGACCTTCGTGACCATCGTCGAGTGCTTCTTCAGCACCTTGCGAGCCGTGACCTTGCCGTCGACGCGCGTCACGCGGGTGACCGTGGTGCGGGTGCCCGCGTGGCCCTTGCGCTTCACGTAGGAGCCGAGGACCTTGTAGCGCTTGTGGCTCTTGACGACCTTCGTCGTGCGCTTGGCGTGCTTCTTCGTCGTGACCTTGCCGACCGTCACGCGCTGGACGGTCACGGTCGCCGCGACGCCGGCACGCTTGTCGGCGGCGCTCGCCGGGCCGAGCCGCAGGCGGTCGTTGCCGTCCGGGCTCACCTTCTTGGCGGAGAGGAGCGCGCCGACGGTCGTCGGCGCGGTCGTCACGAGGTTCCGCTTCCAGCTCTTCGCGACGAGGCGGACCGTCGTGCCGGCGGGCAGCCGGGTGGCGCGGTGCGCCGTGGTGGTCTTGGTGACCGCACCGGCGACGGGCGCGGCGGCCGTCGCCGCGCCCGCGGTCGTCGGGGCGAGCGCGACGCTGCCGGTGACGCCGACGCTCGTGAGCGTCAGGGCGACGAGGCCGGACATCAGCGCGCGGCGGGGGCGACGGCGCGGGGCCGCGCGGTCCAGGGGGCTCGGGGCCATGGGAAGAGTCCTCAGGTCGTGCCGCACGGCCCTCCCGGACCCGGCGCGGGGCCGGCGGAGAGGACCGAGGAAAAGTGCGGTCGTGATCGTTTCGTGATAGCGCGAAAAGCGCGCTCTCGTTGCCCGACAGGGCGGACGGCGGCCGCGCGCCGGCATTTCGAGAAATGCCGGCGCGCGGCGGCGGTCAGGTGCGGGACGGCTTCGCCGGCGCCCCGCCCTGTGTGCCGGTCAGTACCAGCCGGTCGCCTGGGAGTGACCCCAGGCACCGCACGGGGTGCCGTACGAGCCGGCGATGTAGTTCAGACCCCAGGTGATCTGGGTCTTGGCGTTCGTGCGGTAGTCGGCGCCGGCCGAGGCCATCTTCGACGCGGGCAGCGACTGCGGGATGCCGTAGGCGCCGCTCGACGCGTTGGTCGCCGTGACGCTCCAGCCGGACTCGCGGTTCCAGAGGTTCACGAGGCACTGGAACTGGTCGCTGCCCCAGCCGCGGGCCGAGACCATCGCCGCGGCGATCGCCTTGGCCCCCGAGGGGCCGGCCGGCTTCGGGTCGGCCTTGGTGCCCTTGACGAGGATCGCGTCCACCGCGGTGTCCGTCGTCTTGAGCGTCTTGCGGTCGGTGACCTTGCCGTCGACCGTCGTCACGCGCTGCACGGTGGTCTTCACGCCGTTCTTTCCGGCGCGCGTGACCTTGGTCCCGGCCGACGCGAGCCGCGACGAGTCCTTCTTGACGACCGTCCCGGCCTTGGAGGCCGTCTTCGTGGTCTTGTTCGCGACCTGCACCTTGTGCACGGTCACCGTCGCGACCACGCCCGCCTTCTTGTCGGCCGCGGCCGGGGGCGTCAGGACGATCTGGTCGTTCGAGTCAGGACGCACGTCGTGCGCGGCGAGCACCTTGCCGACGGTCGTCGGCGTGGTACCCGTGGCCGTCGTCGTGCGGACCTTCCACGACGTCGCGACGACGTGGATCGTCCCGGTCGGCAGGGTGGTCGACGTCTTGACGCTCTTCTTGGCGCTGATCGGGGTCCCGGTCAGCGGGGCGCGGCCGTTCGTGAGGTCGCGGCTCGCGTGCTGGCCGCGGTCGAGGGCGGTGGTGGAGCTGGGCGACGCGGCGGCCGCGTCGGCGGCGGTGCTGCCGAGGCTCGAGGCCTGGGCGACCGCGATGCCGCCGACGACGGCGAGGCCGCCGACCGTGGCGCCGATGCCCATGAGGCGGCGGCGAAGGCGGCGCGCGTGCTCGGCGCGGTGTCGCGCGGCGCGGGTGTCGAGGGTGCTGGTGGGCTCGGAGTGCGGGCGAGGCGAAGTCATGCAGATCCTTGCTGGTGCCATCCGGGCACGACGGGCGGTGAGGCGTGACAGCGCTCCCAGCCAAGGGCCCCCGAGGCGTGACGGGACGCGACGCGCCGCGAGGCTGCGCCGGACCCGGGACGAGCTCCAGGGCACGGTTCGGGCGACGCCCGTAGCGTCGCCCGGTGGCTCCGTCCGCCGATCCGGCGGTTCGAGAGCAAGACGCTAGGCGGCGCTCGGGCGCCTACCAAACCGCCGGTGCGAGGTGTGCGAGGTCGCGCCCGGTTCATCCGTAACGGAAGCCGAGATCTTCACCGGGCGAGCACAGGCCGTCCGAGGGACCGTCCAAACTGGGACGACTGTCCAACTGGACGAGCGACCTGGACAGTCGCCCTACGTCGTCCGGATCAGTACCAGCCCGACGCCTGCGAGTGCGCCCACGCGCCGCACGGCGTGCCGTACCGGCCCGCGATGTAGTTCAGGCCCCACGTGATCTGGGTCTTGGCGTTCGTCCGCCAGTCCGACCCGGCGCTCGCCATCTTCGAGCCCGGGAGCGCCTGCGGGATGCCGTACGCACCGCTCGGGTTCGCCGCGTTCACGCGCCAGCCCGACTCGCGGTTCCACAGCGACACGAGGCACGAGAACTGCGACGAGTCCCAGCCCCGGTCGGCGACCATCGCCTTCGCGATGGCCTGCGCCGAGCCCGGCGAGACCACGACCGTCGCCGGGTCCGGCACGTCCATCGTCCCGACCAGGACGACCTCGTCGACCGGCTCCGCGGTGACCTTCTTGCTGAGCAGCGTGCGCGAGACCTCGACGCCGCCCTTCGTCGCGACCTTGTACGTGCTCTCGATCGTGCCCACCCGGCCGGCGGTCTTGACGACCTTCTGCCCCTTGGGGAGCGAGGAGTCCTCGACCTGCTTCGAGTCGTAGGCGATCACCTGGGTGACGTGCGACGTCGCGGACTTCCCGCGGTTCACCACGACCACCATGCCGTCGACGGCGGCCGCATCCGCGGGCGCGGACGTCGTGTCCTTCGACCCCAGCTCGACGCCCGCGGCGGAGAGCACCTCGCCGACCGTCGACGCCGTCGTCGTCACCGGGACGTCCTGGCCGTCGACCAGCACGTGCACCGACTTGGTCGTGGAGATCCGCAGCGGCTGGCGGCCCAGCGCCTCCGAACGGGACGCCGTCGAGACGGCCCCGTCCGCGCGGTCGCCGAGCGCGTCCATCAGCTCGCCGACCGTGGACGCGGTCGTCGTGACGGTCTTCTGCTCGCCGTCGACCTCGATCTGCACCTGGCGGCTCGTCTTCACGACGATCTGGTCGACGCCGCGCGCCGGCGCGGACAGCGCGGGCTCCACGACGTCCCCGGCCTTGACCGCGACGTGCTGCTGCTTGAGGACGTCGCCGACCGTCCACCCGTACGCGTCGACGCTGCGTGTGTTCCCGTCGACGTCGAGGTCGAGGTGCCGGTGGTAGACGGTGAACGCGCCGGTCGTGCCGACGACGGCCGCCAGGACCATCGCCTGCGCGCCCCAGCGCACGTGCCGGCTCGGGCCGTGGCTGCGCTCGCGGGTGCGGGTCCGTTGCGACCGCGTCTGCGCGCGGAACAGCGCAGGGTGGGCGTCGGCGGTGTGTCGCACCTCCGCGTCGACGGCGAGCTCGACGTCCGGGGCCGGCGGCGGCGGCGGTGCGGTCGGGGCCGCGCCCGCCGCCCACGGCAGCGTGACCCGCGGCGCGACCGTCGACTCGACGATCGGGGCCTCGGCGCGCAACGCGGCGGCCGTCGTCGAGACTGCCGGCACGACCGGGACCGGACCCGACGGCGTATCGATCATCGGCATCGGGCCCGACGGCGCCTCGGCGATCGGGACGGCCCCCGACGGCGTCTGCAGCATGCCCCACGGAGGCGGAGGCACCGGCGGCGTGGAGGCCGCTGCCGGCGCCGGGAACGTGCGGCGCGACCACGCCCCCGCGAGCCGCGGGACGTCGACGTCGCGGGCCCCGCGGTGGGCGACGTCGTCGGCCCGGTGCGGGCGCGTCGACGCGGGGCGGGCCGGGCCGGGCAGCGGGGACGGCGCGGGGCGTGTGCTCGCGTGCCGTCCCGCCGTGACGTCCCGGGCGCGCGTCGGCGGGCCGGCGTGCAGCGATCCCGTCGAGCGCGACGGGTCCGGGGCGCCGCCGACGGGGGCGAAGTGGAGCTCGCGTCGCAGCACGGTCTCCGGCGCCGGGTGGTTCGCGGCCTGCTCCCGGCTCAGCTCGCGGGCGCGCTCCTCGCGCTCGCGTGCCTCGCGCAGCTCACGGCGCGTCGGAAAGACCCGGGTCGCGGGCATCTCGTCGATCACGCGTGATCCGATCGTCGGCGGGACAGGGCGGTCCAAGCAGGCACTTCGTCGTTCCCCCTGACCGTCGGCAGCCGTGCCCGCCGGTCGTTGGAGACGAAGATAACGGACGGGTCACGGTATGCGTCAATCCACCGACCTCCTCGACCCGCCCGCACGCTCACCACGAGCCGTACACCTCGGCGGTGTTCCGGACGACCGCGGCGCAGAATTCCGCCAGTTCCAGCCCCTTCACCTCGGCGGCCCGACGGACCGTGTGCGGCAGGAGGTAGGGCGCGTTCGGGCGTCCACGGAACGGATGGGGCGTGAGGTACGGGGCATCCGTCTCGACCAGGACGCGGTCGAGCGGCGTCACCGCGAGCGCCGCGCGCAGGGCGTCGTTGGCCCCGAAGGTCAGCGGCCCGGCGAACGACAGGTACCAGCCGTGGTCCGCTGCGAGACGGGCCAGCGCGGCGTCGCCCGAGAAACAGTGGAAGACCGTTCGCTCGGGGGCGCCGTCGGCGAGCAGGACCTCGACAACCTCGGCGTGGGCCTCCCGGTCGTGGATCTGGAGGGGCAGGCCGAGCTCCTTGGCGAGCGCGAGGTGCGCCCGGAACGACTCGCGCTGGACCCGCTCCCCCTGCGGCCCGGTGCGGAACAGGTCCATGCCGGTCTCGCCGATCGCGCGGATGCGAGGGTTGTCCCGGGCGGTGGCCGCGACCCGGGCGATCGCGTCGTCGAGCGGCACCTCGTGGCGCGGCTGCGGGTCCGGCTCGAGCCCGTCGGGGCCGACCTCCCGCACGCCCGCGTGCAAGACGGCCTCGTTGGGGTGGATCGCCACCGCGCCGACGAGCGCGTCGTGCTCGCGCACCGCCGCGTCCGTCCAGGTGACGGCGTCGAGGTCGCAGCCCACGGTCACCAGTCGGGGCACGCCGACCGCGGCCGCCCGGGCGAGGTGCTCGGCGACCGTCGGGACGTGCACGGGCTCGTGGACGTGCTCCGGGCCGTCGCCGTCCGGATACCACTCACCGCCCGGCTCGACCCCGCCGAGGACGTGGTGGATCGAGTCGAGGTGGGTGTGGTTGTCGACGACCGGGCCCGGGAGGGGCTCCGGGTCCGGCGGCCAGGCGTACCGCTCCCTACGACGACGCTGTCGTTGCTCGCTCGACGGCGTCACCTCAGGCCTTCTCGCGCAGCCGCTCGAGCTCCTCGTCGACGATCGAGTCGTCGAGCTTCGTGAAGATCGGCGCCGGCTTCGCGACCGGCGTCCCCGGCACGACGGCGCGCGGCTCCCACGTGAGCAGGTCGCCGCCCGTGTAGTCGCCGGTGATGACCGGGTAGTGCCGGGAGTCGTCGTCGAGGTCCGTGACCTCCTCGATGCGCGGCAGCGGCGTGACCGTGCCCGACCCGCCGAACGTCTCGTGGACCTGCTGCGCCGAGTGCGGCAGGAACGGCGCGAGCAGCGTGTTGCAGTCGCTCACGGCCTGCGTCACCGTGTGCAGCACCGTCGCGAGCCGGTCCGGGTCGGACTTGAGCTTCCACGGCTCGGTGTCCGAGACGTACTTGTTGACGTCGCCGACGACGCGCATCGCCTCGCCGATCGCCGCGCGCTGGCGGTGCGTCTCCAGCAGGTTGCCGACCGTGCCGAACGCCGACGTCGTGGTCGCCAGGAGCGCCTCGTCGACCGGCTGCCGCTGGCCCGGCGTCGGGATCGCGCCGAAGTTCTTGTGCACGAGGTTCGCCGTGCGGTTCACCAGGTTGCCCCAGCCCGCGACGAGCTCGTCGTTGGTGCGACGCAGGAAGTCCGCCCACGTGAAGTCCACGTCCTGGCTCTCCGGACCGGCCGCCGCCACGTAGTAGCGGAACGCGTCCGTCTCGTAGCGCGCCAGCATGTCGCGCACGTAGATGACGACGCCGCGCGAGGACGAGAACTTCTGCCCCTCGACGTTGAGGAACTCGCTCGACACGACCTCCGTCGGCAGGTTCAGCTCCCCGTACGGGCCCGGAGCCCCACCCTTCGCACCCTTGCCCGCGTAGGCCAGCAGCTCCGCCGGCCAGATCTGCGAGTGGAACGTGATGTTGTCCTTGCCCATGAAGTAGTTCGACACCGTCGCCGGGTCGTCCCACCACGCGCGCCACGCCTCGGGGTCGCCCGACCGGCGCGCCCACTCGATCGACGCCGACAGGTAGCCGATGACCGCGTCGAACCACACGTACAGGCGCTTGTTCGGGTTGTCCTCCCAGCCCTCCAACGGAACCGGGATGCCCCAGTCGATGTCGCGTGTCATCGCGCGCGGGCGGACGTCGTCGAGCAGGTTGAGGGAGAACTTCAGGACGTTGGGGCGCCAGTTGGTGCGCGTGCGCAGCCACGCGTCGAGCGCGTCCACGAGCGCCGGCAGGTCGAGGAAGAAGTGGTTCGACTCCACGAACTTCGGGGTCTCGCCGTTGATCCGGCTCACCGGGTTGATGAGGTCGATCGGGTCGAGCTGGTTGCCGCAGTTGTCGCACTGGTCGCCGCGCGCGCCGTCGTACCCGCAGATCGGGCACGTGCCCTCGATGAAGCGGTCCGGCAGCGTGCGGCCCGTCGACGGCGAGATCGCGCCCATCGACGTCTGCTCGACCATGTAGCCGTTCTTGTGGACGGTGCGGAACATCTCCTGCACGACGGCGTAGTGGTTGCGCGTCGTCGTCCGCGTGAACAGGTCGTACGACAGGCCCAGGTTCGCCAGGTCCTCGACGATCACCCGGTTGTAGCGGTCCGCGAGCTGCTGCGGGGTCACGCCCTCCTGCTCCGCCTGCACGAGGATCGGGGTCCCGTGCTCGTCCGTGCCCGACACCATGAGCACGTCGTGACCCGCCATCCGCATGTGCCGGGAGAAGACGTCCGACGGGACACCGAAACCAGCGACGTGACCGATGTGGCGCGGGCCGTTCGCGTACGGCCACGCCACGGCCGAGAGGATGTGGGTCATGGCGACATCCTAGGTGGGCGCCCGCCGACGGCGACGCCGCGTCCACCGAGTGCGACGTGCAGGCCCACCGAGTGTGACGTGCAGGCCCACCGAGTGTGACGTGCAGGCCCACCGAGTGCGACGCCGTCGCACTCGGCGAACCGGGCGTCGCACTCGGCGAGAGGGGCGTCGCACTCGGCGAACCGGGCGAGCCGGCTGGGTCAGCCCGCGCTCGGGACCGTCACGCGCAGGAGGCGGTCGTCGTCCGACGACGGCGTGCCCCGGCCGTCGGTGTTGCTCGTCAGGACCAGGAGGGTGTCCGTCGAAGCGGTGTCCTTCACCGTCGGGTCGAGCACGACGGTCCGCAGGCGCCCGTAGGTGCCGTGGAGGAGCCGCTGCGGCGTGCCGACGGTCGCACGGGCGGAGGTCGGGGCCCCCGCCGCGGCCGGTTGCAGCGGCACGCGCCAGAGCGCCGCGCCCGGCGAGCCGCCGAGGCCGCCCAGCGCCGCGACGTAGATCGCCGAGTCGGAGACCGCCAGGCCCGACGGGCTCGCCTCGGAGGTCCGCCACGTCACGAGGGGATCCATGTAGCGGGCGGGCGGGTTCGACGGGTCGGTGCCGGCGCCGTCGGACTTCTTTCCCTCGACGTCCGGCCAGCCGTAGTTGCGACCCGGGACGATCTGGTTGAGCTCGTCCCACGTGTCCTGCCCGAACTCGCTGGCGAACATCCGCTTGCTCGCGTCCCACCCGATGCCCTGGACGTTGCGGTGCCCGAGCGTCCACACCCGTGTCCCGGACGGGTTCCCGGGGGCTGCCTTGCCGTCCTGGGTGACCCGGAGGATCTTGCCGCCCAGCGAGTCCGGGTCCTGGGCGTTGGTGCCGTCCGTCGCGTCGCCCGTCGTCACGTACAGGTCGCCGTCGGGCCCGAACGCGAGCCTGCCCCCGTTGTGGAACTGGGCGGACGGGATGCCCGACACGATCGTCGTGAGCTCCCCCAGGCTCGGCGACGAGCCGAGCGTGAGCCGCGCCCGGACGACCTCGTTGCCCTGCGCCGTCGTGCGGTAGAGGAACACGCGCCCGTCCGACGCGAACGACGGCGACACCGCGACCCCCAGCAGGCCGCTCTCGCCGTGGTGCACCGTGCTGTCGCGCAGCTCGCTCGCGCCCGCTCCCCCGACCTCGGTCTGCTTCCCCGACGCCAGGTCCACCACGACGACGTGCGCGTGGTCACGCTCGGTGACGAGGACCTTCCCGTCCGGCAGCGCGGCCAGCCCCCACGGGGTGTCCAGGTGCGTCGCGAGCACGGTCACCTTCGGCGTCCCGGCTTTCGCGGGCATCGTTGGCTCCGCCGACGACGACGTCCCTCCCGTCCCCGGCGACGTCGCCGACACGGTGGGCGAGCCGGCGGTGATGGCGGGCGCCGTCGTCGGCGACACCGAGGACGGTGCGGGGGCGGGCGACGAACCCGTGCACCCGGCGAGCGCGAGCGCGGCTGCGGCGCCGACGGCGGCAAGCCGCGGGGCGGTGGACCTTCCGGCGTGAGCCATACCTCATCGTCCGACGCGAGGTAGCACCGCGCGACCGCCCGTGACACGGTGAAGGCATGGCTGATGCGACCGTCCCCCAGATCATGCTCAACAACGGCGTCCGGATCCCGCAGCTCGGCTTCGGCGTCTTCCAGATCCCGCCGGAGGAGACGCGCGACGCCGTCGCGACGGCCCTCGAGGTGGGTTACCGCCACATCGACACCGCGCAGATGTACCGGAACGAGCAAGGCGTCGGCGAGGCGGTGCGCGCCTCGGGGATCCCGCGCGACGAGATCTTCGTGACGAGCAAGCTGTCCAACGCGTTCCACGACCACGACGCGGCGCTGGCCTCGTTCGACCGCTCGCTCGAGACGCTCGGGTTCGACCAGCTCGACCTGTTCCTCGTGCACTGGCCGCTGCCCGAGGTCGGGAGCTACGTCGACACGTGGAAGGCGATGGAGGAGATCTACGCGTCGGGCCGGGCGCGGGCGATCGGGGTGTCGAACTTCCAGCCGCACCACCTGCGCCGTCTGCACACCGAGACGACCGTCGTCCCCGCGGTGAACCAGGTCGAGGTCCACCCGTACCTGACCCAGGACGAGCTGCGGGCGTTCGACGCCGAGCACGAGATCGCGACCGAGGCGTGGTCCCCGATCGCGCAGGGGCTCGTCCTCGACGACCCGGTGATCGTGCAGATCGCGAAGGACCACGACCGCACGCCCGCCCAGGTGGTGCTGCGCTGGCACGTGCAGCGCGGCGAGATCATCTTCCCCAAGTCGGTGACGCGCTCGCGCGTGGAGGAGAACTTCGCGCTCTTCGACTTCGAGCTCGAGGACGCCGACGTCGCCGCGATCTCCGCGCTCGACCGGGGCCAGCGCACCGGCGCGGACCCCGACACCTTCAACTGGGTCCCGGAGTCGTGACCGGTCCCGACCGCACCCCGGCGCTCCCGGCACGGTCCGTCACCCTGAACAGCGGCACGACGATCCCGCAGCTCGGCTTCGGGACGTACAAGATGCCGCCCTCGGACACCGCGCACCTCGTCGGGACCGCGCTCGAGCTGGGGTACCGGCACGTCGACACCGCCGAGATGTACGGGAACGAGCGCGAGGTCGGCGAGGCCGTGCGCGACTCCGGGCTCCCGCGCGACGAGATCTTCGTGACGAGCAAGCTCGACAACCCGCACCGCACGCCCGACGAGGCGCGTGCCGCGTTCGACCGCACCATGGACGACCTCGGTCTCGACCAGGTCGACCTGTTCCTCATCCACTGGCCCCTGCCGACCGTGACCGACTACGTCGCGCGGTGGCGTGTCCTCGAGGAGGTCTACGCGGAGGGGCGTGCGCGGGCGATCGGGGTGTCGAACTTCCAGGTCGCGCACCTGCAGCGACTTCTCGACGAGGCCGACGTGGTGCCCGCGGTCAACCAGGTCGAGGTCCAGCCGTACCTCGTCCAGGACGAGCTGCGCGCGTTCCACGCCGAGCACGGCATCGTCACGGAGGCGTGGTCGCCGCTCGCGCGCGGCAAGGTCCTCGACGACCCCGTCGTCGGCCAGGTCGCTGCCCGGCACGACCGTTCCCCCGCCCAGGTGGTGCTGCGCTGGCACCTGCAACGGGGCGACGTCGTCATCCCCAAGGCGTCGAGCCGTGCGCGGATCGCGGAGAACGGGAACCTGTTCGGCTTCGTCCTCTCCGACGACGACATGGCCGCGATCACCGGGCTCGACCGGGGCGAGCGCACGGGCAGCGCGGACCCGGACACGTTCGACGGCGTCCGGGGCTGAGAGGGAGTCCGAGAACGCGGGGCGCCGTCGCCGCACCCGCGAAACCGGCCGGGTGTCAGCCGGCGGCGGCCCCGGCAACTGCTCCAGCGCGCAGGCGCGGGACCAGCGCGTCCCCGACGCGGACCGTCTCCTGCCGGTAAGGGGTGTCCGACAGCACGAAGTGCGTGACGCCCAGGTCCGCGTACCGGCGCAGCGCGGCCGCGACGTCGTCGGCGGACCCGACGAGCCACGTCGTTCCCGCTCCCCCGCCGCCGTGGCGGCCCGGGGCGGTGTACAGGTTCTCGTCGAGGACGTCGCCGCGCTCCGCGAGCTCGAGGAGGCGCCGCTGCCCGACGGCGGTCTGCCGCCGGAAGGCGGGCGTCAGCCGCTCTCCCTGGCGTTGCGCGAGCTCAGCGACCTTCGCCTCGGCGTCGCGCCACGCCTCCTCGGTGGTGTCCCGCACGAGCGTCGTGACACGCAGCCCGAACTCGAGCGGGGGCAGGTCGCGGTCGAGGTCCCGGGACAGCTCGCGGAGCCGCGCGATCCTGGCCTCGATCCCGTCGAGCGGCTCACCCCAGAAGAGCTGCACGTCCGCCTCGGTGGCCGCGACCCGCTCCGCGGCCGGCGACGCGCCCCCGAAGTACAGCCGGGGCGCGCCGCCCGGGAGCCGCGGCACGACCGTCGAGTCGGTGACGCGGAAGTGCTCGCCCTCGAACGTCACGCGCTCCTCGGCCCACAGCCGTCGGACCAGCCGCATGAACTCCTTCGTGCGGGCGTACCGCTGCGTCTGGTCACCCTCGACGTCGCCGTAGGCTGCGAGGTCGTCCTGACCGCTCACGATGTTGACCAGCAAGCGGCCCCGGCTCAGGCGCTGGAGCGTCGCCGCGGCGCTCGCGAAGTGCGCGGGCTGCCAGTACCCGGGCCGGATCGCGACGAGCGGGCGGAACGTCGTCGTCAGGGCGGCGACGGCCGTCGCGACCGTGAACGTGTCCGGTCGGCCCCAGCCCGTGCCGAGGAGCGCGCCCGACCAGCCGTGCGCCTCGGCGGTGCGTGCCAGGTCGACGGTGAAGTCGAGCGTGCCCCAGCCGTCCGCGCTGAAGTCACCGCGGTGGCCAGGCTCGACGGTGTTGGGGATGTACCACAGGAGCTCTGGCTCGCGCGGGTCGGCGCCCATCTCAGGCGACCCCCGCCGTGACCCGGCCCAGCTCGGGGACGCCCGCGCCGTCGTCATGCCGGTTGCGGGGACGCGCGAGACCGTAGTGCTCGCGGAGCGTCGTTCCCTCGTACTCGGTGCGGAACAGCCCGCGCTCCTGGAGGATCGGCACGACCTGCGACGCGAACGCCTCGAGCCCCGACGGCAGCACCGCCGGCATGATGTTGAAGCCGTCGGCCGCGCCGTTCTCGAAGTAGTGCTGGATCGTGTCCGCGACCTGCACCGCGGTGCCCGTGAACGTGCGGTGGCCGCGCCCGCCGCCGAGCTTCCCGATCAGCTCGCGCACCGTGAGGCGGTCGCGTCGGGCCCAGTCCACGATGAGCGTGCGGCGGCTCTTCGCGCCCTCGATCTCGTCCTCGTCGGGCAGGTCGAGCGGGAGGGGTTCGTCGAGCGAGAGCCGGTGCGGGTCGACCTTGAGGGTCCGGGCGAGCGTCGTCAGCGCGTACTGCGGGGCGATCAGCCGGTCGAGCTGAGCGTCCAGCTCGCGCGCCTCGGCCTCGGTCTCGCCGATGACCGGGACGATGCCCGGCAGCACGACGACGCCGTCCGGGTCGCGCCCGACGGCGCCCGCCCGCCGCTTGAGGTCCGCGTAGAACGCCTGGCTCTCCTCGAGCGTCGGCTGGGCCGTGAAGACGGCCTCGGCCCACCGGGCCGCGAACTCCTTGCCGTCCTCGGACGACCCGGCCTGCACGAGCAGCGGGTAGCCTTGCGGGGAACGCGGCACGTTGAGCGGGCCGGCGACGCGGAAGAACTCGCCCTCGTGGCCCGCCGGGCGCACGTGCGAGCCGAGCGCGTGGACGCCGCTCGCCTTGTCGGCGACGACCGCGTCGTCGGACCAGGAGTCCCAGAGCTTGGTCGCGACGTCGAGGAACTCGTCCGCGCGCTCGTACCGCGCCCTGTGGAGCGGCTGGTCGTCGAGGCCGAAGTTCCTCGCCGCGCCCTCCCCGGCAGTCGTGACGATGTTCCACCCGGCCCGCCCGCCCGAGAGGTGGTCGAGCGACGCGAACCTCCGCGCCAGGTTGTACGGCTCGTTGTACGACGTCGACGCGGTCCCGATCAGGCCGATGCGGCTCGTGCTGACCGCGAGCGCCGCGAGCAGGACGGTGGGCTCGAGCTTGCCCGACGGGCGCCGGCCGGGGTCGCTCCACAGGACGGGGCTGTCGGCGAGGAAGATCGAGTCGAACTTGGCGTCCTCGGCCACGCGGGCGAGGTGCTGGTGCGCTGCGAGCGACAGGTTCGACGTCGGGTCGGCGCCGGGCAGGCGCCACGACGCCTCGTGGTGGCCGGTGTCGTGGAGGAACAGGTTGAAGTGCAGGGTGCGGGGGCGTGCGGGCATGGCGGTCTCCTTAGGAGGGCGTGGCCGACGAGGCGCGGCGGCGGCCGGGGGCGATGAAGTCGGCGCCGAGGTGCTCGTGCACCCCGAGGCGTCCGAGGAGGAGGTCGCGGAGCTCCCCGAACCCGGGCGCGGCCGGCGTGCGTTCGGTGAGCTCGACGCGCACGTCGGTCTGCACGCTCCCGCCGTCGAGGACGACGATCCGGTCCGCGAGGACGATCGCCTCGTCGACGTCGTGGGTCACGAGCAGGACGGCGGGCCGGTGGACCTCGCAGAGCCGGCGCAGGAGCTCGTGCATCTTGATCCGGGTGAGGGCGTCGAGGGCCCCGAACGGTTCGTCGGCGAGCAGGAGCTGCGGCTCGCGGACGAGGGACCGGGCCAGCGACGCGCGTTGCGCCTCGCCGCCCGACAGCTCGTTGGGCCATGCCCGTTCGCGTCCGGCGAGGCCCACCTCGGCGAGGGCGCGGCGTCCGCGCTCGTCGGCGTCGGGGGTGCGCAGGCCGAAGGTGACGTTGTCGAGCAGCTTCCTCCAGGGCAGGAGGCGCGAGTCCTGGAAGACGACGGACACCGCGACCGGGACCTCGATCTCCCCGTGGCCGTCGACGTCCCGGTCGAGGCCGGCGAGCGCCCGCAGCAGGGTGCTCTTGCCGGTTCCCGAGCGCCCGAGCACGGCGACGAACTCGCCGGGCGCGACGTCGAGGTCGAGTCCGTGCAGCACCCCGCCGGACCGGTTGAAGCTGCGGTGCAGGTCCCGGACTCGGACGGCGGGGGCCGCGACGGCCGTGGTCGCGGTCAGCCCTCCAGGGTGCGTCGCCATGACAGCGCCCTCCTCTCGATCAGCCGGACGGCGGTGTCGGCGAGGAAGCCGAAGACGCCGTAGATGACGAGGCCGACCACGATCACTGAGGTCTGGCCGTACTGCTGGGCGAGGGTCATGACGTGCCCGATGCCCGACTCGGAGTTGAACTGCTCGACGACGACGAGCCCGAGGAGCGACACGGTCACCGCGAAGCGCAGCCCGAGCAGGAACCCGGGCAGGGCGCCCGGGAGGACGACGTGCCGCACGAACTCGACGCGCCCGATGTCGAGGGTCTCCGCAAGCTCCGCGTACCGGCCGTCGATGCCGCGTAGGGCGTTGTGGGTGTTGACGTAGATCGGGATCAGCGTGATCAGGGCGATCGTCGTGACCTTCATCGACTCGCCGATGCCGAACCAGGCGACGAACAGCGGGATGAGCGCGAGGGTCGGGATCGACCGCTTGATCTGGACCGGGCCGTCGATCAGCGCCTCGCCCACCCGGGACAGCCCGGACGCTACCGCGAGGACGACGCCGCCCAGCACCCCGAGGGTCAGCCCGACGGCGGAACGTCGCAGCGACGTTCCGATGTTGCCGAGGAGGTCGTGGTCGACCCACTGGTTCTGGAACTCCTTGGCGACGTCCCAGGGCGCGGTCAGAACGGCGGGGCTGACGAAGCCGGCCCACGAGCCGACGGCCCAGATCGCGAGCAGGAGCACCGGTCCGACCCAGAAGGACAGCCGGGTCCGTGGCCCCGGACCGAGCCGGCGCCGCACGACGCGCACGTCCGGGTGGACGCCGGCTGCGGTCGGCGACGGGATCGCGGGCGCGAGGTCGGCCCGGGTCGCGGCGGTCGCGGCGGTCACGACGCGTCACCCGTCACGACGGCGGAGCCTGCGGCGGCCGCCTCGACTGCGGCGAAGCGCGTGTCGACGACCGTGTGGACGTCGAACTTCGGGTTGTCCTGCTCGGAGGCGAGCAGGTCGGCTGTCGCCTGCAGCCGTTCCACGGCGGCGTCCCACGTCTTCGGGATCCCCTTCGTGCCGGCGGCCTCGACCGCGGCGGCCGCGTCGGCGGCGTTCAGGCCCTGGTTCTTGACGTAGTAGGCCTGCTCCCACTCCTCGGGGTGGTCGTTCTGCCACAGGAGCGCCTTGGTCCGTGCGGCCACGTAGACCCGGAGGGCCGCGGCCTTGGCGGGATCCTTGACGGCCTTCGTGAGGCAGTAGACCGTGGAGGCGTCGTCGCGGATGCCCGTGTCGATCGCCGTCGCGCCGGGGTACTGGCTCAGGTAGGCGCTCTGGATCGTGGCTCTGCCGAGGGGGGCGACGTCGACCGCGCCGCTACCGAGCGCCTGCGCGTAGGTGCTTGCGGTGCTGGGCAGCTCGACGAGCTTGACGTCGCTCTTCGTCAGCCCCGCCTTCTGCAGGACGCGCAGCACGAGCGCGCCCTGAGCCTGCCCCGCCGAGTACGCGATCTTCTTGCCCTTGAGGTCGGCGAGGGTCGTGACGTGCGCACCCGGCGCCACGCCGAGCTGGTAGATCGGGTGCTCGAGCGGGTCGACCGTCACCGACTGGAAGACGATCCGGGTCGACGTCCCGGTCCAGTGGGCGAACAGCGAGGGGATGTCGGCGACCGAGCTGCAGTCGAGCTTGTCGGCGCGGAACGCCTGGATGCTCTGCGGGCCGCCGCTGATGTTGGCCCACTGGACCTTGACGCCGGCGTCGCTGATCTCCTTGTCGAGCCCGGAGGCCTGGAGCGCGACCTGGGTCGTCGGGTCGCCGATGCGGAGGACGGTCCCTCCCGGGACCGTCGTCGGCAGGGGCGCGTCGAGCGCGAGCGCCGAGGCGGAGTCGCCGCTGCAGGCCGTGAGCCCCGGCACGACGGCGACGAGCGCGGCCGCGAGGACGGCGGCGGCACCGCGGCGGGAGCGCAGCAGGCGGTGGGGGCCGGGTGGCGGGCGGAGTCGGGCGTGGTTCATGTCGGTCCTCTCGGGAGGCTGGAGGGTCGTGCCGACGACGCCTCCCGGCCGGGCCGGTGAGGCGGGTGCGTCGTGCGAGGAGGGGGCTGCGCCGTCGGGCGGGCGGGGTGCCTGTGCCGTGTGCGGCGTCCTGGGAAGGAAGGCCGGATGGGCGCCACGAGACCGCGGGAGATCGTGCCCGTCGGGTGGGTGGCGCGGGTCGCGTGCGTCAGCGACAGCGACAACAGCCACGGAGACAGCGGCGCGGCGAGGGTGCCGCGGGTGCGCTCGTGGTCATGCCCTCAGACTGTGGCAGCACGGGCCCCCCTCACAACAATGCAACGAACTGAATTAACGACGAGCGACGCGCAGCGGGGACGCGTACAGCCCTTCGAGTCCGACGGCGGCCCCCGCGACCGCGAGCGCGTGCCCCGGGAAGCTGGTCCGGTGAACCACGGCGGCCGGGTCGGTGCAGGTCGCGGACGCCCGCGCGACGGTGTCGCGCACGAGCTCGAGGGAGCCGGGCACGCGTGAGACCCCGGGCTCGACGACGGTGAGCAGCTCCGGGTCGAACAGGTCGAGCAGGAGCGCCGCGGCCCGCCCGACGTCGCGGGCTCGCTCGTGCAGCAGCGCGACGGCACCCGCGCGACCGCCGACGGCGGCGTCGACCAGCGCAGGGAAGCCGGAGCCCGGCGGCACGAGGCCCCGGCCGACGGCGCGGCGCAGCAGCGTCTGCTCGGAGACCGTGGCCTGGAAGCAGCCGCGCCGCCCGCAGGGGCACGGCTCGTCGCTCCCCTCGACGGGCAGGTGTGCGACGACGCCCGCGGCCGCGTGGGGTCCGGTGTGGACGCCGCCGTCGGTCGCGAAGCCCGCGTCGACGACATTGCCCACGAACAGGTTGACCATGCTCGACCGCGCCCGCGCCCGGTGCTCCCCGAAGAGCTGCTCGGCGTGCACAAGGGCCCGCGCGTGCCCGTCGATCCGCACGCGCATCCCGAGACGCTCCCCGACCACGCGCCCGACGGGGACGTCCCGCCACCCGAGCAGCGGGTGGTCGACGACGGTCCCGGCGTCGGCGTCGACCCAGCCGCCGGTCGCGAGGCCGACCCCGCCGACGCGCCACCGGTCGGAGTGTGCGGCGAGCAGCTCGCGCAGGTGGTCGGCCAGGTCGCCGAGGACGACGTCCGGGTCGGCCGACCGGTGCGGGTCCCGGCGCTCGGCGACGACCCGCCCACGCAGGTCGACGATCGCGAGGGTCGTGTGCGGGACGGCGACGTGCGCGCCGACGACGTACGCGCCGTCGGGCCGGACCTCGAGCGGGACGTGCGGGCGGCCGACGCCCTTGGGGGGCGCGTGCTCCGGCGCCTCGCGTACCAGGCCACGCTCGACGAGCCGGCCGACGAGCCCGGTGACGCTCGCCGGCGACAGGTTGGTGAGCCGGGCGACGGTACTCCGGGCGACGGGCCCGTGGTCGAGGACGGCGCGCAGCACCGTACCGGCGGTCTGCGAGGTGCGCTCCTGCACGGGTGCGGGTCGCGGCCGGCCGACGGCGGCGAGGGCGGTCGGAACGTCGGCGCGCCGGACGCGCGGGGTGCTGCGCTCCGGGCTGCGAAGGGTCGGCATGAGGCACGCTAACCAGCCGTCCAGCGTCTGGACGAGGCCCGGTCCGCGGTGCGGCCGGACGTTTCCCTGCGGGTGTTGCCGCGGGTTACCGCGTCTCAGCGCGCGCGGTCGCCGTCTCACTCTGTGTGCGCGCGTGTGCGCCCGCCCGGGCGTGGCGCCGCGCGCGACGGCGCTCCGAAGCGCATCGTGGAAGTGACCCGAGCGTCCCGACGACGGGACCTCGCCGACAGGAGGCACTGCCATGAGCCCCAGGATCGTCAGCTTCGTCGTCGCAGCGATCGCCTACGGCGTCCTGCTCATCATCGCCAACCTCGTGCTGTCCGGGATGAGGATCGGGTGGCTGTGGGGCATCGTCGCGGTCGCCCTGTTCACGGTCCTGATCTCGATCGTCCGGCCGCTCCTCACGAAGTTCCTCACCAAGCACGTGCACGAGTACACGTGGGTGATCGGGATCGCGACCGTGCTCGTGTCGCTCATCCTCACCGTGATCCTGTCCCCCGAGTCCGGGTTCTCGATCCACGGGTTCTCGACGTGGGTGTGGGCCACGCTCATCGTGTGGGTGGGGACGCTGATCTACGACGTCGTCGACGACCGCCTCGTCGCGATGGCGCAGAAGCACGTCGACTCGCGCAGGGCCAAGGGGTCGGGCACGACGTCGGGCGCCGCGTCGGCCTGAGCGCTCAGAGCCGCTCCAGCCCCCGCTTGAGTCCGCGGACGGCCTGCCCGATCCGGTGCTCGTTCTCGATCAGTGCGAACCGCACGAACCCGTCGCCGCCGGGCCCGAACCCCACACCCGGCGACACGGCGACGTCGCACCGCTCGATCACGTGGGTCGCGAACTCGATCGAGTCCATGTCGCGGTACGGCTCGGGGATCCGGGCCCACGCGAACATGGTGCCGCCGGGCTTGTGGATGTCCCAGCCGATGCGCTGCAGACCGTCGTAGAGGGCGTTGCGCCGCGACTCGTAGACCGCCGAGACCTCCTGCGGGTACTCGGTCGCCTCGTTGAGCGTGACCGTCGCGGCGATCTGGACGGGCTGGAACGTCCCGTAGTCGAGGTAGCTCTTGAGCTTCGCGAGCGCCTGCACGACGTCCTTGCGCCCCACGAGGAACGCGACGCGCCAGCCCGCCATCGAGTAGGACTTCGTCATCGAGTACAGCTCGACGGCGACCTCCTTGGCGCCCTCGCACTCCATGATCGACGGGGGCCGGAACCCGTCGAACGTCATGTCCGCGTAGGCGAGGTCGTGCACCAGCACCACGTCCCGCTCGCGCGCCCAGTCGACGAGCCGCTGCAGGTCCTCCTTGGTCGCGATCGTCGTCGTCGGGTTGTGCGGGAAGCTCAGCACGACGACGCGCGGCTTGGGCCACCCGTACTCCCACGCCTCCATCACGCGGTCGATGTAGCCGGCCGCGTCGGTGCCGTCGCCGATGTCGACCTGGCGCGCGTCGGCGCCCGCGAAGTACGGCCCCCAGATGTGGATGGGGTAGCTCGGCGTCGGGACGATCGCGGCGTCGCCCGGCTGCAGCAGCACCCACATGAGGTGGCTGAAGCCCTCCTTGGCGCCGATCGTCGAGATGATCTCGGTGTCCGGGTCGAGCGTGACGCCGAACCGCCGCTGGTACAGGCCCGCGACGGCCTCACGCAGCTTCGGGATGCCGCGCGACGCCGAGTAGCGGTGGTTGCGCGTGTTGTGCGCGGCCTCCGCGAGCTTCTCGACGGCGATCTCCGGGCTCGGGAGGTCCGGGTTTCCGAAGCCCAGGTCGACCACGTCGCGCCCCGCCCGGCGTGCCTCGATCTTCAGCGCGTCGATGATCGTGAAGACGTACGGCGGCAGGCCGGGGATGCGGCGGAACTCGATCTCGCGGGGCATGTGACGCAGGTTACCCGCGGCCCTCAGCAGCGGCGGCGCGCGTCCGCAGGACGACCCGCCGATCCCCGCGGGATCCTCACGCGCCGGCGCGCAGGTTCTCCGCGATCCGCCGCAGCACCTCGATCGCCCGCCCCAGCTCGGTCGGGTCGATGCCCGCGGTGACGCGCTCGCGGGCGGCGGTGACGTCGTCGAGCAGGCGCTGGTAGGCCTTCTGGCCCTCCGCGGTGATGGCCCAGCCCTCCGACGTGCCCTGGACCCAGCCGCGGGACACGAGGTCCTGGACCTCGGTCTCGAAGCCGTGCAGGACGCCGTCGGGCGTGTCCGCCTGTGCCGCCCCGCCCGCGAGAAGCGTGAGGACGTGCCAGTGCCGACGGCCGAGGCCGGCGTGCGGGAGGGCGTCGTCGAACCGCTCGTCCAGCAGCCTCGCCACGAGGCTCACCCAGTACCCGATCGTCTCCATCGACCCACCTCCTCGGGTCCACGGTAGGCCCGACGGCGCAGCCCCGGCGCGGGGGGCGGCGCGGGTGGCACAGTGGAGCCATGAGCGAGGAGAACCGCCGGGCCCTGGTCGTCGTCGACGTGCAGCCGACGTTCTGCGAGGGCGGCGAGCTCGGCGTCGAGGGTGGCAACGACGTCGCGCGGCGCATCGCCGACTACGTGGCGGCGCACCGCGACCGGTACGTGTTCGTCGCGACGACGCAGGACTGGCACATCGACCCGGGCGACCACTTCTCCGCGACCCCGGACTTTGTCGACACCTGGCCGCCGCACGGTCTCGCCGGCACGCCGAACGCCGAGCTCCACCCCGCGCTCGCAGGCCTCGACGCCGACGTGAGCGTCAAGAAGGGCCAGCACGCCGCGGCCTACTCCGGCTTCGAGGGAACCGATCCCACCGGCCGTCCGCTCGCCGAAGCCCTGCGGGACGCGGGCGTGGACGCGGTGGACGTCGTCGGGATCGCGGAGTCGCACTGCGTCAAGGCGACCGCGCTCGACGCGCACGCGCTGGGGCTCCCGACACGCGTCCTGACCGACCTGACCGTGCCGGTCTCCCCCGAGCTCGGCGCCGCGGCACGCGAGGAGCTCGCGGCGGACGGCGTCGAGCTCGTGCCGTCGTCGGCCGCCTGACCCGCCAACCTGTCAGGCGCTCGCCGCTCTCCACCCCCGAGAGAGCCTGACACGCCGCAGAGCGTGCCAACCTGTCAGGCGCTCGCCGCTCTCCACCCCCGAGAGAGCCTGACACGCCGCGGGAGAGGTCAGGACGAGCGCGCCGCGAGCGCCGCCGCGTACAGGTCGCGCTTGCTCACGCCTCCGCCGCCGACGCCGGACGCCTCCGCGACCGCGGCGACGGCCTCCTTGAGCCGCTCGCCCGCGGCGACGCGCTCGAGCACCTCGTCGACGAGCTCCTCGACGCTCGCACCCTGAGCCGGGGAGGCCCCGGCGACGACGACGGCGATCTCCCCGCGCAGCGGCTCGGCCTGCGCGCGCTCGGCGAGCTCCCCGAGCCCGCCGCGCAGCACCTCTTCGTACGTCTTGGTGAGCTCCCGGCAGACGGCGGCCGGCCGGTCCGCACCGAACGCCTCCGCCATCGCGGCGAGAGTGTCGGCGATCCGGTGGGGGGCCTCGAAGAAGACCATGGTCCGCGGCTCGCGAGCCAGCGCCTCGAGCGTCCGACGGCGTTCGCCGGGCTTGCGGGGCGGGAACCCCTCGAACGTGAAGCGGTCGGTCGCGATCCCGGACACGGCGAGCGCCGCGAGGACCGCGGACGGCCCGGGCGCCGTCGTGACGGGCAGGTCCCGCTCGACGGCGCGCGTCACGACGCGGTACCCGGGGTCGGACACGGACGGCATCCCCGCGTCGGTCACGACGAGCACCGTCCCGCCGCCCTCGACGACGTCGAGCAGGTCGTCGGCGCGGGCCGTCTCGTTGTGCTCGTGATAGCTGACGACGCGGCCTCCGACCTCGAGGCCGAGCCGGCCGGCGAGCGCGTGCAGGCGTCGCGTGTCCTCGGCGGCGACGACGTCCGCCTCGGCGAGGAGACGGCGCAGGCGGGGCGACGCGTCGTCGGCGTTGCCGATGGGGGTGGCGGCGAGGACGAGGACCCCTCCGTGGTGCGCGACGGCACGGTCGGCACGGTTCTCGGCTCGGGTCTGGGCACCGCTCATGGCCCCCACTGTCCCACGCCGTACCATGACGGTCGTGTCCGCCACGAGCAGCGCCGACGAGCAGCCCCCCGCGTCCGAGCCGTCGTCCGGCGCGCCCGCGGGCGAGGCCCCGGGAGGGCGCCACGTCGCAGGCCCCGCCGTCGACGAGCCCCCGTTCGGCTCCACCGATCCCGACACGACCCGGGACGCGGGCGACGGGACCGCCGAGCCGGGCGCCGCGCCGTCGTCGGACGCACCGGAGCCGAGCCCCCGGGACCGCTACCTGCTGAAGCTGTTCGGGCCGCGCCGCCTGGCGCTGGGCTCGACGGCGCGCGACCGCCTGTGGGGCTGGCTGGGCCCGCTTCTCGTCACGGCGCTGGCCGCCGTGCTGCGCCTGTACCACCTCGGCTACCCCAAGACCCTCGTCTTCGACGAGACGTACTACGTGAAGTACGCCTACTCGCTGCTGAGGTCCGGGTACGAGGCGAAGTGGCCCGACAACCCGAACCCGGCCTTCGAGTCGGGCCACGTCGACACGTACCTGCACCAGGCCGACTACGTCGTCCACCCGCCGCTGGGCAAGTGGATGATCTCGCTGGGCCTGCGGTTCGGGGGTGCGGAGAACCCGTGGGCGTGGCGCATCAGCACCGCGATCGTCGGGATCGCCGCGGTGTGGATCGTGGCGCGGATCGCGCGCCGGATCTTCGGCTCGACGCTGATCGGCGTCCTCGCGGGCCTGTTCATGGCCGTCGACGGCGAGGCGATCGTCCACTCGCGCACCTCGCTGCTCGACAACTTCGTCATGTTCTGGGGGCTGGTGGCGTTCGCGTTCCTGATCCTCGACCGGGAGCAGGCCAGACGACGGCTCGCGGACCGGTGCGCGGCGATCGTCGAGGCGGGCGGCGAGATCGGGAAGTACGGGCCCCGGCTCGGCTGGCGCTGGTACCGCTTCCTGGCCGCCGTGTCGCTGGGCCTGATGTGCGGGACGAAGTGGTCGGGCATCTACTTCATCGCGGTGTTCGGGCTGCTCACGGTCGGCTGGGACATGACGGCGCGACGCGCCGTCGGGGTCAGGCGCTGGTGGGAGGACGCGATCCTCGTCGACGGCATCCCCGCCGCGCTGATCATGCTCCCGACGGCGCTGATCGCCTACCTGGCGACGTGGTGGGGCTGGTTCCGCAACCCGATGTCGTACATGCGGCAGTGGGCCGAGCAGAACCCCGGCGAGGGCGTGAGCTGGCTGCCGCCCGCGCTGCGGTCGTTCTGGCAGTACCACGTCCAGATGTGGCACTTCCACAACACGCTCGACACCCCGCACCCGTACCAGGCGAACCCGCTCGGCTGGATGCTGCAGTGGCGGCCGACGTCGTTCTACTACGAGTCGATCCAGCCGGGGCAGCAGGGCTGCGGGTCCGCGCCCTGCTCGCAGGCCGTGACGTCGCTCGGGAACCCCGTCCTGTGGTGGGCGGGCGCACTGTGCCTCGCGGTCGCCCTGGTGTGGCTGTTCATCGCGAAGGACTGGCGCGCCACCGCGGTGCTCGCGGGCGTCGTCGCCGGGTGGTTCCCGTGGTTCGCCTACATGCACCGGACGATCTTCACGTTCTACTCGATCGTCTTCACGCCCTGGGTCATGATGGGCGTCGCCTACGTGATCGCGCTGTTGCTCGAGGAGACGCAGGGCGAGAGACGCGCCCGACGGCGCGTGGTCGTCGGGGTGAGCGTCTTCGTGACCGTGGTGGTCGCGGTGAGCCTGTTCTTCTACCCGATCTGGACGGCGCAGACGGTGCCCTACACCTTCTGGCACCTGCACATGTGGCTGCCGAGCTGGATCTGACCGTCGTGACACGACCCGACGACGCCGCACGCTCCCGGCCGACCGGGCTGATCGGCGGGATCGAGAAGCGCGAGATCAGGATCGTGCCGGCGGACCCGGCGTGGCCGGGCAGGTTCGAGGCCGAGCGGGACCGGATCCGGACGGCGCTGGGCGCGAGGGCGATGCGGATCGACCACGTCGGGTCGACCTCCGTCCCCGGCCTGGCCGCGAAGCCGATCGTCGACATCGACCTCAGCGTCGCGGACGTCGAGGACGAGGACGACTACCTGCCCGCGCTGCTGGACGCGGGCTACGTGCTGCGCGTCCGGGAGCCGGGGCACCGCCTGGTCCGCACCCCGGAGCTCGACGTGCAGGTCCACGTCTGCCCCACCGGGAGCGACTGGGAGCGCCGCCACCTCCTCTTCCGCGACCGCCTCCGCGACGACGACGCGGACCGCCGCCTCTACCAGGACCTCAAGCTCCGTCTGGCCCAGCAGGACTGGCCGGACATGAACGCGTACTCCGACGCCAAGGGCCCCCTGATCGCGGAGATCCTGGTCCGCGCCGAGGAGTGGGCCGCCGCGACGGGATGGCGTCCGTAGGCTGTCGGTCGTGCCCACCCGCCTCGTCCTCGACTGCGACACCGGCACCGACGACGCCGTGGCGATCATGGCCGCCGTCGGGCACCCGGACCTCGACCTGCTCGCCGTGACGACGGTCAACGGGAACGTCCCCCTGCCCCGGGTCACGGAGAACACCCTCCGGGCGCTCGACGTCGTCGGCGCCCCGGTGCCCGTGCACGCTGGCGCGCCCCGCCCGCTCCTGCGGCCGGACTTCCCGATCCCCCGCGACGAGCTCAACGGGCGCGACCCCGACTTTCAGCCCGCCTCCCTCGACCTGCCGCCGGCCCGCAGCCGGGTCGCGTCGCACGAGGCCGTCCGGTTCCTCGTGGACTTCTTCCGCGACGACGCGCACGACGACGTCACGCTCGTCGCGACCGCCCCGCTCACCAATGTGGCGCTCGCGCTGTCGGTCGCGCCGGACCTGCGCGACCGCATCCCCCGGCTCGTGCTCATGGGCGGCGGGGTCGCGGGCGGGAACGTGACCGCCGCCGCGGAGTTCAACCTGTGGGTCGACCCGGAGGCGGCGCGGATCGTGCTCGAGGCGGGCATCCGCGACGTCACGATCCTGCCGCTCGACGCGACGCAGAGCGTCCCGCTGACGCTCGCCGACTGCGACGCGCTCGACGCCCTCGGCACGCCCGGCGCGGTCGCGGCGGCCCGGCTCGTGCGGCACCGGATCGAGCACGACCCCGACGAGGAGCGCGCCGCGGCGTTCGGCCCGTGCGCTCCCGTGCACGACGCGCTGTGCGTGGCGGCGCTCGTCGACCCGGGCGTGGTCACCGAGTCCGTGACGTGCCCGGTGACGGTCGAGACGAGCAGCGACCGCACGCTCGGCGCGCTGCTCCTGGACCGCCGTTCCTGGACCACCGACCCGCCGAACGCGACCGTGGCGCTGCGCGCCGACCGCGACCGCTACCTGGCCTTCCTCACGGACGCGCTGGGCGGCCGAGCAGTTTGATCCTTGCGCAGATGATCTACGCGCGTACTATCTCTCGTATGTGGACCTTCGAGCACACCGCACCCACCACCGCCTCCCCCGACGCCGTGTGGGCCCTGTGGTCCGACGTGGGCACGTGGAAGGCCTGGAACGCCGACATCATGGCCATGGACCTGCGCGGCCCCTTCGCCTCGGGCACGGCGTTCACCATGAACCCCGGCCGCGAGGACGCCGTCGAGCTCGTCCTCGCCGACGTCGTCCCGGGTGAGTCGTTCACCGACGAGGCGCGCTTCGGCGACCTCGTCCTGCGCACCACGCACCGGATCGAGCACGTCCCCGGTGCAGGGTCCGACGATCCGGGGCCCGACGGCGCAAGGCCGGGTCTCCGCGTCGTCTACCGGATGGAGATCTCCGGCCCCGGCGCGGACGAGGCGGGTCCCGAGCTCGGCCCGCAGATCACGTCCGACTGGCCCGAGACGATCGCCGCACTCGTCGCACTGGCCGAGGCGCGCTGATGGCCCTCCGCCCCGGCGAGAGCCCCGGCTTCCTCCTGTGGCACGCGACCCTGCGCTGGCAGCGCGACGTCACGGCCGCGCTCGCACCGCTCGACCTCACGCACGTCCAGTTCGTCCTGCTGGCGTGCACGTGGTGGCTCCAGACGCACGGCGAGCATCCCAACCAGGTCGCCGTCGCGCGCCAGGCGGGCACGGACTTCCGGATGACGTCGCAGGTCGTGCGGGCGCTCGAGGCCAAGGGGCTGCTGGTCCGCGACCCCGACCCCGCCGACGCGCGGGCGCGGCTCCTGCGCGTGACCGACGCGGGTCTCGCGCTCGCCCCGCGCGCGGTCGAGGCCGTCGAGGCCGTGGACCGGGCGTTCTTCGGGGCGGACGCCGAGACCGCGACCGACCTGTTCCGCAGGCTCGCCCGGCCTGACGACGTCGCCCACCTCGAGGGCTGACATCGCCCGGAAGCTTCAGAAGCTCGTGCGGGAGCCTTGCGAGCTTCTGACCGCTCGCAGCATCGAGTGGTGCACGTCAGATGCCGACGACGCGGGGCTGAGTCCGAGCTGCACGCGAGCGGCCAGTTCCGACTTTGAACACCGGCTGGTGCCGACTTTTTATGGCGGCCGATTCCGACTTCCAGTGGCGGCTGATTCCGACACGAAGGTAGCCTGGGCGGGTGAAGGACATGGTCGCACGTCGCCTGTCACCCCTCGTCCGCGCGCGCGCATCGAACACTCCCGTCCTCCTTCTCGAGGGACCACGCGGGGTCGGGAAGTCAACGCTCCTGGCCGGACTGGCCGCCGACTCCGCCGCCGTGGTCATCGACCTCGACAGAGAGGACTACCTCCAGCTCGCCCGGAGCAGTCCGTCGACGGTGGTCGGCGAGGACCCGCCGGTGCTCATCGACGAGTACCAGAAGGCGCCCGCCCTGCTGGACGCGATCAAGGCACGACTGAACCGCGAGACCCGGGCCGGCATGTTCGTCCTCGCCGGCTCGGCGAGCTACGACGCGCTGCCACGAGGCACGCAAGCGCTGACAGGACGACTCCAGAGGCTTCCGGTCATGCCCTTCACACAAACCGAGATCGACGCGACGCGCAACGAGCTCATCGCTCGCGCGTTCGACGGGGACGTTCAGCACAGCGCCCGACCTGCGACCACGTCACGCGACGAATACGTCGAGCGCGTGATGCGTGGCGGGATGCCTTTGGCGCTCACCCAGCCCACGGAGGCTGACCGATCGCGCTGGTTCGACGCGCACGTCCGGCAGTCGATCGACCGAGATGCCCGCGAGCTCCGACGCATCGGAAGGAAGTCCGACCTCCGCGACGTCCTGATCCGTACGGCAGGACAGACGGCGGGCGTCCTCAACGTCGCGAAGGTCGCCTCCGACGTCTCACCTTCGTGGGACACGACCGCGGCGTACATCGAGCTTCTCGAGTCGCTGTTCCTGGTCCAACGGCTGCCCGCCTGGGGCCCGACCGTACTGCCGCGAAGCATCGAGTCGCCGAAGATTCACGTGGTCGACTCCGGTGTGGGCGCACATCTGCTGCGGCTCAGCGCCGCCAAGATGCGACGCCTCGACCCGTCGGCACTTACGGAGTTCGGCCACCTGCTCGAGTCCTTCGTCGTCCAGGACGCCATCCGCCAAGCGACCTGGATGGACGACCCCGTCACGGCCGGCCACTGGCGCACTAAGGACAACGTCGAGGTCGACCTCGTGCTCGAGCGCTTCGACGGCGCCGTCGTCGCGATCGAGGTCAAGGCGGGTGACCACGTCAAGCGGAGCCAGCTCTCCCCACTGGTGGCTCTCCGCGAACGCCTGGGTGCCTCGTTCGCCGCCGGGATCGCCTTCTACCTGGGCGCCACCGGGTATGAGGCTGACGACCGAATCCATGTTCTGCCCGTCGAGCGACTCTGGACCTGAGCCCGGGAGGCGCTACGCCCAGTCGACGCCCGGGCTCGCGTGGAACGTGAGCCCGCGCTCGCGCCACCCGGCCGACTCGCGGGAGACCCGCGACGCGAAGTCGTCCCACGACCGCGCGTCGGCGGGCGTCCACGCCACCTCGGCCGACGCCGCGAGCCGCGGCAGCAGTCGCATGAAGAGGGTGTCCTCGTCGGGGATCCGCTCGCTCCAGATCGCGGCCTCGACGCCGACCACCGCGTCCCCGTCGACCCCCTCGACGGCCGCGTCGGGCTCCCAGTCGTAGGAGTCGCGCAGCTCGACGGGCGGCATGGAGGCGCCCCAGTCCTGGCCGCGCACGTCGTCGGCGTCGTACTTCATGTCGAGGTAGACGCGGTCCGCGGGCGACAGGAGGATCTTGGCTCCGCCGTCGACCGCCCGCCGCAGCGGCTCGGTGTCCTTGCGGGTCTCCCAGTACTGCACGACCGTGCCCGCGGGCAGCTCGGCCTCGGCTATCTCCTGCCAGCCCACGACCTTCTTGCCGGCCGCGGTGACGACCTCGTGCGCGAGCAGGACGAACCGGCTGTACTCCTCCGCGCCCAGCGTGAAGACCTCGTCGCCGCCGATGTGGACGTACTCGCCCAGTGTCGCGGCGGCCATGTCGCCGAACACGTCGCGCAGGAACGGCTCGGTCCCCGGCAGGTCGAACGACAGCTTGCTGAACCCGACCTCCTCGCCGCCGAACCGGTCGGTCGGCTCGCCGCCCGGCACCAGCTCGCCGTACGCGTGCGTCGCGGCGTTGGTGTGGCCCGGCATGTCGAACTCGGGTACGACCTGAACGTAGCGCTCGGCCGCGTACTCCTGCAGCCGGCGGAACTCGTCCATCGTGTAGAACCCGCCGACCCCGTCGCCGATCTCGCCCTTGCCCGAGATCTCCGTGAGCAGCGGGCGCGACGGCAGCTCGAGCCGCCAGCCCTGGTCGTCGGTCAGGTGCAGGTGCAGCACGGACAGCTTGTAGCGGGCCATCTCGTCGATCACGCGCTCGACGACGTCGGGCTCGAAGAAGTGCCGCGCCACGTCGAGGGAGAGGCCGCGCCACGCGTACCGCGGGGCGTCCTGCACGACGACGGCCGGCAGGACTGTGCGGCCCTCGCCGTCGGTGGTGGCGAGCTGGGCGAGCGTGGTGAGGCCCCGGAACAGGCCTTCGGTCGTCGGCGCCGTCACCGTGGCGCCGGCCGGTGCGACCTCGACCGTGTACCGCTCGGGCGACGTGGCGTCGTCGGGCCCGGCAGCGTCGTCGAGCGTGAGGACGAGCGCGGGGCCCCCCGAGGTCTCCCCCGCGGGGCCCAGCAGGTCGCGGGCCACGGTCGCGAGGCGCTGCTCCTCGGCGGACGGCCCGGCGACGACGCGCAGACCGTCGAGCGGCAGGCTCCCGTCGGTGGTCCGGACCTGTGCGGGGAGCGGGACGAGCGGGGGCATGCGAATCCTTTCGACCGAGCGTGAAGCACCGATGCTCTCACGGCCTTGTCACGTGCGTGTGACGACCGCTGCACCTGTCAGGTGGTGATGCCCGGGACCTCGACGGTCGTACCGCCGTTCAGGCCGTGCGCACCGAGGAACAGCGCGACGGCGAGGACGAGGAGCACGATCGTGGCGCCCGCGATCGCGACCCCGGCGATCGCGAAGCCCCGGCCCCGCTGGCCGGTCCGCTTGATCTGCCGCAACGCCACGAGCCCCAAGACCAGCGCGACGACCGATCCGACGCCCCAGAGCCACACGAGCGACAGCACGAACGACGCGATCGCGAGCCCCGACATGGGCGCCTGGACCGGGTACGGCGGGTAGCCGTAGCCGGGATACGGCGGGTACCCGGGCTGGGGCGGCGGGTAGGCGCCGTAGGGCTGCTGCGGCGCCTGCGGCTGCGGCTGCGGCTGGACGTACGGTCCGCCGGGCTGCGGCGGGTACGGGTCGCTCATGCCGGGAGTATGGCACCGCCGAGGGTCCGGTAGGGGTCGGTCGCGGGGAGGAACTGCACGGGGATCTCGGGGACGACGTCGCGCAGCCAGCGGGCGGCCTCGGCCATGCCCTCCTGCTCCGACGGCACGTGCCCGACGACGACCAGCCCCTTGGCGATCCCCGCCGCCTCCAGGTCGGCCGCGTAGGCGCCAGTCTCCCACTCGTGCCCCTCCCCGATCACGGCGACGTCGACGTCGTCGCGCTGCAGAAGGTGCCGGTTGCGCTCGAAGCCGCGGAACCCGAGATCGAACCCGACCCCGGACACGGACAGCGCCGGGTCACCCACGAACCGGAGCGCCCGCGCCCCCAGCGCGGACGCGACGTGCGCGGCGAGCTCGCCGAGCGTCGTCGGCTCGAGCGCGTAGACCCCGGCCGCGCCGGGGACCTCGCGGCCCGTCCAGCCGAGCGCGCGCGCGGTCCCGTCGTCGACGCCGTCGGGCCGGCGGTCGTGCCACGCGTCGTGCAGGTGCCAGACGCGCAGCCCGTGCTCGGCGACGAACGCCGCCTTGGCCCTGTAGACGGGGTCGTCCTCCGCAGCGAGGCGTGGTTCGGCCTCGTTGCGGTGGTCGTAGTAGAGCGGCTCGTGCGTGATCACGAGGTCGAGGCCCTCGTCCGCCGCGCGGCGCAGGACGTCGAACGTCGCCATCATCGTGACCGCGACCCCGGACACGGAGGCGAGCGGATCGCCCGCGAGGAACGTGTCGACCGTGTCCGGGCGGCGTGCAACCCCGACGCGCTGGGTGATCCGGTCGACGACGTCCTGCGCACTCGGCATGGCGCCCACCCTAGACGCGGCCGAGCCCGTGGCCCGCACGGAACAGCGGGTGGGCGGTGTCGTGAGCGACGTCGGGCCGTGACTCGACGACGGCGGCCATCGACGACGGCAGGTCGAAGGGCAGCCGTCCGCGGGCCGGCTCGGCACCGGTCAGCGCGTCGAGAAGCGCCTCGCCGGACGCCCCGTACTCCGCGACGAGCGACGCCGCCCGCCCGACGAACGGGGCGAGCACCGCGGGCCGGTCGAGGTAGACCGCAAGGACGGTCGGCACGGCGTCGCAGACCGCGAGGACGCGCTCGACCTCGGCGGCGGGGAACTCGAGCGACCCGGCGTGGAAGAGCTGCTCGAACCCGGGACCGCGGTCCTCGAAGGGCGCCGTGAGCCGCAGCACCGCGACGTCCGCCTCGGCAGGGGTCGCGACGGGCTCGCCGTACCCGGCGACGACGTCGGCAGGCACGCCTTCCGCGTAGACCCGGAGGCCGCGCGTCAGGGGAAGGTGGGCGGCGCCGTCGGGCGCGGAGGTCAGCACGGTCACCGCGGCCGACTGGGCCGCCCGCCCGGCGGCTCGCGCCTCGGGCGTCCCGACCAGCCGCGCGGCCGCCTCGACGGCGACGTACCGCTGCTCGTCGAACAGGCCCAGCAGGAACTTCTCTCGCAGCAGACGACGGACCGACACGTCGAGCCGCTCCTCCGGGACGCTCCCGTCGCACACGAGGTCGACGACGATCTCCGGGCACGCCTCCCCGCCGAGCTGGTCGCAGCCCGCGTCGAGGATCGCGGCGACGCGCTCGTGCCGCGACAGGCGCTCGACGCCCCACGCCCGCGCGGGGAACGGGCGGCCCATGATCTCGGCGTCGGACACGAGGCCCCAGTCGGTGCACACGACGCCCTCGTAGCCGAGGGTCTCGCGCAGGAGGCCCGTGATGATCGGCCGGTTGAAGCCGAACCCGACCTGGGGCACGGGCCGCCCGTCGACCTCGAGCCCGACCGGCATGCCGTAGTACGGCATGAGCTGGCGCGTGCCCGCGGCGATCACGGCGCGGAACGGCTCGAGGTGCTCGGCGAACCGCCCGCCCGGGTACACCTGCTCGCGCCCGTACGCGAAGTGGGGGTCCTCGCCGTCGAGCTGGGGGCCGCCTCCCGGGAAGTGCTTGGACATCGCGGAGACGGACGCCGCCCCGAACGCGCCGTCGAGCCCTCCCTCCCTCGCGACCGCGCCCGTCCCCTGCAGCCCGTGGACGTAGGCCACGCCGAGCGCCGTCGTGAGCGCGACGTCCTCGCCGAAGGTGCCCGACGCGCGGGCCCAGCGCGGCTCGGTCGCGAGGTCGACCTGCGGGTGCAGGGCCGTCCGCAGCCCGGTCGCCACGTATTCGCGGCGCACGGTGTCGGCGAACCGCTCGACGAGGTCGGGGTCGCCGATCGCAGCCAGGCCGAGGGTCTCCGGCCACTGCGAGAACGGGCCCGCCGCGAGTGCGGCGAGCGGGTTGTCGCTGAACGCGTGCCGCGGGTCGCTCGCGATCGTCACCGGGATGCCGAGCCGGGTCGAGGCCGCAACCTCCTGGACGCGGTTGTGCCAGGCCGCGAGGTCCGTGGCGGTGCCGGGGGCACCGAGCACGTTGAGGTGCGTCATGTGCTTCTCGACCACGTACTCGTGGACGCTCGGCGTCCCGAAGACGGCGTCCGGCTCAGCCAGGGTGCCACCCTCGCCGACGGTCACCATGTCCTGGAACAGCTGGCCGGCCTTCTCCTCGACGGTCATCCGCGCGAGGAGGTCGTCGAGCCGCTCCTCGACCGGGCGGGACGCGTCCTTGTAGGGCGCGTCGTCGGGCACGGGCGCGATGACGTCGGGTCGCCCGGCCTCGGCCGCCGCGGTCATCGGGCACCCGCCCTGTACGCGGCGTCGGCCTGCGCGGCAAGGGTCTCGAGCTCGGCCTCGGGCACGGGGAACCCGGGGAACCGGGCGATCCGGCGCAGCGGGATCGCCCGCATCATCTCGCCGACGCCGGGTGCGAAGAACATCGCCGCCGCGCGTGGCTCCGCCTCGAGCTGCGCCCGTAGTCCCGGCCCCGCGACGGGGTGCGCGAGCCACGCCTCGACGGTCGAGTCGACGGTCAGCTCGGGCACGACGACCTCGCCGGCGAGCTCGATCTCGGCTACGAGCCGCACGTCCCGCGACGACGCACCCACGCGGATCCCGAACCGTCCCGGCTCGACGACCCACCGCGCGACCTCGGGGTGCCAGAACTGGAAGGCGCGGGCGTCGAGCTCGACCTGCACCCGCTCCGTCGCCCCCGCGGCGAGCTCCACGACGCCGAAGCCGCCCAGCTCCTGGACGGGGCGGAACACGCTCGACTCGGGATCGGTGACGTACACCTGGACGACCTCGTTGCCCGCGCGCTCGCCCGTGTTCTTCACGGTGAGGGCGACGCGCACGCGCGGGGTGGGACCGTCGTCGAGCACGTCGACCGCGAGGTCGGAGTACGCGAACGTCGTGTACGACAGCCCGTGCCCGAACGGGAACGCGACCTCGAGGTCCCGCGCGTCGTACCAGCGGTAGCCGATGAGGAGGCCCTCGCCGTAGCGGACGTGGCCGGCCTCGCCGGGGAAGTTCCCGAGCGCGGGGTTGTCCTCGTAGCGCAGCGGGAAGGTCTCGGCGAGCCGCCCGGACGGGTTGGCGCGGCCGAGCAGCAGGTCGGCGACGGCGTCTCCGCCCGCCTGCCCGAGCAGCCACGTCTCGAGGATCGCGGCGGCCCGGTCGCGCCAGGGCGCGACCTCGACCACGGACCCGTTGCTCAGCACGACCACGACCCGCGCACACTCCTCAGCGAGCACCTCGAGGAGCGCGAGCTGCTGGGCCGGGAGATGCAGGTGCGTCCGGTCGAAGCCCTCCGACTCGTAGGCGTCCGGCAGTCCGAGGAACAGCAACACGACGTCGGCGTCGCGTGCGGCGGCGAGCGCCTCGTCGCGCAGGGCGGCGGTCTCGGCGGCCGGGGCGTCGTCGTCGAGCGGGTAGCCCGCGGCGAAGACCAGGCGCTCGCCGAGCGCGTCCTGGAGCGCGGGCAGCGCTGCGTCGACCCGGGTCGGCGTGACCTGCGACGAGCCGCCGCCTTGGAAGCGCGGAGTGCGGGCGAGCTCGCCGACGACCGCGACCGTGCCCGACGACGCCGGGTCGAGCGGCAGCACGCCGTCGTTCTGCAGCAGCACCGCGGAGCGGGTGGCGGCCTCGCGGGCGAGGGCGTGGTGGGCGTCGAGGTCCGCGGTGCCGCGGTCGGCGAGCGCCGGCTGCGACTTCGCGACGAGCTCCAGGACGCGCGTGACGGCGACGTCGACGTCCTCGAGGGACAGCTCGCCCGCGGCGACGGCGTCGAGCACGCGCTGCGTGCCGAGCCCGCCCGACGACGGCATCTCGAGGTCGAGGCCCGCGTGCACGGCCTTCTCGCGGTCGAGGACGGCACCCCAGTCGGACACGACGACGCCCTCGAAGCCCCACTCGTCGCGCAGGACGTCGGTGAGGAGCCAGCGGTCCTGCGACGCGAAGACGCCGTTGATGCGGTTGTACGAGCACATGACGGTCCACGGCTGCGCCTCGGCGACGACACGCTCGAACGCCGGCAGGTAGATCTCGCGGAGGGTGCGCTCGTCGACGTCGGCGGACACGCTCATCCGGTCCGTCTCCTGGTTGTTCGCGGCGAAGTGCTTGAGCGACGTGCCGACCCCTTGGCTCTGGACGCCCTTCACGAAGGCCGCCCCGACCGTGCCCGCGAGCCGGGGGTCCTCGGAGAAGTACTCGAAGTTGCGCCCGCAGAGCGGCGAGCGCTTCATGTTGACGCCCGGGCCGAGGACGACGGACACGCCCTTGGCGCGTGCCTCCTCGCCGATCGCGGCGCCCACGCGGGCGAGGAGGTCGACGTCCCAGGTCGAGGCGAGGGCGGCGGCGGGCGGGAACGCGACGGCCGGGTCGGCGGCGAGGAGACCGAGGTGGTCGCCGTCCTCGGCCTGGGCGCGCAGGCCGTGCGGGCCGTCGGACAGCCAGATCTTGCCGATGCCGAGGCGCTCGACGGGCGTGGTGCGCCACACGTCGGAGCCGCCGAGGAGGGCGGCCTTCTCTTCGAGCGTGAGCTGCTCGACGAGCTCGGTGACGTCGGGCACGTCGGTGGTGGTCGGGTCGGTGGTCGTGGTCACGGGGTGACGCCTCTCTGCGAGCGGGTGGAGGGGGCGCGGCTCAGCGCGCGCCGCGGATGAACAGGGTGCTCACGGCGCCGAGCGCCGCGATGACGGCGGCGACGACGAACAGCGCGGCGTAGTTGTCGCCGCCCCCGATCGCGAGGAACGCGGGCGCGACGGCCGGGGCGAGCGACTGCGGGAGGGCGTTGGCGATGTTGAACACGCCCATGTTCTTGGCGGCCTCGGTCTCACGGTTCGGCAGGACGTCGGTCACGAGCGCGAGGTCGACCGCGAAGTAGGTGCCGAGGCCGGCGCCGAACAGCGCGGCGGCGCCGTAGAGAACGTTCGGGGACTGCGCGACGGCGAACACGACGAGCCCGGCGGCGGCGAGCACGGTCGACGTCACGACGAACACCTTGCGGCGGCCGGTCCGGTCGGACAGCATGCCGCCGACGCTCGCGGCGACGACGAGGCAGAGCGCGTTGACGACCATGAGCCGGAGCTGCCAGCTCAGGGCCGCGGCGTCGTCGAAGCCGAAGCGGTCGAGCAGGTAGTAGACCTGGTACGTGTTGTAGGACGCGAAGGCGAACAGCAGCAGGAACCGGCCGGCGAACGCCCAGCCGGAGTCGGGGTGCTTGCGGGGGCTGACCCAGAACCCCTTGACGAAGGCGCCGAGCCGGAACGTCCCGACGTCCTCCTTCGCGAGGTGGCGGTCGCGCAGCACGGCGACGAGCACCAGCACGCCGGCGAGTCCGAGCAGCGTGGGGATGACGAACATCCATGCCTGGTTCAGGTGGGCGGCGGTGAAGACGTAGGCGAGCGCGACGCCGACGAGCGGCGCGACGTTCTGCGCGATCCCGAGGTAGCCGGACACGCGTGCGCGGCGGTGCTCGGGGACCTGGTCGGGCAGGAGCGCCTGGAGGGCGGCCTGCGTGCCGTTGAACGCGGCCTGGGCGATCGCCCAGCCGACGACGACGACCGCGATGCTCGGCGCGAACGCGATCGTGAGCAGCCCCACCGACCCGAGCAGGGAGCCCCACAGCAGCCAGGGCGGCGCATGCCGAGCCGCGACGTCGTGCGATCCGAGAGCGCGCCGGCGAGCGGGTTGGCCACGAACGCGAAGAAGGCACCGACTCCAGTGACGAGAGCCAGGTCGCCGGCGCGGGCCGACTCGCTCGACAACGCGTCGACCTTGAGCGCGAGCGTGCTCACGACGGGGGTCAGCAGCGCGACGTAGAGGGTGAAGAAGGCCGCGACGTAGGCGATCTCGAGGGCGCGGCCGCTCCGAGGCGGGTGGCTCGCAGGCTCTGTGCCCGCTCCCGACGGCGCAGGCAGGGTCGGGGCGCTCGGCCGCGCGGTGTCCGCGCGGTCAGGCCGGGGTTCGACGGTGCTCGTCATGGTGAGGACTCCTGTGTCCGTGCGGCCCGGTGCGGCCGCGTCAGCGACGACGGTAGCACCAATACCGACCGCGCGGTCGGTTTTCACCTGTCGAGGCGCTGTGAGCACGGCTAGGGTGAGCACGTGCCGACGCCGACCACCACCCCCGCCACCCCCCGCCCTACGAGATCACGTGCGGGCGGGTACGCGAAGGGACGAGCCCGGCGCCTGCAGATCATCGACGCCGCCACCGAGCTCTACGCCGAGCAGGGGTACCGCGGCACGTCGCTGCGGGACGTCGCGGCGCGTGCCGGGCTCTCCCACCCGGGCCTCCTGCACCACTTCCCGACCATGGAGGCACTGCTCCTGGCGGTCCTCGAGCACCGCGACGCCGAGGACGTCGAGCGGTTCGCGCTCGCCGAGGCCCACGGCGTCGAGGCGCTGCAACGGCTCGTGGAGCTGGCGGAGTGGAACCAGGCCCGGCCCGGCATCGTCGAGCTGTTCGTGGTGCTCTCCGCCGAGGCGACGGCCCCCGACCACCCCGCCCACCCGTACTTCACACACCGGTACGAGCTGGCGGTCGCGACCACCACGCAGGCCTTCGTCGCGGCTCGCGGGGCGGGCCGGCTCCGCGACGACGTCGACCCCGACGTCGCCGGCCACCGCGTGGTGGCCCTCATGGACGGGCTGCAGGTCCAGTGGCTCTACCGGCGCGACGCCGTCGACATGGCAGCGGAGCTGCGGGACGCGATCGACGGACTGCTGCTCGAACCGCTCCCCCGAGCCTGAAGCCCGCGCCGACGAGCTACATCTCGTGCTCCCAGCCGCCACGCGTGTCGACGTCGGCAGCGTCGGCGAGCACCCCCCAGCGCAGCCGCGTCCGCGGCAGCGAGCTTGATGCCCGGAGCCGCGCCAAGCCGTCGACGTGATCGCGGCAGCCGCGCCCTGCTCCTGGCCGATCCGGGTCAGCTCGTGGGCCAGGGCCGCGACCTCGGGCAAGATCCGGTGGTCGACCTGCTCACAGCCTGGGCCGCGACGGAAGATCACCTCGACCACGCCCGGGAGTCCGGCCCAAGGCCGGGCTCCCGGGCATGAAAAAGGGCCGCTGACCTGAGTCAGCGGCCCTTCCGAGGGTGGAGCTAGGGGGATTCGAACCCCCGACCTTCTCATTGCGAACGAGACGCGCTACCAACTGCGCCATAGCCCCTCGAGCGGGCACCAGAGTAGCACCCCACGGGGGGTGGAGTGGAAATCGGTGACGCACCGACGCCGGGGCGCGCGGGGGTCCGGGCCGGTGTCTCATCGGCGACGAAGCGCGCGACGGGGCTGTCGTCCCGCCACCCGGGGTCGACGGGTGGCCGCTCGCGCGAGGACCGGATGGCGGCGAGCTCGACGGGGTCGGGGACGTCGTCGCCGTCGGCCCAGGCGCCGCGGGGCACGGGCGGGGTGGAGCGTCGCCGCCCGACGACGTCCCACCGGGTCCCGCGCAGGAGCAGCACCGCGACGGACCCGACGAGGCCGACTGCGACGACGAGCGAGAAGACGAGTTCAAGGACCTGTTCCATGCCTCCACCGTCCGCCGCGGACGACGACGCGACGAGTGGCAGTTACGACACCCCTCGACAACATCCTGCCAACGCTCTACCGTCGGAGGATGCTGCGCAGCGTGGGCGCCGTCGTGGTCGACGGCCTGTCGATGTTCGAGTTCGGGATCGTGTGCGAGGTCTTCGGGATCGACCGCACCGAGGACGGGGTGCCGAACTTCGACTTCCGCATCTGCGGCGCCGCACCGGGCCGGCCCGTCCGAACCAAGCTGGGTCTCGACCTGGTGCCGTCGTTCGGTCTCGACGCGCTCGACGACGTCGACCTCGTCGCCGTCCCCGCGACCACGATCCACCGTGGCCAGGATCCAGCCGTCCTCGACGCGCTCCGCCGCGCGGACGAGCGCGGCGCCCTGCTCCTCAGCGTCTGCTCCGGCAGCTTCCTGCTCGCGGAGGCCGGCGTGCTCGACGGTCGCAGGGCCACCACGCACTGGATGTACACCGACAAGCTGGCCCGCGAGTACCCCGAGATCACCGTGGATCCGGACGTCCTGTTCGTCGACGACGGCAACGTCGTCACGAGCGCGGGGACCGCGGCCGGCATCGACGCGTGCCTCCACCTCGTGCGGCGCGAGCTCGGCAGCGAGGTCGCGAACATCGTCGCGCGACGCATGGTCGTGCCACCGCAGCGCGAGGGCGGCCAGCGCCAGTTCATCCCGCAGCCCGTCCCGCCGTGCGACGACGACTCGCTCCGCGAGGTGCTCGAGTGGGCCACCCAGCACCTCACCGAGTCGCACACCGTCGCGAGCCTCGCGGCGCGCGCATTCATGTCGCCCCGCACCTTCGCGCGGCGCTTCACCGCCGAGACGGGCACGACGCCGGGACGCTGGCTCACCACGCAGCGTGTCCTGCGAGCCCGTCACCTCCTGGAGACGACCGAGCTCGACCTCGAGACCGTCGCCCGCGAGTCGGGGTTCGCGACGGCCGCCCTGCTGCGCCACCACTTCCGGAACGTCGTGGGAAACACGCCGTCCGGGTACCGCGACGCGTTCTGCCCTGCGGCCTGAGCCGCGGCAGGTCCGAGCGGCCGGCTACTCGCCGACGGCGCGGCGCCGCGCGAGGATCGCGTCGAGCGACAGCCCGAGAGTCTCGGTCGTGGGACGCGGCTCGTCGCCCGCGGCGGGCACCGGCGCCGGAGCCTCCTGCGACGACGACGTCCCGTCCGACGCGCTCTCCGCGGCCTCGGCCGCACGCCCCGTCCGGAGCTCGGCGGGCACGCGCACGCGCCCGGGGGCGGCCATCGGCGCGAGCTCCTCGGCGGACACCGGCGCCGGGGTCGGCTCCGGCAGCGGCTCGGGGAGGGGCGGACGCGGCGGCGTCCCCGCGGTCGGCTTCATCGTGTACGTGGGCGGCGGCACGGGGACCGGCTCCCACGTGGAGCTCTCCTCCCGGGCCGTCGGGTCGGCCTCGGGACCGCTCACGGAACGCTCGGGCGCAGGCGTCGTGGACGGGCCCTGCGCCGTCGGGCGCTCCGACCGGTGGCTCCGTCGGGCGGCTGCCCGCCGCGCGCGGTCGATGTCCTCCGCGGTGATCCGCGGGATCATCTGGGTCGCGGTCTGCGACGCCTGGACGGCGTGCCCGGTCACCCGGCGGCGGTCGCCGCGGGCCGTATTCCGTGGGGCGAGCGGGCTCCCGAGGGCCTGGCGGCGCGCGTCGAGCGCCCGACGACGCGCGGCATCGAGCCTGGCCTGGTCGGCTCGCCGGGCCGCGACGACGGCGCGGCGCCCGAGCGCGAGCACCCCGGCCAGCAGCACCACCGGGACGAGGAGCACGGGCCACGGCAGCGCACCGAACCCGGCGAGCACGCCGACGAGCGCGGTCGCCGCCACGAGCGCGAGGGTGAGGAGCATGCGCCGGCGAGCGGCCGCGCGTCGGGCGTCGGAACGGGCAGCGGGTGCCGGTCCGAGGGCACGGCGGGGCTCGGTGTCGCCCTGCGACTCGTCGACGCTCATGTCCCCCGCCTCCTCACGACCTCGGATCCCCCGCGTCTCGTGCACGCTCATCGCGAGCAGCGGGACGCCACCCGTGACGACCGGCCCTTCGGCCGCCAGCGCGACGTCGGGCCCTTTCCGCCCGGCGACCGCGAGCACGCGCAGGCCGCCCGAGAAGCGGTCCGCCGTCCGGGCGTCGGCGACCTGCTGCCGCATCCCGACCCGCAGGGGCACGTAGTACGCGAGCCAGGCAGCGAACAGCACCACGGCTGCCGGCCCGGCCCACGATGTCGTCACTGTTCGACCGTAGGCGAGCGCCGACGCCCGACGGCGGACTCACTGCGGCGTGTCGCCGCGCCGACCTGCGGCGTCGGTCGTGCTCCAGGTGGCCCGCCAGCGCGCGAGGAGACCGTTCGGGACCTCGTCGGCGGTCACCGCGAAGCTCCGGTGGTCGCACCAGCGCCCGTTGATGTGCAGGTAGCGGCGGCGCAGCCCCTCGTCCCGCAGCCCCAGCTTCTCGACGACCCGCAGGCTCGGCGCGTTCTCGGGACGGATGTTGACCTCGACGCGGTGCAGGCCGAGCGCGGTGAAGCAGTGGTCTGCGGTGAGCGCGACGGCCGTCGGCGCGATCCCGCGGCCCGCGACGTGCTCGGAGACCCAGTAGCCGATCGTGGCGGAGCACAGGGAGCCGTAGGTGATCGACGACGCGGTGAGCTGCCCGACGAGCTCGCCGCCGTACTCGATGGCGAACGGGAGCGTCGTCCCGGAGCGCGCCTGCGACGCGAGCAGGCGCACGTACGCGCCGAACGTCGGCGCGGCGCCGCGTGGCGGGCGCGGCGACGTGGCCTCCCACTGTCCGAGCCATGCGGCGTTCCGACGGCGCAGCTCCATCCAGTCGTCGACGTCGCCCCGCCGCAGCGGCCGGAGGACGACCTCGCCGTGCGGGCCCAGGCCGCGCAGCACCACGGGCCACGGACGTCCCGGGGTGACCGGTCTCAGCGGCACACGGCACCGCCGCGGGGGTCGAAGGTCATGCGCAGACACTAGCGCTCCGCGCGGGGTCGCCGTGGCGGTTCGTCCGAAGTGTTCCCGCGCGTTGATCGCCCCGGATCTGCGTCCTCGTCGGTTCCGTTTGTCACAATGTCCTCATGACGTCCGGCAGCGCGCAGCCTTACCCACCGGCCACCGGTCTCGAACCGGAGGACGCGAAGGAGGCGCTGCGCCGAGCGATCCGCACGGTCCGCGAGGTCCGCTCCGAGCGCCTGCGCCGCGAGGCGGCGGAGGCGCTCGCCGACGTCGTCGAGACGATCCCCGAGGTCAAGGAAGCCCGGTGCGTCGCGGTGTACGCGGCACGGCCGGCCGAACCAGGGACGATGCCCCTGATGGACCGGCTCGCGGAGCGCGACGTGCGCGTCCTCCTCCCGGTGCTCGGCACGGGACTCCAGCGCAACTGGGCGGAGTACGCCGGGCGCGACGACCTCCGGGTCCGCGCCCCCGGCCGTCCCCCCGAGCCCGGCACGCCGGAGCTGCCCGCGGAGGCCGTCGAGGAGGCCGACGTCGTCCTGGTGCCCGCGCTCGCCGTCGACACCACGGGGATGCGCCTGGGCCAGGGCGGCGGCTGGTACGACCGGGTCCTCCACCACACCCGCCCGGGGACGCGGGTCGTGGCCATCGTCTTCCCGGAAGAGGTCTACGACGCGACCGACCGGCCCCTGCCGTCGGAGTCGCACGACCAGCGCGTGCAGGCCGTCGCGACGCCCGAGGGGTGGCGCGAGCTCGGCGTATGATTAGCACTCGGATCATCTGAGTGCCAGCCGGCGGCGAGTCCGTCGGTCCCCCCGAGGAGTGTCACCGTGCCCACCTACGCCTACCGCTGCGCCGACTGCGGCCACGCGTTCGACATCCAGCAGTCGTTCTCCGACGACGCCCTGACCGTCTGCCCCGAGTGTGGCGGCACGCTGCGCAAGGTCTTCTCGGCCGTGGGCGTCGTCTTCAAGGGCTCCGGGTTCTACCGCAACGACTCGCGGTCCTCGAACGGCTCGAAGAGCTCGTCCTCGACCGGTTCGACCACCCCGTCCAAGAGCACGACGGACGGCGCCGGCTCGAGCTCGTCCTCGTCGACCACGCCGAGCAGCACGCCGGCGAGCTCGGGCACGACCGGGTCGTCGACGTCGAGCGCCTCGACCAAGGCCGCGTCCTGACCTGACGGGAACCGGCCGCACCGCCGGTCCCGGACGCCGACGCCGGCCCTGTGGACGGCGCGCCCGGTACACAGCCGGCGTTCGCAGCCGACCACCCGGGCGGCGCCGACGCCTAGCGTCGCGGACGTGCCCCTCCGCAGCCACCGCTCCGCCGACGCCTCCACCACGCCGACCGGGCCGCCCCGCCGGCGCGACGCCGGACCGGGCGTGCTCCGGTCTCGCGTGGCACGTGCCTTCTGGCGGGCTCGCTTCGCGATCGCCGCGGTGTGCCTGGGCCTCGCCGCCGCCCTCGTCGTCGGCGCGCTGCGTCCCGCTCCCCCGGCCACCGTGCCGGTGCTCGTCGTCGCGCACGACGTCGCCGCCGGCACGCCGCTCGACACCCACGACGTGCGCGTCTCCCGGGTCCCGACCGCTCTCGCCCCGCAGACCGCGTACCGCGAGCCCGACGACGCAGCGGGCCGGGTCGCCTCCGTCGCCCTGGCCGCCGGCACGGTCGTGACGCCGGGGCTCGTCGCCGCGGGTGGCGTCGCGGCGACCGCGCCGAAGGGGCGCGTCGTCGTCGCCCTGAGCCTCGGAGACGACCCGGCCGCCGCGTTGGTCGGACCGGGCGACCACGTCGACCTGCTCGCCTCGACGACGGACGGCGCGACCGACGAGCCGTCCGGCACCGACACGAACGACACGGGCGACACGGGCGGCGACGCTCCCGAGCGCCGGGAGCGGACGTCGTCGTACCTGGCACGCCGCGCACTCGTGCTGCCCCAGGCGCAGGCGGAGCACGGCTCCGGCGGCGGGCTGCTCGGCGGCGACTCCACGGCGACCGCACCGACCATCGTCGTGGCCGTCACCGCGAAGGAGGCGGAGGCCATCGCCGGCCGACCCGACTGGGCCCGGGTGACGGCGGTCCTGGTCCGCTGAGCCCTTCGTCTGGAACTGCGCGGCTCCGCGTGCTTGGATGGTGCCCCACGGCAACAGACCAGAGGGGAACCTGGCCCGATGCGCAACGTCTTCAGCGGCTTCCGAGACTTCATCCTGCGAGGCAACGTCGTCGAGCTGGCCGTCGCGGTCGTCATCGGCGCCGCATTCACGGCCGTCGTGAACGCCGTCGTCCAGTGGTTCATCAACCCGATCATCGGCGCGATCTTCGGCAAGCCGAACTTCGACGACATCTGGGACATCACGCTGCGTCACGGAGCGAAGGCGGACGGGTCCGAGGACTCGGTCATCAGCGTCGGTCATCTGCTCACCGCCGTCGTGAACTTCGTGCTCATCGCGGCGGCGATCTACTTCCTCATCGTGCTGCCGATGAACAAGATCAACGAGCGCCGCAACCGGAACAAGCCCGCCGAGGAGACCCCGGTGGCGGACGACGTCCAGCTCCTCACGGAGATCCGCGACCTCCTCGCCCAGCAGCAGCGCCCGGGTCAGCACCCCGGTCAGACCTCGGGTCAGCCCACCCCGGGGCAGTAGGCGGACGAGCGGTCAGCTCGACGTCGCCACGTCGGGGCGCAGGTGCGCCCCGTACGCGGGATCGATCACCGGCACGACGGCGAAGAGGGTGCGCTCGAGGAAGTCCACGAGCTCCTCGGGCGACCGCTCGCTGACCAGCGCGCCGTCGACGAGGGTCTCCTCGGCGAACGCGACCCACGAGCGCAGGGTCATGCGCAGCATCGCGGTGTCGGGGATGCCGAGCTCCTCGCAGACGACGCGGAGCCGCTCCATCTGGAGGGCGCGCGCCTGCTGGACGACCTCGCGGACCTCCCGGTCCCCCGACGCCGCGCCGCGCACGAGCGAGAAGAACGTGTCCTCGTGCTCGCGGACGAACCGGACGAGGTTGCTGAGCGTGGCATGGAGCCGGTCGAGGGGCGCGAGGTCGAGGTCGGGTTCGGTCGCGCGGAGCAGGCCGTCGCGGGCGGCACGCACGACCTCGCGGTGGAAGCCCTGCTTGGAGCCGAAGTAGTAGAACAGCAGCCCTCGCGACACCCCGGCCTGCTGGGAGAGGTGCTCGATGGTGAGCTCCTCGAGCGAGTGGTCCGCGAGCGCCTGCACGCCGATCGCCACGAGCTGGGCCCGACGCTCGTCGGGTGACAGACGTGTGCGTCGTTCGTCGCGCCTGCGCTGGTCCGCCATGTCCCGAGCATAGCCACGGCGACCGTTACTGACTCGGCGCAAGTTAGCTATTGACATGCGTTCAGTAGGCTCCGTACCGTCTCCCCCATGAGCGACGACGACGTCATCGACGACGTGCTGCCCGGGGCTCCCCGGTACACGCGCTCACGCACCGCTGCGATGCGGCAGCACCGGCGGAGCGACGCCTCGTCGCCCGCCCCGTCATGAATCGAGGAGGATTCCGTGAAGTTGAAGAAGCTCACGAGCACGCGCCGCGGTCGCGTCGCGCTCGCCGCGGTGCCGGCCGCCGTCGCGGTCACCGTGCTGATGGGCGGGGTCGCCAGCGGCGCCGTGCCCGTCTCGTTCGCCGTCTCCGGCGTCCCGTTCCAGGTCGGCGCCTCGGACCTCGAGGGTGACGGATTCTCGCAGTACTCCGGCGTCGCCGTCGACGCGGACGGCAAGCAGAACCCGGTCGCGATCTCGGCCATCGAGAGCGCGACGCTCACCGACCTCTGCCAGTCGGTCTCGATCCCCGGCGCCCCCGTCGGCCTCAAGATCACGGCCGGCAGCGGCAAGAAGCCCGCCGAGGCCAAGGACCTCCTGATCGGCATGACCGACCTCAAGGGCGACGCGACGTTCTCGAACATCCGCATCGGCATCGACGCGTCCAAGGTCCGGACGACCGCCAAGGGCAGCAAGGGCGACTTCGCGCAGGACGCCAGCCACGTCAGCATCAAGGGCCTCCAGCAGACGTCCCTGAGCACCCAGGCCGGCACCTTCACGCTCAACGGCCTGCACCTGTTCCTCACGTCCCCCAAGGACACCTGCTTCTGACGCACGACGTCCCGCCCGCGGATCGGGGGCCCGCGGGCGGGACGCAGGCAACGCACCACCTCGACCGACGAAGGAGTCCTGAGGGTGACCATGACACCGCACCAGAACGGCGACCCGACGGCCGGTGACACCGCGACCGTCGATGCCTCCGAGCCCGCCGCGACGACGCCGACGCGGCGTGAACGGTTCCGCGCCTGGCGACGCACGCGTCCGTTCTGGGGCGGCCTCCTCGTCGTCGTCGCGGGGTTCGAGCTCTTCGGCTCCGGTCAGCTCGACTTCGGTCACCTGCACCTCCAGTTCGGCATCCAGGGTCTGCAGGCGACCGTCATCCCGATCGTGCTCGTCCTCCTGGGCGTGCTGATCTGGACGATGCCCGTCCACCGCGTGTTCTACGGCGTGATCGCGCTCGTGCTGTCGGTGTACGCGCTGATCGGGGTGAACCTCGGCGGCTTCCTCATCGGGATGGTCCTCGGCATCGTCGGTTCCGTCATGGCGCTCTCGTGGATGCCGCAGGAGGCGACGGCGGACGAGGCCGTCGAACCGGAGGCCGCCCGGCCCCGGCACGCCGAGAGCCTGAACCTCACGGGCAACGCACCCAGCACGGACGACACGCTCGTCCTCGAGGACTCCTCGGCGCCGCGCCCTTTCTCGGTAGCGCCGGCTGAGGCCGGCATCGCGCCCCGCCGGCGCGCGCGACTCAACGCGATCGGCGCGGGTGTGCTCGCGTCCGCGCTGAGCGTCGGGGGCACCGGGCTCGTCGGAGCCGGCGCCCTCCCCGTCGCGGCGACCGCCAGCGCGGAGCAGAGCGGCTGGTGCGTGCTCGACCCGCTCCACGTGTTCTGCCCCGCCGACGACGACTCCGCCTCGGACGGCGCGACGAGCGCGCCGAGCGAGTCCCCCACGGCGACGAGCACCCCCACCGAGGACCCCACGTCCGACGGCACGACGTCCGACGGCGGCGCCACCGACACCGGGGCCTCCGCCCCCTCGGGCGGCGGGGCCACGGACGAGGGCGCGGGGTCCACCGGCGGCGACACGCCGTCGTCGGGCACGGACGGCACGCAGGACGACGCGGCAGCCGGCGACGCCACGAAGGACGCGGAGGGCGAGGACAGCGCGAAGGACGACAAGGCCGATGGCACCACCGACGAGCAGTCGGTGAAGGAGGCCTCGAAGGACGGTGTCGCCGCCCTCGCCGGCGAGCTCAAGCTCTGCCTGGGCGAGGGCAAGGACCTGGGGTCGTCGTCGACGTTCACCGCCCCGAACCTGTCAGCGCACCTGTCCGGCTCGAAGTTCCAGATCACGAACTCCTGGTACAAGGGGAACGTCTCGCTGAAGCGCGTCGACGGCTCGACCGTCCGGGTCATGAAGTTCACGGCCGACAAGGCCGTCGTCCCGGGCTTCCGGCTGGACGTCCCCGCCAAGGCGGACGGCAGCCAGGGCCTCGTCGCGACGTCGGACTCGATCACGATGAAGGGGGACGTGGTCCTCTACGCGACGAAGTTCTCGGGCAAGCTCCTCGGCATCCCGCTGACCTTCACGCCCGAGTGCGCACCCCCCGGCTTCATCCCGCTGCCGTCCATGACGGACGTGAAGATCGAGATGGTCGCGAACACCGCCGAGTCGCTCGCCTACGACAACCCCCACCAGGAGGTCTACGAGCACTGAGCGAGCAGACGTCGACGAAGCCCCCGCGCACCGGCCGGTGTGCGGGGGCTTCGTCGTTCTCGCGACCAGGTCTCGCGACTACTGCCAGTGCGGCGGGACGTCGCGGCGCAGGCGCTCGTCGTTCGCGTCGCCGCCCGGTTCCGCGCTGTCCGGGTCGACGTCGTCGCTCGTGCTGCCGAGGACGGTCTCGCGCTCCGTCCCGGGACGCACCACGCGCCGTCGGGCGCTGCGGCGACCCTGGCTCCCGTCGTCCGTCGCGCCCGACGGCGTCGCGTCGGGCGGGGTGCTCGCCTCGCCGTCGGTGCCCCGCTCGTCCGACGACGCCGGCAGCACCGGCTCCGGGGCCGACGGCTCGACGTGGCGCCGAGCGGCCGAGGCCGTCCGGACCACCGGCGTCGCGCCCGTGACCACGGGCTGCCGCCCGACGCCGAGCCGCGCGTCGCGGACCGCGAGCGCCGCGCGTCGGATCCGCTCGGCCTCCTTCTCGGGGTCGAGGAACGCGGCCGCCGACCACACCTGTACGACCGTCCAGCCCAGCCGTTCGAGCCGTTCGCGGCGCTGCCGCTCCCGGACGCGGACGCTCGGCTGCGCGACGTAGGCCTCGTCGTCGGTCAGGACGGCCACGAGCAGCTCGCCAGGCACGTCGGGGTGCCCGACGACGAGCGGCACCCGGTCCGCCCCGGCGGGGCCGAAGTCCGTCTCGACGACGAGCCCGGTGCGCCACAGCCTCTCGGCGAGGTCGAGCACGAGTCGGTCCGTGCCGCGCGCGACGTCGACGCCGTTCCACAGCTCGAGCGGGTCGGCCTTCCCGTCGCGCTCCTCCGCGAACGCCAGGAGGTCGGCGAGGAGGCGCGCCCCGGCCCCGCGCAGGCGGTCGGGGTCGAGCTCGTCGGCGCGGAAGCACGAGACGACGTCGAGCCGCTCCCGGCTGGCACCCACCGCGTCGAGCAGGAGCGCGTCGCCGCCCGCCTCCCCCACGAGGCCGAACCGGTGCAGGACGCGGCCGTGCGGCGTCTTGCCGAAGCCGAGCGTGAGGATGATCGCGTCGCGCGTCAGGCCGGCGACACCGGTGAGGTCGGCGACGACGACGGGCTCGGGCCGGCTCCCGGCGAAGAAGCCGGCCAGCCCCGGGTTGCGCCGCACCTCGGCGAGCAGCGCCTCCCGGATCCGGGCGGCGTGCGCAGGCGTGACCGCGACGATCCCGAGCGTCTGCTCGGGCCGGAGCATCGCGTGCTCGATCGCCAGCTCGACCACGCGGTCCAGCTCGGCCTGCGTGGACTCGACCGCCCCCGACACCGGGTCCGGCATCCCGAGGCCCTCGGTCACGTGCAGGTGCACCGTCGCGCGCGACGCCGGGAGCGGCGCGGGCGCGAGCACGCCGTCGTACCCGTGCTTCGTGAGGAAGCCGACCAGGTGCGGGTCGCGGCGCGTCGCGTCCGACCGCAGCGTCAGCGTCGGGAGGACCCGCGCGAGCTCGCGCACCGCGGGCGTCGACGCCGAGCGGACGTCCCCGACGACGACGACCTGCCGCCCGCGCGCGATGGCCGCGAGCAGCATCTCGAGCGGGACGTGCTGGACGGCGTCGAGCACCACCAGGTCGACGGTCCGCGTCGTCGGGAAGAGCTGAGGCACGAGCGTCGGCGTCGCGACCACGACGGGGCGCAGCGCGCGGACGAGCTCGGTGTGCCGCTCGTACAGGTCGCGCACCGTCCGCAGCCGCCCCTCCAACAGCTCCGAGAACAGCGCCTTGGTGGTGTCGGGGTCGGCGCGCATCGCCTCGACCGTGCGCGCGTGCACGTGGTTGAGGACCGAGACGGGGAGCGCGGTCACGTGCCGACGGTCCAGGTCGCGGAACCGCGCCGCCAGGGCGTCCAGACCGGGCCCGTCCTGACCGGTCAGCGCCGGGTCCGTCGCGACGATCTGCTCGAACACCGAGCTCCACCACGCCAGCTCGAGCTCCGTGCTCACGAGCCCGGGCGTGACGGCACGCCGCGACAGGTCGTCGACGAGCTCCGCGAGCCCGGCACCCCGCGCGCGCCGGACGGCGGCCGTGCGCTCGGGCAGGTCGTCGAGCGCCGAGCGGTCCTCGGCCAGGGCGTCGAGCCGCGCCGCGAGGTCGTCGAACGGCAGGTCCAGCAGCGCGCCGCCGCCCGGGGTGGGCGCGAGGACGCGCGAGAGCTCCTCCACGTCGATCCGGACGGCCTCGTTCGTGTCCTCGATCGCCGACAGGCCCTCGGGCAGCCGCGGCCAGCTCCCCGTCGGGCAGTGCGTCGCCCAGACGGCGCGCTGCGCCTCGACCTGGAGCAGCGCCGCGTGCACGTCCGAGACCCGGATGCCCGGGCGCAGCATGTCCTTCGCGCGCCGCACCAGCCGCCGCCGCGCGACGCCACCCATCTCGATCCCGTGGTCCAGACGCCACTGCTTCGTCGCCGTCGCCTGCACCATGTCGACGGCCGGCTGCTCGAACACGAGCGGCTGGAACACGTCGAGCGTGCCCCGCATCCCGCCCAGCATCTGCAGCACGTCCTGCCACTCGCCCAGGGTCGTCGCCGCCGTCAGGTCCGTCGCTCCCGACACGTACTCGATCTGCTCGCGCAGGCGCGGCAGCGTCTGGGTCCGCAACCGGTCGAGCCGCAGCAGCGTCGACCGGGCGTCGTCCTCCGTCTCGAGGTCCGCGTCGAACCAGGGCGTCGTCGCCGCGTGCAGCGTGAACGCCCCCAGCTCCGCGGCCCGCTCCAGGTCCGCCGCCGCGCCCGCGCGGGTGTCGTCGTCCAGGGCGCTCGTGACCTCCGACGACAGCCGCACCGCCGTCTCCGGCGCAGGCCGCTCCGACGTCAGCCGCGCCAGCGCCTGCAGCGCGTCGTACGCCGACACGCCCCACGGCGCGCGCGGCAGGTGCAGCGCCTCGATGTACGCCGTCAGGCGCGCCCGCGCGCCCACCAGCGCATCCATCGTCTCCGCGTGCACCGACAGGTCCGTCTGCGCCGGCTCGGACGCCATCGCCGTCAGCAGCCGGTTCGCCGCGGACGCGCGCCACCCCGGCTCCGGCGCGATCTCGAACGTCAGCTCGCCCAGCCCCAGGTCCCCCAGCCGCGACGAGACCGCGTCGGCCGCGCGCCGGTGACCCGTCACGTACAGGGCCTGGCGGCCGCTCGCGGCAGCCTCCGCGAGCAGCGCCGCGACCGTCCCGACCACGTCCGAGCCCGACGGCGCGTCGATCGCGAAATGACCGCCCGCCACGAGTGCGTCCACCGCGCGGCGCTGGGCCTGGTCCAGGTCGCCCACGCCCCGCTCCAGCACCGGGTCGCCGTCGGCCGAGCGCTCCGGCGGCAGCGGCGTCCCCACCGGGACCGTCACCTGCGACGACCCCGCCAGCGCCGCGACAACCTCGTGCCGCGCCAGACCCGGCGCCAGGTCGTCCAGGTCGTCCACCAGGTGCTGGCCCGGGTGCACGAACGACCCCACCAGCCGGCGGTCCGTCAACGAGAAGTCCTCCAGCACCGCCGCGCCCAGCGTGCCGATCCGCGCCAGCACCGCCGACGGGTCGAACCCGACCCCCGTGAACGCGCCCTGCGCCAGGGACACCGGGTCGATCAGCGCGCCGTGGTCGCGCAGCGCGCGGACGAGGAGGGTGTTGAGCTCGACCGTGGGTTCGAGGGTGAGCTCGAAGTCCGTGCCGGAGCGGCCGGCCGTCGAGATCGTCAGCGAGCGGAGGAGGACGGGGGCGTTGACTCGTCTGGGGGCCGGTGCACCGTCGGCCGGGTCCGGTGCCGACGGCACCGAGGCGCTCGGACCGGGCTCGGCCGCCCGGACCGCGGTCGTGTCTCCGTCCTGCACAGCGGCCGAGCCCTTGACGTCCTTCGCCGCCTCGGCCCCGTCGTCACCTCGTCCGGCCGTCGCGTTCGGACCATCGGCACCTTCCGCGGCGGCCGCCTCTCGACCCCGCCCGGTCGGGTGCGCCGTCTCCACCGCCGCGACGTCCGCGAGACCCGCGCGCTCGCCCGCGGGGCGCGCTTCGGACCGGTCACGCCGGGCTCCGGTCGCGTCGCCGTCCTCGCTTCCGCCGTCGTCGGCGTGCGCCCGTGCTTCCAGCGCCAGCGGCGCCGACGACGCAGCGACCTCGGGACGGATCGCGCGGAAGGAGGAGGTCGCGACCTTCGCGAGGGCGGCCATGTCGTCGGAGCGGGGGCCCGGGCCCGCCGTTCCGGACCACGAGGCGACGCCGATCGCCAGGTAGGTCGGCGCCGTGCCGTAGCGCTGCGCGTAGTCCTGGGTCTGCGCGACGACGGCGCGCGCGTGCCGGCGGGCCGTCGGCAGGGCGTCGGGCTCGCGGAACAGGTTGGACAGGCGCGTCGGGCGACCCGCGAGGAGCTGCGCCAGCCCGGAGGGGTGCGCCGCCGACAGGTCCAGGACCGCGTCGCCCAGCACCGTGATGTCCTCGAGGGACGAGCCGCCCACGTGCTCGACCAGCGCCACACGCCAGCGCGGGAGAGCCGCCTCGACGGCCTCCTCGCTCGTCAGCGGGCCCGTCGGCTGCGTCAGGAGGGCCGGGCCCTCGTCGCGACCGACCACCGTGCCCTCCGCCTCGGTGGTGCCGAACGACGGGTGCGCAGCGGCACCGCCGGGTCCGGCGTCGTCGCCGGGCGTGGGTGCCGTCGTCGGTGCGTCACCGGTGCGCGCCCTGTCGCGCCGCCAGAGGCGGGCGAGCGGGGAGCCCGGCCGGTCCGGTTCGGGGTCGGGGCCTGCAGCAGTCACGCTGAAACGCTAACCGCAGGGCGGGAAGGCGCGGCACCGGCGCGCCGACGGCGGCGGGATCGCCCGGGACGGCGGCGGGATCGCCGGGGGGACGGCGGCGGGCGATCCCGGACCGTGACCCGGAAAGCTCCCGGACGACGACGAAGGCCCCGCCGGAGCGGGGCCTTCGCCTTCACGAGGAACGGCGCGCACCACGCAGGGGGCAAGCGGTGCGCGCCGTCGTAGAAGAGTGTGCAGGTTCAACTTTCGCCGCGTCAACACCTCGAGGGCGATTCGGCCGAACTTTTTTGGACGACCGTCCATCTTCGCAGGTCAGACATCAAAACGAGTATGTGGGACAAGCGTCCCGATTACGCCCCCGGCAGCGGAGCGCATCGAACTATGTCAATATCGCCCCCATGCCGCAGGAGCCGCCCGTCACGTCCCGACGCGTCCTCGAGGCAGGCGCCATCAGCTCCCAGTCCGCACGGAACCTCGCCACGATCTTCGGAGGGCTCGCCGACCCGGTCCGCCTGCGGATGCTCTCGCTGCTGGGCACCGTCGACGAGGCGAGCGTCCGCGACCTCGCCGCGCTCTCCAACCTCTCGCAACCGACCGTCTCCCACCACCTGAGAGTGCTGCGCGACGTCGGGCTCGTCACCTCCGAGCGCCACGGGAACTGGGTCCGCTACCGCATCGCGCGGGGCCGCGGACCGACCGTCGGGACACTCTTCGACGTCTTCGCGCCCGTCGCGCTCGACCCGCCCCGCACCCCGCGCCCGATGCGGCCCGAGGTCGTCGAGGACTCGCTCGACCCGCTCGTCGGACGCCTCGCCGCCGTCTACCCGGAGGCGAGCTTCGACGTCGTCGGCCGGATCGTCCGGGAGTGCGCCACGACCCTGCTCCGCACCAGGACCACGGCCGGCTCGGCGCCGCTCCTCGCGCTCGTCGAGCGCTACGCCCGGCAGCGCCTGTCCGACGCCTCCCGCGACCGGACGCGCAGCGCGCCCCACGTCCTGTTCGTCTCGCAGACCGACACCGCCCGGTCGCAGCTCGCCGCCGCGCTCACGCGCCGGCTCTCCCAGCACCGCGTCGTCGTCCGCACCGCCGGCCTGACCCCGGGCGCACAGATCCCCCGCAACGTCCGGGCCTTCCTCACCGAGCTCGAGGTCCCCGAGGCCGCGGCGTTCCCCAAGGCCCTGACCGACGACGCCCTGCGAGCCGCCGACGTCGTCGTCACGCTCGGCTGCTCCGACGCGTGCCCCGTGCTCCCCCACGTGCGCTACGAGGACTGGCCCGTGGGCGACCCGACGTTCTCCTCCCCGGTCGGGTTCGCGGCGCTGCGGGACGAGTTCCAGCACCGCGCGGCCCAGCTCGTCGCCGAGCTCCTCGACGAGCAGCCCGGGCCGCCGCCGGAGTAGCGTCGGGCGTCACGCCACCTGCGACCACCTGGGAGGACCGTTGCCCCGCGACCGGACGACCTGGCCCGGCTGGGTCCTGCCCGGCGCGCGCGTCGCGTACGTCGACGACGCCCAGCCCGGCGTGGTCGAGGAGCGCACGATCGCGCGCGTCACCCGGTCGCAGATCGTGACCGACGACGGCGCGCACTGGCGCCGGCAGGCGCTCCAGCAGTCCGGCGCGTGGACAGGAGCGCTGCGCGTGCTGTCGGGGATCCGCGGCAAGTCCCTCGCCCCGTTCGACCATCCCGAGGTCGCCCGACGGCGCACCCCACCTCCCGCCGCGGGCGTCCGTCCCGCGCCCGAGGCAGACCGGGCAGCCGGGCTCGAGGCGCCCGTCGGCTCGGGCCACGGCGAGACGCGGACCCGGCGGGTCGTGTGGGCCGGCACGAACGACCCGGACCGCCTCGACACGGCCGTGCTGCGCCTCGACCCCGACCGCCTGACCGCGACCGGGACCTCACGCACCGACGCCTACGCCATGTCCTGGACGCTCGTGACCGGCCCGGGCTGGGTCACGCGCCGGCTCGAGGTCGCGGTGCGCGGGCTCGCACCGCGGGATGCGCCGTGGTCGCGCGACCTCGTGCTCGAGCGCGCGGACGACGGACACTGGCGCTGCGACGCGCGCTCCGCCGGGACGCTCGACGCACCCCCGCCGGGGATCGTCGACCCGGCGCAGCTCGACGACGCACTCGACTGCGACCTCGGGCTCTGCCCGGCGACGAACACCCTGCCCGTGCTGCGGCTTGGCCTCCTCGACACGGACGTGGACCCGACCGACCTCGTCATGGCGTGGGTCGAGGTGCCCTCGCTCCGCGTGGCGCCGGACCGGCAGACGTACGCGGGCGCCGTCGTCGGCGGGCGACGCGTCGCCCGGTACACGAGCGCACGGTTCGCGGTGGACCTCGCGCTCGACGCCGACGGTGTCGTCGTGGACTATCCGGGGCTCGCCCACGCGGTCGACCCGCGCAGCTGACCCGCCGACGGGGTCGCGACCGACTTGCCGTCTTCGCAACGCGGATTGCCGCCGACGCCGGCCACCACCGATGCTGGGCCCATGCCCGAGCACCCGCACGCCCACGCGCACCAGGACAGTGACGAGACGACCGCGTTCTGGGACGCGCGCTACGCCGAGAGCGACCGCATCTGGTCGGGTCGTCCGAACGCAACGCTCGTCGACGTCGTCGCCGACCTGCCGCCTGGGCGCGCGCTCGACCTGGGCTGCGGCGAGGGCGGGGACAGCGTGTGGCTGGCCGAGCGGGGCTGGCAGGTCACGGGCGTCGACGTCGCGTCGGGCGCCATCGCCCGGGGGCGGGACGCCGCCGCGCAGCGGGGCGTGGGCGAGCGGATCCGGTGGGTCGTCGCCGACCTCGCGTCCTGGCATCCCGACGCGACCTACGACCTCGCGTCCGCGTGCTTCCTCCACTCACCGGTCGCGTTCCCCCGCACCGAGGTCCTGCGCCGGGCTGCCGGTGCTGTGGCCCCGGGCGGGCACCTGCTCGTCGTCGGGCACGCCGGCCCGCCGCCGTGGTCGAAGGACGGCGACCACTGGCACGACCGCCCCGACCACGAGGCGGCCGCCCTGCTCACCCCTGACGATCAGGTGGCCGCGCTCGCGCTCGGCGACGGGTGGGAGACGGTCGTCAGCGAGGTGCGCGAGCGCGACGCCGTTGGCCCGGACGGCGAGCCCGCCCGCCTGGACGACAGCGTCGTCCTGCTGCGCCGCCGCTGAGCCGCGCGAGAACAAGGTGCGCCTGGGCAGATTCGAACTGCCGACACCCGCTTTAGGAGAGCGGTGCTCTATCCCCTGAGCTACAGGCGCGCGGGCCGCTCGTGGAGCGGTCCGGGGACGCGCGCCAGCCTACCGGGAGCGCGCGGACCCGCGCGAACCACGGCGGTTCGCCCGAATCGTTACGACCCGGCCGACCGAGCCCGCGTTTTTCACCCGCTCGGCGGCATCCTTCACCCTGCGCGAGCCCGCCGTTCCGGGGAGAGTGGCAGAGCCGGAGCGACGGGTCACGAGGCTGCCGCTCCGGCCTCAGTACGCAGGCACCACCCAGGGGCAGCTCGCATGACAACGTTCGACCTCACCGTGGACGGCTCGACCGTCGTCTCTCCCGGCACCATCACGACGCCCGACAGCGCCATTGAGCGCCCGGCACGTCCCGCGCGCCGCGCCCGACGACGCTGGTTCCGCGCGCACAGCCTGTGGCTCCAGGCGGCGGTGTTCACCGTCGCGCTCGGCGCCGGGCTCTTCACGGGCTACCTGATCAACCGCTGACGCGGCTCAAGCCCGGATCTCCGCCCGCCCGTAGCTGACGAAGCGGTACCGCAAGCCCGAGCGCGACGTCTCCCACGCGCCGACGTCCCGGGCAGTCCAGACGCTCGCGTCGATCGGCGGCGCCCACGCGTCCCCCTCCACCTCGAGGTCGAGCTCGGTGACCTCGAGGCGGTCGGCTTGCCCGATCGTCGCGGCGTAGAGCTGCGCACCCCCGATGACCCACGTCTGCTCGCCGCCGGGGGCCGCAGCGGCCAGGCGGAGCGCCTCCTCGACCGTCGGCGCGACCCTCACGGCCGCCCCACCCGCGGCGACGTCCGCACCCGGGGCAGCGCCGTCGTCGGGCGTGGGGGCCCAGCCCGGCTGCCGGCTCACGACGACGTTCGTCCGGCCGGGCAGCGGCCGGAACCTCGCGGGGAGCGAGTCCCAGGTGAGCCGGCCCATCACGACCGGGTGCCCGAGCGTGAGGGTCTTGAAGCGGGCGGCGTCCTCCGGCACGCGCCACGGCAGCGCGTTGCCCGCGCCGATCACGGGGCGCCCGGCGGCGTCGTGCGCCTGCGCCCAGACGAGCGCGAGCACTAGACGGCCACCGGGGCCTTGATCGCCGGGTGGTGCACGTAGCCGAGCACCTCGAGGTCCTCGTACGTGTAGGCGTCGATCGAGTCGCGCGGCGCGACCCGGAGCGTCGGGTACGGGTAGGGGTCGCGGGCGAGCTGCGTCCGCACCTGCTCGACGTGGTTGTCGTAGACGTGGCAGTCACCGCCCGTCCACACGAAGTCGCCGACCTCGAGCCCGGCCTGCGCGGCCACGAGGTGCGTGAGCAGCGCGTACGACGCGATGTTGAACGGCACCCCGAGGAACAGGTCGGCCGACCGCTGGTAGAGCTGGCACGAGAGCCTGCCGTCGGCCACGTAGAACTGGAAGAACGCGTGGCACGGAGGCAGGGCCATCTGCGGGATGTCGGCGACGTTCCACGCCGACACGACGAGGCGGCGCGAGTCCGGGTTGTTGCGGATCTGGTCGATCACGCCCGCGATCTGGTCGACATGCTGCCCGTCGGGCGTCGGCCACGAGCGCCACTGCACGCCGTAGACCGGGCCGAGCTCGCCGTCGTCGTCGGCCCACTCGTCCCAGATGCTCACCCCGCGCTCCTGGAGCCAGCGCACGTTCGAGTCCCCGCGCAGGAACCACAGCAGCTCGTAAGCGACCGACTTGAAGTGGACACGCTTGGTCGTGACCAGCGGGAAGCCCCGCGACAGGTCGTACCGAAGCTGGGCGCCGAAGACACTCCGCGTCCCCGTGCCGGTGCGGTCGTCCTTGTGGGTGCCGTCCGCGAGGACGCGTGCCAGCAGGTCCTCGTAGGGGGTGGGGACGGTGCCACGCGGGGGTGTCGCCGGAGTCGCTGCGTCGTCGGCCATGTTGGTCATCGTAGGTGGGCGGACGGTCCGAGAACACGAACCGCGCCCGTGCGTACCGACACACCGATGGGATGATGCGGACATGAGCACCGACACGACGACCCCTGCCACCGAGAACGACGCGATCCCCGCGTCGAGCCCGTCGGCGACCGACCCGCTGTGGGTCGAGCGCACCGGCCCGCGCACGTACCGAGGGTTCTCCGGGCGAGGCGCCACCGTGGACATGGGCCCGGCCAGCGCGGGCGCGGTCTTCACGCCCGGCGAGCTCCTCAAGGTCGCCCTCGCGGGCTGCGCCGGGATGTCGAGCGACGTCCCGCTCGCGCGCCGCCTCGGCGACGACTACCGCGTGACCATCCGGGTCGAGGGCGCCAAGAACCTCGACGAGGACCGCTACCCCGAGCTCACCGAGATCATCGAGCTCGACCTGTCCGCGCTCGACGACGCCACGCGCGACCGCGTCCTCGCCGTCGCCGAGCGCTCGATCGAGCAGACCTGCACGGTCGGACGGACGCTCGCGGCCGGCGTCACGGTGAAGCGGGAGTTCGTGGAGCCCGCGTCGGCCGTCGACGCCGGCGAGGCGACGGCCTGAGCATGGCGGGCGAGGCGCTGCCCGGGATCCCGGTGCCGACCGACGTGACGACCGACGTGGCCACGCCGAGCGGGAGCGAGGTCGCGCGCGCGACACCGGTCCTCGACGCGATCCTCGAGCGCGCCGTCGCGATCCCGGCCCCGGCGATCCGACGACACGTCGAGTCCCTGCGTCGCCGCAACCCCGAGGCCGGGCCCGCGCAGCTCGTCCGCATCCTCGAGAAGGAGTACGCGACCGTGCTCGGGGCCGCGGGCGGTGCGGTCGGCGTCGCGGCCGCGGTGCCCGCCGTGGGGACGGGTACCGGGCTCGTCCTCAGCTCGAGCGACGTCGCGACGTTCTTCGCGAGCTCCGCGGCGTTCGCGCTCGCCGTCGCCGAGGTGCACGGCATCGAGGTCGTCGACAGCGAGCGGCGCCGGGCGCTGCTCCTCGCCTCGGTGCTCGGCGCCAAGGGGGCGGCGACCGTCGAGAAGGCGGCCGCCGGGTCGGGCCTCGCGTGGGGTCAGACGCTGCTCACGGCGATGCCCGCGTCGACGCTCACACAGGTCAACCGGGCCCTGGCCAACAAGTTCCTGCGCACCCAGCTCGCGAAGCACCTCGGGCTCACGCTCGGCCGGGTCGTCCCGTTCGGCATCGGCGCGGTCGTCGGGTTCGCGGGCGGGCGGGCGCTCGCCCGGACGGTCGTCGGCCAGTCCCGCACCGCCTTCGGCGAGGCGCCCGCGGACTGGCCCGTGGTCCTGCGTGTCGTCGAGCACGCCGCCGACGACGCCGCGCCCGTCCTCGAGCACCGCGCACCACCACGCAAGCACGGTCCCGTCCGGCCCCGCTGGCTCGGAGGACGCCGCGAGGACCGATGAGCGTCCGGTTCGCACACGACCTGCCTCTGCCCGCGGACGAGGCCTTCGCGCTCGTCGCCGACCCCAGGACGCACGGCACGTGGGTCCCGCTCACACGCTTCGAGCCCGGGGCGAAGGGTGAGGGGACGACCGGCGCCGGCCCGAGAGACGACGACTGGCGCCCCGCGGCGGGCGCGACCTTCACGGTGGTGAGCGGACCCGGCGCGCGACAAGGCGGACTGGGCTTCGTCGACCGGATGCGGATCACCACCTGGGCGCCGCCCCGGCCCTCCACCGGGCCTGACGACGCGAACCGGCCCGGGCTCGCGGAGTTCCGCAAGCTCGGGCCGGTGCTGCTCGGGACGGCCGGCTTCCGGGTGGAACCCGTGTCGGCGTCGTCGAGCCGGGTGGTGTGGTGGGAGGACGTGCACGTCACCGACGTCCTGCCACGGCGGGTGACCGCCCCCGTGGCGGACGTCGTGCTCCGCCTGATGATCCGGGGCGGCTGGCGCCGCCTGGACCGGGTGGCGTCGCGCGAGGGTCTCAGCCCTCGGTGACGTCGCCGGACTCGGCGTCGCCAGCCGCGCCGTCGGACGGGGCGGGTGCCTCGCCCGCGAGGATCAGGTAGACCTCGCGACGGGCACGGGCCAGCACGTCGACGGCCGCCGCGACCTGGGCCGCGTCGCCGGTACGGGCCACCTGGGCGATCGCCTGCGCGAGCGCGCCACCGGCCTCGCGGAGCTCGAAGCCTCCGCGTCGACCACCGGTCGACGCGTCGGACCACGGCTCGCCGAGCTCGTCGGCGTGCTCGGTCACGTAGGTGCGGCCGGCCTCGGTGAGGCTCGCGAGCCGGCGGCCGCCGTCCTCGCTGAGCTCGACGAGGCCCTCGTCCTGGAGCAGGTTGAGCGCCGGGTAGATCGCACCCGGGCTCGGACGCCACACGCCACCGGACTTCTCGCCGATCCGCTGGATCAGCTGGTAGCCGTGCATGGGCTCCTCGGCGAGGAGGATCAGGACGGCCGCGCGGACGTCGCCGCGACCGGCCCGCCGGCCACGACCGTGACCGCGCCCGTGGCCGCCAGGGCCACCGAAGCCGGGACCGAAGCCCGGGCCGAAGCCGCCGCGGCCGAAGTCGGCCCGGTTGAAGCCGCCACGACCGAAGTCGTCGTGGTGGCCCCGGTTCCCGCGGCGTGAAGGACGAGCCTGCCGAAGGCGAGCATCGCGGGGCTCCGAAGGGTTGTCGGGGTTGGGGGAAGAGAATGCGGATCGCATGGGGACCTCCTCGAGGTCGGGTCGATGTGTTCGTGGGGGCCGACGGCGTCGCTCCTGCCGGTCGTGGGCCGTGCGCTCCGGCGTTGCGGCCTCGGGCGGGCGGTCCGTCGTCGACAGTCGTTAACGATATATCGCCGATGCATCGCTGTCAATACGCCCGAGATCTCAGACCGACGCCGGGGCGCTCCTCCGCAGCCCCCGACTCGTCCCGAGCGTCGCCCCGCCACCCGACGTGCGCCGTCGTACGCTGACCGGACAAGGCCCGGGCGGCGCACCACCCCCGCGTCACCGGCCCCACCGAAGGAGGCCCGATGCCGCACGCAACCCGTCGCAGCTACCTGATGTGCCGCCCCACCTACTTCACGGTCGAGTACGCGATCAACCCGTGGATGGACACCGGTCGCCCGGTCGACACGGCGCGCGCCGTCGCCCAGTGGGAGCGGCTGCGCGACGTCTACCTCGACCTCGGGCACGAGGTGCAGCTCATCGACCCCCTGCCAGGACTGCCTGACATGGTCTACGCAGCCAACGGCGCCACCGTGGAGGACGGCATCGCCTACTCCGCCCGCTTCACGTATGCGCAGCGCCGGCCGGAGGGGCCCGCCTACCTCAAATGGCTCGCCGACCACGGGTTCGTCACCCACGACGCCGCCCGCACCAACGAGGGCGAGGGCGACCTCCTCCGCGTGGGCGACGTCGTCCTCGCCGGGTACGGGTTCCGGACGGACCGCGCGGCCCACGCCGAGGCCGCCCACCTCTGGGACCGCGAGGTCGTGGGGCTCGAGCTCGTCGACCCGCGCTTCTACCACCTGGATACGGCGCTCACGGTGCTCGCCGGCAGCGACGGGTCCTCGCCCGCCGACGTCGCCTACTACCCGCCGGCCTTCTCCCCCGCCGCGCGCGAGATCCTGCGCGACCGTTTCCCCGACGCACTCCTGGCCTCCGACGACGACGCCGCCGTCCTCGGCCTCAACGCCGTGTCCGACGGCGCGCACGTCGTGCACACGCCCGCCGCCACCGGGTTCGCGGACGCGCTCCGCGAGCGCGGCTACGAGCCTGTCGGCGTCGACACCTCCGAGCTGCTGCTCGGGGGCGGCGGCGCGAAGTGCTGCACGCTCGAGCTGCGGAGCATGCGATGAGCCACCTCGCGCACAACTACGACCCGCTCCCGGTCGACCTCGCCCGCGCGGACGGCGCGTGGGCGTGGGACGGCGACGGCAACCGCTACCTCGACCTCCTCGCCGGGTACTCGGCCCTCAACTTCGGGCACAGGCACCCCGTGCTCGTCGCAGCCGCGCACCGCCAGCTCGACACCTTGACGCTGACCTCGCGCGCGTTCCGGCACGTCCTGCTGGAGCCGTGGGCCGACCGCCTCGCCGCCCTCACCGCGACCTCGACGGTGCTGCCGATGAACACCGGCGCGGAGGCCGTCGAGACGGCGATCAAGACCGCCCGCAAGTGGGGCTACGACGTCAAGGGCGTCCCGGAGGGCCTCGCGACGATCGTCGTCGCGGCAGGGAACTTCCACGGCCGCACCACCACGATCGTGTCCTTCTCCACCGACGACGACGCGCGGCGCGGCTTCGGCCCGTACACCCCGGGATTCCGCGTGGTCCCCTACGGGGACGCGGCCGCCGTCGAGGACGCGATCGACGAGACGACCGTCGCGGTGCTGCTCGAGCCGATCCAGGGCGAGCAGGGCGTCGTGGTGCCCCCGGAGGACTTCTGGCCGCGCGTGCGGACCGTGTGCGACGCGCACGACGTGCTGCTCGTCGCGGACGAGATCCAGTCCGGCCTCGGCCGCACGGGCACGACGCTCGCACTCGACCTGTGGGGCGTGCGCGCCGACCTGACCACGCTCGGCAAGGCGCTCGGGGGCGGGATCGTGCCGATCTCGGCGGTGGTCGGGCGCGAGGACGTGCTCGGCGTGCTCACGCCGGGGACGCACGGCTCGACGTTCGGCGGGAATCCGCTCGCCTGCGCGGTGTCCCTGGCGGTCCTCGACCTCCTCGAGACCGGCGAGTACCAGGAGCGCGCGAAGGCTCTGGGCGAGGTCTTGCACGAGGAGCTCGGGAGCATGGTCTCGGACGGGCTGCTCGAGGCGAGCCGCGGCGTCGGGCTCTGGGCCGGCCTCGACGTCCCGCTCGGGTTTGCCGACGACGGCGCCGTGGCCGGCGAGTCGCCCGGCCGTGCCCTGTGCGAGGCGCTGCTGGCCCGGGGGGTGCTCGCGAAGGAGGCGCACGGCCGCACGGTGCGGCTCGCCCCGCCCCTCGTCATCGAGGAGGACGACCTCCGCTGGGGCCTGACCCAGCTCCGCACCGCCCTCACCGTGTCGTAGGAGTCCTCGCGGCCTACTTCGCGGTGGTAGGACAACGACGGTCAGGAAGTCGCGGAGCCCTCTGCGGGCGCAGACTCCGACTCGGACTCGGCGCAACGCTTCGTCACGACCATGACCGGGCACTGCGCGTGGTGCAGCACCGCCTGGCTCGTCGAACCGAGCAGCATCCCGGAGAACCCGCCGCGACCGCGCGAGCCCACGACGATGACGTCGGCGGCCTGGGAGAACTCGACGAGGAGCTCGGCGCCCGTGCCGTCGAGGACGATCCGCCGGACATCGAGGCCCGGCCGTTGCTCGACGAGTCGCTCGATCACGCGGTCGAGGTTGGCGGTCGCGTCGGCGAGCACCTGCTCGTGGTCGACGGACGCTGGGAGCCAGGCGAGGACGCCGGCGCCCGACGCGATCGGCACGCCGGCGACGGCGACGAGCTCACAGTTCCAGAGCTGCGCGAGGTCGGCGGCATGCCGGAGCGCTGCCTCGGAGGTGGGAGAGCCGTCGACTCCGGCGATGACGCGTTCGGGGAGCCGCACGGCCGGAAGCTGCTCGGCCGTCTCGGGGACGCGTTCACCGTCGGGGGTGCGGAGCGGCACGACGACCGTCGCGCAGCGCGCATGGGCGGGCAGCGCCGACGAGACCGTCCCGAGCAGCCGCCCGGCGAACCCTCCGCGCCCGCGCGTCCCGACGACGGCGAGCTCGTGCTCCTCGCTCAGGTCGACCAGGACGCCGGTGGCGTCGCCGGCGGCGAGCGACGCGCTGACCGGAACCCCGTGAGGTTTGACCCGGGCCACCGCCTCGTCCAGCACGGCCTTGGCACCGGCTTGGACCGCGTCGTCGTCGATCGGCACGTAGCCACCGTCAAGTGACGCGGACGTCAGCGTGGGGAGGTAGTACGAGCAGACCAGGTGGAGGCTCAGCCCCGCGTCGGCGGCGAACATCGTCGCCCAGTCGAGGGCGTGCAGGCTCGGCGCCGAACCATCGACGCCGACGAGAACGCTCTTTGCGCGCGTCATACCCATAGCCTACCGAGCCCAGGGACAATAGACGAGCGCCCCGGCCGCCTGCAGGCGGTCGGGGCGCTCGGTGCCTTGGCGGCGTCAGCCGACGCGGATGAACGTGGGGTTCGTCTGCCACATGGCGCGGAACTGGATCGACTTGCCCGGGCGGGGGGCGTCGATGATCGTGTTGCCGCCGGCGTAGATGGCGATGTGACCCGGCGTCCAGATGAGGTCGCCCGGCTTGGCCTCGGCACGCGAGATGATCGTGCCGGCGTAGTGCTGGGCCGACGACGTGCGCGGGAGCGAGACGCCGATCTGCGCGTACACGTACGACGTGAAGCCCGAGCAGTCGAAGCCGGACGGCGTGGTGCCGCCGTAGACGTACGGGACGCCCACGTAGCGGCTGGCGATCGCGATGATCTTCGAGCCGTTCGCGGAGGACGGGATCGAGGAGCTCGAGCTCGACGAGGAGCCGGAGTCCGAGGTGCCCGAGTCGGACGAACCGGAGTCCGAGGTGCTCGAGCTCGTCGACGTGAGGGCCGTGCGGACCTCGGAACGGCTCGCGGCCTGGACCGTGCGGTGCACGACGGGCTCGGGGGCCGGCGTGACCTTGACGGCCGCGGCGTCGGCGGTCCACTTGACGTGCTTCGTGACCGTGACGGTCTTCGACGTCTGGAGCTCGGCCTTCGCGGCGGCGGTCAGCGCGTCGAGGTCGACGGTGCTGAGCTTGCTCGGGGCGTCCGAGTGCGAGGTGGCCGCGTGGGCGGCCGGAGCGCCGAGCATCGAGACGAGCAGGCCCGAGGACGCGGCGACGACGGCGGTGCGGCGACCCACGGTGGAAAGTCCGCCGGTCGCGGCGCTCGCCAGGGATGCCAAGGGAGTGACGGGGCGACGCGCCGCACGGTGGCGGGCGCGAGTGGTGGACGTGCTCACTCGTTGTCTCCTTTTCGCCTACGAGGTCAGCTGTCGGGTTCGGGTGGGAGAAACACCCGGCCTCCGGCACCTTGCGGTGCCTCGGGCTTCACCCCAAGGAAGTCGTCTCCGACTCCCGATTGTGGGTCCCCCGTCCCTGTCTTCTACATTCGCTGGGACCCTCACGGAGCGACAGGGCTCGGCGCTCTCCGTGAGGGCTCCGACGACGGTTGCCGCCGGAACTGCCCCCGAACGTACACGACCCCGCGGCGAATGTCACGCCCCGGTCACGACGTTCGTTCGGGACTCGTCCGAACTGGTACGGAGGTCCCAGCGCGAGGCCCGGAAGCGGCTCAGCGTGCGGCCACGAAGACGTGCCGCGAGACCTCGTCGGCGAGCGCCAGGGGCTTCTCCGCATCGCCTCCACGGACGGACAGCATGCCGCCGTCCCACTGGGCCTCGACCGACTGCCCCGGCAGGATCCCGGCCTCCGCGAGGCGGGCCAGGAGCTCGACGTCGGGCTGCAGCGGCTCACCGAGCCGCCGGACGTCCGCCCGGACCACCTCGGCCGTGCCCTGGGCCGGCCGAGCGACGTCGAGCAGCGGGACGACACCCTCCAGGAAGTCCTCGTGCGTCGGCTCCTCCCCCAGCTCCGACAGGCCGGGGATCGGGTTGCCGTACGGCGAGAAGTGCGGGTGCCCGAGCAGCTCCGCCAGACGCTTCTCCACGCGGTCGCTCATGACGTGCTCCCACCGGCACGCCTCCTCGTGGACGTACTCCCAGTCGAGCCCGACGACGTCGGTGAGCAGGCGCTCCGCGAGGCGGTGCTTGCGCATGACGCGCATCGCCTTGTTGTGCCCCTGCTCGGTCAGCTCGAGGTGACGGTCGCCGGTCACGACGACGAGGCCGTCGCGCTCCATGCGGGCGACGGTCTGCGAGACCGTCGGGCCGGAGTGTCCCAGCCGCTCCGCGATCCGGGCACGCAGCGGGACGATCCCCTCCTCGACGAGCTCGTAGATCGTCTTGAGGTACATCTCGGTGGTGTCGATGAGATCGCTCACTGCAGCTCCCTGAAGCGTTGGTGGGTCTCAGTCTAGGGCGGCCCACCCACCGGAATCGGGTACGGCCGCCGGGCGCCGCTCCCCTACCCTGAGCACGTGGCCACGACTCCCGCCGACATCCGCATCCCCACCGACCTCCTGCCCGGCGACGGCCGCTTCGGCGCCGGTCCGAGCAAGGTGCGCGACGCGCAGGTGAGCGCGCTCGCGGCGGCCGGCCGGTCCCCGCTCGGGACGTCCCACCGCCAGGAGCCGGTGCGTGCGCTCGTCCGCCGGATCCGCACCGGCCTGGCCGAGCTCTTCGCGCTCCCCGAGGGCTACGAGGTCGCGCTCGGCAACGGCGGCTCGACGGCGTTCTGGGACGTCGCGACGTTCTGCCTCGTCCGGGAGAGGGCGCAGCACGCGGCCTTCGGCGAGTTCGGCGCCAAGTTCGCGAAGGCGACGTCGCGCGCGCCCTTCCTCGCGCCGTCGAGCGTGGTGGAGGCGCCCGCGGGCACCGTCGCCCACTGCCGCGCCGAGGAGGGCGTGGACGTGTACGCGTGGCCCCACAACGAGACCTCGACGGGTGCCGCGTGCCCGGTCGAGCGCGTGGCCGGCTCGCGCGAGGCGGGCGCGCTCACCGTGATCGACGGGACCTCGGCGGCCGGCGGCCTCGCCGTCGACGTCGCGCAGAGCGACGCCTACTACTTCGCGCCCCAGAAGTCGTTCGGGTCCGACGGCGGCCTCTGGCTCGCGCTCCTGTCGCCCGACGCGGTCGCGCGCGCCGCGGAGCTCGAGGCCGAGCGCTGGGTGCCGGAGTTCCTCTCGCTCACGACGGCGCTCACGAACTCGCGCCAGGACCAGACCCTCAACACCCCGGCCATCGCGACCCTGCTGTTGATGGCGGAACAGCTCGACTGGATGCTCGAGCAGGGCGGTCTGGCGTGGACGACGGCGCGCACCGCCGCGTCCGCAGCCCACCTCTACGGCTGGGCCGGGTCGCGGCCGTGGGCGACGCCCTTCGTGACGGACCCGGCGGAGCGCTCGGACGTCGTCGGGACGATCGATCTCGACGACGCCCTGCCCGCCGGCGAGGTGCTCGCAGCCCTGCGGGCCAACGGGGTCGTGGACGCCTTCGCGTACCGCAAGCTCGGTCGCAACCAGCTCCGCGTCGCGATGTTCCCCGCGATCGACCCCGAGGACGTCGCGGCGTTCACCGCGTGCGTCGACTTCGTGGTCGAGCGGCTGGGCTGAGCGTCAGGCGGCGTTGGTCCGCGCCTGCGTGTCCTGTTCACCGAGCTCCCGCTCGGCCTCGGCCAGCGCCACCCGGGCGGCCGGGACGGGCACCGCCGCGCCGTCGTCGGCGTCGAGGTAGCGCACCACCAGGTGCGGGCGGGTCACGACGCGGTAGCGCACCTGCACGTGCCAGTGGCGCAGCACCCAGATCCCCGCTCCCACGGACACCAGCAGCGCCGTCACCGACCCGATGCCGATCGACCAGCGCGCCCCGAACTGCTCGCCGATCCAGCCGACGATCGGCGACCCGATGGGCGTCGCGCCCTGGAAGACCATCATGTAGAGCGACATGACGCGGCCGCGCATCTCGGGCTCGGTCGACATCTGGATGGTCGCGTTGGCCGCCGTCATCATCGTCAGGCTCGCGAGCCCCACCGGGATGCAGAGCACCGCGAAGCTCGCGTAGGTCGGCGCGAGAGCGAGGGCCGCCGTCGCCAGCCCGAACCCGAAGGCGGCGCCGACGACGAGCCGGACCCGCGGACGCTCACGCCGGGCCGCGAGGAGCGCCCCCGCGAGCGAGCCGATCGCGAGGATCGAGCCGAGGATGCCGTACTCCCCTGCACCCTTGTCGAAGACGGTGCGCGCCATGGTCGCCGAGGTGAGCTGGAAGTTCAGCCCGAACATCGACACCACGCCGACGACGATCATGATCACGACGATGTCGGTCCGCTTCCGCACGTAGCGGATGCCCTCACGGACCTGCCCCTTGCGGCGCTTCGCCACCGGCATGCTCCGCAGCTCGCGGGTGCGCATCTGCGTGAGCGCGAGGATCGTCGCCGCGAACGAGATGCCGTTGATGACGAACACCCAGCCCGGGCCGACCGCCGCGATCAGCAGGCCGCCCACGCCCGGACCGATCAGGCGGGCCGCGTTGAAGGACGCGCTGTTGAGGCCCACCGCGTTGGACAGCTTGTCGGTGGGGACGAGCTGCGCGACGAACGTCTGGCGCACCGGCGCGTCGATCGTCGCGACCACGCCGAGCGCGAACGCGAACGCGTACACGTGCCACAGCTCGACGGTGCCGGTCAGCACGAGCGCACCCAGCCCGAACGCCAGGAGCCCCTGCGACGCCTGCGTGACGCCGAGGAGGCGGCGGCGGTCGAACCGGTCGGCCAGCAGCCCACCCAGGGGCGCGAACAGCAGGAACGGCAGGAACTGGAGCGCCGTCACGACGCCGACGGCGAAGCTCGAGTTGTGCGAGAGGACCGTGAGGACCAGCCAGTCCTGGGCGACACGCTGCATCCACGTGCCCACGTTGGCGACGAGCGCGCCCGAGAACCAGAGCCGGTAGTTGAAGTAGCGCAGCGAGGAGAAGGTGCTCACCGAGCGGCCACCTCCAGGAGGATCTCGGCGGCCTGGTGGAGCGTCTCGCGCTGCGCGGGGGTGAGCTCGTCGAGCTGGACGGCGAGCCACTTGTCGCGGCGCCGGCGCGTCTCGACGATCTCGCGGTGCCCCTCGTCGGTGAGCTCGACGACGACCTGGCGGCCGTCGTCAGGGTTGCCGCTCTTGCGGACGAACCCGCGCTCGACGAGCGCGTTCACGGTGCGCGTCATCGACGGCGGCTTGACGCGCTCGTGGTCGGCGAGGGCGCCCGGCGTCATCGCACCGTGCTTGCAGAGGGTGGTGAGGACGGCGTGCTGGCCCTCGGTGATGTCGGCGGTCGCGCGCTGCTGCTTGAGCCGCCGGGTCACGCGAAAAAGAGCCACGCGCAGCTCGGCTGCGGGGCTCTCGGGGAGGGTCTGCGTCGTCGCCGTCGCGGCGGTCGAGGCATCGGGTTCAGGTTCGGGCACGCTCGTTACCCTACGCTCATTACCCATGCTAATCAAATCGTTCCGACCCCGCTTCGACGGTGAGCCAGTCCGGAGGGCAGCGTGGAGCACGATGGCGCCGACCATGCGAACCGCCCCCTTCTCGACGCCGAGAAGGGGCGCAGGCGCATGGTCGGCGCGAAGGGCGGTGAACGACCGCATGCTCGCCGAAGTAGACCGGCGGCCGTACTACCTCGCGAGGTAGTACGGCGGCCGTACTACTTCGGCGAGACGTGATGACGGCGCAGGGGCGGTCAGAGACAGCGGTCAGGGGACGTAGGCGACCGTGACGCGGCCCTCGCCGCTCACGCTCAGCGCACCCGCGGCGTCGGGCACGAACACCGACTCCCCGGCCGCGAGCGTGCACGTCTCCCCCGCGGCGTCGGCACGCAGCCGCAGCACCCCACCGAGCACCAGCACGACGCGCGGGCCTGCACCGGGGAGGGCGAGCTCCCCGTCGACGGGGAGCACGTCCCCGACGACGAGCCCGAACTCGCGGATCGGCACCCGGTAGGTGGTCAGGCCGCGCGCGAGGAGCGACGTGACGGGCCGCGGCGGCGGCGCGGGGACGAAGTCGGAGCACTCGAGGAGCGCGTCGACGTCGACGCGCTTGTGGGTGAGCCCGGCGCGGAGCACGTTGTCGGAGGACGCCATGATCTCGACGCCCGCACCGCGGACGTAGGCGTGCACCTGCCCGGGCGCGAGGAAGACGGCCTCGCCGGGTTCGAGCGCGAAGACGTTGAGCAGGTAGGACGCCAGGACGCCCGGGTCGCCGGGGTACTGCTCGCCGAGTCGGAGCGCGACGGCGTCGGCGCGACCGCGCACGGCCGTCCCCCCGTCCCCGGCCCGGGTCCGGACGGAGGCGAGCGTGTGCTCGAGGTCGTCGGCGACGTCGTCGGACGCGCGGGCGTGGACGGCGAGCTCGAACGCCCGGCGCACGGCGTCGGCGCTGCGCCCGTGACCGTGGCCGAGGGCGTCCCGCATGCGCCCGACGAGCACCCCGTCGAGGCCGTCGAGCAGCCCGAGCGACTGGCGCGGGCGCCGGAACCCGGCGAGGCCCTCGAACGGGGTGAGCGCGACGATCATCTCGGGCTTGTGCTGGTCGTCGCGAAAGGAGCGCTCGGGTGCGCCGAGGGGCACGCCCGCGGCGTTCTCGCGGTTGAACCCGGCGCGGGCGAGGTGCGGGCGCGGGTGGACCTGCAGCGAGAGCGCGCGCTCGGCGGCGAGCACCTTGAGCAGGTAGGGCAGACGGGGGCCGTACGTGTCCTGGACGCGGCGCCCGAGGGTCGCCACGGGGTCGTCGCGCACGAGGTCGACGAGGCTGGTCGCGGTGCCGTCGTGCAGGGTGCGCGACGGGGCCACGGGGTGCGCACCCAGCCAGAGCTCGGCGGCGGGCGCGCCGTCGACGTCCAGGCCGAGGAGCTGCTGGATGACGTGCGTCGAACCCCAGTCGTAGGGCTGGACGGTGTTCTGGAGCGGGTAGAAGCCGTGCATCGTCGCGCGCCCGCCTCAGGCGTTCAGCAGCTCCCGGATCGGGCCGAGCGCGAAGTACACGACGAACGCGGCGGCGGCGATCCACATGAGCGGGTGGACCTTGCGCGCCTTGCCGACGGCGATCTGCAGGACCACGTAGGCCACGAACCCGGCGCCCATGCCGGTGGTGATCGAGTACGTGAACGGCATGAGGACGATCGTGAGGAACGCGGGGATCGCGACCTCCCAGTGCTTCCAGTCGATGCCCGAGACCTGGGTCATCATGAGGAAGCCGACGACGACGAGCGCCGGGGTCGCGGCCTCGTAGGGCACCATCGCGACGAGCGGCGACAGGAACGTGGCGAGCAGGAACGCGACGCCGGTCGTGATGCTCGCGAGGCCGGTGCGGGCGCCGTCGCCGACACCCGTCGTCGACTCGACGTACGCGGTGTTCGAGGACACCGACCCGACGCCGCCCGCGACCGCGGCGACGGAGTCGACGACGAGGATCTTCTTGGTGCCGATCGGGTCGCCCTGGGCGTCGAGGAGCTTCGCCTCGGACCCGACGGCCACCATGGTGCCCATCGTGTCGAAGAAGTCCGCGAGGACGAGCGAGAACACCAGCAGGACGACGGTGAGGATGCCCAGCTCGCGGAACCCGCCGGTGAGCGAGAAGTGGCCGACGATCGAGAAGTCAGGCAGGTCGACGACCTTGTGGGGCCACTCGGGGACGTCGAGGGACCAGCCTCGCGGGTTCTTGTCGCTCTGCGCGCCGATCGCGAACGCGGCCTGGAGGATCGCCGCGGCGACCGTCATCACGATGATCGAGATGAGGATCGCGCCACGCACCTTGCGGACCATGAGCACGAGCGTGAGCAGCAGCCCGACGACGAACACCAGCAGCGGCCAGCCGGCGAGGGACCCGTTGATGCCGAGCTGGAGCGGGGTGCCGTCGCCCGGCCGGACGAACCCGGAGTCGAAGAACCCGAGGAGCGCGATGAACAGGCCGATGCCGACGCTGATCGCGACCTTGAGCTCGCGCGGGACCGCCCGGAACATCGCCGTCCGGAACCCGGTGAGCACCAGGACGAGCATGACGATGCCCTCGAGGACCACGAGGCCCATCGCGTCGGCCCACGTCATCCCCGGCTGCGCCGCGATGGAGAACGCGACGACCGCGTTGAGGCCGAGGCCCGTGGCGATCGAGAGCGGGAAGTTCGCGACCGCGCCCATGAGGATCGACATGACGCCCGCGACGAGCGCCGTGGTCGCGGCGATGGTCGCGCGGCCGTCGGCGCCGCCGAGCAGCGCGCCGGTGCCGTCCTTCCCACCGAGGATCAGGGGGTTCAGCGCGATGATGTAGCACATCGAGAAGAAGGTGACGAGGCCACCCCGGATCTCGGTGCCGACCGTCGAGCCTCGCTCGCTGATCTTGAAGAACCGGTCGACGGCGGAGCGCTGCGCGGTGGGGGCGGCGGACGTCATGGGAGCATCGTGCCAGATTCCGGGGGCCGCGCTGCGCCGTCGGGCGGAACGAGGCAGGACACGCTCAGGGCGTCAGAACGCCCCGTCGCTGCGCAGGACGGCCTTCGCGGTGCGCGCGAGGATCACGAGGTCGCCGAACAGGGTCCAGTTCTCGACGTAGTAGACGTCGAGACGCACGCTCTGCTCCCACGACAGGTCCGACCGTCCGCTGGTCTGCCACAGCCCCGTCATGCCCGGCTTGACGAGGAGGCGGCGGCGCACGTCGTTCTCGTAGGCGGAGACCTCGCCGGGCAGCGGGGGCCGCGGGCCCACGAGGCTCATGTCGCCGCGGAGCACGTTGAGGAGCTGGGGCAGCTCGTCGATCGAGTACCGGCGCAGGACGCGCCCGACCCGCGTGACGCGGGGGTCGTCGCGGATCTTGAAGAGCGGGCCCGCGGCCTCGTTGAGGTCGGCGAGCGCGTCGACCTCCTTCTCCGCCCCCTCACGCATCGACCGGAACTTGTACATCGGGAAGAGCGTCCCGTTGCGGCCCACGCGCTGCTGCGAGAAGAACACCTTTCCCCGGCTCGTCGCCTTCACGGCGATCGCGACCACGACCAGGACCGGGCTCAGCAGCAGCGTGAGCACGAACGCGCCGAACCAGTCCGTGAGCGCCTTGAGCCAGTACCGGCCGCCCGTGAACCGGGGTGCCTCGACGTGCACCAGGGCCGCGTTCTCCGCGGGGGTGATGGTGATGCGGGGTCCGGCGACGTCGGCGAGCGCCGCGGTGAGCATGAGGTCGACGCCGGACGGCTCGAGCTCCCAGCCCAGCCGCCGGACGACGTCCTTGGTGAGCGCGCCCGAGCCCGTCACGGCGACGGTGTCGACGCCGATGGCGCCCGCGATGTCCGCGGCACCGAAGACGTCGCCGAGGACCGGGACGCCCTGGACGTCGGGGCCGTCGGTGAGCTCGGCGACGGGGACGCATGCGCCGACGACCCGGTAGCCCGAGTCGCGCCGGTTGTTGAGGTCGGAGACGAGGTCCTCGACGTGCGACCGGTGCCCGATCGCGAGGACGGTCGAGACGCACAGGCCCTCGTCGCGGCGCCGGTGCAGCCACTGCCGCCAGCCGTACCGTCCGAGGAGGAGCGTGGCCAGCCCGAGGGGCGCGGCGACCGCGATGTAGCCGCGCGCGCCGTACTCGCGCGCGACGAACGCGACGATCGCGAGCGCGGCGAACATGCGCCAGGTCGCGCCGAAGACGCGCTGGTACTCGGCCGACCCGGCGCCGAGCACCTTGATGTCGCGTGACTTCGTGTACGCGAGGAAGCCGAACCAGCACAGGGCGATCACGGCGGCGCTCAGCGGGTCGTGCCAGGTGACGCCGGTGTCCGGCCTGCCCGCGACGATGCCGCGCCAGTGGGCGACGTAGCCGACGACGACGGACAGCAGGACCGCGGCTGCGTCGGTGAGCAGCAGCCGGCGCCGGTAGGCGGCGTACCACCGTGACCGGTCGACGTCCGCGCGAGCGGCCCGGACCCGGGCTCGGCGGCGTGCCTCCGCAGCCCGGGGGGAGGTTCCCCGGAAGCGGTCGGCGACGATCCCCGCCACGTTGTTCCTTCCGCTTGCGCGAGTCGTTGTTGCGGCCCCGTTCCGGGGTCCGTGACCGCCTTCGGGCCCGTGCCGCCCGTGCTGCGGGCGGTGGTCGGACCGGGAGAAGGACCTGAGAAGACGTGAGCGAGGATACCGCCCGCGCGATACCTGCCAACGACGTCATACGGCTCTTTCACCCGGATGAACTGGACGAGTGTCCAAGTTGTGTCGTCGGGCGCCTTTCGCAGGCCGCGCAACCCGCCCTCTGGACTACCCTCGAGCCGTGCCCTCCCTGAAGGACGTCGTCCTCCACCCCGACCGTCGACGGGCCGAGGTCCCCGCCGAGCGGGTCGACCTCCGCCCCCCGATCTGGCTCGGGATCGCGGCCTGGGCGGTCGCTCTCGTCGTCGCGATCGTGCTCGAGGCGACGAGCACCGTGACCGGCGGACGGTTCGTCGCGATCGCGTGCGCCGGGCTCGCCCTCGGCGGTGTCGGCCTGTGGTGGGAGCACCGCAACCGCACCCGCTACCAGGGCTGACCGCGCCGCCGTCGTCGGGCGGTCAGTCCCAGGCGGTCTCGGCGACGAGGGCGTCGGCTGCGGACGGGTCCGCGAGCGCCGCCGCGAGCGCATGGCGCATCGACCAGTCCCCCGCGGCGAGCGCGAGGCCGCGCGCCAGCCCGTCGGTCGTCGTCGCGTGCACGACGACGGCCCCCGGCTCCTCCTGCCCGGCCACCTGGCGCGTCACCCACCACGTGACCGGGTGGCCCGCGACGGCGAGGCGGTGGTGCCGCTGCGCGACGACCGGCACGCCGGGCACGAGGGCGAGGACGCCCGGGGAGAGCTCCCAGCGCCCGGCGTCACCGTCGACGTCGGGTGGGACGTCGTCGGCCTGCACGTCGAGGTCGAGCGCGTCGGCGACGGCGTCGACCTCGTCCGGCGACGCGGGCACGACGGGCCCCAGCACCGCGGCGTGCGGCCCGGACGCCACCCGCGCGTCCGCGGCGTCGACGACACGTGCACGGGACCGGCCGTCGTCGTCGAGCACGAGCGCGAGGACCCGGTCGGGGGGCGGGTCCCAGACCGCACCGCGCCCGGCGGCGGCACGCAGCGCCCGCCACAGGGCCGCGGCGTCCGCGAGCGCCGCGTCGTCGCCCACGCCCGGGTCGGCGACGCGGTCGAGGACGTCGCCGAGCGCGTCGTCGTCGAGCGCGTCGAGGCCCCGCACCGCCCCCAGCGCCTCCGCGACCCGCGGGTCCGTGAGCAGGTCGGCCAGCCCGACGGCGTCGGGCGCGGTCTCGTCGAGGCCGGGCACGAACGGCACGTGCGGCCCCCGGTCACCGGCCGGGAGCGTGAACGGGGCACCGAGCCTCGCACGCACCCACCCGGACAGGTGCGACGCCTCGCCCAGGGGCCGCGCGAGGAGGGCCGCGCGCAGGCGCGGCTCGGCCAGCACGTGCCGGACGACCTCGGCGGTCGCGTCGTCGGGGACCGCGTCGAGCGGCACGACGACGTCCAGCTCGTCCACGAGCGTGCCGCCGCCGACGCGGTCCGCGAGCGCCTCGAGGTGGTCGAGGACGTCGTCGCCGAGGAGGTCGTCGAGGTCGTCGGGCAGGGTCGCGTCCTCACCCGGCCCGGGCAGGACGACGTCGCGCAGCGTCACCACGTCGAGGTCGGTGTGCGCGCCGAGAGCGGCTGCGGCGTCGAGCAGAGCGGCAGGGTCGGTGCCGGGCGGGAGGGCGTCGACGTCGAGGAGGTCGAGGTCGAGCACGTCCGCGGCCCAGGTTCCGGGGACGGCGAGGTCGGCGGCGGCCTGCGGCGCGACGGGTTCCCCGGTCTCGCCGTCGCGGGCGGGCAGGAGGACGGCCCCTGCCGCACGCGGGAGCGTGACCGACGGGTGGGCTCGCCGGATCGCGGCGACGAGCACGAGCACCCGGGCCGCGTCGTCCGGCGCGTCCTGCTCGGCCGTGTCGTCGGCCGCCCGCGACAGCGCTGCGCGGACGGCGGGGAGGTCGAGCACGGCCGGGTCGTCGGGGGCGAGCGCGCCGAGCTCGTGGAGCACGGGGTGCGCGGCGTCGGGATGGGCCACGGGCACGCCCCAGGCGCGGAAGACGTCGAGGACGGCGTCGGGGACGTCGCCCACGACGACGCCGCGCGCGCCCCGCACCGTGACGGCCACGACGGCCGGACGTCCGGGAGCGTCCGCGGCCGGGACGACGGGCACCGGCAGGGACGCGAGGGCCTCACGCACGTCCGGGTCCGACGCGTAGGGAGCGAGGGCCGCGAGCGCGCGACCCCAGCCGCCGGGCGGCAGGCCGGGAGCAAGGTCCTCGACGACGTCCGCGAGGGGTCGCACGGACACGCCGAGCAGCCGCGCGGCTCCGCGGGCGGCCGGTGGCAGCGTCGTGAGCCCGTGCAGGGCGGGGCGCAGCGCGGCCACGACGGCGGCGTCGGCGCCGACCGGTCCCTCGATCGCGACGGCCCCGCGCGCGGGCGTGCCGTCGAACAGCGGCGCGTCGCGGAGGGCCGCGACCGCGGCGTCCTGCACGACCGCGTCGACCCACCCCGCGGGCACGCCCCGGGGCACGAGCGCGAGCGCCGCGTCGGGGTGCTCGCGCGCGACCTCGGCGACGGTGCGAGCGAACAGCTCGCCCGCCTCCCGGGCGACGTGCTCGGCGAGCGGCCCCTCGACCACGTGCCGGCGGGTGGCGTCGAGCGGGAGGGTCGCGACGAGCACGCCGGGCAGCGTGGTGCGGTCCGCGGTGGGCGTGGGCGCGTGCACGACACCGGTACCCGTCGTGCCCGGCGCGTCGGCTCGCCCGCCGCTCGCCACGGGCAGCGCCCACGTCACGCTCCAGCCGGTGCGGTCGCGCTCCTCCACCGGACGGTCGGCGAGCAGCTGCGCCGGGACGGCGCCGTGCGCCGTGGCGACCCGCCAGCCCCGCTCCGGCGAGAACGCATCCCGGCCGAGCGTCCGCACCTCGCCGCCCGTCTCGACCCGCACGACGTCGAGCGCGCCGAGCGCGAGCAGGAGCGCGTCGTCGAGGTCGTCGAGCTGGCGGCGCACTGCGGCTACGGCCTCGTCGTCGCGCAGCGCGAGCACGACGGCGGTCGTCCGGCCGGGCGACGGGAGCTCGACGGCGCCGACCTGCGCGGCGACGTGGTCCGCGGCGTCGGGGGCGGGGAGGAAGGGCAGGCGCAGGACCGGGAGCGCGTCGCCACGGTCGGGCAGCCGGTCCGCGAGCCCCTGCTCCGCGAGGACGTGACGCGTCCGGGCGAGGGAGAACGCAACGCCGCGCGTGTCGCCGTCGGGGGCGCGCGTGACGACGGTGACCTCGTCGGCCACGGACCGGACCGCCGCGAAGCCGACCCCGAACCGTCCGACGACGGCACCGCCCGGAGCGCCGCCCGGGCCGGCCTTGGTGGAGGCACGCAGGGACGCGAGCGACGCCACGCCGTCGGCGGTCAGGGGCGCGCCCGTGTTCTCCGCGACGAGATACCCGGCGGGCTCGTCCGCGCCGGCGGGCTCGACGAGCCGCAGCGTCAGCTCCCCCGGCCCCCCGCCCGCCGCGGCCGCGTCGGCGGCGTTCTGCGCGAGCTCGACGACCACGCGGTCGCGGTACCAGCCGCGGGCGTGGTCCTCCTCGAGGTTCGCGTCCTCACGCAGACGCGTCGGCGAGGACTGCCAGGCCCGGACGGCAGCATCCCGCAGGGCCGCGGTGCCGAACGGGTCGGCGGGGGCGTCGCTCACGGCGCGGGCGTGGTCTCCTCGGACGACGGCGCCTCGTCGGACGACGGCGCCTCGTCGGTGGCCTGCGGCTCAGGTGCCGGCGCCTCGGGTGCCGGCGCCTCGGGGGCGCGCTCGACCTCGATGCGGAGCTCGTCGATCAGGGGGTCCGGGGCGGGCCAGTCGCTCGCGTGCTGCGGGACGTCGGTCTCGGAGTGCGCGCCGCAGCCGTGGTCGAGGCTCACGACCTTGCCGTCGTCGGGCGACCAGGCGTTCGCGCACACCCCGAAGAGCTGACCGAGCGAGCCCTGCAGCGGCACGAGGAACCCGCACGTCGAGCACTCGGCGTCCGCCGCGACCGCTCCGGGCGCCGTCGGGCCGCGCGTGCCGCGGTACCAACGCTCCGCGGCCTCGTCCCGGCCCTGCGGACCGAGGACCCGCACGCGCGCGAGAGCGAGCTCCTCGATCGCGACCCTGTCTTCCTCGTCGTCTCCCGACGGTACGTACCCGGCGACGAGCCGCGGGTCGTCGGCCAGGAACGGCAGCACGTCACCCGTGCCGACGTCGCCGGGGCGCAGCCGCTCCGACCAGGGCAGCCACGCGGGAGGCAGGAGCGCGCCGTCGCCGGGCAGGAGGGCGACCTCGCAGACCGTGGCGGTACGGCTGCGCGGGATCCGGGACACGCTCACCGACCAGTGCCAGCCCGCGTAGCCGCGCATCGTGCACGCGAACCGGTGGGTCGCGAGCCGGTCGGCGTCGAGGCTGACCCCGAGGTGCTCGCCGACGTCCGACGCCGACTCCGCGTCCTGCTCGGCGGCCGTACGAGCGAGCTCGACGGCGCCCTCGAGCACGGCGTCGTGGCCGCGCGCCGCGCGGGTCGTCCGCGCCGCACGGGGAGCGCGGGTCGTGGTGGAGCGGGTCGTCGACGCCATGTCAGGCCTCGAGGTCGTCCGCGACGGCCCGAAGGACGGTCGCGACCTTCGTCGCCATGCCCTTCTCGGGGTAGCGGCCGCGGCGAAGACCGTTGCCGACGCCGTCGAGCAGCTTGATGAGGTCCTCGACGATGACCGCCATGTCGTCGGCGGGCTTGCGCTTCTGGATGCGCTGCGCGCGCTCGACCGACGGCGCGGGCTCGAGCAGCCGCACACCCATGGCCTGCGGGCCGCGGCGACCGTCGGCGACGCTGAACTCGACCTTGGCGCCGGGCTTCACGTTCGCGGCGTCGGGCAGCTCGTTGGCGTGCACGAAGACCTCGCCGCCCTCGTCGGACGCGATGAAGCCGAAGCCTTTCGTGGTGTCGAACCACTTGACCTTGCCGGTGGGCACGTAGAACCTCTGCGATGTCGTCGGGAATGCTCAGCGATCCAGCCTACCGGGCCGCGGGCCGCCGGGGCCACGGAGATGCTCGGGGGTCCACCGGCGCCCCGTCATGCCCGGGCGGGCGCCGGCTCCTCGACCGGGAGGACGTTGAGGTTCGAGCGGAACAGGTTGGCCGGGTCGACCTGGCGCTTGACGGCCTGCAGCCGACGGAGCGTCGCGGGCGGGTAGGCGTCGCCGGCCCCCGCACCGGGGTCCGCGACGAAGTTCACGTACGCGGCACCCCCGAGCCCCAGCGCGTCCGCGGTCCGGCCCACCCAGTCGCGGGCCTCGGCGACCCGGCCGCCGTCGGGGCCGAGCGCCCCGACCGTCGCCAGCACCTCCCGGTCGCGGTGCGCGAACGCCGTCGCGTCGCGTGGCACGCGGGCGATCGCACCGCCCATCGGCCGCAGGTTGAGGACCGCGACCGGCGTGGGTGCGGTCCGGACGGCGTCGATCACCTGGGCGGCGACGTCCTCGACGACGGTCTGGACGAAGCCGGTGCGCTGCGCGGGCCACATGCCTGCCTGGCTCGGCGCGAGGCCGAACAGGTCGGGGTACGGCTGCGGTCGGACGAGGTCGACGAGCACCGTGCCGGCGGCGCGCAGCGGCGCGAGGGCGGCGTCCGCGTCCTCTGGCGCGCCCGAGTGGCAGACCAGCGCGACGACGATCGGTGTGCCGTGCCGCTCGGCGGGCAGGAACGGCGCCGGGGGCGCCTTCATGACGTTGACCATGAGCGAGAGCTCGTCGGGGGCCGCGGCCGCAGCGGCGAGGAGCGCGCCGACGGTCCGCGGGTCGGGCGCGAACGCGAGCAGCCCGCCCGTGACGACCGTCATGGGCGTGAGGCGGAGGTCGAGGCGGGTGACGACGCCGAAGTTCCCGCCGCCCCCGCGGAGCGCCCAGAACAGGTCGGGGTTCTCGTCGTCGGAGGCCCGGACGACGGCGCCGTCCGCGAGGACGACCTCCGCACCCAGCACGTTGTCGAGCGTGAGGCCGTCCCGCCGGCTGAGGTAGCCGATGCCGCCGCCGAGCGCGAGCCCTGGGACGCCGACGCTCAGCGTGTCGCCGAACCCGGTCGCGAGGCCGTGCTCGGCCGCCGCGCCCGTGTAGTCCCCCGCCGTCGTGCCCGCCGACGCGATCCCGACGCGTCGCTCCGGGTCGATCTGCACGCCGCCGAGCAACCGGAGGTCGAGCACGAGCCCGCCGGCCACCGTGCCGTACCGCGCGTAGGCGTGGCCGCCGCCGCGGACGGCGAACGGGACGCCCGTGGCCGCGGCCGCCCGCACGACGGCCGACACCTCGCCCACGTCCCGCGGACGCGCCACGAGCGCGGGCTCGGCACCGTCACCCGCGAAGACCACGGGGGCTACGCCGTCGAACCCGGCGTCACCGGGCGCCACGAGGAGCACCGGTTTCCCGCCGAGCGTCTTCCTCACCTCGTCGATCGTCGTCATCGTCCCTGCCTCCTGTGTCACCCCAGGGGCCGGTCGACCCCTCGAGCAACACGTTAGATATCGAATGATTCGATATCAAGCGATTAGATTGCTGAAGATTCGGCTTCCAAGGAACGCGACTAGGCTCGGACCATGAGCTTCGGTGGGAAGAGGGCCCTCGGGATGACGCTCTGGGAGACCACCCAGACCGTGAACAAGGCCTTCGAGCGGCGGCTCGACACGGCCGGCGGCAACCGCGCGGTCTGGTTCATCTTCCTGGCGCTCTCCGACGGCGGGCACGCCACCCAGCGCGACCTCGCGCGCACCGTCGGCATCACCGACGCCACCCTCACCCACCACCTCACGAGCCTCGAGCAGCGCGGGCTCGTCACCCGGACCCGCGACGACCACGACCGCCGCGTCCAGCGCATCGCCTTCACGGCCGAGGGCCGCGCGTCGTTCGAGCGCATGCGCGAGGCCGCGCTCGACTACGACCGTGTCCTCAAGGCCGCGCTGGGCGACGACGTCGACCTCGTCTTCGACGCGCTGCACCGCCTCGCCGCGGCGGCGGAGGAGCCGCCCGGCGGAGGCCGGGGGCGTACCGTGGACTGACTGCCCCGCTTCCGACGCCGGGCCAGACGAGATGAACCAGCCAGCGGACGACTCCCTGACCGCGGCCTTCGCGGACCGCGTGTTCGAACGCGTGCTCGGCGCGATGGAGACGCTCTCGATCTACCTGGGCGACCGGCTCGGGCTCTACCGCGCGCTCGACGCCATGGGTCCCCAGACGGCGGACGAGCTCGCGCGGCAGGCCGGGATCCACCCTCGCTACGCCCGCGAGTGGCTCGAGCAGCAGGCGGTGGCCGGCCTCCTCGCCGTCCGCGACGACGGCCGCTTCGCACTGCCCGACGAGCACGCCGCCGTCCTCACGGCGACCGGCTCCCTGTCTTACACGGCACCGCTCGCGCGGCTCGCGGTCGCCGCGGCGTCCCGCCTGCCCGAGCTCCTCGAGGCCTACCGCTCCGGCGGCGGGGTGCCCTGGGCAGCGTTCGGCTCCGACGCCAGGGACGCTCAGGGCGACGTCAACCGCCCGTGGTTCGAGTCAGCCCTGCACGACGCCCTCAGGTCGGCCCCCGACGTGGACGCGGCCCTCGGCCGTCCGCACGCCCGCATCGCCGACGTCGGCTGCGGGCACGGCTGGTCGACGATCGCGCTCGCGCGCGCCTACCCGGGGGCTCAGGTCGTCGGCCTCGACGTGGACGAACCGTCGCTCGCCGCTGCGGCCGAGCACGCCGGAGGCGCACCGAACGTCTCCTTCCGGCTCGCCGACGCGACGACCCTGGCCGACGCCGGCCCCTTCGACGCGGCCTTCGTCTTCGAGGCCCTGCACGACATGCCGCACCCGGTCGAGGTGCTCACCGCGATGCGCGAGGCGACGGTCGCGGACGGGACGGTCGTGGTCATGGACGAAGCCGTCGCCCCGGACTTCGCGCCGGACGGCGACGAGGTCGAACGGATCATGTACGCGTACAGCGTCTTCATCTGTCTCCCCGACAGCATGTCGACGCCCGGGTCCGCGGCCACGGGCACGGCGATGCGGCCGGCGACCCTCGGACGCTACGCGCGCGACGCCGGGTTCAGCGGCGTCGAGGTGCTGCCGATCGACGGCTTCGCGGACTTCCGGTTCTACCGTCTGCTGCGCTGACGGTCGGGGGTCGCCCTCAGCCCGCGACGACGAGCACCAGCGAGCCTTCGGTGCCCGCGTGGACCGGTTGCCGCCGGGGCAGCCCACCGAGCCCTGCGCGCGCACCGTAGACTCGATCGGATGGCCAGGCCCGAGCGCAGCACGTCACCGAGCGCCGGCGCCGCACCCGTCGGATCGCCCGGCGCCCGCTCGTTCAGCGAGGCGCTGCGCGACCGGGACGACGCGGCGCTCGTCGCGCTGCTGCGCGCCCGCCCCGACCTGGCGAGCCCCTCCCCCTCGACGATCCGCTCGCTCGCGGCGCGGGCGACGGGCCGGGCGAGCGTCGACCGCGCGCTGGCCGAGCTCGACACGTTCACGCTCCAGGTCCTCGAGGCGTGCGCCGTGCGGGGAGCCGACCCCCACGACCGGACGCCGCACACGCTCGACGTGAGCGCCGTCGTCGGGGGTCTCGCCCCGGCCGACGACGTCCCCGCGGACGACCTCGCACGTGCCGCGAGCGCCACGGCCGAGCGGCTCGAGGCGCTGGCCCTCGTGTGGGACGCGGCCCCGCCCGGCGCGCCCGCCGACCTGCGCGCGGCCCCGGGCGTGCTCGAGTTCCTCGGCCCGTACCCCGCGGGGTTCCTCGCGCCCGAGCCCGCGACCGCCCCGGACGGCGATCTCCTCGCCCCGCTCGACGACGCCCCGCCCGGGGCCCGCGCGATCCTCGACGCCCTCACGTGGGGCCCTCCGGTCGGCGTCGCTCCGCGTTCGGAGGCGCGCGCCGTCGCCGCGACGGGCTGGCTGGTCACGCACGGCCTGCTCGAGCGCCTCGGCGGCGACGACGCGGGCCGCGTGGCCGTCCCTGCGGCCGTGGCGCTGTCCCTGCGCGGCGGGCTGACGCACCGCGGTGTCCGGCCGACGCCGCCCGTGCCGGACCGCGCGGCGCACCCGGCCGCGACCGTCGACGCCGAGGCCGGCCGTGCAGCCGAGGAGGCCGTGCGGCTCGTGACCGATCTCGTCCGTTCCTGGGAGCAGGCGCCGCCCGTCGTCCTGCGGACCGGGGGCCTCGGCGCGCGCGACCTGCGCCGCCTCGCCCTGCGCCTCGACGTCGACGAGGCCACCGCGGCCCAGGTCGCCGAGCTCGCGCTCGCGGCCGAGCTCGTCGCCGACGACGGCGAGGTCCCCGCCTCGTTCGTCCCGACGACGCTCGTCGACGCGTGGCTCGCGGACGACGTCGCGGGCCGCTGGGCCGACCTCGCCCGCGCGTGGCTGACGTCGTCGCGCACGCCGTGGGTCGCGACGACCCGTGACGCCGCCGGCACCCTGCGCTCGGCCCTCGACCCGACGCACACCGCCGGCTGGGCCGCGCGGCTACGACGGACCGTGCTCGACGCCGCGGCGTCGTCGTCCGCGCCCCTGGCCGCCGACGACGTCCAGGACGTCCTCGCCTGGGCCACCCCGCGCGCCGTCCCGCCCCGGGACGCGGTGGCGGGCGTCTGGCGCGGCGCGGAGCTGCTGGGCGTCGTCGCGCTGGGCACGCTCGGCGGGCCCGGTGCCGCGCTCCTCGCCGAGGCCGACGGCGGCTCGGGCGCGTCCGCCGACCCCGTCGCCGCGCTCGACGCCGTCCTCCCGCCCGAGGTCGACGACCTGCTCCTCCAGGGCGACCTCACAGGCATCGTCCCGGGCCGGCCGACGCGGGACCTCGCCCGGCTCCTCGACGACGCCGCCTCGATCGAGTCCCGCGGCGGCGCCCTGACGGTCCGGTTCACGCTCGACTCGGTCACGCGCGCCCTCGCGGCGGGGAGCGCGGGGGACGCCGACACGCTGCTCGCTGCCCTCGGCCGGCACACGCGCGGGCCCCTCCCCCAGCCCCTCGAGTACCTCGTGCGCGACGCGGCCCGCCGGTTCGGCCGTGTGCGCGTGGGCGCCGCGCTCAGCTACGTCCGCGTCGACGACCCCGCCCTCGTCGCGTCGTTCCTGGCCGATCCGTCCTTGCGTGCCACCGGCCTGCACCAGCTCGGTCCCACCGTCCTCGCCGCGCACGTGCCCGCGGCCGAGCTGCGGACCGCGCTCGCGTCGTCGGGGGTGAGCGCCGCGCTCGAGGACGACGAGGGCCGGACCGTGAGCACCGAGGCGGACCGGCCCCGCACCGTCCCGCCCGGGCGCCGCCGCGGACGCTCGCGCTACGGGCCCCCGACCGCCGCGCCCGCCTCGGCCCCCGCCGAACGGGCGTCCCGGGCGGCTGGTCTCGTCGCGGCGCGCGCCGAGGCCGTCGTCGGGGAGCTGCGGTCCCGCGACACGCTGGCCCGGGCGGAGGCCGCCTGGGGCAGGGACGGCGCGGTGCTCGCCGCGCCACGCCCAGCGGCGCCACCCGGGCCCGAGCCCCGGGGAACAACGGAGCCCGGCGACCTGTTGGGCCTGCTGCACGACGCGATCGCCGAGCAGACCCTCGTCTCCCTCGAGACGGTCGACGCGCGCGGCGTCCCGGTCACCCGCACCGTCCGCCCGCTGCGCCTCGACGGCGGCCGGCTGCGCGCCGTCGACCCGGCCCGCGACGCCGAGCTCACGGTCGCGGTCCACCGGATCGCGCGCGTCGTGCCCGTGCACCGACCCGCCCCGACGACCGCATCCACGGAGGACGCATGACCGACGGACCGCTGATCGTCCAGAGCGACAAGACCCTCCTCCTCGAGGTCGACCACCCCCGCGCCGCCGAGGCGCGCCGCGCGATCGCGCCGTTCGCGGAGCTCGAGCGCGCCCCCGAGCACGTCCACACCTACCGGCTCACGCCGCTGGGGCTGTGGAACGCACGCGCCGCCGGGCACGACGCCGAGCAGGTCGTCTCCGCGCTCATGGACTACAGCCGGTACCCGGTGCCGCACCCGCTGCTCGTCGACGTCGCGGAGACGATGGCCCGTTACGGGCGCCTCCAGCTCGTCAAGCACCCCACGCACGGGCTCGTGCTGCAGTCCCTCGACCGCGCCGTCCTCACCGAGGTGCTGCGGTCCAAGCGGACCGCGGGCCTGCTGGGCGAGCGGATCGACGAGGACACCGTCGTCGTGCATCCCTCCGAGCGCGGGCACCTCAAGCAGGTCCTCGTGAAGCTGGGCTGGCCCGCCGAGGACCTCGCGGGCTACGTCGACGGCGAGCACCACGACATCACCCTCACCCCGGACGGCTGGGAGCTGCGCCCCTACCAGGAGCACGCGGTCGAGAGCTTCTGGCACGGCGGGAGCGGCGTCGTCGTGCTGCCCTGCGGGGCCGGCAAGACGCTCGTCGGCGCGGGCGCGATGGCGAAGTCGTCCACGACGACGCTCATCCTCGTGACGAACACGGTGAGCGCGCGACAGTGGAAGGACGAGCTCGTCAGGCGCACGAGCCTGACCGAGGACGAGATCGGCGAGTACTCGGGCGCCCGCAAGGAGATCAAGCCCGTCACCATCGCCACCTACCAGGTCCTCACGACCAAGCGGAAGGGCGTGTACACGCACCTCGAGCTGCTCGACGCGCGCGACTGGGGCCTCGTCGTGTACGACGAGGTCCACCTGCTCCCCGCGCCGATCTTCCGCATGACGGCGGACCTGCAGGCACGCCGTCGTCTCGGGCTCACCGCCACCCTGGTCCGCGAGGACGGGCGCGAGGACGAGGTCTTCAGCCTGATCGGCCCCAAGCGGTTCGACGCGCCCTGGAAGGACATCGAGGCGCAGGGCTACATCGCGCCCGCCGAGTGCGTCGAGGTCCGCCTCACCCTGCCCGACGGCGAACGCATGGCCTACGCGACCACCGAACCGGAGGACAAGTACCGGCTCGCGGCGTCGGCGTCGGGCAAGAACCGCGTCGTCGAGCAGATCCTCGCGAAGCACCCGGACGACCAGGCGCTCGTCATCGGCCAGTACATCGACCAGCTCCACGAGCTCGCCGAGCACCTCGACGCGCCCCTGATCACCGGCGAGACCACGGTCCGGGAGCGCCAGCGCCTGTTCGACGCGTTCCGCACGGGCGAGATCCAGCACCTCGTGGTCAGCAAGGTCGCGAACTTCTCGATCGACCTCCCCGAGGCGTCGGTCGCGATCCAGGTGTCCGGGTCGTTCGGGTCGCGCCAGGAGGAGGCCCAGCGCCTCGGCCGGGTCATGCGCCCCAAGCACGACGGCCGGACGGCGCACTTCTACGCGGTCGTCGCCCGGGACACCGTGGACCAGGACTTCGCCGCGCACCGCCAGCGGTTCCTCGCCGAGCAGGGCTACGCGTACCGGATCGTCGACGCGGAAGACCTGGACGACACCCTGGACGCCGAGCGCGCGGGCTGAGCCGAGCCTGGTTGCGGGGTGCCGGGCGGCACGGAAGTATCGGGACGTGGCCCTCCCTCCCCGTCCGCGGCGGTCGTTCGCGACCGTCGTGCTCGCGCTGCTCGCGCTCGTCCTCGTCTTCCTCGTGCCGTCCTCCGCCGGGGCGACGGCGCCGCTCCCGCAGGTGGCGCCGTTCCGGCTGTCCGGGCCGATCACGGACCAGGTCGGCGCGCTCAAGGGCTCGGACGAGTCGGACGTCAAGGCGGCGCTCGACGACCTGTCCAACAAGACGCAGCTCGACCTGTGGGTCGTCTACGTGTCCTCGTTCGACGGCGCGTCCGGCGAGGACTGGGCCAAGCAGACGGCCGACCTGTCGCAGCTCGGGACGAACCAGCTCCTGCTCGCGGTCGCCGTCGACGACCGCGCGTACGGGCTGCGTGTCGAAGCCCCCACGTCGGCGCTGTCCGACGACGACCTCGCGAAGGCCGACGACACGATCCGCTCCCACCTGTCCGACGGCGACTGGGCGGGAGCCGCGATCGCAGGCGCCCAGGCGCTCGGGGGCGGCTCGGGCTCGTCGTCGGCGTGGATCTGGTGGGTCCTCGGGCTCGGCGTGCTGGTGGTGATCGTGGTGTTCGTGGCGCGCGCGTCGCGCCGCGGCCGGAACCTCGCGAAGGCCGGCGGCCGCTACGTCCCGCCCGGCACCGATCCCGACGCCCCCGAGGCGCTCGCCGCCCTCACGACCGCCGACCTGCAGAAGCGCGCCGCGAACGCGCTCGTCACCATCGACGACGACGCCAAGTCCGCCGAGCAGGAGCTGGGCTTCGCGCAGGCCCAGTTCGGCCAGGAGGCCACCCAGGAGTTCCAGGTCGCGCTCGACGACGCGAAGCAGAAGGTCGCGCAGGCGTTCACGCTGCGCCAGCGGCTCGACGACGACCAGCCCGAGACCGAGCCCCAGGCCCGGGGCATGCTGATCCAGGTCGTCACGCTGTGCCGGGCGGCGTCGGACACCATGAAGGCGCAGGCCGCGAAGTTCGACGAGCTGCGCCAGCTCCAGTCCCGTGCCCCCGAGGTGCTCGACGAGGTCGAGCAGCGCGCCGGCGAGCTGCGGGCGCGGATCGACCCGGCGCGCGCGACCCTCACCGAGCTCGGTCGCACCTACCCGCCGACGACGCTCGCCTCCGTCACCGGTAACCCCGACCAGGCGGCCGCGCTGCTCGACGGCGCGCTCCGCTCCGTGGCCGAGGGACGGGCCGACGTCGAACGCGGCGACCGCGGCGCGGCCGTCGCCCGGTCGCGGGCCGGTGGGACCGCCGTCGGGCAGGCCGCGACCCTGCTCGACGCCGTCGACCACGCGGGCGAGAACCTCGCGCACGCGGGCGAGAACCTCGAGAAGGGCATCGCATCGATCACGTCGGACCTCGCGGACGCGCAGCGGCTCGCGCCGGCGGACCCGGGCGTCCAGGCCGCCGTCGGGCCCGCGCAGGCCGCAGTCAGCACCGCGCGCACCGCACGGACCGGCGGGGACCCGCTCGCCGCGCAGGCCGGGCTGACGTCCGCGGAGGCCGCGCTCGACAAGGCGCTCGAGCCGTTCCGCGAGAAGGCCGAGGCCGACGCGAAGGCCCGGGCGCTCCTCGACCAGACGATCGGCCGCGTCGACTCGCAGGTCCACGCCGTCGGCGACTTCATCGACACCCGTAAGGGCGCCGTGGGGCCCGAGGCCCGGACCAGGCTTTCCGAGGCGGCGAGGCTGCTGCAGCAGGCGCTCGCGCTCAAGGAGTCCGACCCGCAGCAGGCGCTCACGCTCGCCCAGCAGGCCGAGCAGTACGCGCAGCAGGCGCAGCAGCTCGCGCAGCGCGACGTCGAGACCTGGTCGAACCAGCAGCGCGGGCCCGGCGGGGGCGGCGGCTCCAACGTCGGCGGCATGATCCTCGGCGGCATCCTCATCGACTCGATCCTGCGCGGGGGCGGCGGCTTCGGCGGAGGCGGAGGCGGCTGGGGCGGCGGAGGGGGTGGCTTCGGCGGGGGCGGGGGCGGCGGAGACCGCAGCAGCGGCGGACGCTTCTGAGCACGCACCACCCCGCAGCAACGGCACGGCAGCGACGGCACGGCAGCAACGACACGGCACGACGGAGAGGCAAGGACATGGCCGAGAAGCAGAGCATCTTCGGGCGCATCGCCCAGCTCACCAAGGCGAACATCAACGCCCTGCTCGACAACGCGGAGGACCCGCAGAAGATGCTGGACCAGCTGGTCCGCGACTACACGAACAGCATCGCGGAGGCCGAGCAGGCCGTCGCGCAGACCATCGGCAACCTGCGGCTCGCCGAGCAGGACTACAACGAGGACGTCCGCGCCTCGCAGGACTGGGGCCAGAAGGCGCTCGCCGCCTCGACGCAGGCCGACAAGTACCGTGCGGCGGGCGACACCGCGAACGCCGACAAGTTCGACAACCTCGCGAAGGTCGCGCTCGGCAAGCAGATCCAGGCCGAGCAGGAGGTCAAGCAGGCCGAGCCGCTCATCGCCTCCCAGCGCGAGACCGTCGAGAAGCTCAAGACCGGCCTCGCGACCATGAAGGACAAGCTCGGCGAGCTCAAGTCGAAGCGCGACTCGCTCGTCGCCCGCGCGAAGACCGCCGAGGCCCAGCAGCAGGTCCAGAGCGCGATCGGCTCGATCAACGTCCTGGACCCGACGAGCGAGGTGTCGCGCTTCGAGGAGAAGGTCCGCCGTCAGGAGGCCCTCGCGCAGGGTCAGGCGGAGATCGCGGCGTCGTCGCTCGACTCGCAGTTCGCGGAGCTCGAGAGCTCGGGCGAGGAGATCGAGATCGAGGCCCGGCTGGCCGCCCTCAAGGGCACCGGCGCGGCGACGCCGGCCGTTGCCGCGACCCCCGTGACCCCCGAGATCGCGGCCCCGCCCGCCACCGACGCGCAGTCCTAGGTCGGGACCACCGGGCGCACACCCGGAAGGCAACCAGGACTGCACACCGCGCGTGCACCTCTGCGCGGGCTCCCCAGGGCGGGTCCGGCCGACGTCGGCCGGACCCGCCTTGGCGTTCCCATCCCCTCCCCTCCCCCGCGAGGTATACCGGCGGCCGTACTACCTCGCGAGGTAGTACGGCCGCCGGTATACCTCGCGGACGACGGCGGCCGCGCGGATAGGCTGGCGGCATGAGCGACCCGAGCGCGACCGTCTCCCCATCCCAGCCCGCCGCCGACGGCGCGGGACCGGCCGTCGCCCCCACGTACCTGCTCGTGGACGGCGAGAACATCGACGCGACGCTCGGGATGAGCGTGCTCGGTCACCGTCCCAGCCCCGAGGAGCGCCCGCGCTGGGACCGGATCGCGTCGTTCGTGGGAGCCCAGTGGGGCGCCCCCGTCGTCCCGCTGTTCTTCCTCAACGCGACGTCCGGCCAGCTCCCGATGCCGTTCGTGCAGGCGCTCCTCGCGATGGGCTACCGGCCCGTCCCCCTCGCTGGCAACGGGACCGAGAAGGTCGTCGACATGGGTATCCAGCGCACCCTGGAGGCGCTGCGGGACCGCCCGGGGAACGTGGTGCTCGCGAGCCACGACGGCGACTTCATCCCCCAGGTCGAGGCGCTGCTCGGCGAGGACCGGCGCGTGGGGCTGCTGGGCTTCCGCGAGTTCGTCAACCTGCGCATGACGGAGCTCGCGAGCCGCGGCCTGGAGATCCTGGACCTCGAGCACGACGTCCAGGCCTTCCAGGCCCCGCTGCCGCGCGTGCGGATCATCCCGATCGAGGAGTTCGACCCGCTGCGCTTCCTCTGAGTGTTCCCGGCCCGTTGCCAGGAATTCTCCAGGCAACGGGGACACACTCGATCCATGGGGAGTCCTGAGGCGCGGCTCGTGGTCGTCGACGACGAGCCCAACATCCGTGAGCTGCTGTCCACGTCGCTGCGGTTCGCCGGGTTCGAGGTGCATGCCGCCGCGGACGGGCAGAACGCGCTCAAGCTCGTCCGCGACCTGGACCCTGACCTCGTCGTGCTCGACGTCATGCTGCCCGACATGGACGGCTTCACCGTCACCCGGCGCATGCGCGAGAAGGGCCAGTACACGCCCGTCCTGTTCCTGACGGCGCGCGACGACACGCAGGACAAGATCGCGGGCCTGACGGTCGGCGGCGACGACTACGTCACCAAGCCGTTCAGCCTCGAGGAGGTCGTCGCCCGCATCCGCGCCGTGCTCCGCCGCACGCACGCCGAGCCCGACGACACCGCCGTCCTGCGCTTCGCGGACCTCGAGCTCGACGAGGACTCGCACGAGGTGCACCGCGCCGGCCAGCTCGTCGAGCTGTCGCCCACCGAGTTCAAGCTGCTGCGCTACCTCATGCTCAACGGCGGCCGCGTGCTCTCCAAGGCGCAGATCCTCGACCACGTGTGGCAGTACGACTGGGGCGGCGACGCGAACATCGTCGAGTCCTACATCTCCTACCTGCGCCGCAAGATCGACACCCTCACCACCACGGGGCCCGACGGCGAGCAGGTGCCGCTGCCCGCCCTGATCCAGACCAAGCGCGGCGTCGGGTACCTGCTCCGCCAGCCCCCGCGGTGACCGTCGTGACAGCGGGCACCCCGTGACGTTCATGAAGCAGTCCGGCAAGCCGACCGCCCGAGTCGACGTGGACGAGACCCCCACTCCTCCCCCGGCCCCGCCGGAGAGTGGTGCCGGCACGCCCGCGCCCGACGACGGCCCGCGCGTCCTGCACGTCGACGCACCCCCCGGCAGCCCTCGGTGGGGTTGGTGGGCGCGCATCCCGCTGCGGTCGCGGCTCGTGGCGATCGTCTCCGCGCTCCTCGCCGTCGGGCTGGTCGTCGCCGCGGTGGCGAGCATCACGCTCGTCCAGCGGTACCTCGTGGGAAAGGTCGACGACGAACTGACGCAGAACGTGACGGCCGTCGTGTCCCAGGTCTCCCAGATGCAACGCGGAGCCTCGGTCGGCAACGGTCTTCTGCCGTCGGAGTACTACGTCGACGTCGTCGGAACCGACGGCGAGTCAGGCTCCTACACCTGGGGCCACGTGACGGACCGCTACGGCACGCCCCAGGTCCCCGACCTGACCCCGCTCCAGGTCAAGCTGCGCGGCGGTGAGGCCTTCACCGTCGACGCCCAGTACAAGAACGGCAAGGACAGCGGCACCCAGTGGCGCCTGCTCGCGATGACGTACCCGACCACGACGGGCGACACCGTCATCGTGTACGTCGGCCTTCCGCTCGCGGACGTCCAGTCGACGGTCCACCAGCTCGGCAAGGTCCTCGGCCTCACCGCGTTCGCTGTGATCATTGCGGGGGCGGCGCTCGGCTACTGGCTGGTCCGTCGCGAGCTGCGCCCCCTGCACGCGATCGAGACGACGGCCGCCGCGATCGCGGGAGGCGACCTCGCCCGCCGCATCCCGCAGGAGCCCCCGACCACCGAGGTCGGCTCTCTCACGGCGTCGCTCAACGCGATGCTCGCGCAGATCGAGGAGTCGTTCGCGGCGCAGGAGGCGTCGGAGGGACGGATGCGCCGTTTCGTCTCGGACGCCTCGCACGAGCTCCGTACCCCCCTCGCGACGATCCGTGGCTACGGCGAGCTGTACCGCATGGGCGCGCTGACGACGTCGGACCAGGTCGACGACACCATGCGCCGCATCGAGGACTCCGCGAGCCGCATGGGCACGCTCGTCAACGACCTCCTCGCGCTGGCGCGGCTCGACGAGGGTCGCCCGGTCCGCAAGGAGCCCGTCGACCTCACGGCGCTCGCGCACGATGCCACGCGCGACCTCGAGGCCCTCGACCCCACCCGCCCGGTCGCGCTCGTCTCGCTCGCCCCGCCCCGGCCCGGCGACGCGGGCGCCGTCGTGCCCGACGTCGTCGTCACGGGCGACGAGGACCGGCTGCGGCAGGTCCTTGCGAACCTCGTGGGCAACGTCGTGCGGCACACCCCGGCGGGAACGCCCGCCCAGCTCGCCGTCGGTCTCACGGACGACGGCGCGCGCGGCGTCGTCGAGGTCCGCGACCACGGTCCGGGCGTGAGCGCCGAGCAGGCCCAGCACGTGTTCGAGCGGTTCTACCGCGCGGACTCGTCGCGCAACCGCGCGTCGGGCGGCTCGGGGCTGGGCCTCGCGATCGTCGCCGCGATCGTCGGCGCGCACGACGGCCACGTCGCCGTCCGCGACACTCCGGGCGGCGGGCTGACGGTCCGGCTCGAGGTGCCCGTCGCGGTGGCCGCTCCGACCGCCGCGTCAGAGTAGGCTCGCAGGCGTCAGAACACGAACGACGAAGGCGGGGCATGGGCGTCCACGACGCACATCAATGGCTCGGCTCCTCCTGGCTCCGGTCCTGCCGGGGTGCGGGCGCGACAGCGCCCGACGAGGAGGTCCGCGCGGTAGGACAGCGGCTCCTCGACCGGTGGTCGCACCCGTCACGGTCGTTCCACAACGTCCGGCACCTCATGGACGTGCTGGGTCGTGTCGACGAGCTCTCGCAGGAGACCCACGAGCCGGACGCCGTCCGGCTGGCCGCCTGGTACCACGGGGCCGTCTTCGCGCACGACACGGACGCGGAGCACGCGACGACGGGCAGCGAGGACGAGGACGCGAGCGCCCTGCTCGCGCACGACGAGCTGGCCGGCCTCGGCGTCCCCGAACGGACGGCCGCGCGCGTGCGCGACCTCGTCGCGATGCTCCACCGGCACTACCCGGAGCCGGGAGACGGCGACGCGGCCGTGCTGTCCGACGCCGACCTCGCACTCCTCGCCGGCGAGCCGCAGCGGTACAAGGAGTACCTCCGCGCGGTCCGCGAGGAGTACGCGGAGATCCCGCTGCGCGAGTTCCTGGAGGCGCGCCGCCTCATCGTGTCCCGGTTCCTCGCGCGTCCCGCCATCTACTGGAGCCCGATGGGCCATGCGTGGGAAGAGGCGGCCCGGCAGAACCTCCAGGCGGAGCAGGCCCGCATCGACAAGGAGCTGGCCCGCCTCGCGGCCGAGCCTCCCGCCGATCCCGCGGCCTGAGACCCGTCCCCGACGCGCGCCCGGCGTGCGTCGTGCACAGGCGCCGTACCGGGCTCCCCCGACCGAACGGTCACGGCCCTAACGTCGTGCTCCGGTCGGGCCCGTCCGGGGCCCGGGGACGGAGGACACGGTGAGCAAGTTCGAGGTGGACAGCGCCGACGTCGCGCACGCGGCACGGACGGTCGACAGCACCGCCGCCGCGGTGCGAAGCGAGGTGGCGGCGATGCTGCACCGGCTGGAGGAGCTCCAGGCCACGTGGCGCGGGGAGGCGGCCGCACGGTTCGCGGCGGTCGTCGACGACTGGCGGGCCGTGCAGGTCCGCGTCGACGAGTCGCTCGGCGGGATCCAGGTCGCCATGGTGGGGGCGGCACAGACGTACGAGGACGCCGAGGCCGGTGCCGCGGCACTCTTCGGAGGCTGAGCCGGGCTGAGAGGATCGGAGCATGACCATCCTCATCGACGACGCGCGCTGGCCCCGGCACGGGACCGTGTGGGGCCATCTCGTCAGCGACGCGTCGACCGACGAGCTGCACGCGTTCGCGGACGCCGCGGGCATCCCGCGCCGAGCGTTCGACCTCGACCACTACGACTACCCGGTCGAGCGGTACGACGAGCTCGTCGCGGCGGGCGCGCTGCCCGTCGACCGGCGGGAGATGGTCCGGCGCCTGGCCGCGTCGGGGCTGCGGGTCGCAGGCCGCGACCGCGCGGCGCGGCGGGCGGTCAGCCCGTCGGACCACCACCACTGACGACGAGCCGCGCGCCGGTCACGCTGTCCTCCACGCTGACGGCGCGAGCCACCGCGACCGAGGCCGCCACCACGAGCGGTCCCGCCCGGCGCGCGGCCGCGTCGGAGTCGTCCCCCGGCCCGACGACGAGCCCCACCGCCGCGGCGGGCAGCCCCTGGACCTCGGGGACGGGGGCTGCCAGAGCGAGCGTGCCGTCGTCGGCGCGGACCAGGGTGAGCTCGGTGGACCGTGCCCCCACGGGGCCAGTCAGGCCGAGCGCGACCGCCACGGCGCTGAGCGCGGCGTCCGAGTCGGCGCCGCTGCTGCGCCCCGAGGGGGGATCCGGGTCGGCGCCGGCGTCGTCGGCCCCGGCGCCGCGCACGCGGACGACGCAGCGCAGCCGCGCCGCGCCCTCGGCCGCCGGGTCGAGGACGGTCACGTGCGACTCGGCGCCGGTCAGCTCGTGCAGCCTCCGCAGGTGGGGCAGCGCGGCCTCGCGCAGGCGCGTCGCGACGGGCGCCCGCTCCCCGAGCGCCCAGAGCGTCGTACCGGGCACGTACCCGCCCGACGACGTCCGCGCGAGCAGCCCGAGCCGCTCGAGGTCGGTCGCGATCCGGTGCGCCGTCGAGGTGGCGAGCCCGGCGCGCGCGGCGAGCTCGGTCGGGGTCAGGGGTGCACCGTCGTCGTCGAACGCCGACAGGAGGCGCACCGCGCGGTCCAGCAGCCCGTCCATCACCCCATCTTCCCCGACGCGCCTGGGCGTTCCGCCGGACGGACCGGTCCGAGTACGACGACGGGCCGCCGTCCCCGGCGCGAAGCCGGGGCCGACGGCCCGTCGTACGAGAGGGCGGGACTCAGAAGTCCATGCCGCCCATGCCACCGTCACCGGCGGGCGCGGCCGGAAGCTTCTCCGGCTTGTCCGCGACGACGGCCTCGGTGGTGAGGAAGAGCGCGGCGATCGACGACGCGTTCTGCAGCGCGGAGCGCGTGACCTTGACCGGGTCGTTGACGCCCGCAGCCAGCAGGTCCTCGTACACCCCGGTCGCGGCGTTGAGGCCGTGACCCGAGGGGAGGTTGCGGACCTTCTCCACGACGACGCCACCCTCGAGGCCGGCGTTGACGGCGATCTGCTTGAGCGGAGCCTCGATCGCAGCCTTCACGATCTGAGCACCGGTCGCCTCGTCGCCCTCGAGCTCGAGCTTCTCGAACGCGGCGGCACCGGCCTGGATGAGGGCCACGCCACCACCGGCGACGATGCCCTCCTCGACGGCAGCCTTCGCGTTGCGGACGGCGTCCTCGATGCGGTGCTTGCGCTCCTTGAGCTCGACCTCGGTGGCCGCGCCGGCCTTGATGACGGCGACGCCGCCGGCGAGCTTGGCGAGACGCTCCTGGAGCTTCTCGCGGTCGTAGTCGGAGTCCGACTTCTCGATCTCGGAGCGGATCTGGTTCACGCGACCGGTGATCTGGTCGGCGTCGCCCGCGCCCTCGACGATGGTCGTCTCGTCCTTGGTGACGACGACCTTGCGCGCCTGGCCGAGCAGGTCCAGGGTCGCGTTCTCGAGCTTGAGGCCGACGGTCTCGGTGATGACCTGGCCGCCCGTGAGGATCGCGATGTCCTGGAGCATGGCCTTGCGGCGGTCGCCGAAGCCCGGGGCCTTGACGGCGACGGACTTGAAGGTCCCGCGGATCTTGTTGAGCACGAGGGTGGCGAGCGCCTCCCCGTCCACGTCCTCGGCGATGATGAGGAGCGAGCGACCGGCCTTCATGACCTGGTCGAGGACGGGCAGCAGGTCCTTGACGTTCGAGATCTTCGACTCGACGAGCAGGACGTACGGGTCCTCGAGCACGGCCTCCTGGCGCTCCGGGTCCGTCTCGAAGTAGCGGGCGAGGAAGCCCTTGTCGAAGCGCATGCCCTCGGTGAGCTCGAGCTCGAGGCCGAAGGTGTTCGACTCCTCGACGGTGATGACGCCTTCCTTGCCGACCTTGTCGAGCGCCTCGGCGATGAGCTCGCCGATCGCCGGGTCGCCGGCCGAGATCGCGGCGGTGGCGGCGATCTCGTCCTTGGTCTCGATCTCCTTCGCGGAGTTGAGGAGCTGCTCGGTGACGGCCTCGACGGCCTTCTCGATGCCCTTCTTCAGCGCGATGGGGTTCGAGCCGGCGGCCACGTTGCGCAGGCCCTCGCGCACGAGCGCCTGGGCGAGCACGGTGGCGGTGGTGGTGCCGTCACCCGCGACGTCGTCGGTCTTCTTGGCGACCTCCTTGACGAGCTCCGCACCGATCTTCTCGTACGGGTCGTCGAGCTCGATCTCCTTGGCGATGCTCACGCCGTCGTTCGTGATCGTGGGGGCGCCCCACTTCTTGTCGAGCACGACGTTGCGGCCCTTGGGGCCGAGCGTGACCTTGACGGTGTCCGCGAGCTGGTTGAGCCCGCGCTCCATGCTCCGACGAGCTTCCTCGTCGAACGCGATGATCTTGGCCATGGGGACAGATCCTCCGCTGGTGGCTTCGGTGGGTCTGCCGACGCCCGCGACGGACGGCCCGACCGTCCGCGTTCAGGTCACGCGTGCGGTCCGGGGCCTCGCCGGTCGACCCGGGTTTGTCACTCTCAAGGCGAGAGTGCTAACGCCATTATTGGCACTCGGCCCTGGCGAGTGCAAGACGCCGGACCTCCCCTGGGCGGGGGTCCCGTACGCCCATCGCGAAACGTTAGGCTTCGGCGCATGTCCCTCGACGATCCGCGCACCGTCGCGCCGCGTCGGCTCAGCACGACCGCCCGGACGTGGCGGATCACGGTCGCGGCCGCAGCGCTCGTCGTCCTGCTGATCGCGCAGCTCGTCCCGACGACGTTCAAGAACACCAACGACTGGTTCCCGCTGGGCTCGCTGTCGCAGTACGCGTTCGCAACCAACCCGGACGGCACGGTCAGGTCGGCCTTCATCATCGGCACGACGGCCGACGGGCACGACGTCAAGGTCTGGCTCGACCAGATGGGCATCGGCGTCGGGCACGCGGAGATCGAGGGCCAGCTCCAGCGGATCGTCGACGACCCCGACCTGCTCGCCGGGGTCGCGCGCGCCTACGCGTGGCGCTACCCGCACCGGCCCCCGCTCGCGACCCTCACGCTCAAGCGCTCGACCAAGAAGCTCCACGACGGCCGCCCCACGGGGGACGAGAGCGTCGAGGTCCTCGCCGTCTACCACGTGCCCGCCGGAGGAGTGCAGTGACAATGACGAGCACCCTCGGCAGGGCCGGCCGCGCCGTCGGCCGGTGGTGGCTCTCCCCCGTCGCGCTCGCTCGCATCGCGGTGCTCCGCGCCGCCCTGTACCTCTTCACGATCTGGGACATCTTCGTCCTCACGCACGACGTGATCGGGCACGGCTACTCGCGCGAGCTCTACCAGCCCACGCTCATCGGCCGGATCCTGCCGATCCCCGAACCCACGCCCGTCGGCGGGTACGTCATGCAGTGGACCCTCGTCGTCACCTGCCTCGCGACCCCCGTGCTCATGGCGTGCGCGGCTCGCTCGCTCCAGTGGGCCGGCCGCGTGACGGGCTGGGTGGCGGGCGTCGTCTTCCTCGCCTGGATGGAGAACTCGCAGGGCTTCGGGTACGTGTCGCACGACCACATGGCGCTCGTGCTCGCCCTCCTGCTCCTGCCGACCGTGCCGCCCGCGCGCTTCACCGACCAGACGCCTTCCGAGGCCGCCGGCTGGGCGGTCCGCTGCATCCAGATCGCCGTGGTCATGACCTACTTCGGGTCGGCGCTGCAGAAGATCGTCCGCACGGGCGGCCTCTTCAACTGGCCCAACAGCTCGGTGATCGTCTGGTCGCTGCTGCGCCGCGGCCGCTCGGCCGTGAGCTGGTCCACCGACTACCCGGGACTCCTCAAGGTCGGCCAGTGGATCCTGTTCATCGCCGAGCTGCTCTCCCCCATCGCCCTGTGGGTCCGCGGGCGGCTGGTCTACGCGGTGGTCGCGCTCATCTGCGTCTTCCACCTGATCACGTACATCGCGCTCGGCATCCACTTCCTGCCGACCGTGATCTGCTGGCTCGCCTTCCTGCCCCTCGAGCGGCTCGTCCCGTGGGCCCGTCGCCGCCTCCTGCGAACCGGATCAGACGACGGCGCAGCCGCGCCGACCGACGACGTCACCTCAGTCCCGGCCGAGCTCCGGTAGCGCGCGGCTCCCGAACGTGCGGCGAAGCACCCGGCGCGCGGCGAACCAGCCGCCCAGACCGTGCACGCCGGGCCCCGGCGGTGTCGACGCCGAGCAGAGGTACACGTCGTCGAGCCCGGTCGCGTAGGGGTCGAGCCACGGCGTCGGGCGGGCGAACATCCGGTACAGCGACACCTCGCCTGCCGCGATGTCCCCGCCCACGTAGTTCGCATCGTGGGCGGGCATCTCGGCCGCCGTCGTGGCGCGCGAGGTCACGACGACGTCCCGGAACCCGGGTGCGAAGCGTTCGATCTGCGCGGTGACCGCCTCGGTCTGGTCGACCGTCGAGCCCGCGGGCACGTGCGCATACGTCCACAGGGGCCGCAGGCCGCCCACCTCGCGGGTCTCGTCGACGACGGCCGGGTCGCTCAGGAGCACGACCGGCCGCGCGGCGTGCCGGCCCGCGTGGACCTCACGCTCCGCGACCGCCATCTCCCGACGCGTCCCGCCGACGTGCACCGTCCCGGCGAGCCCCACGTCGGGGTGCTTCCACGGGACCGGACCGCTCAGGACGAAGTCGACCTTGGACGCGGCGTTGCCGTAGCCGAAGGCGTTCAGGGAACGCGCGGCCCGCGCCGGCACACGGTCCGCGAAGACCTCGAGCAGAGTGCGGGGCGTCGTGTCGAACACGTACGCGCGAGCGGGCGGGAGGTCGGCCTCGGACCGGACCGGACGCCCGGTGACGACCTCGCCGCCGTGCTCCTCGAGGTCGGCGACCAGGGCCGCGACGATCGCTCCCGACCCGCCGCGCGGGATCGGCCACCCCTTGTCGGCGTGCGCGAGCGCGCCCAGCAGGAGCGCGGTGCCGGCGCCCGCCATCGACGGCAGCGACGTGATGGTGTGCGCCGCGACGCCCGTGAGCAGCGCGGGCGCCTCGTCGCCCTTGAAGCGCAGGTTCCACGCGGGCGTGCCATGCTCGAGCGCGGCGAGCCCGAAGCGCACCGCCGACCACGGCGTCGAGGCGCTCACCCCCGGCGGGAGCGACCGCTTGTCCCCCAACGCCACGGCCACGACGTCACGCCAGTGCGATGACAGGCGTCCGAAGATGCTGCGCCAGGCGGCGCCGTCGGGTCCGAGGGCGTCGACCGTGCGCTCGAGGTCCAGATAGGCGAGGCCCGCCCTGCCGCCGTCGAGCGGCTGCGCGTACGAGACCTCGGGGACGAGCAGCTCCACACGGTCGGCAAGGCCGAACGCCTCGAGGAACGGGGACGCCCACGCCATCGGGTGCACGGCCGAGCACACGTCGTGCACGACTCCTTCGGCGAGCCCGAGGTCGAGCGTGCGCGCGCCACCGCCCACCGTGTCCTCGGCCTCGAGCACCAGCACCCCGAGGCCCGCGCGTGCGAGCGTGACCGCTGCCGCGAGGCCGTTGGGCCCAGCCCCCACGACGACGACGTCGCGCGCCCCGCGGGACCCGCCGTCGCCGAGACCGTTGCCGCTCAGAGCGGCCGGACCTGCTCCGCCTGCGGGCCCTTCTGGCCCTGTCCGACCTCGAACTCGACCTGCTGCCCCTCGTCGAGGGACCGGTAACCATCCGACTGGATCGCGCTGTAGTGCACGAACACGTCCTGGCCGCCCGCCTCAGGGGTGATGAAGCCGAACCCCTTCTCGGCGTTGAACCACTTGACGGTGCCCTGGGCCATCTGAGTCTCCTTCTGCGGCGGGCCGAGCCGGAGGCCCCCCTCGGACCCGCTCCGGACGCCGGTCGCTCGCTCGCGAATCGCCGTGCCATCTCGCCCGCGAGCCGGTCGCCCACGGTGCACGAGCGAGCCTAGCCGCGACCGCGCGTGAGGGGAATGGTCCGGGCTGGTGTGTTTCGCGAGGTGAACAGCGGCCGTCAGGACAGGTCGTGCAGCAGGACCGCGATGATCGGCGCCCCGCCGGACAGGGCGCTCACCTGCTCGACGTCCGAGATGCCGAGGAGCGAGCCCACCTTCTTGGCCGTCGCTGCATCGGCATCCTTGACGTAGTAGACGACGGAGTCCGCGAGCTTGGTCCCCGTGTAGTCCGAGGCCGCCACCTTCGTGAAGCCGGCACCCTGGAGCTTCGTGGCTCCGCGGCCCGCGAGCCCGGCGATCCCGGCGCCGTTCTTCACTGCGATCGACGTCGCGAGGTCCACGTCGCCGCCGGCCTCGTCGTCGCTGCCGGACGCGTCGTCGGAGGCATCGTCGTCGGGGGACTTCGTCGCCTTCGGCGTGCTGCTCTTCGTGGACTTCGAGGTGGACTTCGTCGTCGAGTCCTTCGAGGCGGACGTCGACTTGTCGGACGCGCTCGCGTCCCCCGAGCCCAGCAGGCTCGACCCGATCGTGACGGCGCCGTACGCGACCACGGCGAAGACGACGGCCACGACGACGAACGGGAGGACCTTGCGCCAGGGGCTCCGCGGCACCCGGTGGACGCCCGTCGGGGCGTCCTCGGGGACGTCGTCGAACTCGTCCGGGGGGTACCGGTAGCTCTTGCTCACCGGCACAGGGTAACCGCCGGTCCTAAGGAGCCCGAAGTCACGCCCGCCCCGGTGGCGACGTCGCAGGTCACGCGCCCGAGCCTGCGCGGCGGGCGGAGCGCTCGCGCTGCCGCGCGGACCGCAGCCGGCGCAGGCGCTTGACGAGCATCGGGTCGTGCGCGAGCGCGGCGTCGGTGTCGATGAGCGCGTTGAGGGTCTGGTAGTACCGGGTCGCGGTCATGCCGAAGAGCTCGGAGATGGCCGCCTCCTTGGCGCCGGCGTACTTCCACCACTGGCGCTCGAAGTCGAGGATCGCGCGGTCGCGCTCGTCGAGCCCGCCGTCCGCGGTGTGGTCGGCTCCGGTCACGTCCGTGAGCCGCCTCGTGGCCTCGCCCATCCCGGTTCCTCTCGCCTCGCGACGTCCGTGCGACCCGCGCACGACGGCCGGGCTGACCCGGCGCCCCCAGGGTACGGGGCGAACGACACGGGTGTCATTCGCCCGCGCCGCGTGCGCCCGTGTCCGGTGACCGGTCGCGGTCTCCGGTACCGGGGCCACGCCTGGGACACAATGGCCACGTGACAACGAGCGACACCCCGCACGCACCCGCCCCCCGCTGGACCTCCTACGCCGCCGTCGGCGACTCGTTCACGGAGGGCCTGTGGGACACCGACCCCGCCGCGCCGGACCGGTGCCGCGGGTGGGCGGACCGCCTGGCCGCGGCACTGTCCGCGCGCCGCGTCGCGGCCGGTGAGACACCGCTGCGCTACGCCAACCTCGCCGTCCGCGGCAAGCTCCTCGGGCCGATCGTCGACGACCAGCTCCCCCACGCCCTCGACCTCGAGCCCGACCTGGTGAGCCTCGTCGGCGGCGGCAACGACATCCTGCGCCCCCGCGCCGACGTCGACGCCCTGTCGCGGCGGCTGGAGGACGCCGTCGTACGCCTACGAGCGGCGGGCGTCGACGTGCTGCTGGCCACGGGCTTCGACGCGAGCGAGAGCCCGATCGTGTCCCTGACACGGTCGCGCGTCGGGGTCTACAACGCGAACATCTGGTCGATCGCGCGACGCCACGGCGCGCACGTGCTCGACCTGTGGGGCATGCGAGCCCTGCAGGACTGGCGCGTGTGGGCCTCGGACCGCATCCACCTGACCGACGAGGGTCACCGCCGGGTGGCGGACGCCGCGCTCGTCGGGCTGGGGCTCGCACCCGACGACGACGCCTGGGACGAGCCGTTCACCGCGCTGCCCCGGGCACCGTTCTCCGAGCGCGCCCGCGAGAACGCCCGGTGGGCCCGCGAGTACGTGGGGCCGTGGGTCGGTCGGCGCCTGCGGCACGAGTCGTCGGGCGACGGCCGTGCGGCGAAGTACCCGGACCTCACCGACTGGCCCTGACCGCGAGGTATACCGGCCGCCGTACTACCTCGCGAGGTATACCGGCCGCCGTACTACCTCGCGGTCAGGCGAGGAAGAGCGCGCGCAGGCGGCGCGTCGTGACCGTGAGACCGATCCCGATCATCGCCACGAAGTACACGACGTGCCACCAGATGCTCGGCGGCAGGTCGCCCGTCGTGAGCCCGCGGACCAGCTCGACCGCGTGCCACAGCGGCATCGCCTGGATGAGCCACTGCAGCGGCGCCGGGTAGACGCTGATCGGGAAGAAGGTGGCCGACAGCAGGAACATCGGCAGCAGCACGATGTTGATCCAGTCCATCTGCTGGAACGTCTTCATGAGGCTCGTGATGGCCATGCCGAACGATGCGAACGCGAACGCGACGAGCACGACGGCGGGCAGCGCGAGCACCGCCGTCCACGACAGGTTGAGCCCCATGACCTGCATGACCGTGAGGAACCCGGTCGCGTAGACGGCCCCGCGCAGCAGCGCGTAGGAGATCTCGCCGAACGCCACGTCGAGCGGGCCGAGCGACGTCGCGAGCATCGCCTCGTAGAGCCGCGCGAAGCGCATCTTGAAGAACACGTTCCACGTCGAGTCGTAGACGGCGCCGTTCATCGCGGACACCGCCAGGAGGCCGGGTGCGATGTACGCGGCGTACTCCACGTGCAGCCCCGACGGCAGCGTCACGTCCCCGACGTACGTGCCGAGCCCGACGCCCATCGCGAACAGGTAGAACACGGGCTCGAAGAAGCCCGACAGCACGACGGTCCAGTTGCTCGTCTTGGTGGCGGCGAGGTTCCGGGCGACGACGGCGCGCGCGTTGCCCGCGTACAGGGCGCTCACCCCGCCCGACCGTCCGGGGGCCAGGATGTCGCTCATGCGCGCAGCCTCCTCGTGAAGCGGCGGCGCACCCCGAGCCAGCCGCCGATGATCAGCCCGACGAGCACCACGACATGGACGGTGATCAGCCAGCCCGGCTCGCTCTCGCCGTACGAGATCACGCGCCCGAGCTGGGTCGCGTGCCACAACGGCGAGACCCAGCCGATCCAGTGCAACCAGCCCGGCAGCGTGGACAGCGGGTAGAACGTGCCCGAGAACAGGAACATCGGCGTGAAGATGAACCGCTGCACGATCGCGAACTGGCCCTTGTCCTCGGTCAGGCCCGCCGAGTACGCCATGAGCGGCAGCCCGAACGCGAGCCCGCCCAAGATCCCGACGAACGGCAGCACGAGCACCGTCCACGGGTGCCCCAGCGCCCCGAACGCGAGCGCCAGGACGGCGTACGCCACGGTCGTGAACAGCATCCGCACCAGGACGGCGATCACGATCCCGCCCGCGAGCTGGCTCGGTTCGACGGGGGTCGCGTTGACGCCCCAGAAGAGCTTGCGCCAGCGGAAGCCCTCCATGATCACGTAGGTGAACTCCTCGGTCGCGACCGAGATGGCGGCCGTGACGAGGAGCGCGGGCGCGACGAACACGACGTAGTCGACGGGCCCGTGCGGCCCCGACGCGACCGGTGTCTCGATGAACGTCGCGAGCCCCATCCCGAGGCCGAGAAGGTACAGGAGCGGGCTGCCGAGGCCGCCGACGACGATCGTCCAGCCGTACGCCTTCATGGCCCGCAGGCGGTACTCGGCGACGTACCAGGCGCCGAGCCGGCGGACGGGCGCCTCGGGGGCTGCGCCGTCGGGCAGGGTGGTGGTGCTCATTCGATGAGGCTCCGCCCCGTGAGACGGAGGAACACGTCCTCCAGGCTCGACCGGCGCACGAGGCTCGTGGTGGGGCGCAGCCCGCGCGCGGCGACCTGCTCGAGGATCGCCTCGCCGTCGGACGCGTAGACGAGGACGCGGTCCGGGAGGATCTCGAGCCGGTCCCCCACCTCGGCGAGGACCCGCGCCGCCTCCTCGTTGCGGTCCGTGCCGAACCGGAGCTCCGCGACCTCGCGCGACGAGTACCGCCGGATCAGCTCCGCGGGGCTCCCCTCGGCCATGATCTGGCCGTGGTCGACGACGACGAGCCGCTCGCAGAGCTGCTCCGCCTCGTCCATGAAGTGCGTCGTCACGACGAGGGTGGTGCCCTGCTCCTTGAGGCGGAACAGCCGGTCCCACAGGATGTGGCGGGCCTGCGGGTCGAGGCCGGTGGTGGGCTCGTCGAGCATGAGGAGGCGCGGCTCGTTGACGAGCGCGCGGGCGATGGTCAGGCGGCGCTTCATGCCGCCGGACAGCTCGTCGACCTTCGCGTCCGCGCGCTCGCTGAGCTGCGCGAAGTCCAGCAGCTCCGTAGCGCGCTGCGCGCACACGGACCGTGGGATCCCGAAGTACCTGCCGTACGTGACGAGGTTGCCACGGGCGGTGAGCTCGCCGTCCAGGTTGTCCTCCTGCGGCACCACGCCCAGCTGGGCGCGGATGCGGGGACCGTGGTCGTCCGGGTCGAGGCCCAGGACCGTGAGGTCGCCGCCCGAACGCGCCGAGACGGCGCCCACCATGCGCATCGTCGTCGACTTGCCGGCGCCATTGGGGCCGAGCAGGCCGAACGACTCGCCGGGCGCGACCTCGAAGTCGATCCCGTCGACGGCCACGAAGTCGCCGAAGCGCTTCGTCAGGCCGCGCGCGGCGACCACGGGTCCACCGCCCGACGTCGCGGCGGTACGGGTCAGCGGCGCAGGCTGGGGTGGTCGTGCCCCCTCGGGCATCGGTGTCATGGGCACCAGGACACGGTAGCCTCGCGCACCGACAGCCGTCACCGAGGATTCGCACAGGGCGAGGTGAGCCGCCTGTCGGGTTCGAACCGACGACCTTTCGCTTACAAGGCGAGCGCTCTACCAGCTGAGCTAAGGCGGCACGTCGCGCGACTCCCCGGCCGTGGGACCTGGTCGAGCACGCGATGCGCCGCACAGCCTACCGGGCGAGCGGTGGGACGCGCAGACGACGGAGCCCGGGCCGCCGAGGCGGTCCGGGCTCCGCATACTGCACTTCTACCTGTGTCTGCCGATCAGCGGTACTTCCAGCTGACGCCGTTGACCCACGTGCCGCAGCTCGCCTTGGTAACCATCGTCTGCCCTCCGCTTGGGAAAGTGACATCGATGGTCTTGTCCTTCGCTAACGCGCAGTCGACGTTGTACCGCACCTTTGCCTTGGACCCACACGTCTGAACGATCTTCACGTTGTGACCGATGAGATCAGTTGTCGTGACTGTCGGCTGAAAGCACTTGCCAGCGGCCGGTGACGATGCCGCCTCCGCGGTCTGGCTGATACCGACCATCACACTCCCGGCCAAGGCAATCGACAGCCCCAGCCCCATCAAGCGTCTACGCATGAACTACCTCCCCTTGCGAAATGTTGGACACATCGAAGCGTCGCCCATTACCCACACAGCCGCAACCAAATCCCATCAGATGGACAGATCCGGGTGAATCGCCCAAAGATCCTCGCTCATATCGGTTACGGTGTGCTAACGCCGCCGCACAAGGGTCGAACTCGACTGGAGAAGTGCGTACCGCAGGGGCGTACAGGTCGGGCGTTTCGGCGACGACGGAGCCCGGGCCGCCGAGGCGGTCCGGGCTCCGTCGTGGGTCGCTCACGGCGAACGAGGCTGGGGTCAGTTCGTCGAGCCCGACTTCGCGTCCTCGATGGCGGACTTCAAGGCGCCGGCTTGGGACCAGTTGCCGTCCCAGCGCTTGCCGTTGATGACGATCGTGGGCGTGCCGAAGCTAGGCGGGTTCTCGTTCGGGTTCTTGAGGTCGTTGTCATCACCGACCCTCGCGGTCCACGCATCCACCCAGTCCGCGAACGTGTGCTTGCTGAACTGGTCGGCGACCTTTTGGGAAACGCCCGCCTGGACCGCATAGTCCTTGAGCTGGTCGTCCGTCAGGCCCGTGCTGTTCTCCTCGGGGTGGTTCGCGTAGAGCGCCTCGTGGAACTGGATGACCTTGTCGGGCTCCTGGTCGGCGACCGTCGCGAACGCACTAGCTGAACGCGTCGAGTAGTTCGTCCCCTGCGAGAGCCGGTTGAGGATCGCGACCGGGTGCATGACGAACGTGATCGTCCCGTCCTCGCGGAGCGAGTCCAGGTCGTCCTTGTTGACCTGCTCGAACGTTGCGCAGTTGGGGCACATGTAGTCGAAGTACAGGTCGAGCGTGACCGCGCCGGCGTTCGTCTTGCCGGCGACGCCGTCCTTGTCGACGGGGATGCCACCGCCGTCCTTGACGGACTCGGCGGTCGACGGCGCCTTGACGTCCCCGAGAGACTTGGGCTTGTTGGCCTGGTTGATGAACACGACCGCGAGCACGACCGCCACCACCAGCACGACCAGCACACCGATCGTGATGAAACGGTTCCGCTTCTCGCGGCGCTCCTGCTCCTGGCGCAGCTTCAGGGCCTCCGCGCGCGCGGCGTCGCGGCGCTGCGACTTGGTGAGGTTCGAGTCGTCGGGCATCCCGTGTCCTGTTCTCGTTCGCGCGCGACGCGTTCAGGCGCCTCGCTCCATGGGTCCACAGCGTATCCAAACGGCCGATGCTGGGAGGCTCCTGGACGCGGGACCCCCGAGCGCCGTCGTCGGCCATGCTGCCGCCCCGCGTCCGGGTACGTCGAACTTGCTCAGATCGTCGCCGGACAACATCCCGGACGACGATCCGAGTCGGTTCGACGACCCGAGGCTCAGCCCCGCGGGCAGTCCCCGCTCTCCAACACCCGAAGACGCACGCCGCGGGCTCTGCGGATGCCGCGGACAGGTGACGGGACGGCGAAAGGTGGGGTCGAGTGGGGTGCGCGCGACCGTGGCAGGGCTGGCGGGAGCAGCCCGAGGAACGAGGGCTGCGGATGGTAGGTCGCGCGCACCCCACTCGACCCCGCCGCCGGAACCACAACCCGCCCGAAGTACCTCAGGAGAGGTCGGGCGCCCCCGGGAACGGCCACCACCCGATCGGGTGCGCGTCCCACGCGATCCACCCCAACCACACGGCGGCCGCGACGGCGAGCAGGACGACGACGATCGCGGTCCGCCGCCCGGGGACGAGGTGCCGGAGCCCGGCGCGCGCACCGTCGCGCGTGACGGTCGTCGCAGGCCCGAACCAGGCGAGCAGGATCGCGACGACCATGGTGACGGCGAGCACGAGCCCGTAGAGCCAAGGGGCGTTCTCGGCAGGGTGGTCGGTGTCGGCGACGAGGACGGTCCGGTCGAGGACCCACCAGCCGCCGACGACGAGCACGAGCCCGGCGCACCCGGCCACGATGAGCGAGGGCAGCGACCCGACGACGCCGCGCACGAGGTGCCAGGGGGCGACGACGGCGACGCGTGCGCCGTCGACCTTCCCGACGCCTCGGCGTTCGCGCCTCCCGTGGAGGGACTCGGCCGCGTACCCGACGTACCGGGAGAGGACCACCAGCACCGCGAGCGCCACGAAGGACAGGCCCGGCCAGGTGGCGGCCGCGGCGACGAGGGGCAGCGCGAGCGCGAACAGGAGCCACGAGCGCGACGGGTGCTGGGGGCGCACGTAGCCGGACGCGGACTCGTACACCTGCTCGGGGACGGGTTCGAGCCAGTCGGTGTCGTCGCCCGTGCCGACGGCGGCCGGTTCGACGGGCGCCATGACCTCCGTCGCGTCGGTCGCGGCGGGTGGGGGCGGCGGGACGTCGGTGGCGACGGCGCGGGTCCGTCCGTCGTTGACAGGAGCGGTGCGGGGGTCGTGGGTGACGACCTGCGTGGGCCACTGGGACGCGGCGCCGAGGGCGACGGTCTCGACGAGGTCGCCGGGCGCGACGGGCTCGGGCTCGTCGCCGTCGTCGGCGGCCGTGCGCAGGGCCCGGACGACGTCGTCGGGCTTCCAGCGATCGCCGGGGTCGGGGCGCAGGGCGCCCGCGATGGCCTCGCCCCGCAGGCGTCCGACGCCGCGCAGGTCGGCGGTGCCGGCCTGCGCCCGGGCGAGGACAGCGTCGACCGGGGTGACGCCGAACGGCGCGCGGGCGGTCGCGGCGAACGCGAGCGACGCTGCCCACCCCCACCAGTCCGTGGCGACGGACGGGTCGGCACCGGTGAGCATCTCGGGCGCGAGGTAGCCCGGCGTCCCCATGACGAGGCCGTCGGTGGTCATGCGGGCGTCCTCGAACCCGTGCGCGATGCCGAAGTCGATGAGGACGGGACCGTGCGTCGTCACCATGATGTTGCTGGGCTTGAGGTCGCGGTGCACGACGCCGGCCCCGTGCACGGCCTCGAGCGCGTCGGCGAGGTCGCCCGCGAGCGAGGCCAGCCGGGCGGCGTCGTACGGGCCGTGGAGCGCGACGTCGTCCTCGAGGCTGTGACCGTCGACGAGCTCGGTGACGATGAACGGGGACTCGCCCTCGAGCTCGACGTCGAGGACGGCGGCGACGGCGGGGTGGTCGAGGCGGCGCAGCGTCGCGGCCTCGCGGGCCAGCCGGGCGCGCGCGGACTCGTCGGTGTCGGGTCCCGCGTGCAGCACCTTGATGGCGACGGGGTGCCCGCCGCCGTCCTCCGCCCGGTACACGGCGCCGGTCGCACCCTGCCCGAGGCGCGCGACGATCCGGTACCCACCCACCTCGTCGCCGGGTGTCGCCGCAGCCCACATGGGTTCACCGTAGCGGCGCGAGGGCCGCTCGCGTGGGACGTCGTCGCCGGTCGGACGCCTCGTGCCCGTCCTCCGCGTCCGGGGCGCAGGACCACCTCACTCGATAGGCTGGGAGGACCGACGGACAGGAGCTGACGCCCGGTGAGCCCAGAAGCAAGCAAGGAAGGCAACGACCTGGTCGTGGTGGCGAACCGCCTCCCGGTCGACTTCACGACGGACGACGACGGCAGCATCAGCTGGCGCCGGTCCCCGGGCGGTCTCGTGACCGCCCTGGAACCGGTCATGCAGAGCGCCGACGGCGCCTGGGTGGGCTGGGGCGGCGCCGCCGACGTGTACGCCGACCCGTTCGAGGCGGACGGCATGACGCTCGTGCCGGTGACCCTCAACGAGGACGAGATCGAGCAGTACTACGAGGGCTTCTCGAACGACACCCTGTGGCCGCTGTACCACGACGTGATCTCGCAGCCGGCGTTCCACCGGCAGTGGTGGGACGCGTACCGGCGCGTGAACCGCCGGTTCGCGGAGGCCGCGGCCGCGCAGGCCGGCACGGGCGGGACCGTCTGGGTGCAGGACTACCAGCTCCAGCTCGTCCCCGCGATGCTCCGCGAGCTGCGGCCGGACCTGCGGATCGGCTTCTTCGACCACATCCCGTTCCCGCCGTACGAGATCTTCAGCCAGCTCCCGTGGCGGCGGCAGGTCGTCGAGGGTCTGCTCGGCGCGGACCTCATCGGCTTCCAGCGCAACGGCGACGCGGCCAACTTCCTCCGGACGGTCCGCCGCGTCACCCGCCACTCGACGCGGGGTCAGGTCATCATGTTCGAGGACGACGAGGGCCGTCCGGTACGCGAGGTCCGCGCGTCCGCGTTCCCGATCTCGATCGACTCCCGCCGGTTCGACTCGCTCGCCCGGCAGGACAGCACGCGCGAGCGTGCCGCGCAGATCCGCACCGAGATCGGCGACCCGGACATCGTCATGCTGGGCGTCGACCGCCTCGACTACACCAAGGGCATCCGGCACCGGATCAAGGCGTACGGCGAGCTGCTCGACGACGGCCGGCTCACCGTCGAGGAGGCGACGCTCGTGCAGGTCGCGAGCCCGAGCCGGGAGAACGTCGACGCCTACCAGGAGCTGCGCGACCAGGTGGAGACCGCCGTCGGGCGGATCAACGGCGAGTTCGGCGAGCTGGGGCACGCCGCCATCCACTACCTGCACCACTCCTACCCGCCCGAGGAGATGGCGGCGCTGTACCTGGCTGCCGACGTGATGCTCGTGACGTCGCTGCGCGACGGCATGAACCTCGTCGCCAAGGAGTACGTCGCCGCCCGCTCCGACGAGCACGGCGCCCTCGTGCTGTCCGAGTTCACGGGCGCCGCGGACGAGCTCAACGGCGCGCTGCTGGTCAACCCGCACGACATCGACGAGCTCAAGTCCGTGATCGAGCAGGCCGCCCGCATGGACCCCAAGGAGCAGCGGCGCCGGATGCGGCGGCTGCGCCGCAAGGTCATGGCCGACGACGTCGCGAAGTGGTCGAGCTCGTTCCTGCGCACCCTGGAGGAGATGCCCGTGGCCCCCGTCGCACCCGAGCTGCAGGACGACGACAGCCAGGCGCCCGGCGTCGAGCTGGTCGAGGCGCTCGACCGGCTCGCCGCGACCGACGGCCTCGTCATGGTCGCGACGGACTTCGACGGCGTGCTCGCCCCGCTCGTCGACGACCCGTCGTCGTCGCGCACGACGCCGCGGTCCGCCCGCGCCCTCGCGCGCCTCGCGCGCCGCCCGAGCTCCCAGGTGCGGCTCGCCCTCGTCTCGGGCCGGGACCTGGACACGCTCGCGTCCCTCAGCCACGCGCCGTCGGGCACGCTCCTCGTGGGCTCGCACGGCGCGGAGCGCGGCGAGGTCGGCGCCGACGGCGTGGTCCGGCACGAGCTCGAGCTCACCGAGGGCCAGGCCTCGCTGCTGCAGCGCATCACCGAGGGGCTCGAGGAGATCGCCGGCCGCCACACGGGCGTGTGGGTCGAGAAGAAGCCGACGGCGTCCGTCCTGCACACCCGCCGGTCCACGCACGACGGCGCCACCCAGGCCACCGAGGCCGCGCGCGGTCTCGCGGAGCGCCTCGGAGTGGGGGCGCTGGAGGGCAAGGACGTCGTCGAGCTGCAGGTCGTCGAGACGAGCAAGGGCAAGGCGATCGACGCCCTACGGAACGAGCTGGGCGCCAAGCGCGTGCTGTACGTCGGGGACGACGTCACCGACGAGCACGCTTTCGCCGTCCTCACCAGCGACGACGTGTCCGTGAAGGTCGGCGGCGGAGAGACGATCGCCCGGTACCGCGTCTCGAGCACCAAGTCCGTCGGCCTCCTGCTCGAGCACCTGGCACGTGCCATGGAACGTCACAAGCGGTCCTGAGACCTCCGTCACAGGAGCACCCCGCTCCGTCGGATACCATGCTCCCGGGACGGCGTTCGCCGCCTCGTCATCCCGTCACGACGGATCGTCCGGCACGTACCTGCCGGTGAAGGGAAGTAGCAACGATGGCTACGGTCACTTACGACCACGCGACCCGGGTCTACCCGGGCACCGAGCGTCCCGCTGTGGACCAGCTCAACCTGCACATCGAGGACGGCGAGTTCCTCGTCCTCGTCGGCCCCTCCGGCTGCGGCAAGTCGACCTCCCTGCGCATGCTCGCGGGCCTCGAGGACGTCAACCAGGGCCGCATCTTCATCGGCGACCGCGACGTCACGGACGTCCAGCCGAAGGACCGCGACATCGCGATGGTCTTCCAGAACTACGCGCTGTACCCGCACATGACCGTGGCCGACAACATGGGCTTCGCGCTCAAGATCGCCGGCACGCCGAAGGCCGAGATCCGCCAGCGTGTCGAGGAGGCTGCGAAGATCCTCGACCTGACCGAGTACCTCGACCGCAAGCCGAAGGCGCTCTCCGGTGGCCAGCGTCAGCGCGTCGCCATGGGCCGCGCGATCGTCCGCCAGCCGCAGGTCTTCCTCATGGACGAGCCGCTGTCGAACCTCGACGCCAAGCTCCGCGTCCAGACGCGTACGCAGATCGCGTCGCTCCAGCGCCGCCTCGGCGTCACCACGGTCTACGTCACGCACGACCAGACCGAGGCGCTCACCATGGGCGACCGCATCGCGGTGCTCAAGGACGGCCTCCTGCAGCAGGTCGGCACGCCGCGCGAGATGTACGACACCCCGGCCAACGTCTTCGTCGCGGGCTTCATCGGCTCCCCCGCCATGAACATCGGCACCTTCGACGTCAGCGGCGGCAACATCGAGGTCGGGCCTGCCCGCCTCGCTCTGCCCCGCGACGTCGCCGGCAAGCTGACGTCGGAGGACAACAACAAGGTGACCCTGGGCTTCCGCCCCGAGTCGCTCGACGTCACCTCCGAGTCGGACGCCTCCGCGTTCCCGGTCGAGGTCAACATCGTCGAGGAGCTCGGCTCCGACGCGTTCGTCTACGGCACGCTCCGCGGCCCGCTCGCCCAGAAGGACGACTCGGTCATCACGTCGGGTGCCGGCGACAACCAGGTCATCGTCCGCGTCGACCCGCGCAACGTCCCCATGAAGGGCGAGCGCGTGTTCGTCACGATCCGCCCCGGCGAGGAGCACGTCTTCTCGGCCGCGACGGGTCAGCGCCTCTCCTGAAGCACGTCACCACCGCCGCGGGGCGGGTCCGGTTCGCCGGGCCCGCCCCGCGGTGCGTCCACCGTTGCCGCACCGAATCGGGCAGGCCCGACGGCGTCGGGCCTGGGAGGATGACTGGACCATGAGTCACGACCTGCAGATCACCGCGTCCGCCCCCGACCCGGCGCTCCTCGACCTGCCGTGGGACGTCCCCCTCGAGGACTGGCCCGCTGATCGGATCGCCGCCCTCCCTCGCGGCATCTCACGGCACACCGTCCGGTTCGTGCGGATGTCCGGGCGCGTGATCGCGCTCAAGGAGATCGGCGAGACCGTCGCGTACCGCGAGTACGCACTGCTGCGCCAGCTCAAGCGGCTCGACGTGCCGAGCGTCGACCCCGTCGGCGTCGTGACCGGCCGCCTCGACCCTGACGGCGAACCTCTCGAGGCCGTCCTGGTGACCGAGCACCTCCAGTACTCGCTGCCGTACCGTGCGCTCTTCAGCCAGGCGCTGCGCCCGGACACGCTGACCCGGCTCATCGACGCTCTCGCCGTGCTCCTCGTGCGGCTGCACGTCGTCGGGTTCTACTGGGGCGACGTCTCCCTGTCGAACACGCTGTTCCGGCGCGACGCCGAGGCGTTCGCCGCGTACCTCGTCGACGCCGAGACGGGGGACCTGCACCGCAGGCTCACCGACGGCCAGCGCAACTACGACGTCGACCTCGCCCGCACCAACATCATCGGCGAGCTCATGGACCTCGCCGCCGGCGAGCTGCTCGACGAGGACGTCGACGAGCTCGCCATCGGTGACCTGCTCGTCGAGCGCTACCAGGAGCTGTGGGCCTCCCTGACCACCGAGGAGAGCTTCGACGCCGCCGAGCGGTGGCGGGTCGCCGCCCGCGTCGACCGCCTCAACGATCTCGGCTTCGACGTCGACGAGCTCGCGATGACCACGGACATCGACGGCACCACGGTCCGCATCCAGCCGAAGGTCGTCGACGCCGGTCACCACTCCCGCCGGCTCATGCGGCTGACCGGCCTGGACGTCCAGGAGAACCAGGCGCGCCGCCTCCTCAACGACCTCGACGCCTACCGGGCCGCGACCGAGCGGCAGAACGACGACGAGTCGTTCGTCGCGCACGACTGGCTCACCGAGGTCTTCGAGCCCAGCGTCCGCGCGGTGCCGCGCGAGCTGCGCGGCAAGCTCGAGGCCGCCCAGCTCTTCCACGAGATGCTCGACCACCGCTGGTTCCTGTCCGAGCAGCAGCAGCGGGACGTGCCGATGCCCGAGGTCGTGCGGTCGTACGTGGACAACGTGCTCCGGCACCGCAGGGACGAGCAGGCACTGCTCGGCGAGGACAGCTAGCCTCTCGTACCTCGCGCGTGGCTCAGGCGGCGGGTGTCGCCGTCGTCGGCGACCATCGACCCAGGAGCGGGTCGGCGAGGCGTCGGGCCGGCCAGCAGAGGGTCTGCCCGTGCCGGGCGAAGAGGGCGTCGCGCGAGTCGAACCTGCCCAGGTCGCGCACGACGACATGCGACAGGTCGCAGAGGTCGCAGCCGGCCGGAGGCTCGTCCCAGCCGATCCGCGTCCGCGCGGCGGCGTCGAACAGGGTCTCCGAGTCGTTGGTGAACGGAGCCGGACACACCGGCGCCGAGCCGGACGCGGCGTGAGGACGTGCGACGATCTCGTCGATCGGCCGCCAGGACCCGTCGACGAAGAGCTCCGGCCACGCGATCACGACGTCGCGAGGCACGAGCCGGCGAAGGCGCGGGAACCGCGGATACCAGAACTCGCCCGAGACGAGCAGACCACGGACGCGCGTCGGGATGCCGACCGCACGAGACGCCGCCTCGACCACCGCGAGCCGCTGACTGCACGAGCCACGCCCTCGTCGGAGGGTTCGAGACGCGGGACAGCTCTCGTCGACCGAGTAGACGGGCCGGACGTCGCCCGCGACCTGCGAGTGCACCGCGCGGACGAACGCGGCCGCGTCGTCGGACGGCACCGTGGCACCGACGGTGTCGACGAGCGCCCGCACCTCCGCCGAGCCGTGGTCCAGCGTCGCCGTCGCGTCGACCGACCCTGTACGAGCCTCGCCCAGGTCAGCGCCGACGCGACGCCCGCGCCAGAACGGGGTCGGCAGGACGCACGTCATCGGAACCGCACCGCGCGCCGGTCCACCGCGCCGGGTGAGCCGACGGGAGCAGGTCGTGGCACGGTGCGCTACTCGGCCTGAGAGCGGAGGCGCGCGACCTCGTAGAGGGCGATGCCGCCCGCCACGGACGCGTTGAGCGACTCGACGTCCGACGTGATCGGGATGGACGCGACGACGTCGCACGCCTCCCGGACGAGCCGCGACAGTCCCTTGCCCTCGGAGCCGACGACGACGACGAGCGGGTCCGTCGCGAAGGCGACGTCGCCGATGGGGGTGGGTCCGTCGCCGTCGAGCCCGACGACGAAGCAGCCGGCCTGCTTGAGCTCGCCGAGGGCGCGGGCGAGGTTGGTGACGCGGGCGACGGGCACGCGGGCCGCGGCGCCTGCAGACGTCTTCCACGCCGACGCGGTCACGCCGGCCGCCCGGCGCTCGGGGACGACGACGCCGTGCCCGCCGAACGCCCCGGCCGAACGCATGACGGCACCGAGGTTGCGGGGGTCGGTGACGCCGTCGAGCGCGACGAGCAACGGCGCGGCGCCGCTGCGCTCGGCCGCGTCGAGGAGGTCGTCGAGGTCGGCGTACTCGTACGGCGGGACCTGGACGGCCACGCCCTGGTGGACCGCGCCGTCGGTGAGCCGGTCGAGCTCGGGCTTGGTGACCTCGAGGAGGTTGTACCCGCGGCCTGACACGATCTGCAGGATCTCGCGGGTGCGGTCGTCGGCCTCGAGCCGCGACGCGACGTAGAGGGTGGTCACCGGGACGCCGGCGCGGAGCGCCTCGAGGACCGCGTTGCGGCCCGCGACGACCTCGGTCGCCGCCCCGCGGCCGGGGCCACGGCTCGACCCGCCACGACCGGAGCGGGCACGGTCGCCCCCACGACCGGAAGACCCGCCTGCCTTCTTCTCCGCCTCCACCTTGCGCTTGTGAGCGACGTGGTACGTGCGGTCCTCGGCCTTGGGCGTCGGGCCGCGGCCCTCGAGGCCCTTGCGGCGCTGGCCGCCCGAGCCGACCGTCGCGCCCTTCTTGGAGCCGGCCTTGCGGACGGCGCCGCGACGCTTCGAGTTGCCTGCCATGTCAGTCCTGCAATCGTTCGGTGGGGGCGGGCGCGGCGAGGCTCCACCGCGCGCCGGTGGGCTGGTCCTCGACCACGATTCCCGCTGCGGCGAGACGGCCGCGGATCAGGTCTGCGGTCGCGAAGTCACGCGCGGCCCGCGCGTCGGCGCGGGCGTCGAGCTCGGCCTGCACGACGGCGCCCAGCGCCTCGGCGTAGCGCGAGTCACCGCCCGTGGCCCAGTGGGGGTCGCCGGGGTCGAGCCCGAGGACGTCGAGCATCGCCCGGACTGCGACCAGCTCGGCGCGCACGTCACGGCGCGCGGCGTCGACCTCGGGTCCGTGCGAGCCGCCGACGGACGCCGCCGCGACGGCGGTGTTCCCGAGCCGCAGGTGCTCGTGGACGACGGCGAGCGCCGCGGGGACGTTGAGGTCGTCGTCCATCGCTGCGACGAACGCCTCGGGCAGGACCGCGGACCGGACCTCGGCGTCGTCGACGGCACCGACACGCTCCGATGCCCGGGCGACGAAGCCGGCGAACCGCTCCCAGGTCGCCTCCGCCTCGGCGAGGGTGTCGGGACCCCACTCGAGCATCGAGCGGTAGTGGACCGCGGTCAGGGCGTAGCGGAGCGCCGAGGCGGGGGCCTCGGCGAGCACCTCGCGGACGAGCAGCCCGTTGCCGAGCGACTTGCTCATCTTGGCGCCGCCCTGCGTGACCCAGGCGCTGTGCAGCCAGTGGCGCGCGAAACCGTACCCGGCGGCGCGCGACTGGGCCTGCTCGTTCTCGTGGTGCGGGAAGCGCAGGTCGAGGCCTCCGCCGTGGATGTCGAACGTGTCGCCGAGGTAGCGCTGCGCCATCGCAGAGCACTCGAGGTGCCAGCCGGGGCGGCCGCGGCCGAAGGGCGTGGGCCAGGCCGCCGTCGGTGGCTCGCCGTCCTTCGGCGCCTTCCAGAGGGCGAAGTCGTGGGGGTCCCGCTTGAGCCCCGCGTTCACGGGCTCCTCCGCGCCGAGGTCCTCGGGGGCGATCGTGAGGTCCTCGAGGCGCTGGTTGGTGAGCGAGCCGTACTCGGGCCAGGAGCGCACGTCGAAGTAGACGTCACCCTCGGCCGCGACGTAGGCGTGCCCGCGCTCGACGAGGCGGGACATCAGCCCGACCATGTCGACGACGTGCCCGGTGGCCCGGGGCTCGTAGGTGGGGGGCAGGACGCCCACGGCGTCGTACGCGGCCGTGAACTCGCGCTCGTAGATCGCGGCCCGCTCCCACCAGCGCTGACCGGCCGCGGCGGCCTTGGCGAGGATCTTGTCGTCGATGTCCGTCACGTTGCGCACGAGCGTGACCGCGAGGCCGGAACGGCGCAGCCAGCGGACCAGGACGTCGAACGCGACCTGGGTGCGCAGGTGCCCGATGTGGGGCTCGCTCTGGACGGTGGCCCCGCACACGTAGATGCCGACCTCACCGGGGACAGCGGGCACGAAGTCCCGGACGTCGCGCGTGGCGGTGTCGAAGAGGCGAAGGGTCACCCGGCAAGGGTACCGGGGCGCCCCCTACCGGGCAGAACGCGCCTCAGACCCGCCAGACGACACGGCGGGGCGTGACGCGCACGATCACGCGCTCGTTGTCGGTGCCTTCGTCCCCCGTGTACCGCTCGGCGCCCGTGAAGGTGCGCACGAGGTCGTGGATGAGCTGCGAGTCGGGGTCGTCGACGAGCGTCACGTCGCCGCGGATCTCGAGGTAGCGCTGCGGTGCGTCGCGCGGGTAGACGAGGACGGTCGCGACGACCGCGTGCTCGGGGGGCGTCGAGGAGTGGCGCAGGTAACCGCGGGCGGGGCTACGGCTCGGGCTGCGGGCGCACCAGGCCAAGGATCGCGTCGGCCACGGCGTGGAACGACGCGACGGCGGCGGCGTCGTCGTGCTCGACCATCCACGCGATCTGGATGCCGTCGATCTCCGCGGACACCATCCGGGCCAGCAGCGCGACGTCCATCGCGTACGTGACCCCCGCGCGCTGGGCCGCGGCCGTCAGGTACTGCTCGGACGCCACCCACTGCTCCCGGAGCTGCTCGAGCACGATGGCCCGCATGCGCTCGTCGCGGGCGCCGAGGGTCGCGATCTCGATGGTGAGGAGCTGGTGGTGGGACCGCGCCTCGACCCCCTTCCACATCGCGTCGGCCAGCGCGTGCATCGTCGTCGAGATGTCGCCGCCGCCCGCGATCGCGTCGTCGAGGAACGTCGCGGCGATCGCCGCGACCTGCTGGCTGAGCGCGGCGAGCATCTCGTGCTTGTCCCGGAAGACGTAGTGGATGATGCCGGGCCGCACGCCCGCCTCGCGCGCCACCGACCGGATCGTCACGGCCTCGACGCCCTCCCGGAGCGCGACGGCCAGCGCGGCCGCGACGAGCTGCTCGCGGCGCTGCTCGTGGCTCAGTCGCTCGTTCATCCGGCGGCGCCGGTGTCGTCGGGACGTTCCTCGTCGTCGGCGACCGGCACGACGAGCGCCGTCGCGAGCGCGGCCAGGCCCTCGCCCCGCCCGGTGAGGCCGAGGCCGTCGGTGGTGGTCGCCGTGAGCGTGACGACGGCGCCCGCGGCCTCGCTCAGCGCGGCCTGCGCCTCGGCGCGGCGGGGCCCGAGGCGTGGGCGGTTGCCGATCACCTGGACCGCGACGTTGCCGATCTCGAACCCGGCGGCACGGACGCGCCGGGCGGCCTCCGCGAGGAGCGCCGTGCCGCGAGCACCCGCCCACTCGGGCTCGCTGGTGCCGAAGTTCGATCCCAGGTCGCCGAGCCCCGAGGCGGAGAACAACGCGTCGGCTGCGGCGTGCGCCGCGACGTCGCCGTCGGAGTGCCCCGCGAGCCCGGTCTCGCCCGGCCAGTGCAGGCCGCCCACCCACAGCTCGCGAGCCGGGTCCGTGTCGAACGCGTGCACGTCGGTCCCGATGCCGGTCCGCGGCAGCGAGGCCGCGCTCACGCGCTCTCCTCGAGCAGCAGGCCCGCCACCGCGAGGTCGTGCGCGGTCGTGATCTTCAGGGCGCGGGCATCACCTTCGACGAGCACCACGTCGAGGCCGAGCGCCGCCACGAGGCTCGCGTCGTCGCTCGCGGCCGTCGCCTCGTCCCCCGCCACGCCGGCGCCGGCAGCGTGCGCGCGCTCGAGCACGTCGCGCCGGAAGCCCTGCGGCGTCTGGACGGCCCGGAGGTCCCGGCGGTCGACCGTCCCAGCCGAGCGGACAGACCCGCCGTCCGAGGTCGGGAGAACACGGACGACGGTGTCGGTCACGGGCAAGGCGGGCACAACGGCATCGTGGCCCTCGAGGACGGCCCGCGCGACCCGAACGAGGAGGTCGACCGGGGCGAGCGCCCGGGCGGCGTCGTGCACGAGGACGACGGGAGGAGCGGTCGCCAGGAGCGCGGCGAGGCCCGCGGCCACACTGGCCTGCCGGGTGGGCCCGCCGGGAACGACGGTCACCCGGGGAGGTCGGAGCGTGTCCGACGACGCCAGGGCGGCGCGGAGCGCCTCGACGTGGGCCGGCGGTGCCGTGACGACGACGCTCGTCGCGCCGGCCGCGACGAGCCTGGTCGCGGCGTGCACGACCAACGGGGTGCCGCCCAGCCTCACGAGCGCCTTGGGGACCGCGGCGCCGAGCCGGGTGCCTGAGCCCGCGGCCGTCAGGACGGCCGCGAAGGCCGGCCCGCTGGTCGCGGACCGGCCTTCGTGTGGAGCGGGTGCCGGAGCTTCGCCGGCGACTGACGTGCTCAGCTGGCGAGCACCTCGTCGAGGATGGCCTCCGCCTTCTCCTCCTCGGTGTGCTCCGCCAGCGCGAGCTCCGAGACGAGGATCTGGCGTGCCTTCGCGAGCATGCGCTTCTCGCCGGCGGAGAGGCCGCGGTCGGCGTCCCGTCGAGAGAGGTCGCGCACGACCTCGGCGACCTTGATGACGTCGCCGGACGCCAGCTTCTCGAGGTTGGCCTTGTAGCGTCGCGACCAGTTGGTCGGCTCTTCCGTGTACGGCGCACGAAGAACCTCGAACACCTTGTCGAGACCTTCCTGGCCGACGACGTCACGCACACCCACGAGGTCGACGTTCTCTGCGGGGACCTCGATCGTCAGGTCGCCCTGAGCGACCCTGAGCTTGAGGTAGAGCTTGTCCTCCCCGCGGATGGTCCGTGTCTTGATCTCCTCGATGAGGGCTGCGCCGTGGTGCGGGTAGACGACCGTCTCCCCTACAGTGAAAGTCATCTTCAGATGTCCCCTTTCGCGGGGGTCCATCTTACCACGCGGCCATTTCGGGGCCGCTGGGCGAGAAGGCCCCGCGGGCCACCGGCCACCCACGTGACGTGGCCTACGGCACGCCCCGGAACGCGCGAGCACGGTGCCCGAAACGCTACTCTGAGGGGGCCCCACCCGGCCTTCCCCCCGACGAGCCCTGGAGATCGCACTGTGAACCGCAGCACCGCCCGCATGAGCAAGTTCCTCGCGGTCCCGGTGGCCCTCGCGAGCGCCGCCGCGCTCTCCGCCTGCGCCCCCACGCAGACCAACAAGCCCTACCAGCCCTCCGACGGCATCGACGTCGTCGTGGGCGACGTGAAGGGCATCAACCTCATGGTGCTCTCGAGCGCCAAGGGCGACCCCGGGCGCCTGCTGGGCTCCTTCTACAACAACGGCACCGAGAAGGCGACCGTCACGGTCGAGCCCGAGGGCACGTCCTCCGCAACCGTCTCGGTGGACCCGTCGTCCGTCACCCAGCTCGGCGAGGGCAAGACCGACGACGTCGTCTTCGACTCGACGAGCGCCGCGCCGGGCGCGACGCTCCCGGTCACGGTCACGGTCGGGGACGACACCGAGACCGTGTCGGTCCCCGTGCTCGACGGGACGCTGCCCGAGTACGCGACGCTGCTGCCCACCGCCTCGGCCGAAGGCTGAGCCCGCAGAACGTCACGAAGGCCCCCAGGACGTCGTCCTGGGGGCCTTCGTCGCTCTTCCGGCCGGCACGGCCGGCCCCAGATCACCCGAAGCGGCCGGAGATGTAGTCCTCCGTCGCCTTCTCCTTGGGCGTCGAGAAGATCGTGCCCGTGTCGTCCATCTCGATGAGCTTCCCGGGGCGCCCGGTGCCCGCGATGTTGAAGAACGCGGTCCGGTCGCTCACGCGCGCAGCCTGCTGCATGTTGTGCGTGACGATGACGATCGTGTAGTCCTTCTTCAGCTCGGTCACGAGGTCCTCGATCGCGAGCGTGGAGATCGGGTCGAGCGCGGAGCACGGCTCGTCCATGAGGAGGACCTGCGGCTTCACGGCGATGGCGCGCGCGATGCACAGCCGCTGCTGCTGACCGCCCGACAGGCCGGCCCCCGGCTTGTGGAGCCGGTCCTTGACCTCGTTCCAGAGGTTCGCGCTCGTGAGCGACGCCTCGACCAGGTCGGCGGCGTCCGACTTCGAGATCTTCCTGTTGACGAGGCGCACGCCCGCGAGCACGTTCTCCTCGATCGACATCGTGGGGAACGGGTTGGGCCGCTGGAACACCATGCCGATCTGGCGGCGCACCGCGACCGGGTCGACGTCGGCGCCGTACAGGTCGACGCCCTCCATCTCGACGCTGCCGTGCACGGACGCACCGGGGATGACCTCGTGCATGCGGTTGAGCGTGCGCAGGAAGGTCGACTTGCCGCAGCCGGACGGGCCGATGAACGCGGTGACCGAGCGGGGCTCGATCGTCATCGTGACGCCCTCGACCGCCAGGAAGTCGCCGTAGTAGATGTTGAGGTCCTTGACGTCGATGCGCTGTGCCATCGCGGGGTCGTCCTTCGTCGGGGTGGGGTTCGTGGGGGTGGTCATGGCCGCAGCTTCGGTGCGAAGAGTCGGGACACGAGCCGCGCGACCAGGTTGAGGATCATGACGATGAGGATCAGCGTCAGCGCGGCCGCCCAGGCGCGGTCGTAGTTGATGGTCGGGATGCAGGTGACGTTCGGGTTGTTGCACGGCACCAGGCCCGACGTGAACTGCCGGTACACGTAGACCGGCAGCGTCATCATGCGGCCCTCGAACGGGTTGAAGTTGATCGAGTCGATCACGCCGACCGTGAGGAGCAGCGGCGCCGTCTCGCCGACGACGCGGGAGACCGCGAGCATGACGCCCGTCGTGATGCCTGCGACGGACGTACGGAGCACGACCTTGATCACCGTGAGCCACTTCGGGACGCCGAGGGCGTACGCCGCCTCGCGCAGCTCGTTCGGGACGAGCTTGAGCATCTCCTCCGTCGAGCGGACCACGACCGGGATCATGAGCACGCTCAGCGCGACCGCACCCATCGCCCCGAAGTGGGCGCTGGGGCCGAGGAAGAGCGCGAACAGGGCGTAGGCGAACAGGCCCGCGACGATCGACGGGATCCCCGTCATGACGTCGACGAAGAACGTCACCGCGCGCGCCAGCCGGCCGCCCGCCCCGTACTCGACGAGGTAGATCGCGGCCAGGATGCCGATCGGCACCGAGATGATCGCGGCGCCGACGGTCACCCAGACGGTGCCGACGATCGCGTGGTAGATGCCGCCCGCGTCCATGCCGCCGAACACCCCGCGCATGGAGTGCAGGAGGAAGTACGGGTCGAGGCGCCCGACGCCGCGGGCGACCACGGTCCAGAGCAGCCAGACGAGCGGCACGAGGGCGACGGCGAAGGCGGTGCTCACGAGCACCGTCATCAGCCGGTCCTTGCGGCGCCGTCGCGGGTCGGACGTGCGCAGCAGCGCACGGACGTCGTCGCCGCGCGGGGGCCGCGGGGCGCCGTCGAGGGTGGTGGGAATCACGGCCATCTCAGTTCGCTCCCGAGAATTCCTTGCGGCGGCCGACGACCCAGCGCGACGCCATGTTGACGACCATCGTGATGACGAACAGTGCGAGCCCCGTCGCCATCAGCGTGCTCATGCCGAGCGAGTTCGCCTCCGGGTACTTGAGGGCGATGTTCGCGGCGATCGTCTGCTGCTTGCCCGCGAGGAGCAGCGCGAAGGAGTACGTGAGCCCGGGCGACAGGATCATGACGACGGCCATGGTCTCGCCGAGCGCGCGGCCCAGACCGAGCATCGCGGCGGACACGACACCCGAGCGGCCGAACGGCAGGACGGCGGTGCGGATCATCTCCCACCGCGTCGCGCCGAGGGCGAGCGCCGCCTCCTCGTGGAGCTTCGGCGTCTGGAGGAAGACCTCCCGCGAGACCGCCGTGATGATCGGCAGGATCATCACGGCCAGCACCAACGAGACGGTCATGAGGACGCGGGCGGGGTCGGCCGCCGGCCCCTTGAACAGCGGGATCCAGCCCAGGACGTCCGAGACGCCCTGCCAGACCGGCTGGATCGCCGGAGCCAGGACGAGCGCCCCCCACAGGCCGTACACGACCGAGGGAATGGCCGCGAGCAGGTCGATCACCCAGCCCAGCAGAGACGCCAGGCGCCGGGGCGCATAGTGCGAGGTGAACAGGGCGATGCCGATCGCGAGCGGCACGGCGATCACGAGGGCCACCGCCGCCGCCAGCAGGGTGCCGAAGATCAGCGGGCCGAGGTAGGAGGCCAGGGAACCCTGCCCCTGGAAGAAGCTCACCTTCGACGCGATCTCCGAGCCGCTTGACGTGAGCGCAGGCCACGCCTGCCAGAGCAGGAAGCCGGCGACCGCGGCGAGCGCGACCAGGATGAGCGTCCCCGCGCCCGTCGCGAGGTAGCGGAACGCGCGGTTGAGGCCGCGGTCCGCGGCCCGCGGGCGCCGACGCCGCGGGCTCCCGGGGTCGGGCGCACCCGACGGCGCCGGGCTGGTCGCCCGGGCCTCGGCGGCTGTGGTGGTCACACCGTCTCCTTCGTCATCGTGGGCACCTCTCGAACCGGGTGCGAGGCGGTGCCGGCGGGCAGGAGACGGAACGCCTCCGCCCGTCGGCACCGGTCACCACGTCGTCCGACCGGTCAGCCGGCCTTGATCGCGTCCACCGCGGCCTGCGCCTTGGTGTACAGGTCCTTCGAGATCGGCGCGGAACCGGCTGCGGAGGCCGCGGCCTGCTGGCCGGCGTCGCTGATCACGTAGCTGAGGAAGCCCTTGACGAGGGCGGCCTGGTTGGCGTCCGAGTACGAGGTGCACGCGATGTCGTACGAGACGAGCACCAGCGGGTACGTCGAGGAGTCGGTCAGGGTGCGGTCGATGTCGACGGCGATGTCCGAGGCAGCGCGGCCCGAGACGATCTTCGACTTCGCGACCGCGGCGGCCGCGGCGTCGGCAGAGTGCGCGACGAAGGAGTCGCCCACCTTGATCTTCGCGGTGCCGAGCTTGCCGGCCTGCGACGCGTCGATGTAGCCGACCGTGCCGTCGCCGCCCTGGATCGTCTGCACGACGCCCGAGGTGCCCTGCGCGGACTGGCCGCCCTTGACCGGGAAGGTCTGGGACGCCTCGTACGGCCATGCGTCGCCCGCGTTCGCCTTGACCCACTGCGTGAAGTTCTCGGTCGTGCCCGAGTCGTCCGAGCGGTGCACCGGCGTGATCGCCGTGCTCGGGAGCTTGACCCCGTCGTTGAGCTTGGCGATCGCCGGGTCGTCCCACTTCGTGATCTTGCCGTCGAAGATCTTCGCGACGGTCGGGCCGTCGAGGTTCAGCGAGTCGACGCCCTTGAGGTTGAAGGCCACGACGATCGGGCTGATGTAGACGGGCAGCTCGACGACGTCGCCGTTCTGGCAGGTGGTCTTCGCCTGGGAGATCTCGTCGTCCGTCAGGTACGCGTCCGAGCCGGCGTACTGGACGGCGCCGCTGAGGAACTGCTTGCGGCCGTCGCCCGAACCGATCGGGTCGTAGTTCACGGTGACGCCGCTGTTGGCGGACTGGAAGCCCGAGCGCCAGGCGTCCATCGCGCTGCCCTGGGCGGACGAGCCGGCGCCGTTCAGCTCGCCGCTCAGGTCGCCGCCGTTGGCCGCGCCGTCGGTGCTGGTACCGGAGCCGGTGCCGTTCCCCGTGGCGTCGTCGGAACCGCACGCGGCAAGGCTGAGGGCGAGCGCGCCGATCGCGACGGCAGAGCCCACGCGGGTGAGTCGGCTGAGGTTCACGTGTCGTTCCATCCTGTTCGCACGTCTTACGTCGTCGGCGAGCGCCGGCGACGAGCCCGACGCTAGGCAGGACGGATGACCGGGTGGCGCAGCGAGGATGAACGCAGAGTGAACAGTGGGGACCTACCCGACGGTGACGCCGGGTCCGCCGACGGCGGCGTCCGGTCCGCCGATGGCGACGGTTTGCCCGCGTGAGCGACGTACGCCGACCACCATGCGATCAGCCACTGCTGGCTCGTCGACCATGCGCGCTACCCCCTTCTCAGCGCCGAACATGCGCACAACCCCATGTTCGGCCGGAGGAGTGGGCGCAACCGCATGGTCGAGCCCCCGATCGACGACCGCCCCGAACCGGACGTCACCGCCGGCGAACGGAACGTCACCCTCGGCGAACGGAACGTCACCCTCGACGAACCCAGCGTCACCGCCGGCGAACGGAGCGTCGCCGTCGGCGTGGTGGAAACCGGGCCGCCGACGGTCTCAGACCCCGTCGGCGACCCGGTGGATCAGGACGTCAGATGCCGTCGGCGACGCGGTGGTAGACGGCGTTCCAGCGCAGCTCGCGCTCGAACCCGCGCTGCGTCGTCGTCGCGTCGATCGTGAGGAGCTCGGTCTCGGACATCCGCGCGAGGTCCTCGAAGACCTCGACGTCGAGCGCCGTCGTCATGACGGTGTGGTGCGCGGCTCCGGCCAGCAGCCACGCCCCTGCGGACGTCGCGAGGTCGGGCTCGGGTGCCCACAGGGCGTGGCCGACGGGCAGGCGCGGCAGGTCGTGCGGCGCCTCGACGACGTCGACGACGTTCGCGACGAGCCGGAACCGGTCACGCATGTCGCTCATCGCGACGACGAGGCCGGGCCCGGCGTCGGCCTCGAAGACCAGGCGGACGGGGTCCTCGCGGTCGCCGATGCCGAGCGGGTGGATCTCGAGGCGCGGGCGCCTCGTGGTGAGCGTCGGGCAGACCTCGAGCATGTGGGCGCCGAGGATGAGCTCGGACCCCGGCGTCAGGTCGTAGGTGTAGTCCTCCATGAGGGAGGCCCCACCGGGGAGACCGTGGCCCATGACCTTGGCGACCCGGACGAGCACCGCGGTCTTCCAGTCGCCCTCGGCGCCGAAGCCGTAGCCGTCGGCCATGAGGCGCTGGACGGCGAGGCCGGGGAGCTGACGCAGGCCGCCGAGGTCCTCGAAGCTGGTCGTGAAGGCGCCGAAGCCGCCCTCGTCGAGGAACGAGCGCAGCCCGACCTCGATGCGTGCCCCGTAGCGCAGCGACTCGTGCCGTTCGCCGCCGGCGCGCAGCTCGGGCGCGACGTCGTACAGCTCCTCGTACTCCTTGACGAGCAGGTCGACGTCGGCGTCGGAGACCGCGTCCACGCGGGCCACGAGGTCGTTCACGCCCCACGTGTTCACCGAGACCCCGAAGCGGACCTCGGCCTCGGTCTTGTCGCCCTCGGTGACGGCGACGTTGCGCATGTTGTCGCCGAACCGCGCGAGCCGGAGGCCCCGCAGCTCCGCGTAGCCGGCGGCGGCACGGGCCCACGCACCCACCTGGGCCTGCACGCGCTCGTGCGTCGCGTGCCCGACGACGACCTTCCGCGGCACGTTCATGCGGCTGAGGATGTACCCGAACTCCCGGTCGCCGTGGGCGGCCTGGTTGAGGTTCATGAAGTCCATGTCGATGGCGTCGTACGGCAGCTCGACGTTCGCCTGCGTGTGGAGCTGCAGGAGCGGCGTCGAGAGCACGTCGAGCCCGCGGATCCACATCTTCGCGGGGCTGAACGTGTGCATCCACGCGATGAGGCCGATGCACCGGTCGTCGGCGTTCGCGTCGAGGATCGCGCGCCGGATGGACTCGCTGTCCTTGAGCACGGGCTTCCAGACGACGCGCACGGGCACCGCGGAGGCGCCGCCGAGCGCCGCCGCGACCTGCTGCGACTGCGTGGCGACCTGGGCCAGGACGTCGTCGCCGTACAGGTCCTGCGACCCGGTGAGGAACCAGATCTCCCGGCCCTCGAACGGGCTGGGCTGGGTGCTGCCGCTGGTCATGCGTGTGCCTCCTCGGCGTTCGTGGCGGGGTCGGTGGCGGCGTCGGCGCCGCCCGCGGCGCCCTGACCGTAGACGTTCTGGTAGCGGTCGTAGAGCCGGTCGACGGCGGCCGGGTCGATGGGGAGCGGGTCGCCGAGCTGGCGCGCGACGTGGATGGTCCGCGCGACCTCCTCCAGCATGACGGCGGCCTTGACGGCAGCCTTGGCGTCGCGCCCGATGGTGAACGGCCCGTGGTTGCGCATGAGCACCGCGGGCGACCGCGAGCCCGCGAGCGTCTCGACGATCCCGCGCCCGATGGAGTCGTCGCCGATGATCGCGAACGGCCCGACGGGGACGGGACCGCCGAACTCGTCGGCCATCATCGTGAGCACGCAGGGGATCTCCTCGCCACGGGCCGCCCAGGCCGTCGCATAGGTGGAGTGGGTGTGCACGACGCCGCCCACCTCGGGCATGTTCCGGTACACGTAGGCGTGCGCGGCCGTGTCCGACGACGGGCTCCGCTCCCCCTCGAGGAGCGTCCCGTCGAGGTCGCACACGACCATCGCGTCGGGGGTGAGCTCGTCGTAGGTGACGCCCGAGGGCTTGATGACGAGGAGGTCGGCGGCGCCCGGGGCGCCGGCCGGGTCGACGACGACCCGCTGCGACACGTTCCCGGCCGTCCAGACGACGAGACCCCAGCGGGGCAGCTCGGCGTGCAGCGCGGCGACCTGCACCTTCGCGGCGTCGACGGCGTCCCGGGCGGACGCGGGGACGGTGCTTGCGGTCATCGGCGGTGCTCCCTCGAGCGGTAGGTGGTCGGGTCAGAGCGCATCGGTGGCCGCCCTCTCGACGGCGAGACCGGCGACGTAGCGGTCGAGGAACGTCGCGTATCCCGCGAGGTCGTCGGCGTCGGGCTCGACGACGTGCGCCTCGGCGCCGGCGAAGACGTGCTCGTCGAGGTAGCCCGCGAGGTCGTGTCCGGCCTCGTCACCCAGGTACGACGCGAGCACCGCGATCCCCCACGCCCCGCCCTCGCCCGCCGAGGAGCCGACGGCCACGGGCGCACCGAGCGCGGCGGCGAGGAGCCGTTGGGCGACGCCGCGGGTCCGGAAGAGCCCGCCGTGCGCGACCATCGTGTCGATCTGGACGCCTTCCCCCTCCAGGACCCGCATGCCGAGGCTCAGCGCCCCGAACGCGGCGTACACCTGCGCACGGACGAGGTTGGCGAGCGTGAACGCGCTGTCCGGACCGCGCACGAGGAGCGGCCGGCCCTCGGCCAGCCCCGTGACGGGCTCGCCCGACAAGTAGTTGTAGGCGGTGAGCCCGCCCGCGTCGGCGTCGCCCTCGAGCGCCTCCCGGAGGAGCGCGGCGAAGACGGTGTCCGCGTCGGGGGCTGCGCCGTCGGGCGCGGTGAGCTCGGCGAACCGGCCGAACAGCGACGCCCAGGCGCCGAGCTCGCTGGCGCCGTTGTTGCAGTGCACCATCGCGACGAGGTCACCCGCGGGCGTCGTGACGAGGTCGAGCTCGGGGTGGACGCCCTCGAGCGGCTTCTCGAGCACGACCATCGCGAAGATGCTCGTGCCGACGCTGACGTTCCCGGTGCGCCGGGCGACGGCGTGCGTCGCGACCATCCCCGTGCCGGCGTCGCCCTCGGGCGGGCACAGCGGCACCCCGGGGCGCAGGGCACCGGAGGGGTCGAGGAGGGCGGCGCCGTCGGACGTGAGCGTGCCGGCCTCGTGCCCCGCGAGCAGCACCTCCGGGAGCAGCTCCTCGAGCGCGCGGACCTGGAGGCCGGGGCGGCGCTCGGCGACGAGGCGGTCGAACTGGTCGAGCATGCGGCGGTCGTACGTCTTGACGGCCGGGTCGACCGGGAACATGCCGGAGGCGTCCCCGATCCCGAGCACGTTGCGCCCCGTGAGTCGGCGGTGCACGTAGCCCGCGAGCGTCGTGAGCGAGCGGACGCGTCGCACGTGGGGCTCGTCGTCGAGGATCGCCTGGTAGAGGTGCGCGACCGACCAGCGCAGCGGGACGTTGTGGCCGAGGAGCCCGGTCAGCTCGGTGGCCGCGCGCTCGGTCGTGGTGTTGCGCCAGGTGCGGAACGGGACGAGCAGCTCGCCCTGGGCGTCGAACGCCAGGTAGCCGTGCATCATCGCGGAGATGCCGAGCGCACGGTAGGTGGTGGGGCGGACGCCGTGGCGGCGCTCCGCGTCGTCCACCAGCGAGGCGTAGCAGGCCCGCAGGCCCGACCACACGTCGTCGAGCGAGTAGGTCCAGAAGCCGTCCTCGAGCCGGTTCTCCCAGGCGTGGTCGCCGGTCGCGAGCGGGACGCCGTCGGGCCCGACGAGGCAGGCCTTGATGCGGGTCGAGCCGAGCTCGATCCCGAGCGTGGCCGCACCGGAGGCGATCACCTCGTGGGCTCCTCGGGCTTCGGGCGACGTGCGCTCCGACGGTTCTGGCGCCAGCGCCATACGACGGTCCTCCTCGACTTCTCCCGGCCGCTCCGCCGGAGACCACGACGACCTCGCGCACCTGTTAGCGCTCACATTCGGGTCGTCCGAAGATGTTAACGCTCACACCGTACGCGCTGTCAACACGCGCGACGCACCGTTCACAACGCCCGCGGCGGCCCGCTGCTCGCCCTCACCACCAGCATGGGCTCGATCAGCAGCCGCCGCCCGACCTCCGCACCCTCGATCGCCTCCGCGAGGACCTGCAGGCACCGGCGTCCCAGCGACACGAACGGCTGGCTCACGGTCGTCAGGGACGGGACGAAGTACGCCGCGCCGTCGATGTCGTCGAAACCCACGACCGACAGGTCCCCCGGCACGTCCACACCCTGCTCCCACAGCGCGCGCAGCACGCCGAGCGCGAGCTGGTCGTTCGCCGCGAACACCGCCGTCGGGCCACCCCCCGCGCGCACCCGCCGACCCAGCCGGCGCGCGGCCTCGTAGCCCGAGCGCGCCGACCAGTCGCACCGGACGACGTCGGGCACCTCCCGCCCGCGCTCCTCGAGCGCCTCGCGCCACCCACGCTCGCGCTGACGCGCGTCGAACCAGTCGGCGGGCCCGGCCAGGTGCACGACGGTCTCGTGCCCCAGGTCGAGCAGGTGCTGCGTGGCCCGGTAGGCACCCAGGCGCTGGTCGACCGCGATCGCGATCGTCCCCGCCCGCACCGGCTCCGCGTCGAGCGCCGCGATCATGACGACCGGCAGCCCCGTCTCGATGGACTCGACGGCCGCAGCCACGTCGTCCTGCGGGGTGATCACGACGATCCCCTCGACGGCCTGGCTCATGAAGTGGTCGAGCGCGTCGCGCAGCCGCTCGTGCTCGAAGCTGCGCACCGACGCGAGCGAGACGAAGTACCCGCGCTCGCGAGCGGCCTCCTCGACCGCGACCGCCGTGCTCGTCGGGCCGTACAGAGCCGAACCCGTCGTGAGGATGCCGATCGTCCGGGTCCGGCGCGTCACCAGAGCGCGCGCCGCGCTGTTGCGCCGGTAGCCCAGCTGCGCGATCGCGTCGAGCACCCGCGCGCGCGTCTCCTCGCGCACGCTCGGGTGGTCGTTGAGGACCCGCGAGACCGTCTGGTGCGAGACGCCCGCGACCTGCGCGACGTCCGCCATCGACGGGAGCCGCCCGGGCGCGCGTCCCTTCCCGACCGTCTCGGTCATCTCAGTGCTCCGCGCCCGGCGCGTACGCCGCAGCGATCTCGGCGGAGCGCGCGTGCGCGGCCTGCAGCGCGTCGAGGAACGCGGCCCGGACCCCGCCGGCGTCGAGGCGCGCGAGCGCCCGCACCGTCGTCCCGCCGGGGGACGACACCTTCTCCCGCAGGATCGCCGGGTGCTCGCCCGTCTCGTCGAGCAGGCGGCCCGCGCCGAGCACGGTCTGCGTCGCGATCTGCAGCGCCACCTGGCGGGTGAGCCCGAGCAGCACGCCCGCCTCGGCCAGCGCGTCGACGACGTAGAACACGTACGCCGGCCCGGAGCCCGAGACCGCCGAGACCGCGTCCTGGTCCTTCTCCGCGACCCGCACCACGAGCCCGGTCCCGGCGAGCAGCCGCTCGACGAGCGCGAGGTGCTCGTCGGTCGCGTGCGTCCCCGGGCTGATCGCGGTCACCCCCGCCCCGACCTGGGCCGGCGTGTTGGGCATGGTCCGGACCACGGCCGTGCCGTCCGGCAGGACGGCCTCGAACGCCGCGGTCGGCAGTCCGGCCACGAGGCTCACGACGACGGCGTCCGGCTCGAGCGCGTCCCCCACCTCGCGCAGGAGCGGGCCGACGTCCTTCGGCTTGACCCCGACGAGGACGACGCCGGCGCCGCGTACGGCCGCGGCGTTGTCGGTCGTGGTCGAGACCCCGTGCGCCTGCTCGAGCTGCGCGGCCCGCTCGGGCCGGCGGACGGTCGCGACGACGTCGGCGGCGGACCATCCGCCCGCGAGCGCACCCGCGAGCACGGCCTCCGCCATGACCCCCGTACCGAGGACGGCGAGGCGGGGCGTACGGGCGGGGGCGTCGGGGCTGGTCACGGGTACTCCTGTCGGGATGGGCGCTCGGGGGGTCACATCGGGAACGCGGCGTAGAAGGTGCGGACGGCGTCCTCGGGACCGGACGCGACGAACGTCGCCGTCCCGTTGCTCCACACGACCTGGGCGTTCCCGTCCGATCCTGGCACGACAGCGTAGGTGCCGGCCTTCTTCCCGCCGACGACGACGTCCCCCGTGGCGGCCGCGTCCCCCGCCTTCGCGACGGCGTCGGCCGCGGCGTCGGTGGCGTGCGCCGCGGTGTCGTACTGCGTGGCGCGGACCGTGACGGTCGTGCCGGCGCCGCCGTAGGGCCCGGCGTAGGTGACGGTCCAGGCCTCGAGGGCGGCACCGGCGCCGGCGCTCTTCGCGGCCGTCCGCGCCCACGGGCCTGCCGTCCCGGGCAGGGCCTTGAGGAACGGGGTCGCGCCGTCCGGGAGGGCGGCGGGCTTCGCCGTCGCCGACGGCGCGGGCTGCGTCACCGTGACGGTCGCACCCGCCTTCGCCTCGCCGTCGGACCGGGCGAAACCGGGCCACGCGTACGCGAGGAACAGGACGACCAGGATCGCGAGCAGCGCCGCGGCCACGCCGACCACGATCCGACGCCTCCGGTACACCGCCGGGTCGACCTTGCCGTGCCGGTGCTCGATCGAGGCCGCTCGGAGGTCGTGCTGGTTGGGGTTGCCCACGTCTCGCCCTCCTGGTCCGTCCGGGCCGCCGTCGTCGCGACCTGGGCGTCAGCGTAGTGTCCCGGGCGCGCCCGGCCGGGGACGTGTCGGCGGCCGCCGCTAGCGTGGCGGACGTGACCACGACCAGCGCCCGCGCCGCCCGCTCGACGACGAAGCCCGCCCGTCCGGCGTTCGCGTGCACCGAGTGCGGCTGGACGACGGCCAAGTGGGTCGGGCGCTGCGGCGAGTGCCAGGAGTGGGGCACGGTCGCGGAGGTGGGCGCGGCGGGCGTCGGGCCCCGGACCGTGGCGGTCGCCCCGACCCGCTCGACGGCGCGCGAGATCGCACAGATCGAGGTCGACGCCGCCCGGCACGCACCGACCGGCGTCGGCGAGCTCGACCGGGTGCTGGGCGGGGGCCTCGTCCCGGGCGCCGTGGTCCTGCTGGCCGGCGAGCCCGGCGTGGGCAAGTCGACCCTGCTGCTGGCGGTGGCGTCGAACGTGGCGCGCGGCGTGTCCGCGGGCGCAGGCCGGCCGGCCCGGGTGCTCTACGTGACCGGCGAGGAGTCGGCCGGGCAGGTGCGGCTGCGCGCCGAGCGGATCGGCGCGCTCGCGCCGGGGCTGCTGCTCGTCTCGGAGACCGACCTCGCGACGATCTTGGGGCACGTCGAGCGGGAGGACCCGGACCTGCTCGTGCTCGACTCGGTGCAGACCGTCGCATCCACGGAGGTCGAGGGCTCACCCGGCGGCCCGAGCCAGGTCCGTGAGGTCGCGGGCGCGATCATCGCCGCGGCCAAGGCACGCGACCTGCCGGTCGTGCTGGTCGGGCACGTCACCAAGGACGGCTCGGTCGCGGGCCCGCGCACGCTCGAGCACCTCGTCGACGTCGTGTGCCAGTTCGAGGGCGACCGGCACTCGCGGCTCCGCCTCGTCCGCGCCGTCAAGAACCGCTACGGCCCCACCGACGAGGTCGGGTGCTTCGACCTGTCCGAGTCCGGGATCGTCGGGCTGCCGGACCCCAGCGGGCTGTTCCTGTCGAGCGCCGGGGCGGGCGTCGCCGGGTCGTGCGTCACCGTGACGCTCGAGGGCCGGCGCCCGATGGTGCTCGAGGTGCAGGCGCTCGTCGCGCCCAGCGCGCTCGCGAACCCGCGGCGGGCCGTCAGCGGGATCGACTCCTCGCGCCTCGCCATGAACCTCGCGGTGCTGCACCGGCACGTCGGCCTGCGTGTCATGGACCAGGACGTGTACGTGTCCACGATCGGCGGCGCGCGGGCCAGCGAGCCGTCAGCCGACCTCGCGGTCGCCCTCGCGGTGCTCTCGGCCCGCCAGGACACCCCGCTGCCCGCGGGGACGGTCGCGTTCGGGGAGGTCGGGCTCGCAGGCGACCTGCGGCCCGTCGTCGGGCTCGAACGGCGCCTGGCCGAGGCCGCCCGGCTCGGCTACACGCGCGCCGTCGTGCCGGCTGCGGCGGCCCTGGGCGACGGCGCGCTCCCGGCCGGGATGAAGGTCGCCCGGGTGAGCTCGCTGCGCGAGGCGCTCGCCGCGGCCACCGCGACCTGACCGGGGCCACGACCCACGGCCGACGCGCGGCCCCTCCTCCGGCGGCTCGCAGGTGCCCCGGCGTAAGATTCGTGCGTGGCGCCGACCCCTCCCTCGACCGATCTCGTCCTGCGCGAGACGCTGGCCGCCGTCGCCCCCGGGACGGACCTGCGCGACAGCCTCGAACGCATCCTGCGCGGGCGCACCGGCGCGCTCATCGTGCTCGGGCTCGACAAGGTCGTCGAGGCCATGTGCTCGGGCGGCTTCGTGCTCGACGTCGGGTTCTCCGCGACCCGGCTGCGCGAGCTGTCGAAGATGGACGGTGCGGTCGTCCTCGACCGGGACGCCAGCCGCATCCTGCGCGCGGCGGTCCAGCTCCTCCCCGACTCGAGCATCGAGACGAGCGAGTCCGGCACCCGCCACCGCACCGCGGAGCGGGTCGCCAAGCAGACCGGCTTCCCAGTCATCTCCGTCTCGCAGTCCATGCGGATCGTCGCCCTGTACGTCGGCAACGTGAGGCACGTGCTCGAGGACTCCGACACGATCCTGTCCCGCGCCAACCAGGCCCTCGCGACGCTCGAACGCTACCGCTCGCGTCTCGACGAGGTGTCGGGGACGCTCTCCGCGCTCGAGATCGAGGACCTCGTCACCGTGCGCGACGTGTGCGCCGTCGTGCAGCGCCTCGAGATGGTCAGCCGGATCGCCGACGAGATCGCCGGCTACGTCATCGAGCTCGGCACCGACGGCCGCCTCCTCGCCCTCCAGCTCGACGAGCTCGTCAGCGGCATCGGTTCCGACCGCGACTCGGTGATCCGCGACTACGTGGACCTGTCGAAGGCCCGCACGCTCGCCGCGGTCCAGCGCGGGCTGGGCGCGCTCAGCTCCAACGAGCTGCTCGACCCGTCGAGCATCGGCAAGGTCCTCGACCTGCCGGGCGCCGGCGACGCCCTCGACACCGCCGTCGCACCCCACGGCTTCCGGCTCCTGTCCAAGGTCCCGCGCCTGCCCCAGACCGTCGTCGACCGCCTCGTCTCGCACTTCGGCGGCCTGCAGAAGCTGCTCGCCGCCAGCGTCGACGACCTCATGCAGGTCGACGGCGTCGGCGAGCAGCGCGCCCGGGCCGTCCGCGAGGGGCTCTCACGCCTCGCCGAGTCGAGCATCCTCGAGCGGTACGTCTGACGCACGGGCGGGTAGCCGAGGGCGCTCGGCGGCGGTGACACCCGGTCGGGTCGGCGGGTCGCCGACGTCGGCGCGCCGGCTCAGTCCCGCACGGTCGACGTGCTCGTCGGCGATCCGGTCGACCCCTGCTTCGGCGCCTTCTTCGTCGAGCCCGTCGTCGCCGGCGGGGTGGACTTCGCGCCCTTGGTCGCGTCGCCCGACGGCGTCCCCGAACCACCCGGCGTCGGAGCGTCCGTGGCCGCGGTCGTCGGGTCGGTGTCCTTCGGCGTGAGCGTGAGGGCGGCAGGATCGCTCGTGACCCCGAGCAGCTGGACGGCGACCGTGTAGTCACCGGCCCCGACGGCCTTCGCGGTCGCCGCCGTCGTCGCGCAGTGCGGGGCCGAGCGCGTCCGCTTCCAGGTGACCTTCCGGGTGTCGACGTCGCCGGGCCCGAGCAGCAGCAGCCGCGGCGTGGTGGCGGCACAGTCCGCGGACGACCACACGGCCGTCTTGCCCTGGCTCACGACGACGGCCCGGGCCGCGTCGGAGCCGTCGACGACGCACGCGGCCGACCCGACGTTGCGGATCTGCACGGTGAACGTCACGTCGCGGCCCCACGTGAAGATCGTGGACGACGGCACGACCGTGGCCGCTACCTGGGCCGACGTGCAGTCGGCTGCCGGACCGCCCGTCGTCGTCGGGGTGGGGGTGGTGAGCGGTGACGGACCGGCGTCGACCGTCGTCACGGCGGCGCCCCCGCCGCCGAGCGCGCTCGACACCGCCGGCACGACGGTCTTGACGACGAGCACCCCGACCACGACGACCAGCGCCACCAGTCCGAGCGCGACGACCCGTCGCAACCACAGCACCGCCCGCGGCGGCCGTCGCGGGCCCGAGGGGGCGGGAGGACGCCGGACGCCGCCCGAGCGCGTCGCGGTGGACCGGGTCCCGGGCCCTGCCGAGCGCGACGAGCCGGCGGAACGGGACGGACCCGGGGTCCTGGCCGACGCGGCCCCTCGGGACGGCGTGGCGCCGCGGCCGCCACCGGACCCACCGCCCGAGGCCGGCCGCCCCGTGCCGGGTCGTCGGCCTCCCGACGACGCTCCCCGTCGCGGGTCCCGGTCGTCTCCCGGCGGCTTGGTCACTGCGCGTCCTCCTCGTGCTCGCCCCCAACCTATGCGGTGGCACGGGCCCCGCGGACGAGGCGCGCCCGCGACCCGCCAGGCCCGGCGCGCGGCGGACAATGGGGTCGTGACCACGACGACCGGCTCCCGCGCCGACGCGCTGCGCGACGCGGTCGTCGCATGGTTCGACGACGCCGCGCGCGACCTTCCGTGGCGCCGTCCCGACCGGACGCCGTGGGGCGTGCTCGTGAGCGAGACGATGCTCCAGCAGACGCCGGTGGCCCGCGTCGAGCCGGTGTGGCGGGCGTGGCTCGAGCGCTGGCCGACGCCGGCCGACCTCGCCACGGCGCCGACCGCGGACGTCCTGCGGGCGTGGGGGCGCCTCGGGTACCCGCGCCGTGCGCTGCGGCTGCAGGAGTGCGCGCGGGCGATCGTCCGCGAGCACGACGGCGAGGTGCCCGACGACGAGCCCGCGCTGCGCGCACTGCCGGGTGTCGGCGAGTACACGGCGGCTGCGGTGCGGGCGTTCGCGTTCGGGCGGCGCGCCGTCGTCGTCGACACGAACGTGCGCCGGGTGCTGGCCCGCGCGGTGGCGGGCGAGGCCCTGCCCCGGCCCACCCCGACGGCTGCCGAGCGCGCGCTCGCGGCGGGCCTCGCGCCGTCGTCGGACGGGGACGCGGCACGCTGGGCCGCGGCGTCGATGGAGCTGGGCGCGCTCGTCTGCACGGCCCGGGCCCCCGACTGCGCGGCCTGCCCGGTGCGCGACCTGTGCGCCTGGCGGGCCGCCGGGCACCCGCCCGACGCGCACGCGGCGAGGCGCCGGACGCAGGCGTGGCACGGGACGGACCGGCAGGTCCGCGGGCGGGTGATGGCGCTGCTGCGCGACGCGTCGGGTCCGGTCGAGCGCGAGCGCCTGCTCCTCGTCGCGGACGACGCGGCGCAGGTCGACCGTTGCCTCGCGAGCCTCGTCGAGGACGGCCTGGCCGAGACCCCGCCCGGCGAGCCGGACCTGTTCGCCCTCCCCGCCTGACCGCGAAGTAGTACGGCCGCCGGTATACCTCGCGTCAGAGCTCGAGGAGCATCCGCGTGTTCCCGAGGGTGTTGGGCTTGACGCGCGCGAGGTCGAGGAACTCGGCCACACCGTCGTCGTGCGAGCGCAGGAGCTCGGTGTAGACGTCGGGCGTGACCGGCGTGCCCTCGATCACGTGGAACCCGTGCCGCTCGAAGAACGCGACCTCGAAGGTCAGGCAGAACACGCGACTCAGGCCGAGCGCGCGGGCGCGATCGAGCAGGGCCTCGACGAGCCGGTGCCCGACGCCGGTCCCCTTCCGCTCCGGTCCGACGGCGAGCGTGCGGACCTCGGCAAGGTCGTCCCACAGGACGTGCAGGGCGCCGCACCCCACGACGTGTGCCGGCGCACCGTCGGGCGCGATGTCCGCGACGACGAACTCCTGGACCGCCTCGAAGTACCCGACGAGCTCCTTCGCGAGGAGGATCCGCGCCTCCGCGTAGGGCTCGACGAGCGCCCGCACGGCGCGGACGTCCGAAGGGAGCGCGGGCCGGATCCGGACGTCGCTCCCGCGGGCGGCGGGGACATCGGACGTGGGGGCGTGGCTGTCGGGCACGCGGCCAATCTACGCCGGACGACACCCGGCCGCATAGTCATGCGAGGACGCACATACCTGCACGATGCTCACGCGTGCCGGCGCGCCTGCGACACGGCGCCGTCGCCGTCGGCGAACGAATGGGCGGTGAGCTCGTCGATCACGAGATGCGTCACGGCGCCCGCGTGCAGCGCCGCCCGCAGCGGCTCGACCTTGTTGTCCCCGGCGACCGCGCACACGCGCCGCGGCACGCGTTGGAGCTGGGCGGGCGAAGGGCCGGTCGCGCGGTCGTTGAGCGGAATGTCCGAGTACGTGCCGTCCTCACGGAGGAAGACGGTGCACACGTCGCCGACGACGTCCTCGACCTCGAGCGTCGCGAGATCCTCGGGGTCGAGGTACCCCGCGGAGTAGACGTGGCTCGGAAGCCCGCCGGAGAGCGCGCCGACCGAGAAGAGCGCGATGTCGCAGCGGGCCTGCGTCTCGAGCACGCGCCGGATCGACCGCTCGCGCCACATGGCGTCCTTGGTCTCGGCGTAGTCGAAGAACGCGGGCACCGGGAAGTCGTAGAACGCCGCGTCGAACGCGGCCGCGAAGCGCTGGACGAGCTCGCCCGCGTACTCGATGCCGGACGTGCGCGTGTTCGCAGCGCCGTTGAGCTGCACGACGACGCTGCCCCGCGTGGGCTTGACCGTGAGCTGCCGGGCGATCGCGGCGAGCGTGGTGCCCCAGGCGATGCCCAGGACCATGTCGGAGTCGAACCACGAGCCGAGGAGGCGCGCGGTCGTGAGGGCGACCTGGTCGAGCCGTTCGACCTCGTTCGACGTGTCGGGCACCGGTACGACGTAGACCTCGATGCCGTACGCACGGGCGATCTGCTGCGCGAGCCCCGGCACGCGGTGCTCGGGGCTGCGCAGCGTGATCTCGACGAGCCCCGTCTCGCGGGCGCGCTTGACGAGCCGCGACACGGTGGACCGCGACGTGCCGAGATGCTTGGCGATCGCCTCCATCTTCATGTCCTGGAGGTAGTACATCGACGCCGCGCGCACGATGTCGGCGTCGCGCCCGTAGGGGTCCATGAGCCCATGATTGCACGTTTGTGCAGCCGCGTTGCGCGTCCGTTCGCCCCGTGTTCCCCTGGAAGAACTGCCGCGTCACCCACGAGCCGATGGAGGCAACCATGGCATCCAGCCGACTGTCCGCAGGATCACGCCGTCGAGCACTCGAGGTCCTCAAGGCCAGCAGCACGGCGCACAACGAGCTCGACGTGCTCGTCATCGGCGGCGGCGTCACGGGAGCCGGCATCGCGCTCGACGCCGCCACGCGCGGCCTGCACACCGCGGTCGTCGAGGCGCAGGACTGGGCCTCAGGCACGTCGAGCCGCTCGAGCAAGCTCGTCCACGGCGGGCTGCGCTACCTCCAGATGCTCGACTTCCACCTCGTCCACGAGGCCCTGACCGAGCGCGACCGCCTCATCAGCTTCGTCGCTCCCCACCTCGTGCGGCCCGTCGCCTTCCTGTACCCGCTGACCCACCACGTCTGGGAGCGCGCGTACGTCGGCTCGGGCGTCGCGCTCTACGACGCCCTCGCGAGCGTCGCCCCCGGCAAGCGGGCCCTCCCCTACCACCGCCACCTCTCCAAGGCCGGGATGACCCGGGCGTTCCCCGACCTCGCGCACGACGCCGCCGTCGGCGCGATCCGCTACTACGACGCGTCCGTCGACGACGCACGGCTCGTCGTGACCCTCGTCCGGACCGCCACGTCGTACGGCGCGCACGCGGCGGCCCGCACCCAGGTCGTCGACCTGCTCAAGAACTCGACCGGCGCGGTCACCGGGGCGCGGCTGGTCGACCTCGAGACCGGCGACGAGTTCGACGTCCGGGCCCGGCACGTCATCAACGCGACCGGCGTGTGGACCGAGAAGACCGAGGCGCTCTCGGGCGGCGAGGGCGGGCTGCGCGTGCTGGCCTCGAAGGGCGTCCACCTCGTGGTCCCGCGCGAACGCGTCCAGGGCAAGGTCGGCCTCATCCTGCAGACCGAGAAGTCCGTGCTGTTCGTGATCCCGTGGTCCCGGTACTGGATCATCGGCACCACCGACACGCCGTGGACGCTCGACCCGCAGCACCCGGTCGCAACCGCCGCCGACATCGACTACGTGCTCGAGCACGCCAACGCGGTCCTCGCCCACCCCCTCACGCGCGACGACGTGATCGGCACCTACGCGGGCCTCCGGCCCCTCCTGCAGCCCGGGACCAAGGAGGGCACGAGCTCCGCCAAGGTGTCACGCGAGCACACCGTCGCCTCCCCCGTGCCCGGGCTCACCGTCATCGCCGGCGGCAAGCTCACGACCTACCGGGTCATGGCCGAGGACGCCGTCGACTTCGCGATCGGCCGCGACCGCGCGTCGGGCCTGCCGTCCATCACCGACCGCATCCAGCTCCTCGGCGCAGAAGGCCTCGAGGCCGTGCGCCGCCAGGCGCGCACCTACGCGACCCGCTACGGCTGGTCGCCCGCGACCATCGACCACCTGCTCCACCGGTACGGGTCGATGCTGCGCGACCTCGTCGACGCGTGCGTCGACGACCCGTCGCTCGCGAAGCCCCTCGAGCACGCGCCCGCCTACCTGCGCGCGGAGATCGAGTACGCCGTCACCCACGAGGGCGCGATCCACCTCGAGGACGTCCTCCTGCACCGCACCCGCCTGAACTACGAGGTCCGCGACCGCGGCCTCGCGGCCTGCCCGGAGATCGCGGACATCATGGCGCCGCTCCTCGACTGGGACGACGCCACCAAGGCCCGCGAGATCGACGCCTACCGCCAGCGTGCGGAGGCCGAGGACCGTGCGGAGCAGCAGCCCGACGACGCCGCCGCCGAGCAGGTCCGGCTCGAGGCGACGGAGCTGGAGCCGCTGCGCCCGCTGGGCACCACCGAAGACGGGAAGGGGGCGGCCGACGCCTGAGACGGCCGGGCCTACTGCGTCGGCCCGGACAACGCAGGGGACGCACGACACCGTCGCGACGCTGCGGCGGTGAGCTCGACAGCGATGTCAGAACAGAAACGGAGTCAACACCATGGGCTGGGACATCTTTTGGTCCGAGACCATCGGCAGCGCCATCCTGCTCCTCCTCGGTGCCGGCGTGGTCGCTAACGTCATCCTGCCGAAGACGAAGGGCTTCGCAGGTGGCTGGCTGATGATCAGCTTCGGGTGGGGTTTCGCGGTCTTCGCCGGCGTCTACGCCGCGTGGAAGTCCGGCGCCCACCTCAACCCGGCCGTGACGGTCGGAGTCTGGGCGAGCGGCGCGAAGGAGTTCGTCCCCGGGTTCGCGGTGACGTTCCCCCACATGCTCGTCTACTTCGCGGGCGAGTTCGTCGGTGCCTTCATCGGCGCCGTGCTGGCGTTCCTCGCCTACAAGAAGCACTTCGACCAGGACGCCGACCCGGCGGTCAAGCTCGGTGTGTTCTCCACGGGGCCGGAGCTGCGCTCCTACGCGTGGAACTTCATCACCGAGGTCATCGCGACCTTCGTGCTCGTGTACTTCGTCGTCGTGTCCGGCCAGACGAAGGGGTCCGCGCTCGGACCGCTCGCGGTCGCACTCATCGTGGTGGCGATCGGTGCGTCCCTCGGTGGCCCGACCGGGTACGCGATCAACCCGACCCGTGACCTCGGCCCCCGCATCGCCCACGCGATCCTCCCGATCAAGGGCAAGGGTTCGAGCGACTGGTCCTACTCGTGGGTCCCGATCGCCGGGCCGCTCGTCGGCGGCATCCTCGCCGGCCTGCTCAGCCAGGCCACGATCTGACCCACCGGCACCACCGCACCACCGCTCCGCCGGGCAGCGCACGGGCAGGGAGGCGGCACGCACCGCGCCCCGCCCGGCGGAGCACCACCTCGAGAACAAGAAGGACTGAGAGACACCATGGCTGCTGACTACGTCCTCGCCATCGACCAGGGCACCACGAGCTCGCGGGCGATCATCTTCGACCACTCGGGCTCGATCGTGTCGGTCGGCCAGCTCGAGCACGACCAGATCTTCCCGCGTGCCGGCTGGGTCGAGCACAACCCCGAGCAGATCTGGAACAACCTTCGCGAGGTCGTCGGCCTCGCCCTGACGAGGGCCAACCTGACCAAGGAGGACCTCGCCGCCGTCGGGATCACCAACCAGCGCGAGACCGCCGTCGTCTGGGACAAGACCACCGGCAAGCCGGTCTACAACGCGATCGTCTGGCAGGACACGCGCACCCAGAAGATCGTCGACGAGCTGGGCGGCTCCGAAGGCCCCGACAAGTACAAGGCCAAGGTCGGCCTCCCGCTCGCGACCTACTTCTCCGGCCCGAAGGTGAAGTGGATCCTCGACAACGTCGAGGGCGCCCGCGACGCCGCCGAGCGGGGCGACCTGCTGTTCGGCAACACCGACACGTGGACGCTGTGGAACCTCACGGGCGGCGTCGACGGCGGCGTGCACGTCACCGACGTCACCAACGCGTCCCGCACGATGCTCATGGACCTCGACACCTTGTCGTGGGACGAGAGCATCGCGAAGGACATGGGAATCCCGCTCTCGATGCTCCCCGAGATCCGGTCGTCGTCCGAGGTGTACGGCAAGGGCCGCCCGCACGGCATGCTCGAGGGTGTCCCGATCGCGGGCATCCTCGGCGACCAGCAGGCCGCGACGTTCGGCCAGGCGTGCTTCGAGATCGGCTCCGCGAAGAACACCTACGGGACCGGCAACTTCATGCTCCTCAACACGGGCGAGGAGAAGATCCCGTCGAAGAACGGGCTGCTGACGACGGTCTGCTACAAGATCGGCGACAACAAGCCGATCTACGCGCTCGAGGGCTCGATCGCCGTCACCGGCTCGCTGGTCCAGTGGCTGCGGGACAACCTGGGCATGTTCACCGACGCGCCCGACGTCGAGTGGCTCGCCGGGAAGGTCGAGGACAACGGCGGCGCCTACTTCGTGCCGGCGTTCTCCGGCCTGTTCGCGCCGTACTGGCGCCCCGACGCGCGCGGCGCGCTCGTCGGGCTCACCCGGTACGTCAACCGCAACCACATCGCCCGCGCCGCGCTCGAGGCGACGGCGTTCCAGACCCGTGAGGTCCTGGACGCCATGAACGCCGACTCGGGAGTGGACCTCACCGAGCTCAAGGTCGACGGCGGGATGACCGCGAACGACCTGCTCATGCAGTTCCAGGCCGACCAGCTCGGCGTCGACGTGGTCCGCCCGAAGGTCGCGGAGACGACGGCGCTCGGCGCGGCCTACGCGGCCGGCATCGCGGTCGGGTTCTGGAACGGCGAGCAGGACGTCATCGACAACTGGGCCGAGGACAAGCGCTGGTCCCCCGACATGGACCAGGGCGAGCGGGAGCGCCTGTACCGCAACTGGAAGAAGGCCGTCACGAAGACCTTCGACTGGGTCGACGACGACGTGGAGCAGTAGCACCGTCCGCCGTGCGTCGACCGGGGCCGCCGTCCGAACCTGGACGGCGGCCTCAGCCGTGCCCGGTAACGTCGTCCCGATGAGCGCCACCCCTCCCACCCCGCTGCTGCAGGCGACCAGCCTGGTCGCCGACCACGGCGGCCCCGCCGTCCTGCGCGGCATCGACCTGGCACTGACCCCGGGCACGGCGCCCGTGGGGGTCCTGGGCGAGTCCGGCGCGGGGAAGTCCACGCTGGTCGGCGCGCTGCGCGGCCAGGTGCGGGCGCGCAGCGGACACGTGACGTTCGAGGGGCACGCGGTGGCCCGGCTCGGCCGGCGCGAGACGAAGCGCTTCCGCGCGGCCGTGCGCGTCGTCGCGCAGAGCGGCCTCGACACGGACCCGCGGTGGTCGGTCGAGCGGGCTGTCACCTCGGCCCTCGCGGACGCGCGCAAGGCGGGCCGCACGAGCGGGCGCACCGTGGACGACCTCCTCGACGCGGTCGCGCTCGAGCCGCGGTTCACCCCGCGCACCGTCGGGTCCCTGTCCGGCGGGGAGAAGCAGCGCCTCGCTCTCGCCCTGGCGCTGGCGACCCGCCCGGACGTGCTGCTCCTCGACGAGCCGCTGACCGCCGTCGACCCCGCGATGCGCGGCACGGTCGCCGACCGCCTCGCCGAGCAGGTCGCGGAGCACGGCACGGCCGTCCTGCTGGTGTCGCACGACATCGAGCTCGTCCGGCGGCTGTGCGGGACCGTGCACGTGCTCGCGGACGGAGTCTTCGTCGCGTCCGGGCCGCTCGCCGACGTCCTCCGGCCCGACGACGCCGCGCACCCGTCCGTGCGTGGCCTCGCCGAGGCCGCCCCCCTGGTGGCGCAGCGCCCCGGGCGCTGACGCGGTCTCAGCCGGACGACGCGGGGCGCCGCACGCCGTCGTCGGGCGCGTGGCGGGTCAGGAAGTCGTAGACGTCGGTCTGGTCGACGCCGGGGAACGCGCCGGTCGGCAGCGGACCGAACGTCTGCCGCCGCATGCGGGCGCTCGGCCACGACGCCTCGGCCCAGCGCGCGCTCACGGCGTCCGGCGGGCGACGGCAGCACGCGTCGTCGGGACAGGTCGAGGTGCGGCGCGCGGTCGTGTCCCGGCCCCGGAACCACTTCGACTGCGCGAACGGCACCCCGACGGTGACGGTGAAGTCGCCCGACGCCGTCGCCCCGGCCTGGGTGGAGCACCAGAACGTGCCCGCCGGGGTGTCGGTGTACTGGTACCACTCGGTGGTGCGGTCGTGGCTCGTGAACGCGGTGCGCGCCCCGAACCACCGGCACACGGGCTGGCCCTCGATCGCGCCCGTCACGTCCGCGCGGAGCAGGAAACCGTCGTTCTCGTAGCCCCGGTACAGCGAGCCGTCCTCCTGCACGCGCAGGAAGTGGCAGCGGATCCCGAGCACGACGGTCGCCAGGTTGGTGAAGCGCCGTGCCGCGGCCTCGTGCGTCACACCGAACGCGTCGCGGAGGTCCTCGATCGCGAGGTCGCGGTCGTGCTTGCGCGCCTCGAGCCACGGCCCCGCGACGAACCGCGGCATGAGGCACGCGGCCGCGAAGTAGTTGATCTCGTTGCGCTGGCCCAGGAACGCCTCGTACGACGCCGGCCGCGCGTGCTCGAGCACCCGATGGGCGATGGCCTGCAGCGCGAGCGAGCGCAGGCCGTGGCCGCCCGGGATCGACGACGACGGCAGGTAGATCCGCCGGTTCTCCAGGTCCGTGACGGTGCGGGTGGTCGGCGGGAGGTCGCCGACGTGGACGAGCTCGAAGCCGAGCTGCTGCGCCATCACGGTGACCATGCGGTGCGTGAGCGCGCCGCCCTCGTAGCCCGCCCGGCGGACCATCTCCTCCGCGACGTCCTCGATCTCGGCGAGGTGGTTGTCGCGGGCCTGCATGCCGAGCCGCACGGCGGTGTTGGCCCGGCGCGCCTGCTCGGGGGTCGCGATCGACTCCGACTCGCGGCGCGCGAGCTCGCCGTGCAGTCCGACGAGCGACTCGAGGACCGGCATCGGAAGCTTCTGCGAGACCTTGACGCTCGGGAGACCGAGCGTCGCGTAGAGCGGGCGCCGCTGCGCGCGCTCGAGCTCGATCTCGAGGGCGTCACGCGGGGTGGGGGCGTCGTCGGTCAGGAGGTCCGTGAGCGGGACGCCGAGCGCGTCGGCGACCCGCTGGAGCAGGGACAGCCGCGGCTCACGGCGTCCGTTCTCGATCTGCGAGAGCTGGCTCGGCGCGGCGCCGGCCTGCTCGCCGAGGGCGTCGAGCGTCAGGCCCGCCTGGGTGCGGAAGTGCCGGATCCTTCGGCCGATGGTCAGCGGTTCGGTGGCCATCGCTTCACGATACGTGAAGATCGGTTGATCTTTACAGCAGATCGGCGCGGAATTCGCGAGACACGCGCGTCAGGGTGGAGACAGCCCCGTTCGGACCGACTCCCGAGGTGACGATCATGACGTTGACCGCCGACCCCCGCACCACCGCCAACCCCCGCCGGACCCGCGCGCTCGAGGAGACGCTGCGTGCGCCGTCGGGCCGGGAGCTGCCCAGCCGTCCCGGCGGGCGGCCGGCCGTGGACCCGCTTCCCGGCGCCGCCGGACTCACCGCGACGGCATGGGTCGAGGCCGTCGCGGGGCTCACGCGCCCCGACGACGTCGTCTGGGTCGACGGCACCGACGCCTGGCGCCGGACGCTCACCCGGACCATGGTCGAGACGGGCACGCTGATCCCCCTCAACCCCGAGCTGCGCCCCGGCTCCTACCTCGCGCGGTCCGCACCGAGCGACGTGGCGCGCGTCGAGGCCCGCACCTTCATCTGCTCCGAGCACGAGGACGACGCAGGCCCCACCAACAACTGGCGCGAGCCCGCCGTCATGCGCGCCGAGCTCCGCGGAGCGTTCGACGGGTCGATGCGCGGCCGGACGATGTACGTCGTCCCGTTCTCGATGGGCCCCGTGGGCGGGGCGCTGTCGAAGCTCGGCGTCCAGGTCACCGACTCCCCCTACGCCGCGCTGTCGATGCTCACCATGACGCGAGTGAGCCCCGAGGTGCTGCGCCGGGTCGCCGCGGGCGAGGAGTTCGTGCCGTGCGTCCACTCGGTGGGCGCGCCGCTCGTCGCGGGCGACGGCACCCGCACCGAGGACGTCCCCTGGCCGTGCAACGACCTCAAGTACATCGTCCAGTTCCCGCAGTCGCGCGAGATCTGGTCGTACGGGTCCGGCTACGGCGGCAACGCGCTGCTCGGCAAGAAGTGCTTCGCGCTCCGCATCGCGTCGGCGATGGCGCGCGACGAGGGCTGGCTCGCCGAGCACATGCTCCTCATCCGCGTCACCACCCCTGAGGGCCGGCCGTACCACGTCGCCGCCGCCTTCCCGTCGGCGTGCGGCAAGACCAACCTCGCGATGCTCCAGCCCACCCTCCCCGGCTGGAAGGTCGAGACCCTGGGCGACGACATCGTCTGGATGAAGCCCGACGCCGACGGCCGGCTGCGCGCCGTCAACCCCGAGTCCGGGTTCTTCGGGGTCGCGCCCGGGACCGGCGAGACCACCAACCCCGTCGCGGTCGAGACGCTCCGCAAGGACGTGATCTTCACCAACGTCGCGCTCACCGACGACGGCGACGTCTGGTGGGAGGGCCTCACCCCCGAGGTCCCCGACCACCTCGTCGACTGGCAGGGGAACGACTGGACGCCCGCCGACGGACGGCCCGCCGCGCACCCCAACTCGCGGTTCACCGTCGCCGCCGCCCAGTGCCCGACGATCGCCGACGACTGGGAGAGCCCCGAGGGTGTCCCCGTCGACGCGATCGTCTTCGGTGGGCGCCGCGCCACCAACGTGCCGCTCGTCGCCCAGGCGTACTCGTGGGCGCACGGGGTGTTCCTCGGCGCGACCGTCTCGTCCGAGCGCACCGCCGCCGCGGAAGGGAAGGTCGGCGAGCTCCGCCGCGACCCGTTCGCCATGCTGCCGTTCGCCGGCTACAACATGGCCGACCACTGGGCCCACTGGCTCCGCGTGGGTGACGCCCTCGCCCCCGAGACTCGCCCCAAGGTCTTCCAGGTCAACTGGTTCCGCCGCGGCAGCGATGGGTCGTTCCTGTGGCCCGGGTTCGGCGAGAACGCCCGCGTGCTGGCCTGGATGGTCCGGCAGGTCGAGCAGACGCGACCGGACCGCCTCGGCTCTGCCCGCGGTGGCGCCCGGCCCTCGCCCGTCGGCCTCGTCCCCGACGCCGACGCGCTCGACACCACCGGCCTCGACCTGGCCGACGGCGCGCTCGACGAGCTCTTCTCCGTCGACCCCGAACGCTGGAGGGGCGAGTGCGACCTCACCGAGGAGTTCTTCGCGGTCTTCGGCGAGCGGGTCCCGGCCGCGCTGCGCGACCAGCTCCGGCACCTGCGGGACCGGCTGGACGACGAGCGCCTGAGCTGAAGCACCCCGTTCGCCGAGTGTGACGCCCCGTTCGCCGAGTGTGACGTCGTCGCACTCGGCGAACGGGGCGTCGCACTCGGCGGGCAGGGCGCGCAGACTGGACGCATGAGCGTCGGGATCCCCGAGACGATGCGGGCGTGGGTCGTCGAACGACCCGGGCCGCTCGAGACACGACCGCTGCGGGAGGTCGAGCTCCCCGTCCCCGAACCCGGTCCCGGGGAGCTGCTCGTCCGGGTGCTGGCGTGCGGCGTCTGCCGGACGGATCTCCACGTCACCGAGGGCGACCTGGCCGTGCACCGGCCGCGCATCGTGCCCGGGCACGAGGTCGTCGGTGAGGTCGTGGCGGTCGGGCGGCCCGTCGAGGAACCCGACGCGCGGCGACCCGCCGCCGACGGCACGCTCGGCGTCGGCGACCGTGTCGGGGTCGCGTGGCTCCGGCACACGTGCGGCGTGTGCGCGTACTGCCTGCGCGGCGCCGAGAACCTGTGCCCCCGCTCGCGGTACACCGGCTGGGACGCCGACGGCGGGTACGCCGAGTACACGACCGTGCCCGCGGACTTCGCGTACCGGCTCCCGGCCGGCTACGACGACGTCGACCTCGCACCGCTCCTGTGCGCCGGGATCATCGGGTACCGCGCGCTGCGCCGTACGTCCCTGCCCGACGGCGGCCGGCTCGGCCTCTACGGGTTCGGCGGGTCCGCGCACCTGACCGCGCAGGTCGCGCTCGCGCAGGGGGCGACGCTCCACGTCCTCACACGGGGCGCCGCCGCGCAGGAGCTGGCGCTACGGCTCGGGGCGTCGTCGGCCCGGGGCGCGTACGACGATCCGCCCGAACCGCTCGACGGCGCCGTCCTGTTCGCGCCCGTCGGCGACCTCGTGCCCGTCGCGATGCGCGCGCTCGACCGGGGTGGCGTCCTCGCCGTCGCGGGGATCCACCTGTCCGACGTCCCCCCGCTCGTCTACGAGACCGACCTGTTCTACGAGAAGGAGCTGCGGTCGGTGACGTCGAACACCCGCGACGACGGCCGCGGGCTGCTCGCGTTCGCCGCCGACCACCGGCTCGACGTCGACGCCCACCCCTATCCGCTCGACCGTGCCGACGAGGCGCTGGCGGATCTCGAGGCGGGCGCGTTCGCGGGCGCGGCGGTCCTCGTCCCCTGACCGCGACGTGTCAGAACCCGGGACGGCTCTACCCACGCCAGGTTCTGACCGGTCTGGCGACAATGGTGCCGTGACCCTTCCCGACCTCGCCTTCTTCGAGCCCCGCATCGCCGGCAACACCGGCAACGCGATCCGCCTGTCCGCCGTCACCGGCACGACGCTCCACCTCGTCGAACCGCTCGGGTTCGACCTGTCGGAACCCAAGCTGCGCCGGGCCGGCCTGGACTACCACGACCTGGCGAGCGTCGTCGTGCACACGGACTTCGAGGCTCTCCTCGCGGCCCGGCCCGACGCGCGGGTCTACGCGTTCGAGGTCGACGCGACGACCCGCTACACCGACGTCACCTACGGCCCGGGCGACATCCTGCTGTTCGGACCGGAGCCGACGGGCCTGCCCGACGAGGTCGTGGCGCACCCGCGTGTCACGGAGCACGTCAAGATCCCGATGCTGCCGTCGCGGCGGTCGCTCAACCTGACGTCGAGCGCGTCGATCGCGATCTACGAGGCCTGGCGACAGGTCGGGTTCGCCGGAGGGTCGTGACGTAGCGCGTCGCCCGGTGCGGTCAGCGGCCGGTCCCGTCGACGGCGAGCGGCTCGATCGCGGCGAGCTCGTCGTCGGTGAGCGCGGGCCCGCTGACGGCGGCGACGTTCCCCTCGAGCTGGGCGACGCTGCTCGCGCCCACGAGCGCGGAGGTGATGCGGTCGTCGCGCAGCACCCACGAGAGCGCGAGCTGTGCGAGCGTCTGGCCGCGGTCGGACGCGATCTCGTCGAGGGCCCGCGCCCGCTCGAGGTAGCTCTCGGAGAGGTTCTTCTCCGACAGGAACGGCGACGTGGTCGACGCGGCGCGCGAGCCCGCCGGCGCCGAGCCCGACAGGTAGCGGTCGGTCAGCAGCCCCTGCTGGAGCGGGGAGAACACGATCGTCCCGACGCCGAGGTCACCGACGGCGTCGAGCAGCGGCTCGCGCTGGCGGCCGTCGTAGCCGTCGTCGACGACGTTCTCGACGTGCCGGTTGAACATCGAGTAGCTGGGCTGGTGGATCGTGAGCGGCGTGCCGAGCTCGGCGAGGATCCCGGCGGCCTCGCGCGTGCGCGACGCCGAGTAGTTCGACACCCCGACGTACAGCGCCTTGCCGGACTTCACGACGTCGTGCAGCGCCGTCATGGTCTCCTCGAGCGGCGTCTCGGTGTCGGGCCGGTGGTGGTAGAAGACGTCGACGTGGTCGAGGCCCATCCGCTGCAGGGACCGGTCGAGCGACGACAGCAGGTACTTGCGCGAGCCGCCGTCCTGGTACGGGCCGACGCCCATGCCGTAGCCGGCCTTGGTCGAGATGACGAGCTCGTCGCGGTAGCGGCCGAGCCCCTGGGCGAGGTGGCGGCCGAAGTTCTCCTCGGCCGAGCCGGCGACGGGCCCGTAGTTGTTGGCGAGGTCGAAGTGGGTCACGCCGAGGTCGAAGGCGCGGTGCAGGACGGCGCGCTGGGTCTCGAGGCTGTCGACGCTCCCGAAGTTGTGCCACAGCCCGAGCGAGATCGCGGGCAGCACGAGCCCGGAGCGCCCGCTCCGGCGGTACGGCATGCGACCGTCGTAGCGGTCGTCGTCGGCGAGGTAGCGGTCGGCGGGGTACTCGGGGCGCATCGGCGAGCTCGTGGACATGGGGCCATCCTGCCACCGGCACGCCGCACGTCCGAAACGATTCGATGCACGGCGCCCCGCACACAGGCCGGCCGGGCTCAGGCCGACGCGCGGACCTGCAGCGTGGGGACGAACACCCGGGACACCGGGGCTCCGCCCGGACCGGCGAGCCGCTCGACCAGGAGGTCGACCATCGCCTCGCCCATCTCCTCGAGCGGCTGCCGCACGGTCGTGAGCGCAGGCCGCGCGTAGCGCGCCGGGAGCGAGTCGTCGAAGCCGACGACCGCGACGTCGTCGGGCACGGTCCGCCCTGCGTCCGCGAGCGCATGGAGCGCCCCGATGCCCATGAGGTCGTTGGCGGCGAAGACGCCGTCGAGGTCGGGGTGCTGGGCGAGGAGCTCGCGCATCGCCCGCTCGCCCGACTCCACGGTGAAGCTCCCGGTGAGAACGGGCACGTAGCTGCGCCCGTGCCGCGCCATGCTCTCGAGGAAGCCGGCCAGCCGCTCGGCCGCGGCGGGGACGTCGAGAGGACCCGAGATCACGGCTGGCCGGCGCGCGCCACGTTCGACGAGCCGGCCAGCCGCCAGCGCGGCGCCCTGCCGATGACCGACGTCGACCCAGTCGGCGCGGACGCCGTCGGGCGGGCGGGAGAACGTGACGACGGGGTGGCCGGCCTCGACCAGCCGCCCGGGGAGCGGGTCGTGCGGGGCTGTCGAGATGAGGAGCGCGCCGTCGGCGCCGCGCCGGGCCAGGAACGCGTCGACACGGTCGCGCTCGGTGTCGGACTCGGCGAGCATGAGGACGGGGTGGAGCTCGCGGCGCGAGAGCGCTCTCACGAGCGCGCTGGAGAGGCGGCCGAAGAACGGGTCCCCGTAGACCTCCTCCGGGCTCGCCTCGTGGTCCACGCCCGCACCGGAGACGACGATCGCGACCGACCCGCTCTGCCGCGTGACGAGCGACCGGGCCGCGGGGTTCGGCACGTAGCGCGTGGTCTTCACGGCCTCCTGGACCGCCTCGACGATGTGCGGGGCGACCCCCGGCTTGCCGTTGACGACCCGGGACACCGAGGCGCGGGACACCCCCGCGACGCGCGCGACGTCCTCGAGGGTCGGCAGCGTCGTCGGGTGCGGGTCCTCACTCACCCGGACACGATATCCCGAGAGAGCGCGATCCTGGCGCGGTCTCATGCCGCGGAGGTCGAGACACCGCAACGCTTGACACCTTCGCGACGACCGGGTGAAACTCGGAACCAGCGGAGAGCGCTCTCTGACCTTCTCCGCCGCAGGGGAAGCACCGACCCGCCGCGGCACCGACGCCCCGGCGGCGCACCACCGACACAGGCAGCACCAGCTCGACGGAGAACTGGGTGTGCGGCGCACGCCGCAGCTCGCCGCGGGCTGGCCCCATCCAAGGAGCCATATGTCCCCCACCCTCACCGCGCACCCGCGCGTCCGGAGACGGGCCGCAGCCGCCCTCGCAGCCGCTGCGCTCGTCCTGGCGGGCACCGCGGCGATCGCGCCCCGCGCGCACGCCGCCGACCCGGTCCTGCTCTCGCAGGGCAAGACCGCGACCGCGTCGTCGTTCGAGAACGCCGACTACTACAAGGCCCCCTACGCCGTCGACGGCGACGACACGACCCGGTGGTCGTCGTCGGCCAGGGACGGCCAGTGGCTCCAGATCGACCTCGGCGCGACCGCCACGCTGGCGCGCGCCGAGATCCGCTGGGAAGGCGCGTACGCGGACGGCTACAAGATCCAGATCTCCGGCGACGGCGCCACCTGGACCGACGCGTATTCGACCACCACCTCGGACGGCGGCACCGACACCGACACCCTGTCGGGCTCCGGCCGGTACGTCCGCGTCCTGTCGACCCACCGCGCCACCGGCTACGGCATCTCGATCTACGAGCTGCGCGTCTACGGGACGTCCGGCGGAACCACGGACCCCGGCTCGGGCGACGGCGGCTCCGGGAGCTCCGGCACCGGGTCGCTGCTCTCCCAGGGCAGGTCGGCCACGGCATCCACGACCGAGAACGCCGACTACTACAAGCCCGCCTACGCCGTGGACGGCAAGGCCGACACCCGCTGGTCCTCCACGGCCGCCGACGGCCAGTGGCTCCAGGTCGACCTCGGCTCCTCGGCGGCGCTGTCCCGGGTCGAGGTCGACTGGGAGAACGCCTACGCCGACGGGTACAAGATCCAGACGTCCGCCGACGGGTCCACGTGGAAGGACGCGTACTCGACGACGACGGGCAAGGGCGGAAAGGAGACCGACGCGCTCGCCGCGTCGGCCGAGGGCCGCTACGTCCGGCTGCTGTCCACCCACCGCGCGACCGGCTACGGGATCTCGATCTACGAGCTCCGCGTCTACGGCACGAGCGGCGACGACGGCGGCACCACCGACCCGGGTGACGGGGACGGCGGCGGCACGCCCGGCACACCGACGGACGTCACCGGTCCGCTGACCGGTGCGAGCGTCGTCAAGGTCACCGGCGGCAACGGGAGCTGGCAGCTCACGGTGAACGGCCAGCCGTACACCGTGAAGGGCATGACCTGGGGTCCGTCCGCGGACCAGGCCGAGCACTACATGCCGACGTTCGTGAAGCTTGGCGCCAACACCCTGCGCACCTGGGGCACCGGCGCGGACAGCAAGCAGCTGTTCGACGTCGCCGCCACGTACGGCGTGCGCGTCGTGGCCGGGTTCTGGCTCGGCCCGGGCGGCGGTCCCGGCTCGGGCGGCTGCCCGGACTACGTCAACGACGCGTCCTACAAGTCGTCGTCGATGACCGACATCATCAACCAGGTCAACACCTACAAGACCCACCCGGCGGTGCTGATCTGGGACGTCGGCAACGAGTCCGTCCTCGGGCTGCAGAACTGCTACTCGGGCGACCAGCTCGAGGCGCAGCGCGCCGCCTACGCGACGTTCGTCAACGACGTCGCGAAGGCCATCCACCAGGCCGACCCCAACCACCCGGTCACCTCGACGGACGCCTGGGTCGGGGCGTGGGACTACTACAAGAAGTACTCCCCCGACCTGGATCTCCTCGCGGTGAACTCCTACGGCGCCGTCTGCGACGTCGCGGCGTACTGGAAGCAGGGGAGCTTCGGCAAGCCGTACATCCTCACCGAGGGCGGTCCGGAGGGCGACTGGGAGGCACCGAAGGACGCGTTCGGTCTACCTGACCAGGGCACCGACCAGGACAACGCCGACGGCTACACGAACTCGTGGAAGTGCCTCATGAGCAACACGGGCGTCGCGCTCGGCGGCACGCTGTTCCACTTCGGGATCGAGGGGGACTACGGCGGAGTCTGGTTCAACGTCATCCCCGGCGACAACAAGCGCCTGTCGTACTACTCCGTCGCCAAGGCGTTCGGCGGGTCCGCCGCGCAGCCTGGCGTCAACACGCCGCCGAAGTTCACGTCGATGAGCATCGACGACGCGGCGACGGTCCCGGCGGGCGGCAAGGCGACGATCCGCGCGAAGGTGACCGACCCCGACGGCGACGCCATCACCTACCACACGTCGCTCAACTCGATCGGGATCGACAAGGCCACCGGCACCCAGGAGGTCCCGTTCACCCAGACCTCGCCCGGCGTCTTCCAGATCGACGCGCCCGACCGGCCCGGCGTCTGGAAGGTCTACGTCTGGGCCGAGGACGGGCACTCGAACGTCGGTGTCCAGACCGTCGACATGCGCGTCGTACCGCCGGCCGTCACCGGCACGAACATCGCCCTGCACAAGACGGCGACGGCGTCGTCCTTCGACCAGTACAACGGCAACTGGTCCCCCGGCCAGGCCGTCGACGGCGACCTGTCGACGCGGTGGGCGAGCAGCTGGGACGACGACGAGTGGATCCAGGTCGACCTGGGCTCCGTCCAGTCGTTCCACACCGTGCAGCTGGTCTGGGAGTCGGCTTTCGCGAAGGGCTACCAGGTCCAGGTCTCGAACGACGGGAACACCTGGTCGACGGTCAGGACCGTGACCGACGGCGACGGCGGGGTCGACACGCTCGACGTCGCTGGCTCCGGCCGGTACGTCCGGATCCACGGGACGCAGCGCGGCACCGCCTACGGCTACTCGCTGTACGAGCTGGGCATCTACCAGTGACCGACCGGTGACGGTCCGCCACGAACCACCAGGAAGCACCAGGAGGGGAAGCACCATGCGCACGAGAAGCGTCAACCGCACGAGAACCACCCTCAGGAGAACGCACCGCGGCGCCGTCGTCGTCGCCGCTACCGCGCTGACCGCCGCGGCGTCCGCGGTCGCCCTCGCGCTCGCGACGTCGGCGAACGCGACCCCGCAGGGCGCGCTCGCGCACGTGGGGCACGCAGGGCACGTCATGGCCCAGACCGGCACGAGCGCCCAGGACGCGGCGCTCGTCGTGGCCGCCGACGCCCAGGCCACGGACATCGCCCAGGGCAAGACGGCCTCCGCCTCGTCCGCCGAGGGCGACGACTACGTGGCGTCCAAGGCGGTCGACGGCAACGGTTCGACCCGCTGGGCGAGCCAGCAGTCCGACGCCCAGTGGATCACGGTCGACCTCGGCTCGACGGCCACGATCGACCACCTCGTGATCGACTGGGAGGCCGCGTACGGCAAGGCGTTCACCGTCCAGACGTCGGACGACAACAGTGCCTGGACCACCGTCGCGACGGTGACGAACGGCACGGGCGGCAACCAGACGGTCGCGGCGTCGGGTGCGGGGCGCTACGTGCGTCTCGCGTTCACGCAGCGCGGCACCGGCTACGGGTACTCCATCTACAGCCTGCACGTGTTCGGCACGGGCGGCACGGACCCCGCGCCGTACAACCCGCGGCCGCTGCCCGAGGCGCCTCCCGGCGCCGACACGACGGTGACGCACCACGAGTTCCAGATGAACTGCACCGTGAACCACACGCTGTTCGACGACCCGCTCATCCTCCCGGGGAAGCCCGGCGCGTCGCACAACCACTCGTTCATGGGGAACCTCGACACGAACGCGTCGTCCACGCCCGAGACCCTGCTCAACGGTTCCGGGACGAGCTGCACCGTCGCCCAGGACAAGTCGGCCTACTGGTTCCCCACGATGTACCGCGGTGACGGCCAGGTCATCTCGCCGGACCTGCAGACGATCTACTACAAGTCGGGAATCATCGACTACAAGAAGGTCCACCCGTTCCCCGCCGGCCTCCGGTTCTACGCGGGCAGCCCGATGTTCACCGAGGAGCAGTTCAAGGACGCGCCCGGCACCGTCGAGGGCTGGGAGTGCGGGGACTCGACCAAGAACTGGACGATCCCTGCCTACTGCGCCCCGGGCTCGCAGCTCAACGTGCGCTACCAGGCGCCGAGCTGCTGGGACGGCATCCACCTCGACTCCGCCGACCACCGCAGCCACATGGCCTACCCGGTCGACGGCGAGTGCCCGCCCGACCACCCGGTGGCGGTCCCGATGATCGAGATGAAGATCAGCTGGCCCGTGAGCGGCGACATGACGGGTGTCCACCTCGCGCCGATGACGATGCCCGACGGCTCCGTCATGAACGTGAACTGGCACTACGACTTCATGAACGGCTGGGACCAGACGGTCCTGTCCGCGCTCACGCAGCACTGCATCAACGGCGGCCTGCAGTGCACACCCCACGGCAACGACATCTACAAGCCGTGGGCGGGCACCGTGCTCGACGACGCCGGCAACCTCGTCTGGCAGCCGAACCTGACCTGACGCGACCGCCGGGGCCCACGTCCTGGCCACACCTCGACGTGGGCTCCGGCGCACGACCGACCATCCGCAACCAGCTCGACGACGATCTGACGGCACCAGCGATCGGGACGCACCCCCGGTAGGGCTGGCTCACTCCCTGGAGAAGCCACTCATGCACCACCCCACACCACCCCGGCACGCTCGTGCCCTGACCACGCGGGCGCGCACGCTCCTCGCGGGGGCCGCCGTCGGCGCCCTCACGTGCGGTGTCCTGTCCGTGCCGCTCGGCTCGGCGCACGCTGCCGACCCGGTCCTGCTGTCGCAGGGCAAGACGGCGACCGCGTCGTCGTTCGAGAACTCCGACTACTACAAGGCCGCCTACGCCGTGGACGGCGACGAGGGCACCCGCTGGTCCTCCGCCGCCCAGGACGGGCAGTGGCTCCAGATCGACCTCGGCGCCACCGCGACCCTGTCCCGCGTCGAGCTCGACTGGGAGGGCGCGTACGCGGACGGCTACAAGATCCAGGTCTCCGGCGACGGGTCGACGTGGACCGACGCGTACTCGACCACGTCGTCCGACGGCGGCAAGGACACCGACGCGGTCGCCGGCTCCGGCCGGTTCGTCCGCGTCCTGTCGACCCACCGCGCCACCGGCTACGGGATCTCCCTGTACGAGGTCCGCGTCTACGGCACGGCGGGCGGGACCACGGACCCCGGCGACGGCGGCACCACCGACCCCGGTTCGGGCGGCGGCACCTGCGACACGAACGCCGCGCTCGGCAAGACGGCTACCGCGTCGTCGACGGAGAACGGCGGCACGCCCGCGAGCGCCGCCGTCGACGGCAAGGCCGACACCCGCTGGTCCTCGGCCGCCTCCGACACGCAATGGCTCCAGGTCGACCTCGGCAGCACGCAGGACGTGTGCGGCATCGAGCTCGACTGGGAGACCGCGTACGGCAAGGCGTTCCAGATCCAGACCTCGTCCGACGCGTCGACCTGGACGACGATCTACCAGACCACCACCGGGACGGGCGGCACGCAGAAGCTCGACGTCGACGGCTCGGGCCGGTACGTCCGCGTCGTCGGCTCGGCACGGGGCACCGGCTACGGCTACTCGCTGTGGGAGCTCAAGGTGCTCACCGGCGGCAGCGGCACGACCGACCCGGGCGAGGGGGGCACCGTGCAGGCAGCCGACCCCGCGAACCCGGACTTCGGGCCGAACGTCCACGTCTTCAAGCCGACCGACGACCAGGCCGGCATCCAGAACACCGTGAACGACGTGTTCAGCCGGCAGGAGTCGAACCAGTTCGGGGACGAGCGCGACCAGTTCCTCTTCCTCCCCGGCACCTACGACCTGCAGGCCAACATCGGCTTCTACACGTCGATCAGCGGTGCCGGCCTCAACCCCGACGACGTCCAGATCGACGGCGGCGTCTGGGTCGACGCGCAGTGGTTCGGCGGCAACGCGACGCAGAACTTCTGGCGTTCGGCGGAGAACTTCGCCGTCACGCCGTCGACGGGGCAGGCGCGATGGGCCGTGGCTCAGGCCGCACCCATGCGCCGCGTGCACGTCAAGGGCGACCTCGCCCTCGACTCGTCGGCGTACGGCTGGGCGTCCGGCGGGTACATCGCCGACTCGAAGATCGACGGCAAGGTCACGTCGTACACGCAGCAGCAGTGGTACATGCGCGACTCGTCCGTCGGGTCGTGGGACGGCGCGCTGTGGAACCAGGTCTTCTCCGGTGACCAGGGCGTGCCCGCGACGTCGTTCCCGAAGCCCGCGGTGACGACGCTCGCCACGACCGGGACGGTCCGCGAGAAGCCGTACCTGTACGTCAAGGACGGGAAGTGGTCCGTGTTCGTCCCGAGCCTGCGCTCCGGCACGACCGGCACCACCTGGCCGAACACGCCGGGCAGCTCGCTCAGCCTGAGCACGTTCTACCTGGCGCACGCCAGCGACTCGGCCGCGACCCTCAACGCCGCGCTCGCTCAGGGCCTCAACGTCCTGTTCGCGCCGGGCGTCTACCACCTCGACCAGACCCTCAACGTCAGCCGGCCGGACACCGTCCTCCTGGGCCTCGGCATGGCGACGATCATCCCGGAGAACGGGGTCGTCGGGCTCAAGACCGCCGACGTCGACGGCATCAAGATCGCCGGACTGCTGTTCGACCAGGGCACCACGAAGTCCCACGCCGTCGTCGAGCTCGGCGACTCCGGCAAGCACACGGACCACGCGGCCGACCCGCAGTCCCTGCAGGACGTCTTCATCCGGGTGGGCGGCGTCGTCGCAGGCAAGACCGACAACGGCATCATCGTCAACGCCGACGACACGATCATCGACCACATCTGGGACTGGCGGGCCGACCACGGCGCCGGCGCAGGCTGGACGTCGAACACGGCCGACTACGGCCTGGTCGTGAACGGCGACGACGTGAATGCGTACGGCCTGTTCGTGGAGCACTTCCAGAAGTACAACGTCCTGTGGAACGGGAACCGGGGGCGCACGATCTTCTTCCAGAACGAGCTCCCCTACGACCCGCCGAGCGCGGCCGCCTGGTCGCACGACGGCGAGGTCGGGTACGCCGCCTACAAGGTCTCCGACGGCGTCACCCAGCACGAGGCGTGGGGGCTCGGCTCGTACTGCGTCTTCACCACGGATCCCTCCATCGAGGTCACGAACGGTTTCGAGGTGCCGAACGCCCCTGGCGTGAAGCTGCACTCGCTCTCGACCGTGTCGCTCGGCGGGAAGGGTTCGTACGCCCACGTGATCGACGGCACCGGCCCGCGCGCTGCGGGCACCGCCACCGTGCCGGCGACGGTCACCTCGTACGGAGGCTGATTCTCGGACAGACGGACAGACGCGAACCGCCGGAATCCGTTGCTCCCGCTCTCGCGGGGCAACGGATTCCGGCGGTTCGTTCGTCGGGCCGACGTCGTGCGACGGGCGTCAGCGCTCCGGCGTCATGACGACCTGACCGGCCCACGTGAAGCCGCCGCCGAACCCGAACAGCAGGGCGGGCACGCCGCTCGGGATCTTCCCGTCGTGCCACCACTTCGACAGCCCGAGCGGGATGCTCGCGGCGGAGGTGTTGCCGGACTCGGTGATGTCGGTGACGACGATCTTGTCCGCGAGCCCCAGGTTCTTCGCGAGGGGCTCGATGATGCGCAGGTTGGCCTGGTGCGCGACCAGCACCTCGATGTCCTCGGGCTGCAGCCCCGACCGGTCCAGGACGCGCCGCGCGCGTTCCGCGGCCTGCGAGATCGCCCACTTGAACACGGTGGCGCCGTCCTGGGAGAACCGGTCCACCGGTGCTTCGATGCGCACCGACTCCGCGATCTCGGGCTCCGAGCCCCACACCACCGGGCTCACGCCCGGCTCGTCGGCACCCTGCAGCACGACGGCGCCCGCGCCGTCGGCGGTGAGGATGCAGGTGCTGCGGTCCGTCCAGTCGGTCACGGCGGTGAGCTTCTCGGCGCCGATCACGACGGCGGTGCGGGCGGAGCCGGCACGGATCGCCTGGTCAGCGAGCCCCACGCCGTACGCGAAGCCCGAGCACGCCGTGTTGATGTCGACGATCCCCGGGCCGACGACCCCGCGCAGCGACGCCGGCGCCGGCTTGCCGCTGCCCCCGCGCACCGGTACCTGGCCCGTGCGGAGCGCGTACGCCACCCGGCCGGCGGTGTTGGGGCTGGTGTCTCGGGCGGTGGTGGTGGCGACGATGACGAGGTCGACGTCCTCGCCGGGCACCTGCGCGTCCGCGAGCGCGTGCTGCGCGGCGGCGGCGGCCATGTCGGCGACGGTGACGTCGTCGGCGGCGACGTGGCGGGTGACGATGCCGGTGCGGGACCGGATCCACTCGTCGTTGGTCTCGACGAGCTTGGCGATGTCGTCGTTGGTGAGGGTCTTCTCCGGCTGGTGGTGGCCGAGCCCGAGGAGGCGCGTGCCTGCGGAGCCGGTGACGGTGCGCAGCGAGGGCATGGTCCGATCATCCCGGACGGGACGCTCAGGCCCAAACCTCGGCGTACGCGGGGATCGCCGGTCGGTGTACATCTCGGGCTTCCGGCGGACCGCCCTTCAGGCGTCGAGGGACCGGCGCGCCCGGCGGACGCCGTCGACGACGCGCGGGTCGGTCCCCAGCCCGGCGGGGAGGAGCCCCGGGAGCGCGAGCAGGGCGGCGACCGCGACGTCGGGGGTCCCGGCGCTCTCGACGGCGGCGCGGAGCTCGTCGGCGCGCGGGTCGTCCAGCGGTGCGCCGGTGCGGGCGGCGTGCCCGACGAACGCGGTCCAGGCGGCGAGCCCGAAGAGGACGCCGTCGTCGGGGAGAGCCGCGCCGCAGCGCGCGAGCCCGGCGAGCGTGGGTCCCCACCGGAGCGGGATCTTCTGGGTGCCGTCGCCCGCGACCTGCTGGGTCAGGTGCCCGGTCGCAGGGTTGGCGAACCGCTCGAGCACCTGCTCGGCGTACGCCTCGAGGTCCGGTCCGCCGGGGCGTCCGTCCGCGAGCGCCGCCTGCGCCTCGGCCTGGAGCGCGCGGGCGTGCACGACGAGGGCGGGGTCGCGGACGGCGTCGGCCATGGTCTCGTGCCCGGCGAGGACGCCGGCGTAGGCGAGGAGCGAGTGAGTGGCGTTGAGGAGGAGGAGCTTGGCGTCCTCGTAGGGGGTCACGTCGCCGACGAGCTGCGCCCCGGCGGCCTCCCACGCGGGGCGGGGCCCGGCGAAGCGGTCCTCGATGACCCACTGGGCGAAGGGTTCACCGACGACGAGCCCTTCGTCGTCGGCGCCGAGGAGCTCGCGGGCGATCGCGCGGTGCGCGTCGGTGGTCGCGGGCACGATGCGGTCGACGACGGAGCTGGGGAAGGTGACGGCGTCGTCGAGCCAGCCGGCGAGCCCGGTCGAGGGTGCGCCGAGCCCGGCGAGGGCGCGCACGGCCTCGCGGACGAGCCCCTCGAGGACGTGCCCGTTGGCGGCGACGTTGTCGCACGACAGCACGGTCAGGGGTGCACCACCTGCCCGGTATCGCGCGACGAGCCCCCGGACGAGCAGCCCGACGGCGCTCGCGCTGGGCGGCTCGTCCCGGTCGCCCGCCACGCCGGCCCCGAGGGTCTGGGCTGCTGCCTGGAGGTCGTCCCGGACGGCGTCGACGTCGAGCGTGCCGTCGGGCCGCCGGGCGTACCCCTTCTCGGTGATGGTGAGGGTGACGACGTGGGTCGTCGGAGCCGCGATCGCACGGAGCACCCGGGCGACGTCGCCGCCCGCGCCGGGGTGGACGGCGTCGAGCACCGACCCGACGACCCGGAGCGACCGCTCGTGCTCCCCCAGGGTGAGGACGCCGTAGAGGCCGTCCTGCGGCCGGAGCTGGCGCACGACCCGACCGGACCGCTGCGTGACGCCGAGGATCCCCCACCGGTCGTCGCCGGTCGTGGCGGCGGCGTCCTCGGTGAGGACGGCCTGGTGGGCGCGGTGGAACGCGCCGATGCCGAGGTGGACGATGCCGACCTGCCGAGGCCGCTCCCCCGGCCCGCGGACGCCGTCGGGCAGCGCGGTGCGCGCGTCGAGCCTGCTCACGCGACCACCGTCCCCGTGGACGCGCGCACGATCAGCTCGGTGGGGCGCACGACGTGGGAGGCGACGGCGTCGGGGTCCGTGAGTCGCTCGACGAGCAGGTCGACGGCGGCCGCGCCGACGGCCCGCAGGTCCGTCCCGACGCTGGTCAGGGGTGGCGAGGCGAGGGTCGCGACGAACGTGTCGTCGAAGCCGACGACGCTGACCTGCCCGGGGACGGCGATGCCGCGCTCGCGGAGCCGCTGCTCGACGCCGAGCGCGACGAGGTCGTTGTAGGCGACGACGGCGGTCGCGCCCGCCCCGGTGGCGAGGTCCGCGGCCGAGTAGCCGCCCTGGACGTGGGGCCGGAACACGCCGAGGTCGACGAGGTCGACGGCGTCCACCGCACCCTCGGCCCCCGCTGCCCGTCGCAGCCCCTCGCGGCGCATCCGGTCGGACCAGGACGTCTCGGGTCCGCCGACGTACGCGACGCGGCGGTGCCCGAGGGCCCGCAGGTGCTCGAGCGCGCGAGCGGCCCCCGCGACGTCGTCGGCGGTGACGGACGGGACGCCGTCGATGCGCCGGTTCACGAGGACGGCGCGTCCGCGCGGGGCACGCTCGACGAGCTCGCGGACCTCACGATCGGTCCCGCGGGGCGACGCGACGATCACGCCGTCGGTCTGCGCAAGCAGGGTGCGGACCTCCTCGGCCTCGCGCGACGCGTCCTCCTCGATGTCGACGACGAACACCCCGTAGCCGTGCTCGCGGGCGCGTGCCTGGACGCCCTTGGCGACGGAGGCGAAGTACGGGTTCTCGAGGTCGGGCACGACGACGCCGAGGGTCGCGGTGCGCCCGCTGCGCAGCCCGGACGCGGCACGGTTGGGCTCGTAGCCGAGCTCACGGGCGGCGGCCTGCACCCGGTCGCGGGTGGCGGCAGCGACGCGCGTCGGATCGGAGAGCGCGCGCGAGACGGTCGAGATGGACACGCCGGACGCGCGGGCGACGTCACGCACGGTGACCACGGCGACTCCTCGGCTCGTTGGGGAGACCGCCCAGGCGGCCCAGTGCGAACGATTGTAGTCATGTTCCCGCGACTTCCCAGTGATCATCCCGTGCGCTACTGTGCAAACGTTCGCACGACACCACGCTCGACGAGGAGGGACCCGTGGCGACAGAGTCGACCGTCGCGACCGAGCAGGACCGCTGGACCCTGCACGACGACCGCGCGCTGCCCGCCGAGCCGGGCGTCCGGGCGCTCGCCCGCGAGATCTACGGTGCGACCCGCGCGCTGCCGATCGTCTCGATGCACGGCCACGTCGACGCGGGCCTCCTCGCGGCCGACAGCCCGTTCGGCGACCCCGCGGACCTGTTCGTCACGCCCGACCACTACCTCACGCGCCTCCTCGTCTCACAGGCCACCTCGCCCCGTGGCGTCCCCGGGGTGCGGGACGTCGGCGACCTGGGGGTCCCCCGCGCCGTCGGGCACGACGCCGTCCCCGCGCCGCGCGAGGTCTGGCGCCGGTTCTGCACCGGGTGGCCGCTGCTGCGCGGCACCGCGACGCGCTACTGGCTCGAGCACGCGCTCGTCGACGTCTTCGACGCCCCCGTCCGCCCGTCCGCGGAGACCGCCGACCTCCTCTTCGACCACCTCGTGGAAAAGCTCGCGACCCCTCAGATGCGGCCGCGGGCCCTGTTCGAGCGCTTCGGCATCGAGCTCCTCGCGACCACCGACCTGCCGTCGTCGCCGCTCGCCGGCCACGCCGCCCTGCGCCGGGACGGGTGGGGCGAGCGCGTGGTCCCGACCTTCCGGCCCGACGTCGTCGTGCGCCTCGACCACGCCCGCTGGCGGGCCGAGCTCGAGGCCACCGCGCAGGCCGCGGACCTCGAGGCGGGCTCGTACGCCGCGTACCTGGAGGTGCTGCGGCGACGCCGGGCGGCGTTCGTCGCCGCCGGCGCGCGGGCGACGGACCACGGGATGCTCACCACGTCGACGGCGCCGCTCGAGCCGGACGACGCCGCCCGCCTCTACGCCGCGGCCCTGCGGGGCGAGACCACGACCGCGCAGGCCGACGCGTTCGCCGCGCACATGCTCTTCGAGATGGCGCGCATGTCCAGCGAGGACGGGCTCGTCATGCAGGTCCACCCCGGGGTGCTGCGCGACCACGACCGTCGTGTCCGGGCCGCGTTCGGCAGCGACCGCGGCTACGACATCCCCGTCCCCACCGACTACGTGCACGGGCTGCGGCCGGTGCTCGAGGCGTTCGGGCACCATCCCCGGTTCCGGATGATCGCGTTCACGGTCGACGAGACCGCTTTCTCGCGCGAGCTCGCGCCGCTCGCCGGCGTCTACCCGGCGCTGCGCGTCGGCGCACCCTGGTGGTTCCTCGACGCGCCCGACGCGATGCGCCGGTTCCGCGAGGCCGTCACCGAGACGGCCGGCTTCGCGAACACGAGCGGGTTCGTCGACGACACGCGCGCCTTCTGCTCCATCCCCGCGCGGCACGACCTCGCCCGCCGCACCGACGCCGGCTACCTCGCCCGGCTCGTCGCCGAGCACCGGCTCGAGCTCGACGAGGCCGTCGAGACCGCCGTCGACCTCGCCTACCGGCTCCCCCACGAGTCCTACCCGCGACCGACCAGGGGCCTCGACCCCTTCCCCCCCGAGCCCACCCCGGAGAACGCATGACCACCGGCACCGCCATCCGCACCGTCGAGGTGCTCGTCACGAGCCCCGACCGCAACTTCGTCACGCTGCGCCTGACCACCGAGGACGGTGTCGTCGGGCTCGGGGACGCGACCCTCAACGGGCGCGAGCTGTCCGTCGCGTCGTACCTCAAGGACCACGTGGCGCCCCTGCTGGTCGGGCGCGACGCGCACCGCATCGAGGACACCTGGCAGTACCTCTACCGCGGGGCGTACTGGCGCCGCGGCCCCGTGACGATGGCCGCGATCGCCGCCGTCGACGTCGCGCTGTGGGACATCAAGGCCAAGATCGCGGGCCTGCCGCTCTACCAGCTCCTCGGCGGCGCCTCGCGGACGGGCGCGCTCGCCTACGGGCACGCGTCGGGCCGCGACGTCCCCGAGCTGTTCGACTCGATCCGCCACCACCTCGACGAGGGCTTCAGGGCGATCCGCGTGCAGACGTCGGTGCCCGGCCTGGACGCCGTCTACGGCGTGGCCGCGCAGCGGACCTCCACGGGCGCGCGCTACGACTACGAGCCCGCGCAGCGCACGGTCGTCCCCGCCGAGGAGGACTGGGACACCCGCTCCTACCTGCGGCACGTCCCCGGCGTGTTCGAGGCGGTCCGGAACGAGTTCGGCCCCGAGCTCCCGCTCCTGCACGACGGCCACCACCGCATGACCCCCATCCAGGCCGCGAAGCTCGGCAAGGCGCTCGAGCCCTACGACCTGTTCTGGCTCGAGGACTGCACTCCGGCCGAGAACCAGGAGGCCCTGCGCCTCGTCCGCCGGCACACGACGACGCCGCTCGCCATCGGCGAGGTCTTCAACACCGTGTGGGACTACCAGACGCTCGTCCGCGAGCAGCTCATCGACTACGTCCGGTCGGCCGTCACGCACACCGGCGGCATCACGGCGCTGCGCAAGATCCTCGACTTCGCCGCCCAGTACCAGATCAAGTCCGGCATCCACGGGCCGACCGACATCTCGCCCGTCGGCATGGCGGCGGCCCTGCACCTCGACCTCGCGATCCACAACTTCGGGATCCAGGAGTACATGCAGCACGGCGCCCGCACGAACGAGGTCTTCCAGCAGACCTTCACGTTCACGGACGGCCTGCTGCACCCGGGCGAGCAGCCCGGCCTGGGTGTCACCTACGACGACGCGGCGGCCGACACCTACGAGTACCAGCCCGCGTACCTGCCGGTGAACCGGCTCAAGGACGGGACGGTGCACGACTGGTGAGCGCCGACCTGATGAGCACGTCCGGCTGGCACGCCGCGTGGCTGCCCGACGAGGCCCTCGCGCCCCTCGGCCGCCGGGTCACCGCAGTCGACCTCACCGTGGTCTCCGCGTCGGGCGCCGGGCCGGTCGTGGCGGCCGTCGTCGCGGAGGTCCGCGCCGCGACCGAGCGCTCCGGCGGCCGGCTCGTCCTCGCCGACGACGACGTCACCGCCGCCGACGGTGACGTGCGACCCGACCTCGTGCTCGTCCTCGACCCGGACGCCGGGCTCCCGGCGGAGGGGTACGCCGTCGAGCGGGCGGACGGCGCCACCCGTGTGACCGCGTCCGACGACCGCGGTCTCCTCTACGGCTTCTTCCACGTCGTCCGCCTCGGCGAGGGCGCGTTCGACGACGCGCTCGCGGCGGGCACCCACGCCCCCGCCCACGCCGTCCGCATGCTCGACCACTGGGACAACGTCGACGTCCACGACGTCATGGGCCAGGTCGAGCGCGGCTACGCGGGCGGGTCGCTCTTCTACGCGGACGGCAGGCTGCGACCCGACCTGAGGCGGGTGGGCGCGTACGCACGCCTGCTCGCGGCGTCGGGCGTGAACCGCGTGGCCGTGAACAACGTCAACGTGCACCGCACCGAGGCGCACCTGCTCACGGACCGGCTGGGCGACGTCGTCCGGCTCGCCGAGCAGTTCCGCCCGTGGGGCATCCGGGTCCACCTGGCCGTGAGCTTCGCGGCGCCGATGACGCTGGGCGGGCTCGACACGTGCGACCCGTTCGACCCCGCGGTCGCCGACTGGTGGGCCGACACCGCCCGGCGGGTCTACGCCGCGATCCCCGACTTCGGCGGGTTCGTCGTCAAGGCCGACTCCGAGGGGCAGCCCGGCCCGTTCGCCTACGGGCGCACCCACGCCGACGGCGCGAACGTGCTGGCACGCGCGCTGGCGCCGTTCGGCGGCACGGTCCACTGGCGGGCGTTCGTCTACGACCACCACCAGGACTGGCGCGACCGCAAGACCGACCGCGCCCGCGCCGCGTACGACCACTTCACGCCGCTCGACGGGAAGTTCGACGAGAACGTCGTCGTGCAGGTGAAGTTCGGGCCGCTCGACTTCCAGGTCCGCGAGCCGGTCTCGCCCGTGCTCGCCGCGATGCCCCGCACGCACCTGGCGCTCGAGCTCCAGGTCACGCAGGAGTACACGGGCCACCAGAAGCACGTCTACTACCTGCCGGAGCAGTGGTCGGAGATCCTGGGCTGGGAGCCGTGGGCCGACGGCCGGACCGTCTCCGACGTCGCACGGGACGTCGTGGCCGTGTCGAACGTCGGGGACGACCGGTTCTGGACCGGGCACCCCCTCGCGCAGGCGAACCTCTACGGCTTCGGACGGCTCGCGTGGGACCCGGCGCTCTCGCCGTCGGACCTGCTCGACGAGTGGGTCGGCCTCACGTTCCCGGGCGCCGACGCGCGCGTGCGGGACGTCCTGCGCGACGTCGTGCTCGGGTCGCGCGCCACCTACGAGCAGTACACCGCGCCGCTCGGCGTGTGCTTCATGGTCGGACCGGGGCACTACGGCCCGGGCGTCGACTTCTACGAGTACTCGCCCTGGGGCACGTACCACTTCGCGGACCGCGACGGCATCGGCGTGGACCGGACCCGCGCGTCGGGCACGGGGTACAGCGGCCAGTACCCCGAGCCGTGGGCGTCGACGTACGAGTCGCTCGAGACCTGCCCGGACGAGCTGCTGCTGTTCTTCCACCACGTGCCGTACACGCACGTGCTGCACTCGGGGAAGACGGTCGTCCAACACGTGTACGACACCCACACCGACGGCGCCGCCCGCACCGTGGAGATGGCACGCCGGTGGGAGGACGTGGACGGGCTCGTCGAACCCGCTCTGTACGAGCGGGTGGGTGAGCTGCTCGCCGAGCAGGTCCGCAGCGCGGGCGAGTGGCGCGACCAGGTGCGGACCTACTTCTGGCGGCACTCCGGGGTGCCCGACGCGCGGGGCGGCCCGCTGTACTGACCGGCTCCGTCGGACCGAGGCGGGCCCTTCACGCCCGAGGAGGAGGCTGAGGCTCTTCCTCGGGTGCGAAGGGTCCGCCTCGGTCTTTCCGCCGAGTGCGACGGCGCATTCGTCGAGTGCGACGCGAGGCCGGGCGGCGACGTCACACTCGGCGGCGGCGACGTCACACTCGACGGAGCCCACGTCACACTCGGCGGTGGTGCGTCAGGGGCGCTCGCGGAGCACGACGACGTCCGTCGGGTCCAGGTGGAGCGTCTCGCCCTCGCGGACCTCGCGGCCCGTGAGCAGGTCGGTGCCCGCGGTGTACGCCGGGACCTCGACCGGCTCCGTCCCGTGGTGCAGGAGGAACGCGGTGCGGAGGCCGTCGCGCTCGCGGACGGCGACCTCGAGGTCGGGCACGTCGGCGTACGGACCGGCGATCCCGTGCCGGTCGAGCACCTGCCCGACGACCCACGCGACGCCGGCGTCGTCGAGGGCGGTCGCGACGTACCAGCCCTCGCCGTCCCCGAACGCGTTCCGGGTGACCGCGGGCGTGCCGGCGTAGAAGTCGCTGCCGTACGTCCCGACGACCTCCGCCCCCTGCGGCACGACCACCTCGAAGACCAGGCCCGCAGCGGAGACCAGGTCGGCTGCGCCGTCGTCGGCGGCGGATCCCGGTGCACGGAGCGCGACCGGGTTGGTGACGCCCGGCTCGGCGGAGTCGGTCTCGTCGACCCGGATCCCGAACAGCGCACCCAGCGGACCCGGGGGGTCCATGAGGTAGGCGTTGTCGTCCTCGTCGACCCGGCCCGCGTAGAACGACGAGACGACGCTCCCGCCGCGGCGCGCGACCTCCTCGAGGCGGGCGGCGACGTCGGCCTCGAGCAGGTGCAGGAGCGGCGCGACCACGACGTCGTACCCGGACAGGTCGGCGGTCACCGGCACGACGTCGACACCCACGTTGGCCTGCCACAGCGCCCGGTAGTACTGGAGCACGGTGTGGACGTAGGAGACGTGCCGGTTGAAGCCGTCGGTCATCTCGACGGCCCACCACGAGTCCCAGTCGAGCAGCAGCGCGACCCGCGCGGGTGTGCGCGCCCCCAGGACGGCGTCCCCGAGCGTCGCGAGCTCCGCCCCGAGCCCGGCGACCTCGCGGAACGCGCGGGTGTCGGTCCGGCCGGCGTGGTCGAGCACCGCGCCGTGGTACTTCTCGCACGCTCCGCGGGACTGCCTCATCTGGAAGAACAGGGCCGCGTCGGCGCCGTGCGCGACGGCCTGCCACGTCCACAGGCGCATCACGCCGGGCCGCTTGACGGGGTTGACGTCGCGGGAGGCCGTGATGGTCGGGGTCTGCTCCATGAGCCAGAACGGAGCGCCGTCCTTCAGGCCGCGCATGAGGTCGTGCGCGAGAGCCATCCGGACCTGCTCGCGCGGCCCCGGCGGGTAGTTGTCCCACGACGCGAGGTCGAGGTGCGGGGCCCAGCGGTGGTAGTCGATGGGCTGGTAGAGGCCCATGAAGTTCGTCGTCACCGGGGTGTCCGGGTCGACGGCGCGGATCGCGTCCTTCTCGGCCCGGAAGCAGGCGAGGAGCTGGTCGGACATGAACCGGCGGTAGTCGAGCGTGATGCCCTGGAACGCGGTGTGGTTGGGCCCGCGCCAGTGCTCGCTCAGCGCGTTCGGCGGCACGACCTGCTCCCAGTCGGAGAACAGGTGCGACCAGAACGTCGCGTTCCACGCGTCGTTGAGCCGCTCGATCGTGCCGTAGCGCTCGCGCAGCCAGACCCGGAACGCCGCCGCGCAGTGCTCGCAGTAGCACGCCCCGCCGTACTCGTTGCCGACGTGCCAGGCGACCAGCCCGGGCGTCCCCGTGTAGCGCTCGGCGGTGCGCCGGGCGAGCTCGACGGACAGCCGCCGGAACACCGGCGAGCTCGGGCAGAAGTTGTGCCGCTGCCCGTACGTGTGGTGCCGGCCCTCGAAGTCGGTCCGGTTGACCTCCGGGTAGCGGTGCCCGAGCCACGGCGGCATGGCGCCCGTGGCGGTCGCGAGGACGATCGTCGCGTCGTGCGCGACCGCCTCGGCGACGATCTCGTCGAGACGCGCGAAGTCGTACGTGTCCTCGGCGGGCTGCAGGTAGGACCACGCGAAGACCCCGAGGGTCACGGTGTCGATCGACGCCTTCCCGAACGCCGACCAGTCCTCGTCCCACACGGCGCGCGGCCACTGCTCGGGGTTGTAGTCGCCCCCGAAGGGGATCTTGCGGGTGCCGGCGGTTGGCATGGTCAGGTGTCTCCTCGTGGTGCGGATGCGGCTCAGGCCGCGGGCGTCGTGAAGCGGTCGCGGACGTCGTCGAGCAGGCGCTGGTCGCCGCGGTACCAGAACCAGACCCACACGCCGCCGACGACGGCGAGCAGGACCTCGGTGCCCACCCAGACGACGGCGCCCGCGACGACCACGAGCGACACCACCCCGAGCGAGACGACCGGGAACCGGCCGAGGTAGTGGGCGGCGAGACGGGCGACGTCCCGGGTGCGGAAGTTGAAGAACGTCGCGATCGCGACGGCGTGCAGCGCCCAGGTGAGGACGACGGCGCCCAGCACCGCGAGCACGACCGCGTACGCCCCGCTCACGCCGGCGGCGTCGGCGTTGACCAGGACGTGCCCGACGATCCCGAGGACGCCGAGCGCCGGGGCCCACACGCGCAGCACGTCCGCGAGACCGAGGCGGTACCCGCGCACGAACGACCGCGCGGGCGTCAGCTCGGCGTCGGCGTCGCGCCCGACACGGTCACGGTCACGCATCGTGTAGAGCGCCGCGGACAGCGCCGGCCCGACGGGAACGAGGGCGAGCGCCGCGAGCAGGACGTTGCTCGCGGACCGGTCGAGCAGCAGGAGCAGGACGATGCTCGGTGATGCCGCGAGCGCCAGCAGGACCGTCACGGTCGCGAACCAGTAGACGACGGCCGTGAGCCGGCCGAGCGCGCCGTGTCCCAGGTCGCCGGGGACGCGCGGGCCGGGGCGGTCGGGGGTCATGGCGGTCACCGTAGCCCCGTGCTCTCGCGGGCGGGCTCCTGCCCGACGATGCGGGCGTCGTCGAGCCAGGCGGGCGTCTCGTCGACGACCGGGTCGAGCTCGACGAGCGTGACCCCGTGGCGCCCCAGCGTGAGGATCAGGTCGACGCGTCCGTCCGTGACCGGCAACGCGCGGTAGGAGCGGACGGGTTCCGCGGCCTCGTGCAGCAGGTCGAGCTGCCGGAGCGTCGGGGACGCCGGCCGGCCCAGGTGTCGCCAGGCCGTGAACGCGTTGCCCGAGTCGACGTCGACGTCGCTGCGGTGGGCGTAGGCGGTCGCCGGCGCGGGGGCTCCGGGAGCGACCGCCGCGACGGGCACGGACAGGTGCACGGTGTGGCTCTCCGCGGCGGCCGGGTCGTCGGTCCCTCCGACGGGCTGCCAGACGAGCGCGGTCAGCCGGCCGGACGCCGCGTCCCGGGTCACGAGGTGGTCCTCGCCGCGGGCGAGGACGTCGCTCCCCATCCGCGCCATGAACGCGTAGAGGTGGTACGTCGGCTTCTTGACCTGCCGGTGCGTGAGCATCCCGAAGCCGCCGTGGAAGATCGAGGTGGGGATGCCGTCCTCCTCGAAGACGTCGCAGAACGTCCAGTAGGAGAACGAGTCGACGAGGTCCCCGCCGCCCGTGAGGACCGGCGCCAGGTAGGCGGCGTTGAAGGCCGTGTCGTGGACGGGGTTGTCGGGCCGGTAGGAGCTGTTGAACTCGGTGACGTGCGCGGGCTTGCCCGCGAGGGTCGTGCCGGCGAGGAGCTCGGCGGGGCGGCCGAACTGCTCGAGCAGGTGCTCCGGACGGCGCAGCGTCTGGTAGACGCCGAAGGGCACGGGCTGCGCGGGGCCCGTGGTGTAGGCGTGGAACGACACGAAGTCGCACGGCACCTCGCGGTCGGCGACGAAGTCGGCGAACGGCGCCCACCAGTCGTCGGCTCCGGGAGAGATCGCAGGTCCGCCGACCTGGAGCTCGGCGTCGACGTCCTTGACCGCGGCGACCGTGGCCTCGTAGAGCCGGAAGTAGGCGGCCTGCCGCTCCTCGGTCGTGCTGCCCGCGCCGAGCCAGAAGATGTCGAGGTTCGGCTCGTTCCAGACCTCCACGGGCCAGGTCCGGACCTCCTCGAGCCCGTAGCGGCTGATCAGGTGCCGCAGGACGGCCTGGACGAGGGCCGCCCACTCGCGGTGTTCGCGGGGCGGTGTGATGTTGCCTCGCCACCAGAACACGGTGGCGTCACCCGACGCGAGGCCCGACGGCATGAACCCGAGCTCGAGGAACGGCTTGATCCCGAGCGCCAGGTACGCGTCGACGACCTGGTCGACGTAGGTGAACGCGTACCGGGTGCCCGCGTGCCCTGCGGCGTCGTACGGGCGGTGCACGCCGACGTCGTCGGACAGGAGGCCGTGGCCGCGCACGTACCGGAACCCGATCTCGCGCTGCACGAGCGCGAGGGAGTCCTGGTAGTCCTGGCGCAGCGCCAGGTTGAACCGTCCCGTGCCCACGCAGGTGCGCCAGGCGTCGGACAGGGTGCTGATCGGTTCGGTCGGGACGACGGTGGTCACGGCGTGGTTCTCCGGGGGTCGGGATGGCGTGGACGACGACGGCGGCCGCCGTCCGGGCCGGGGAGGTCCGGACGGCGGCGCGTGCGTCAGGCCGTCACTTGTCCTGCGTGCGCTGGTACGCGGTGTTGTAGGTGTCGATGAGCTGGTCGGCACCGAGGCCCTTGATCTGGGCGACGTACTTGTCCCAGTCGCTGAGCGGCGTCTGACCCGTGATGAACTTCGCGGTCGCGGCCATCACGGCGTCCTTGATCTGCGAGTCGACGAGGGAGGTCTGCTCGAGCTCGTCCTCGTTGAGCTGGGCCGCGGGCTGGACCGGCAGCACCTTCTTCTTGGCGAGGACCTCGTTCGTCCACTTCTTCGTCTCGTCGGACATCACGGACTGGAGCAGGTCCTTCGTGGAGCCGTTGGCGAGCAGGAACACGCCGTTGCTGTACCCGAAGTCCGCGTTGAGCTGCTTCTTCGCGCCGGGGTTGAGGCCGTTCCAGTCGACGTCCTTGGCGAGCGTGCGCTTGCCGTCCGACGACTTGGTGTACGTCTGGCCCTCGACGCCCCACTGGGCGAACTCGATGCCCTGGTCGGAGTAGTACTGCCAGTCGATGTACTGCAGGAGCGCCTTGAAGTGCGGGTCCTTGGCCGCGGCGCTCGAGATCATGAGCCCGGACGACAGCCGTCCACCGGCGATGTAGTTCCCGGCCGGCCCGTCGGGCAGCGTGATCATGTGCATCGAGAAGCTGTCGCCGGCGTCCTTGGCCTTGCTCCGGTACGAGGTGATCTCCTGCGTGTTGCCCGAGATCGCCGCGGACTGACCGGAGATGAACTTCTGCGTCGCCTGGTCGTCGCTCTGGGTGATCTCCGGGTCCATCGCCCCGGACGACACGAGCCCGGCGGCGTAGGTGACGAGCTGCTTGTAGTTGTCGGTGATGCCCGTCAGCTCGAACTTCTTGGTGTCCTGGTTGAACCAGGTGTTGGAGTAGCCCCAGCCGGCGGAGGTGTTGAAGCTCGGCGACAGGGTCTGGAGGAAGGCACCGAGCGTCGTCGTGTCCGTCCAGCGGTCCGAGAACGCGTACTTGAGGCCGTTGGCCTGCTTGACCTTGACGAGGTCCTGCGCGAACTCGTCCCACGTCGCGGGGTCCGAGGTGATCCCGGCCTTCTTCCACATCGCGTCGTTGACGACCACCGAGTACTGGACGTCCGGGACCTCGCGCACGCCCGGCAGGATGTAGTACTTGCCGTCGGCCTGGCGGTGGGTGTCGAGCTCTGCCTGCAGGCCCCAGTCCTTGATCTTCTGCTCGAAGTTCGGCATGTACTTGATGTAGTCCGAGACCGGGAGGATCTGGCCGCCCGAGACGAACTGCGTCTCCTGGCCCGGGTAGGTCACCGAGACGATCTCCGGGGTGTCGCCCGCGCCGATGAGCAGCGCCTTCTTCTTGTCCCAGTCGGCGAGCGGAACGTCCGTGCGCTTGAAGCTGACGTTCTGGTTCGCCTTGAGCTGCTGGAAGATCGACCAGTCGTTCTTCACCGGGTAGTTCGGGTGGTCGCGGTACAGCATCGTGAAGTCCACCGGCTCGGTGGCCTTGAAGGTCTCCCCGGCCTTGAAGTCGGCCATGGCGCCCTTCGAGTGCGCGGCGTCGATGGTGGCGCTGCCGCCGTCGCTCGAGCCCTTGTCGTCGTCGCCGCCCGAGCTGCACGCGGTCAGGGCGAGGGCGAGCGTCGCCAGGGTGGCCACGGCGGCGGTCCGCCTACGGATGTTGCGCATCATTCTCCTTGGGGTTGAACGTCGTCGTTCGACGGGTGTGGGGAAGATCGGGGGTGCGGACGTGCGCTCAGCCCTTGACGGAGCCGAGCATCACGCCCGAGACGAAGTACTTCTGGACGAACGGGTAGAAGCACACGATGGGGAGGACGGTGAGGAGCATCGTCACGGACTGGACGTTGGCGCCGATCTGGACGGCGTCGGCCTGGGAGCCGGTGATCTCCTGGGAACCGGTGGTCGCCGCGATGAGGTTGCGCAGGTAGACGGTGACCGGGAAGAGGTCCTTCTTGTCGAGGTACAGGAACGCCCCGAACCAGGAGTTCCACATGCTCACGGCGTAGAAGAGCGTCATGGTCGCGAGCACGGCCTTGGACAGCGGCAGGACGATCTTGAGGAAGACCCCGTACGTCGTCATGCCGTCGAGGGCCGCGGCCTCCTCGAGCTCGCTGGGGAAGTTCTCGAAGAACGACTTCATGACGAGCAGGTTGAACACGGAGATCGCGCCCGGCAGCACGATGGCCCACATGGTGTTGCGCATGTGCAGCACGTTGGCGACGAGGATGTAGTTCGGGATCAGCCCGCCGCTGAAGAACATCGTGAAGAGCGCGATCCCGGTGAATGCGCCCCGGCCCTTGAGGTTCGGCCGGCTGAGCGCGTACGCGTAGGTCGTCGTGAGCGCCATCGAGATGATCGTGCCGACGACCGTGTACACGACCGTGTTCTTGTAGTTCTCCCAGAACATCGGGTCGCTGACGACGGCGTCGAACGTCGTCACGTTGAAGCCGCGCGGGATCAGGTTGACCTGGCCCGCGGCGATGTGGCCCTCCGAGGAGAACGACTTCGCGACGAGGTTGATGAACGGGTACAGCGTGATCGCCGCGACGAGCGTCAGGACGACGGCGTTGACGACCCGGAAGATCGCGTAGCCCCGCGTGTCCTTCACACCGAGCGACGCGGCTCGGACGGCGGTGACGTCGGGGGTCGAGGTTTCGGTCACCACAGCGAGGCTCCAACCAGACGGCGCGACGCGAAGTTCGCGCTGAGGACGAGGACCAGGCCGATGAGCGACTCGAAGAGGCCGATCGCGGCCGCGTACGAGAACTGCGCGGACTGGATGCCGACCCGGTAGAGGTACGTCGAGATGACGTCGGCGGTCGAGTAGATGAGGGGGTTCTGCAGGAGCAGGACCTTCTCGAAGCCCACGGCCATGAAGGAGCCGATGTTGAGGATGAGGAGGACCATCATCGTGGGCCGGATCCCGGGGAGGGTGACGTGCCACGTCTGCTGCCAGCGGTTCGCGCCGTCGATGCGCGCGGCCTCGTAGAGCTGGTCGTCGACGGTGGTCAGCGCGGCGAGGTAGAGGATCGTGCCCCAGCCGACGGTCTGCCACACCTCGGAGCTGACGTAGATCGAGCGGAACCAGCCGGGCTCCTGCATGAACGAGATCGCGTCCCCACCGAAGCCCCGGACGATCTGGTTGACGGTGCCGTCGACGGACACGAGCTGGAGCACGATGCCGGCGACGATGACGATCGACATGAAGTGCGGCAGGTAGGTGATCGTCTGGACGACCTTCTTGAACCGCCGGGAGCGCAGCTCGTTGAGCATGAGCGCGAGGATGATCGGGAGCGGGAAGCAGATCGCGAGGGTCAGCCCGCCGAGGATCACGGTGTTCCAGAACACCGTCCAGAACTGCTGGTTGTGGATGAACTGGTCGAAGTAGTGAAAGCCCACCCACTCGTCGCCGAACGGGTTGCCGCCGGGCCGGAACCGGCGGAACGCGATGACGTTCCCGACCATCGGCACGTACTTGAAGACCAGCAGGAAGATGAGCGGCAGGACGAGGAACGAGTAGAGGCGCCAGTCACGCTTCAGGGCCACGCGCCACGACGTCTTGCCCTGCATGCGCAGGCGCTGCTCGCGGCTCGGCCTCGCACCGCCGTCGGGCGGTGGAGCGCCGCGGCCGGACGCGTCGGGCACGCCGGCGGGTGCGAGCGGGACGTCGGGGACCTCGGGGTCCGACGTCACGCTGACGGGGTCGTGCAGGCTCATCGTGGGGTCACCTCCTGGTGGTCGGTGCGGGTGGCGGTCGCCGGGTGGACGACGACGTCGCTGACGAGACGGCGGTCGTGGCCGACCTCGCGCTCGGGTCCGGTGAGGCGGGCGCCGAGCGCCGCGACGACGTCGGCGCTGGAGCGTGCGACGCGGAGCTCGACGTCACCGGGCTCCACGACGCGCACCCCGCGCCGGCCGGTGAAGGACGTGAGGTCGGCGTGCAGCGTGAGCTCGACGTCCGCGCTCTGCCCGGGCTCGAGGTCCACGCGCGCGTAGCCGACGAGGCGGGCCTCGGGCTGGACCCGCTGGGCGACGGGGTCGTGCAGGTAGAGCTGGACGACGTCGGCTCCCGCCCGCTCCCCGGTGTTGCGCACGGTCAGCCGGACCGTCGCCTCGCCGTCGGTCGGCCAGACCTCGTCGACGAGCCGGGCGTCCTCCCAGGCGAACGTCGTGTAGGACAGGCCGTGGCCGAACGGATAGAGCGCCGTCGGGTCGACGGACGAGACGCTGGTGCGGCGCGCGAGGGGCTCCGCGAGGTAGGTGCCGGGCTGGCCGCCGGGCCGGGCGGGAACACTCACGGGGAGCCGTCCGGACGGGTTGGTCTCGCCGGCGAGGACCTCGGCGACGGCCTGCCCGCCGCGCTGGCCGGGGAAGAACGCCTGGACGACCGCGGCGGCGCGGTCCGCGACCTCGCCCAGCGCGTACGGCCGTCCCGTGAGGAGGACGACGACGACGGGGGTGCCGGTCGCGAGCAGCGCGTCGAGCAGGTCCGCCTGCACTCCGGGCAGGCGCAGGTCCTCGGCGTCGCAGCCCTCGCCCGAGGTACCGCGGCCGAACAGGCCCGCGCGATCGCCGACGACGGCGACGCACACGTCGGCGCCACGGGCCGCAGCGACCGCCTCGGCGAACCCCTCGCGCGACGGATCGGTGACCTCGCAGCCCGTGTGAACGCTCACATGCGCGCACCGCGCGCGCAGCTCCGCGGCGACGGTCGGGATCTCGATGCCGAGCGGGGTCTCCGGGTGCTGGGCACCGACGTGCGCGGGGAACGAGTAGCAGCCGAGCATCGCCATCGGGTCGTCCGCGAGCGGCCCGACGACGGCGAGCCGCGCCGACGGCGCGAGCGGCAGCACGGGTGCGGGGGCACCGTCGGGCCGGGGGTTGGCGAGCAGGACGACGGACTCCCGCGCGAGCCGCAGCGCGAGGTCGCGGGCCGCCGGGGTGTCGAGCGTCGGGTCGTCGAGGCTCGCGAGCGCCGCGTCGGGCGACCAGTCGGCGTCGAGCAGTCCGAGGTCGAGCTTCTGACGCAGGACCCGGCGCAGCGCGCGGTCCACGAGGAGCTCGTCGATCTCGCCCGCGCGGACGGCGTCGGCGACGACCCCGAACGCGTCGACCGTGGGCAGCTCGACGTCGACACCCGCCTCGAGCGCGAGGCGCGACGCCTCGGCGCGGTCGGCCGCGATCTTGTGCAGGGTCTCGAGGAACCGGACGCCGAAGTAGTCGGCGACGACCGTGCCGTCGAACCCCCACGTCTCACGGAGCAGCCCGGTGAGGAGGCTCTCGTCGGCGGCCGCGGGGACGCCGTCGACGGCGGCGTAGGAGTGCATGACGGAGCGTGCGCCGCCAAGCCGGAGCGCCGCTTCGAACGGCGGCAGGACGACGTCCGCGAACACCGCCGGGCCGAGGTCGACCGGCGCGAGGTTGCGACCGGCCCGCGACGCGGCGTACCCCGCGAAGTGCTTGAGCGTCGCGACGATCCCCGCGTCCTCCAGGCCGCGCACGTAGGAGGAGCCGACCGTGGCGACGAGGTAGGGGTCCTCCCCGATGGTCTCCTCGGTGCGGCCCCAGCGGGGGTCGCGGGTCACGTCGAGCACCGGCGCAAGGCCCTGGTGGACGCCGACGGAGCGCATCGAGGCACCGATGGTCTGCGCCATCTCGCGCACGAGCGCCGGGTCGAACGAGGCGCCCCACGACAGCGGCACCGGGTAGGCCGTCGCCTGCCAGGCGGCGAAGCCGGCGAGGCACTCCTCGTGCACCTGGGCGGGGATGCCGAAGCGGCTGCGGGCGACGATGTCCCGCTGCGACGCCGCGAGCGACCGCGCTCCGGAGGCCGGGTCCACGGGCGCCGTGCCGAACGGGCGCGTGAGCTGGCCGAGCCCGTCGCGGATGACGTGCTCCCAGGTGGGGACGTCGCCGGTCATGTCGGCCTGGTGGGGCGCGACGCCGCCACCCGACGCGTCCGCGCCGACCCACACGCCGACGAGCTGGGCGACCTTCTCCTCGAGCGTCAGGTGCTCGACGAGGTGCTCGACGCGTTCGTCGGGGGTCCGGGTCACGTCCTGCCAGACCCGCGGTTCGTCCACGGACCCGCCAGGCCGTGCGGTGCTCGGTGCGCTCATGCCATCCCTCTCGGCCACGTCGTCGTGGTGCCGCGGCGTGCGCCGCGCGCCACGACCGTGTGGCGTCGAAACTCTCGTGCAGATTCCGAAAGATATCGGTTGCGATGACCCTAGGACTGCCACCGGCAAGCGTCAAGGCGGCCTAGGTCTCAGTTCGATCACGAAACAAACGCCGTCACCGGGAACGTTTGCACTGGGCGAGCAAACCGCGATCCCCTGCGGGCCGCGGTTTCTCTGGACCGCGACCAGGACCGCGTTCGTGGGATGCTAGGTTCCGGGAGAACCTCCGCGAAACTTGCGACCAGAAACGCGAGCTCACCATGACCACCTCGACCACACCGTCGAGCGAAACTTCCGCTGCGCCGCGCCGGCGCCGTGGGTCCGCGACGATCGCCTCGATCGCCGAGGAGACCGGCGTCTCCGTCCCCACCGTCTCCAAGGTCCTGAACGGCCGGCCCGACGTCGCCCCCGACACCCGTGCACGCGTCGAGGCTGCGCTCGAGCGCCACCAGTACCGCCGACGCACGCCGCGCACGTCCACCGAGTCGTCGCTCGTCGAGCTCGTGTTCCACCAGCTCGACTCGGCCTGGTCGATCCAGATCATCCAGGGCGTCGAAGCGGCCGCCGCCGCCGAGAACGTCGAGGTCGTGCTCTCCGAGCTCGGCGGCGAGCACCGGCCGCCGCAGCACTGGCTCGACAACGTCGTCGCCCGGCGACCGCTCGGCGTCATCTTCGTGCTCTCGGGCGTCGACCCCGGCCAACGGCAGCAGCTCGACGCGCGGTCCATCCCGTACGTCGTCGTCGACACCGCGGGCGAGCCGCTGCCCGGCGTGCCGACGGTCGGTTCCAACAACTGGGCCGGCGGCCTGTACGCGACGCGACACCTGCTCCGGCTGGGGCACCGGCGCATCGCCATGATCTCCGGGCCCGCGGACGTCCTGTGCTCCAAGGCCCGGATCGACGGTTTCCGCACCGCCCACGAGGAAGCCGGCCTCACGGTCGACCCCGAGCTCGTGCGGCACGGCAACTTCTACGTCGACGGCGGCTTCCGGCACGGCATCGAGCTGCTCTCGCGGCCCGACCGCCCCACGGCCGTGTTCGCCGGCTCCGACATGCAGGCGCTCGGCGTCCTCCGCGCGGCCCGCGAGCTGCGGCTGCGCGTACCCGAGGACGTGAGCGTCGTCGGGTACGACGACCTGCCCCTCGCCGAGTGGATCGGGCCGTCCCTCACGACCGTCCGCCAGCCGCTCACCGACATGGCCGGCACCGCGACCCGGATGCTCCTCGGCCTCGCACGCGGCGAGCAGCCCGCCACGCCACAGCTCGACCTCGCGACCGAGCTCGTCGTGCGCGAGAGCACGTCCCCGCCGCGTTGATGTCTCGGACAGGGCGTCTGGTACGGGTGGAGCGGGAGGGGTGCGCGCGGTCTACCATCCGCCTCGCTCGTTCCTCGCTCGGCTCCCGCCAGACCCGCCACGACCGCGCGCACCCCTCCCGACCCACCCTCCGCGATGACCTCACCTCCGGAGCGGTCGCCCGCCCCAACGCCCGCGGTGACGCTCCGTTCGCCGACGGCGACGCTGGGTTCGCCGACGGTGCCCCGTCGACGCGACTGCGCTGAGCTGGCAGTACGCTCGCGTCGAACCAGTCCGCACCGTCCGCAGGGAGGCCCCGTGGCCGGCACCGCCAGCACGCCCGAGCCCACGCCCGCGCACCCCGTGGGGCCGGGGAACATGCGCCCGGTGCACGACGGCGCGGGCCCGGCTGACGAGGCGCGACGACGCGCGGAGGGACGAATCCGTGGCTGGCTCTCATGGGCCTTCTGGACGGCGGGGCTCGCTGTCCTCGTCCTCGTCATCCTCCCCCGGCTCGGCTGGATCTGGGCCGCGATCCTGTTCGCGCTGTGGATCGCGGTGGATAAGACGCTGGACCGCCTGCTCTGGCCGCGCGCCGGCAGGAGCGCCGCAGCATGGCTGCTCGCCCGCAAGAACCGGAGGAACGCTCGATGACCGCGTCCGTCGCGCTCGTCGGCTTCCGGGGGTACGGCGTCTCCCGCTCTGCGCCCCCGAGTAGGAACTCGCGCGCGTCGTGCTGCGCGGGACGGACGGCGGGTTCACGCTCCGCTACGAACGCGACGAGGCCGTGGTGTCCGGGCAGAAGGGCGAGCGGACGGTCCGCGGCGAGCGGGTCGAGCTCCTGAGCGACCTGCTCGAGGCGCGTCACGACGGGCACCGCCTGCTGTGCGACGTTGCCGACACGGGAGCCTTCATGCGCGTGGTCGAGGCGGTCCGCACCGCTCCGGACCCGCGGGGCGTCGGCGGCGACCACGTGAGGTGGCGGGGTGCGGGCGGCGAGCACCATCCCGTCGTGCACGACGTCGCCGCGTGGTGCGAGCGAGTCGCCAGAGCAGCGCACGTTCACCGAGCTCGGCGCACCCTGGACGACCCGGTCCTGATCGGCGCGGACGGCGCGCGGGCGCAGGGCGTCGGCGCTACCTTCGACGCATGAGCGATGGCATCCGCATGAGCCGCGAGCAGCTCGAGAACGAGCTCGCCGCCCTCCGCGAGGTGGGGTGGACACCCGACAAGGTCAAGGCCGGGAGCCTCCACATCGACGAGGTGAGCGGCGCCTACCAGTTCGACGAGGCGAACGACGGCGAGCAGACCTACGCCGACCTCGCCAAGGACGCGGGCATCCCCCTCTGACCGCGAGACAGGCCTCCGGGCGGGGTACTTCGCGAAGTCGTCCGCGTGGCCGCCTGCGTCGGCGCGGCGGGGCGGGTCACTCCGCGAGGTTGTCGCTGATCGCGTCGAGCGCGAGGGCCTTCGCGCGCACGGCCGACTCCCCCAGGTGCGCCGTGACCGCGGCGACCAGGCCCTCGACGAGGATCGCCTGCGGCAACCGGGACGCGAGGGTGATCTCGTCGCGGAACGTGAGGTCGGGCATGGTGACGACGAGGTTCGTGCCCGCGAGCTGGGTGAGCGGGCTCCGTGCGAACGCGGTCACCGCGATCACCGTCGCCCCGGCGGCCACGGCGGCGTCGGCGGACCGCAGGCTCGACGCGTTCGACCCCGACCCGGAGATCACGAGCAGGACGTCCTCGGGGCCGAGGAGGCGCGCGGTGATCTGCTGGTTGATGACGTCGAAAGGCGCCTCGGCGGGCCGACCCGCGCCGGTCAGGCGTGCGGCGGCGTCGAGCGCGAGCGGCCCCGACAGCCCGTTCCCGACGACGACGACGCGCCGCGCGGTCGCGATCGCCTCGACGGCCCGGGCCACCGCGTCGCCGTCGAGCAGCGCCACCATCCCGACGACACCGGCGGCGACCTGCCGGAACGTGTCCTCGACGATGCCCGACGGCGTGCGGACCGAGCCGGCGCCCGCGGCAGCCGAAGGGGCGCCGGGCGTCCCGTCGTCGTACGCGGGCGCGCCGGAGCCCGGGCCCGCGCCGTCGTGCACCGTCGCGGCGAACGCGGCGTCGCGCGCGAGGAGGACGCGGAGCTGCTGGTAGCCGGAGAACCCGAGGCTCTGGCAGGTCCGGACGACGGTGGCGCGCGACGCCCCCGCGAGCTCCGCGACCTGCTGCGAGCTGAGCTCGACGATCTCCGCGGACCGCGCGAGGAGCACCTGCGCGACGGCCTGCTCGGTGGGCAGGAGCGACGGGAGCAGCGTCCGGATCGTGGCCGCGACCTCGCCGGGGCGCGACGGCGTCACGACGACGCCCCCGGACCCGCGAGCGCCGCGATCCGCTCGACCTCGTCGGGTGCGAGGTCGAAGAGCTCGGTCCCGTCGGCGACGTCGGACGCGTGCGGGACCGGCACGAACACCGCGCTCACCGCGCCGTCGTCGTGGACGTCGACGACCGCGAACCCGGAGCCGACCTCGGCCCGCTCGTGCCCGCAGGGGGCGAGCGGGTCGGACGAGTTGGCGACACCGGGCGCGACGACCACCGGGATGCGACCGGCTGTCGCCACCAGGGCGTGGTGGTAGTGCCCGGCGAGCACGGCGCCGACCGCACCGGCGTCCTCGCAGAGCTCGAGCAGCGCGCCAGGGTCCTGCAGCTCGAGCGCCGCGAGCAGCGCCGAGCGCGCCGGCACGGGCGGGTGGTGCAGAACGACGACGGTCGGCCGGAGCGGCGCGTCCGCCGCCTCCTCGGGCCGCGTGGCGCGGTCCGGGTCCTCGAGCCCGGCCAACGCGCCTCGCAGCCGGTCGAGCTGGGCCGGGTCGAGCCGGCCGTACCCGGCGCCGGGCACCGAGGTGTCCACGGTGACGACGCGGAAGCCCCGGACGAGGACGGTGCGCTCGCGCTCCCCCAGCACCTCCTCGAATCCCGCGGCGAGGTCGTGGTTCCCCATCGCCGGCACGACGACGGCGCCACGCTCGGCCGCCCAGGGTTCGACGAGCTCGACGAGGGCCTGGTACGAGGCGGGGCTGCCGTCGTCGGACAGGTCGCCCGACAGCACGACGACGTCCACGTCGCTGACGGTCGACGCGCGCTCGAGCACGGAGCGCAGCGCGGCCGTGGTGTCGACGACGCCGTAGTGGCGGCCCCCGTCGCCGAGCAGGTGGGTGTCGGAGACGTGGAGGATCCGCAGGGGGCGCACGTCGGTCACCCTACGGTCCCGTCCCGGCTCTCGTCCTCGAGCACGCTGGGCGACGCCTCGAGGCGGGCTGCGCGGACGGACCGGCGGCGCAGCGCCGTGACGACGGGCACCTCCCAGCGCCCGGTGATGATGCGGTGCCGCACGGTCCCGGAGATCTGGTCGATGAGCATCGTGACGACCACGACGACGAGCATGAGGATGCCGACGACGTCCCAGACGCGGAACTGGATGTTGTCGACGAGCATCTTGCCGATGCCGCCGGCGCCGATGAGGCCGAGGATCGCGGACGCGCGCACGGAGATCTCGAACCGGTAGAGCCAGAACGCGAGGACCTCGGGCGCCGCGTTCGGCCAGACGCCCCACCGCATCACCTGGGCGCGCGACGCCCCGGCGGCCGTGGCGGCCTCGGTCGCGCCGCCGTCGACGGCCTCGAACGCCTCGTAGCCCCACTTGCCGAGCGTGCCGACGGACCCGATCGCGATCGCGAGGGCACCCGTGAAGGCCGTCAGCCCGGTGACCGAGAGCATGAGGACCGCGATGACGACCTCGGGGACGGCGCGGAGCAGCGCGAACACCGCCCGCAGCGGCCAGCGCACGGCGACCGGCGCGAGGCCGCGCGTCGCGAGCAGGCTGAGCGGGAACGAGATCACGACGCCGAGCGCCGTGCCGAACCACGCCATCGCGACCGAGAGCATCGTCGCGGACAGGGCGGCGGGGAGCTGGGACCAGGCGGGCGGCAGGAACATGAGCCCGAGGTAGTGCCAGAGCTTGCCCGGCATGTCCCACAGGGCGTCCCACGAGATGTCGACGCCCCAGAACGCGGCGACGACGACGGCCACCACGACCAGCCACAGCACCTTGCGCCCGACGTGCGCGGGCTTGCGGGGCCGGTCCTGCGTGGTCGTGGGGCGCGGGGCCGCGAGGGTCGGGGCGCTCACCGGACGAGCCTCTTGCGTGCGGCCGAGCTGAGGAGCTCGAGCAGGAGGACCAGGACGAGGATCTCGAGGATCACGAGCGACAGGTAGTGGTACTGGTAGAACGTGCGGACGCGGTCGATGAGCATGCCGAGGCCGCCGGCCCCGACGAGGCCGATGACCGTCGACGCACGGATGTTGAGCTCGAGCACGTAGATCGTCTGCGAGACGTACTGCGGCGCGACCTCGGGGAGCATCGCGGCGCGGTCCGCCTGGAGCCAGGTCGCACCCGAGGCGAGCGCGGCTTCCTGGCCGCCGCGGTCCACGCCGTCGAGCGCCTCGGACACGAGCTTGACCATGATCCCCAGGTTGAACAGGAACAGGGACAGCACGCCGGAGAGCGCGCCCGTCCCGACGACGGTCACGAAGATCGACGCGTACAGCAGGTCGGGGATGGACCGGACGACGTTCATCACGGTCCGCACGAACCCGAGCAGCGGGCCGTTCGGGTTCGTCGCGCGCGACGCGAGGAACGACAGCGGGAGCGAGACGGCGCAGCCCACGGCCGTGCCGATCACGGCCATCTGGACGGTCTCGAGGAGTGGCTGCAGGGTCTCGCCGAAGAACGAGTAGTCGGGCTGGAAGAGCTGGACGAGGGTGTTCTGCGCGTTGCTGAAGTTGCGCGCGAGGGCGCCCAGGTCGACGTCGACCGCGACCCACGCCCACGCCGTGATGGCCACGAGCACCGCGAGCACGACGACACGCGCAGGCCAGCGGCGGGGCTTCGTCGGCCGTGCGGACGCCCCTGGCCGGTGGGCAGCCCCGGGCGCGGCCGCGACGGCGCTCACTCGAGCACCGCCGGCGGGGCGTCGAGCACGTCCTCGGCGGTGAGCGACCGGCCGTAGATCTCCTCGAGCGTCGACTCGTCGGCGTCCGCGGCGGGCCCGTCGTAGACGACCTCGCCGGCGCGCAGGCCGATCATCCGCTGCCCGTAGCGCCGGGCCAGGTCCAGGAAGTGCAGGTTCACGACGACGGTGATGCCGAGGTCCGCGTTGATGCGCTGCAGGTCCCGCATCACCACGTGCGACGTGGGCGGGTCGAGCGAGGCCACGGGCTCGTCGGCGAGGATCACGCGCGGCTGCTGCGCGAGCGTGCGCGCGATGGCGACGCGCTGCTGCTGCCCGCCCGACAGCTCCGACGCGTTGGAGTACGCCTTCTGGACGATCTCGACCCGCTCGAGCGCCTGCATCGCGAGCTCGACGTCGTCCGCGCGCCACGCCCCCAGGAGGCTGCGCCAGGTCGGGGTGTGGTGCAGGCGGCCGACGAGCACGTTGTTGAGGACCGTCGTGCGGCGCGCGAGGTTGAAGCTCTGGAAGACCATCCCGACCTCGCTGCGCAGCCGGCGCTGGGCCGCCCCGCGCAGCGTCGAGAGGCGGTAGGTCTCCCCCGCCGCCGCGCCGTCGGCCGCGGCGCCGTCGGAGACGTCGCCCACGGTGATCTCGCCCGACGTGATCGGGACCAGACCGTTGATGGTCCGCACGAGCGTGGACTTCCCGGCGCCCGAGAGCCCGACGACGGCGACCATCTCCCCCGGCTCGATGGTCAGCGACACGTCGCGCAGGCCCTGGTAGCCGTTCGGGTACGTGACGTTCACGTGCTCGAAGCGGATGCCCGCGCCGCGCGCGCCGTCGTCGTCGTGATGCCCGCTCATGGGCTGGTCCTTCCCTGGTGTGCCCGTTGGTTGCGGGTGCCGGGCGGCGCAGGGTCGCTGCGCCGCCCGGCACCACGGTGCCGGCCGAGTGGGCCGAGCGTCAGCCGAGGCCGATCGACGCGGCCACCTGCTGAGTCTCGCTCAGCTTGGCCGGGTCGGCGTCGACGAGACCGGTGATCTGGTAGATCGCCGTCAGAGCCTTCACACCCTCGGGCGTGGAGGCGTAGTCCTTCATCGCGTCCGCGATCTTGGTCTGCCACGTCTTGCTGAGGCCGGCCGAGATCGACACCCCGTCGTTGGGGATCTCGTCGGTCAGCGCGAACACGACGACCTTCTGGCCCACGTCGGGGGTGTCGCCCTCGACGACCTCACGGGCGTCCCAGTAGCTCGTCCCGACCTCGGCGTCCTTGTTGTAGACGGCGAGGACGCTCGCGTCGTTCGCGGTCACCTGGACGACCTTGACGTCCTTGTCGACGTCGAGGCCCTCCTTCTTCATCGCGGCCACCGGGAAGATGTAGCCCGCCGGCGAGGCGGCCTGGAGCAGCGAGACGGTCGCGCCCTTCATCTTCTTGAGCGAGTCGAGCCCGGCGGGGCCCGTCCCGGACTGGGTGCCGTTGCAGTACAGCATCCCGTTCTTGCCCTTGACGGGGGTGTCGGAGCAGTACTTGTCGGGGTCGTTCGTCATGAACTGCGCCGCGTACGTGGACTTGCCGTTGCGCTGCGTCTGCAGCGCGGGGACGGCCCCGTACTTGTCGCAGGCCTGGCTCATCTGGAGGCTCGGCAGCATGCCGATCTGGGCCTGGTTCGAGCCGATCGCCTCGACCGCGGCCTGGTAGTCCTGCGTGATGACGCCCTTGACGGGGATCCCGAGGCGCTGCGTCAGCGCCTCCTCGAGCGGCTTGACCGTCTCGACGAGCTTCTTCGCGTCGCCCGACGGGACGAGCGCCAGGGTGAGGCCGGTCGGGTCCTTGGCGCCGTCGTCGGACTTGCCGGTGCAGGGCGCGGACGCGCCCGTGGTCCCGGTCCCCGAGCCGCCGCCCGACGACGCGTCCTCCTGGGACGCGCCGCAGCCGGCGAGGACGAGGGACGTGGCGAGCGCCGCGGCGCCGACGAGCCCCGCGAGTCGTGCACGTGCGATGTTCATGGCGTTCCCGTTCTGTTCTGTCCCGCCGGGGTGACGGGGTTGTTGTTCGGGGTGGGTCAGACGGCGGTGAGCTCGTGGACGACGGGCGCGTGGCGGGCGACGAACCCGGCCGGGTCGGCCGCCCACTCCCGGATCGCCGGGTAGAGCTCCTCGAAGGTCCGGGCGGCCGCGTGCGCGGGCCCGGGGCGATGACCGAAGCGGTCGATGAGCGCGGTCGCGCAGCCGGCGGCGAGCGGGGGCTCGACGTCGTTGCGCCACACGTCGCCGACGGCGAGCACGGCCTCGGAGGGCCGGCCGGCGAGGTACGCGGGCAGGATGCGGTCCCAGCCCGCGGGCTTGGCGGCCGACGTGACGACGTCGTCGAGCACGTCCGCGAGGCCGAGCCTCACGAGGGTCTCGGTGACGCCGCGCGCCCGGGCGTTGGTGACGAGGACCCGCTCGACGTGCGGGCCGAGCTCGTCGAGGAGGGCGACCAGGCCCTCGGGGGCGGCGACCTCGAGGCCCGACGTCGCGAGCGCCTCGCGCGACGCGGCGTACGCGGCGTCGAGCTGGGCGGGGGTCGCGTGGCGGGCGGCGAGGGCGGCGACGGCGGCGTACCCGTCGACGGGGGGCACGTCGGCGGCGAGCGGGCCGTCGGAGGCCGCCGCGACCGCGGCGGAGTCGAGGTACGCCTCGAGCCCCTGGCGCAGGTCGTCGGAGAAGGATCGTCCCGGGGCACCGTCGGTGTCGGTGGTGGCGGCGTCGAGGACGGCGGTCACGACGGCGTCCGCGTAGGCGCGGACGGGGCCGTCACCGACGCAGACGGTGCCGTCGAAGTCGAGCAGGAGCACTGCGGGGCGGTTCACGCCAGCGATGCTAGCGCCCTCATGGACGTGTGGTTCACGAAATCGGCTTCCATGGAACAACTGTTCACGGATCGTTAACTGCGCTGAGACAATGCAACGGTGACCGAGGAAGCAGCCCCCGCGGAGCGCGAGCCCGCCCTCTTCCCCCTGCCCGACGGCGCCCGCGTGCCGGCCCGCCGCGTCGTCCTCCTCACAGGGGCCTCCGGCTCGGGCAAGACGTCGCTCACCCGACGGCTCGGGCTCCCGGTCGTCGCGCTCGACGACTTCTACCTGGACCTCGACCACCCCGACCTGCCCCACCGCTTCGGCATCGTCGACTGGGACGACCCCGCGAGCTGGGACGGCGCGGCGGCCCTCGCGGCGCTCGAGCGGCTGTGCCGCGAGGGGCACACGGAGGTCCCGGTCTACGACATCTCGACGTCCCGGCGCACCGGGACCACGACGCTCGACGCGTCGGGCGCGCCGCTGATCGTCGCGGAGGGCATCTTCGCCGCCGAGCTCGTCGACGCCTGCCGCGCCGAGGGCATCCTCGCGGACGCCATCTGCCTGCGCCGCCCGCGCGTCGTCACCGCCTGGTACCGGCTGCTGCGCGACCTCGGCGAGATGCGCAAGCCGCCGGTCACCCTGCTGCGCCGCGGATGGGCGCTGCTGCGCGCCGAGCCCGCGCTCGTCCGGAAGTGGGTCGCGCTCGGGTGCCGGCCCATGAACCCCGCCGAGGCGGAGCGAACCGTCCGGGCGCTCGCCCAGCGTTGACGCGGACGTAACAGCGCCGTCATCCGCCGGCCACGGCGGGCCCTCATGCTCGCCGCAAGGAGGTGGCGCATGACCACGAGGCCGGTGCGGGTGCTGTCGGTGTACGAAGGGTTCTTCAGCGGGGGCGCCCGCGCCCTGCACACGAGCGTGGTCGCGGGACTGCACTCGGGCGGGACCCAGTCCCACCGCGTGCTGGCAATCCACCGCGAGGTGCAGCGCGAGAGCCTGCGCCAGCGCATGGTCGACGACCCCCGCTACCAGGCCCTGCACCGGGCCGGTGTCCGCGTCTCGACGCTCGGCCGCGGCTGGGACGTCCCCGCGGACCGGGACTTCGACCAGGTCGAGCTCTCCGTCGCCGCCCGTCACGCCGCGGCGTCCGACGTCGTCCTCACGCTCAAGGAACAGCCGCTGCGGCTGGTACGGACCGACGCCTTCCCCGACGTCCCCGTCGTCGCGTGCCTGCACCGCTCGGATCCCGAGCACTCGGGACGCGGGCTCACGGACCTCCGGGAGGCGGCGGCGTCGGGCCGGCTCGCGGGCGCCGTGTGCTGCGCCTGGTCGACCCGCGACGCCTACGCGGCCGCCGGGGTGCCCGAGCACCTGCTCACCGTGATCCCCAACGGCGTCGACCTCGTGCGGTTCCGGCCGGCGGGCGTCGGGCGGCGCGCGACACTGCGGGTGCGGTCGGGGATCCCGGTCGACGCGTCGGTGGTCGTGCTCGCCGCACGCTACGACACCATGAAGGACGTGCCGTTGTTCCTCGCGGCCGCGCGCGTCCACCTCGCCGCCGACGACGGCGCCCACGTCGTCGCGTGCGGCGCCGGGATGAGCCTCGCGAACCCCGGGCTGGTGGACGACGTCGCACGGGCGTTCGGCGACCGCCCCGACCTGCTCGAGCGCCTCCACCTGCTCGGCGTGCGACACGACGTCCCGTCGGTGCTCGCGATCGCCGACGTCGTCGCGCTCACGTCGTCGTTCGGCGAGGCCGCGCCGTTGTGCCTCATCGAGGGCGCGATGTGCGGGGCCGTGCCCGTCACGACGGACGTGGGTGACAGCGCGCGCATCGTCGAAGGCATCGGGCTCGTGGTGGCCCGCGACCCGCACGCCGTCGCGGCCGGCTGGGCCGAGGGCGCCGCACGACGCGACGAGCTGACGCCCGCGCTCGTGCGCAGCCGACCCCGGTTCAGCCGGACGCGCATGGTCGCAGCGTACGCGGGCGTCGTCGAGCAGGTCGCCGGGCGCCGACTCGTCCTCGCGCCCGCAGCGGCCGGAGGGGGCCGGCGCGCCTGACGGCGACCGGCCCCACCGTGCCTCTCGTCAGGCGTCGTGGTGGAACTTGGCCTTGAGAGCCTCGACCCGTTCGCTGCGCGACTCGGCCCGCTCCGCCTTCTTCTTCTCGCGGAGCGCCTTGCGCGCGGCCTTGGCGGCCTCGTCGGCGGCCTCCTCGTTCGCCTCGAGCTCGGCGATGACGTCGTCCAGGGGACGACGCGCGATGGTGCCGCCGTGCTGGGTGACGAAGCCGTCGAGCACCGAGGTGTCGGCCTCCGAGGTCTCCGCGACGATCGCGTTCGACCCGGCCGGGACGGCCTGGGCGAACGAGACGAGGATCTCGTCACCCTGGTCGGCGCGCGTCGCGTCCACGAGGGCTCCTCCCGTCGCGCCGACCGCAAGGCCGAGGAGGGTGCCGACGGGACCACCGAGGACACCGATCAGCACCCCGATGAGCGATCCCCCGAGGGTCGCGCTCCCGATGACCGAGTCGTCTCCCTCCGCGACCTTGAGCTGACCGTCGGCGCTGCGCTCGACGATCGCCGCGGCCTGAAGCCCGTAGTCCCCGGACGCCTCTCTGGCCTTGCTGAACACTTCGTAGGTCACGCTGTTCGACGGGAACGTGATGACGGCGGCGTAATCGGTCATGTCTCCCCCAAGGTTGGGCATCGGTGGACCAGGGGGCGGTCTCCCCCTGGATCCACGGTCACCACGGGCCTCACTGGCCGCAACCGGGAGCGAGCGCGTCGAGCACGCTCCGGTCGCCACGACCGAAGCCCGTGCCTAACGTTTCATCATGGCGAGCGAGAACCCCCCGGCTCCGCGGCTCCTGCCCCTGCTCCTCAGGGCGCTGTGGGCGCTCGCCGGTGTCGCGGTCCTCGCCGCAGGCTCCGCGACCCTCCTCAGCGCGCAGGTGGGCGTGGACCCGTTCACGGCCGCGAACATCGGGGCCAGCTCCCACCTGGGGCTCGACCTCGGCCTCTACCAGCTCATGGTCAACATCGTGCTGCTGGTGCCGGTCGTGATCTGGGGACGCTCCTACATCGGCCTGGGCACCGTCATCAACATGGTCATGACGGGATTCTTCGTCCAGTGGTTCGCGGCACTGCTCGAGCCGCACGTGCCCGACGTGCCAGGGCACGTGCTCCAGGCGGTGCTGTTCGTCGTCGGGATCCTGCTCTTCACCGCGGGCGCGTCCGCCTACATGACCGCGGGGATCGGGACGTCCCCGTACGACGCGATCGCACCGATCGTCGTCGAGCACTCCGGCCTGCGCTACCGGGCGGTGCGCGTCGCACAGGACCTCCTGTTCGTCGCGCTCGCGCTGGTCCTCGCGGGCCCGGTCGGCGTCGGAACCGTCATGACGGCGTTCTTCACCGGGCCGCTCATCGACTTCTTCAACGAGAAGGTGAACAAGCCCCTGCTGCACAAGGTGCTGCCTGATCCCGTCGCCTCCACGCCCGGCGCCGCGTGACCTGCCTCCGGGGCACACCGAGGCCCGGTGATCGAATCGTTGCGATGGGCGCCCGCTCCAATGCGATGATCGGGGCATGACGGCGACGAAGCGGATCCTGTTCCTCGGCGGCAGCGGTGTGATCTCCGCCGCCACCGTCCACCGCGCGGTCGAGGCCGGGCACCAGGTGACCGTCCTCAACCGTGGCACGACCACCCTGCGCCCCCTGCCCGACGACGTCCGTCGCCTCACCGGCGACCTGCGTGAGCCCGCGTCGCTGGACGACGCGCTCGGTGGCGAGGAGTTCGACGTCGTCGCGCAGTTCATGGCGTTCACGACCGAGCACGTCGCCGCCGACGTCGAGCGGTTCGACGGGCGCGTCGGCCAGTACGTGTTCATCAGCTCGGCGTCGGCCTACCAGAAGCCGCCGTCGCGCCTGCCCGTGACCGAGTCGACGCCGCTGCGCAACCCGTTCTGGCAGTACTCGCGCGACAAGGCGGCCTGCGAGGACCTGCTCGTCGCCGCGTACCGCGACCGCGGCTTCCCCGCCACGATCATCCGGCCGTCCCATACTTACGACCGGACCATCCTGCCCACCCTGGGAGGCTGGACGGACGTCGCCCGGATGCGGGCCGGCAAGCCCGTCGTCGTGCACGGGGACGGCACCAGCCTGTGGACGCTGACCCACGCGAAGGACGCCGCCGTCGGGCTCGCCGGGCTGCTGGGCCACCCCGCCGCGCTCGGCGAGGCGTTCACCCTGACCGGCGACCACACCCCCACCTGGGACCAGGTCTACACGTGGCTCGGGCAGGCCGCGGGCGTCGAGCCGGAGCTCGTGCACGTCGCCTCCGAGACCATCGCGCTCGCCGCGCCCGAGCACGGGCCCGGGCTGCTGGGCGACAAGGCGCACTCGATGGTCTTCGACAACGCCAAGGTCCGCGCGCTCGTCCCGGGCTTCCGGACCACGACGACGTACGACGAGGGCGCCGTCGAGCAGGTCGCCTGGTTCGACGCGCACCCGCACTACCAGGACGTCGACCCCGCGTTCGACGCGCTCTCCGACCGCCTGGTCGCGCACGCCCGCTCCCTCTGACCGCGAGGTATACCGGCGGCCGTACTACCTCACGAAGTAGTACGGCCGCCGGTATACCTCGCGGTCAGCGGGCGGGGCGGTGGGGAGCCACGGCCTCGTAGGTGCGGCGCAGGGCGTCCGCGGACGTGTCGAAGCTCTTCTGCACGACGCGCACGAACAGGATGTCCACGATCGCGAGCTGCGCGGTCCGGCTCACCATCGCGCCGGCGCGGAACAGGCTCTCGCGGACCTGCGTGGTGAGCACGACGTCGGCGTGCCGGTCGACGGACGTCCCGGTGCCGTTGGTCACGGCGACGGTCGTGGCACCCGCGGCCCGGGCGGCGGCGAGCACGTCGAGGGTCTCGTGCGTCGCCCCGGAGTGCGTGAACCCGATCGCGACGTCGCCGGGCTCGAGCAGCGCGACCTGGGCGAGGGTCTGGTGCACGTCCGACGAGCACCCGACGGCGAACCGGACGCGCGACAGCTTCTGGAACAGGTCCTGCGCCGCGAGGCCCGACGCCCCGGCGCCGTAGAGCTCGACGCGCCGCGAGCCGAGCAGCGCCTCGACGACGCGGTCGACGGCGTCCACGTCGAGCTGCTCCCCGAGCGCCCGCAGCGCCTGGACCTCCTGGAAGACGACCTTGGCGACCGTCTCGGCGGCGGTGTCGGTGGGGTCGATCTCGGCGTCGTCGATGTGGAAGTGGTCGCGTGCGGCGCCCTCGCGCGACAGCGCCTCGACGACGGCCAGCCGGAAGTCCCGGTACCCCCGATACCCCAGCGTCTGGCAGTAGCGAGCGACCGTCGCCTGCGACGCGCCCGACTCGCGCGCGATCTCGGTGATGGTCGACGCCGCGACGATCTCGGGGTTGCCCGCGACGAGCTGCGCGACCCGGGCCTCGGCCGCGCGCGGCGCCTCGAGCGAGCGCCGGATCTCGAGCAGGACGTCGCTCACGCGGTCGCCTCGAGCGCGTCGCGCAGGCGGCCGCCGTGCGCCGCGAGCAGGTCCAGCGCCTGCCGGCCCGTCAGGTCCTTCATGGAGACCAGGATGGCAGCCTTGACCGCCCCGTCGGTGGCACGCAGCGCATCCCGCGCCGTGTCCTCGTCCACGCCCGTGATCAGCATGACCGTCCGCTCGCCGCGGGCGCGGAGCTTCTCGTTGGACGTCTGCAGGTCGACCATGTGCCCGGCGTAGGTCTTGCCGAGCCGGATCATCGTCACGGTCGAGATCGCGTTGAGCACGAGCTTCTGCGCGGTGCCCGCCTTGAGCCGGGTCGAGCCGGCCACGACCTCGGGCCCGACGACGACCTCGATCCCCACGTCCGCGAGCGCCGCGACGGGCGTCCCGACGTTGCAGGCGACCGCGACGGTCCCCGCGCCGACGGTCCGCGCGTGCGCGAGCCCCCCGACGACGTAGGGCGTGCGTCCGGACGCGGTGATCCCGACGACGACGTCGTCCGGGCCCAGGTGGGCGGCCTCGAGGTCGGCGGCGCCCAGGGCGGCGTCGTCCTCGGCGCCCTCGATCGAGCTGACCAGCGCGGACGGGCCGCCGGCGATGATCCCGACGACGCGGCTCGGGTCGACGCCGAACGTGGGCGGGATCTCGCTCGCGTCGAGCACCCCGAGGCGCCCCGGCGTGCCGGCACCGAGGTAGAGCAGGCGGCCTCCACGGCTCATCCGGTCGGCCACGAGGTCGACGGCGCGGGCGATCTCGTCGGCGCGGGCCAGGACGGCGTCGGCGACCTGGCGGCCGTCGTCGAGCATGACCCGGACGACGTCGCGGGTGGGCAGGACGTCCAGGTCGGCGAACTCGGCGGCGGCGCGCTCGGTCGTGAGCCCTTCCAGCTCGGTGCGCAGGCGGGCGATGCGGTCAGACCGGGTCACGGCGGCTCACCGTCCTCTCGTAGGGGGTCGTGGGGTCGGTCGCGAGGAGCAGCGCGCCCTGGAGGGCGGGCTCGATGCGGGAGTCGTCGGGCGGGGCCGGGTCGGGCGTGACGACGCGGCCCGACCCGAGGGCGTCCCGCAGCGCCGACGCGTACGGTTCGGCGGTCGCGATCCCGCCGAGGAGCGCGTAGGGCGCGGCGGCGTGGGAGCACGCGTCGGCGACGGCCCGGACCCCGGCGGCGACGACCGCCCGCGCGACCGCGTCACCGTCGCGCGCGGCGACCAGGACCTCGGGCGCGAACGACGCGAGGGTCCGCGCGGGTGCGTCGGAGGCGGCGACGAGTCCCGGGAGCGCCGCGGGCTCACCGCCCCAGACGCGCGCCCGTTCGGTCAGGGCGGTCGGCTCGCCGCGTCCCTCGGCTGCGCTCAGTACCGCGCGCAGGCCGGCGCGGCCGAGCCACGACCCGCTGCCGTCGTCGCCGAGCCACGGGCCCCAGCCGTCGAGGGTCCGGAACGTCCCGGCGTCGTCGAGCGTGACGAGCACCGTCCCGGTGCCCACCGCCACCACGGTCCCGGCACGACCGCCGAAGACGCCGGCGTGCGCGACGGTCGCGTCGGACGTGACCGCGACGGGTGCGCGGACGGCTGCGGCGAGGCCGGCCGCCAGCCGTGCCGCGTCGTCGGGGGCCGCGAGCGCCCCCGCCGCCCCGACACCGACCGCCCCCAGCCCGGTCGGCGTCGCGGCGCCCGTCGCCGCCCCCAGCGCGGCGAGCACCGACGCCAGCGCACGTGCGACGCCGTCGGGCGACGCGAGCCCCGGTGCGCCGGGCGCCTCGCCCGTGCGCACCCCGTCGTCGTCACGCACCGCGACGCGGCACGCCGTCTTGCCGAGGTCCACCCCGACGACGCGGGTCATGACGCCGTCTCCGCAGCGGTCGTCACGGTGAGCCGGGCGACGTCGTCGATCTCTTCGGCGAGCGCGTCCCAGAACGCCGCCCCTGCGAACGCCCAGCCCGCGAGGTGCCCGGCGACCCGCGGCTCCCCGCAGGCACGCGTCGGCAGGTCGAGCGGGAGCCGCCGTGCCGACAGGTAGCCGAGGACCGCGAACATCACGGCCTCGCGCGCGTCCGGGTCGATGCCATGGGCCGCGCTGGACTCGAGCCGCACCGCGCCGGCGCCGAGCTCCCCGTCAAGGGCGGCGCCGATCGCAGCCACCAGGGCGGGGTTGCGCATGCCGCCACCCGACCCGATCACGAGCCCCGGCAGCGGACCACCGAGGCCCGAGACGCCGCGCGCGACGGTCCGCGCGGTCAGCTCGACGAGCGTCGCGCACCGGTCCTCGAGCGTGATCTCGCGCCCCGCGGCGCGCGCCCGGTCGAGCGCGGCGTCGACGACGGCGAGCGAGAAGGTCTCCCGGCCCGTCGTCGTGGGCGGGCGGTGGAAGTAGGGGTGGTCGAGCAGCGCGGCGAGCAACGTCTCGTCCACGTGCCCGGCCCGCGCCAGGGCGCCGTCGGCGTCGTAGGGGCGGCCGGTCGCTCGCCGGACGACCGCGTCGAGCAGCCCGTTGCCGGGACCGGTGTCGAACGCGTCGACGCCGTCCGGACGCACGCGCTGGACGTTGGCGATCCCGCCGATGTTGAGGGTCGCGACGCCGCCGGGCCCGGCGTCGGCCGCGAGGTCCCGCAGCCAGAGCCGGTCGAACGCGGCGATCAGCGGGGCGCCGGCTCCCCCGGCCGCGACGTCGGCGACGCGCACGTCGAACAGGACGGGCGTCTCGAGGGCTTCGGCGAGCCACGCAGGCTGCCCCACCTGGAGCGTGCCCCAAGTGCGGCCGTCCTCGACCCCGTGGAAGACCGTCTGGCCGGGCGAGACCACGAGCTCCACGGGCCCGGTCGCCGCGACGACGGCGCGGCCCGCCTCGGCGAGCGCCTGCCCGACCGTCGTCTCGAGCCGGCACCAGCCGGCCGGGTCGAGCGGCCCGCCGTCGACCGCGTCGAGCACGACCTCGCGGGACGCGGGCTCCCACGGGACGGTCCGCACGTCGACCACGCGCACGTCCAGCGCGGGACGCCGCCGCTCGCCCGAGGCCGCGACCTCGACGAGCGCCGCGTCGATGCCGTCCGCGGACGTCCCCGACTGCAGGGCCAGCACCCTCATCGCAGCGCCCCCCGCGCGGGGGCGCGGGCGGCACGCGCGGCCGCTGCGCCGTCGTCGGGCGCCGCCGCGGCCAGCCCGGCCAGGACGCGGTCGAGGACGCGCACGGAGAACCGGGAGTCCGCACCGAGCGGGACGCGCGGCACGCCTGCCCGCACCACGGAGCCAGGCACGTGGGCGCCCGGCGCGCCGACGTCGACGACGAGCGCCAACCGCCCCTGCTCGCGCAGCCACTGCACGGCGGCGCGCTGCTTGCGGTCCGTGAGCCGGTCGACGACGACGGCCACGCCGGGCGCGCCGGGCGTCGCGTGCCGGTCGAGCGCGGGGACGACCGGGTGTGCGCGCGAGGCGACGGCGGCGGTCGCGGCGGCACGCGCGTCGCGGACCGTGCCGAACGGCACCGGCCGGGCCGGGAGCGTGCGGACCAGGACGGCGTCCGCGACGCGGGCGGCGGCCCGGTCGAGATCGAGGCCGCGAACGGCCTCGTCGGAGGACCGGCCGGGTTCCGGCCCGGCGGCGACGGGCTTCGCAGCGCCCGCCGCCGTCGGACCGCCGTTCCCGGAGACGCGCAGTGTCGCGACACGCAGCGACGCCTGCTCCAGCCGGTCGCGGTCGAGGTTGCCCTCCCGGACAGCATCGACGACGGCGCTGTGTACCGCCAGGTAGAGCGCCTCGTCGTCGTACGAACCGGCAGAGCCGGCAGAGCCGCCGGCGGGGACGAAGCCCGGGTTGCCGAGGCAGACGAGGTCGACGCCCGCCCGTAGCGCGGCGACCGCCCCGGCGGGCGTGCCGTAGGTGACGCGGATCGCAGCCATGTCGATCGCGTCCGTCACGACGGGGCCGTCGAAGCCGAGCGCGCGCAGCTCGCCGATCAGGGCCGGGTTCACGGTCGCGGGGGCCGGGCCCGCCTCGGGCACGACGACGTGCGCCGTCATCACGGCCGCGACCCCCGCGTCGACCGCGGCCCGGAACGGGACGTCGTGCCCGGCGTCGAGCACGGCGCGCGGCACGGACGGCAGCGCGAGGTGCGAGTCCACGGTCGTCGCGCCGTGCCCGGGCCAGTGCTTGGCGCACGCCCCGACGCCGGCGGCCTGGATCCCGCGCACGGAGGCCGCGACGTGCCGCGCGACCAGCGCCGGGTCGGAGCCGAACGCGCGCGGCCCGATCACGGGGTTGCGCGGGTCGGACGCGACGTCGGCGTCGGGCGCGAGGACGAGCGTCCCCCCGGCCGCACGGACGCGCTCACCGAGCTCGCGGGCGACCGCCTCGGTGAGCGCGACGTCGTCGACGAGGCCGAGCTGGGCGGGTGACGGGAGGGTCGAGCCGTGCACCGACTCGAGCCGCGTCACGACGCCGCCCTCCTCGTCGACCGCGACGACGGGCGCGTCGGCGTGCGACCGCAGCTCCGCCGCGAGACGCGCGGGCTGCGCCGGGTCGTCGGGGTCGAGGTTCTGGGCGAACAGGACGACGCCGGCCAGGCCGCCGTCGAGCGCGCGCGCCAGCCAGGCCGGCACGGTCCGGCCCACGAACCCCGGCAGCAGCACGCTCGCCGCGAGCCGCTCCAGCTCAGCGTCGGTCGTACCGCCGTCGGCCACGCCCGGGCCGCTCATCCCTTGACCGCCCCGGCGACCAGCCCGGCGGACAACCGCTTCTGGACCAGGATGAAGAACACCATCACGGGCACGGTGATGATGGTCGAGCCGGCCATGATCGCGCCCCAGTCGTTCGAGTTCTGCTGGAAGAACGACTTGAGGCCGATCGCGACCGTGTACTTGTCGGCCTCGCCGCCCAGCAGGGTCATCGCGAAGATGAACTCGTTCCAGGCGGTGATGAAGCTGAAGATGCTGGTCGCGACGAGGCCGGGCGCCACGAGCGGCAGGAGCACGGAGCGGAACATCCGGGTCCAGCTCGCGCCGTCGAGGTACGCGGCCTCCTCGAGCTCGACGGGGACCGCGGCCACGAAACCGCGCAGCATCCAGATCCCGAACGGCAGCGCGAGCGACACGTAGACGATCACCAGGCCCGTCAGGGTGCCGAGGAGCTGCAGGTCGCGGATCTGCACGAACAGCGGGATCACGAGCGCCTCGAGCGGCACCATCTGCACCACGAGGATGAGCATGAGCATCTGGGTGCGGAACCTGAACCGGAACCGCGCGACCGCGACCGACGCCAGCAGGGCGACGACCCCCGAGATCACGACGGTAGCGAGCGCCACGACGACCGAGTTGCGCAGGAAGGTCCCGAACCCGCCGTCCGTGAGGACGTACGAGAAGTTGTGGAACGTGAACTCGCGCGGCCACAGGGTGGCGCCGCCCTGCCCGGCGCGGTCGTCGAACGCGCTGACGAGCATCCAGTAGGTCGGGAAGAGCGTGAACGCCAGGAGCAGGACGACGAGGACGGCCTTGACCGCCTTGGTCGCGGTGGAGGTACGCCTCACAGCTCCTTCTCCTCTCGCAGGATGGTCCGCACGTAGACGGCGGTGATGACGAGCAGCAGGAGCGTGAGCAGCACCGCGATCGCCGAGCCGAAGCCGTAGCGGTTCTGGCCGAACGACTCGACGTACGACCACACGCCCAGGTTGAGGACGTCGCGGTTCGAGCCCGCGCCGCCCGGCATGAGGTACACCTGCGCGAAGACCTTGAAGTCCCAGATCGTCGACAGGATGATCACGACCGCGAACACCTGGCGGAGCTGCGGGAACGTGATCTGGAAGAACCGGCGGAACGCGCCCGCGCCGTCGACCTCGGCGGCCTCGTGGATTTCGCGCGGCACCCCCAGCAGGCCCGCGAGCACGGTGACGGCGACGAACGGGAAGCCGTGGTGGATCACGTTCAGCAGGACGATCGCGTAGAACGACCAGCGGTCCGTGAACCAGTTGACGGGCTGGTCGATCAGCCCGAGCGAGGTGAGGACCTGGTTGAAGACGCCGTGGTCGGCGTCGAAGATCCACACCCACACGTAGGTGCCGGTGACCGCGGGCATCGCCCACGCCGCCATGATGGCGCCGGTCACGAAGCCGCGGGTCCGCGGGCCGAGCGACTGCAGGAGCAGCGCCACGAGGGTCCCGAACACGACCGTCCCGGTGACCGAGAGGACCGCGAAGCCCACCGTGTTCGGCAGGACGACGGCCCACAGGTCGTGCGACGTGAGGATCTCGGTGAAGTTCGCGAACCCGATCCAGTTCGTGCTCCCCGAGACGATCTCGCGCAGCCCGTAGTCCTGCAGCGAGAACATCGTCATCCGCACGAGGGGCCACAGGAGCAGCACCCCGAGGATGATCAGCGCCGGCGCGAGCAGCAGCCACGGCCGGATGCGTGCGATCCCGCGCCGGCTCGGGCCGCGTGCGGCGCCCCCACCGGGGGCGGCCTCCGAGGAGGAGGCCGCCCCGGTCGGGGTCGGGTACGTCACCGCCACCGGGTCACTTCCCGTTGAGCAGGGAGGTCATCTCCTGCGCGGCAGCCGTCGTCGCGTCGTCGACGCTCGACTTGCCGGACAGGATGGACTGCATCATGACGCTCGTCGTCTTCTTCGCCTGGACCGCGCCGAAGTTCGGCGAGACCGGGACGGAGGCGCCGCCGTCGACGAACTGCTTCGCGAACGGCGCGACGAGCGGGTCGGTGCTCTTCACGGCCTTGTCGAGCAGCGACGTCTGGCCCGGGAAGTAGCCCGAGTCGTCGGCCCACTCCTGCGCGAACTTGCCCGTCGTCATGAGCTTGATGAAGTCCCAGGCCAGGTCCTTGTCCTTGGCCGTGTTGAACATGCTCAGGTGCGAGCCGCCGAGCACGGACGGTGCGATGCCGCCGTTCTCGCCCGGGATCGGCACGGCCGCGAACTTCCCCTTCATGTCGGGGTTCTTCTCCGTGATGGCCGCCGGGGTCCACGAGCCCATGACCGCCATGCCGACGTCGCCGTTCGCGAACGCGTCGAGGACGTCGGTCTCCTTCCAGGTCGTCGCGCCCGCGGACGAGAGCTTGTCCTTCGTCGCGAGGCCGGTCCAGAACGAGATGCCCTTGCGCGCCTCGGCGCTGTCGAGACCCGACGTCCACTGGCCGCCGGACTGCGTGGCGACCTGGCCGCCCGCGCCCCAGACCCACGGGTACACCGTGAACTCGGCGTCTCCGGGGACCGCGACGCCCAGCATCTTGGGGTTGGCCTTCTTGATGGCCTGCGCGTCGGACTCGAGCTCGGCCCACGTGGTCGGGGCCTTGAGGCCGAGCTTGTCGAACAGGTCCTTGCGGTAGACGAGGGAGCGCACGCCCGCGTACCACGGCATGCCGTACAGCTTGTCGTCGTAGGTGCCCGCCTCGACGAGCCCCTTGACCAGGTCGTCGCCGAGGTTGTCCTTCTTGACGTAGTCGTCGAGGGGGGCGAGCGCACCGGCGTCGGCGAACTCCGGCGTCCAGGTGGTGCCCGTCTCGGCGACGTCCGGCGTCGTGCCGCCCGCGATCGCGGTGACGAACCGGTCGTGGGCGTCGGCCCACTCGACGTACTCGACCTTGAGGGTCGCGCCGGTCTCCTCCTTGAACGCCTTGGCGACGTCCGCGAAGAAGGGCTCCGAGTCGGGGTTGGTCCCCTTCATGATCCAGACGTCGAGCGTCTTCCCCTTGCCCGAGCCCGAGTCGTCGTCACCGCCTCCGGAGCAGGCGGCCAGGGTGAGCGTCAGAACCGTCGCCGCGGCGGCGATCGGGTAGAACTTCGTTCTCCTCATGAGAGCTCCTCGTCCGTGTGGTGGTCAGCCTCGTTGCTGGGACGCCCCTCCGCGTCTGGTAGCAACTCTCACGCATGAGCGTACTCGTGAAAAGAGTTTTCACGTAGTGGTGACCTGATCGTGACATCCGCGTCATCTCCGCGACCGGCCTGTCAGGCGCTCGCGGGAGCAGAGGGCCTCCAGCGCCTGACGCGCCGGTCACACCAGGACCCGTCAGGCGGATGCCGCTCCCCACCTCCGCGAGCGCCTGACATCGCGGGGGCGGGGCATGCGAGAGGCCCCGGCCCCACCTCCGAAGAGGCGGGACCGGGGCCTTCGCTCGTGGCGTCCGTCAGGCCCGGGCCCGACGACGGCGCATCAGTCCGCGGTCGCGCTCAGCGTGCCCGTGGGCGGCAGGTCGCGCGGGTGGATGCCGGTCGGTGCGTCGAGCGCAGCGCTCGCACCCACCGACACCGGACCCCGGTCGTGCTCCGACTTCGGGACCCCGCGGAACGTGAACTCCCCGAGGATCCCCTCGCCGACCGCGTCGACCAGGACGACCTGGCCCGACGTGAGCTCGCCGAACAGGATCTTCTCGGACAGGGCGTCCTCGATGTCCCGCTGGATCGCACGACGCAGCGGACGCGCACCGAGCACCGGGTCGTAGCCCTTCTCGGCAAGGAGCGTCTTGGCCGCCGGCGAGAGCTCGATGGCCATGTCCTTGTCGTGCAGACGACGGTCGAGCTTCGCGACCTCGAGGTCGACGATCGCGACGATCTCGGCCTGCGTGAGCTGGGGGAACACGATCGTGTCGTCGACACGGTTCAGGAACTCGGGACGGAAGTGCGTCTTGAGCTCCTCGTTGACCTTCGCCTTCATGCGCTCGTAGCTCGTCGTGGTGTCGTTGCCGGTGTTGAAGCCGGTCTGGACGCCCTTGGCGATGTCACGCGTGCCGAGGTTCGTGGTCATGATGATCACGGTGTTCTTGAAGTCGACCACGCGGCCCTGCGAGTCGGTCAGGCGACCGTCCTCGAGGATCTGCAGGAGCGAGTTGAAGATGTCCGGGTGCGCCTTCTCGACCTCGTCGAACAGCACGACCGAGAACGGCTTGCGCCGCACCTTCTCGGTGAGCTGCCCGCCCTCGTCGTAGCCGACGTAGCCGGGGGGCGAGCCGAACAGCCGCGAGACCGTGTGCTTCTCCGAGAACTCGGACATGTCGAGCTGGATGAGCGCGTCCTCGTCCCCGAACAGGAACTCGGCGAGCGCCTTGGCGAGCTCGGTCTTCCCGACGCCGGTGGGGCCGGCGAAGATGAACGACCCGCCCGGGCGCTTGGGGTCCTTGAGCCCGGCCCGCGTGCGGCGGATGGCCTGCGACAGCGCCTTGATGGCGATGTCCTGGCCGACGATCCGCTTGTGCAGCTCGTCCTCCATGTGGAGCAGCCGGCTGGACTCCTCCTCGGTGAGCCGGACGACGGGGATGCCCGTCGACATGGCCAGCACCTCGGCGATGAGCTCCTCGTCGACCTCGGCGATCACGTCGAGGTCGCCCGACTTCCAGGCCTTCTCCTTCTCCTGGCGCTGCTGCGTGAGCTGCTTCTCGGTGTCGCGCAGGCGCGCGGCCTTCTCGAAGTCCTGCTCGTCGATCGCCGACTCCTTGTCGCGGCGTGCCCCGGCGATCTCCTCGTCCAGCTCGCGCAGCTCAGGCGGGGCCGTCATGCGGCGGATGCGCAGGCGCGCGCCCGCCTCGTCGACGAGGTCGATGGCCTTGTCCGGCAGGTAGCGGTCGTTGATGTACCGGTCGGCGAGCGTGGCCGCGGCGACGAGCGCGCCGTCCGTGATGGACACGCGGTGGTGCGCCTCGTACTGGTCGCGCAGCCCGCGCAGGATCTCGATGGCGTGCGGCAGCGACGGCTCGTTGACCTGGATCGGCTGGAAGCGGCGCTCCAGGGCCGGGTCCTTCTCGACGTACTTGCGGTACTCGTCGAGGGTCGTCGCGCCGATGGTCTGCAGCTCGCCGCGCGCGAGCATCGGCTTGAGGATGCTCGCGGCGTCGATCGCGCCCTCCGCGGCGCCCGCACCGACGAGCGTGTGGATCTCGTCGATGAACAGGATGATGTCGCCGCGCGTGCGGATCTCCTTGAGGACCTTCTTCAGGCGCTCCTCGAAGTCACCGCGGTAGCGGCTGCCGGCGACGAGCGCGCCGAGGTCCAGCGTGTAGAGCTGCTTGTCCTTGAGGGTTTCCGGGACGTCACCGCGGACGATGTCCTGGGCGAGGCCCTCGACGATCGCCGTCTTGCCGACGCCGGGCTCGCCGATGAGGACGGGGTTGTTCTTGGTGCGGCGGGACAGCACCTGCATGACCCGTTCGATCTCCTTCTCGCGCCCGATCACCGGGTCGAGCTTGGAGTCGCGAGCGCCCTGCGTGAGGTTGCGGCCGAACTGGTCGAGCACGGCCGAGCCGGACGGCTGGCCCTCGGCGGGGCCGCCGGCGGTCGCGGGCTCCTTGCCCTGGTAGCCGGACAGGAGCTGGATGACCTGCTGGCGCACGCGGTTGAGGTCGGCGCCCATCTTGGTGAGCACCTGGGCGGCGACGCCCTCACCCTCGCGGATGAGGCCGAGCAGGATGTGCTCGGTGCCGATGTAGTTGTGGCCGAGCTGCAGCGCCTCGCGCAGCGACAGCTCGAGGACCTTCTTGGCACGCGGCGTGAACGGGATGTGACCCGTCGGGGCCTGCTGGCCCTCCCCGATGATCTCGATGACCTGGGCGCGCACGCCGTCGAGGGAGATGTCGAGCGACTCCAGCGCCTTGGCTGCGACGCCCTCTCCCTCGTGGATGAGGCCGAGCAGGATGTGCTCGGTCCCGATGTAGTTGTGGTTCAGCATCCGCGCCTCTTCCTGGGCGAGGACGACCACCCGACGGGCTCGGTCGGTGAAACGTTCGAACATGTGCTGCTCCTCACGAGCGGCGTGCGCCTGCGCGCTACAGGCCTGACCGCTTCGACTCTAGTGGTGGCCAACGGGCTACACGCCGCGGATCTGCCCGTGTTCGCCACTGGCGGACTGCCCGCGCCGTCGTGCACGACGGCGGCCGCTGCGACAGCATGGGAGGACCGGGGCGGCCAGGTACGGCGAGGGCCGGACGTGAGCCGCGCGACCGGTCACAGGACGACGGCGAGGGGTGAGCCCCGATGCGGGCTGAGACGGGCGGGCTGATTGTCGGGGTCGACGGGTCCGCGCAGGCGGACGTCGCGCTGCAGTGGGCGCTGCGCGAGGCGGCCCGGCGCGAGACCACGCTGGTGGCGGTCTACGCGTGGGTGCAGAGCTGGGACGACGGCACCCGCGGGATCCACCACGACGACGCCGAGGAGGTCTTCGCCGCCAAGCAGACGTATGTCGAGTCGCTCATCGATGCCGCCGTCCAGCGCAGCCGGGAGGCCGGCCACGACGTCGGCGACCCGGAGCGGGTGACAGCGCGACAGGTGCACGGCTGGCCCGCCGAGGTGCTGCTCGAGCTCGGCAAGGAGCTCGACGTCCAGATGGTCGTCGTCGGGCGCAGCGGGCTCGGCCGGTTCGGCCGCTTCCTGCTCGGCTCGGTGTCGAGCGCGGTCGTGCAGCACGCGCACGTGCCCGTGACCGTCGTCGCGCACGAGGGCGCGCCGGTGCCGCCGCCCGAGACCCACGGCGCCGGACCCGACAACGCAGACGGGGCGACGGCGCCCGAGGACACGGCCCCCCGCGTCGTCGTCGGTGTGGACGGCTCGGACCTCTCGATCGGCGCGCTGCGCGAGGGCGCCGCAGCGGCCGAGCGGCTCGGCGGGGTGCTCCAGCCTGTGTACTGCTGGCAGCTCACGACGATCTCACCACTCCCCGAGGCGTGGGGCTGGATCCCCCCGGTCGAGGACTACGACGCCTGGGCGCGCACCAGGCTCCTCGACACCGTGTCCGGCGCCCACCTCGACCTGCCGGCGGACCGCGTCCGGCCCGTGGTCGTGCACGCGCCGCCCAGCCCCGGGCTGCTCGGCGTCGCCGAGGGGGCCGAGCGGATCGTCGTCGGCGCCCGCGGGCTCGGCGGGTTCGAGCGGCTCGTGCTCGGGTCGGTCAGCCGGCAGGTGCTCGAGGCCGCGCCCTGCCCGGTGACGGTCGTGCGGGGCTGACGCGGCGCCGTCGGCGAACGCTGCGTCACCCTTGTCGTCCCAGCGGGACGCCCTACAGTGGCGGCCATGCCGAGCGACCCGCCCGACGTCCCCGACACCCCGTCCGCCGACCTGCACGCGGTGCCCGCGCACGGTCGTGCGCGTCCCCGGCGCCGGCACGTGGGCCGCTGGATCGCGCTCGGGATCGTGGTCGTCGTCGTGGCGGTCGGGGTTGCCGTCGCCCTCGCCGTCAAGGGCGGCCTCGAGGCGCGGGACGCCCTGACCTCCGCGCTCGACGACGTCCCGACGGTCGAGGACGCGCTCACCGGCGGCGACACGCAGGCGGCGCAGAGCGCGCTGGACCGCGTGCAGGAGAAGACCGCGAAGGCGCGGCGCGGCACGAGCGGGCCGGTCTGGGCGGTCGCGGGCTCGCTGCCCGGGATCGGCGCCGACGCGAAGGCGTTCCGGACGGCCACCCGCTCGGTCGACGACCTCGCTCAGGACGTGCTGCCACCGCTCGTCCAGGCGTCCGGGATCGTGGACCTGTCGGGTCTGCGGGCGAAGGACGGGGGCATCGACCTCGGACCGCTCGAGCAGGCGGCACCCCTCGTCGCGAGCTCGGCGGACGCCCTGAGCCCGGTCGAGCGCGACCTGAACGCGATCGACACGTCGTCCCTGCGCCCCCAGCTCGGCGACCCGATCGCAAGCCTGCAGGACAAGGTCCGCACGCTCGGCTCGACGGTCACGACCGCGCACCGCGCCACGGCGTTGCTGCCGCCCATGCTGGGCGCGGACGGGCCCCGTACCTACCTGCTGCTGTCGCTCAACAACGCGGAGCTGCGCTCGTCGGGCGGGATCCCCGGCTCGATCACGGTGCTGCGCGCGAAGGGCGGCAAGGTCTCCGTGACGGGGAACGCGTCGTCGGCGGACCTCGGCCCGTGGGCGAAGCCGGTCGTCGACCTCGGCAAGGACAACACCGCCGTCTTCGGGACGCAGCCCGCACGCTTCCCGCAGGACACGACGATGCTCGCCGACTTCCCCGACACGGGCCGGACGATGGCCGCGATGTGGAAGAAGGAGGGCAAGGGCACGGTCGACGGCGTGGTCGCGACCGACCCGGTCGCGCTCTCGCACCTGCTCGGGGCGAGCGGACCGGTCACGGTGAAGGCTCCGACGGGCGCGGGCGGCACGACCGACGTCCAGCTCACCTCCGACAACGCGGTCAGCATCCTGCTGTCGCAGGTCTACGCCGAGATCGACGACCCGACGGTCCAGGACGCGTTCTTCTCCGCCGCCGCCGGCGCGGTGTTCGACAAGCTCCTGCACGGCGACGTCCCCGCCACGGACCTGCAGCACGCGCTGACGCAGTCCGCCGACGAGCGCCGCCTCCTCGTGTGGTCCGCGCACGAGGACGAGCAGAAGCTCCTCGACCCGACCGAGCTGAGCGGCGCCCTCACGTCGACGCCGCGCGGCGAGCAGGCCGTCGGGGTGCTCCTCAACGACGGCACGACCGGGAAGATGGACTACTACCTGCGCACGGACGCGCGGCTCACGTCGTCGCAGTGCACCGGCACGGCACGCCAGGACGTGTACACGGTCACGCTGCGATCCGAGGCGCCGAAGGACGCGCAGCAGAGCCTGTCGAGCTACGTGACGGGCGAGGCCGCCGGCGTCGTGAAGCCCGGCGTGATCCGCACCAACGTCGTCGTCTACACACCGCGGGGCGTGGGCGTGCCGATCATCGAGCGCGGCAAGCAGACCGTCGGCGGCGACTCGAACGAGGTCGCCGGACGGACCGCGACGCAGCTCACCGTCGATCTCTCCCCCGGCCAGAAGGTCACGCTGCGGGTCACTCTCCTGACGCCCGGTGCGGGCGGCGACACGCTCGAGCTGTGGACGACGCCGACGACGACGACGGGCGGCCTGGCGACCGTCGATCCGGCGTCGTGCGCGGGCTGAAGGGCCCGGTTCTGGAGCCCCGGGCGACGGACACGCCGATGCCCGTATAACAAGTCGGCAACGACTCGTCAGATCACCCCCGGTTCACCCTGCTGACCTGCAGTTGCGCGCCCGCGTCGTGGGTAGTATCGGGCGCAATAGGCGCGGGCTGCTCAGGGGCGCAGCCAGCGATCGTCAGTACCGTCCAGCTTCACGTCGCCGTGAACCATCCGCCGTGAACCAACGAGAAGAGTTCGTCATGGTGTCAGTCCGCACGTGGCGCCGCGGGGCAGTGACCGCCGCGCTGGCCCTGCCCCTCGCCCTCGCCGGTACCTCCGCCGCGTCGGCCGCGGGCTCCTCACCCACCACCCCGGCCGACGACGGCTACGGCGCGACGCCCGAGTCGAGCGTCGGTCTCTCCGTGCAGTCCCCCGAGTGCGACGGGAACGTGCCGTACCTGCGCTACGCCGTCGACGTCTCGAAGGACCCGTCCGCGAAGTCCGTCGATCTCACATGGACGTCGCTCGACGGCAGGCACTCCAAGACGCTGAAGAACCTGCCGGTCTCGGGCAAGGTCCTGTGGCTCGGCGCCGAGGAAGCGGGCGGAAAGCCCACCGCGTGGCCCGGCTGGGTCTTCAAGAACGGCACCTGGGAGGAGGGCGGGCAATACACCTGGGTCCGCCCCGACGTGAAGGTCACGTTCACGGTGCACGACAGCAGCGCCGGGAACGCGGCCACGACGACCTCGGCCACCATGAGCGACGGCGTCTACCGGACGGGCACCGCGAAGGTCGACACCGCCGCGCTCGCCCTCCCGGCCGTCAACGCGGTCTCTGGCGTCGTCACCTACCCGCCCGCCACGACGGCCTGCGCCAATCCTGCCGAGACCAAGGTCCTCGCGACCGGGGGCACGAGCACGTCGGCAGCCGGAGGCTCGGGCGGCGGCTCCTCGCTCGCGGAGACCGGAGCGAACATCCTTCCGTTCGCGGGCGCCGCAGCGGCTCTCCTGCTCATCGGTGGCGGGCTCGTCCTGACCGGCCGCCGTCGCCGCAGCAAGGCAGCGCTCTGACGCGCTGAGCGCCGAACCGCGAGCGCGCCGCCGGCCCACCCCCTGGGCCGTCCGGGGCGCCGCGTTCCGCGGGCCCGCTCCACCCCCTGGGAGCGCCCCGCGAAGGCGCGACGTCCCCACCACGTCGCGCAGAGGGCCCCGGTCACCGTGTGACCGGGGCCCTCGCCGTGCCGGCAGGGACGAGCCGGCAGCCTCGGAGCCGGTGCCCGGCCCGACGGGCCGGGCACCGGGATCCTCACTTGGCCCAGGTGGCCTCGGCCAGCCGCGCGTCCAGCCCCTCGAACGCCCATCGGTCGACGACGAGCACCGGGCCGCCGGGGGCGTCAGGAACCGCCCACTGGACCTGGGTCGCCCGGTACTTCTCCTTGCCCGCGTCGTCCTGGCAGGACAGCGTGTAGGCGGTGCGGGTCGCGTCGGACCCCGCCACCTTCGCAGGCGCCGACGTGGGCTTCGCGCCCTCGACGAGGACCGCTGCGAGCTCCTTGCCGCCGGGGCACGTCGCGCCCTTCGGCAGGTAGGCACCGTCGGACCCCGCGGCCTTCCCGGTGACGACGTCGAAGCCAGGGCACGCGGAGCCCGTCGGGCAGCCGCCCGCCGCGACGTGGGTGACGCCGTTCTTCGTCTTGTCCACGACCCAGTAGTCGGCCGCGGTGACGAGGAGCGGCCCCACGGGCCGTGCCGAGTCCTTCGGCGCGTCCGACGCCACGGAGGCGGTGCTCGCGGCGCCGTCGCCACCCGTGCTGCCCTTGGCGTCACCGCCGCTGATGAACGAGCACCCGGCCAGGGTGAGGACCGCGCCCGCCGCGAGGATCGCGGCGCCCAGCCCGCGGGCCCGCATCAGCACGCGCCCTGGTCGGTCCACGGGCTCGCGTCCGCGGCGCTCGGCTGGTTGCCCTGCGTCCACCACTTCGCGGACCACGTGTGGCCGCCGTAGCTGACCTTCTGACCGCCCGTGTAGACGGCGGTCGCGTCCCACGCGGGTGCGGTGCACGTGCCGGTGCCACCCGTACCCCCGGTGCCGCCGGTCGAGCCGGACCCGGAGGCCACGTCGACGACGGTCACGCCGCGCGGATGGTCGTACGTGGTGGCGTAGGTCGTGCCGTTCACGGTGACCCGCAGGTTCGACAGCTGCGCGATCGGGAGCTGCCAGGACAGCTTCGTGTACGCGGACCCACCGGCCGGGATGCCCCCGGACGGCACCTTGATCGTGGCGGTGTAGAAGTCGAACGGCAGGCCGCCCACGTTGTTCGCGGGCTTCGTGTTCCCGGTCTGGGTGAGGCCCCACCCGTTCTGCTCGCTCATCGCGCCCGTGTCGCTCGAGGCGTAGTCGAACGTGATGGTCGAACCGGCGGGGATCGCCGTCGAGCCGTTGTTGGTGAACGTGACCTTCGGGTTGATCGGGTAGTTGTTGTCGCCGAGCGCGAAGTCCGAGTACGCGACGTCGAGGTCGAGCGCCTGCGTCGGCATCGTCACGTCGGCCTTCGACGCGCCGTACGGCGTGGCCTTGGTGAACGCGTCGTGGATCTTGCTCACGAGCGTGTGGCCCATCCCGTACTGGCCCTTCGCGGAGTCGTAGGCGTAGTCGCCCGCGAGCTCCCAGATCATGATGCCGCCGAGGCCGTTGTCGGCGACGTACTTCGTCTTGGCGTCGATCGCGTCGTCGGCGTCGCCCGACAGGAACACCTTGGTCGTGGGGTTCCACCACCACTCGGTCTTGGACACGTCGTCGAAGTGGTGCTCGTAGGTGCCCGTGAGCGTCGTCGGGCTGCCGTAAGACGCCGTGTAGTCGCCGACGACGCCCTTCGCGAGGTTGAGGACGTGCCAGATCGGGTTGGACCCGGCCGCCTCCTGGTTGCCCGACGCGTTGGTGTCGTGCCAGAGGTTGTCGATGCCGTCCGCGCCGTTGCCGCACGGCGTGGTGCCGCCCGCGGACGGTCCGGTGCCGGCGGGGCACTTCGTCTGGTCCGGCAGCGCGGCCTTGCCGTGCAGGCCGTCGGTGCCGCCCGTCACGTCCTTCCAGCCGCGCGTGTAGAACGGCACGCCGAGGTTGATGCGACCGGCCTGCATGGCGCCGCGGAAGTAGTGGTACGCCCAGTCGCCGTTGAGGTAGCCGATGCCCTTGTACGCCGTGTACACGCCCGCGCCCGCGAGCTCGGCGTCCTGGCCGTCGTCGAACAGGGGGGCGTTGCCGCCCACCTTGTCGTTCCACGCCCCGTGCAGGTCGTAGCTCATCATGTTGAGGAAGTCGAGGTACTGGACCATCTGCGAGACCTCTTCGCCGCGCAGCAGCCAGCCCGACGCCGGCACGGCCGCCGTCAGCTCGTAGTACGTCCCGTCGGCGGCGCTCGCCGCGTCGAGCTTCTGGCGCAGCGTCTTCATGAGCGCGAGGTAGTTCTTCCACAGGACGCCGCGCTGGGCGTTCGAGGTAGAGAAGTCGAGCGGGTTGCCCGCGTTGCTGTTGCTCGTCGGGTACTCGTAGTCGATGTCGACTCCGTTGAACCCGTACTGCCGGATGAACGTCACGGCCGAGTCGGCGAACGCGTCGATCTTCGCCTGCGACTGCGTCATCGCGTAGAAGCCGCCCGACGCGACCCGCGTGCCGTCGGCGTCGAAGTAGCCGCCGGTCTCGGCCCAGCCGCCCACGGACACGAGCGTCTTGACGCCCGGGTGCGCGGCCTTCGCGGTGTTGAGGAGGTTGAGCTCGCCCTTGTACGGCAGCGAGGCGTTCATGGTCGTGCCCACGAACGTCGCGTCGGTGGCCGGGTTGCCCTTGGCGTCCTGGTTCACCGACACCTTGCCGTTGCCGTCGATGTGCGCGAACGCGTAGTTGATGTGGCTGACGTCGTCCCACGGGATGTTGCCCGGCAGGTACGACGGCGTCCCGTCGGCGCCCGTGCGCCACGACGTGTAGTAGCCGATGACGCGGCGTGCGAGGCCGTTCGGCAGCTTCTCGCGGCCGGCGGTGTCGTAGGCGTCGCAGTAGGGGACGTCGACGCCGGGCGTCTCGTAGAGGCCGTCGGGGCGGCACTGCTCGTCGGGGTTCCCTGCCGGGGTGGTGGTCCCGCCGGTCGGGGTCTGCGTCGGGGTCGCCGTCTGGGTGGGCGTGGCCGTCTGAGTCGGCGTGGCCGTCGCGGTCGGCGTAGCCGTCGCGGTCGGCGTGGCCGTCGCGGTCGGCGTGGCCGTCGCGGTCGGCGTGCTCGTGCCGCACGCACCGGCCGCGCTCCAGGCCCCGTACGACGACGCACCGGGCGTCTCGCCCTGCGTCCACCACTTCGCGGTGTAGTTGACGCCCTGGTAGGAGGCGCTGCTGCCGCCGGTGTAGACCGTGGCGGCGCTCCACGCGGGTGCGCACGCGACGCCGGTGGCCGCCGCGACCCGGGGGGCTGCGGTCGCGGCCGCCGCCCCCCAGCCGCCGAGGCCCGTGAGGGTCATCACGGCGGTCACGGCCGCGACGGCGCGGCGTGAGGGCCGGAAGGAGGGAAGTTTCATGATCTGGTGCTCCACGCTGAGTGAGGTCGGACCTCACGAACGTAATTTGGCAGGAAACCTTCCGATATCCGGAGTTCCCACATTCCCGCCGCGGCCCGAGCATCGGCCTACGTGGTTCCCCGTAGACCGAGCCGTCTCAGCCGCGGTGCGCGACCACCGTCAGCTCGACACGCGAGCGGACGCCCAGCTTGCGGAACACCCGACCGAGGTGCACCTCGACGGTCCGCACGGAGACGAACAGGCACTCGGCGACCTCCTTGTTGGAGGCTCCGTCGACGACCAGCAACGCCACGTCGAGCTCACGCTCCGTGAGGACGTCGCCCCAGCGTTCGTGCAACCCGGCGCGCAGGGCGTCCACCGCGGCCGTGCCGCCCGGCTCACGTGCCACGCCCAGACGGTCCGTCCCGCCCGACGGCGTCCCTCCGCCCGCGGCACCCGGCACCATTCCGCCGGGTCCGGTCGGGCCCAGCGCGCCGGCCGGAACGGGCACCGCCGGCTCCGGGCCGGTCACGGGCGGTGCGGACGCGTGCGGGTCTCCCTCGTCCATCGCCCGGAGGTCGTCGGCGGCGACCCGCTCCCACGCCGTCGCCCCCGCCGTGCGGAAGAGCTCGACGGCCGAGAACAGGTGGCTCGTCGCGTCGTAGACGTCGGTCGTGCGGGCGAGCGCCCGCCCGATCGCGAGCTCGGTGCGCGCCCGCTCGTACGGCGACGCGAGCCGTCGCGACACCTCGACCGCCGCCTCGACCGCGGCGGCCAGCCGCTCCGGGGACGCGACGAGCACGTCGGCGCGCACGATCGCCGCGTCGCGCAGGTCGGCCGGAAGACCGGCCGTCCGCTCCCGCAGCCGGTCGCGCGCTGCGAGCGCCTCAGCACGCCGACCGGCCCGCTCCCACGCGCACACCTCGTCGACCACCGGCAGCGGCAGGGGGCGCGCGTCGACCGCGCGCTCGCGCTGCTCGGCGAGCTCGACGAGGGTCGCGGCCTCGTCGTACCGGCGCTCGAGCACGGCCGCGAGGGCCCGTCCCGCGAGCGCACCGTGCCGCACGGGTCGGCTCTGCGGGCCCGGCACGGTCGCCGTCAGGGCGGCTCCGACGGGGCTCGTCGTGCCGGTCGCTGCCAGGTCGAGGCGGCACGCGAGCACCGCCCCCAGACCGGCGAACGGCAACCCCACGGGCACGCGGTAGACCGCGTGCTCGAGCTCGGCCCGGGCCGCGCGCAGATCGCCTGCCCAGGTGTCGACGAGGGCCTTCGCGACCCACAGGTGCGCCTCCGCGAACGGCGCCGACGCGCCCGCCTCGGCGTCGTCCCACGGCTCCTCGCCGTCGAGCGGCGCGAGCTCGAGGAGTGCGTTGGCAAGCCCGGACGACGCGGACGTCAGATCGCCCCGCAGCCCGGCGTGAAGACCACCGACAGCCCGGGCGACGGCGTCACCCGCGCCGTCGGGCAGGGAGGGCGCGGCCGGCGCGGAGGTCCTGTCGTGCACCCCGAAGACCTGCGCGGCCACGGCCCCGACCGCGAGGGCGCGCCGTGCGCGCACGCTCGCGCTGGCCGCGACCTGGTCGAGCGGGCCCTGCTCCGTGAGGAGCGCGACGATCGCGCCGGCGCGCGCGAGCACGCGCCGCGCGCAGGGCCCCTCGCCCCGCTCCGCGAGCAGGCGCGCTGCCGTCACGGCGACGCGGGCCGTCCGCAACGCGGTCTTGGCCCACGCGGCCACCGGCGGTCCCCCGGCCGCGCGGGGGTCGCGGTCGAGCACGTGGGCGACGGCGCGGTCGACGACGTCGAGCGGCACCTGCCCCTCGGACATGGTCACCGCGACGACGAAGGTCCCGAGGACGCGCGCCGTCTCGTCCGGGTCGGCGCCGCGCAGGGCACCACGGGCCCAGTGGGTCGCGTCCTGGACGCAGCCCGCGGCGAGCGCCGATGCAGCGGCGAGCTCGAGCGCGCGGCGCCGCGTGCCGTCCACCGCGTGCGACGCCGCCTCGCGCGCCACCTCGAAGGCCGCGCCCGCGTCGCCGTGGTGCAGGTGCCGGCGGGCGAGCCGCACGAGCGCGCCCGCCACGTCCGCGTCGCCCTCGAGCGTCGCGAGGGCCGCGTGCCAGGCCGCGAGCTCCGGATCGACCCCGTCGAGCGCGCGGGTGAGCGCCTCGTGGGCAGCGGTCCGCTCCGCAACCGTAGCCTCGCCGTGCACGAGCGCGCGCACGCGCGGGTCGGCGAACCGGTACCGGGACGCGACGAGGTCGAGGTGCGCGGCGGCACCGCCCCGCAGGAGGTCGTCGGTGCTGCCGCACGTCGCCGCGAGGAGCGCGTCGGTCCGGGGGGTCGCCGCGACGGCCGCGACCAGCAGCACCTGGCGGTCGCACGGATCGAGCAGGTCGACGGCCTTGCCGACGACGTCCCGCACCGCAGGGACGACGGGCAGGGGGTCCGGCAGCGCTGACCAGCCGGCGAGCTGGGCGGCGCTCAGCAGGCGGGCGGTCTGGATCAGGGCCGCGGGATTGCCCGCGAGCTCGCGGGCGAGGCGTGCGGCGACGTGCGGCGCGACGACGGCGCCGTGCGACGCCAGGAGCGCGACGGTCTCGCCCGGGCCCAGTCCGGGCAGGTCACGGACCTCCAGCGCGCGCGGGAACCCGTGCGCCGTGTCGACCCGGGTCGCGGTCGCGAGGACGACGACACCGGGCACGCGCCGCAGCACGACCTGGCCGAGCGTCTCCCGGCAGTCCGGGCCGAGCAGGTCGAGGTCGTCGGCGACGACGACGAGCCGCCGGCCACCGAGCACCGGTGCGATCGAGTCCGCGAGACGCGCGGCAGCGTCCTCCGGGCCGTCGTCGTCGGGCTCCGTGCCGGCCTGCGCGGTGCTCACCCTGCCGGTGGTCGCGGCCGCGTCGGCCGGCGCGACGGCGTCGACGAGCGCGCGCACGAGAGCGGCCGGACGCTGCCCGGACCCCTGCCCGACTCGGACGACGACCGGTGCGTCGGTGTCGCCGAGAGCCAGCCCGGCGAGGATCTCGTCGAGGAGCGCCGTCTTGCCGCCACCGGGCTCGGCCCGCCAGACGATCCCCCCGTGACCGTCGGCGACGGCGGCACGGGCGCGCTCGCGCTCCCGTGCGCGAGCCAGCGTCGGCGCAGCATCCCCCGGGCGCCTGGGCGCATCCGTGCTCGTGCGTCCCCCTGGACGGTCCTGGACCCCTGTGGGCATGCGGGAACCCTCCTGATTCTGAGCGGCATCGGTCAGACGTGATTCGAATGTTAGCCGCGCTTCGAATTGCATTCGACCAGAGCGACGTCTCCGGGGAGTTTCCTGGGTGTCAACCGCGCGTCTCGGACGCGCACCGCCCCGACGGCCGGGGGCTCGACGTCAGACGTCGAGGACGAGGGTGAACGGGCCGTCGTTCACGAGCTCGACCCGCATCATCGCGCCGAACCGGCCCGTCTCGACGCGCACGCCCGCGGCCCGCAGGTCTGCGACGACCGCGTCCACGAGAGGCTCCGCGACCGGTCCCGGCGCGGCCGCCACCCACGAGGGGCGCCGCCCCTTGCGCGTGTCTCCGTAGAGCGTGAACTGGCTGACCACGAGCATGGGCGCGCCCGCGTCGGCGGCCGACAGCTCGTCCCGGAGGATCCGCAGGCCCGCGACCTTGCGCGCCAGCGTCGCCGCCTGCTCGCGCGTGTCGTCGTGGGTCACGCCGACGAGCACCAGCAGGCCGGGCTCGTCGATCGCGCCGACGGTCTCCCCCTCGACCGTCACGCTCGCGCGCGTGACCCGCTGGACGACCGCCCTCACACGTCCGCCCCGCCGACGACGGCGCGCACCTCGCCCACGCTCGCCCCGCCCCCCTCGACGGGGAACGGCGGGAGGAGCGGGCCGGCGTCGGCGGCCACGACACCCAGGGACCGGAGCGCGGCGTCGACGACCGCGTGCACGGGCCGTTTCGCGCCGTCGGCGACCTTGAACGCGAGCGCACGGCCGTCCGAGGCGGCGAGCGCGAGGACGCCGTCCGCGCCGTCCTTCGCGATCAGGCCGTCGACGGCCTGCATGAGGACGGTCGCGTCGCGGCCGGTCCCCGAGACCATGTGCGGGTGCTGGCTCATGGCCCGCGCGACCCGCGCCTCGGCCGACAGCGGGTCGTGCTGCGCGGACCCGCCGAGCCGCGCGAACGCCCGCGCGAGACCGGCGACCGACGTCGAGAAGAGCGGGGCGCCGCAGCCGTCGACCGTCACGTGCGCGGCCCCGGGCTCCTCGTCGGCACCACCGGAGGCGTCGGGCGCCGTGAGCTCCCGGACGGTCGCGGCCACCGCCCGCTGCAGAGGGTGGTCGGGGTCGAGGTACGAGGCGAGGTCCCACCCGTTGACGCGGCACGTCACGAGCATCGCGGCGTGCTTGCCGGAGCAGTTCTGGGTCAGCCGCGTCGGGCCGTGCCCCGCGAGCTCCCACTCGAGCGCGACCGCCGGGTCGAGCGGGAGCGCCGGGGTGTTGCGCAGCGCCGTCTCGTCGAGCCCGGCCAGGCCGAGCAGCTCGTGCACGCCGTCGCGGTGCACCGCGTCGCCGGCGTGGCTCGCGCACGCGAGCGCGAGCAGGCGGTCGGGCACGTCGAGGCCCGCGCGCACCATCGCGAGCGCCTGCACGGGCTTGAGCGACGACCGCGGCCAGAACGTCACTGCGGGGTCGCCGGCCGCGAGCACCACGCGGCCGGACGCGTCGAGCGCGACCAGGTGGCCGGTGTGGACCGACTCGACGAGGTCTCCGCGGACGACCTCCGCGAGGGGCGCCGCGGGCGAGGTGGACATGGTTCGCGCCTCGGCCGGCATCGCGATCACCACCCGCCCGACGACGGGCGCCTCGGCCCGGAGCCACCGCCGCCCTTGCGGCGCGAGTACGGCTGCAGCCTGGGCCGCACGTCCGCCAGGTAGACGAGCGCGGGCGTGACGAGGAGCAGGGAGTAGAAGGTCCCGCCCAGGGCGTACGTGAGCAGCGCCGCGACGAGCAGGATGAGCAGCCAGATCGGCTTCTTGAGCTTGTTCTCCGCGAGGTAGGCGTGCGCGGGGCGGATCCCGGCGTCGATCAGCGCGAAGACCTGCACGAGGAACGACGCGAGGACGAGGAGCAGGAGCACGACGCTCTGGCTGGTGCTGAACACCCTCCGAGCCTAGGGGACGTCGCCGACGCGCGGCACGCCGCCGCTCCCGTCAGGAGCCTGCCGACGCGCGGCGCACCGACGGCCTCGGTGCGTGCCGCTCGCGGACCGTGTACGGGCCGGGCAGGACCACCAACCCCTCGGCCTCGGCGGCGGCGGCGACGTGCTCGTCCCAGACGGCGACGACGACGTCGGGCGCGAGCAGGAGCGCGGACGCGAGGTGCACGGCGTCGCCGCCCCGCAGGGGGTGCGCGGCCACGAGCTCTGCGGCACGGTCGGTGACGGCCGGCGTGGTCTCGACCACGTACAGCGCGGGCCACAGGTGGGCCCACGCCTCGAGGGCAGCGGCGTGCTCGTCCTCGTCCAGGAGTCCGCGCCGTGCGCCGGCCGCGAGGACGGCCCTGAGCTCGACGTCGCTCGTGCGGCTGGTGGCGACGATCGGAGCGCGGTTCCACAGCGCGGCCGCGAGCTCGCTGCCGGGCTCGCGGCGCACGAGCCGGACGAGTGCGCTCGTGTCGAGGTAGGCGGTCGTCACGCGGGCCTCACCGGCTTCCTCATCGGCGCAGCCGGCGCACGAGGCCCGACACCGCGTTCTGGCCGCGGGCCGCGGGCGCGGCGACGTTCGGGCGCTCCTCGGCGGGCGCAGTGAGGAGGCCGTCGCGCAGGAGCCCGCCGACGAGGTCGGCGCCGTCGATGCCCGACAGGCGCGCGACGGGCACGCCCCGGTCGGTGATGACGACCTCCTCGCCCGCCCTCGCGTGGTCCAGCCAGGTCTTGAGCTCGGCGCGGAGCGCGCTCACGGAGACCTCCATGGACCGGACCGTACACCCCGCGGTGGCTCAGGTGTACAGCGACGCCCCGGTTCAGTTCCAGACCTGTCAGGCGTTCGCGGCTCCCCCCGGCCGCCAACGTCTGACAGGCGCCCCTCCCGGGCGGCTTGTCAGGCGCTCTCGGCGGTCGACCTGGGCGGGTGCCTGACAGGTCGTGGGCGTGCTCAGAGCGTGGGCAACGCGTCGCGCGCCGCGCCCGGGTCCTCGCCGGCCGCCTCGAGCGCGTCGACGAGCGCCGAGCGCACGAGCAGCGCGAGCGACGCGACCTCCCAGTCGTCGGGCGCGAGCTCCCGCGGGTCGACGAGGGCGGCTGCCGCCCGCAGCCCCTCGCGTGCCCGTGCCGGGTCGCGCCCCTCGCCGACGGCGGCGGACAGGTCGCGGACGGCGACCGCGAACCGGGACACGACGTCGGCGAGGCCGGTGGTGTCGTGCTCGCCCGTCGTCGCGGCGGTGCGTCGCGCGAGCACCCGCACGGTCCGCATCACCCGGTCGGTCAGCACGGCCTGGTCCACGGACCCGTCGATCGCGGCGAGGTGCCGACGCCCCTGGGAGTTCACGCGGGCCAGCTCGCGTGCGTCCGACGCCGAGGTCTGCCAGATCTCCAGCGCGGGCTCGGCCGCCCGTCCCCGGGCGAGAGCGGCCCGCGCCTCGTCGGCGCGCCCGTGCGCGAGACCCTCGGCGAGCATCGTGAGGGTCTCCGCGAGCGCGTTCAGCGCCTCACGGCCCAGCAGCGCGAGCCGTCGCCGCGGGTCGCGCGGCCACAGCACCGCGATCAGCAGGGCCAGCGCGCCGCCCACCAGAGCGTCCACGAACCGCGCCCCCGGGCCGCCCGTGCTGGACGGCGGCAGCAGCACGATCACGACGGCCTGGACCCCGGCCTGCGTCGTGAGCAGGACGCCGGCGTCGATGAACCGCGCGACCAGCGCGGAGACGACGAGCACGACGGCGACCTGCCAGGCGCCCGAGCCGATGACGTGCACGATCGCGTCGCCGATCCCGACGCCCAGCGCGACGCCGATCGCGAGCTCGAGGACGCGGCGGATCTGCCGGTCGGGCGCGAAGCCCAGGCAGACCCACGCGGCGACGGGAGCGAAGAACGGGAACGGGTGGTCGAACAGGTCGTGCGCGACGAAGTACGCGACGCCGGCGGCGACCGCGGAGACCACGATCGGGACGAACGACGTCCGCACGCGCGCGACGCCCTGCCGGGCGCGCGCGCGTCCGGTGAGGATCCGCAGCCTGCGCCAGGTGTCGGCAGCGACGACGCGCGCCTGGGTCACGCCGTCGTGCGGGCCTGCATGTGCGTGGCCCGGCGCTCCGGTCCGCACGTCCTCCTCGTCGGGCATGGGGCCAGCGTCAGGCGCCCGAGCCGAGTGCGCCACCGAAGCCGGGCGACCCGACGCCGGAGGTGCCGCCCAGCCCGCGGGTCAGCGGTCCGCGGGCCTCCGGCCGGTCCACGCTCACCCCGTCACCGGGGACGATCTCCTCCTGCCCCGCGGCGATCACGCCGCCCGCGGGGTCGCCGGACGCCAGCCCGTCGACGATCAGCTCGCCCGACGGCGCCGACCGCTTGAGCACGGCGAGCGCCACCGGGCCGAGCTCGTGGTGCCGGACGACGCTCGTCACGCGGCCGACGGGTCGCGACTGCGGGTCGGCGTCGGGGCCGCCCGCGCGGACGGCGGCGCCGGCCTCGGGCACGGTGTGGCCCGACCCGTCGAGGTGCGCGAACGCCAGCCGGCGCGGGGGGCGGCCGAGGTTGTGCACGCGCGCGACGGTCTCCTGGCCGCGGTAGCAGCCCTTGTGCAGGTGGACGGCGGTGCGGAGCCAGTCGAGCTCGTGCGGGATGGTGCGGTCGTCGACCTCGGTGGCCAGGCGCGGGCGCCAGGCGGCGACGCGCGACGCCTCGGTCGCCCAGGTGCCGACGAGCCGCCAGCCCGCGGCCTCGCGCAGCTCGACCTCGCGCACGAGGTCGGCGCGGGGCACGAGCACGAGGCGCCAGTCCCGCTCGCTGCCCGGGTGCTCGTCGTCGGGCGGGCCGTAGCGGGTGCCGCCGGGCGCCGTCGTCGGCCAGGGGTCGCGCCAGGTCACCGGCTCACCCTCGCCGCCCTCGGCGTCGACGGGCTCGCCGAGCACGGCGTACTCCGCGGTCGCGTCCGTGATCTCGACGCGGAGCATGAACTTCATGCGGTCCAGCCACGCCGCGAGCGCCGGGGCGTGCGAGCCCTCGGTGAGCAGCCAGGTCGCCTCGCCGTCGTCGACGACGCCCGCCGCGTGCTCGACGTGCCCGTGCGGGTCGAGCACGAGCAGCTCGGTCGACGTGCGCGGCGCGAGGCCCAGCAGGTCCTGCGACGTGATGGAGTGCAGCCAGCTCAGACGATCGGGGCCGGCCACCCGGACGACGCCCGTGTGCGAGAGGTCGGCCACCGCGCCGCCGCGACCGAGCGCGCGCTGCTCGGCCGTCGGGTCACCGTAGTGCCAGGCGACGCCCGCGTCCGGCCCGCTCGCCTCGACCGCGCCGTGGCGCGCGAGCAGCGGGCTGCGGTAGGCCGGCGCCCCGACGGCGTCGGTCACGACTCCTCCTGGCGCTCGAGACGCGCGGACGCGTAGCTCTGCAGCGGGTTGCCGAACGCCGCGAGCTCCCAGACCCACATGAGGTCGCCCTCCACCAGCCCGTACAGGCGCTTCGCGGCCGTCACCTCCGCGGACGACGCCGTCCGGGCGAGGAGGTCGTGCACCAGGTCGACGCGTCCGTCGCCCACGGCACCGACGTAGAGGGTCAGCCAGCCCGCCGGGTCGGCGAGCATGACCTCGAGCGCCTGCTGCGACTCGGACAGCCCCTCGGGGCGGTCGGGCGACACCCGCCAGTAGCCCGTCTCGGTCTGCCACACGGGCAGCTCGTCCGACGCCGGCTCCGCGAGCCGGATCGTGGACTCGTAGCGCAGGTAGGGGCCGCCGTCGTGGTCGAACACGACGTCCTGGACGAACGCGGCCTCGTCGATCCCCGGGTAGGAGATCACGCCCTCACCGCGCCACCTCCCCACCAGCCAGGCCAGCGGGTACACCTCGGGCGCGAGCCCCTCCGGGAACGCGAACGGCATGGGTCAGCGCTGGCCCTCGAACAGGCGGTACACCGCGTAGCAGGCGAACCAGACGATGGCGACGGTCGTCACCCCGAGCAGCGTGACGAAGAAGATCTCGGTACCGGTCATGGCCCGATCCTACGTCGGCCGCGTGCCCCTCCCGGGGTGCGTGGAGGGCCCGGCGCGTGGCGTCGGTCTCATACGCTCGACCCGTGACGACCACACCGACGACCAGCCCCGCCCCGGCCCCGACCGCGGCACCAGCCCGCACGCTCGTCGTGAAGACCACGAGCGGCACCGACCGCCCCGAGGCCGCGAACCAGGCGTTCACCGTCGCCGCGGCCGCCGTCGCCGCCGGCGTGCCGGTGAGCCTGTGGCTCACGGGCGAGGCCGCGTGGTTCGGGGTGCCCGGGCGCGCGGCTGAGCTCGCCCTCGAGCACGCCGCGCCGCTCCCCGACCTGCTCGACGCCGTCCTCGCCGCGGGGACCGTCACCGTGTGCACGCAGTGCGCGGCGCGGCGCGGGATCACGCCCGACGACGTCCTGGCGGGCGTGCGGATCGCCGGCGCCCCCGTGTTCGTGGAGGAGGCCCTGGCGCCCGGCGCCCAGGCGCTCGTCTACTGAGACGCCGGTCCGCTCAGGCCGGACGCAGCCACACGGTCGAGCCCGCCGGGCCCGTGAACGTCACGGTGACGACGTCCGCGCTGCCAGCCCACCAGACCTGCACGTACCAGCGGCCGTGCACCCAGGGCAGCACCGACGCGGCCGAGCCGGAGCCTCGGACGCCCGTGATCGTCACCCCGTCGCTCGCTGCGACCCGGTAGAGGGCGAAGCTCAGGTCGTGGACCGGGAGCCTCGTCGTGAAGGACTGGGCCGTGGGCTCCGCGGAAGGCGTCGGATCGGGCGTCGGGGTCGGTGTCGGAGCCGGGGCCGTGGGGCCGGACGTGCTCCCCGGCCCGGCGGGGGCGGTGGGCGACGACGCCGGGGCCGTCGGCCTCGTGGTCGCCGGCGTCGTGGTTGTCGGCGTCGTCGGGTGGCTCGTCGGCGTGGAGGTCCCTGTCGGGCGCCGCGAAGGCTCCGGGTCGCTCGCGGAGCTCGCCCGCCCGGAGTCGTCGCCCCGGCTCGCCGCAGTCGACCCGGGGACGAGCCCCTCGTCGGGCGCCGTGTCGCTCGGGCCCTCCGACGGGACGGAGCCCGGGGCCGTGGCGGACGACGTCGGGCTCGCCGCGGGCAGGGAGCCCGGCTCGTCGGGTGCGCTCCCGGCCGCACCGAAGCGGTCCCCGCCCGCCGCGTCGACCACGGTGGTGGCGGTCGACGACGCCGGCCCCGGGTCGCCGTCGGGCCGGAGCACCATCGCGCTCGCAAGACCGGCGGCGACGACGAGCACCCCGCCCGCCACGGCGACCGTCGTGGTCGCGCGACCCCACCGTGAGCCGCCGACCGCAGCCGTCCCGCCGGCCGTGCCCGCGAGCGCCGCGGCACCCTTGAGCGCGCCCGCCCCGAGCCACGGTGCGATCGCCTTGAGCCCCCACGAGACCTCCCGGACGTCGATGAACGCGCGCGTGCACGCGGCGCAGCCGTCGACGTGCTGCTCCAGCTCCCGCCGACGCCGGGCGCTGAGCCGCCCCTTGAGATACCCGTGCATCCCGGCCCGCGCCGCGCGGCACCCGGCCTCGTCGGTGAGCGCCGCGTGCGCCGCGGCGAAGCCCTCCGCCAGTCGCTCCTCCGCGCGGCGCAGCCGCACCGTGACCGCGTGCGGCCGGACGTCCAGCTCCTCGGCGATGGCCGTGACCGACCTCTCGTCGACGTGGCGGCTCCACAGGAGGTCACGGTCCGCACCCGTCAGCCCGTCGAGCGCGCGGCGCAGCATGTCGACGTCCGCCTGACGCTCGGTCTCGAGGGCGGCGACGTCGGGCACGGCCGGGGCGAGCTCGGTCAGCACCTCGTCCTCGACGGGTCGCGCACGCGACGCCTCACGGGCCAGCGAGTACCCCTCGTTGACGGCGGCCCGGCGCCAGTAGGCGAGCGGGGCGTCGAACGTGACGCCGTCGTCGGCCAGCCGGAGCATCTTGACGAGCGCCCGGCTCGCCGCCTCCTCGGGGTCGACACCCCGGACGGCCGACGCCACGGCTGCGACGACGCGAGGGCGGTGCTGCGCCCAGTCGCTCGTGTCCTCCACGCCGGTCCTCCGTCCCTCGGCGTCCGTCAGCCGAGCCACTATGCCATCGGCCCCGGCCAGGTTTCCAAAAGCTCGTGCCGAGAACGGTGTGACATCCCGACCGCACGCGCGTCCAGGAGGCATGACACGCCCCGACGACCGCCCTGCGCTCCTGCGCCTGGGCGCCGACTACCTCACCGCCTACGCGGCGAACGACGCCGTCACGCTGTTCCGCCTGGCCGACCGCTGGTCCGAGACCGCGCTGCGCGACGCGACCTGCGAGGTCGCGCTCGTCGGTCTCCGCGCCGCCCTCGGTCCGACCGGCGTCGACGCCGTGTGCCGCCACCTCCGGGAGGTCGGGGCATGAGCGCGTACCTCGGCCGCGTACGCGCCTTCCTGGGGCGCCGCCCGCGGACGTCGCTCGTCGTCCTCGTGCCCGCCTGTGTCGTCGTCGGCATCGCGGCCGGTCTGGCCGTCGGCGCGCTCACGCTCCGCTGAGGCCGGCGTGCTCCACCATCCTCCGGACCGGCCGCACCTGCGCGTCGTCGCCACCCCGCCGGGCAGCCGCGGCCGACCCCACCTCGCGCCGTGCGCGGCCGGGTGCGTCCGCCCGGCACACCACCGCCCCGGGTGCGCCGACCCGTGCTGCGACGGCTGCCTGCCCCGGCCCGCCGGGCACGGCGTGCTCTGCGACGGCTGCCACGCCCGGCTCGCGCTGGCGCTGCGACGCCTGCCCGCCGTCGTACGGGACCACGCCGACCGCCCGGACGAGCCGCAGGCGCTCCGGGTCTACGACGCGGTCGCCACGTGGGTCCGCGACGCGCTCGAGCTGTACCCGGTGCCCACGGAGCGCCCGGCCCGGCTCGACGCCGCCGTCCACGCGCCTGCGCACGGACCCGTCACGCGACGCCACCGGCCGCTCGGCCTCGGGGACGCGGCCGGCCTCGGGGACGCCGTGCGCGCGCTGTGCGGGTGGCTCGACCGGCACCTGCCGTGGGTCGAGGCGCAGCCGTGGGCGGCGCGGCTGGCGGCCGAGCTCGGCGATCTCGCGGCGCCCTGACGCGACGGACCGCGCCGCACGTGCGTACCGTGCGGCCGTGTCCTCCCCCGTGCCCGCGGGCCCCGACGTCGTCCTCGACCGCCTCCGCCGCGTCGCCGTGCTCGTGCTCGAGGGCGCCAAGCCGCTCGACGTCGGGATCCCCGCGCAGGTGTTCACGACGCGTCCGAGCATGCCGTACGAGGTACGCGTGTGCGGGGCGGCGCCCGGACTCGTGACCGGCGGCGACGGACTGGCGTACCACGTGGCGTCGGGGCTGGACGCCCTCGCGTGGGCGGACGTCGTCTTCGTCCCGGGCTACCGGTTCCCGGACCGCGACGCACCCCCGGCCCGCGTCGTGGACGCGCTGGTCGGGGCGCACGAGCGCGGCGCCCGGCTCGCCGCGATCTCGACGGGCGCGTTCGCGCTCGCGGCGACCGGCCTCCTCGACGGGCGACGCGCGACGACGCACTGGCACTACACACGGGCGCTCGCCGCGAAGCACCCCCGGATCCGGGTCGACGAGAACGTGCTGTTCGTCGACGAGGGCAGCGTGCTCACGTCGGCGGGCGCGGCGTCGGGCATCGACCTGTGCCTGCACGTGCTGCGCGGCGACCTGGGGGTCGCCGCGTCCAACCATGCGGCGAGGCGACTCGTCGCCGCGCCGTACCGCAGCGGCGGGCAGGCCCAGTACGTCCCGCGCAGCGTGCCCGAGCCCCTGGGCGAACGGTTCGCCGCGACCCGAGAGTGGGCCCTGCACCGGCTCGACCGGCCGCTCACCCTCGACGTGCTCGCGCGGCACGCCGCCGTCTCGCCGCGGACGTTCTCCCGCCGCTTCGCCGCCGACACCGGGTGCACGCCCATGCAGTGGGTCCTGCGGGCGCGCATCGACCTCGCCCGCGAGCTCCTCGAACGGTCGGAGCGGAGCGTCGAGCAGGTCGCCGACGACGTCGGGCTGGGCACGGGCGCGAACCTGCGCCTGCACTTCCAGCGGGTCCTCGGGACGACGCCCACCGAGTACCGGCGGACGTTCGCGCGCGGCGAGTAGCCGTCGTCGGGCGTGGCGCGATCCTTGCGGACCCTGGCGCAGGCGCCCCTGTCTGAGCCGCGGCCCACGGACCAGCCTGGTGGGGAACCGAGAGGAGACCCACCCATGACCCGCACTCCCACCCGCGTGGCGATCAACGGCTTCGGCCGGATCGGGCGCAACGTGCTCCGCGCGCTCCTCGAGCGCGACACCGACCTCGAGGTCGTCGCCGTCAACGACCTCACCGAGCCGGCCGCGCTCGCCCGGCTGCTCGCGTTCGACACCACGGCCGGGCGGCTCGGGCGGCCCGTGTCGGTCGACGGGGACGACCTCGTCGTGGACGGCCGCCGCATCAGGGTGCTCGCCGAGCGCGAGCCCGCGAAGCTCCCGTGGGCCGAGCTCGGCGTCGACGTGGCGCTCGAGTCGACGGGCCGCTTCACCGCCGCGAGCGACGCCCGAGCGCATCTCGACGCAGGCGCGCGGCGTGTCCTCGTGAGCGCCCCGTCCGCCGGAGCCGACGTGACCCTGGCCCCGGGCGTGAACACCGAGGCCTACGACCCTGCGCAGCACACGATCGTGTCGAACGCGTCGTGCACGACGAACGCCCTCGCGCCGCTCGCGTCCGTGCTCGACGAGCTCGCCGGCATCGAGCACGGCTTCATGACGACCGTCCACGCGTACACGCAGGAGCAGAACCTCCAGGACGGGCCGCACCGCGACCCGCGGCGTGCCCGCGCGGCCGCGGAGAACATCGTCCCGACGACGACGGGCGCCGCCAAGGCCATCGGCCTGGTCCTGCCGCAGCTCGACGGGAGGCTGTCGGGCGACTCGATCCGGGTGCCGGTCCCGGTCGGGTCGATCGTCGAGCTCAACACCGTCGTCGCACGGGACGTCACGCACGACGACGTCCTCGCCGCCTACCGCACGGCGGCCGACGGGCGGCTGGCCGGGATCCTCGAGTACTCGGACGATCCCCTGGTGTCGTCGGACATCACGGGCAACCCGGCGTCGTCGGTCTTCGACTCGGCGCTGACGCGCGTCGACGGGCGGCACGTCAAGGTCGTGGCCTGGTACGACAACGAGTGGGGCTTCTCGAACCGCGTCATCGACACGCTCGAGCTGCTCGGCGCGTCCTGAGACCCGGCCGCCCCCTCGAGACAAGCCGCCTGGCGGGGTACTTCGGCGCGGCTCAGGCCGCGGCGGGGCGCAGGCGCCGCAGCGCCACGTAGAGCTCGCACCCGAGGCAGAAGTCGAAGACGGCGTTGAGCACGGCCGCGACGAGCGCGAGCGCTGCGGCGACCGGGACCGCGGCGCCGACGCCCGCCACCCCGAGCACCAACCCGATGCCTGTGATGATCAGCCCGACGAGCTGGGCGAAGCGCGGCGGGCGCGGGTCCTCGAGCTCGTTCGGCGGGGCGAGGCGCGGGCGCACGAGGAGCCTGAACAGCGCGCCCTGCCACGTGCCCTGCGGCCCGCGTGCCGCGCCGAGCGCGAACGACAGCACGACGACCAGCAGCAGCCACACCGCGGCGGGCGTGCCGGCGAGCAGGAGGACGACGGCCAGCAGGACCGCGGTCACCCCGGCACCGAACCGGGGGCCGCGCGGGTCGATCCCCGTCGGTGCGGTCACGGCGGTGGTCGTGCCGGTCTGGGGCTCGTGCTCGGTCATCGGGACTCCTGCGTGGCGCTTCGGGGTGTCGCGGGCGAGCCGTGCGCCGCCGGGCGCCGGGTCACGCCCCGACGACGGCGAGCGCCTGCTCGGCCTGCGCGCGGCCGACGGCCCCGGTCATCCGGGCGACCTCGCGGCCGTCCCGGTCGAGCACCAGCACCGTGGGTGCGCGCAGCACCGAGAAGCGTCGCACCAGGTCCAGGTTCCGGTCGATGTCCATCTCGCTGTGCGAGACGTCGTCACGCCGAGCGACGAGCTCCCCGAGGACGCGGGACGTCGCGCGGCACGGGCTGCAGTGGTCCGTCGAGAACTGCACGAACGTCGCGCTGCGGGCGAGCTCGACGCCCCGCTCGCGCCACACGTCGTCGGGCTCGGACGCGACGGGGGCTGCGCCGTCGGGCGCCGCCACCCGGACGACGCCCTGCCGCGAGCGCCACCACAGGCCGAGCGCGAGCGCGACCACGACGACGGCCGCGACGAGCAGCACGCGAACCAGCACCGGAACCTCCTTGCCGAGCTCCCCGCCGCCGACGGCGGCCACGCGTCAGCCGATCAGCCGGCCGACCACGAAGATCAGGATGCCACCGACCGCCACGGGCACGGTCGCCGCGCTCGCGGACGCCCACCGCCCGCGCGTCGTCGGCACGTGACCGAACAGCGCCGCCAGCGACGTCACGACCACGCCCGCGACGAGCCCCGCCCACAGGCCCGACGGCCAGTCGATGCGCGGGAGCGCCCGCGCGACGCCCGCCCCGGCGGCAGCGGCGAGCACCACGGCCGACCCGATGCCCGCCCAGCCGCGCAGCGGCGTCGAGCACACCACGGCGGCCACGGCGATGGCGACGGCGCAGCTCACGACGAGCGCCGCGCCCTCCTCGGACAGGCCCGCGGCGAGCCAGCCGGAGCAGCCCACGGCGACGACGATCCCGGAGACCTCGCCCGACACGTTCGCGACGAGGTCCTCGCGCGGGCGGCGCCGCGCGAGCTCGTTGACGAAGGCGAGCAGCAGGCCCATCGCGACCACGACGGGCAGGTTGCGGAGCACCGGCTCGCCGTCGGTGACGTCCACGACGAGCGCCGCCCCCAGCCCGACGAGCGCCACGAGGAAGCCCGAGGCGCCGCGCGCGTGCAGGTGCATGAGCCCGGGCCAGCCGATCGCCGTCAGCAGGACGAGCACGACGACCGCCCCCGCGAGGGGCACGGTGCCGAAGTACGCGGCGACCGCGACCATCGCCGCGAGGCAGGCCGTCAGGACGGAGCGGGTGGTCGCGGTCATGCGTGGCCGAGGGTCGGACGCCGGACGCAGGCACGGGCCGTCACGGGGACACTGGGTGTGGGCACGCCTCCGAGTGTCCCAGATCTGCGCCCGGATCAGGCCATCCGCCCGGTGCGTGGGCGCGGCCGTGCACCGGGTCGCGCCCCGGAGGCGCTACCGTGGCGACACGCGCCGCACGACCACCGAGTGGAGGTGACGAGGTGGCCCAGCTCCTCGTGCTGACCCCGACGACGGGAGGATCCGTCGAGATCCTCCCGGCCCTCGGCTTGCTCTCGCACCGCGTCCGGGTGCTGCCGATGGAGCCGTCCGCCCTGGTGGACGCGCCCGACGCGGACCTGGTGCTCCTCGACGCGCGCCGCGACCTCGTGGCCGCCCGCACCACCTGCCGGCTGCTGCGCGCGACCGGCATGACGGTGCCCCTCGTGCTCGTGATGACCGAGGGCGGTCTGACCGTCGTGACGGCCGAGTGGGGCGCGTCCGACGTGGTGCTGTCCGACGCCGGACCGGCGGAGGTCGAGGCCCGGATCCGCCTCGCGGTCGAGCGGGGCGCGGGGCGCGCGCGCGACGACAACGAGGAGATCTCGGCGGGCGAGCTCACGATCGACGCGTCGGGGTACACCGCCCGCCTGCGGGGTCGCCCGGTCGACCTGACGTACAAGGAGTTCGAGCTCCTCAAGCACCTCGTCCAGCACCCGGGCCGGGTGTTCACGCGCGCCCAGCTCCTCCAGGAGGTCTGGGGCTACGACTACTACGGCGGCACGCGCACGGTCGACGTCCACGTGCGGCGCCTGCGCGCGAAGCTCGGGCCCGAGCACGAGCAGCTCATCGGGACCGTGCGGAACGTCGGCTACCGGTTCGACCCGCCCAAGGAGCGGCGTGAGCGCGCCACGGCGCCCGACGGCGCGGCCTCGGCCGCCTCCGACGGCGCGCCGGGCACGGACGCGCCCCCGGTGGACAGCGACCCGGTAGGTTCGCTCGGGTGATCGCCGACTACTCGACCGCCCTCGTCGAAGGTCCCTGGCGGCACGAGTTCGTCGCCGCCAACGCGGCCCGGTTCCACGTCGCGCTGGCCGAGCCGGCCGACGGCGTCGGCGCCGCGGCACGCGGCTCCCGCGCCCCCCTGGTCGTCCTGCTCCACACGTACCCGCAGTTCTGGTGGGCGTGGCGGCACCAGGTCGAGGCGCTCGCGGCCGCGGGGTACCGCGTCGCGGCGATGGACCTGCGCGGCACGGGCGCGTCCGACAAGCCGCCGCTCGGCTACGACGTGCCCACCCGCACGCGCGACGTGGCGGGCGTGATCCGGTCCCTCGGGGCGGACTCGGCGGTCGTCGTCGGGCACGGGGAGGGCGGGACCATCGCCTGGGCGATGGCCGCGATGCAGCCCGCCGTGACCCGCGCGGTCGCGGCCCTCGCCGCGCCCCACCCCGCCTACCTGCACGTGTCGCACCGGGCCCCGTACACGCGCGCGATGCGGCGGCACGTCGCGTTCGCGCAGGTGCCGTTCCTGCCCGAGCGGGCGCTGGGCGACGGGCGGTTCGTCGACGACGTGCTGCGGGGCGGTGCCGTGCGGCCGTTCGACGAGGACGCGCTCGAGCTGTACCGGACCGCGGCCCGCATCCCGTTCGCGGCGCACTGCTCGACGGAGGCGCTGCGCTGGTCGGTGCGCTCGATCCCGCGGATGGACGGGCGCAGGTTCACCACGGCGGTCCGACGGCGCGTCGACCAGCCGGGTCTCCTCCTGCTCGGCGCCGAGGACCCCTACGTCCGCACGGACGCCGCGGCGATCGACGCGACCGCGCTGGTGCGCCGGCTGCGCGTGCAGGTGCTCGACGGCGTCGGGCACTACCTGCCCGAAGAGGACCCCGAGGCGGTCTCTGGCGCGCTGCTCGACTGGCTCGCCGACCTGGACGCCTGACCCCGCCCAGCCGGGCGGGAGCACGCTACGCATACTGCACAATATGCGGGTGTCGAACGCGCAACCCGGGTGGTACCCGGACCCCCACGCGCGCGGACGCATGCGGTGGTGGGACGGCGTGCGTTGGCACCACGCGACCCGCGCCGAGCCGGAGCTCGCCCCCGCGCCCGCCGAGCCCGGCGCCACCCGCCCCGGGTCGGCCGCGCCCGACGCCACGACCCAGGCCATCCCCCTCGCGCCCGTGATGCCGTCGATCACGGCGGGCTCCTCGGCCCGGCTCACGAAGCCTCCTGCGACTCCTTCGACTCCGGCTCCGAAGCCCGAGCCGGCGGCGAGCGCGTCCGACGGCGCCGTGCCCGCCCGGCGTCGCCGGCGCGCCTGGTGGGCCGTGGCGGCCGGCGGCGCGGCGGCCGTCCTCGTGGCGGGCGTGGCCGTGGCGGCGGGCGGTCACCGGGGTGCGCCCGTCGCGGCCGCGAGCCCGACGACGTCGTTCCTGACGCCCGCAGCCGCCGATCCGGCTCCCGCGACCTCCGAGCCTTCCGCGACCCCGACGTCGACCACGAGCACCGCGACGCCGACCCCCACGCCGTCGGGCACACCCTCCGCGACGCCGACCCGGACGCCCTCGCCCCGGCCGACGACCGCGCGGCCGACGCCGACCGCGGCCCCGACCCGGCCCGCTCCGCGCCGGACGACGCGCCCCTCCCCGACGGGACGACCGAGCTCCCCGACCTCCGGCCCGACGACGCCGCCCTCGGCGAGCCCGAGCACCACCCCGACGACGGCAGCCACGCCGGTGACCGGTCCCGTCGCCCCGCTCGCGTCCGGCGAGTGCCCGGCGTCCGCACCGATCAAGATCGCGTACCACACGGCCTGGGGCCCCGACAGCTACACGTACTCGCACGTGTCCGCCGACGCGTGCTACGCCACGTTCGAGGCCGCCCAGGCCGACGGCTACTGGAGGGGCTGGTAGCCCGCAGCCGACGGACGGCGGCGCGGAACATGGTCCGGACTGTCCGCCATGCCCACCGGTCTGGACTCCGCGCGTCCTCGCAGCGGGTCGTGGCGTCCGACGACGTGGGTCCACCTGCTCACGGACGGCTGACGTGCGACGACGTGTGGGTCACATGCCCCACAATGTGTCCGTGACGCGAGCGAGCTCCCCCGACCGACCCGGCCGACCTGTCGCGCTCGCGCGTCACCGGACGACGTGGGCCGCCGCGCTCACGGCGGCGGTGCTCGCGACCACCACCGCGTGCACGAGCCTCGACGCGACCGGGCAGCCCGAGGCCCCTGTGTCCTCGTCCGCCGCCGCGACGGTGCACGCGACCACGCCGGGCCTGACCGCGACGACCACCTCGAAGCCCCCGGCGAAGGCCACGCCGAAGCCCACGACGACGCACGGTTCCGAGGCGGCGTCGGGCGCGAAGCCCGGTGCGGGGACGGCGCTCGCCGTCCTCGCGACGCTGCCCGTCAAGGGCCGCGCCGCGATGACCGGGTACGCGCGCGACCAGTTCGGTCCGGCGTGGAAGGACGTCGACCACAACGGGTGCGACACGCGCAACGACATCCTGGCGCGCGACCTCGACGGCGTGACGTACCGAGCGGGGACGCACGACTGCATCGTCCTCACGGGCACCCTCCCGGACCCCTACTCGGGCCGGAGCATCGCGTTCCAGCGCGGGCAGACGACGTCGACGGCCGTGCAGATCGACCACCTCGTGGCGCTCGGGGACGCCTGGCGCACGGGCGCCCAGCTCCTCTCCCCCGCGACGCGCGAGCTGCTCGCGAACGACCCGCTCAACCTGCTCGCCGTCGACGGGCACCTCAACGGGCAGAAGTCCGACGGCGACGCCGCGACGTGGCTCCCGCCGTCGAAGGCGTACCGGTGCCGGTACGTCGCCCGCCAGGTCGCGGTCAAGCAGCGGTACCACCTGTGGGTCACCTCCGCGGAGAAGTCCGCGATCGCGCGGATCCTCGGCACGTGCCCGGGCGAGCGCGTCCCGACGGGCGGCCTGACGGACGTCAAGGTCGTGACGCAGAAGGGACCGTCGGGGACCTCGGCCACGTCCGCGCCGTCGTCGGGGAGCACCAAGAGCAGCGGCACGAGCACGAAGCACCCCGCCGTCGCGGCGCCGGTGTCGAAGGACGACTGCCCGGACTGGGCGCCCATCAAGGGCAACGAGTCGAGCCACATCTACCACCTGCCGACGGGCGCCTCGTACGACGTCACGGACCCCGAGGTGTGCTTCGCGACCGAGGCCGCGGCGCAGGCCGACGGCTACCGGGCCGCCAAGCGGTAGGCGCGCTCACCGGCCGCCCGCACGCGCTCGGCCCCCGCGACGTACCGCGGCAGGGTCGCGAACCGGTCCCGCAGCGCGACGTCGCCGAGCCAGGTCACGAGCCCGCGCGGGGCGCGGCAGAGGACGTCGTCGAGCACGGGTGGCGCGAGCGCGAGCAGCAGACGCGCGACGCGGGCGTTCGGGACGTACTCGGGCTCCGCGGCGAGCACCAGCACGTCCTCCGCGTCGCGGACGGACGCCGCGTTGAGCTCGGCCTCGACGGACGCGGTGCGCGACCGCGGGACCTGGACGACGTACAGATGGTCGACGTGCCGCGCCCCCGCGGTGCGCAGCGCCGCGTGCACGGCGTGCTCGTGCGCACCGGTGACCCGGACGTCGTCGAGCGCGACCACGTGCGCGCCGCGGACGTCCCCGGGCGCCTCGAGGTGCGCGGGCCGCAGCCGCGCCCGACGCTGCGCGGCACCCCAGGTCGCGTAGTCCCCGTCCGACGGCGTGTGCCGGCGCACGACGACGCAGCGCGCGTCGTGGCCGTGGGCCGCGAGGGTCGCGGCGAACGCCGGGAGGAGGGCGGCCGCCGCGGGCGGCGCGACGTCGTACCCGGACGAGGTGACCAGGAGCGGGCCGTGCGCGCGGCCGCTCGCGAGGTAGGCGAGGGCGAGCGCCTCCCCGTAGCGGGCCGCGACCGCGCCGTCGCCGTGCTTGAAGCGGCTGTAGTCCCCGGCGGTCCCCGGCGCGGTTCCGGCCCGGCGCGCGAACGACGTGGGGACGAGCGCGAACCCGTCGTCCGCGCTGCCGTCGAGGCGCGCGAGGGCGTGCCGGGTCACGCGCCCACCGGCCGGGCGGCGGCGAGCGCCGGTCCGGGGTCCCGGCGCGCCGCCGCGCGGCGTGCGTCGACCGCGGCGAGCCCGTCCGCGTACCCGGCGCAGAACGCGGGCCCGGTCGCGCGGGCGCCGTCGGCGAGCTCGTCGAGGAGCGCGGCGTCGCACGCGTCGAGGAACTCCTCGCGCTCGGCGTCGGGCGCACCGAGGAGACGCTTGAGGAACCGGATGGTGAGGGCGAACCGGCCGGCGCGGACCGCGTCCGCGAGGTCGGCGACGGACCGGGCGGCCGCGTGGTTGAGGACGGCCTCCACCGACGGGTCCGCGGCGAGCCCCGGCTCGCACACGGCGACGTACGCGGTGACGACCTCGGCGGGGCGGCCGGCGCCGTCCCGCGCCAGGACGTCGAGGAGCGTCTGCTCGGCGAGGCCCGTGACGCGGACGTCGTCGACGAGCACCACGCGCGCCCCACCGAGGTCCTCGTCGAGGCGGAACCCGATCGACGCCAGCTCGGCCCGGCGGGCCTCCGCGGACGCGCCCGCGTAGTCGGTGCGGGTCACCGACCCCTTCGCGACGCGCACCACCCGGCCCGGCTCGAGCCCGTGCGCCGCCCGCGCCCCGTCGACGACGTCGAGCGCAGCCCGGGCGAGGAGCAGGCACGCGGGGGGCACCGCGAGGTACGCGACGGGCAGCACGACGGGCGCCGGGTCGGTCGCGAGCGCGGGGACGCGGGCCAGGAGCTCGCGGCCGAGCGCGCGCCCCAGGGCGGTCGTCGCGTCGAGGTCGCCGTGCTTCATGCGCGAGTAGGTCCGCACGTCGAAGGGCGCGCCGGTGGCCGCGTCGCGCAGGTCGTCGCGCGTCCCGCCCAGCCGGGTGAGGGCCACGGTCCGCACGAGGGGGACTCCCGGCGACGCCGGGGTCGTCGAACGGTCGCTGCGGACCTCGTCGAGCACCCGCCGGAGCAGCGCGTCGGTCGTCTCGTCCGGTCCGACGAGCGCCGCGCGCAGCCCGGCGCCCGTCGCCCCGCGGACGTCCGCGACGGGGTTGTCGCCGACGTGCAGGACGGCGGCGGCGGGCACGCCCAGCCCGGCGACGGTGGCCTCGAAGATCGCGGGGGACGGCTTGCCCGTGCCGAGCTCGTCCGAGAACGTGAGCACCCGCACGGGCGCGAGGAGCCCGGCCGCGTCGAGCAGCGCGCGCATCGTCGTGCCGGGCAGCATCCCGGTGTTGCTCGTCACCGCGAGCGGGACGAGCGCCCCGAGCTCCGCGAGCAGCCCCGGCAGGTCGGGGTGCAGCGGCACGGGCGGCAGCTCGAGCGCGAGCTCGCGCTGCCGTGCGACGAGCTCCGCCACGAGCTCGGGGGCCTCGGCGAGCACCGCGCCCGCCCCGGCCGGGACCAGCCCGTCGCGCCGCAGCGCCGCGACCGCCAGGTCCACCCGCTCGGCGAGGCCCCGGTCACGGCCGTCCGCCTCGACCTGCCGGTCCGCCGCGACGTCCGCGGACCGCAGCGCGGCCGAGAACGCGTCGTCGGGCACGGGCAGGCCGAGGCCGGACCGCAGCGCCGCGTCGCGCGCCGCCTTGAAGCGCGGGTTGCTGCGCAGCAGCGTCAGCCACACGTCGAGGCTGACCGCGCGGACCGGAACCGCTGTGGCGTCGGGCAGAGCGAGCGTGGCCACCGGTCAGAGCGAGCCGAGCGCGAGCGCCTGGAGCTGGTGCGCGGTGCGCCCCTGGCCGGGGGTCCCGATCGCCGTGAGCTGCCAGCCGCCCGAGGTCCGCGACACGCGCGCCATGACGAGCGCCGTGTGCGGGCCGGAACCCGTGAGCGTGAACTTCGCGAGCTCCGCGTCGCCGGCCGTGGTGTCGACGACGCGGACCGACGCGTTGTCGATCTGCTCGAACGTCTCGCCGCTGTACGAGTTGACGGTGAATACGATGTGCTCGATCTCCGGGTGCACGCGCGCGAGATCGACGAGGATCGACTCGTCGTCGCCGTCCCCGGCACCCGTGAGGTTGTCACCCGTGTGCTGGACGGAGGCGTCCTTGGACCGCAGCTGGCCGAAGTACACGATGTCGCGGACCTGGCCGCCGCCGATCAGCAGCGCGGACGCGTCGAGGTCGATCGCCTTGCGGACCTCCTTCGTACCGCCGAACAGCGTCTTCTTCTGCACGACCTTGACGTCCCAGCCGAGGCCCATCCGGACGTGGGTGAGCCCGGCGCTGCGGTCGGGCTTGGTGAGGTCGATCGTCTGGCCCTTGGAGAGGTTGATGCCCATGAGGTTCCTTCGGTGGTCGGGTCGGTGGGGTGCGCGGCGATCAGGCCGCGGCGAGCCCGTAGTCGGCGACGATGCCCGCGAGGCCGGACGCGTAGCCCTGCCCGACGGCGCGGAACTTCCAGTCGTCGCCGTTCCGGTACAGCTCGCCGAACACGAGCGCGGTCTCGGTCGACGCGTCCTCGCCCAGGTCGAAGACGACGGTCTTCGCGTCGTTCTGCGGGTCCTCGGCGTCGAAGACCCTGATGTACGCGTCCGAGACCTGGCCGAAGTTCTGGCGGCGCTCCTCGGCCTCGTAGATGCTCGCGAGGAACACGACGCGCACGACCTCCGCCGGCAACGCCGCGAGGTCGACGACGATCTGCTCGTCGTCGCCGTCGCCGTCGCCCGTGCGGTTGTCGCCCTGGTGCACGACGGCGCCGCTCGGGTCCTGCAGGTTGTTGAAGAACACGAAGTGCCGGTCCGAGAGGGCGCGGCCGTCGGCGTCGACGAGCAGCGCCGCAGCGTCGAGGTCGAACGCGGCCCCGTCGGTGGTGCGGGGCTTCCAGCCGAGTCCCGCGACCGCCTTGCTGAGGCCGGGCGCGACCTTCGTGAGCGAGATGTTGCCGCCCTTGGAGAGGTTGACTGCCATGGTGGGTGCCTTTCTCTGGTGCCCCCGCGCGGGGGCGACGGGTGGGTCAGCCGGCGAGCACCGTGTCGGCGTCGCGCCAGGACAGCCCGCGGTAGCCGTACGCGGCGAGCGCGTCGCGCAGCGGGCGGACCTGGCGGGCGTGCTCGGCCCGCAGGACGAGGGCCCCGCGCACGAGGTGCCCCGTGAGCGCGACGGTCGACGTGCGGTCGGCCGCCGCGCCGGTGCGCCCGGCGTCGCTCGGGTCGAGCGGGATCTCGAGGCGGCTGCTGCCCGTCGTCGTGAGGACGAGCACGCCCTCGACGGCGGGTCCGGCCGGGTCCGCGGGCCGCACCACGACGACGAACCGGCGCAGGGCGCGCGCCTGACGCAAGTCCACCGTGAAGCGCGGACCCGCGAGGTGCACGACGGGTCGCCGGTCGTCCGGGCCGTACGGCTGCGAGTCCCGCACGACGCCCTGCGTGCGGTCCGCGAGCTCGTACGCCACGACGACGCTCGCGTCGACAGCGGTGTGGAGCTCGCCGCGCAGTCCGCCGACGCCGGTCTGGACGCGCGTGAGCTGGACGACCGGGGCGTCGGCGGAGAGCAGCCGCCGCTCTCCCTGCCCGACGCCGGGCAGGCCACGGAGCAGCGGAGGCAGCGGGGTGCGGCCCGGGCGGGCGGGGGGCGTCGCGCCGGCCGGCGGGGCGAGGTCGAGCGCAAGCGAGGGCGCGGCCACGGGCAGGTCGGGCGCCGCCGCCGGGGCGGGCGCCTCGGGGACCGCCACGGCGCGCGGCCGCGCCCGCCGCCGCAGGAACCCGAGGTCGTCGCGGACGGGCGCCGTGTCGGGCGCACCTCTCAGCAGGGTGCTCGCGGTGCTCACAGCGGCAGCCCGTACTGCTCGGCGACGCCCACGATCCCGGCCGCGTATCCCTGCCCGACGACCTTGAACTTCCAGCCCCCTCGGTGCCGGTAGACCTCGCCGAGCACGACGGCCGTCTCGGGTCCGAACCCGGGCGCGAGGTCTTCGGACGTGACGATGCCCGCGCCGGTGGCGCCGTCGAGCACGCGGACGACACAACGCCTGAGCTGGCCGAGCGTGCGGCGCCGCGGGCCGCCCTCGCTGAGGTAGAGCACGACGACGATGCGCTCGACGGCGGCGGGCACCTGGTCGAGGTCGATCTCGAGCTGCTCGGTGTCGTCCCCCAGCGCGGCGTCGACGGCCGCGACCGACAGGTCGGACGAGACGACCTGCTGGAAGAAGACGAAGTCCTCGGCGGACGTCGCACGACCGTCCGGCCCGCAGAGGATCGCCGCGAGCACGAGGTTGTCGTCGAGCGCGTGCTCGCCGCCCGCGTCCCACGCGGTCCCGACGACGAGCGTCCGCAGCCCCGGGATCTCCTTGGTGAGCGCGACGTTCGCGCCGCGCATGAGGCCGCTCACCGGTCCGCCTCCATGAGGTCGGCGCCCGTGAACCGGGCACGCAGGAAGATGCCCTGCGCCTCGACGGCGCGCAGGTCGTCGTCGCGGAGCGCGTCGACCGACTCGCGGACGGCCGCGAGGATCGTGCCGAGCTGCTCGACGAGCGCCGCCTCGAGCCGCTCGTGGTCCGCGCCGGCCACGCCGCGGGCCGCCGCGTGCCGGCGCAGCGACGTCGGGACGTAGTCGGTCAGGACGGCGTGCAGGGCGACCCGGCCGTGGATGTTCATCCCGGTCGGGGCGGTCTCGGCCCGGCGTAGCGCCTCGGCCGCGAGGTCCGTGATGCGGCGCGCCACCACGACCGCCTCGGTCGGCAGCGTCCCCGCCTCGGCGTCGACCTGCGCGACGAGCGCCGCGACGTGCCCGTGCAGCGCGTCGACCGAGTCGGGTGCCGCGTCCGCGCGCACCGGCACGCCGGACACCGCGTCGTCGGACGACGACCCGGTGATCCGGTCGAGCCAGCGCGGCGGCACCGCGGCCTCAGGCCTCGATCGAACGGCGCGCGCGGTCCACGTACGGCTTGGCGCGCTCGACCTGCTGCTCGAGCTGGGTGATGGTCGTCGCCATCGCCTCGGTGGCCTGGCCGCGGAACGTGTCGATCGCGTCCATGGTCGCGAACACGTTCTCGAACGCTGCCTGCAGCTTGTCGATCTCGATGGTGCTCTCGGCGGCCTGCTGCTGGATCGCGGCGCCCTGCTGGCGCAGCTGCAGCGACGTGGCCTCGATGAGGCTGCTGGTGGTCGAGTTGAGGGCGTTGATCTGGTCGAGCACGAGCTTCTGCTGGCCGAGGGCCTGCGACACGATGACCGCGGTCCGCAGGGCGGCGACCGTCGTGGTCTGCGCGCGGTCGACGCCACGGATGAGCTCGAGGTTGTTCTTGCGGATGAGGTCCATGGCCAGGTAGCCCTGGACGGACACCGCGGCCTGCGTCATGAGGTCCTGGTGGCGCTGGCGCACCGCGAACAGCACGTCGGACTTCATGGCCTCCGCGGTCTCGCTGTCGCCTGCGGCCTCGGTCTGTGCGATCTTCTCGACGACCGCCGCGTCGAGCGCCTCGAGCTCGACCTTGAGCTCGCCGAGGCGGTTCATGGTCTCCCAGAGCTGGTTGCGCTCGACCTCGATGGCCGCGTTGTCCTTGCGCAGCTCGTCCTGGCCGGCCGACAGCGCGCGGATGATCGCGTCGAGGTGGGCCTGGGCCGACTTGTACTTCTGAAAGTACCGGTCGATCTTGTTGCCGCCGGGGATGAACTTGAGGACCTTCTTGACGCCCTTGAGGTCCGCCCGCGTCGGGTCGAGCTCGGTGACGGTGATGCGCAGGTCGACGAGCGTCTTGGAGACCTTGCCCTGCGGGCTCGAGTCGCTGCTCGCGGCGGCGGGGCGGTCGAGCATGCGGTTGGAGGCGCCTGCCGACTGGCGCACCTCCTTGTCGCCGATGCTCCCGATCTTCGCGACCTCCTGCGAGAACTGCGGGGAGCGCGCGTCGAGCGCGGACAGGCGCTCGACGACGGCCGCGGCCTTGCGCTCGGCCTCCGTCAGCTGCTCGACGGCCTTGCCCTGGTTGGCGGACGCGATGGTCGCGACGGCCTGCTCGGGCGTCACGAGCGGCGCGGGCTGCGGCGGCTCGAGCACGAGGACGGGGGCGGAGTCGGCGGTCGTCGTCATGACGTGTCCTTCCGGGAGGGGCTCGGGCGGTTCTCGGGAAGCGCGGGCGGACGCCGACTGCGGCGCCCGCCGAGATCAGTCGTCGGTGGCGGAGTGCGACGCGAAGATGCCGGGCGCGGGGGCGTCGGCTCCGGCGCCGCTCGCGGCGATCTCTGCGAGCTCGGCCTCCTCGCGCCGGTTGGCGGACACCGACGTGAGGATCGCGGCGACGATGAACGCGATGCCGACGAGCCCGATCACCACGTCGGGGATCTCGACCTTGAGCGTCACGACGAGCAGCAGCGCAAGGGCCCCGATGGCCCAGTGGGCGCCGTGCTCGAGGAAGCGGTACTCGGCGAGCGTCCCCTGGCGGACGAGGTACACGGTCATCGACCGCACGAACAGCGCGCCGACGCCGAGGCCCAGGGCGATGATCACCGGGTCGGGGGTGATCGCGAACGCACCGATCACGCCGTCGAAGCTGAACGACGCGTCGAGGACCTCGAGGAACACGAAGAGCGAGAACGCGGCCTTGCCGGCGAGCGCGACCTGCGCGCCGAGACCGGGGCCCTCCTCGGCGCCCGACTCGGCGAGCGCCTCGGCCTTCTCGGCCTCCTTCTCCTCCATCACGGACGCGAGCCCGTTGACCGCCAGGTAGATCACGAGACCGAGGAGGCCAGCGAAGAGCACGGTGGCCTGCTCGTCGCCGTGCACGAGCGCCTGCGACGCGACGAGGAGGACCACCGCGGCGACGATGACGCTGAGCTGGTCGAGCCGGCCGACCTTCAGCAGCGGCTTCTCGATCCACGACAGCCAGGTCGAGTCGCGCTCGGTGTCGAACAGGAAGTCGAGGAACAGCATGAGCAGGAAGATCCCGCCGAACGCGGCGATCGCGGGGTGCGCCTGGTTGAGGATGTAACCGTAGGTGCCCGCCGTGTCGGGGTCGCCCTTCTCGAGCGCGAGGCGGATCGCCTCGGCCGGGCTCACGCTGCCGGTGAGGCAGACGATCACGAACGGGAACACGAGGCGCATCCCGACGACCGCGACGAGCACGCCGACCGTGAGGAAGATGCGCTGCCAGGCGTCGTTGAGCCGGGCCAGGTACTTGGCGTTGACGGCCGCGTTGTCGAACGAGAAGACGATCTCGACGACGATGAGGATGGCGGCCAGCCAGACGGCGCCCCACCCCTGGTAGACGAACGCGACCGCGAGCGCGGCCAGCATCACCACGAGGTCCCACTTGAAGTGGCGGAGGGTGTGCACGGGGTTCTCTTCTCTGCCGTTGCGGTGGGTCCCGGCGGCGACGGTGGAACGGGTGGTGAGGCGGCGGCGGGGGGTCAGCCGGCCTGGAGGCCGTAGTCCCGGATCACGCCTGCGAGGCCGGACGAGTAGCCCTGCCCGATCGCGCGGAACTTCCAGTCGCCGCCGTGCTTGTAGACCTCGCCGAACACGAGCGCCGTCTCGGTCGAGGCGTCCTCACCGAGGTCGAACACGACGACCTTGGAGTCGTCGGTCGGGTCGTCGCCGTCGAAGACGCGGATGTACGCGTCGGAGACCTGCCCGAAGTTCTGGCCGCGCCGGTCGGCGTCGTGGATGCTCGCGAGGAACACGACGCGCGCGACACCGGGCTCGACGGCGGCGAGGTCGAGGGTGATCTGCTCGTCGTCTCCGTCGCCCGCGCCGGTGCGGTTGTCGCCCTGGTGCACGACGGCGCCGCTCGGGTCCTGCAGGTTGTTGTAGAAGACGAAGTGCTCGTCGGAGAGCGCGTGCCCGTTCGCGTCGACGAGGATCGCGGAGGCGTCGAGGTCGAAGTCGACGCCGTCGGTGACGCGCGGGTTCCAGCCGAGCCCGACGACCGCGTGGGTCAGGCCGGGTGCGACCTTGTCGAGGGAGATGTTGCCGCCCTTGGCAAGGTTCACGGCCATGCTGGTCCTCCGTCTGACGCCTGGCGTCGGTCTCGCTCGAGAAGGGCGGGACGCGAACGCGGCAAACCGCGCGAAGCACCTGTCTCCGGCGTTCCCCCCTAGTGGTCGCTCAACGTACCAGCAGGGTCGTAACCGTCACAAGGACAGATCGTCCGTCATATCCGCTTTCTGGGTGACTTTTCTCCCGACGTTCTCCTAGCCCAGGTCAACGGGCGCCCAGACGGAGGTTGGCAGACTCCGACCTGCGCACCAGGCACGTTCGTCCTGGGCGTACACGAACCGGGATTGAGCGGCCTCGGCTCAAGGTTGTGCTGGTCAGACGGGGACCACCGGGCCCCCAGCACGAAGGAGACCACCATGACCACCACACGCACCGGCTTCACCGACGTCGACCGGCTGGTCCGGGACCTGTGGACCACCCGCACCGCACGTCCGGCCGCCCGGCCCGAGACCGGCTTCTCCCCCGCCGCGGACGTCTACCGCGACGGCGACGACCTCGTCGCCCGCTTCGACCTGCCGGGCGTCGACCCGGCGAGCGACGTGTCGGTCGAGGTCCAGGGCCGCCGGCTCGTCGTGTCGGGCGAGCGCAAGGACACCCGGACGGGCAGCGCGGAGGGGGCCCGGGTCCGCGAGACCCGTTACGGATCGTTCCGCCGCGTCGTCACGCTGCCCCGCACCGCGTCGGGCGAGGACGTGTCCGCCCGGTACGACGCCGGCGTCCTCACCGTCACGGTCGGCGGCGTGCTCGCCGGACCGGCCACGCACCGCGTGACCGTCGAGTCGGGCCCCGCGCCCGTCGTCGAGCACGCGGAGACCGCTCCCGAGGAGAGCGCCGAGGAGGCCCAGGCCTGACCGCCCGACGTCGCGGGGGCCCGGTAGGCGTGCCGGCCGGGCCCTCGCCGTGTGACGCACGACACACGACGACCCGCGCCCCCGCGGGAAACGTCGCCCCGGTCGCGTGGTTGCCAGGAGTATGACTCAGCCCACGCGCACGCAGCTCACCTTCGGCCCGCTCGTCCTCGGCGGCAACGTCTTCGGCTGGACCACCGACCGGGACGAGGGGTTCCGCGTCCTCGACGCGTTCGTCGACGGCGGCGGGCGGTCGATCGACACGGCCGACGTCTACCCCGCCTGGGTCCCGGGCAACTCCGGCGGCGAGTCGGAGGCGATCATCGGCGAGTGGCTCGTGTCCCGCGGCAACCGGGACCGCGTCGAGATCGCCACCAAGGTCTACTCGCTCGCTGCCCGCCCCGGCCTGTCCCCCGCGAACATCAGGGCCGCCGTCGAGGACTCGCTGCGCCGCCTGCGGACCGACCGTCTCGACCTCTACTACGCCCACCGCGACGACGCCGACGTCGCGCAGGAGGAGTACCTCGCGGCGTTCGACGCGCTCGTCCGCGAGGGCAAGGTGCGCGAGCTCGGGGCGTCGAACTTCACCGCGGACCGGCTCGTGTCCGCCGCGAAGATCGCCGAGACGGAGGGCCTGACCCCGTTCACGGTCGCGCAGGACCGCTGGTCGCTCGTCGAGCGAGGCATCGAGGACGAGCTGGTCCCCACGCTCCGCGACCTCGGCGTCGTCGAGGCGCCCTACTCCTCGCTCGCGTCCGGGTTCCTCAGCGGCAAGTACCGCCCGGGGGCGAACGTGGAGTCGGCGCGCGCCCACGCCGCCGGGAAGTACCTCGACGACCCTCGCGCGCTCGCCCTCCTGCCCGTGCTCGACGACGTCGCCGCGGCCCACGGGACGAGCGTCGCCGCGGTCGCGCTCGCCTGGCTGCGGCAGCAGGACGTCGTCGCCGCGCCGATCGCGAGCGGCCGCACGGTCGAGCAGGTGGAAGCGCTGCTCGCCTCCGCGCGCGTCGAGCTGTCGGACGACGAGCTCGCGCAGCTGTCGGGAGCCACCCCGCCGCTGGCGTGAGGCGCCCGTAAACGCCCCTACGGGCCGGCGGCCGGCGGGGTGGTCGACGGCAGGACGAGCGCGAGGATCTCGTCGACGACCTGTTCGTCGAGCGGTGCCCGCGTGAGCCACGCGCGGTGGTACAGCGGTGCGAAGAGAAGATCGACGACGACCTCGACGTCGACGTCGGGCCGAACCTCCCCGCGCGCGACGCCTTCGTCCAGGATCGTGGCGGCAGCGGCGCGGCGCGGCGCCAGCCAGTGGTCGAAGAACGCGTGCCGCACGTCCTCGCGGGTGAGGGCGCCGGCGGCCAGCGCCCGCAGCGGAGCGCCGGTCGCGGCGTCCGAGAGTACTCGTGCGCCGTCGACCAGGTGCCGGCGCAGGCGGGCGACCGTCTCCTCCCCCGCACTCACCTCGATCGTCCAACGTGCGCCGTCGAGCAGTGCGTCGAGCAGCAGGACCTGGGGAGAGTCCCACCACCGGTAGAGGGTGGTGCGACTCACACCTGCTTCGCGTGCGATGCGCTCGAACGTGACGTCGATGCCGCTCTGAGCAGCGAGATCGGCGGCGGTCTGCAGCACCCGCGCACGGAGCTGGTCGTCACGGGGGCGCCCGCGACCGCGCCGGGGCGCGGGGTCGGGGGCTTGCGCTTTAGTGGACACGTCGTACCGTTAAAGATATCGAGTACACAGTGTTCACTATAACGACCTCGGCACGCCGCCCGAAGGAGCCACGCTCATGACATCCGCCCTCACCCGCACCTCGCACGACGGCCTCACGCTGCCCGCGATCGGCTTCGGGACCTACCAGCTCCGCGGCCAGGCCGGGGCACGCACGGTCGGCACCGCGCTCGCGAACGGCTACACGCTCCTCGACTCGGCGGTCGGCTACGAGAACGAGGGGGCCGTCGGACGCGCCGTCCGCGAGACGAACGTGCCGCGGGACCAGGTGGTGGTGACCTCGAAGCTCCCCGGCCGCCACCACGCCCACGACGACGCCCTCGCGACGATCGAGGAGAGCGTCTACCGCACCGGGCTGGAGCGCGTGGACCTGTACCTGATCCACTGGCCGAACCCGCGCATCGGCAAGTACGTGGAGGCGTGGGAGGCGCTCGTCGAAGCGCGTGAACGCGGCCTCGTGGGCGCGATCGGCGTCTCGAACTTCCTGCCGGAGCACCTCGAGGCGGTCGAACGCGCGACCGGGGTCCGCCCGAGCGTCAACCAGATCGAGCTCCACCCGTACTTCCCCCAGACGGAGCTCCTCGCCCACCACCGTGCGCTCGGAATCCTCACCGAGGCCTGGAGCCCCCTCGGCCGCGCGAGCGAGATGCTCCACGACCCGGTGATCGGCGAGATCGCGGAAGCGCACGCCGCCAGCCCCGTCCGTACGGTCCTCGCCTGGCACGTCGCCGTCGGGGCCATCCCGCTCCCCAAGGCCAGCAGCCCCGAGAGGCAGCGCGACAACCTGGCTGCGCCCGACCTCGTCCTCGACGAGGACGAGGTCGCCCGGATCACCGCGCTGGGACGTCCCGACGGTCGCACGGCGAACCAGGACCCCGCCGTCTACGAAGAGCTGTGAAGTCATGGCGAGCACGCTCGCGACCGCGCTCCTCCCGATCGTCCTGACCCTCCTGCTCGGCTTCTTCGCCGGGTGGCACCACGACTTCTCCGCGGACCAGGCGCCGATCCTCAACCGCATGGTCATGCTCTACGCCCTGCCGCTCAGCCTCTTCGCGGGCATGGTCACGGTCTCGCGCTCGTCGCTCGTCTCCGACCTGCCGATGGCGGGGATGGTGGCCGGGACGATGGTGGTCGCGTTCGTGGTCGTGGTCGTGGTCACCCGGGTCGTCCTGCACCGAGACCTGGGCGAGGCCGCGCTCTGGGGCCTGGCGATCGGCGGCCCGGCGGTCCCCTTCGTCGGCACCCCGGTGCTGGGCACGCTGCTCGGCTCGGCGCAGGCGACCGTCCCCATCGCGGTCGCGAGCCTCACCATGAACCTCGTCCAGGTCCCCGCGGCGCTCGTGATGCTGTCGGTCGCCCACTCGGCCTCGACCCGGGCTCGAGCATCGGCCCCGGCGTCCGCGTCGCCCGCGCCGGCCGCGGCTCGTGGCACCGCGGGTGCACCGAAGCCGGCCGCCGGGGCGGGCGGTCACGTGCTCGCGGCCCTGCGCGAGCCGGTCGTGTGGGCGCCCCTCGCAGCGCTCGTCCTGGTGCTCGCCGGGTGGTCGCTCCCCCACGCCGTGACCTCGTCCCTGGCTCTCCTCGGCCAGGCCACGGGCGGCGTCGCACTCTTCGCCTCCGGCCTCGTCCTGTACGCGCAGCGCGTCAGCCTCACCGCGCCGGTGGGCTGGGCCGTGGCGTGCCGCAACCTCGTGATCCCCGCCCTCGTCCTCGGCCTCACCGCGCTCCTCGGCTTCAGCCACGAGAACCGTGAGGCGAGCGTCCTGGCGATGGCGATCCCGACGGCGTCCATCTGCGTCATCCTCGCCGTCCAGTACCACCGGGCCGAGCGCCAGATGGCGTCCGTGCTCTTCATCTCGACCGTCGCCTCCGTCGCGACGATGGCCGGCTTCATCGCACTCACCCGCTGAGAGGAAGCACCATGCCCTCCGAACGCACCGTCGCCCAGCTCGTGGCCGAGACCCTCCACGAAGAAGGTGTCGACACCGTCTTCGGGATCCCCGGGGAGGAGAACATCCGCCTCGTCCAGGCGATCTCCGACCATCCCGGCCTCCGCTTCGTCCTCGTCCGCCACGAACAGGGCGCTTCGTTCATGGCCGACGTCTACGGCCGCCTGACGGGCCGCGCAGGCGTCTGCACGGCCACGCTCGGTCCCGGGGCGATCAACCTCCTGCTCGGGGTCACCGACGCGACCACCGACTCGGTCCCCGTCGTCGCGATCTCCGCGCAGGTGGGCCTCGACCGCAACTACAAGGAGTCGCACCAGATCGTCGACCTCGAGGCGATGTTCACGCCCGTCACGAAGTGGGCCGACACGGTGGAGCGACCGGAAGCGGTGCCCGAGATGCTGCGCAAGGCCTTCGACCTCGCACAGGCCGAGCGCCCGGGGGCCACCTACCTCGCGCTCCCCCAGGACGTCGAGGCGATGCCGGTCCCGGCCGGGCTCACGCCGCTGGCCGCCCGCCCCACCCACCACGCGGCGCCCGACCCGGTCCAGGTCCGTGCCGCGGCCGACGTGCTGCGGTCTGCCCGCAACCCCGTCGTCCTCGCGGGCCACGGCGCGGTGCGGGGGCACGCGGGGCCGGAGCTCCGTGCCCTCGTCGAAGAGCTCAACCTGCCGGTGGCGACGACGTTCCAGGCCAAGGGGGTCATCCCCGACTCGCACCCGAACGCGCTCGGCGTCGTGGGCTTCATGCGCCACGACTACGAGAACTTCGCCTTCGACCGGGCCGACGTGGTCCTCGCGGTCGGCTACGAGCTCCAGGAGTTCGCGCCCGTCCGGATCAACCCGCACGGCGACAAGACCATCGTCCACATCAACAGGTTCGCCCAGGACGAGGATGCCGACTACCAGATCGCCGTGAACATCGAGGCCGACGTCGCGGCCTCGCTCCAGGCACTCACTGCCGCGGTCCGCGAAGCGGGGCTGCCGAAGTTCTCGTTTACCGACGCACCGATCCAGGGTCTGCTCGAGCACGAGCTGCGCCAGGGCGCCGTCGACGACTCCTTCCCGCTCAAGCCTCAGCGGATCGTGCACGAGATCCGCGCGGCGCTCGACGACGACGACGTCGTGCTCACGGACACGGGCGCGATCAAGATGTGGATGGCGCGCCTGTACCCCACGCAGCAACCCAACACCTGCGTGATCTCCAACGGGTTGTCGACGATGGCGTGGACGCTGCCCGGCGCGATCGGCGCCGCGCTCGCGCTCCCCGGACGACGCGTCCTCGCGACGATGGGCGACGGCAGCTTCCTGATGAACTCGCAAGAGCTCGAGACCGCGGTCCGCGAGCAGGTGCCGCTCGTGGCGCTCGTCTGGGTGGACGAGGCGTACGGCCTCATCAAGTGGAAGATGGATATGGAGCTCGGTCGCCACGACGACGTCGACTTCACGAACCCGGACCTGGTCGCCTACGCCCGCTCCTTCGGCGCGGAGGGCCACCGGATCACGGCCGCCGAGCAGCTTGCGCCCACCCTCCGGGAAGCGCTCGCCGACGGCGGGGTGCACGTGATCGCGTGCCCGGTCGACTACCGCGAGAACCTTGCCCTGACCGATCGTCTGGGCGAGCTCACGGTCGCACTCTGAACGCGACGTCGCCGCCGTCTCCTGCCAGCCGACCCGTCCGGGGGGAGTCCGCCGGGTCGACCCACGACCGGGGGCCGACGCCCCCGCTTCCGTTCCGTCCGGACCCTGTCAGCACGGGCCCGCGACGCCTTGCTGCCCCCTTCGCAGGTCGCCCGTCGTCGGACGACCGTTCCACCGTTGCTCTCACCACCGATGCCGCCGGAGCGGTGCTGCTGGCCGAACCAGGGATCGGCCCGATCGAGCCATTGTGGGCAGGCGTGCACCCGTAGGCAAGCGGTCACAGCGCCTTGACAGCCGCGCCACAAGGTACGCATGCTCGCCGGAGGGGAATCCGCCGGGTCCGGCCCGCGACGAATCGAAAGACCAAGGAGATTCGTCGTGAACCACTCACCGATGGGCGCGTCGACGCGCCCGCACGTCATACGGCATCAGGGCCGACGCCGTCTTGCGGCCGCGGCAGCCGTCAGCGCGCTGGCACTGACCGGCTCCATGACAGGTGTCGCTCAGGCCGCCGGCCCGCACGACCCGCGACCCGGATCCGCACACGTCCTCCAGACGCCGCGGTTCGAGACGCGAACCCCGGGGTTCGCCAACCCCACGACCCACAGCCAGCGCGCGTTCAGCCCCTACGCGGAGTTCACCTCCCGCTGGACGCGGGCCGACGCCATGCAGATCAAGGCGATGTCCGACCCGACAGCACCGTCCCGCCAGAGCTCGCTGCCCGCGCGGTACACGATGCCCGCCATACCGCAGTCCTTCCCGGACACGAACAAGCGGGTCTGGGTCTGGGACACCTGGACCTTGACGGACGCTCGGTCCAACCAGATCAGCTACCGAGGCTGGGAGGTCATCTTCTCGCTCGTCGCCGACCGCGACGCCGGGTACTCGTTCGACGAGCGGCACACGCACGCCCGGATCGGATACTTCTACCGGAAGGCCGGCGTCCCCGCGTCGCAGCGTCCGGCGAACGGCGGGTGGAAGTACGGCGGCCACCTCGTCCCCGACGGAGCGTCCGCCCAGATCTTCACCGACAAGAGCTTCTCGTCCCAGACGGAGTGGTCGGGCTCGACCCGCATCTTCACGGGCGGGAAGGTCCAGCTGTTCTACACGGACGTCGCGTTCTACCGCAACGCTGACGGCACAGACCGCAAGCCGTACGACCCGCGCATCACGACCTCCCTCGGGAAGATCCACGCCGACGCTCGCGGCGTCTGGTTCACCGGGTTCGGGAAGCACAAGCAGCTCCTGGTCCCGGACGGGAACTACTACCAGGACAACCAGCAGAACCCGTACGTGAACTTCCGTGACCCGTTCACGTTCACCGACCCCCGGCATCCCGGCAAGACCTTCATGGTCTTCGAGGGCAACACCGCAGTGCAGCGGGGCGACCGCGCCTGCACGGGCGCCGACCTGGGCTACGACCCCCGCGACCCCTACAAGGAGTCGCTGCAGACCGTGATGGACGACGGGGCGCAGTACCAGATGGGCAACATCGGGCTCGCCGTGGCGGACAACAAGTCGCTCACCAAGTGGCACTTCCTCGCCCCGCTCCTCTCTGCGAACTGCGTGACGGACCAGATGGAGCGGCCGCAGATCTACATCAGCGGGGGGAAGTACTACCTCTTCACCATCAGCCACCGCTCGACGTACGCTCACGGGCTCGACGGTCCGGACGGCGTCTACGGGTTCGTCGGCAAGGGCGTGCGCAGTGACTTCGAGCCCCTGAACCGCGGTTCGGGGCTCGCGCTGGGCAACCCGACCAACCTCAACTTCGCGCCGGGCACGCCCTACGCGCCGGACTACAACCAGAGCCCGTACGCGTACCAGTCCTACTCGCACTATGTGCAGCCGGGAGGGCTCGTCGAGTCGTTCATCGACTCCATCGGGACGCCGGACAGCTTCCGTCGCGGTGGCTCGCTCGCCCCGACCGTCAAGCTGAAGATCAGCGGCGCGACGACCGCCGTCGACCGGACCTACGGCCACCGGGGCCTGGGGGCGTACGGGGACATCCCGGCGAACCGGACGACTCCGATCAACTACTGAGGGGCCGACGCCCGGACCCGCTGGACAGCGGGCCCGGGCGTCGTGCGTCGTGCGTCGGCATCAGGCCGGGACGGCGGTGCCCCTCCGCCCGACGGCGGCCGCCACGGCTGGGTGGACGACCTCGCCGTCGACCGTGCTGAGCCCGTGCGCGAGCGCGGGGTCGTCGGCGACGGCGGCACGCCAGCCGCGGTCGGCGAGCTCGCGCACGTAGGGCAGGGTCGCGTTGGTCAAGGCCGGCGTCGCGGTCGACGCCGCGGCGCCGGGCATGTTGGCGACGCAGTAGAACAGCGATCCTTCGACGCGGAAGGTCGGGTCGGCGTGCGTCGTCGGGTGCGAGTCCTCGAAGCAGCCGCCCTGGTCGATCGCGATGTCGACGAGCACGCTCCCCGGCTTCATGCGGGCCACGAGCTCGTGGCGCACGAGCCGGGGCGCCCGCGCGCCGGGGACCAGCACGGCGCCCACGACGAGGTCCGCGTCGAGCAGGGTCCGCTCGACCTCGTACGTGCTCGACGCGACGGTCGCGACGCGGCCCTGGAACATCGCGTCGATCTCCCGCAGGCGCGGCAGGGAGAGGTCGAGCACGGTCGTCCGGCCGCCGAGCGCCACGGCCTGGCGCGCCGCCTCGAGGCCGGCGGTCCCGCCACCGAGCACCGCGACGTGTGCGGGACGGACACCGGGGACCCCGCCGAGCAGCGTCCCCGAGCCGCCCTGCGCGCCGAGCAGGTGGTACGCCCCGGCGACGACCGCCATGCGCCCCGCGACCTCGCTCATCGGTGCGAGGAGCGGGAGGCTGCCGTCGGGGAGCTGGACGGTCTCGTACGCGAGCGCCGTCGTGCGGGCGCCGACGAGCGCGTCGACGAGCGGCAGGTCCGCGGCGAGGTGCAGGTAGGTGAACAGCACGAGGTCCGGGCGCAGGAAGCCGTACTCGGCGGCGACGGGCTCCTTGACCTTGAGCACGAGCTCGGCGCCCCACGCGTCGTCCACGGAGCCGAGACTGGCGCCGACGGCCGTGTAGGCGTCGTCGGGCAGGCCGGAGCCCAGCCCGGCGCCCCGCTGGACGGTGACCTCGTGGCCGCTGCGCACGAGGTCGAGCGCGCCCGCGGGCGTGAGGGCGACGCGGCCCTCGTGGTCCTTGACCTCCGTGGGTACTCCGATGCGCATGACCGCTCCTTCTCCGGGCCCGGTCATCCTGCCGGACACTCGCCGTGATACGCGCCACACTAGGAAGAACGTCCCGTCCGGAGCGGCTGGGACGAAGATTCTTCGAGCCACGGCCCTAGGAGCGCAGAAGATGCCGAGACGACGCGCCGAGGCAGCGCAGCAGCGTTCAGGAGTTCGGCCGACGCCCGGCCTCGACGAGCTGGACGAGCAGATCCTCTGGGAGCTCGCCCGGGACGCGGACGTGACCAACGCGGCGCTCGCGGAGCGCGTGCACGTCGCTCCGTCGACCGCGCACGCCCGGGTCCGCGCGCTGCGCGAGGCCGGGGTGCTCGGGCCCTCGCACGCCGACGTCGACTACCGCGCCGTCGGGCTGCCCCTGCAGGCCATCATCTCGGTGCGGCTGCGTGCGCAGGCACGCACGGTCATCAAGACGTTCGCCGCGAAGATGGTCGGCCACCCGAACGTGCTCGACGTGTTCTTCGTGGGCGGCCAGGACGACTTCCTCGTGCGGGTCGTGACGACGTCGCCCGAGCAGCTCCGCGACTTCGTGGCGGGCCCGCTGTCGAGCGACCCGGTGGTCGCGTCGACGCACACGCAGATCGTCTTCGACCACCTGCGCGGGCTCGACCACTGGGCCGACGCGGACGGCTTCGACGAGCTCCGGGGACCGTTGGGCTGACGGGGGCCCGGGCGTCAGCGCCGGACGCGCGCGAGCAGCCGCTCGTCGAGCACGACGCCGTGCGGGAGCCGGGCGAGCTCGGCGCCGGTCGAGGCGACTCCCGCGCCGGCGAGGACGTCCGCGAGCGCGGACCAGTGCAGCCGGGCTTCCTCCTCGTGCGTGCGCCCGTGCGCGGGCTCGTCCGGCCCGACGACGACGCGCGCGGTCTCCTCGAGCTCGGCCAGGTCCAGGCGTTCACCCGTTCCCACGGGGCCGGCCGTGCTCCAGCCGCGGTCGTCGAGCAGGACCACGCGGTGGTCGTCGTCGAGGACGGCGTCGAGCCGCGCGGAGACGGAGTACGACCGCCTGTCGGACGCGGCCCGCGCCAGGGTCAGGCTCGTCTCGAGCCGGGCGACGGTGCGCGCGGGGCGGGTCACGTGCTCATGGTGCCAGGCGTGCCGTGTCGACGGGCGCCGGCCGCGCCGTGGGACCGCGGCGACGGGCCGCGAAGCCGAGCGCCGTCACGGTGACGGTGGCGGCGAGGAACACCCCCTGCATGAACGTGCGCGGGACGAGCTCGTCCCACCAGGCGAGGTCGTCGCCGGTGAGCGCGAGGTGCACGTTGGCGGGGAACAGCGCGACGAGCAGGGCGCTCAGGCCGAGCCCGGCCCACGGCACGAGCGCCCGGACGAGCATCCCTGCGGCTCCTGCGAGCTCGAGGACGCCGGTGAGCGTGACCAGCAGACCGGGCGCGGGCGCCCAAGTCGGGCACCATCGCGACGAGGTCGGCACGCATGCCGACGAAGTGCGAGACGCCCGTCATGGCGAACATGACGCCGACGCCCCAGCGGAGCGCGAGCGCGAGGACCTCACGCCGGGTGCGGCCGGTGCGGACCGCGATCCCCCAGGCCACGGCGGTGACGACGACGAGTGCGACGAACGGTTCCACGACTCCCCCGATCTTGACAGCGTAAAGATCGTAGGACACGCATCTGTCCGCTGACAAGATCATGAGCTCTGGCGAGCCCCGGCCACGAACCGCTCGAGGGCCGCCCGCGCCCCCGCCTCGCCCGACGCCGCGGGCTCGCCGGCGAGGGCCCCGCTCGCCCGGAGCGCCGCGAGCCCGTGCACGACCGACCACGCCGCGACCTCGAGCGCGGCGTCCTGCGAGCCGTGCGCCCGCCGGACGCCCTCCCGCAGCGCCGCCCGGGCCCGTTCGCCCGCGGCCCGCAGCGCGGCGTCGTCGGGGTCGAGGAGGTCGGTCCGGAACATCACCGCGAAGTCCGCCGGATGGTCGGCCGCGACCCGGACGTACACCAGCCCGAGCTCGACGAGGCCGTCCCCCTGGGCCCGTTGCAGCTCGGTCGCGAGGCGCTCGAAGCCCTCGGTCGCGAGCGCCGTCAGCAGCGCGCGCTTGTCCGGGAAGTGGTGCGCGGGCGCGGCGTGGGAGACGCCGAGCCTGCGCGCGAGCTCGCGCAGCGTGAACGAGCCGGGGCCTTCCTCGGCGACGAGCGACCGCGCCTCCTCGAGCAGCGCCGCCCGCAGGTTGCCGTGGTGATAGGGGGTCACACCGCCAAGTCAAGCACCGCACAGCCTGTGGACAGCGGTCACCGCCGTCCCCTCCTCCTGGTTCACTGTGCGCGTCGGACGGCGCACCCGGGGGCCACGCCGTCCCACCTGCGTCGACGCAGCCTGAGTGCGCCCCCGCCGAGCAGGGAGCACCATGACCGACCCGACCAGTCCGCCTACGCCGCCCGCGCCGCCGGCCCCGGCCCCGCCACAGCAGGCGCCTGCGCAGCCCCCCGCCGCACCCGGCGCGGCACCGCTCGACCGCGACCAGGTCACGGGCGCCGCAGCCCGCGCCGGCATCGGCTACGCCGCCGCGCTGTGCGGCGGGATCGTCGCGACCGTCGTCGGGACGCTCACGTCGTGGGGCGGGTCCGGGTCCGACGGCGGTCTCGGCGGCGGGGCGAGCAACCTCGCGGCTCCGTTCGTGCTCGCGTCCACGGGCCTCTTCGGCACGCTCGACGTCTCCGGCAGCGGCGACGGGGCCGGCGGGGGCCTGACGCTCGTCGTGACGCCGCTCTGGCTGACGCTCCTCGCCTTCGCGGGTGTGTGGGGCTGGAGCCTGTGGCGCCCGGTCCGCGTCACGAGCGTCCGGGACGCGTGGACGACGTCGCTCGTGACGGGCGGCGTCCTCGGGGTCGGGGCCGCGATCCTCGCGGCCGTGTTCCGCGTGAGCGCGTCCGACGAGTCCGGTGGCGCCTCGATCCACGCCAACCCGTTCCTCACGCTCCTCGGCGGGCTCGTGATCGGGACCCTCGGGGCCGCCGCCGGCGCGGCGACGCGCACGGTTGCCGGACGCCCGCACCTCGACCTGCGCCGACTAGGACTGCCCCTGCACCCGGCCCTGCGGCGCGCGACGGTCGCGGCCGCGCTCGGCTACGGAGCGGCCGGTGTGCTGGTGGCCCTCGGGGCGCTGGTGTGGCTCGCCGCGGAACAGGGAGTCGGCGCGGCGCTCCTGGTCGGGTCGCTGCTCGGCGTCAACGTCGCCGCGCTCGGGCTCGGGCTGGGCGGCTTCGGCGGCCTGGAGCTCTCGGGCTCGATGTTCGGGTCGGGCGGTTCCGCGACGGGTTCGCTCTTCTCGGACGGCACGCCCGGCCTGCTGTGGCTCCTGTTCCTCGCCGTGCTGGCCGGCACGGCCGCGACCGCCGTCCTGCTCGCACGTCACGTGGCACCCGGGCACTGGCGCAGCGCCTGGGCCACCCCGACGGTGCTCGCCGTCGGCTCGCTCGCGACGACGCTGCTCGCGGGCGGACGCGCCACCGTGCACGTGGACGCGTTGGTCTCGGTGTCGGGCTCGGGGCACGCGATCCTCGCACCGTGGACGTTCGTGGTGGCGGCGCTCTGGGGCGGCCTCGCGGAGGTCCTCGCCCGCACGATCGTCCCGGCGCTGGCATCCGGTCGACCGAGCGGCGCCGACGCCGACGCTGCCGGCGCAGCGCCGCGCCTGCCCGTGTCGAGGCGGGCCGCGGTGATCACGCTCGCGTCGGCCGGCGGGCTCGTGCTCGTCGTGGGCGGCGCCGTGGTCGCCCGGAACGTCGTCAACGGCGCGGCCCACGGTCCCGAGCACGTGGCCCTCGCGTACGTCGAGGCGCTGCGCGACGGCAAGCCGTCGACGGCGTTCGCGGTCGCCGACCCGGACCTCGAGAAGGACCGCCGGGCGCTGCTCACCGACGCCGTCTACGGGAAGGTCGCGGACCGGCCCTCGTCGGTCCGCGTGCGCCACGTCGACGTCGACGGCGACTCGGCCGCGGTGACCGTGGCGTTCGACGTCGGGGGCACGAAGACCACCCAGACGCTGTCGCTCCACAAGGAGGGGCACGAGGACGTCGTCTTCGACCACTGGGTCCTGGACGCCCCCGACGTGCCGAGCGTGTCGCTCGACCTCGGTCAGGTCGTCGCGAGCGGGGACGCGGGCGCTGGCGACGACGCCGCCGCGAACCCCGTCACGATCCTCGTGGACGGGCACAAGACGCAGGTCGACCCGGACGACCCCCGGCTCGCGCTCCTGCCGGGCCGGTGGACGGTCACCCTGCCCGACGCCGGCCCCTACCTCGCGGCGTCGACCGTCACCTACCTCGTCACGGGGGACGAGGGGCGCGACACGGGCTTCGGCTCCGGTTCGCGCGAGGACCGCACGCTCACCTACACCGTCACGGACGCCGCGTTGCGCGAGGCGGAGAAGCAGGAGAGCGCGCGGCTCGACGTGTGCTTCGCGTCCACCGAGGCCGAGCCGGACGGCTGCCCGAACGACGCCTTCGTCTGGGCCGACGACGCCCAGGACGGGCACTGGCTCGTGGCCACGAAGCCGTCCGTGACGGCGTCGGCCTCGGAGTGGGAGCCGGGCCGGATCACGGTCGAGTCGACCGGCGGCGAGGCCAGCTACGCCTACACGCTCCCGAAGAGCGAGGAGCACTACCGCACCAAGACCGAGCACAAGACGTGGCAGGCGACCTCCCTCGACGACCGCGCCACCTACACGGTCGTCGACGGGAAGGTCGTGCCGGTCGACGAGTACTGAGCACCTGAGTCACCCGGCGTTCACGATTCAGTGCCACCATGAGGTCATGACTGAGGGCAACGCCGGCGGCACGCAAGCCACTCTCGACCCCGAGCTGGCCGCGCACATCGCGGAGCACATCTCCGACGACGTGCGCGGCCATGCCCTCGCCGGCCTGCCCGGGGCCGACGACGGGCAGGGGCCCGCGGTGCTCCCCGACCTGCCGGACGACCGCTTCCTCGACCGCGAGGTGAGCTGGCTGGCGTTCAACCGCCGCGTCCTGGAGCTCGCCGAGGACGACTCGCTGCCCCTGCTCGAGCGGGTGCGCTTCCTGGCGATCGTCGCGTCGAACCTCGACGAGTTCTTCATGGTCCGGGTCGCCGGGCTGAAGCGTCGCATCGCGACGGGTATCGCCATGACGGCGGCGTCGGGCCTGTCCCCGCACCAGGTGCTGGAGGCCATCAGCGAGCACGCGCACGCGCTCATGGCCCAGCACTCGCGGGTGTTCCGCGAGCAGGTGCAGCCGGCGCTCGACGGCGAGGGCATCACGCTCGTGCACTGGGACGAGCTGTCCGACCACGAGCAGGACCGGCTGCGCAAGTACTTCCGCAAGCAGATCTTCCCGGTCCTGACGCCGTTGGCAGTCGACCCGGCCCACCCGTTCCCGTACATCTCGGGGCTCTCGCTGAACCTGGCGGTCGTCGTCGTGAACCCCACGACGGGCAAGGAGCACTTCGCCCGGGTCAAGGTGCCGCCGCTGCTGCCGCGCTTCATCGCCGTCGACGCACGCGGCCGCCCGTCGGCGCCGAGCACGCAGACCGCGGACCCGGAGAAGGGGCCGACGTCGTTCGTGCCGATCGAGGAGGTCATCGGCCAGCACCTCGACCACCTCTTCCCCGGCATGGACGTGCTCGAGCACCACACGTTCCGCGTCACCCGGAACGAGGACGTGGAGGTCGAGGAGGACGACGCCGAGAACCTCCTCAAGGCCATGGAGAAGGAGCTGCTGCGACGCCGCTTCGGGCCGCCGGTGCGGCTCGAGCTGGCCGAGGGCATCAGCCCCCGCATCCGCGAGCTGCTGATCCGGGAGCTCGGGATGGACGCGTCGGAGGTCTACACGCTCCGGGCGCCCCTCGACCTCACGGGTCTCAACGTCATCGCGGACCTCGAGCGCCCCGAGCTGCACTACCCGAGGTTCGTCCCGACGACGCACCGCCTGCTCGCGGAGGTCGAGTCCGCGATGCCGACGGACATCTTCGCGGCGATCCGCGAGCAGGACATCCTGCTCCACCACCCGTACGACTCGTTCTCGACGTCGGTGCAGACGTTCGTCCAGCAGGCCGCGGCGGACCCGCACGTGCTCGCGATCAAGCAGACGCTCTACCGGACGTCCGGCGACTCCCCCATCGTGGACGCGCTCATCGACGCGGCCGAGGCGGGCAAGCAGGTGCTCGCGCTCGTCGAGATCAAGGCGCGGTTCGACGAGCAGGCCAACATCTCGTGGGCGCGCAAGCTCGAGCAGGCGGGCGTGCACGTCGTGTACGGGATCGTCGGCCTGAAGACGCACTGCAAGCTGGCGCTCGTCGTCCGGCAGGAGCCCGACGGCTCGCTGCGTCGCTACTGCCACGTCGGCACCGGGAACTACAACCCGAAGACCGCGCGCCTGTACACGGACCTCGGGCTGCTCACGTGCGACCCCGACGTCGGGCAGGACCTCACGCGCCTGTTCAACCAGCTCTCCGGCTACGCGCCGCGCTCGACGTTCCACCGGCTGCTCGTGGCGCCCCGGGCGGTGCGTCTCGGGCTCGTCGAGCGGATCGAGCGCGAGCGCCGCGCCGCGCTCGAGGGCCGCGAGGCGTGGATCAAGATCAAGGTGAACTCGATCGTCGACGAGGCCACGATCGACGCGCTCTACCGCGCGTCCCAGGCGGGCGTGCCGGTGGACCTCGTGGTGCGCGGCATCTGCGCGCTCCGCGCCGGGGTGCCCGGGCTGTCGGAGACGATCCGGGTCCGCTCGATCCTCGGCCGGTACCTGGAGCACTCGCGCATCTACGCGTTCGCGAACTCGTCGGGCCAGCCGGCGGACGAGCCCGCGGTCACCGGGACGTCCGACGGCGCAGCGCCCGGACCGGAGATCTTCATCGGGTCCGCGGACCTCATGCACCGCAACCTCGATCGCCGCGTGGAGGCGCTCGTCCGCCTCACCGACCCGAGCCAGCTCGACGAGCTGCTCGAGCTCTTCGAGCTCTCGATGGCGGACACGACCAGCAGCTGGCACCTGCAGCCCGACGGCACGTGGGTGCGGCACGACCGGGGCGAGGCGGGTGAGCCGCTCGCCGACCTGCAGGACGTGCTCATCGCACGCCAGCGCGCCCAGCTGTCGTCGGCGCGGGCGGTCGGTTCGTGACGCACGGGTCGGAGCAGGCGGTCGGAGCCGCGGGCACCGTGCTCGCGACGCCCTACGACTCGCCCAAGCCGAGCAAGGCCACGTCCCGGCGGCCGGCGGTCCTCAACCCGGTCGAGATGACGCAGCACCGCACGCTCCCCCGGGCGAGGTCGAGGCTGATCGAGGCCGCGGGAGCGCTCGTGTGGCGCGAGCGCCACCACCAGCTGCAGGTGCTCCTGGTGCACCGGCCCCGGTACGACGACTGGTCGTGGCCCAAGGGCAAGGTCGACCCGGGCGAGTCGCGCGCGACCACGGCGGTGCGCGAGGTCCAGGAGGAGACAGGCCTCGCCGTCGTGCTCGGGCAGCCCCTGCCCGGCCTGCAGTACCTCGTGCCCGACGGACGCGTGAAGCGGGTGCACTACTGGGCCGCGCAGACGGCCTCCGACGCCGACGGCCCCGCGCTGCGTGCCCGCCACCCGGTCGCGCCGGTCGACAAGCACGAGATCGACCACAAGGAGTGGCTGGGCGTCGAGGAGGCCGCGCGGCGCCTGACCCGCACCGCGGACCGTCAGCCGCTCGTCGCGCTGCTCGACGCGCACGCGCACGGCCGGCTCTCGACGCATGCCGTCGTGGTCGCCCGCCACGGCAGCGCCGTCCAGCGGGCCCAGTGGGCGGGCAAGGAGCACGCCCGACCGATCACGCCGACCGGATGGGCGCAGGCCGCGGCGCTCGTGCCCGTCCTGGCGGCCTACGGCGTGCGCGACGTCGTCACGAGCCGGTGGACGCGCTGCGCCCAGACGGTCGCGCCGTACGCAGACGCGTCGGGGCTCGAGACGCGGCGGCACGGCCGGCTCACCGAGGCCCAGCACGAGAGGTCGCCTGCGCGCGTGGCGGCGACCGTCCGGGAGCTCCTCGAGGCCGAGGAGACGTCCGTGCTCTGCACCCACCGGCCCGTGCTGCCCACCGTCCTCGACGTCCTGTCCGAGCACACGGGCCGCAACGTCGCGGACGCGCTGCCCCGCAAGGACCCGTACCTGGAGCCCGGCGAGGCGCTCGTGGCGCACGTCGGGCTGACGTCGAAGGGTCCGCGCGTCGTCGCGGCCGAGACGATCACGCCGGCGCTCTGACGCGTGCCGACGCTCCTCCTGCTGAACGGCGCGCCCGGAACCGGGAAGTCGGTGCTCGCCCGCCGGTGGGCCGACTCGCGCCCCCTCTCGCTGGTGCTCGACCTCGACCGGCTGCGCTCGACGCTCGGCGCCTGGCGGGACGACGTCCTCGCGGCGGGGCGCCGGGCTCGCCTGGTCGCGCTCGGCGCCGCGGAGGCGCAGCTGCGGGCCGGTGGCGACGTCGTCGTGCCACAGCTCCTCGCACGGCCGGATCTCGTCGAGGCGCTGGACGCCTCGTGCGGCTCCACCGGCGCGCGGTTCGTCGAGGTCGTGCTCACGGCCGACCCTGAGGATCTCGTGGCCCGGCTGGCCGCCCGCGTCGCGGCCTCCGGTTCCGACGACGGCGCAGACCCGTGGTCGGCGCTCGAGGGGCCGCCGACCGTCGAACGCGTACGAGCGCTGGCAGCCGGGGTCGACGCCCTCGTCGCGACGCGGCCCGGGACGCACCGGCTGGTGACCGTGCCGGGCGACGTCGACGCGACGTTCGCGCGACTGGCGGCGGCCGTCGGGCCCACCGGCTGACGCTCGCTGCCGTCGCGTCGACGCGGTCAGGTCCGGCGTCTCACCGAGCGGCGAGCGCGCGCCCCGCGGCGACGGCGGCCGCGTCCGCCTCCTTCTTCAGGAGCGTGGCGACCTCGGTGAACTCGTCGAGCGCGGGGTTGACGCCGACGAGCGTGAACTCGCGCTCGATCACCGTCAGGTCCGCCTTCCAGACGTCCGCGAGGATGCGGCGCAGATAGCCGATGCTGTGGTCCCAGCCCTCCTTGGGCGTGCCGGGCGCGTAGGAGCCGCCGCGGGTCGTGAGGAGCACGGTGGGGGTCCCCTCGAGCAGGGGCGTGCCCGCGCCGCCGCCCGCGATCGCGAGGTCGATCCACGTCTTGACGTGCTGCGAGACGCCCCAGTTGTAGAGCGGCAGAGCGAGGACGGCGGCCTCGGCAGAGCGCAGCTCCTCGGCCACGGCGCCGGCGAGGGCGAGGGCGTCGCGCTGCTCGGGCGTGCGGTCAGCCTCGGGCGTGAAGCCCGCCCCGACCGCGGTGGCCCACGCGTCGGCGGGCAGCGGCTGGGCGCCGAGGTGGCGCCGGACGACGGTGACGTCGGGCCGGGCGCCGACGAGCTCGGTGGTCACGAGGTCGGCGAGCGCGCTGCTGGCCGACGCCGGGCCCTGGATGCTGGCATCCACGCGGAGGACGTTCATGAGGAGCTCCTGGTCCCCGGGCCACGGCGGCCCGATCGAATTGAATGTTCAAGTTGCACAGTACGCACATCGCAGTTGAATGTTCAAGTCAGTTAGGATCGAGGGCATGAGCACCGAGGCGACCCCGACAGCCCCCGCGCTGTCGGACGCCCAGGTCGAGGCCTGGACGGCGCTGGTCGCGCTCCTCGCGACGCTCCCGACAGCCCTCGACAACCAGCTCAAGCGCGACGCCGGGATGAACCTGTACGAGTACCACGTGCTCGCCGCGCTCGCCGCCGCCCCCGGACGGGTCCTGCCCATGACCGACCTCGCGCTCAGCAGCCAGGGCTCGGCGTCGCGGCTCTCCCACGCCGTCACGCGCCTCGAGCGCGCGGGCTGGGTCGAGCGCGTCAGCTGCACCGAGGCGGGCCGACGGACGAACGCCGTCCTGACCCCCGCCGGCGCGGAGCACCTGCGCACGGTCGCGGACGGCCACCTGCGCGAGGTCCGCAGGCTCGTCGTCGACACGCTGACGCCCGAACAGCTCGCCCAGCTCGGGGACGCCGCCCGGGCGATCGTCGGCGCGACGGACCCCGACGTCGCCGCCTCGCTCGGCCCGACGCCCTGCGCGGGCCCGACCGACCCGCTCTGCTGACCGTGCTCGAACCGGCAGCGGCGCACCCGACGCGCCCGGTCACCGTCCGCGCGGCCACGCCCGACGACGTCGGGGCCGTGAGCGTCGTCAAGGCCGACGCCGGCCTGGCGGACTCGCCCGGGGCCGCCCGTGCGCTGCACGAGGCGATCGCGGACCCCGACCGGCTGGTCGTCGTCGCGGTCCTGGGCGACGTCGTCGTCGGCTGGGCCAAGACGCACCACTACCCCGACGCGGACGGCCCCGCGCCCGCGGGCCACTACCTCGCCGGGCTCGCCGTCACGCCCGCGGCCCGGAGGCTCGGCGCGGGGACCCTGCTCACGCAGGCGCGCCTCGACTGGATCCGTGCGCGCGCGGACACGGCGCTCTACTTCACGAACGCACGGAACGCCGCCTCGCTGGCGCTCCACGCCCGGTGGGGCTTCGTGGAGGTCGTCCGCGGGGCGGCGTTCCGTGGGGTGCCGTTCGCCGGCGGCACGGGCATCCTGCTGAGCGCCCGGCTCGGCTGACCCGCTACGTCAGGAACGGGTGCAGGACGAGGCAGAACAGCGCGGCCACGGCGGCCGCGGCGGGCAGGGTCAGGACCCAGGCGAGCGCGATGTTCTTCGCGACGCCCCACCGCACGGCGCTCAGCCGCTTCGTCGCTCCGACACCCATGATCGCGGACGTGACCGTGTGGGTGGTCGAGACGGGGGCGTGCAGCGCGAACGCGTTCACGTACAGGACGGTCGCGGACACCGACTCGGCGACGAACCCGCGCGCGGGGTCGACCTCGATGATCTTGCGACCGAGGGTCCGCATGATGCGCCAGCCGCCCGAGTAGGTGCCCAGCGAGATCGCGCTGGCCGCGCAGATCTTGACCCACAGCGGGATCCCGGCGTCCGGGTCCGCCCACCCGACGGTGAGGAGCGCGAGGTAGATGACGCCCATGGTCTTCTGGGCGTCCTGCAGGCCGTGGCCGAGCGCCATCGCGGACGCCGAGACGGTCTGCGCGAGCCGGAACCGGCGGAAGGTCTTGGCGGGCGCCGCGTTCCGCAGGAGCCACAGGACGCCGATCATGACGGCGAACGCGAGCACGAAGCCGACCAGCGGCGAGAACACCATCGGCAGGACGACCTTGTCCCACACGTTCATCCAGTAGATGCCGAGGCCGCCCACGATGCCCGCGCCGACGAGCCCGCCGATGAGGGCGTGCGTCGACGACGACGGGAGGCCGAACCACCAGGTGATGAGGTTCCAGCAGGTCGCGCCGATGAGCGAGCACACGATGACCGTGAGCGCTTCTCTGTTCGACGCGTCCCCGAGGTCGACGATCGACTTCGCGATGGTCTCCGCCACGGCGGTGCCGAGGAGCGCACCGACGAAGTTCATGACGGCGGCCATGGTCAGGGCGATCCGCGGGGTGAGCGCCCGGGTCGAGACCGAGGTCGCGATCGCGTTCGCCGCGTCGTGGAAGCCGTTGGTGTAGTCGAACCCGAGGGCGAGCGCGACGATGACGACGACGAGTGCCGCTTCCACCGGGGCTCAGGACTCCTTGAGCGCGATGGTCTCGACGGTGTTGGCCACCTTCTCGAAACCGTCGGCCGCAGCCTCGAGGATCTCCACGACCTCCTTGAGCTTCATGAGCTCGATGGGGTCGGACACGTTGTCGAACAGCTCGGCGAGGAGCTTGCGGTGCGCCTTGTCGGCCTGGTTCTCGAGGCGGTTGACCTCGACCCAGTACTCGGCGAGGTCCGTGAGGTTGGAGCGCAGCCGCGGCATGGCCTCGGCCGTGAGCTCCGCGGCGCGCTGGAGGACCTGGACCTGGTCGGACACGCGGGCGGGCAGCTCGCCGATCCGGTACAGGACGATGAGGTCCGCGGCCTCCTCCATGTAGTCCATGCAGTCGTCGAGCGCGGACGTCAGCTCGTAGATGTCGTCCCGGTCGAACGGGGTGACGAACGTCTGGTTGAGGCGGCGCATGATCGAGTGCGTCGACTCGTCGGCGTCGTGCTCGGCCTCGCTGAGCTGCTTGGCGAGCTCCTTGCGCTCGGGCCGGTCGGCCCCGAGCATCTCGGCGAGCAGGTTGGACCCTGTCACGAGGTGCTGGGCGAGCTCCGTCAGGAGGTCGAAGAACGTGGTGTCGCGCGGCGTCAGGCGCAGGGGCACGGTGGGCTCCGGAGGGGGGTGCGAGGGGCAGCGCGCGGGTCGCGGCCCCGCAGGACGGATCCAATGTAACGGAGCGCTCGACGCGTCTGATAACCGGGGCGTGTCGCTGCTGGTGAGTGCGACACCGGGCCGGGAGCGCCTGTCGGCGCGAAGGCCGCTCGTAGCGGCTGAGTGTGGAGCCCGGGGCTGCCGCGACCCGGTGTCGCGATCCCTATTCTACGGGAGCCCGGGGCCTGAACCCGATCCTGCCCGATCACTCGAGCCGGCCCTGGCGCCACAGCGAGGCGCTGTGCTCGAGCTCCTCGGCGGTGCGCTGGAGCGACGCGGCGCCGCGGGTCAGGCGCTGCGCCCAGTCGGCGTCGACGTCCTCGCGGGAGTCGGCGTCGTGGGTGGCTCCGATCGCGAGGATCCGGCAGAACGCGGCGGCGCGCTCGAGCGCGACGGCCAGGTCGCCCGTGTAGACGCCGGAGAGGACGTCGTCGGCGACACGGCGCACCTCGTCGGGACCGGGCGGGCTGGCGACGCCCGCGACGACCTCGGCCACGGGGGCGGCGTGCACGCCGAGCCGGTAGCGCAGCGCGACGACCTCGCCGTCGCGCCGGACCCACTCGCGCAGCGCGTAGAGGCGCCACAGGGCGCCCGGCAGGGTCGCGGGCGCGGCGTCCGACCACAGGCCGGCGACGACGTCGAGGCCCTCGCGCTCGACGAGCCGCACGAGCCGGTCGACGACGGCGGGATCCTCGGTCTCCCGCGCGCCCCGGACGAGCGCGGCTGCCGTGGTGTGGGCGACCTGGTCACGCAGGGCGGGGTCGAGGTCACCGGGGATCTCGTCGGCGTCGCGGGGGTCGAGCATGGCCGGCCGGCGGGGACGGCGCGGCTGCTCGTCGGGGGCGGGACTCATGGTTCCAGCGTCGCACGCCGGCGCCGCGCGACCGACGCACCGGCGCGACACAGGAACTTCTAGTTGCTTGATGCAAGCAAGCGTTCTATGCTTGCACGGAGCAAATGTTGCGGGACGGCACCGACCTCCCGGAAAGCAGGCGACACCATGACCACCCTGACCACCACCCGGGCCCCCGACGAGGCTCCGTCGGCATCGACCACGGACCCGCCGTCGTCGACCACCGAGCGCCGCGGGATCCCCGGCCTCGGCGCCGACGCGGCGACCGTCGACGGGCTGATCAGCGCGCTCGAGGAGCTCGGCCGCGCCCAGCGCGAGTCGGCGACCGCGACCGCGCGCGACCTCGGTTGCGCCCGGTCGAGCCTCGCCGTCCTGCGGATCCTCGAGAAGAACGAGCTGCCGCTGCAGATCGGCGACCTCGCCCACGCGATGCGCATCGACGTCTCGGTCGCGAGCCGTCAGGTCGGCGCGCTCGTCAAGGAGGGCTACGTCGAGCGGGCCGTCGACGAGGACGACCGCCGAGCCCGGACCCTCGCGCTCACCGACAGCGGGCGCGCGCTCGCCGCCGAGGCGTTCGCCGCCTGGCGCGACCGCGCCCGACACGTCTTCGGGGACTGGTCCCCGGACGAGCTGCACGACGCCGTCCTGCAGCTCCGCAAGATCGCGGACAGCGTCGTCCGACACCACGACACCCCTGACCACCGTGCCACGACCGGAAAGGGCACCACCGCATGACCACCACCACCGAAACCGCCGTGTCGGGGGCCTCGCCCGCCGACACCGCGCGCCCGGGCGAGAAGCCGGCCATGACCCGGCGCGAGACCCTCGAGGCGATGTCGGGCATCCTCCTCGGCATGTTCGTCGCGCTCCTCGCGACGTCCGTCGTCTCGTCCTCGCTGCCGCGCATCGTCTCCGAGCTCAACGGCTCCGGGAGCTCCTACACCTGGGTCGTCACGGCGACCCTCCTCACCACGACGATCACCACCCCCATCTGGGGCAAGCTCGCCGACATGACCAACCGCAAGCTGCTCATCCAGCTCGCACTGGTCGTCGCGGTGCTGTCGTCGGCTGCTGCGGGGCTCTCCCAGAACGTGGGCGAGCTCATCCTGTTCCGCGCCTTCCAGGGCGTCGGCGCGGGCGGTCTGACCGCCCTCGGCACCGTCCTCATCGCGGACATCGTCTCGCCCCGCGAGCGCGGCAAGTACATGGGCCTCATGGGCGGCGTCATGGCCGTCTCCATGGTCGGCGGCCCGATCCTCGGCGGCACGCTGACCGACTCGATCGGCTGGCGCTGGGACTTCTTCGTCGGCCTGCCGATCGCGATCGTCGCGATCGCCGTCCTGCAGAAGACGCTGCACCTGCCCAAGCGCACCAAGGGCGACTCCCGGATCGACTACTGGGGTGCGGCCCTCATCTCCGTGGGCGTGGCGCTCCTCCTCCTGTGGGTCACGTTCGCCGGCAGCAACTTCGACTGGGTCTCCTGGCAGACCTTCGCCATGGTCGGTGGGGCGGTCGTCGCCCTCGTCGCCGCGATCCTCGTCGAGAAGCACGAGGGCACCGACGCGATCATCCCGCTGCACCTGTTCAAGAACAGCACGTTCGTGCTCGCCGTCGTCGCGAGCATCGCGGTCGGCGTCGCCATGTTCGGCGCGAGCGTCTTCCTGAGCCAGTACATCCAGATCGCCAAGGGGAAGACCCCGACGCAGTCCGGCCTCCTGACGATCCCCATGGTGGTCGGGGTGTTCCTCGCCTCGCTCGTCATCGGCAACCTCATCGCCCGCACGGGCCGGTACAAGTGGTTCATGGTCACCGGCGGCGTGCTGCTGACCGTCGGCCTGCTGCTCATGGGCACGATCGACTACCGGACCAGCTTCGTGACGCTCAGCGTCTACCTGTTCGTCATCGGCGTGGGCACCGGCATGCTCATGCAGAACCTGGTCCTCGCCGTCCAGAACACCCTGGACGTCCACGAGATCGGGTCGGGGACCGCGTCCGTCGCGTTCTTCCGCACCCTCGGCGGCGCGATCGGCGTGTCCGTCCTCGGGGCCGTGCTCAACACGCGGGTCACGTCGTCCATCGCCGACGGGCTCACGAAGCTCGGCATCACGATGCCCGGCGGCTCCGGCGGCACCCTGCCGGAGATCGACAAGCTCCCGGCGCCGGTCGCGACCGTCGTCGAGAAGGCGTACGGCGACGGGGTCGCCGAGATCTTCCTCATCGCCGCGCCGCTGGCCCTCGTCGCCGCGATCGCCTGTGTGTTCCTCAAGGAGATCCCGCTCGGCACCAAGTCCGGCGTCGAGCTCCTGCAGGAGGGCGCCGACGCTGCCGGCGAGCGGTCCGCGACCGAGGCGGAGCACCGCGCCGAGCTCGACACCGCGATGTCGGTCGTCGCGCCGACCAGCTCCGAGGAGCCGGACGAGCGCCGCGTGAGCGCGACGCGGGCCTGACCTCCCGGTTCGAGCACCAGAACGGGGCGGCTACCACTGTGGTGGTAGCCGCCCCGTTGCCGTCACAATGGTCCGCATGACTACTGGCAGCACCGCCGGTCCCACCCCGGCCACGACGGGCGACGCCGCCCGCACGCCTCTCAACCGCGTCGAGCAGGAGCTCCGGGTCGTACTGCGGCGCGCCGCAGCGGCCCAGGCCGAGCTCGCACGACGCATCCACCCGGACCTCGACGCGAGCGCCTACCCCCTGCTCGCGATCATCGCGGCCGAGCCGGGCGTCCACGCCACCGAGCTCGCCCGCCGGTTCGGCATCGGCCGGGCGACGATCTCGCGCCAGCTCAGCCGCCTCGACGAGCTCGGCCTCATCCACCGGGCGGTCGACCCGGAGGACAACCGCGGCCAGCTCCTCACCGCGAGCGAGTCGGGCCACGCCCACGTCGAGGCGGCGCGTGCCGCGCGCCTGCAGTACCTCTCCGAGGTCTTCGCCGACTGGCCCGACGACGACGTCTCCACCCTCGCGGACCTGCTCGCCCGCTACAGCGCGAGCGTCGACGAGGTACGGGGCCGGTCGGCCGAGTAGCCGCTCAGGCCCCGGTCGGCTCGAAGCTCAACGACACCGAGTTCATGCAGTAGCGGTCGCCGGTCGGGGTCTGGGGCGCGTCGTCGAAGACGTGCCCCAGGTGCGAGCCGCAGCGCGCGCACCGCACCTCGGTGCGCACCATGCCGTGGGTGCGGTCCTCGATCAGCTCCACGGCGTCCGAGTCCTGCGGCTTGAAGAAGCTCGGCCACCCGCAGTGGGAGTCGAACTTGGTGTCGGAACGGAACAGCTCCTGGCCGCACGCCCGGCACCGGTACACGCCGGTGCGCTTCTCGTCGAGCAGCTCACCCGTCCACGGACGCTCGGTGGCCGCGTGGCGCAGCACCGCGTACTCCTGGGGGTCGAGCTCTGCCTTCCACTCGGCGTCGGTCTTGGTGACCTCGTAGCCGTTCGCGGGGCTCGGCTGGGAGAACAGGTTGTTCAGGGACATCAGGCACCTCCGCCAGTTCCAACCCTCGGGTGCACCGACGTGTTCCGCCCGCCGAGTGCGACGCCGGGTTCGCCGAGTGCGACGTCCCGCCCGCCGAGTGCGACGCCCGCGTCACACTCGGCGAACCCAGCGTCACACTCGGCGGAGGGGTCAGCGGGGCGTGGACGTCGAGTAGACGGTCGGGCTGCCGGCACCACGCTGGGCCCGACCGCGACCACCGCGACGACGACCGCCACCGGAGGACGAGCCACCGGCCTGCGCGCCGTTCGACGGACGCCCGGAACCGCTGCGCGCCCCGGCGGGCTGCGCCGTCGTGCGCTGCGCCTGGGCCGGCTGCGCGGACTGCCGCTGGCCCTGGCCACGGGTGCCCTGCTGCTGGGCGCCGCCTGCGTCACCCGAGCCGCCACGGCCCCGGCGGCGACGCCCGGACGTGCTCCCGCCCGACGACGACGCAGCGCCCGCGGGCTTCGAGCCTCCCCGCTGCTGGGGCGCGGGCGGCGCGACGGGCGCCACGTAGGCGGCGCGCTCGCCGATCAGCGCCTCGACCTGCGGGTCGCCGACGCCGGCGCGCCGCGGCGCCGCCTTGATCCGTGCCTTGCGCAGGAGGTCCTTGACGTCGCCGGTCTGCTCGGGCAGGACGAGCGTCACGACGTCGCCGCCCGACCCGGCTCGCGCGGTGCGCCCCGAGCGGTGCAGGTACGCCTTGTGCTCGGCGGGCGGGTCGACGTGCACGACGAGCTCGACCTCGTCGACGTGGATGCCGCGCGCCGCGATGTCCGTGGCGACGAGCACCTTGACGGCGCCCGACGTGAAGGCCTCGAGGTTGCGCTCACGCGCGCCCTGGCCGAGGTTCCCGTGCAGCTCGACGGCGGGGACGCCGTCGGCGGTGAGCTGCTTGGCGAGCTTCTTGGCCTGGTGCTTGGTGCGCATGAACAGGACCCGGCGGCCGGTCCCGGACGCGAGGTCGTGGACGAGCTGCTTCTTCACACCGGCGTCGGCGAGGAGCAGGACGTGGTGCGTCATCTCGGCGACGGGCGCGGCGGCCGGGTCGACGGCGTGCGTGACGGGCTCGTGCAGGTAGCGCTGGACGATCTTGTCCACGCCGTTGTCGAGCGTCGCGGAGAACAGGAGCCGCTGGCCCTGCTTCGGGGTGCGGTCCATGATGCGCTTCACGCCGGGCAGGAACCCGAGGTCGGCCATGTGGTCGGCCTCGTCGAGCACGGTGATCTCGATGCCGTCGAGCGTGAGGAGCTTCTGGTTGAGGAGGTCCTCGAGGCGGCCGGGGCACGCGACGAGGACGTCGACGCCGGCGTCGAGCGCGGCGACCTGCTTGCCCTGCCCCACCCCGCCGAAGACGGTCGTGGTGCGCAGCCCCAGCGCGTTCGCGAGGGGCGCGAGGGTCGCGTCGATCTGGTTGGCGAGCTCGCGGGTCGGGGCCAGCATGAGCGCCCGGGGCCGACGGGCCTGACGGCGGGTGCCCGACGCCGCGAGGCGCGTCACGACCGGGAGCGAGAACGCGAGCGTCTTGCCGGAACCGGTGCGGCCGCGGCCGAGCACGTCACGCCCGGCGAGCGTGTCGGGGAGCGTCGCCGTCTGGATGGGGAACGGGGACTCGATGCCCTGGTCGGCCAGCGCGCGCACGACGGCGGCGGGCAGGGCGAAGTCGGTGAATCGGGATGTCATGTGAAGCCTCTCGCGTCCGGCTCCCGGACCTGCCGACGGCCGCGCGCACGCGTGCTCGTCGGCCGGTGGTCCGGCCGGACGAGTTGGGTAGGTCGTGGTCGCCGCGCGAGGGTCTCGGGGGAATCTCCACGACGTCAGGCGCGCGGGAAGTCGCGCCACCTCATGACCATTGTCCCACACCGGGACCCGGACGTCCTCAGAGCAGGGCCGCGGCCAGCAGCCGCAGGGTCTCCTCGCGCGCCGGGGACGACGTCGCCGGCGTGCCCGTGTGCGCCCCGGCCACGAGGGCGACCATCACCTCGTCGGTGCGCAGCTCGTCGGCGACGGCGCGGACCCGAGCGGCGGCCTCGTCGGGCGACCCGACGATCCAGGTCTGCGCGAGCCGGTCCGCGGCCGCCTGGTCGGCGGGGGCCAGCGGGGCGGCCTCCGCGTCCTCCACGAGCTCCTGCGGAGCGAGCGGGCCACCCGAGCGCAGCCGCCACATGCTGCGGGCCTGCGGCAGTGCCAGGCGCCGCGCCTCCTCGGTCGTCTCGGCGACGACGGCGTTCACGACGCCGATCGTCCGCGGCTCGGCGAGGTGCTCCGACGGGCGGAACTGCGAGCGGTAGGCCGCGAGCGCCTCGAGCGTGCCGCCGCCCCCGAAGTGGTTCGCGAAGACGTACGGGAGGCCGTTCGCGGCCGCGAGCTGCGCGGAGTACATCGAGGAGCCGAGCAGCCAGATCGTCGGCTCGGTGGTGGCCCGCGGGGTCGCCGCGAGGTCGTAGCGCTGCGACCCGAGCGCCAACGACACGCCGCCGGGCGCGAGGAGCCCGGCGACCGTGGCGACGTCGTCGGGGAAGGCGTCCACGCCGTCGTCGGGCCGGACGCCGCGTCGCAGCAGGTGGCTCGTCACGGGGTCGCTGCCGGGCGCCCGGCCGATGCCCAGGTCGACGCGGCCGGGGAACGCCGCCTCGAGCAGGGCGAGCTGCTCGGCGACCACGAGCGGTGCGTGGTTGGGCAGCATCACACCGCCCGACCCGACCCGGATGCGGGACGTCGCCGACCCGACGAGCGCCATGAGCACCGGCGGGTTGGTCGCCGCGACAGCACGCATGTTGTGGTGCTCGGCCAGCCAGTAGCGGGTGAAACCCAGGTCGTCGGCGGTCCGGGCCAGCGCGACGGTCGCCGCGAGGGCGTCCGACGTGGACTGGTCGGAACGGACGGGGACGAGGTCGAGCACGGACAGCCGGAACGCACGGTCGGTCATGCTCGGGGCAACCGCGAGGCCCGGGCGCGCATTCCGCACCGCGGCCCTCAGGGTCCCCACGCAGCGGCATGGTTCGATGGGCGCCGTGACCGACGTCCTCACCGACATCTGGCATCGCGCCACCACCGCCGCTCCCCTGCCCGACGCGCGGGTCGCGCTCACCGCGGCCGCCGTCGCGGCGCTCGTCGTGCTCGTGACCCCGGTCTGGCGGGTCGCGCGGAACGTCATCACCATCGCGCACGAGGGGGCGCACGGGCTGGTGGCCGTGCTGTGCGGTCGGCGGCTGGCGGGGATCCGGCTGCACTCGGACACCTCGGGCCTCACGGTCTCGAAGGGCCGGACGCGCGGGTTCGGGATGGTCGCGACCGGGTTCGCCGGCTACGTCGGCCCGGGCGTGCTGGGGCTCGGCGCCGCGTGGTTGACCAGCCGCGGGTACGGGGTCGGCGTGCTGTGGCTCGTCCTCGTCGCTCTCACCCTGCTGCTCCTGCAGATCCGGAACTGGTACGGGCTGTGGTCGGTCCTCGTGACCGGCGTGCTGCTGTTCGTCGTGACCTGGTGGCTCGACGTGCGGTGGCAGGTCGCGATCGCGTGGACGCTGAGCTGGTTCCTGCTGCTCGGCGCCGTCCGACCCGTCGTGGAGCTGCAGGCAGACCGCTCGCGCGGGCGGGCACGGTCGTCCGACGCGGACCTGCTGGCTCGACTGACCGGCGTCCCCGGGATCTTGTGGGTGATCGTGTTCGGTCTCGTCACCGTCGGGTGCGCCGTCGTCGGCGGACGGCTGCTCTGGCCGTGATACGGCCGTGAGAAGGCCCGACGGCGCAGCGCCGTCGGGCCTTCGTGGCGCCCGGTCACGACCCGGGCGCGGGTCTCACGTCCCGGCTCAGGGCTGGGGCGCGAGGACGAACGCGGTCCCGGACGCCGCCGGGTCGGTGTCGAGCGTGAGCTTGTCGAGCGCCGGCGCGGTCGCAGCATCCACGAAGACGCGGGCCTCGTCCTCGACGACCACCTGGTCGTCGGCCTGCGGCTGGGGCACGACAGCGAGCTCGAGGCTGCCGGCGACGGACTGCGACTCCGCGATGCGGAGGCCACCGTCAGGGCCGACCCCGGCCTGGGAGGCGAGTCCGACGACAGCGGTACGGGCGTTCTCGGTCAGGGTGAGCATGGCTGCTCCTCTCGTTTCCGGTGAGGGCCGTGCCCCGGGGGGCGGGCCTCGCTGACGTCTCCACCCGAGCATCCGGCCCGACCCCCGAGCAAGCGCTTCGGGGTGTTCTGCCCGGATCTTCCCGCTGAGCGGGACGGGGCGTGCACAGGGTGCGGCGGGTCCTCTAGGGTCCGCGCGACCCGGTGCCGGTGAGCGGGCACCGACCTCCTGGACCCAGGCGGAGGCGCCCCGCGTAGACTCGCCGCGGGCCGGTCAGCCGCGCCCGGGCCTCTAGCTCAATTGGCAGAGCTGCGGACTTTTAATCCGTAGGTTGTGGGTTCGAGCCCCACGGGGCCCACCAGTGTTTCCGACGGCTCCCGGCCCCTGGCTCCACGCGAGGTGCGGCCCACCACGATCAGGAGCCCTCACCGGCGGACGGCAGAGCCTGAACCGACACGCGGGGCAAACCTGACGAGCGTGGCACATCGCGCAAAATCTCGTGACCTTTGCTTCACTGGTACCCGACGCGAGACAGACGGTGCAGATACGTAACGGGTGCGATCGAGGTGCTGGGGTGTTCTGGACGTACGTGACGGACCGCTGGGACCAGATCTGGTTCGCGTCCTGGCAGCACCTGTGGCTCGTGGTCCAGTGCCTCGTCCTCGCGCTGGTGATCACGCTCGTGATCGCGTTCGCCGTCTACCGCGTGCCGTGGGCGAGGGCGCTGGCCAACGGGGTGTCCGCCATCGGCCTCACCATCCCGTCGTTCGCGCTCATCGGGCTACTGATCGCCCCGTTCGGGTTCGGTGTCCTGCCTTCCGTGATCGTCGTGACCTTCTTCGCGACGCTCCCCGTGCTGCGCAACGCCGTCGTCGGCCTCGGGCAGGTGGACCCGCAGATCGTCGAGGCGGCGCGCGGCGTCGGGATGAGCCGCACACGCGTCATGCTCCGCATCGAGCTCCCCCTGGCCTGGCCCGTGATCCTCGCGGGCCTGCGGGTCTCCGCGCAGATGGTCATGGGCATCGCCGCCGTGACCGCGTACGCGCTCGGCCCCGGGCTCGGCGGCTTCATCTTCTCGGGCCTGTCCCGGCTGGGCGGCGCGAACTCCCTGAACTCGGTCGTCGTGGGCGTCGTGGGCGTCGTCCTGCTCGCCTTCGTCCTCGACCTCCTCCTCGTCGGCCTCGGCCGACTGACCGTCTCGCGAGGTATCCGTGTCCGCAGCTGACTCCCCCACGACCGAGGTCTCCGGCCAGAAGATCCTGCTCGACCAGGTCACCAAGACCTACGCGGGCCAGCACGGCGCAGCCGTCGACAACCTGACCCTCGAGATCCCCGCCGGGAAGATCGTCATGCTCGTCGGACCGTCCGGCTGCGGCAAGACGACGACCATGAAGATGATCAACCGCCTGATCGAGCCGACGCGCGGGCGGATCGTCGTCGGCGACGAGGACGTCACGACGATCAAGGGTGACGACCTGCGGCGCCGGATCGGCTACGTCGTCCAGGGCGCCGCCCTGTTCCCGCACATGACCGTCGCGCAGAACATCGCGACCGTCCCGAAGATGCTCGGCTGGTCGAAGGACCGGATCTCCGCGCGCATCGACGACCTCCTCGACCTCGTCTCGCTCGACCCGGCGCTCTACCGCGACCGCTACCCGCGCGAGCTGTCGGGCGGGCAGCAGCAGCGCATCGGCGTCGCCCGGGCGCTCGCCGCCGACCCGCCCGTCCTCCTCATGGACGAGCCGTTCGGCGCGGTCGACCCGATCACCCGCCAGCGGCTCCAGGAGGAGCTCCTGCGCATCCAGGAGGACCTGCAGAAGACGATCGTCATCGTCACCCACGACTTCGACGAGGCGGTCAAGCTCGGGGACTGGATCGTCGTGTTCCGCGAGGGCGGGCACATCGTCCAGTACGACACCCCGGACCGGATCCTCGCCGACCCGGCGGACGAGTTCGTCGAGCACTTCATCGGCTCGGGTGCCGGCCTCAAGCAGCTCACCCTGACCCGCGTGCGGGACGTGCAGCTCGCCGACGCCGTCACGGTGGCCCCGGGGACGTCGTCGGCCGACGCGCTCGCCCGGGCACGGGAGGCGGGGCACGGCCACGTCGTCGTGCTCGACGACCGCGAGCGCCCCCTGCGCTGGCCGAGCCTGCGCAGCCTCGGACGCACCACCCAGGTGCCCGGCGGGCTCGACCCGGACCTGCCCGTCGTCGGCTCGACGGCCACCCTCCAGGACGCGCTCGACACGATGCTCGTCTCGAGCGCCGGCGCGGCGCTCGTGACCGGCCGGCACGACGCGTTCGTCGGGGTCATCACGGTCGAGGTGATCATGGACGCGATCGCCGCGGCGCGCGAGGCCTCCGGGGCGGACGACGAGGACACGCCCATCGGCACCAACGAACGCCCTGAGGAGCCCGCCGCGGCCGAGGAGCCCGCGTGAGCGCCGTCGCCGACGCGACCGCGGCCCCCGGCGCGGGCCCGGACCGCGCACCCGACACGCCGCGCGACACGTCCTGGCGGGGGCTCCTGATCCAGCCGCTCGTCGTCCTCGCGGTCTTCGGCCTCTACCTCGTGTGGCTGAACCGGGCCGACCTCACCGCGACCGAGAGGTCCACGCTCAACGGACACGACCTCCTCCGGTACACCCTGCAGCACCTGTCGCTGACGTTCGTGTCGGCCGTGATCGTGCTCGTCGTGATGATCCCGCTCGGGATCCTCCTGACCCGGCGCCCGTTCGTCCGGGCGAGCGGTGCGGTGCTCGCGGTCGCGAACGTCGGCCAGGCCGCGCCCGCGATCGGGCTCGTCGTGCTGCTCGCGTTCTGGCTCGGGTTCTCCTACTGGACGGCCGTCGTCGCCCTCGTGATCTACGCGGCGCTGCCCGTGCTGCGCAACACCATGCTCGGGATCCAGAGCGTGGACCCGGTGCTCGTCGAGGCCGCGCGCGGGATGGGGATGAGCTCGTTCGGCGTGCTCGTCCGGATCGAGCTGCCGCTCGCCGTCCCGATCATGCTCGCCGGCACCCGGACGGCGCTCGTCCTGCTCGCGGGCTCGGCCGCGCTCGCCACGTTCATCGGCGGCGGCGGGCTCGGCCTGCTGATCACGACCGGCGTGAACCTGTTCCTGCCCCGCGTCCTGGTCTCCGGCGCGCTCCTCATCGCCCTGCTCGCCCTGCTCGTCGACTGGCTGGGCCGCCTCGTCGAGCACGTGGCCCGGCCGAAGGGGCTGGACCGATGAGCCGCGGCGCCCCCACCCCGGCCGGGCTGCGTACCACGGGGCTCCGCGTCGCCGTCGTCGCCCTCACGGCCGCCGTTGGGACGGCCCTCGCGAGCTGCGGCCTGCAGCCCGCGGCGTCGTACGTGCCGAAGGCGGACCCGGGCAGCATCGAGCACATCGAGGGCCTGCCCGACGACGCCGCGATCACCGTCACGGCGAAGAACTTCACCGAGCAGCTCGTGCTCGGCAAGATCGCGGTGATCGCGCTGACGGCCGCGGGCTTCCACGTGACCGACATGACGAACGTCCCCGGCAGCCAGGCCGTGCGCCAGCTCATGCTCGACGGCAAGGCCGACATGACGTTCGAGTACACGGGGACGGCGTGGCTGACCTACCTCGGGCACAAGGAGGGCATCCCCGACCCCGAGAAGCAGTTCGAGGCCGTCCGCGACGCGGACGCCGCCAACGGCCTGACCTGGCTGCCCCCGGCCCCCATGAACAACACGTACGCGCTCGCGGTCCGCGCGGGCGCGGTCGACGAGCTCGGCGGCATCACGAAGCTCTCGCAGCTCAAGGACCTGCCCGTGTCGCAGCGGACGTTCTGCGTCGAGTCCGAGTTCAACTCCCGGCCCGACGGCTTCCGGCCCATGCTCGAGAAGTACGGGCTCAAGCTCGGCTCGTCCGGCAAGGACGGCGTCCCGACGCGGAACGTGAAGATCCTCGACACCGGCACCGTGTACACGGCGACCGCCGACGGGACCTGCAACTTCGGCGAGGTCTTCACGACCGACGGCCGCATCACCTCGCTGAACCTCCAGGTCCTCGCGGACGACAAGGGCTTCTTCCCCGCCTACAACGGGGCCCCCGTCGTGAACACCGCGACGCTCGACGAGTACCCGGGGATCAAGGACGTGTTCTCGGGCCTGACCCCGAAGCTCACCAACGACGTCATGCGGTCCCTCAACCGCAAGGTCGACGTCGACGGCGAGGACCCGGGCGACGTCGCGTTCGACTGGATGGTCTCCGAGGGGTTCGTCACCGCCCCCTGACGTGCGGGGCCGGTGTGTTCCCCGCCCGACCCCGCGCGGTAACGACGCCGAAACAGCCGCTCGGTAGCGTCGCCGGCACGAGGTCGCCCGCACGCGGCGGCCGGCCGGGTCGAACGACGTCGAGCGGGAGGAGGCGAGCCGCGATGCAGCTCCCGCAGCCCCGGTGCTCGTCGTCCGGCCCGTCCTGCTGGAACCGGGGCACCATCGCCCACGGGCATCCGAGCGTCTGAGCCCCGTGGCGCCTCGTCGGCGCCCCGGGCATCCCGCCCGACGACGGCCCCCACCGTGCGTCATCGTCGCAGCCCTCGCTCGCCGCACCCCCGAAGGAGCCTCCCGTGTCCTTGCTGACCCCTGACGCACCCGCCGCCACCGCGGCCCCGCTCCCCCTCCCCCGCAACCTCACGTTCGAGCCCGACGACTGGCGGGTCCTGACCCGCTTCTGGTACCCCGTCGCGAAGAGCGACGAGGTCACCGAGGGCCCGCTCGGCGCCACGCTGCTCGACGTGCCGCTCGTCGTGTACCGGTTCGACGGCGAGGTCGTCGTCGCCGACAACCTGTGTACGCACCGCGGCATGATGCTGAGCCTCGGCGAGGACCAGCAGGACGGGAAGGGCATCAAGTGCCCGTACCACGGGCTGCGCTTCGGGGCGGCGGGCCGCTGCACCGCGATCCCCGCCCACCCGGACGACAAGATCCCCGAGCGGATGCACCTGCGCGCGTACGGCGCCGTCGAGCGCTACGGGCTGGTGTGGGCGTGCCTGGCCGCCGCGCCGGGCGACGAGCCCGACATCCCGCCGGTCCCGCACTGGGACGACGCCGGCTTCCAGCAGATCAACTGCCCGTGGATCGACATCGAGGCGTTCGCGGGACGCCAGGTCGAGGGGTTCCTCGACGTCGCGCACTTCGCGTTCGTGCACGAGAAGTCGTTCGCGGACTCGTCCAACCCGGTCGTGCCCGACTACACGCCCGTCTCGACGCCGGACGGCTTCGAGACCGAGTACTGGTCGAGCATGGGCAACGTCCCCCTCGGCGTCGAGGCCGACATCCCCGACGGGTTCCTCTGGCTGCGCCACTACCGCCTGCACGTGCCGTTCACCGCGTCGCTGGTGGTGCACTTCCCCGAGGGCGCGCGCCTCAGCATGATGAACGCCGCGTCGCCCGTCTCGGCGCGCAAGACCCGCCTGTTCGACGCGCGGTGCCGCAACTTCGACACCGACAAGCCCGTCCAGGACGTCTACGACTTCAACCGGCAGGTCTTCGAGGAGGACCGGGCCATGGTCGAGAACCAGAAGCCCGAGAACCTCCCCCTCGACCCGAAGCTCGAGGTGCACATCCCCGCCGACCGGTCGTCGATCGCCTACCGCCGCTCGCTGCGCGACGTGGGCCTGAGCGCGTTCTTCACGGCATGAGTGCCCCGGAGCTCCTGGACGTCGTCGTCGGACGGGTCGTGGCGGACGGCGAGCGCGTCGTGCTCGTCGAGCTGCTGCCCGACGGCGCGGGCCACCTCCCGCCGTTCGAGGCCGGCGCGCACGTCGACCTGCACGTGGGCGGCTTCGTCCGGCAGTACTCGCTCCTCGGCAGCGACGACGACCCGGACCGCTACGTCGTCGGCGTGCTCCGCGAGCGGGCGGGCCGGGGTGGGTCGGCCGCCGTCCACGACACCGTGCGGCCGGGGACCCGGCTGCAGGTCTCGGCCCCCCGGAACACGTTCGCGCTCGACCCGGACGCCGAGCACAGCGTCCTCGTGGCGGGTGGGATCGGGCTGACGCCGCTCGTCGCGATGGCCGAGCGCCTGCACCGGGAGGGCCGATCGTTCGAGCTGCACGTGTACACACGGTCGCCCGGCACCTTGCCGCTCGCCGCGCACCTCGGCTCGCGCCCCTGGCGCGACCGGGTGGTCACGCACTTCAGCTCGTACGGCGACAGCTTCCGCGGCAACGCACCCGCCGTCGTCCCGCGGCCGCGACCGGGCTTCGCGCTCTACGTGTGCGGCCCGCTCGGCCTCACCGCGTCGGCGACGGCGTGCGCGTCGGCGCTCGAGTGGCCGCGCGCCGACGTGCACGTCGAGCACTTCGAGCGGTCTGTGCCCGTCGAGACGGGCGGCGAGGCGTTCACGGTCGTGGCCGCGTCGTCGGGCCGCGCGATGCCGGTCGGCGAGGACGAGACCATCGCCGCGGTGCTGCAGCGGCACGGCTACGACGTCGTCCTGTCGTGCGAGCAGGGCATCTGCGGCTCGTGCCTCACGGGCGTCGTCGACGGGGTCCCGGAGCACCGCGACGAGGTGCAGACCGCCGACGAGCACGCCGCGAACACGCAGGTCAACGTGTGCTGCTCGCGCTCGCAGACCCCCGTCCTGACCCTGGCCGTCTGACCGCGGCCGACCCGACCGTCCGATCCGAGCGAGAGAAGGCCCCATGACGCCTGCATCCCGACGCTTCACCCTCACGGTGTTCTGCGGGTCCGCGCCCGGCCACGACCCGCTGTACCGCGCAGCGGCCGTGGCCGTCGGGCAGGGGCTCGCCCGGCACGGCATGGACCTCGTCTACGGCGGCGGCCACGTGGGCCTCATGGGCGCCGTGGCCGACGCCGCCCTGCGGGCGGGAGCGCACGTCACCGGGGTCATCCCCACCGCGCTCCAGGCCCGCGAGGCCGTGCACGAGGAGCTCACCGACCTCGTCCTGGTCGACTCGATGCACGAGCGCAAGACGATCATGTCCGAGCGCGCCGACGGCTTCCTCGCGCTCCCCGGCGGCCCCGGCACGCTCGAGGAGCTCACCGAGCAGTGGACGTGGGCTCAGCTCGGGCTGCACGAGAAGCCGTGCGGCGTCCTCAACGTCGGCGGGTACTTCGACCCGCTCCTGGCGTTCGTCGCGGGGATGCGCGACCGCGGGTTCACGCACCCGCGGTACGTCGACATGCTCGTCGTGGCGGACGACGTCGACGACGCCCTCGAACGCCTGCGGACGTACCGGCCGCCCGCACGCTCCGACGCCTCGCCCGGCGCCGAGATGGCGGACCGGATGGCTGCGACGGTGGCACCGTGACCACGACCACCCCGAAGGCGACGACCACGACCACCACGACGACCGCCGTGCCCGCCCTCCAGCCGGGCGAGGGACCGGTGCGCGCCCCGGTGTACCTGAGCGCCGAGCCGCCGCACGTGCTGTGGGGCCGGCTCCCCTGCGCGTCCGACACCCCCGTCCTGACGATCGACCCCGGCACCGAGGTCACCATCGACACCATCAGCCACGAGGGCCTGCTCGAGGACCAGGGCCGCGACCCGCTCGCGTTCTTCGCGGGTCACGGCGTCGAGCCGGACGAGGTCCTCGCGGACGGGATCGCGCTCGCCGCCTCGCGGAGCCCCCGCGACCCGGACGACGACGGCCCGCACGTCGTCACGGGTCCGATCGCGGTGCGCGGGGCCCAGCCGCGCGACGTGCTCACCATGACGGTCGTGGAGACGGTCCCGCGCGTGGGGTACGGCGTCGTGTCGAACCGGCACGGTCGCGGCGCGCTCCCGGGCGAGCTGCCCGAGGGACCCGGGACCGTGAGCGTGTTCACCCGGCTCGCCCCCGACGACGGTGCGCCCGGCGCGTACCGGCTCAGCATGCCGCGGGGCCGCGACGGGCGGACGGTCGAGTTCCCGGCCGCGCCGTTCCTCGGGATCATGGGCGTCGCGACCGCGACCGAGGCGCGCGCGCACTCCGTCCCGCCCGGGCCGCACGGCGGCAACGTCGACATCCGTCTGCTCACCGCGGGCTCGGCGCTCCACCTGCCGGTGCAGGTGCCGGGCGCGCTCGCCTACGTCGGGGACCCCCACTTCGCGCAGGGGGACGGCGAGGTCGCGCTGACCGCCGTCGAGGGCTCGCTGCGGGCCACGGTGCGGTTCGACGTCATGCCTGCGGCGATCGCGGAGGAACGGTTCGGGCGGCTCGACGGCCCGCTCGTCGAGACCCCGACGCATCTGGTGCCGACCGGGCTCGACGAGGACCTCGACGAGGCGGTGCGCCAGTGCGTCCGCCACGCCATCGACCTCCTCACGGCGCGATTCGGCTTCGACCGCGCGCACGCCCTGGCCTACCTGAGCGCGTCGACGGACTTCGACATCTCCCAGGTCGTCGACCGCGTCAAGGGCGTGCACGCCCGCATCGCCATCGCGGAGGTGGCATGAGCGGCGCGGCGACCTTCGAGGGCGACCCGGCCCCCGCCGGCCTCACCGAGGCGTTCTGGGCGTACGAGGCCGCGCTGATGGCCGACGACGTCGGCGCCCTCGACCGGCTTTTCGCCCCGGGCCCGGAGACCTTGAGGGGCGACGCGTCCGGGCTGCTCGTCGGGCACGACCGCATCGCGGCGTTCCGCGCGGCCCGCGGCGGGGCCCCCAGGCGCACCATCACGCAGGTCCACGTGCGGCGCGCCGCGGACGACGCCGCCCTGGTCGTCGCCGTGACCCGGAACGACGCGGGCGGCGTCGGCCAGCAGACCCAGCTCTGGCGGCGGAGCGCGGCGGGCTGGCAGGTCGCCGCGGCGCACGTGAGCCACACGCCGTCCGGGGCGCTCGACCCGAGCGTGTGGCGCGTCGCAGGGACCCCGCTCGTCGCGGGCCGGCCGGACGGGCCGCTGCGCGGGCGGAGCGTCGCGGTCAAGGACCTGTTCGCGGTCGCGGGGCACGCGATCGGGGCGGGCGTACCGTCGTTCCTCACCGGGCGCACGGTCGAGCCTGCGCACGCGCCCGCCGTGCAGGCGCTGCTCGACGCGGGGGCGAGCGTCGTCGGGATCGCGCGCACCGACGAGCTCGCGTACAGCGTCGCGGGCCGCAACCCGCACTACGGCACCCCCGTCAACCCGGCCGTCCCCGGGGGCCTTCCGGGGGGCTCGTCGAACGGTCCCGCGACGGCGGTCGCCCTCGGCCAGGCCGACGTCGGGCTCGCGACCGACACGGCGGGCTCGATCCGCGTCCCGGCGTCCTACCAGGGCCTGTGGGGTCTGCGGACGACGCACGGCGCGGTCCCCCGCGACGGCCTCGTCCCGCTGGCGCCGCGCTACGACACCGTGGGCTGGCTCGCCCGCGACGCCGCGACCCTCCTCGACGTCGCGTGCGTCGGCCTCGCGGGGGCACCCCAGCGCGCCGGGGCCGGCCGCCTCGCCGTCGTCGACCTGTGGTCGGCGGGGCTGGAGGAGCCGGTCGCCGCCGCGTTCCGTGACGCGGTCGCAGCCCTCGGGCCGGCCGGCTTCGACGTCGACCCCGTCGCGGTGGACGTCGGCGACCTCGGCGAGCTGTACGAGGCGTTCCGGGTCACGCAGGCGTTCGAGGCGTGGCAGCAGCACGGCGCCTGGGTCGAGGCGCACCCTGGCGCGCTCGGCACGGAGGTCGCCGCCCGCTTCGCGGCCGCCTCCCGGGTCACCGCCGACGAGGCCGCCGCAGCCGACCGCGCCGTCACCGAGGCCTGCGACCGGATCGAGGACCGCGCCGCGGGACGGGTCCTCCTGCTCCCCTCGACGTCGTCGCCCGCCCCCGACGCGGCCGCGCCGTCGGCGGTCGTCGAGGCGAGCCGCGCGGCGACGCTGCGCCTCACGTGCGTGGCCGGGATCACCGGCCGTCCGGCCGTCTCCGCGCCCGTGCTGACGGTCGACGGCGCGCCCGTCGGTCTCGGGCTCGTCGGCGCGCGCGACGGCGACCTCGCGACCCTCGCGCTCGCCCGGCAGGTCGCGGCCGCGCTGCGACCCGCGCGCCGCGAGGAGGCCACCGAGGAGACCACGTCGCCCCGACCCGAGAGGATGGGCGCATGACGACGCTCGACACCCGTGCCCCCGCCACGGCAACGCCCTCGCCTGCGATCGACCCGCCGCGCCGGCTCCTCATGGGCCCCGGTCCCATCGACGCCGACCCGCGGGTCCTGCGCGCGATGTCCGCCTCGCTCGTCGGCCAGTACGACCCCGTGATGACGCAGTACATGGCGCAGACGCAGGAGCTGTACCGCACCGTCTTCCGGACCACCAACGACGCGACCCTCCTGGTCGACGGCACGTCCCGCGCCGGGATCGAGGCGGCGATCGTGTCGCTCGTCTCCCCCGGCGACCGCGTCCTCGTCCCGGTGTTCGGACGGTTCGGGCACCTGCTCCGCGAGATCGCGGAGCGCGCCGGGGCCGAGGTGCACGTGATCGAGCGCGAGTGGGGCACCGTCTTCCCGACGTCCGAGCTCGTGGCCGCGCTCGACGAGGTCCGGCCGCACCTGCTCGCGCTCGTGCACGGCGACACCTCGACGACCGTCGCGCAGCCGCTCGAGGAGATCGGCGCCGTCTGCCGCGAACGGGGCGTGCTGCTGTACGCCGACGTCACCGCGTCGCTCGGGGGCAACACGTTCGCGATGGACGGCTGGGGCGTGGACGCCGCGACCGCGGGCCTCCAGAAGTGCCTCGCCGGCCCGTCGGGGTCGTCGCCCGTGAGCCTGTCCGACCGTGCAGTGGAGGTCGTCCGGCGCAGGTCCAGCGTCGAGGCCGGGCTCCGCGTCCTCACGGACGACGACCCCGACGCCGTCGACCGGATCCGCTCCAACTACCTCGACCTGGGGCAGATCCTCGAGTACTGGGGGCCGCGGCGGCTGAACCACCACACCGAGGCGACCTCGATGCTCTACGCCGCGCACGAGTGCGCGCGCCTGCTCGCCGAGGAGGGCATGGACGCGGCCGTCGCCCGGCACGCGCTGCACGGCTCGGCGATGGTCGCGGGGCTGAGCGGGCTCGGGCTGCGGCTCTTCGGCGACCAGGCGCACCGGATGAACAACGTCGTCGGGGTGGAGATCCCCGACGGGATCGACGGCGAGGCCGCGCGGGCCGCGCTGCTCCGGGACTTCGCGATCGAGATCGGGACGTCGTTCGGGCCGCTGCACGGGCGGATCTGGCGGGTCGGCGTGATGGGCTACAACGCCCGGCGCGACACGGTCCTCACGACGCTCGCCGCGCTCGAGCACGTGCTGCGGACCGCCGGCGTCCCCGTCACCGCGGGCGCCGGCGTCGGCGCCGCGCTCGAGCGCTACGCGGACGCGGCATGACCGCGACGTCCGTGGCGCGGGGCGCGACCACCGAGGCGGCCGCGCGGATCATGGCCCGCGCCGACGAGCTCGGCGCGATCAGCAGCCGGGCCGACGCGCTCGAGCGCACCCACCTCACCCCCGAGCACCGCGTGGCCGCGGACCTCGTCGGGGCGTGGATGCGGGAGGCCGGGCTGACCGTCCACGAGGACGCGGCCGGGAACGTGTGCGGCCGCATCGAGGGGCTGCGGCCCGGCCTGCCCGCCGTGCTGCTGGGCTCCCACATCGACACCGTGCCCGACGCCGGCCGGTACGACGGGCCGCTCGGCGTGCTGCTCGCGATCGAGGTCGCGCGAGGCGTGCGGGCCGGCGCGCTGCCGTTCGCGCTCGAGGTCGTCGCGTTCTCCGACGAGGAAGGCACCCGGTTCGCCAGCGCGCTCAGCGGGTCACGGGCACTCGCCGGGTCGTGGGTCGAGGACTGGTGGAGCTTCGCCGACGCCGACGGCGTGACCCTCGCCGACGCGTTCACCGCGTACGGGCTCGACCCCGGCAGGGTCGCAGACGCCGCCCGCAGACCGGGCTCTGTGCTCGCCTACCTCGAGGCACACATCGAGCAGGGCCCGCACCTCGAGGACGCCGACCTGCCGCTCGCCGTCGTGTCGTCGATCGCCGGGGCACGCCGGTTCGCGCTCACCGTCACCGGGCACGCCGGGCACGCGGGCGGCACCCCGTACGAGCGGCGCCGCGACGCGCTCGTCGGCGCCGCCGAGCTCGTGCTCGAGGTCGAGCGGGTCGGGCGGTCGTCCGGCGTCGTCGCGACCGTCGGGCAGCTTCAGGCCTTCCCGGGCGGGGTCAACGTCGTGCCGGGCCGAGTCGAGCTCAGCCTCGACCTGCGCGCCGAGGACGACGCCTCGCGCGACGCCGCCTGGGACCGGATCCGGACGGCGGCGGAGCGGATCGCCGCGGCACGCTCGCTGCGTTTCGACGCGGCCGAGACGTACCGCGCCGACGCCGTGGCCTGCGCACCGTGGCTCCAGGACGCCGTCCGCACCGGCGCGCAGGGAGCCGGCGTCGCCGACCCGCCGGTCCTGTGGTCCCGCGCCGGCCACGACGCCATGGTCGTCGCGGGACTCGCACCCGTCGGGATGCTGTTCGTCCGCAACGGCAACGGCGGAGTCAGTCACAGCCCGGACGAGATCGTCACGGAGGCCGACGTCGCCGTCGCGCTCGACGCCTTCGCCGCCACCGTGGCCCAGCTCGCCCGCCGGCTCGAGCCCGGCGACACGTCGACGGCCGCCACGGACGAGGACCGGGCACCGGAGGCCGGCGCGTGACCCGCGGCCCGGCTGCCGATCACGCCACGCTCGCCGCCGACCTCACCACGCTCACCGGCGACGACCTCGCCGCGAGGCTGCGTCCGGCGCTCGCGGTGCGGCGCTGGGTCGACGACGTCGTGGCCGGATCCCCGTACCCGACCGTGGACGAGCTCGTCGACGCGGCAGTCACGGCAGCCACTCCGCTCACGGACACCGAGATCGACGAGGCCCTCGCGGCGCACCCCCGGATCGGCGAGCGCCCGACCACGACCCACGGCGACGCCGAGGCCCGCTTCTCACGAACCGAGCAGGCGTCGTCGGACGCGGACGACGCCGACCTCGCCGCCCGGCTGGCCGAGGGGAACCGCACCTACGAGGAGCGCTTCGGCCGAGTCTTCCTGATCCGCGCCGCGGGCCGGTCGCGCGCCGAGATCCTGGCCGAGCTGGACCGGCGGCTCACGCTCGACGACGCCGAGGAGCGCGCGACGGTCGGCGAGCAGCTCCGGGAGATCATGACGCTCCGCCTGCGCGCGACGTTCGCCGACACCGCGGAGACGAGGTCGATCGGTGCGCCGAACGATTCTCCGGGCGACGCCCCGGCCGTCCCGGTCGTCCCGGCCGGCTCTCGCGAGGTCCCGAGCCTCGTCACCACGCACGTGCTCGACACGGCGGCAGGCCGACCTGCGGCGGGCGTCCCGGTCCGTCTGGAAGCGCTCGGCGGCGACGGCTGGCACGAGGTCGGCACGGGCATCACCGACGACGACGGCCGCGTCCGGAACCTCGGGCCAGGCACGCTCGCCCCGGGCCGCCACCGTCTGACGTTCGACACGGAGGCCTACCTCACGTCCCACGGCCTCGCCGTCTTCTTCCCCGAGGCGACGATCACCTTCGTCGTCGCTCCCGACGACGTCCACCTCCACGTCCCCCTGCTGCTGAGCCCGTTCGGCTACTCGACCTATCGCGGCAGCTGAGTTCAGCAACGCGACGCACCGAGGCAGCAGCTCGCGACAACACGACGCACCGACGCACCGACGCACCGAAGCCGATCCGGGGCAGACCAGTGCCAGAGCTCCCTTGCTTACTCGGTGCGCAGCGCTCAGCACTCGGCTCGGCACGCGGCTCCCGGCTCCCGGCTCCCGGCTCCCGGCTCAGCCCGAGCGCGACGATCGGTGGGCCCGGTCAACCATCTGTCGCCGTCTGATCAATCGTCTGGAGCTGTCTCCGGCCGCGAGGGTCGACTTGGGGCGACGAGGGGACAGACGTACGCCCACGCAGCTAGACACCAATCCAACCAAGACAACCAAGACAACCAACCAAGCCGAGCAGGCAGGACGAGCAGGCAGGACGAGCAGCAAGCACGACCGATCGTGCACGTTGAGCCCGACGGCGGCGAGGAACGACGCGTCAGAAGGGCGGGTCGCAGTCGTCGCGTGCCGACGCTCCGGGGCAGGTCTGCCTGGAACGCGCTGGTGGTGCTGCGGCTGACGATGCATCCGATGCAGCCGGTGCTGCCGGTGCTCCCGGTGCTCCGGGTGCTCCCGGTGCTCCCGGTGGCGATCGTCTCGGGGCTCTCGGTGTCGGTGTCGGTGAAGCCGGGGCAGGCGGGGCCGCTCGCCACGTCCGGGCCAGTGGTGGTTGGTGGCTGCTGGGTCCCCTCGGCAGGGTCGGGGCGGTCGGCAGGGTCGGGTCGGTGGGTCTGGCGGGGACGGTGTACCGGTGCCCGGAGGGGGCGGTCCAGGTGATCGCGCCGCTGCCGGGGTCGCGGTGGGTGGACCATCCGCCGTGGGTCTTGGCGTTGTGGTGGGCGCGGCACACGGGGTGCAGGTTGTCGGCCCGGGTCTGCCCGGGGGTGGACCGTCTCGGGTCGAACGGGTCGACGTGGTCGAGGTCGCACCGGGTGGCGGGGACCTGGCAGCCGGGGAAGGTGCACGTGGTGTCGCGGGTGCGGACCAGGTCGCCCAGCACGACGCCGGGCCGGTAACCGGTCCGCGACACGTCGGTCGCGGCACCGGTGACGGGGTCGGTCAGGATCCGGCGCCAGGTCGGGTCGCCGTCGGACGCGAGCACCCGGGCGACCGTAGCGGGGACGGGCCCGTAGCCGGCCAGGTCGGCCGGGGACTCGTCCAGCCCGAGCAGCGTGCTCGCCGCGACCGTGACGTTGACGACGGTGCGCACTCCTGCGGCCGGTGCGCTGCCTTCGGTGACGAGGTCGGTGAGCGTGTCCGCACGGACCTGCGCCACCGTGCGCGTCTCCCCGGCCGCCCGGACCCTTTCTCGGGACGCCGCGTCGAGCCGCGCCCACACGCGTGCGGCGTCGGCGGCAGGCAGGAGCGCGGTCAGCCAGGCCATCTGGTCCGGTGCGGGGTCGATCCACACGTGCCGGCGTTCCGCGGCCGCTGCGGCACGCTCGACGGCGCCGTCGGGGTCGGCCTCGATCGCTGCCCGGCGGAGCCGGTCACGCAGCTGGGCCGGGGTCAGCCCGGTCGCCGGGCCGGGCGCGGCGGCGGTGCCGACCAGCTCACCGGCGACGCGTTCGCGCACCGCGGCCGGGACCGCGTCGTAGCAGACCAGGACGTCCGCGCGGGCGGCGTCGATCCGTCCCTCGGCCAGAGCGTCGGCGACCTCGGGTGCCCGGCCGAGCCCCGTCGCGCGGCCCACCAGGGCCGTCGCGGTGCGCCGCGAGGTCACCAACGCTGCCGTCAGCTCGTGCACGACGGCGTCCGCGGCCTGCGAGGAGGACCCGCCCCGCGCGAGGAGCTCGCCGACCACCCGGGCCTGCTCGGCCGCCGCCCACGACGCGACCTGCTGCCACGCCACGACCGCGTCGACGAGAGCGTCGTCCGACATCGACGACACGTCCGCCCCCACGAGCCGACGCACCACGTCCAGGACGGCCTCGTCGGCAGACGAACCGCCCGAGGCCCGCGACGAGAGGCCGCCCTGCTGGGCCGACCGCGTCACGCGAGCGTCGGTGGCGTCGGTGGCGTCGGTGGCGTCGGTGGCGTCGGTGGCGTCGGTGGCGTCGGTGGCGTCGGTGGCGTCGGGATGATGGTGGTGCACCGCGTTGGTCACCTCAAGCGCCTTCAGCATGACGCTCGCCAACGCGAGCTCGACGAACGAGGTTCGTGCCGCGATGGGGTCCGCCGAGCGAAGCTCGCCGGCCGGTTCGACCGCGGCCGCGTGCAGCGAGGCGACGACGGGATGGGTCGCCACCTCGGGAACACCGCGCGAGTCGAACATGTGTTCGATTCTAGAGCACGAGAGCGACCGCCGCCAGGGTCCCGTGCAAGCCTGTGGATCGCGGACCGTGACGCTCGGTCCTGGCGCGGCAGCACCCGCGCCGCCTCGCAGCCCAGCCGGCGAGCCCGGCTCGTCGCCTGCGAGCCCGGGGTCCGCATGCGAGACCGCAGTAGCCGTCGGCTCCCTCTCCGCCGGCCGGCAACCTGTCGTCACGTCACCGCATCGCACCCCGCCCGCGGTGGTTCACCGGCCGGCCACCACCCACCAGCCGACGGGAAGCGTCGACGGGCGGCGTCGGCGCCCGACGCACGGCGCCCGACACCCGACGCACGGCGTACGCCGAATGTCAGTACTCGACCCGCGACGCGTGCACCGACCACCGTTCGAAGGGCAGGGTCGCGGTCGCGATCCGCTGCTCGGCGACGCGCGGCAGCTCCCACGAGTCGCGGTCGGTCGCGAGTCGCGCATAGAACTCGTCGTCGTCGAAGCCGGCGCGGGCGGCGTCGGTCCGGTCGGCGGCGAACACGACCCGGTCGATCCGCGCCCACAGGGCCGCGGACAGGCACAGCGGGCACGGTTCGCACGAGCTGTAGAGGGTGGTCCCGCCGAGGTCGAACGTCCCGAGCGCCCGCCCGGCGGCCCGCACGGCGTTGACCTCCGCGTGCGCCGTGGGGTCGTTGTCGCGCGTGACGCTGTTCGCGCCCTCGGCGACGAGCCTCCCGGCCTGCACGACGACCGCCCCGAACGGCCCGCCCCCGGCCGCGACGTTCGCGACGGCGAGCTCGACGCTGCGGGCGAGCCAGGCTGCGTCGTCGGCGGGCCAGGCGGCGGGCCCACCGGCCAGCCCACCGGCGGGCCCACCATCCAGCCCACCAGCAGGCCCACCAGCAGGAGCCGACGGCGGCACGTGTACCGCGGTCATCGGGTCACCGTCGCTTCGATCAGCCCGTAGGGGCGGTCGTCGGCGTGGAACACCTCGCCGGCGTTCTCCTGGTCGGTGTCGTACCGCGAGAAGTCGTACAGGAAGTGGTGCTTGTTGGGCGCGACGAGCGAGATCGACTCGATCTCGGGCACGGCGTCGAGCACGGCGCCGCCGATGTGCCACAGCGTCTGCTGCAGCGCGAGCGAGTGGAGGGTCGCGAAGGTCCCGACGACGGCAGCCCGGACGGCCGCGTAGGCGACGTCCCAGTCGGGTGGGGTGGCGGCGAACCCCCACGTCGCGTCGATGGCGGTCGCAAGGATCCGGTCCTTGGTCTCCTCGAGCGTGGTGAAGCCGTCGGTGAGGAAGTCGTGGAACTCGCTGCCGGTCGACTTGAGGATGACGAGGTTGCGGATGCCACCGCCGACGTGGACGGTCTGCTCCTCGCCCTTCCCGTCGACCGTCACCGTGACCGTCCGGTTCTCCGGGCCCCGGCGCACCCAGGTGTGGTCGTGCTCCTCGCCGTCGACGACGACCCGCTCCCAGTCGTCCACGACGACGTCGACGCGCGCGCCGTGGATGGGCTCGACGTCGTCGACGAAGTGCTTCGCGAGCGCGACGCCGTAGTCCTCGACCGTCCCGCCGCCGTGCTGCTTGGCGTACACGAACGCGGTGTTCTTCTGGGTGTCGGTGGGCAGCACCTTCGACTGGTCGCCGGTGAGGTACGCGTCCTCGAACGCGCCGCGCATGGCGGTCGTGACGGTGAGGTCGCGGATCTCGTGCCGCGGGCTGTCGCGGTAGATCCGGACGATGTGGTTCTCCGCCTTGCCGTACTGGTGGCTCGTGAGGGTGTAGGTCATGGGTTCCTCCTCGGGGGGACGGGGTGGCCGTGGGGGCTGGTCACGTGGCGGTGAGCGCGACGTGGGTCGGGCGGTCGAGCAGTGCGCCGCGGCCGACCCCCGGGCGTGCCGGCGCGCCCGCGAGCCACGTCTCCCGTACGACGCCGCGCAGCTGGGCGCCGTCGTACGCGGTGACGGGGTTGCGGTGCTCGAGCCGGGTCGCGTCGACGACGAGCTCGGCGTCGGGTGCGAGCACGGCGAGGTCGGCACGACGGCCGGGGACGATCGCGCCGCGGTCGTCGAGGCCGACCAGCCCGGCGGTCGCCGAGGCCATCCAGCCGACGACGCTCGCGAGGGGGACCCCGCGCCGCTCCGCCTGGGTCCACACGGCCGCGAGCCCGAGCTGGAGCCCGGCGATCCCGCCCCAGGCGGCGGCGAAGTCGCCGCCGCCCGCGGTCTTGAGCTCGACGGTCGACGGCGAGTGGTCGGTGACGACGAGGTCGATCGTGCCGTCGTCGAGCGCCTCCCAGAGGAGGTCCTGGTTGCGGGAGCCCCGGATGGGCGGGGCGCACTTGAACCGGGTGGCGCCGTCGGGCACGTCGGTGTCGGTGAACGTCAGGTAGTGGGGGCACGTCTCGGCCGTGACGCGCAGCCCGTCGGCCTTCGCGGCCCGCAGGACGGGCAGCACCTCGGCGCTCGACACGTGCAGGACGTGGGCCCGGCCGCCGGTGCGGCGCACGCCCTCGACGACGTGCTCGACGGCCGCCACCTCGGCCCCGTCGGGCCGGGACGCGAGGTAGCCCGCGTAGCCGCGCCCGCCGCCGTACCCGTGCGGGAGCTCGTCGGGGTCCTCGGCGTGCACGATGAGGAGCCCGTCGAACTCCGCGAGCTCGTCGAGGGCGGCGTCGAGCTGCGTCCGGTCGAGGTGGGGGAACTCGTCGACGCCGCTGGGCGCGAGGAAGCACTTGAAGCCGAACACCCCGGCGTCGTGCAGGGCCCGCAGGCTCCCGAGGCTGGACGGGATCGCCCCGCCCCAGAACCCGACGTCGACGGCTGCGGCACCTGCCGCGGCGGCCCGCTTCACGTCCAGCGCCTCGGGCGACACGGTCGGCGGGATCGAGTTCAAGGGCATGTCGACGATCGTCGTGACGCCCCCGGCCGCGGCCGCGGCCGTCGCCGTCGCGAAGCCTTCCCACTCGGTGCGCCCGGGCTCGTTGACGTGCACGTGCGTGTCGACGAGCCCCGGGATCAGCACCTCGTCCGGGCAGAGCGTGCGGTCCTCGACCGCGTCGAACCGCGCGTCGGCGGGCCCGACGGCGACGATCGTCCCGCCCGTGACGGCGACGGCCGCGGGGCGTTCGCCCTCGGGCAGCACGGCACGGCCACGGAGCACGAGGTCCGGCCTGCCGCCGTGGCCTCCCGTCAGCCCGCCCATCGTTCCCACGTCCATCTCCCCCGCCCCTTCCGTCCACGCTCGAGCTCGTAGGCGAGCCGGGTGCTGGGACCCTGCTCGTCGCCCTCCCACAGCACGACGCGCACCGGCGTGACCGTGAACCCACGCCACGTCGGCGGCGGGTCGAGCGGTCCCGGGTGCGCGGCGTCGAACGCCGCCCAGCGGGCGCGGCGCTCGGCCGGGCCGAGCTGCGCGGTCCCGACGTCGTTCAGCCACGCGAGCAGCTGCAGGTATCGGCTCCGGTTCCGGAAGGCCGCGAGCGCCTCCGCGGGTGTCGCGGGCGCCACGTCGCCCGTGACGACGACCTGGCGGGCCACCTCGGGCTGCAGCAGGGTGACGGTCGCCCGTGGCGCGACCCCGAGCTCGACGACCTTGCGCGAGCGCGAGTCGGTGTGGAAGTGCACGCGTGCGCCGTCGAACAGGGACAGGAGGACGGTCCGTGCGTCCGGGTACCCGTCCACGCCCGTCGTCGACAGCGTCATGACGGGGGTCTCGCCGCTGCCGGGCGCGGGGAGCCAGTCCGCCAGCAGCCCGAACGGCTCGTCCGGCGGGACGCTCGGGGGGTACGGCAGCCCCGTCATGCGCGACCCGCAGGGTCGAACGTCGCGATCTCCCGGAGCGCGGCGGTCGCCTGGGCGACGGACTCGTCCCACAGGAGCTTCCCGTACTCGGCGGTCGCCTGGGTGGGGTCGCCGACGACGCCGGGCGTCCCGAAGTCGTCGGAGAGCCACCCGAAGCTCACGGGTTTCCCGTTGAAGCCGATGTGCTCGAGGTCGGCGAGGTGCTCGGGCACCCAGCGGTCGGCGACGGACAGGTCCACGAGGTGGGGGCGCAGGTGCATGATGATCGACGTCTCGGCGGTCCCGCCGTGGATGCCGAGCCCGCGCTCGTCGAGGCCTTCGCCGTGCGGCGGGTCGGTGCGGGTCAGCGTCGGCATGAGGAAGGTCCGCAGCCCGTAGAGGCGCCGGATCTCACGGAGCGCGACCTGCAGGAGCGCGACGTTCCCGCCGTGCCCGTTCGCGAAGACGAGGGTGCCGGCCCCCATCTCGGCGACCGACCGACCGACCTGGACGACGGTGTCGAACATCGTCGTGGCGTCCAGCCAGACGGTGCCGGGCGCCCAGCTGTGCTCGTCGGACTTCGTGTACGCGATGGTCGGGAGGGCCCACACGTCGAGCCCGCCCGCGGCGGCCGCGTCGACCGCGGCGTTGCCGATCTCGTCGGCGAGCAGGTAGTCGGTCTGCAGCGGCAGGTGGGGCCCGTGGTGCTCGATCGCGCCGGTGGGCTGCACGACGATCGTGTCCTTCGTGAAGCGGCCGGCGAGCGTCGGGCCCGGGAGCTCGACGAGCCGACGGGTGCCGCTCACTTGCCGAACCCGGGGATCGCGGCGGGCTGCGCGGACGCCGTGGCGTCCCCGACGACGACGCCCTCGGGGGTCCCGAGCTTGCCCGGGTTGAGCAGGCCCCCCGGGTCGGTCGTCGCCTTGAGCGCGAGCAGCTCCTCGACGCCGTGGTCGACGTAGTACTGGTGCGGGCTGTGGACCCGGACCCCGAGCTCCTGGAGCTTCGGGTACCCGGCGTAGACGTCGTCGGCCCCGGTGTAGGGCGCGGTGAGCATCCCGATCGGGAACCGGTGCGCGGCCTCGATGTGGAGCATGCCGCCGGGGTAGACGGCGTGGACGTCGTCGATCGCGTCGATGAGCGCCTCGCCCCCGACCTCGACGTGGAAGTACACGGTGTCGGGCTCGTTCTTCTTGAGCCACCAGATGGGGTGGTTGTAGGACAGCATCGAGACCTTGAGGGTCTGCTGGGCTCCCTCGCGGACGTCGGTGATCGCGCCGCCGGCGGCGGTGACGAGCTCCTCCGCCCGGTCGAGGACGGTGGCGTCGAGGATCGCGCGGAGCGACGCCTTCCCCTTGACGATCGCCGGGTCCGCGGGAAGGCGGTCGGCGACGAAGGGCAGGTCGGCGCTGACGAGCCGCGGCGCCGGGTCGAGCTCACGCAGCGAGCGGACCGCCGCGAGCGCGCCCCCGAAGTCGTCAAAGCTCGCGTAGACGGCCCGCCAGTCCTGCAGCGGCTCGAGCCGGACGGTGGCGCGGGCGATCACGCCCGCGGTCCCGTAGGTGTGGACGAAGGTCTGCGCCTCCTCGCCCTCGACGTGCCGCAGGGTGCTCTCGCCGGGGAGCGCGACGTCGAGCGCCGTCACGAAGCCCTCCCAGTTGGAGCCGTGCGTGATCGACCCCGTCCCGCCGGACCCGCCGGAGAGGAACCCGCCCAGGGTGGACTGCGCCGTCGACGGGTACATCCACAGCTGCTGTCCCGCCGCGTTCGCGGCCTGCTCGAGCGCGACCATCGGCGCGCCCGCCTCGGCGGTGACCCAGCCGTCGCCGACCTCGACGACCGCGCGGGCGCGCGACGTGTCGAGGACGAGCCCGCCCTGCAGCGGGATCCCCTGCCCGTAGTTCCCGGTGCCCTTGCCGCGCGTGGTGACGGGGACGTCGTGCGCGGCGGCTGCGGCGAGCACCTGGGCGATCTGCTCGGCGTTCGTCGGGTAGGCGACGAGGTCGGCCAGCCCGAGCGGGAGCTGTTCGCTCAGGATGGGGCTCATGGTCGCCTCGTCGACGGACGCCCTCGCGCGGGTGCGCTCGTCGTCGCTGACGCCGCGGTCGCCCAGAACGGCGACGAGCTCGGCGCGCAGGGCGGCGACGGCCTCGGGTGATGCGGTCATGGGGGGTCTCCTTCGGGGGCGGAGCGGGGCGGGGTGCGAGGGGTGCCGGGGCGCGGGTCTCGGGAGGAGTGGCCCGCGCCCCGGCGCGGCCGGCTAGAAGCCGATCGAGGTGTCGAGGAACTTGTTGGTGAACAGGTCGTCGGCCTTGAGCCCGGACTTCACGTGGCCGCCGCTCTTGCTGAAGATCGGCTCCGCGACCTTCATGAGGTCCTGGATCCGGCTCGCGCTCATGTCACCGACGTAGTCGTTGTCGCCGTTGGTGGCGATGTTCAGCGAGCGCATCTGCTTGGCCGCGAAGGCCCCGACCTCGGCGTCGTACGTCCAGCCGTTGTTGTAGGCGTTGACGAGCTTGACGATGAGGTCGTTGGTGGGCGTCGGGTCCTTGAAGTAGTCGACGTCCGCCTGCTGCATGACGGGGACGAGCTTTTCGAGGCAGGGGCTGAGCTTGGTGAGGTCCGCGTTGCGCACGGACATCGTCTCCGGGTACGGGGACCAGCCCGTGTCGGCGATGAGCTGGTACTGGACCGGCTTGGCCCATGCGCCGACCTCGTGCTCGTAGACGTACGGCTCGGCGGTCGCGAAGCCCTGCTGCCCGTCCTTGCCCTTCGCGGTGACGAACTTCGCGGGCGTGCCGTCGTAGCTGCCGTCGGTCGTGGCCTTGGGGAGGATCCCGCTCTCCGTCAGGTAGGTCATGTAGGCCGCGCCGTTGAAGTAGCGGACCACGCCGCCGTCCTTGTCGAGCGCCTTGCCGAGGTCGGCGATCGTCTTGACGTCGGGGTACGTCTTCGGGTCCCACATGACGACCATGGGGGACTTGTCGTTCTCGGCGAACACCGCCGTCGTCGGGAGGCTGCCGGAGAACTCGATCGCCTCGTCCGTGGAGACGTAGCCCATCGTGATGCTCTTGTCCTGGTACATCTGGGCGCTGACCGTCGAGTAGCCGATCGCGGGTCCGCCCGCACGGATCTCGAGCTTGACGCCCGTCGGCTTGCCGTTGGCGTACAGGTCCCCCGTGACGGACTTCTTCTCGGTGTCGATCGACGGGTTCGGGCCGAGCATCTGGTACAGGTGCGCGTGGTCGGCCTCGGGGTTCCAGTCGGTCTGCACGACGACGGTCGCCGGGCACACGCTCGACAGGTCGACTGCGGGCCCGGTGGCGGCCGCGGACGATGTCGCGCCGGCGGACGTGCCGCTCGTGCCGCCGCTGCAGCCGGCCAGAGCGACGACGGCGACCGTCACGGACGAGGCGACGGCGATGCGGGTTCTGGTGCGCATGGGTGCTCCGTTTCAGGGGTCGGGAAAGACAGGGGTGGGCGGGTGGAGGGGGATCGCGGCGTCCGCGGCGCGGCGCCGGGCGGTCAGCGGAGCGGGACGCTCAGCTGAAGTCGTACCAACGGCCCACGGCGAGGCGGCCGAGGAGACCGAAGAGGAGGAACACGGCGACGCCGAGCAGCGAGGCGACGATGATCGTGGCGTAGAGCTCGGGGCCCATGAGCCGCGACGCCGTGACCTGGATAAGCACACCCAGGCCGGGGTTGCCGCGCTGGAAGAACTGGTCGCCGACGATCGCGCCGATCACCGACAGGCCGGCCGACGTGCGCAGCCCCACGAAGATCGACGGCATCGCCGCGGGGAGCTGCAGCTTGGCGAGCCGCGTCCCGCGCCCGGCGCCCTGGAGCTGGAACAGCTCGCGCTGCCCCTTGTCCGTGGACTGCAGCCCGAAGAGCGTGTTCGACACCATCGGGAAGAGCGCGATCATCACGGTCACGATCACGCGGGACGGGAAGCCGTACCCGAACAGCGCACCGATGAGCGGGACGAGCGCGAGGATCGGGACGCACTGCAGCACGACCGCGTACGGGTACAGCGAGCGCTCGAGCCACTTGGCCTGCGACATGACCACGGCCCACGCGACGCCGATGACGATGGCGATCGCGAGGCCTGTGAGGGCGACGGTCGTGGAACGTCCGAGCGCCTGCCACAGCTCCTGGTTGAACGTGGCCTGCGTCGTGTCGTGCACCAGCGCCTGGAGCACGAGGTGCGGGTAGGGCACGAGGAACGCGAGGCCCTTGGACTTGTCGTAGTAGGTGGCGACGAGCCACCACACCCCGACGAGGAGGGCGAGGACGACGACGGGCTGCCACCACTGGGCGCGGGCGCGCTTCTTCGTCCGCCGGACGGCGATGCTGGTCGCCCTGGCCGCTCGGCGCTCGGTGACTTCCTGCAGGGTGACCATCAGCGGTGTCCTTCCCGGAGGGCGCGGGAGACCTCTCCCACGAGCTCGGCGAACTCGGGCGTGAAGCGGATGTCGGGGTCGCGGGGCATGTCGCGGGTCATAGGGAACGGCACGTCGAAACTGCGGACCACCGTCCCGGGGCGCCCCGACATGACGACGACCTTCGTGGACAGGTAGACCGCCTCCGAGACCGAGTGCGTGATGAACAGGCCCGCGAAGCGCTGCTCGACGAACAGCCTCAGGAGCTCGTCGTTGAGGCGCTCGCGGGTGATCTCGTCGAGCGCGCCGAACGGCTCGTCGAAGAGGAACAGCTCGGGGTCGAGCGTGAGCGAGCGCGCGAGGGACGTCCGCATGCGCATGCCGCCGGAGAGCTGCTTCGGCAGGTGCTTCTCGAAGCCGGTGAGCCCGACGAGCTCGATCGCGCGGTCCGCCTTGGCGCGCCGTTCCTCCTTGGACCGGCCGCCCAGCTCGGCGAGCAGCTCGACGTTGTCCCGCACGGACCGCCACGGCAGGAGCGTGGCGTCCTGGAAGACGTAGCCGATGCGGGACGCGTCGACCTGGGCGGTGCCGTCGGACGCGTGCTCGAGCCCGGACGCGATCCGCAGGAGGGTCGACTTGCCGCAGCCCGAGGGCCCGACGACGGAGACGAACTCGCCCCGGTCGACCGTGAGGTGGACGCCGCGCAGCGCGACGGTGCCGTCGGGGAACGTCATCTCGACGTCGTGGAAGTCGAGCAGCGTGCTGGTCACCGTTGTGGTGACGGGGGCTGTGGCGGTGGACACGGGTACCTCTTCCTCGTGCTCGGGCGGGGGTGCGCGGTGGTGCGGCTCAGCCCACGGGGACCGGGTCGGGTGCGGGGACGCCGGCCGGTGCGGCGAGCGTCGTGGTGAGGGTCGAGCGGGCGACGACGCTCCCCCGGTGGACGACGACGCGGTCGGCGGAGGCGGTCGCGACGGCGTCGGCGAGGCTCTCGCCCCGGACGGCGAGCAGGTCCGCCCGGGCGCCGGGCCGCGGTCCGGCGGGGGGCAGCCCGAGGACGCTCCGTGCGCCGTCGGACACGAGCCCGTAGGCCTCGGCGGGCGACAGGTGGCCGGCGGTGACGAGCAGCGACGCGGTCTCGAGGGCGTCGCCGCGCCCGACCGGGTTGAAGGGGTCACGGACGTTGTCGGCGCCGGCGGCCACCCGCACCCCGGCGTCGAGGAGCGCGCGGATCGCCGTGAGGCCGCGGGGGGTGCCGACGGGCGCGTCCCAGCCCTGCAGGTACAGGTTCGTGATGGGCAGGGTGATGACGCCCAGGTCCGACGCCGCGACCTCGGCGACGACGCGGTCGCGCTCGTCCGGCGCGAGCGTGCCGAGGCGGACGCAGTGTCCCGCGGAGTACTGCCGGTCGCGGGGCCAGTCCCGCACGGCCAGCGCGTACGCGTCGAGCGTGACGGGACCGTCGAGGCTCTCGTCGGTGTGCAGGTCGACGGGCAGGCCACGCCGGCCGGCGATCGCGAGGAGGCGGTCGAGGTCGGCGAGCGGGTCGTCCGCGAGGTGCGGCGCCCCTCCGACGACGTCGATCCCGAGGTCGAGCACCGCCTCGACGTGCTCGTCGGGGCAGTGGGGCCCGGCGAGCGCGACCAGCTCCAGGTCGACGAGCGAGCCGAGCTCCTCGCGCACCGCGACGAGGGCCCGCGCGCCGCGGGTCGCCTGCTCGACGGTCGCGGTGCCGTCGCCGCTGAGGACGTCGACGTGGCTGCGGATCGCCGTCGTGCCGGACGCGAGCATCTGGAGCACCTGCGCCCGGGCCCGCGCGGCGATCGACTCGACGGTCATGGTCTCCGCGTACGCGCGCCACGCCTCGATCGCCGAGCCGAGGTCCCCGAGGGGCGGCGCGGCGAGCTCGAAGCTGCGCGCCTTGTCGAGGTGGGCGTGCGGCTCGGCCGGGGCGGCGAGCAGGACGTAGCCGTCGAGGTCCAGGACGTCCCCGGCCCCTGCGGCGACACCGCTGCCGGCGGGCAGCACCTGCGTGACGACCTCGCCCTCGACGACCACGTCGGCGGCGTGGCCGTCGGCCAGCGTGACACCGCGGAGCAGCGAGACGGGGCGGGGTGGCTGTGCGCTCACGACGGTCCTCCCGAGGGTCGGTGACGGCTGGACGACACACCCTCGTGACGACCGATGGATGTTGATGGGATCAACATCGAGGACGCTACGGAGCGCTCGTTTCCGCCGCGTAACGCGTCGTGCCGCGCGTGTAAAGAGTGATCGACGGCTCCGCTCGCACGGAGACGGGACGGTTACGGTCCAGGCATGAGCCCCATCGCCTCCCCGGCCGTCCCCACCCTGGAACGGGTCGTCGACGAGCAAGCGCAGCGAGTCGGAGCGCGGATCCGCGCCCTGCGCCGCGCGCACGGGCTGACCCTCATCCAGGTCGCCGAGCGGACCGGTCTGTCGCATCCGTTCCTCAGCCAGCTCGAGCGCGGGCACGCGCGGCCGAGCATGGTCTCGCTCGAACGGATCGCCCGGGCGCTCGGCACGAGCCAGGTCGAGCTCCTCGCCGCCGGCGACCCGGAGCAGCGCGACCCCGACGACCCGCGCCCGCAAGTGCTGCGTTCGTCGGAGGGCGCGCGCGGCCCGTTCTCGCAGGGCGAGGCCCGGCTCCTGGTACGCGGTGCCCGCGCGTTCGAGCCGCTCGAGTGGGTCGGGGCCAACACCGACCCGGGCGACTACTACCTCCACGACGAGGACGAGTTCCTCTACGTCATCGAGGGTGACGTGCTGCTCGACCTCGGCGACGACGGAACGGCCCGGCTCGGGCCCGGCGACTCCGCCTACTACCGGGGTGGCACACCGCACCGCTGGCGCTCCGCCGACGGCACACAGTTCCGGCTGGTCGTCGTCAAGCAGAAGCCGCAGCTCCCCGACCCACCGACCGGCCGCCGACGCGACAGGAGCCAGCCGTGAACCCGACCGCACCCGACACCACGCGCCGCGTCGTCGTCGTCGCCAAGGAGAGCCTCGCGGACGACGTCGTCGCCCTGACGCTCGCGTCCGTGGACGGCTCCCCGCTGCCCGCGCCCGAGCCCGGGGCCCACGTGGACCTGACCCTGCCGGGCGCCCACGGCGGAGGCGGTCACGCCGAGGGCGGCGTGCTCGAACGCCAGTACTCGCTGTGCGGCGCGCCCGACGCGCGGACCTGGACCGTCGCGGTGCTGCGCGAGCCCGCGGGGCGCGGGGGCTCGGCCTGGGTGCACGACACCCTCGCCGTCGGCCACGAGCTGACCGCGCGGGGCCCGCGCAACCACTTCGTCTTCGACGCGGGCTCGCCGGCCGTCCTCGTGGCCGGCGGGATCGGGATCACGCCGCTCCTGCCCATGATCGCGGCGGCCGAGGCCGCGGGCACGGACTGGGTGCTGCACTACGCCGGCGCGAGCCGGGCGCGCATGGCCTTCGCGGACGAGCTGGCGGCCAAGCACCCGGGTCGCGTGGTCCTGCACGTCGCGGACGAGGGCGGCCGGGCGGACCTCGACGCCCTGCTCGGGGATCCGGCCGCATTCCCGGCCGGCGCGCAGGTCTACTGCTGCGGGCCGGCGCGGCTCATGGCCGGTGTCGAGGACGCGGTGCGCGCGTGGCCCCGCGGCTCGCTCCACCTGGAGCGGTTCGAGCCCAAGGACGCCGCGGCGGACCCGGACGCCGACGTGGCGTTCGAGGTCGAGCTCGAGCTCTCGGGGACCACCGTCGCCGTCCCCGCGGACCGCACGATCCTCGAGTGCGTCGAGGACGCCGGGGTGCTCGTGCTGTCGTCGTGCCGCGAGGGGACGTGCGGCACGTGCGAGACGCCGATCGTCTCGGGCGAGGCCGACCACCGCGACTCGGTCCTGACCCCCGACGAGCAGGCCGAGAACCGCACGATGATGCTGTGCGTCTCGCGGGCGGCCGCGGGCTGCCCCCGCCTCGTCCTCGAGCTCTGACGGTCGCCGGGGACCGGTCGCCTCAGACGCGCTCGGCCGCGTCGAGCGGCCCACCGGTCAGGGCCGAGAGCCGGCCGAGGCCGGCCTCCGCGACCAGCCGCTCGGCGACCGGCCGGGCAGCGGCGACCGCCTCGGCCACGTCGACGCGGACGACGTCCCCGCCGAGCACGCTCGGCTCGCCGTCGACCCAGACCTCCTCGACCTCGCGCGAGCCCGCGACGAACACGACGGCCTGGTAGGGGTCATGCACGTTCGCGAGCGTCGGCGACTCCCCGTCGAGGACGACGAGGTCCGCCTTCTTCCCCGGTTCGAGCGACCCGATCTCCGCGTCCATGCGCAGGGCGCGCGCGCCGCCGATCGTCGCCAGCTCGAACGCCTCGCGGGCCGTCATCGCGGTCGCCTGGAGGTCGCGCGTGCGGGCGAGCAGGGCCGCGGCCTTCATGGCCTGGAGGTAGTCCTGGGCATCGTTCGACGCCGGCCCGTCCACGCCGATGCCGACGTCGACGCCGAGCGCACGCAGCTCGGCGACGGGCGCGATGCCGCTGGCGAGGATCATGTTCGCGACCGGGTTGTGCGCGACCCCGACCCGGTGCTCGGCGAGCAGCTCGCGGTCGCGCCGGTCCACCCAGACGCAGTGCGCCGCGATCGTCGGGACCGCGAACAGCCCCTCGTGGGCACAGTGCGCGACGGGGCTGCGCCCGGTCCGCTGGAACGTCGCCGTGACCTCCTCGCGTACCTCCTGCAGGTGGATGTGCACGCCTGCGCCGTGGTCCGCCGCGTAGGCGACGGACCGCTCGAGCGCCTCGGGCGTCTGCCGGCCGACGACGGAGATCCCCACCCGGAACGTCGAGAGCCGGCTGGCGTCGGCCGCCTCGCGCAGCGCGTCCCACTCGCCCGCGATGGCGTCGAAGCCGAAGTCGCGGTCGGCGTCGCCGGACCCGAACGACACGACCCCGCGCAGGCCGACCTCGTCGAGGGCGCGCACGACGCCGGGCGTGACCGGGCCGCGAGCGCCCGGGTCCGAGCAGAACATGTCGTTGGCCGTGGTGACGCCGCTGCGCAGGAGCTGGATCGCCTGGAGCGTCGTGCCCGCGTGTGCGGCGCCGTCGTGCATCACGGGGTTGACGTGGTCGATGAGCGCGTGCAGCCACTCCCAGAGCGTGTACTGCGAGCCGATGCCGGTGATCAGACCCTCGCTGAAGTGGCCGTGCGTGTTGACGAAGCCGGGCGTCACGATGTCGTGCTCGCCGCCGCGCACGGTGGCGGCCGGGTACCGGGCGGACAGCTCGGCCCAGGTGCCGACCTCCGCCACGCGGTCCCCGCGGAGGAGGACGGCCCCGTCGCGGACCCACGCCGGCGTCGCCGCCCCGTCGGGTGCAGCGGTCAGCACCCAGCGGCCCCGGACGAGGGTCACGGGGTCGGTCGCGGTCGCGGCAGCCGGAGGGGTCGGGGGCGTCGTGTCGTCCGTCATGGCGGGGACGCTACGCATGCCGCGTTACAGGCACGTGACACGCGGCTGGTAGAACGGCCCGCATGCTGCACGTCACCTCCGCGGAGCGCGTCCTGGTGGACGCCGCGACCGAGCGTCCCGGCACGGACGGCCCCCTGGTCGTCGACGACGGCGCCCCCGACGTCACCTCGCTCGACGCGTCCGGGTGCGTGGTCACGCCCGGGCTCGTCAACGCCCACCACCACCTGCTCCAGAGCGCGTTCCGCACCCTGCCGGGCACCCGTGGCGTCCCGATGGCGCAGTGGCTCCCGACCATGGCGGCCGCGTACGACGGCGCCGGGCACGACCCGGAGCTGTACGGCGCGGCCGCGGCCGTCGGCGCTGCGGAGTCGCTGCTCAGCGGCGTCACGACCGTCGCGGACCACCACCTCAACTGGCCGCACGACGTCGACGCGGAGCGGACGGTCGACCTGGCCCGGGCGACCGCCGCCGCGGTGCGCACGGTCGGGGCACGCCTGGTCCTGGTGCGCGGCTCGGCCCGCGAGGACGCCGCGCGGGCCGCCCGGTCGGCCGACGCGATCGTGCGGGCGCTGCTCCCGGACGGCGCGGCCAGGGCTGGGGTGAGCGACGACGGGATGCTGCAGCTCGCCGTCGGGCCGGCGGGCGTCCACTCGGACGACGAGGCGACGTTCAGTGAGCTCGGCGCCGTCGCGGCGGAGCACGGGCTGCGCCGCCGCACCCAGGCGAACGAGCAGGTCGACACGGCCATCGCCCTCGAGCGCTACGGGCGCCGCCCGGTGGACCTGCTCGAGGCGTGGGGCTGGCTCGCCCCGGACGTCACGGTCGCCCACCTGTGCGACGTGACGGACGACGAGATCGCGCGCCTCGCGGCCGCCGGGGTCACGGCCACCCACGCGCCGGGGTGCGACGTCCCGATGGGCTGGGGCGTCGCCCCGGTCGCCCGGATGCTCGACGCCGGCCTGACGGTCGGCCTCGGCACGAGCGGCGGCGGCAGCAACGACGCGGGCCACCTCCTGGCCGACGCGCGCCTCGCGATGCAGGTCTCCGCGCTCGTCGGGCCGCAGCTCCCGGCGCGCACCGTGCTGGGCATGGCGACGGCGGGCTCGGCGGCGGGCCTGGGCCGGTCGGAGCTGGCGACGCTCGGGCCGGGTACCGCGGGCGACCTGTGCGTCTGGGACGTGTCGGGGGTGGCCGACGCGGGCGTGGCCGACCCCGTCGCGGGACTGCTCTGGGCGGCGCCCGGCCGGCGGCCCCGGCACGTCGTGGTCGGCGGGCGCGTGGTGGTGCGGGACTACGCGCTGGTCGACGCGGACGAGCGCGAGATCGTCGCGAACGTCCGGACCCGCCTGGGACGCACGCCCCGCGTCCGGGCCTCGACCGCCCAGGTACGACGAAGCCCCGGCCGCTCGCAGCGGGCCGGGGCTTCGGAAGCTTAGGTGGTGACGCGGTGCAGGGGGGATACCGCGTCACCGCTGCACACCATAGCCCACTCTCGCGGCAAGAGTGAAACCCCTGGTCCCGCATACTTCGTCGACCGGTTCACCGGCTGGTTCGCCGGCGCCCCGGCCGCCAGCACGTAGGCTCGCGAGTCGTGAGCGTCCCCTCGATCGTCGTGGTCGTGCCGAGCCGCGACGACGCCGTCCTGCTGCGCCGCTGCCTGGCCGCCCTGGCTGCCGGGACGCGCCGCCCGGACCGCGTCGTCGTCGTCGACGACGACTCCTCGGACGACACCGCCGACGTCGCCCGGGCCCACGGGGCGACCGTCGTGACGGAGCGCGCGCACGGGATCTGGCCGGCGTCGGCGGCCGGGTACGACGCGACGACGGAGGACGTGATCGCCCGGCTCGACGCGGACTCGGTGCCGGCGCGGGACTGGGTCGAGCGCCTGGCCGACCGCTTCGCCGGCCCCGACTCCCCCGACTTCCTGACGGGCCGGGGTTGCTTCTACGGCCCTCGGCACGTCGTGAACTGGCTGGGCGACCACGCCTACCTCGGGGGGCTGTACACGTTCGTCGGTCCGTACCTGGGCCACGCACCGCTGTTCGGGTCGTCGATGGCGATGCGTCAGGAGGCGTGGCGCGAGGTGCGGACGCTCGTCCACCGCGACCGCGCCGACATCCACGACGACCTCGACCTCAGCTTCCAGGTGCGCCCGTGGATGCGGGTGGTGCACGACGACGCGTGGGTCGTCGGCGTGTCGGCGCGGCCGTTCGACTCGTGGTCGGCGCTGGGCCGGCGCCTGCGCTGGGTCGTCACGACGGTGCGCGTGTGCTGGCCGGAGTCACGCCCGTTCCGGCACCGCGCGGAGCGGCGCGCGTGGCGTCGTCGTCACTCGGCCGACGACGGCGCAGCCCGGTAGAGCCGGACGAGGTCGGCCGTGAGGGCGGCGGGCGCCGTCTCGTTGGGACTGTGCCCGGCGCCGTAGACGCCGAGCTCGGCGCCGATGCTCGCGGCGAAGCGCGCGTGCCGCCGCACGGGCCACAGGTCGTGCCGGCCGACCGCGACCAGCTTGGGCACCGGCAGCGCCGCGACGGCGTCCCGCACGTCGGGGATCGCCATCATGAGGGCGATGGTGTCGTCCACGCTGTCCCGTCGGGTCGCGCCGAGCCGTGCGCGGACGAACGCGAGCCGGTCGGCGTCGACCCGGTTGAGGTTGTTCCGGACACCCCAGAGCATGAGGGTCGCCGCGACGCGCGGCCCGAACGTCCCCGACGCCCAGCCGATCCACGAGACTCCCCGGAACCCGTTGCCGTACCCGGGCGGGGTGGAGAGGAGCGTGAGGCTGCGCACGAGCTCCGGCCGCGTGACGGCGACGAGCTGCGCGACGATCCCCGCGAACGAGTACCCGACGACGTGCGCGGGCTCCCCCGCCTCGAGCAGCGCGGTCACGTCCGCGAGGTAGAGCGGGTAGTCGTACGACGGCGACGGGCTGGTCCCCGCGGCGGCGACCCCGCGCGGCCCCGCGCCCGCGGACTCGTACTGCCCCGCGAGGTCGACGGACTCGCTGTCGAACCCGGCGTGCGCGAGGAGCGGCATGACGAGCGCGAAGTCCTCCTTCGACCCGGTGAGGCCGGGCAGCAGGACGACCCGGCCCCCGACCCCGTTCCGCGCGGCGTCGGGGTCGGCGGGGAGCGTCACGGCGGCCAGCGTCCCGCTCGGGACGCGCACGCCGTGGTAGCGCGCACCCGCGACGGGTGCCGCCCAGTCGATGCCCGTGCGCTCGCTCACCGCTTCTCAACGTAGCGGAGAGCTCGGCCTCCGGGGTCGTGACCGACCCGTGACCTGCAGATGCTGGCGCCCGGCGCCCCCACCGGCGAGGCTGGGGCGCTATGAGGCTCACGGCGACGATGTTCCAGACCCTCGACGGCGTCGTGCAGGGACCCGGCGGGCCCGACGAGGACCGCAGCGGCGGGTTCGACCGCGGGGGCTGGCTCGCCCCGTACGCGGACGAGGGCATGAACGAGGTCGTGACCGCGGTCTTCGGGCGCGCAGCGGCGTTCCTGCTGGGCCGCCGGACCTACGACATCTTCGCGGCGTACTGGCCGACCGCGCCGCGCGAGGTCGACGGCGCCCCGGACGTCGTCGCGCAGCGCCTCGCCGACCTGCCCAAGCACGTCGTCTCGACGACGCTCACCGACCCCGCATGGGCGGGCACCGAGGTCGTGGGTCGCGAGGGCGCGGACGTGCACTCCGCCGTCGAACGGCTCAAGGAGGCTCCGCCGTCGTCGGTCGGGGACGAGCTGCAGGTGCACGGCAGCCCGACCCTCGTGGGCTGGCTCGTGGCGCAGGGCCTGCTCGACGAGCTCCGGGTCCTGACCTTCCCCGTGGTCCTGGGCCACGGGGAGCGGCTGTTCCCGACGGGGTCCGCGAGCGCCGCCTTCACGCTCGGTGACGTGCGGCGGACGGGCAGCGGGATCGTCGTGACGACGTACCGCCCGGCCGGGCGGCCGGTGTACCGGTCGGTCGACGGCTGAGCGCCCTCACCCGCCGCGGGCCGCGCGGCCTCCTGGGGCCGGCACGGTCGGGTCGACGTCGTCCGGCAGGTTGGCGTGCAGCGGCTCCCGTGCCGTCTTGGCCCACCCGCGGGCGCCCCGGAGCTGGCGCAGGAGGGCGTTCGCGATCGCAGGGTAGATCAGCCACGAGTACACGACGTACGGGACCAGCCCCACGACGGCGCTCAGCGGCCCGGTCCGCCGCCGACGTGCGGACAGCAGCAGCGCCACGAAGGTCGGCACCACGGCGATCGCCACGAAGAACACCACGGTCGGCCACCAGACGCTGAAGAACGAGACGTCGAGGAACACGGCGAAGCACACGGCTGCGACGAGGCCGGCGCCCATGGCGAGCTGCAGGGCCGGCGTCAGGAGGTACAGGGCCGCGTCGACCTTCGCGACGGCGGGGACGTCCGCCCGCCCGACGCCGCCCAGGAGCCCGAGGGCCTGCCAGGCACCCTGGGCCCACCGGGTCCGCTGACGGTAGAGGCGGCGGAGGTTCGTGACGCCCTGCTGCTCGACGACGGTGTCGACGGTCTGGCGGTTGCGCCAGCCGGCCTGGACCATCCGTACCCCGATGTCCTGGTCCTCGGTCAGCCGGTCGCGCCACGGGCCCCGGGTGACGCCGTCGGGCACGGCGTCGTCGGTCACCACGTCGTCCAGCGCGGAGAGACGGTTGGCCTGCCCGTTGCCCCCCATGTTCGCCGTGCCCCAGCGTGACCGGCCGAGCTGGTAGACGAACGCGGAGACGGCGAACTCGACGTCCTGGGCCCAGGTCAGGTAGCGCGCCCGGTTGTAGATGCGCACGAGGACCTGCACCCCGCCGGTGCGCGGGTCGGCGAACTGGGGAGCGATCACGACGGGAGCGTCGGGAGCGAGCCGGCCGTCGGCGTCGACGACGCACACGATCACGTCGTCCCGGGACCACGCCCTGTACTCGGGGTCCTCGAGGAGCACCCGTCCGACGTGGTCCCAGGCGTCGTCGAGCGCCGCAGCCTTGCCGCAGCGCGCGCGGGGCGGCTCGCGGCGCAGCACCCGCAGCCCGGGGACGTCGAGTCCCGCCAGGATCTCGGGGGTCGCATCGTCCGACCCGTCGTCGACGACGAGGATCACGCGGTGGGTGGCGCGGACGGCTGCGAGGCGCGCGACGCTGTCGGCGACGGTGACCTCCTCGTTGAGCGCGGGCACGACGAACACCCACAGGTAGTCGCTCTCGCGGGCGCCGGTCACCTCGGGGCCCTGGGCTGCGCCCCGGGCCTGGCGGCGCGGCTCCCCGAGACCCACGCTCACCACGACGCCGAGGACGACGAGCGCGAGCAGCGCGACGACGAGCAGCACCCAGAGCAGGTCCTGCGCCCAGGCCACGAGACCCCAGTACGGGTCCCACCAGCCCGACGGGACGGCGGCGGGGGTCACCGGACGATCACGTCCTCGATGAGCGGCTCGCTCTGGTCGGGGGTGGCGGGCGCCTCGGGCGTCGGGTGGTGGGCGACGACGAGCGACGGGACGCGGCGGTACCCGGCGGCGTCGAGGACGACCGCGCGCGAGTAGCCGGGACCGAACGGCTGCGGGCGCGGCGCGTCGAGGAGCACGTTGTCGAAGGACTCGACGATCCGGTCGACGGCGTGCCCGTCCCCGTAGGGGTTGGTGCGTGCCGCCACCTTGGCGTGCCGGTCGGGATCGTCGAGGAGCCGTGCGGCGGCGGTCTCGATCCGGTCGGGGTCGGTCCCGACCAGCTCGAGGGTCCCGGCCTCGATCCCTTCGCCTCGCTCGGTGCTCGTGCGGGTCACGAGCACGGGGACCCCCAGGGCCGGCGCCTCCTCCTGGATGCCGCCCGAGTCGGTGATCACCAGCGTGGAGCGCGCGAGCATACGCGCGAACCCGAGGTACTCCATGGGCGGGACGAGCGAGACGTTGGCCGAGCCGTCGAGCACGTCGTGCAGCGAGGCCGCGACGGCCGGGTTGGGGTGCACGGGGAGCACGAAACGCACGTCCGGATACCGCCCGGCGAGCCGGCGCACACCCGTCGCGATGCCGTGCAGGCCGTCGCCCCAGTTCTCCCGGCGGTGCGCCGTGACGGTGACGACGCGCGTGAACTCGTCGTGCTCGAGGTCCGCGAGGCCGTCGGGACCGTAGGGGGCCCGCCGCTCGGCGGCCCAGCGCAGCGCGTCGATGCCCGTGTTGCCGGTGACGAAGATCCGCCGGATGTCCACCCCCTCCCGGACGAGGTTCTGGGCGTTGAGCTCGGTCGGCGCGAGGTGGAACGTCGCGATCCGGGCGATGAGCTGCCGGTTGAGCTCCTCGGGGAACGGCGACAGGGTCGACCGTGTCCGGAGACCGGCCTCGACGTGGACGACGGGGATGCGCAGGTGGAACGCGGCGAGCGCGGCCGCGGCGGCGCTCGTCGTGTCGCCGTGCACGACGCACGCGGCGGGGTAGGCGTCGATCGGGCGGTCGTTGACGTCCGGCGTGGACTCCCCGAAGCGGTCGTGGACGTAGGACTCGAGCCCGCGCAGCACGCCCGCGAAGAGCTCGTTGAGCGTGACGCCCGGATGCCCCACACGGAGGTTCCGGTCGACGGTCAGGCCCGCCAGGCCGAGCACGTCCTCGACGAGGGTGGGGTGCTGACCCGTCGCGACGACGACGGGCGCGATCCTGGGATGCTGCCGCAGCGCCGCGACCAGTGGGAGGAGCTTGATCGCCTCGGGCCGGGTGCCGGCCACCACGAGCAGCGGCACGTCGACGTCGGGCTCCTCGACGGCACGCGGGATCCGATGCTGTCTTCCGAACTGAGTCTCCACACTTCGAGGTTCTCGCTATCCGGGCGAACCTTCTCGTCGGGACGCCCGCCGCGCGCCGAGTTCGCCCACGCGGGCACGACCCGGCAGGGTGGAGCCATGCGCGTCGTCGCCCACCGAGGCAACTCGTCCGTCGCCCCCCAGAACACGCTCGCCGCGTTCGAGGCCGCCTGCCGCGTGGACGCGGACGCCGTCGAGCTCGACGTGCGGCGCACGCGGGACGGTGCGCTCGTCGTCATCCACGACCGTGACGTCGCCCGCACGACGGACGGCTCCGGGCGGGTGAAGGACCTCACGCTCGCCGAGCTGCGCGAGCTCGACGCGGGCGCCCGCTTCTCCCCCGCGTTCGCCGGTCAGCGTGTCCCCGAGCTCGGCGAGGTGCTGGACCTGGTCGCGCGCCACCGCTCCGTCGGGGTGTTCGTCGAGCTCAAGGGCCTGTGGCGGCCCGACGACGCACGCCGGGTCGTCGACGCCGTCCAGTCCGCGGGGCTGGGCTCGCGCGCCGTCTTCCAGAGCTTCCGGCGGCGCACGGTCGCCGCGCTGCGCGACGCCGCCCCGGACCTGCCCCGCGCGCTCCTGGTGGAGCTGTGGACGCCCGACGTCGTCCGCGCCTGCCGGCATCTGGGGGTGACGGCCTGCAACCCGGCCAAGCGGCTGCTGCGCGAACGGCTGTCGCGGGTGCGCGAGCTCCACGACGCCGGCCTCGAGGTGTACCCGTGGACGCTCGACGACCCGGTCGCCTGGACCGCGGTCATGACCGCGGGCGTCGAGGGCGTCATCACCAACCAGCCCGACCGTCTGCGCGGCTGGCTGGACGGGCGGTCGCTCCCTCCGGGAGCCGCCGGCGGCCTCGATCCCGCGTAGCGGCGATACTGAGACGATGATCTCTCGCTCCCTCGCCCGTGCCCTGCGTGACGCGGGCGTCCGCTGGACGCCCCAGGACGGGGACCGGTTCGCGCTCGACGCGGACGGTCTCGACGAGCAGGTGTTCACGGTCTCGGACATGACGATCGAGGAGCACCACTACGACACCGGCTCGGTCCTGGGCTTCAACGGGACCACCGAGTGGGCGCTCGACTCGGTCGCGCTCGAGGACGCGCTCTGGCTGCCCGCGGAGCACCAGCTCCGTGACCTGCTGGCGGGGACGTTCCGCTCGTTGACCCGCGCGCCGGCCGGGGCCGGCTGGACGGTCGCCGTCGTGCTCCCCGAGGGCGAGCGCACGTTCAGCGCGGACGACCCCTCGGACGCGTACGCCGAGGCGCTGCTGACCCTGGTCCGCGCGGCCGCCGCCTGAGACCGGCGGACGCCGGCCGCACCCGGTCCGCTAGCGTGTCAGGCATGACGTGGCTCGTGACCGGCGGTGCCGGCTACATCGGATCCCATGTGGTGCGTGCGTTCGTGGAGGCGGGCATCGAGCCCGTCGTCGTGGACGACCTGTCGTCGGGGCACCGGGCGTTCGTGCCCGACGGCTCCGGGGGTGCACCCGCCGTACCGTTCGTCGAGGCCTCGATCCTCGACACGGACACGCTCGTCGCGACGATGCGCGACCACGCCGTCACCGGCGTCGTGCACCTCGCCGGCTTCAAGTACGCGGGCGAGTCGGTCAAGCGTCCCCGCCACACCTACACGCAGAACGTCACGGGCACCGTGAGCCTGCTCGAGGCCATGGCGCGGACGGGCGTCGACCAGATCGTGTTCTCGTCGTCGGCGGCCACCTACGGCACCCCCGACGTCGACCTCGTGACCGAGCAGACCGAGACCCACCCCGAGTCGCCCTACGGCGAGTCGAAGCTCATCGGGGAGTGGCTTCTCGCCGACGAGGCCAAGGCCGCCGAGGCCACGGGGGGCGCACCGTTCCGCCACACCTCGCTGCGGTACTTCAACGTCGTCGGCTCCGGCTCCCCCGACCTGTACGACACCAGCCCCCACAACCTCTTCCCGCTGGTCCTCGACGCGCTCCTCGAGGGCCGGACTCCCCGCATCAACGGCACCGACTACCCCACGCCGGACGGCACGTGCGTGCGCGACTACGTGCACGTCGCCGACCTCGCCGTCTCGCACGTCGCGGCCGCGCAGGCGCTGGCCGCGGGCCGCGAGCTGGCGCCCGTCTACAACCTCGGCTCCGGCGACGGCGTCTCGGTGCGCCAGATCATGGACGCGATGGCCCGCGTGACCGGCATCGACTTCACGCCCGAGACCGCACCCCGCCGCCCGGGTGACCCGGCACGCATCGTCGCGTCGGGCGAGGCGGCCGCGCGCGACCTCGACTGGAAGATGCGGCACACGCTCGACCAGATGGTCGAGTCCGCCTGGGAGGCTCGCCGGGCCCACCCCGCCTGACGGCGCACCGCTGCCGGACGGTCAGGCCCAGCCGAGCTCGTGGAGACGCTCGTCGTCGATGCCGAAGAAGTGCGCCACCTCGTGGACGACCGTGACCACGACCTCCTCGACGACGTCCTCGCGCGTCTCGCAGATCGCGAGCGTGGGGTTGCGGTAGATCGTGATCCGGTCGGGCAGGGCGCCCGCCGCCCACCAGGCGCCGCGCTCGGTGAGCGGCGTGCCCTCGTAGAGCCCCAGCAGCTCGGGGTCGTCGGCGGGCGCGTCGTCCTCGACGAGCACCACGACGTTGTCGATCTGGGCGGCGAGGTCGCGCGGGATCTCGTCGAGGGCGTCCCGCACGGCGTCCTCGAACTCCTCGCGCGTCATCTCCACCACGCGCCCATCCTCGCAGGAGGGACGACGCCCACGAGTCGGCCGGCGGCGGCGCCTGTACACTGGCCGTCGTCCCTGAGCCCCCATCGTCTAGCGGCCTAGGACCCCGCCCTTTCACGGCGGTAGCACGGGTTCGAATCCCGTTGGGGGTACGCGAGCGGTCGGCCGACCGAGCATCGAGACCGGATTTCGGGATCGGCGCTCCGGTGGGATACGATCCTCTCGGTTCGCTTCACGGAGCGGATCACCACCAGGCCCTGTAGCGCAGTTGGTTAGCGCGCCGCCCTGTCACGGCGGAGGTCGCGGGTTCAAGTCCCGTCAGGGTCGCTCGACAGCGACACCCGGTCACGTCGAAACGACGCGGTCGGGTGTTTCCGTCAGGGCTCTGTAGCTCAGTTGGTAGAGCGTTCGACTGAAAATCGAAAGGTCACCGGATCGACGCCGGTCGGAGCCACCGCAGAAGGACCCTCGGGACTCGTCCCGAGGGTCCTTCGCCGTCTCCGGGACCGAACACCGGCCGACCCTGCCACCAGCCTCCTTACCCTGCACCCGACCTGCGCACTCGATAGTCTCGGAGGGGGCCCGGAGCGTCGTCGACCTCACGACGACACCGGGCCACGGAGAGGGAGGACGCATGAGCGACTGGGACGACGGTCGGCCCGCCTCGGAACAGCGACCGTCGCTCGGGCGGCTCGTCGAGAAGGCCGCCGAGCAGGTCACCCGCATCGCACGCACCGAGATCGAGCTCGCCAAGGCGCAGCTCGTCGAGAAGGCCAAGAACGCCGGGATCGGCATCGCTCTGCTCGTCGTGGCGGGCATCCTCGGCTTCTTCATCCTCGTCTACCTGGTCTTCGCCGGGTATCTCGGGCTCAACCACGTCTTCGTGGACTGGCTCGCCGCGCTCCTCACGGCCGCGGGACTTCTGATCATCGTCGGCGTGCTCGCGTTCGTGGGCGTCAAGGCGCTCCAGCGGGGCGTCCCGAAGACCGACGAGACCGTGGAGAGCCTCAAGCAGGACGTCGCCGCGCTCAAGGGAGGTGGTGCCCGATGAGCACCAAGGAGACCCAGCTCCAGGAGGAGCTCGCCCAGGCCCGCGCCGAGCTCGCGAGCACCGTCGACGAGCTGTCGGGGCACCTCGACCCTCGTGCCCAGGCGTCGCGCTTCGCCGCGTCGACCAAGCAGGCGGCCACGGACACCGCCGGCCTCTTCACGGGGGACGGCATGCCCCGCCAAGAGCACCGCGCGCGGAACGTCAAGGTGCTCGTCGGGGCCGGAGTCGCGGTCCTCGCGCTGGGCCTCCGGGCGGTCCTGCGCAAGCGCTAGTCGCGTCCGAAGCGTTCCCCGGCGTGCCGCCGGGGAACGCTGCTCTGCGCCGTCAGTCCTTCTTCGCGTCGTCGTCCGAAGTCGTCGCGGCGCCGAGCAGCGCCCGCACCTCCGCCTCGGGATAGCGACGGTGGCCGCCGAGCGTCCGGATGTAGGAGAGCTTCCCCGCCTTGGCCCACCGGGTGACCGTCTTCGGGTCGACGCGGAAGAGGCTCGCGACCTCGGCCGGGGTCAGGAGGACCTCGGGCTCACCCTGCATGCCGTGTGCAGTCATGCTCCACCTCCACTGGGCGCCGCACGGCCCGGCGGGGTGCCGGGCGCCCTCTGCACGACGCCACATGTCCCTTCCATGATGACAGTCCGCGCAAAGTCGACTACTCGGGCGATGGGTGAAATGAGGCGAGAGGCCGCGAGCGGGAGGAACGGCGCGCGTGCGTGATGTCGGACACGTCGAGCGCCCCTGGACGCCCGCCGCCGGGGCTGTTCCGGGGCGGACAGCCCCCTCCGGAGGGCTCTCGGCGCGACCCGCCCGGCCCGCGAGTGGTCGTAACCGCCTCCGAGCATGTACCGTTGTGCACTGGAACAGACGAGACATCACCAGGGCCGCACGCGTTTTGCGCGTCGCCTGCCCTGGCTTTCACGTTGAGGGGGTCGAGCCATATGGGACGCGGCCGTCAGAAGGCGAAGCAGACCAAGGTCGCTCGCCGATTGAAGTACTACAGCCCCGACACGAACTACCACGCGCTCGAACGCGAGCTCGGCGGAAGTTCGTCGCACACCGACGTCGCCACCGACTCGAGGCTCGAGTCGAACGACGACGAGTTCCAGGATCGCTATAACGACTGGAACGACGAGCGCTGACGTCTCCGTCGGGTGATGCCGCCCGCCTGCCGGCGTGCGGCATCACCCCGGGGTCTCAGCCCCGGTAGCTCCCCACCATGCGCACCGCGCCCGCGTGGACTCCCTTGGTGCCGGTGACGAGGTCCTCACCGATCGACGTCGACGGGTCGTGCTGCTCGACTGTTCCCAGCACCCAGGCCGGCAGCCCCAGCGCCTCGCACCGCGCGAGCGCCGCGTCGACGCCCTCGGCCCCGACGATCGCGACCATGCCCACGCCCAGGTTCAGGGTGTTCTCGAGGTCGCGCTGCGGCACCTTCCCGAGGTCCCGCACGGCGCGGAACACGGCGGGCACCTCCCAGGACGCCCGGTCGACCGTCGCGACGGTCCCCGCCGGAAGGACGCGCGCCAGGTTCGCCGCGAGCCCTCCCCCGGTGACGTGGGTGAACCCGTGGACCTGGGCCGCGTCGTCGGCGGCCAGCGCGAGGCAGTCGCTCGCGTAGACGCGCGTGGGGGTGAGCAGCTCCTCGCCGAGCGTCCGGCCGAACTCGTCCACGTGGCGGTCGAGCTCCCAGCCCGCGTGCTTGACGACGGCGCGCACCAGCGAGAAGCCGTTCGAGTGCAGGCCCGACGACGCGAGCCCGATGAGCACGTCACCGGGACGCACCCGGTCGGGACCGAGGAGGGCGTCCGCCTCGACGACGCCCGTCGCGGCGCCCGCGACGTCGTACTCGTCGGGGCCGAGCAGGCCCGGGTGCTCGGCAGTCTCGCCGCCGACGAGCGCCGTCCCGGCCACCTCGCACGCGGCCGCGATGCCGCGGACGACGTCGGCGATCCGCTCGGGCACGACCTTGCCGCACGCGATGTAGTCCGTCATGAAGAGGGGCTTCGCGCCCACCACGACGATGTCGTCGACGACCATGCCGACGAGGTCGAAGCCGATCGTGTCGTGCACGTCGAGGGCCTGCGCGATCGCGACCTTCGTGCCCACGCCGTCGGTCGACGTCGCGAGCAGCGGGTGCCGGTAGCGGGTGAGCGCCGCCGCGTCGTACAGGCCCGCGAACCCGCCGACGCCCCCGAGCACCTCGGGGCCGTGCGTGCGCCGCACCGCGTCCTTCATGAGCTCGACGGCCTTGTCGCCGGCCTCCGTGTCGACGCCCGCGGCGGCGTAGGTCAGACCATCGGTCACAGGGGATCTCCAGGGGTGTGTCAGGGTGTGGCTTGCCGTGGCACGGGGCCGCAGGTCACGGGTGGTCGAGCGCGTTCGCGCCGCCTGCGCCCACGGACAACGACAGGAGGCCGTCCTCCGGGGCGCCGAGGGGCAGCGTCTCCTGCTCGAGCAGGTGCTTGCCGAGCTGGTCGGCGGGGGGCAGCTCGATCGGGTAGTGCCCGCTGAAGCAGGCCGTGCAGAGCTGGCTCGAGGGCTGCTCGGTGGCGGCGATCAGCCCCTCCATCGAGATGTAGCCGAGCGAGTCGGCGCCCAGGGACGCCGCGATCTCGTCGGCGCTCAGCCCGTTCGCGATGAGCTCGGCGCGCGACGCGAAGTCGATGCCGTAGAAGCACGGCCACTTCACGGGCGGGGAGCTGATCCGCACGTGGACCTCGGCGGCGCCCGCCTCGCGGAGCATCCGGACGAGGGCGCGCTGCGTGTTGCCTCGCACGATCGAGTCGTCCACGACGACGAGGCGCTTGCCGCGGATGACCTCGCGCAGCGGGTTGAGCTTGAGCCGGATGCCGAGCTGCCGGAGCGTGTCCGACGGCTGGATGAAGGTGCGGCCCACGTAGGCGTTCTTCGTCAGGCCCTGCCCGAACGGGATGCCCGACTCCTGCGCGTACCCGACCGCGGCCGGCGTGCCCGACTCGGGGACCGGGATGACGAGGTCCGCCTCGACGGGGTGCTCGCGGGCGAGCTCGCGGCCCATCTCGACGCGGCTCGCGTGCACCGACCGGCCGTTGATCGACGTGTCGGGGCGCGCCAGGTAGACGTACTCGAAGATGCAGCCCGCGCGCTCCACCTCGGCGAACTTGGTCGACCGGAGACCGTCGGCGTCGATGGCGATGAGCTCGCCCGGCTCGACCTCGCGCACGTAGGACGCGCCCACGATGTCGAGGGCCGGCGTCTCCGACGCGACGACCCAGCCGCGCTCCAGCCGCCCCAGCACCAGCGGGCGGACGCCCTGCGGGTCGCGCGCCGCGTACAGGGTGCGCTCGTCCATGAAGACCAGGCTGAACGCGCCGCGCAGGCGCGGGAGCACCTCGAGCGCCGTCGCCTCGAGCGTGTGGTCCTGGTCACCGGCGAAGAGCGCCGTCACCAGGGCGGTGTCCGTGGTGTTGCCCCGCGCGAGCTCTCCCCGGCGCTGCGCGCCGTACCGCTCCGCGACGAGGTTCACCAGCTCCGCGGTGTTCGTCAGGTTGCCGTTGTGGCCGAGGGCGACCGTGCCCGACGCCGTCGGGCCCAGCGTGGGTTGCGCGTTCTCCCAGGTCACCCCGCCCGTCGTCGAGTAGCGGCAGTGCCCGACGGCGATGTGCCCCGTGAGCGCGTTGAGCGCGGTCTCGTCGAAGACCTGGGAGACGAGGCCCATGTCCTTGTAGACGAGGATCTGCTCACCGTTGCTGGTCGCGATGCCCGCCGACTCCTGGCCGCGGTGCTGCAGCGCGTAGAGACCGAAGTAGGCGAGCTTGGCGACCTCTTCGCCGGGTGCCCAGACACCGAAGACCCCGCAAGCATCCTGCGGGCCCTTCTCGCCTGGCATCAGATCGTGGTTGAGACGTCCATCTCCGCGGGGGGCCACGTATCAAGTGTGACACAGCAGATGTGAAGGACCTCGACGCGTTGTGGGCATGCGTTCGGCTGCCTCCGGGGCGTCCGGAGCAGCAGAACGCATGCCCACCGCGGTGGTGGCGGCTACTTGCAGGTCTTGGCCGCGTACGCCTTCGTCGAGGTCTGGTAGTGGCCGGACCCGTCGTAGTAGTACGCAGCGATGGTCACGGAGCCCGCGTCGACCGACGTCTTGCCGGTGGCGAAGACGTCGGACACCGAGGTGAACGGCGCGACGCCGCTGAACTTCTTGTCCCCGAACGCGGTGGTGAGCCGGACGTCGATCTTGTGGTCGGCCTCACCGTTGACCACGGAGGTGCTCAGGTAGACCTGGCCGCCCGAGCAGAACGGGACGGCGGTCGGCGCCTTCGTCACGACGGCGGGCAGCGGGGCCTTGACCGTGAGCGGCACGCGCACGACCGTGCCCGAGGGCTGCGCGAGGAGGACCAGGTCGTAGGACCCGGGCTTCGTCGTCGTCGGGACGGTGATCGCGACGCTGGAGGCGCCCTTCGCGGTGACCGACGCCGTGCCGAGCGAGGTGCCCGGCTTCTTTGCGTCGAACGCGGCGCCCGACGGCACGAGGAACTCGGTGAGCGACGTGTTCCGCGGGGCGCCGAGCGACGTGAGGTTGAGGCTCGAGACCTTCGCGCTCGCGACCTCGCCGGCCCGGGTCGCCTTGGGCGCCTTGTCGACGACGACGTGCGACCGGGCGTACGACGGCGCCAGCGGCTGGTGCTTGCCGAGGTAGTCGATCCAGCCGTCCCGGTCGATCAGACCGGAGTCCTTCGCGTCGGTGCCCTCGAGGAACTCGCGGAAGTTGTCGCCGCCGGCGGTGAGGAACGAGAACGTGCCGATGCGGTACTCGCCCTTCGGGTCGATGGGCTTGCCGTCCACGTAGACGCTCAGGACGTGGTGCCCGGGCGTCGCGTTCGGGTCGAGCGTGTCGACCGTGTAGGTGACGTTGTCCGAGAGACCCAGGTTGAGGTAGGGGCGCGTCGGGCGGTTGCCGTTCGCGTCGGTCTGCCACTGTTGCTCGAGGAGCGTCGTGAACTGGGCGCCCGTGAGCGTGACCGTCCAGAGGTTGTTGACGAACGGCAGGACGCTGTTCGCCTCGGCGTAGGTGATGACGCCGTCGTCGCCCTTGAACAGCTCGGCGCGCAGGCCGCCCGGGTTGACGACGCCGATCTCCGCGCCACCCCGCGACGGGTCGGCGAGGGTGTCCCGCAGCGCGTTCGCCACGGTGTTGCCGAGGGTCGACTCGGACGCGCGGTCGTCACGGCCCGTGATCGGGTTCGCCGGGTCCGGCTGGGTGTACTTCCCCTTCACGTACGAGCCGCCGGCGTAGGCGGTCGTGATGTCGCCCGAGACCTTCCCGACGGGGGTCTTCCCGACCTCGTCGGCGTACGCGAGGGCGTCCTTGACGATCCCGTCGACCTTCGCGACCGCCGGGTACTGGGCGATCAGATCAGCCGCCGGCGTCGTCGTGCGCGCCACGTTCTCGACCGTGTAGGACTCGACGGCGTGCGTCGAGGCGTCGAGCGTGAGCGAGACGTGCCCGACGTTCTCGCCGTAGTCACCCGTCTGGATGATGGGGCGCGTCTTGCCGGCCTCGCCTGGGACCGGGGCGTCCCACGCGTACTCCTTGTGCGTGTGGCCCGTGAAGATGGCCGCGACCTTAGGGCTCGTCTTCGTCACGATGTCCGCGAAAGCTCCGCCCGCCGCGACCTCCTGGTCCAGCGTGGCGCCGTCGGGCGTGCCCTCGCTCGCGCCCTCGTGGAGCGTCGCGACGACGACGTCCGCCTCACCGTTCGACGGGTCCCCGTCGGTGAGCTCGTCCGCGGTCTTGTTGATGGCGGCGACCGGGTCGCCGAAGTCGAGGGTCGCGACGCCGGCCGGCGACACCAGCGTCGGGGTCTCCTGCGTCACGGCGCCGATCACGCCCACCTTGACCCCGTCGACGTCGATCACGTCGTACGCGGGCAGCGCGGGCGTCGTCGTCCCGTGCTCGTAGACGTTCGCGCCGAGGTACGGCCAGTTCGCGCGGTCGTCGATGCGGCCCGTGAGGTCGGAGAAGCCCTTGTCGAACTCGTGGTTCCCGACGGCGGAGACCTGCAGGCCGAGCGCGTTCAGGACGTCGATGGTCGGGGCGTCGTCCTGGACCGCGGAGGCGAACAGGGACGCGCTCACGTTGTCGCCCGCGGACAGGAACACCGTGCCGTCGGGGTTCTTCGCCTTGAGCTGCTCGACGGTCCCCGCGAAGTTCACGGTGTTCGTGTCGATGCGGCCGTGGAAGTCGTTGATGGCGACGAAGTCGAGGGTCGTCGTCGCAGCGTCGGACGGGTCGGCGGCGACCGCCGAGCTCGCGGCGAAGACCGAGCCCCCGCCGACGGCGAGCGCCGCCGCGGTGAAGCCGGCGACGACGCGTCGGCGGGTGCGCCGTCGTCGGCCGGCCGGGGTGGGTTCTGTGCTGTCCATGCTCACGGGTGCCTCCTTGTCGGTGACCAGATCCCACCTGGGCAGCGGGACGCGAGGGTCACGACGTCAGCGGCACAGGTGGCGTTGCGATCTCACCTGATCCGCATGTCGGCGCTGTGTCAAGACTGTGACGTTCGGAAGAAGCCGGCGTGTCGAGCCGACGACGGCTCGTGCGGCCGCGGCGTTCAGCCCCGGCGGCTGCGCGTCTGGCGGCCAAGGCTGCGCCGGTCGGAGTAGAGCGCCAGGAGCCCCGCGACCGCCATGCCGAGGCAGACGCCGGCGATGACGAGCAGGGAGAACAGGACACCCGGCTTGTCGAGCTGCTTCGCCCCCGGGATCGTCAGCATGAGCCCCGCGAAGAAGAGCCCGACGACGGCGCCCAGCAGCGCGCCCGCCTTGAGGAAGTTCTGGTACCGGGGCGCGCGGCGCGTCCGGCCCTCGACCGCGGCGGTGACGTCGACGTCGGTCGCCTCGACCTTCGCGTCCGCGGGGAGCTCGACCTCGACGGGCTCGGGCGCCTCCGCGGCGGCGGTGGGGACGTCGGCGGCGGCCTGGGCCTGGTCCTCGGTGCCGGCGTCCTCGGGACGCGCGGCGGGGCCGGCAGGGTCGGGCGTGGTGCTCACGTCGCCCGACCCTACCGGTCCCACCTGGGCGTGCGGGGGGTGCGGGAGGGCCTCAGCCGTGCTGCGGCAGGCGCAGGCTCAGCGCGGCCAGAAGCAGGGTCAGGCCGGACATCACGGCGAACGCGACGATCACGCCGGCCCGCATGGAACCTGCGGCGACGGCGGAGAAGATCGAGCCGAGTCCTGCGACGCCCAGTGCCATGGCCGTCTGCTGGGTCGTGACGAGAAGGCCGCTCCCAACTCCCGCGGACTCCGCCGGCACCTCCGAGAGGATCAGCCGGAACAGCGAGCCGACGGCGAGCGCCTGCCCGACCCCGACGACGACGAGGGCGAGGACGGCTGCTGCAGCAACCACGGGAGGCGACGAGCGGTCGGCGTCGCCTCCGAGCGAGCGCCATGCTGTGACCACGATCGCCAGCGTCGCGGCGAGCCCGACGGCCTCGACGGCGAGCCCGAGCGCGAGAACCCGGCGCCCGAGACGCTCGAGCAGCCGTGGGACCACGAACGACGTCGCGAAGTACGCGAGGCACACAGGCGTGATCGCGATCCCGGCTGCGAGCGGCGAGAGCCCGAGCCCCTCTTGCGCACCGACGGCGAACACGAACATGAAGGCCCCGAACACCCCGAAGAACCCCACGACGACCGGCAGCCCGCGGCGCATCGACGGCACGCCCGTCACGAGCGCGAGCGGCAGCAGCGGGACGATGCCGCGCCGAGGAGCGCGTGCGGACCAGGCCACGAAGGTCCCGGAAGCGACGCCGCTGAGCACGAGGGATGCGGTGCACCACCCGGGCCAACGGAGCGCGGGCCCCTCCGCGAGCGGGACGAGGAGCGCGCCGATCGACACGGCGAGCAGGACGGTCCCGCGCACGTCAGCGCCCACCCGGCGCTCGGATCGTGTCGGAGGCACGGTGCGGCGCAGCAGGAGGAGCGCCGTCAGACCGACGGGGACGTTGACCAGGAAGATCGCGCGCCAGGACAGCGTCGAGACCAGCACACCTCCCAGCAGCTGCCCGACGACGGCGGCGAGCCCTCCGGCTGCGGCGTATGCGGCGATCGCGGAGGCACGACGTCGGCCGGTCAGCGCACTCTGGACCGTGGCGAGCGTCTGCGGGGTCATGAGCGCGGCCGACGCCCCCTGGAGCACGCGGGCGAGGAGCAGGGTGGACACGGTCGTGGACATCCCCGCGGCCAGGGACGTCACCGTGAAGGCGCCGCGACCGACCGCGAACAGCCGCCTGCGACCGTGCTCGTCACCGAGCCGACCCGCGAGGACGAGCATGACCGCGTATGCCGTCCCGTAGCCCGCGACGACGAGCTCGAGGGCCGCCGAGGACGCGGCGAGGTCCCGCCGGATCGACGGGAGCGCCGCATTGGTGATGAAGAAGTCGAGATTGGCCAGGAACGGGCCGGCCAGCAGGACGACGAGCCCTGTCCGAGTGAGCGGACGGGTGGGAGCGGCCGGTTCCGCGATGACAGTCATGCGGCTATCGTCAAAGGTCCCGCACACAGGTACCAGGAGCCTGTTGATACGGGTACTGGAGGTGACAGCATGTCCCCTGGCCCGAGCGCCGCGCACCGGCGGGAGCTGGCTGACTTCCTTCGCACCCGGCGAGCCCGCGTCACCCCCGAGCTCGTCGGGCTACCGCACGGCGGCCGCCGCCGCACGCCAGGACTGCGCCGCGAGGAGGTCGCTCAGCTCTCCGGCATCGGCGTCACCTGGTACACGTGGCTCGAGCAAGGGCGCGACATCCACGTGTCCGACCAGGTGCTCGAAGCAGTGGCCCGCACGCTCCGACTCGACCGGAGCGAGCGCACCCATCTCTTCACCCTCGCGGGCGCAGCCGCCCCGAGCTCCGACCGGGACCACGTCCTCGACGAGGCCACGCTGCGCGTCGTGGACGCCGTCCTCCCGTTCCCCGCCTGCATCCAGAACGCCAGGTACGACCTCCTCGCCTACAACCGTGCCTACGCGCGGCTGATCGGCGACCTTGACGCGGTCCCCGTCTCGGACCGCAACACCCTGTGGCTGACCTTCACCGACCCGGCGTGGCACGTCGGCCTCGTGGACTGGGAGGACGCGGCACGCCGCATGGTGGCTCAGCTCCGCGCTCACCTCGCGGACCATGCCGGTGACACGTCCTGGACCGGCTTCGTCCGACGCCTCCGTGCAGCCTCCGACAAGTTCTCGGCGCTGTGGGACGAGCACGACGTCACCGACGCGACGACGGACCGCAAGCCGATCCTCAATCCCGCCGTGGGTCTCCTGGAGTTCGAGCTCTCGACGACCTGGCTCGCACCGGGGCCCGGCGCACGCCTCGTCGTCTTCACACCCGCCGACCAGGACAGCGCCGTACGGCTGGACCGCCTCCTCCAGGAGGTGAGCGTCTCTGCCGACGGGGCCGCCTCGGCGGGCACCGGCGTCTCACCGGTGCCCGCCGTCCGCTGAACGACGGGCGGCTGACGCGTCAGCCGCAGTCCTTGGCCTGGTACCCCTTGGTGTCGACCTGGTAGTGCCCGGCGCCGTCCCAGTAGTAGCCCGCCACCGTCAGGGTGCCGGCCGGGATGGACGCCTGGCCCGTCGGGAAGACGTTCGTGACCGACGTCAGCGGCGCGACCTTGGTGAACTTCTTGTCCCCGTAGGTCGTGGTGAGCCGGATGTCGAGCGCGTGCTTCGGCTCGCCCGCCACGACCGACGTCGACAGGTACACCTTCCCGGCCGAGCAGAACGGCACGGCCGTGATCGCCTTGAGCCGCACGTCGACCGGCGCCTTGAGCGGCAGGTCGAGGCCCACGAGGATCGGGTCGTGGTCGGAGGACCGGAACGGCGTCGTGTCGTAGAGGTTCGACACGTTGTAGTTGTACCGGCTGTACTCGTTGGCGATCGGCTCGACCGAGTTGATGTTCCAGATGTCGGCCTTGGCGACGCCGGCGAGCGACGCCGACGCGAACGCGTGGTCGATGGACCCGACGTACCCGTCGTACAGGTACGTCTGCTTGCCCGTCGTGGCCCCGAGGTCGGTGTAGCCGGCGTCGGTGATCACCTTGACCGGGTCCTCCTGGCCGTAGGCGTTGAAGTCGCCGACGAGCAGGATCTTGTCGGTGCCCGCGGCCTTCGCGAACGCGCTCGCGAAGTCGAGGGCCGCGTGCGCCTCCTTGACGCGAGTCGCGTTGTACGCGCCCTGCCCGTCGCCCGAGTCCGTGTCACCGGGTCCGGGGTTGTCGCCGTCGAACGTGCCCTTCGACTTGAAGTGGTTCGAGACGACGACGACGTCGTCGGCCTTGGTCCCGCCAACGGGCCGCCAGGTCTGGGCGAGCGGCTGGCGGGCGATCCCGTCGAAGGCCGCGGAGCCCACGAGCAGCTCCGAGTCCCCGACGGGCTTGACCACGGCGGGCTTGTAGATGAACGCGACGCGGATGACGTCCTCGTCGGCGGGGAGCTTCGCGGGGGACGGCACGTACTTCCACGTTCCCGCGCCGGCCGCGTCGTTCAGCGCGTCGACCAGCGTCGCGAGCGAGGCGTCCCGGTCCTCGCCGTCCGTCGCGAGCGAGTTCTCGATCTCCTCGAGCGAGACCACGTCCGCACCCAGCCCGTTGATCGCGTTCACGATCTTGGTCTGCTGACGCTTCAGGTTCGCCGCGTCCCACGCCCCGCGGGCGTTGCAGCCCGTCTTCACCGTGACGGGGTTGCCCTCGCGGTCCGTGTACGGCTGGCAGCCGGAGAGCTGGTCGCCCGTCGTCGTGAAGTAGTTGAGGACGTTGAAGCTCGACACGTGCAGGGTGCCCGCGACCTTCGGGGCGTCCGTGCGGGTGTTCTCGAACGTCACCGGCTGGACCGTGTCCGCGACGTCGGGCGTGAGCTGCGCGAGCGGCTCGAAGGCCCACGCGTCGTACCGGTAGTCGAGGATCACCGGGGTGGTGAAAGTGACCTCGGCCCCGACGCGCGCCGGCTTGCCGCCCGTGAGGTACGGGAGCGGCTTGCTCGTGTTGGCGGACGACGAGTAGTTGGTCGTCGCGCCGTCGTCGAGGACGACGCCGCGTGCGGCCCGGTCGTCCACGGCCGCCTGCGCCTCGGCGCTGCCCGGGCGCCCGGCCTGCGTCGGCTGCACGAACGGCTTGTCGCCGGCGGCCAGCAGGAACGACCCGTAGTAGTTCGTGTCGTAGTTGTCGGCGACGACGTAGTGGCCCGTCGGGGCGACCAGCATGCCCTCGAGGCTCTCGCGCTGGGCGTCGGTGCTCGGGAACGCGACCGTCGCGGGCTTGACCGCGGGGACGGCGTCGTCGAGGACGCTCCAGGTCGTGGCGGACAGCTCCGTCAGACCCGAGTACTCCGACACGGCGCCCGTGACCTCGACGTACTGGCCGACCTTGAGCTCGCCTGCCGCCTTGGTCGAGTACACGAACAGACCGTCGGACGCGTGGTGCGTCGCCAGGTCGACGTCGCCGCCCGTGCCCGGCGTCTGGATGTACAGGCCGTTGTAGCCGCCCGTCGGGTAGGCCGCGGTGACGACGCCCCGGGTGGTGACCGTCTTACCGGCGTACGGGCTCGTGTCCGTGGTGCCCTGGATCTCCTCGATCGTCGCCGTCGTGCTGCCGGGGCCGGTCGGAGGGTCCGTCGGGGTGCCCGGGTCGGTCGGGGTCGTGTCGTCGGCCGTGTTCTGGGGCGTGACCGTCGTGCCGACGGTCAGGTCGGCGGCGTTGTCGTCGGTGTCGGTGCCCTCACCGGCGCCGGCGCCGTCACCCCGCTGGAGCGAGCTCGGCGTCGTGTTGCCCGCCAGCCCCGCGACGGGGTGCCCCTCGTAGGTGTTCGAGGTGCCGTAGCCGACCAGGTCGACGACATGGGCCGCCGACGCCGTGTCCCCGGTCACCGAGCCCGTCGGCAGGGTCAGCTTGTCGGTCGTGGAGGCGAGCGTGATCGTGCCCGCCGACCCGGACGGGTTGAGCGACGCACCGGACGCGTCCGGCGTCGGGAGCGCGTCGCCCGTCGAGCCGTTCGACCCGCCCGCGACCAGGTAGTGGCCACCGGCCGCGATGCTGCCGGCGAGCGGGACGCTCGACGTCGACGCGCCCGTCCCCGTCGCCGGCCGGTACTGCACCGACCAGCCGTCGACGTCGACCGCCGACCCGGTCGGGTTGTAGAGCTCCACGAACTTCGTCGTGTAGGGGGCGTTGGCGCTGCCGCCCGACAGGTACGCCTCCGAGATCACGACGTGCGTGGCGGCCGCCGCCTGCGCCGTCGGGGAGTCCACGCCTCCGCCCGAGGCGGCCCACGCCGCCGCTCCCCCGCCCGTGACCACGAGGGCCACCGTCGCGCCGAGCGCCGCGACCCTCCTCCAGCTGTGCTGACCGTCCACGTTGACTCCTCGCTGTGTCGAGCTGTCTCGCGTGCTCGGGCGGCGCCCGAACCGCACGGCGACGTGCGGTCGTGGTGGTACCGGACGTCGTCGTCATCCCAGGGCATGCCCGTGTCGCCGTGATGAACGGCCTGTGAACGGGATGTCACCCCGGGCCACACGCTGCCCGACGACGGCCGGTTCTGCACGCGGGGACAGCGCAGCGGCCCGCGTGTCACCAGGCCCGCGCTACCGTTTGGGGCATGAACGGCGGGGTCGACGTGGTGAGGTTCGAGAGCGCGGAACCGAACGCGCGCGGACACCGCCCGGGCGTGTTCGCGCTCGCGAACGGGCTCGCGCGAGCAGGGCTCCTCACCGCTGAGGAGCACGCCTGGTGGCGCCGGAGCAACGACTGGTGCAATCGCGCTTACCCCGATCCGTCGACCGCGGACCCGCTCGTCTACGACCGAGAGGCGAACCCTGGCGCGAAGGCGTGGTTCAAGGCGTCGGCCGTCGAGCTCGTCGACAGGACCCGCGAGTACCTGGTCTTGCTCGACCGGCACGGCGTCGGCTGGGTGGAACGGCGGACGAGCACTCCCGGACGCATCGTCTACGAGGACGAGGTCCAGGTCGTCGCGGTGCCGCTCGGGGTCGGCCGCGGCGAGGTACCGGCGGCGTTCGCTCCGTCGCATGCCGCCGGGGACTCCAACACCTCCTCGGACGTGGCCCTTCCTGGCGGCAGCCGTCAGGCCGTAGGCACCCAGTAGCGCCGCGTCGGGGAGTGCCCGGGGACGTCGACGACACCCTCGAGCACGCCCCCACATCGCTCGATGACCGCCAGCGAACCGACGTTGTCGCTCGCACACGTCACGAGCGCTCGCTCGATACCGAGACCACAGGCGCGGCCCAGCCCAGCCCGCAGGAGCGCCGTGGCGTACCCGCGCCGCCGGTACGCCGGGCGCACGCTGTAGCCGATGTGCCCACCGACGCGCGCGAGGCTTCGGGTCAGCTCGTGCCGGACGGAGACGCGACCGACCACGGCGCCCCCGACGACCGCCTACAGGTTCGACGACGGCACGAAGCCCGGCGGTAAGCCCTCGCCGGAGCTGAGCCGTGCGGCCCGGGCGAGGTAAGCCGTCCACGGCTCGTCCGCCTCGAAGAACGGGAGGAAGGTGAAGCCCTCTTCTGCCAGCTCGCAGTGGCCGGCCCTCGCCGACGCCTCGTCCTCGAGGCGCAGCCCGCGAACGTCCACGTTCAACTGTCCCGAGCGCACGTCGTTCGCGCTGTTCTCGGTGTTCATGGCCGTCATTGTGCGCGGCTCCGGCCACGGGACGCAGCATCCGGAACGGCGCCATCTCGCCACACCCACTCTCGAACATGTGTTCGAGTGAATGTCAGTGGCTCGGTGTTGACTGGGGGCATGACGACGACGGCGGTGCGCGAGGGTTCGCAGCTCGCCGTGTCGTCGCGCCTGGAGCCCGGCGCGGGCGTGGGGTCGTTGGTGCTGGGTGAGGACGAGGCGACGATTGCCGGGGTCGTGCGGGCGATCGGTCAGGTCGAGTCGATCATCCGGACCGCGACCGCGTGGCGGACCGAGCTGTTGGAGATCGCGCGCCGCACCGTCGAGGCCGACCCGGGGTCGTTGCTGGCGCCTGAGCTCACCCCGGACGCTTGGTCCGGGTCCGGGTCGGGTGACGACGCGATGCTCGCTCAGCGGGCGTTGGTCGCGGAGGTCGCGACGACGTTGACGGTGCACGAGCGTACGGCTGCCCGGTTGCTGGACGAGGCCGAGGTCCTCGTGAACGCGCTGCCTGCGACCACGACCGCGATGCGGGCGGGCACGGTGTCCTACCGCCACGCCCAGGCGTTGGTCGAGCACACCGGCGACCTGGACCAGGGCGACCGGGAAACGGTCGAGACGATGACGTTGCCGGCCGCGCAGACGATGGCCCCGGGGGCGTTCGGCCGCCGCGTGGCACGGACCCGGGAACGTCTGCTCGCCGAACCGGTCAGCGTCCGCCACGAACGGACAGCCGCGCGCCGGTCGGTGCGGGTCGATCCGGCCCGGGACGGGATGGCGTTCTTGACCGCGTACCTGCCCGCCGTGACCGCGTGCGCGATCGGTGACCGGATCGACCGCGCAGTCGAGGTCCTGCGGGGCCCGGACGAGCCCCGCACCGCGGACCAGCTGCGCGCGGACGTGTTGTCCGCGCTGTTGCTCGACGACGGCACCCTCGACCTGGTCGCCCTCAGCCTCGAACTGTCGAAGCACCCCGAGTCGCAGCCCACGGAAGGCCAGGGCGAGACAAAACCGGGTCCGCGCCCGAGCAGGACGGGCAGCGGCGAGATGGGCACACCACGGCCCGACGACGTGTCACGGGCGCGCGAGCTGTTCGACCGGCTGCAACGCACGCCGTTCGAGGCGGACGACTCCGCCCGGCGTGTGGTCGCGACCCGCGCCGCGATGGCACGGATCGCGCGCAGCATCGTCCCCCACGTCACGGTCACCGTCCCCGTGCTCACCCTGTTGCGGACCCTCACCAGCAGCGCCCCACCCGAGGAGACCGAGCCAGAGGACCGCACCGCCCCACCGGGTACGACCGACCCGCCACCAACGCCGTCGCCACCGTCGCCGCTGACGCCACCGCCACCGCCACCGGGCTCATCGTCACCGCGACCTACCGTCGAGACGGCGCGCTCGCAGGTCGCGCACCTGGACGGGTACGGGCCGATCGACGACCACACCGCGACCCTGCTCGCCGCCCGCGCACCGTCGTTCCGGCGACTCCTGACGCACCCGCACACCGGCACCGCCCTCGCGGTGGGACGTGACACCTACGCCGTGCCCGCGGACCTGCGCGCCTACCTACGCCTACGCGATGCCACCTGCCGGTTCCCGGGCTGCACCCGGCCCGCGGCCCGCTGCGACGTCGACCACACCCTCGCCTACGTCGCGGGCGGGACCACCGACGCCACCAACCTCGCCCACCTGTGCCGCACCCACCACCGCCTCAAGCACGCCACCGCCTGGAACGTCCGGCAGACCACCACCGACGGCACCCTGACCTGGACCTCACCCACCGGCCGTGAGCACGTCAGCCATCCCGCCGTCACGCTCCCACTCCCGGACGACGTCACCAACGACGACACACCACCGTTCTAAGGCGCTGCCGACGCTCCTCGCTCCGCCGGCGCGCCGCTGCGGCGGTTCTGATGAGTCCGGTCGGCGAGGCGCCGATGGTTGACTGGTGTGCGTGGATCTCGAGCAGTGCACACCCGGGGACGTCGACGCGTTGACGGTATTCCTGGGCGAGGTCGACCTGACCCTCAGCGGCCTGGATGCCGAGAGCGTCCGGTTGTGGTTCGAGCGCGACGAGCACGGCGCGGTCGTCGGAAGCACCGGCTACGAGATGAGCGCTGACGGCCGTCACGCCCTGATCCGGAGCGTCGCCGTGAGCCCGGCGCATCGATCCGGCGGGAGGGGCACCGCCTTGGCTCGCTTCGCACTCGAACGGGCGCGGAACGAGGGGGCGACGACGGCCTGGCTGTTCAGCCGTCGCTCCGGGCCCTTCTGGCAGAGGCTCGGCTTCGGGCCCGCCGATCGTGGCGAGCTCGCCCTGGCGCTCGCTCAGACCCATCAGGTGCGCTTGTTCCAGGAGACGGGGCAACTCGACCGTGAGGTCGCGTGGTCGCGTCTGTTGGACCACCCGGCGCCGTGAGCGCGCTGCCGCGCGGCGGACGCCTAGCGTGGTCGCGCCGCCTGCAGCGGCAGCCACCGCGCCACCTCGCCCGCGCGTTCCCCTGAGGCCCGCACACGTCCGTCGGCGACCGCGTCGTCCCAGCCGAGCGTCCCGGTCACGAGCGCGAACCACGTCGCCGGGTCGGTCTCGACGACGTTCGGCGGCGTCCCCCGCGTGTGCCGCGGGCCCTCGATCGCCTGCACCGCACCCCACGGTGGGACCCGGACCTCGACCGCGTGGCCGGGGGCGACGTCGGCGAGCTCCTCGAGCGTGAAACGAACAGCGGTGGCGACGTCGGCGCGCACGGGTTGGGTGCCGTCCGCGAGCGCCGCACGCCACGCGGCGATGGCGACCCGCCCGGCGTCGGGGGCGGTGCGGCGCCGGGGCGTCATCCGCGGCCCTCATCGGCGTTCGGCGCGTCACCCTCGGCGAGGACGAACGCGATCCGATGTTCCTCGACCGACGCCTCGGTGAGCCGCACCCGCACGGGCTCGCCGAGCGGGAGCGCGGCCCCCGTGACCGACGCGCGGAGGGCGGGCTTCGCGACCACCACCTGACCCCGCTCGCCACCCTGTCCCGGCTCCCCCGCACCGTCCGCGGGGTCCGACGCGTCCGCCGATTTCGCGGGCTCGTCGTCCACGTCGACGACGACACCGTCGAACACGTCCCCGACCCGGTCCGCGACGAGTGCGGCTTCGACGGTGTCGAGGCACGCCCGCTCGTACGAACCGGCCTTCTGCCCGGTGCGGGCCATGATCTTGGGCAGCCCGGCGAGGCCGTCGAGCACCCAGTCGGGTACCGGGTCGCCCGAGCACGCCGCGAGGCACGCCTCGGTGCCGTACCGGTCGACGAGCCGCCGTAGCGGCGCGGTGACGTGCGCGTACTCGGCGGCGATCGCGGCATGGCGGGTGACGACGCGGTCGGCAGGGTCGTCTGACGCAGCAGGGCCGTCGGACGCGCCGGGCAGCTCGGACACCGCGGGCAGGTCCGTGCCGCCGAACGCCAGGTACGAAGCGCCACGGAACAGCGACGTCGCCTCGGTGAGGAACGCGGCGTGGTGGGGCTGGGCGGAGTCGAGCGTGCGCAGCAGCTCCCCGTACGGCTGGTCCTCGGGCCACTCGATGCCGAGCGCTCGCGCGGTGCGGCGCAGCCGGGCGACGTCGCGCGGGTCCGCGGGCGGAAGGGTGCGCAGGATCCCGACCCCGCCGGCGCGCATGACCCGCGCCGCAGCGATCCCCGTGAGCAGCGAGACCTGCGCGTTCCACCCCTCGACGGGCAGGGTCGAGCGCAGCTCGAGGGTGGTGGTGCCGTCGTCGTGGGTCACGGCGACCTGCTCGGGCACGTCGAGCGACACCCCGCCCCGCTCCCGTTCGAGCTCCTGCCGGAGCGTCCCGATCTCCTTGAGGAGGGTGAGCGTCTCCCCCGCCGACGACGGCGCCCGGCCGTCCAGCGCGGCCTGCGCCTCCTCGTAGCTCAGGCGAGCGACGGACCGCACGACGCCGCGGCGGACCGTCACGCCCGGGCTGCCGGCGGCGTCCGCTGCTCCCCCGACGATCTCGCCGCGCGCGTCGAGGACGATCCGCCAGACGACGGCCGGACGTTCGGCGTCGGGCAGGAGGCTCGCCGCGCTCTCCGAGAGCGTCGCGGGGTGGAGCGGCGTGCGCCCGTCCGGGCCGTAGAGCGTCGTGCCGCGCACGTGCGACTCGGTGTCGACCGGGCCACCCGGTTCGACGAACGCCGCGACGTCGGCGATCGCGTAGTGCACGACGAAACCCGACCCTGCGCCGTCGGGCCCGGCGACGCGCTCGAGGGCCATCGCCTGGTCGAGGTCCATCGAGCCCGGCGGGTCGATGGTGAGGAAGGGCACGGCGCGCAGGTCCTCGCGCTCTGGTCCGGCCGTCGCGAGGGCCGGGCCGCGCGCGGCCGCGCGCTCGGCGTCCGCGAGGACCTCGGGCGTGAAGTCGTCCGGGATCTCCATCTGGCGGCGCAGGTCGGCGAGCGAACGGCGCACGGCACGCGACGTGGCGGCGTCCGCGCCGGCGATCCTCAGGTACTGGGCAGGCACACCCCGAGGCTAGAGGGTGCCGGGCGCAACCACCGCGTAGAGCAGGGCGCGCAGGTCGTCGTCGGACACGGCGAACTCGGGCAGCAGCGCGAGCCCGAGGAGGCGCTCGCCGGGCTCTGCGCCACCGCACTCGTCCTGCTCGTATGCACCCGACCCGGTCGCGGCGGCCCGTCCCCGGACCGCCCGACGCGCTGACCCGCTCGGCGCGCCGTCAGGCGTTCTCGCGTGCGAGCTCGGCCCGCACCTCCTCGCGCAGCTTGCCGTGGTTCTCCGGGTTCGGGGCCGCGGCCAGCAGCGTCTTCGTGTACGCGTGCTGCGGGTCGAGGATCACGCGGTCCGACGGACCCCGCTCGACGACCTGGCCGCGGTACATGACGAGGATCTCGTCCGAGAAGTGCCGGGCGGTCGCCAGGTCGTGCGTGATGTAGAGGACGCCGAGGTTCTCCTCGCGCTGGAGGCGCGCGAACATGTTGAGCAGCCCGAGGCGGATCGACACGTCGAGCATCGACACCGGCTCGTCGGCGATGAGGAACCGCGCCCCCGGCGCCAGGGCGCGCGCGCTCGCGACCCGCTGACGCTGGCCGCCGGACAGCTCGTGGGGGCGACGGTCCGCCATCTCGCGCGGAGGGTTGAGGTTGACCCGCTCGAGCAGGCGCTCGATCTCCGCCTCGACGGCGTCCCGGCCCGAGGCCCGGTGGTGGATCTTGATCGGCCGCTCGAGGTGGTGGCCCACCGTGTGGAACGGGTTGAGGGACGCGAACGGGTCCTGGAAGACCATCTGGACGTCGTTCCGGTAGCGCATGAGGGCGACGCCCCGGGCGGCGCTCGGCTCGCCGTCGAGCAGGATCTCGCCCGACGTGGGCTTCTCGAGCTTGGCGATCATGCGTGCGACCGTCGACTTGCCCGAGCCGGACTCCCCGACGAGCGCCACGGTCTTCCCGGGCTCGAGCGTGAACGACACGTGGTCGACGGCCCGGAACTTCGAGCTGCGCATCCCGGACCGGACCCGGAAGTCCTTGACGAGGTCCTTGACCTCGAGGGAGCCGGTGCGGCGTGCCCTCTGATCGGTGTCGGTCATGTCAGGCCACCCCTTCGGTCTCGCCCGTGCGGATGAACGCACCCCGGTCTCCGGTGAGGCTCGGGAACGACGCCAGCAGGCGACGCGTGTACTCGTGCTGCGGGCGCTCGTAGAGGTCGGCAGCGGTGTTCAGCTCGACGATCTCGCCCTGGAGCATGACCGCGATGCGGTCCGAGATCTCGAGCAGCAGCGGCAGGTCGTGCGTGATGAAGACGACCGCGAACCCGAACTGTTCACGCAGCCGCATGATCTCGCGCAGGATGCCGCGCTGGACGACGACGTCGAGCGCCGTCGTCGGCTCGTCCATGATCATCACCTGCGGGCGCAGGGCGAGCGCCATGGCGATCATGACGCGCTGCCGCATGCCGCCCGAGAGCTCGTGGGCGAAGCTGTCGAGCCGGTTCGGGTCGACGCCCACCATCCGCAGGAGCTCCCGCGCCTCGGCGAGCATCTGCTTCCTCGGCATGCCGGGGCGGTGCGTCGTGAAGACGTCGAGGAGCTGGCGCTTGACGCTGATGACGGGGTTGAGCGAGTTCATCGCCCCCTGGAAGACCATGGAGATCTTGTCCCAGCGGAACACCCGCAGGCTCTCGCCCGACAGGCCGAGGACGTCGATGTCCGTCCCGGACTCGTCGTGGAACGTCACGGCGCCGCTCGCGAGGTCGGCCGGGGGCTTGAGCAGCCGGTTCAGGCCGTAGGCGAGCGTCGACTTGCCGCAGCCCGACTCCCCGGCGAGACCGAGGATCTCGCCGCGGTGCAGGGTGAGGGAGACGTTCTTGACCGCGTGGACGGGAGGGTCGACGAGGTAGTCGATCGAGACGTCGGTCGCGGTGAGGACCGGAGTCAGGCCCTTCAGGTACGTCTCGTGGGACGGCAGGCTCACGGGGCCGGCCGACCGGGTCGCGGTCGCGCTCATGCGCCGGCCTCCTCGGTCGTCGCTGCGGCGTGCTTCTCGTGCTTGCGGGCCTTCCGGACCCGCCGGGTGGCCTTGGGCACGTTGCGCAGCTTCGGGTTGATGATCTCGTCGATGGCGAAGTTGACGAGCGAGAGCCCGCAACCGAGGAGCGCGATGAGGAGGCCCGGCGGGACGAACCACCACCACGCTCCGAGGGTCAGCGCCGAGCCCTGCTGCGCCTGGTAGAGCATCGTGCCCCACGTGACCGCGTCGGTCGGGCCGAGGCCGAGGTACGACAGGCCGGCCTCGCCGAGGATCGCGAAGATCACGCCGAAGAGGAACTGTGCCGCGACGAGCGGCAGGAGGTTCGGAAGGATCTCGACGGCGATCACGCGGCCCGACTTCTCGCCCGCGACCCGGGCCGCGAGCACGTAGTCGCGGGCCCGCAGCGATCTCGCCTGCGTCCGCAGCACGATCGCCGAGCCCGTCCACGCGGTCAGGCCGAGGACTCCCGCGACCAGCCACATCGACCGGCTCGACGAGTACGCCGCCAGGACGATCGTCAGCGGCAGCGCCGGGATGACGAGCATGATGTTCGTGATGAGCGACAGCGTCTCGTCCGCCCAGCCGCCCAGGTAGCCGGCGAAGATGCCGAAGACCACGGAGAGCGCCAGGGCGATCACGCCGACGGTGACGCCGATGAGCAGCGAGCCGCGCGCACCGTGCGCGAGCTGCGCCCAGATGTCGTTGCCGATCGCGCTCGTGCCGAGCAGGTGGCCCTGCTCGCCGGGCTTGAGGAGCCCGTCGTAGTCGGTGCTGTTCGGGTCGAGCGTGAAGAACGGCACGATGATCGCGAACAGCACGATCACGGTGGTGATGACCAGGCCGACGACGAGCTTCGGCGACCACGAGGGCATGAGGTCGCGCCGCCGCGAGCGGGGCCGCTCCGCCGTGGCGGGCTCGCCCGTCACGGCGGCGGCGAGCGAGCCGTCGCCGACGGCGTCGGGAAGGTCCGGGGGCAGCCCGTCGACGACGACGTCGGCAGCGTCGACCGTGGTGGCCGCGGCCGTGACCAAGTGTGCTTCGCGGACGTCCTCGCCCGTGGTCTCGTGCTCAGCCATGGTGACGCGTCCTCGGGTCGATGTAGCCGTAGATGAGGTCCATGAGGAAGTTCACGACGAGCACGGCGACCGTCGTGAGCAGGAACACCCCCTGCATGAGCGCGTAGTCCGCGTTGCTGACGGCGGTGATCATGAGCTTGCCGATGCCGGGGTAGCTGAACACCTGCTCCATGACCAGCGACCCGGACACGACGAACGCGAGCGCCACCGCGAACCCGGCGAACGACGGCAGGGCCGCGTTGCGTACCGCGTACACCCACAGCACCCGGCGCGGGCGGAGGCCCTTGGCCTCCGCGGTCACGATGTAGTCCTCGGCGAGGGTCGAGACCATCATGTTGCGCATCCCGACGAGCCAGCCGCCGACCGCGCTCAGCACGATGGTGAGCGCCGGCAGGACCGCGTGCTGGAAGACGTCGACGATCGACGCCCACGACCACTCGGGATGGTCGTACGTCTGCACGTCCCACCCCCACGAGATCGGCGCGAGACCGAGCTTCATGCCGAGGAAGTAGACCAGCAGGATCGCGAGCCAGAAGTACGGCACCGACTGCAGGAGTGCCGTGAACGGGATCACGTGGTCCCATGCGCTGCCGCGCTTCCAGCCGATCCACGCGCCACCGACGATGCCGATGGCGAACGCGATGATCGTGGCCGCACCGACGAGGCACAGCGTCCAGGGCAGGGCGTCCTTGATGAGGTCCCACACCGGCTCCGGGTACTTCGACACCGAGATGCCGAGGTCACCGTGGACGATGTTGTTCAGGTACGCCCAGTACTGGTTCCACAGTGGCTCGTCGGACCCACCGAGGATGAGCTTGACGTTCTGCTCCACCGCCGGGGTCACGTCGCCGTTGCGGGCGAGCTTCCCGATGAGGATCTGCGCGGGGTCGCCGGGCAGCATCCTCGGGATGAAGAAGTTCAGGGAGACAGCGGCCCAGAGGGTGATCGCGTAGAACGCCACCCGCCGCCCGTAGTACTTCATGGTTCGGTTCTTCCCGTCGTCGTCGAGCTCATCCTCGGTAGGTCCCGCTCAGGTCAGCTGAGGGGGACGAGGTTGGCGAGGATCACGCCCGAGGAGACCGAGCCCCACGACGGCGGGAACTGGTACAGGTCGTCCTCGGTCGGCCATCCGGCGAAGTCCTTCTTGTTGAAGAACGTCTGGGTCGCGTTGATGATCACCGGGATGTACGGCAGGTCGTCCACGATGTTCTTCTGGATGATCGCGTACTGCTCCTTGCGCTTCGCCTCGTCGTTCGTGGACGCGGCAGCCTTGACCGCGGCGTCGACGTCGGCGTTGGAGTAGCGCGAGAAGTTCCAGGTGCTCGCCTTGAGCGGGGTGCCGACCTTGGTGGTCGAGAAGCCGGCGAACCAGTCCTTGTAGATCTGGAACGGGTCGGCGACCGAGGTCCCGACGACGCCGCCCATGAGGAGCTCGTACTTGCCGGAGCCGCGGGCGTCGAAGTACTCCTGCTCGGAGATGGTGCTCGCGGTGATCTTGATGCCTGCGGCCTTCGCCTCCGACGCGATGAGCTCGGCGGCCTGGTTGTAGTCCGTCCAGCCCGCCGGCGACTTGAGGGTCAGGCTGACCGTCTTGCCGTCCTTGGCGTAGAAGCCGTCCGAGCCCTTGGTGTAGCCGGCACCCTCGAGGATCTTCGCGGCGGCCGCGGCGTCGGCCGACTGCGGCGACTCCTTCCAGTCGTCGTTGGTGATCCACTTGTCGTCACGGCCGAGGAGCGCGAACGTCGGCGAGATGGTGCCGCCGAGACCCTTGAACGCCTTGCCGTTGATCTGCTTGCGGTCGATCGCGACGTTGAGCGCCTGGCGGACGGCCTTGTCGGTCTGCGCACCGGTGCAGCCCTCGTCCGCGTTGGAGCAGGTGTAGATGGTCGTGGGGTCCTGCGGCGTGTTGATGTAGCCGATGCCGAGCGAGGTGACGGCGTCGACGTCGGGCACGAACATGCCGGTCCAGTCGATCTTGCCCTGCTTGACGAGGTCCTCGGCGTTCTGGTTGCCGTCGAGGCCGACGTAGCGCACGGTCTTCACCGCGGGCTTGCCCTGGGGGGCGTCGCGGTAGTTGGGATTCGCGACGACCGTGTAGGCCTGCGAGGAGACCGAGCCCTTCTTGAGGATGTAGGGGCCCGTGCCGACGGGGTCGGTGTTGGTGAACTTGGCGGGGTCCTTGACGTCCTTCCAGATGTGCTCCGGGATGATGAACGTCGTGCCCAGCAGCGAGAACTCGTTGGTGAACTGCGGGCTGTCGAACTTCACGACGACGGTGGTGTCGTCGGTCGCCTCGGCCGAGATGATGTACGACGGCTTCGAGAACGCGTAGGTGTACGTGTAGGCGACGTCCTTGGCGGTGAACGGCGTGCCGTCGCTCCACTTGACGCCCGACTTCACCTTGACGGTGAGCTGCTTGCCGTCGTCGCTGAACTGGTACGACTCGCCGAGCAGCGGGGTCGGGTCGCCCGAGCCGGCCTTGTTGAACGCGAAGAGGGGCTCGTAGATCGGGCCCATCGCGGCGTGCAGGACGTTCGGTGAGAACGGGTTGAAGTTCGCCACGATCGGCGTCATCGAGCCGGCCCACACGTTGAGCACGCGGGTCGAGTTCGCCACGCCCGTGGGCTTGTCGGTGCTGGCCGCCTTGGAGGTGGACGCGTCGGTGGCCTTGCTGCCGCCGCCGCACCCTGCGAGCAGCAGGCTGACGCTCGACGCCAGCGCGACCGCGGCGACGACGCTCCTGCGCCTCGTGCTTCGGATCATCGGTGGTCCTTTCTGGTGGACGGCGATGCCCGTGCGCCCCTGCGCCCGCGCCTCGACCGTGAGGTGTGCAGGGACACTAACAAAGGCTCCGCTGTGTCGGAGCGGATAGATCAGGAAAGTTACCTAACTGATACCGCGCAGCAACGTGCCTTGCTCCGCGCGGGCGCCCGGAGGCGCGTCTCAGTCCGCGCTCAGCGCCGCATCGAGCGCATCGCGGGCGGCGACCACGAGCCCCGCGTCGGTGACCTCGTACTCGCTCGCCCCGCCCGGCCCCGCGGCGTCCTGCACGACCGTCTTCGCGGACAGGTGGACGGCGTCGACCCCGGCGCCCACGAGAGCCGCGATGTCGGCGACCCGCACTCCCCCGCCGGCCTGGACCTGCACCGGCAGCGCCTCGTCGTGCACGTGCCGCGCGCAGCGGCGGAGCTGCTCGACGCCGTCGACGCTGCGGGCCTCGCCACCCGACGTGAGCACCCGTGCCACGCCGAGCGCCGCGAGCGTGTCGAGCGCCCGCAGCACGTCCGGAACCGTATCGAGCGCGCGGTGGAACGTGACCTCGCGGCCCTCCGCGGCGGCGACGAGCGCACGGACCGCCTCGACGTCGACCCGGCCGTCCGCGGTCAACGCACCGACGACGACGCCGTGCGCCCCCGCGTCCACGACCGCGCGGACGTCCGCGACCATGACGTCGAGCTCGGTCCGGTCGTAGACGAACCCGCCCGCCCGGGGCCGGATCAAGGGGTGGACCTCGACCGGCTCGTGGTCCGTGAAGTCCTCCGCGACCGCGAGCGCCACGTCGACGAGGCCCACGCTCGGGGTCAGCCCGCCCGTGGCGCCGAGCGCCACGCACAGCTCGACCCGCTGCGCGCCGCCGGCGCGCGCGGTGCGCACGCCCGCGACGTCCTGCACGGCGATCTCGAGGGCGACCCGCCGGCCGCCGGGGTGCCGGCCCTCGTCGCGTGGGCTGCGGGGGTCACGGGGGTCGCGGGCGCGAGAGTCGTCGTCGGTCACGGCACGAGGCTAGCGTCCCGCCGGTCGTGTCACGTGGCGCAACGTTCGACCAGCCGTCGGGAACTTCCGGCCGACGCGTGACCCGGGGGCGCCGTCGGGCCTACAAGATGCCATGACCTTCACGACCGAGGCGACCACAGCCTCTCCCCCGGCCACCGCCGACGACGCCGGGACGCCTCAGGCGCTCCGCGTCGTCGTCCTCTCCGGGAACCCGCGCGCCGGGTCCCGCACTGCCGCGACGGGGCGGGCCGCCGCGACCGCGATCGCCCGGGTCCTGGCGGACGTCCGGGCCGCCGAGCCTCGGGTCGAGCTCGTCGAGCTCGCCGACCTCGCCGGCGAGGTGCTCGCACCCGTGCACCCCCGGGCCGACGCCGTCCGCGCCGACCTCGCGCGGGCCGACGTCGTCGTCGTCGCGACTCCCGTCTACAAGGCGTCGTACACGGGCCTGCTCAAGGCGTTCCTCGACCTGTACCGGGCAGGTGACCTGCGCGACGTCGTCGCCGTCCCGCTCGTGGTGTCCGGCAACCCGGCGCACGCGCTCGCGGGCGAGGTGCATCTGCGCCCGCTGCTCGTCGAGCTGGGCGCCGTCGTCCCGACCCGAGCCCTGACCGTCACCGAGGCCGAGCTCGCCGACCTCGACACCGTCCTCGAGCGTTGGCTCGCCGACGCCGCTCCCGCCCTGCGCAGCACCGTCCGAACGGAGGCCACCCGATGAGCGCCGAGCTCGTACCCACCGAAGACCTGTCCGCGGACGCCGCCCACTTTGCCCGCCTCGACGCCCTGCTCGCCGAGCAGGACGAGCCCCACCTCGGCATCGACGACTACAAGGTCGTCTTCCGTCGCCACCCCGCGGGCGTCGCCGTCGTGACGTTGCGTGACGAGGACCCCGAGTCCGGCGAGGCGCGTCAGGTCGGCTTCACCGCGACGTCGGTGATCTCGGTGTCCGCCGAGCCGCCGCTGCTCGCGTTCTCGATCGCGTCGACGTCCTCGTCGTGGCCCGCGCTCGCCCGGGCCCGGACCGTGGCGGTCAGCTTCCTCGCCGACGACCAGGACGACGTCTCCGCGCGATTCGCGACCAGCGGCATCGACCGCTTCGCCGCCGGCGGCTGGACCGCGCTCGCCACGGGCGAGCCGGTCATCGACGACGCCCTCACGTGGGTCCGGGCGCGGGTCGTCCAGCGCACGCCCGTCGGCGCCAGCTACCTCGTGTCCTTGCGGGCGCTCGAGCACGGGACGCGCAGCGCCGGCCCGGCCGCCGACGGCGCGACGTCCACGGAGCCCGGGCCGCTCGTCTACCACGACCGCACGTACCACCGGATCGGCGACCACTCCGCCCTCTGACCTCGCCGTCGCCCCGCCCCGCCACCACCCCACGGAGGTACCCCGTGCTCCGCTACGTCGCTGGACGCCTCGTACAGGCCGTCGGCGTCCTCTGGGCCGCCTACACCGTGTCCTTCTTCGTGCTCTGGGCCCTGCCCAGCGACCCCGTGTCGCTGCTGCTCGGGACCGACTCCAGCGACGTCACGCCGGAGCAGCTCGCCGCCGTCCGGCACGAGTACGGCTACGACCGTCCGCTCGTCGTGCAGTACGTCCACCAGCTCGGGAACGTGCTCCACGGCGACCTCGGACGGTCCGTGAGCACCCGCGAGCCCGTGAGCTCGCTCATCGGCGACGCCCTCGGCCCCACGGTCCAGATCGCGCTCGCCGGGTTGCTCCTCGCCGTCGTCCTCGGGGGCGGGCTCGCGGTCCTCGCGACGCTCGTGCGCCGGCGGTCCCTCCAGGCGCTGCTGCTGAGCCTGCCGCCGCTCGGCGTCGCGATCCCGGGCTTCTGGTTCGGCCTCGTGCTCCTGCAGTGGTTCTCGTTCCGCCTCCCGGTGTTCCCCGCGATCGGTGACCAGGGGTTCGCGTCGATCGTCCTGCCGGCGGTGACGCTCGCCCTGCCCACCGGTGCCGTGATCGCGCAGCTCCTGTCGAAGAGCCTCGTCGTGACGCTCCGCGAGCCGTACGTCGCGACCGCCCGCGCGAAGGGCGCGTCGCCCGTCCGCGTGCACCTGCGGCACGCGCTGCGCAACGCAGCCCTGCCCGCGCTCACCGCGACCGGGCTCCTCGTCGGCGGCCTGCTCGGCGGGACCGTCGTGACCGAGACCGTGTTCTCACGGCCCGGGCTCGGGCGGCTCACGGCCACGGCCGTCCAGGCCCAGGACATCCCCGTCGTGCAGGGCGTGGTGCTCGTGGGGGCGCTGGTGTTCGTCCTCGCGAACCTCCTCGTCGACCTCGTCTACCCCCTCCTCGACCCGCGCCTCGAACGGAGGCGTCGCAGCGCGGGCACCCGCGCGGCGGCCACCCGGGTCGACGCCGTCGCGGTCGCCTGAGCCCGGCGCACCCCAGGGAGCCACCCCATGACCGACCTCACCACCCTCGCGCCCGAGAGCGCCGGGCCCGCGACCCATGACCGGGCCACGGAACTCGTGGACCTCGTCGTGACCCCGCCCGACGGCGCACGCCACGCCGACGCCGACGTCGCCCCCCGCGCGGCCCGCCTGCGCTACGTGCTGCGCCACCTCGCCCGGCGCCCCGGGCTCGTCGTCGCGGTCGTCTGGCTCGTCACCGTCCTGGTGGCCGCCGTCGTGCCGTCCGTGGTGGCGTCCGGCGACCCGCTCGCCGGCGTGCCCGCCGACAAGCTCACCGGGCCGTCCGCGCAGCACTGGTTCGGCACCGACCAGCTCGGCCGCGACCTGTACACGCGCGTCGTCCACGGCACCGGCACCACGCTCCACGCCGCGCTCCTCGCGATCGCGATCGGGCTCGTCGTCGGGTCCGTCCTCGGGCTCCTCGCCGGGTTCGTCGGCGGGGCCGTCGACGCCGTCCTCATGCGGTTCGCCGACGTCCTCCTCGCAATCCCCGGGCTCCTGCTCTCGCTCGCCGTCGTGACCGCGCTCGGCTTCGGCACCGTGAACGTCGCGATCGCCGTCGGCACGACGAGCGTCGCGTCCGTCTCTCGGATCCTGCGCTCCGAGGTGCTCCGGGTCCGCACGTCGGCGTACGTCGAGGCCGCCCGCGCGGGCGGGTCCCGCTGGTGGCGCGTCCTGCTCGTGCACGTCCTGCCGAACTCCGTCGGACCCGTCCTCGTGCTCGCCGCGCTCGAGCTCGGCACCGCGATCCTCGCCGTGTCCTCCCTGAGCTTCCTCGGGTACGGCGCGCAGCCGCCCCAGCCCGAGTGGGGTTCGCTCGTCGCCGGCGGCCGCGACTACCTCGCCGGGCAGTGGTGGCTCACCACGCTCCCCGGGGTCGTCATCGCGCTCACCGTGCTCGCCGGCAACCGGCTCGCCCGCGCCCTCGACGCCGAAGGGAACCCGTCATGACCAGCCCGCTCCTGCACGTCGACGACCTCCACGTCACCTACTCCGGGCCGCGCGGCGACGTGCACGCCGTCCGCGGCGTCAGCCTCGACGTCGCCCCCGGGGAGACCGTCGCGCTCGTCGGCGAGTCCGGGTCCGGCAAGTCCACGACCGCGCACGCCGTCGTCCGGCTCCTCGCGCCGACGGCGCGCATCACGTCCGGGCACGTCCGGTTCGACGGCACGGACCTCGCGACTGTGCCCGCCCGCCGGCTCCGCGCCGTCCGCGGGTACGGGATCGGGCTCGTCCCCCAGGACCCCACCGTCTCCCTCAACCCCGTCACGCCGGTCGGCAAGCAGGTCGCCGAGGTGCTGCGCATCCACGGTCTCGCCGACCGCAGGTCAGCCGGCACGCGCGCCGAGGAGGCCCTCGCCCAGGCCGGCCTGCCCGACGGCGTCGCCCACCTCTACCCGCACGAGCTGTCCGGCGGCATGCGCCAGCGCGTGCTCATCGCCGTCGCGCTCGTCGCCCGGCCCGCGCTCCTGATCGCCGACGAGCCCACGTCCGCGCTCGACGTCACCGTCCAGCGCCAGATCCTCGACCACCTCGACACGCTCACCGCGTCCACCGGGACCGGCGTCCTCCTCGTGACCCACGACCTGGGCGTCGCCGCCGACCGCGCCGACCGCATCGCCGTGATGTCCCAGGGCCGGATCGTCGAGGTGGGCACGCCCGCCCAGGTGCTCGGCGCGCCGCAGAACGCCTACACCAAGGCCCTGATCGAGGCGGCCCCGAGCCTCAACACCCGGCGGAGCCTCGTGGTGCCGTCCACCGAGGCGACGTCGTCGCCGGTCCTCGAGGTCCGCGACCTCGTCAAGGAGTTCCCCCGCCCGCGGGCGGCCGGCGGTGGCGTGCTGCGCGCCGTCGACGGCGTGAGCTTCGCGCTCGAGCGCGGGAAGACCCTCGGGATCGTGGGCGAGTCGGGCTCGGGCAAGACCACGACGGTCCGCCTCGCGGTGCGGCTGGCCGACCCCACGAGCGGGACCGTGCTGCTCGACGGCGAGGACGTCACCCGGGCGAGCGGGGAGCGCCTGCGTGCGCTGCGCCGTCGGGTGCAGCTCGTCCACCAGAACCCGTACGCGTCGCTGGACCCGCGCCTGTCGGTCGAGCGGATCGTCACGCAGCCGCTGCGAGCGTTCGGCGTCGGGGACCGCGCCTCCCGGCGCGCGCGGGCCGCGGAGCTCGTGGACCACGTCGCGCTCCCGGCGGGCACGCTGGCCCGGCGGCCCGCCGAGCTGTCCGGGGGCCAGCGGCAGCGGGTCGCGATCGCCCGGGCGCTCGCGCTCGAGCCCGAGCTGGTGGTGCTCGACGAGCCCGTGTCCGCGCTCGACGTCCGCGTCCAGGCCCAGGTCCTCGAGCTGCTCGCCCGGCTGCAGGCGGAGCTGGGCGTGTCCTACCTGTTCATCTCGCACGACCTGGCCGTCGTCCGCCAGATCGCACACGACGTCGTCGTGATGCAGGACGGCCGCGTCGTCGAGAAGGGACCCACCGACCGGGTGCTCGCCGAGCCCGAGCACCCCTACACCCGCGAGCTGCTCGGTGCCATCCCGGGCACCCGCGCCGAGGCCGGCGTCCCCGCCTGAGCCTTCAAGCACACTGAGAAGAGAGAACGATGAACCACCGACACACGCGACCGTCGCCCCGCAGCCTGCGGCGACCCGCCGCGCTCCTCGCGACGGCCACGGCACTCACGCTCGCCCTCGCCGCCTGCAGCGGTGGCTCCTCCGGAGCGGGCACCACCGCGTCCGACGGCGGCACCCCCGTCGACGGCGGCGCGCTCAGCTTCGCCATCCAGAACGACCCGATCTCGCTCAACCCGTCCGGGACGGGCTCCGGCAACGACACCCTCTACGTGACGCGCCAGCTCGTGGACTCGCTGCTCTACCAGGACCCGAAGGACGGCTCGCTGCAGCCGTGGCTCGCGTCCAAGTGGACCGCGAGCGACGACGCGAAGAAGTTCACGTTCACCATCCGCGACGGCGTGACGTTCTCCGACGGGACCCCGCTCACGGCGCAGTCCGTCAAGGACACCTTCGACGACATCGTGAAGAACGGGGCGAAGGCCCTCAACGCCGTCACGGCGTTCGTGGGCCTCGACAAGATCGTCGCGAAGGGCAGCACGGTGGAGGTCGACTTCAGCACCCCGAACGCGGCCTTCCCCCAGGCCACGACCGCCGTGGGCCTGGGCATCCTCGCGGAGTCCACGCTCAAGACCCCGTACGACGAGCGCACGGACGGCTCCAAGATCGTCGGCTCCGGCCCGTACACGCTCGACCGCTACACGAAGAACGTCGAGACGGTCCTGAAGAAGCGCGCCGGCTACACGTGGGCGCCCGCGGCCTTCGACAACACGACGGGCGCGCACCTCGACACGGTGACCTTCAAGGTCGTCCCCGAGGCGGGAGTGCGCACCGGGACGCTGACGTCGGGACAGTCCGACGTGATCGGTGGCGTCCAGCCCAACGACGTCAGCCAGCTCGAGGGCGCCGGCCTCCCGCTCGTCTACCGAGCCAACCCCGGACTGGTCTTCGGTCTGACGTTCAACGAGGCCAGCCCGTTCGGTTCCGACCCGGAGCTGCGCAAGGCCGTCGCGCTCGCGGTCGACCCGAAGGAGGTCCGGGACACCGCCCTCGACGACAAGTTCGCCGTCGCGACGAGCCCCCTGGGGGCCACCACCCCCGGGTACGCGGACGTCAGCAAGAACATCGTGACGGACGTGGACCAAGCCAAGCAGGTGCTCGACGCCGACGGCTGGAAGCCGGGCGCCGACGGCATCCGCACCAAGGACGGCAAGCAGCTCACCTTCACGATCGAGTGGATCTCCAACTTCGCCCCGAACCAGACGGCCCTCGAGCTGATCCAGCAGCAGCTCAAGGCCGTGGGCATCGCGGCGAAGCTCGAGACGGGCGCCGTCCCGGAGTTCCTCGCGACGCTCCAGAAGGGCGACTACGACGCGGCGTGGGGCAACAGCTCGCGCGCCGACGGCGACATCCTGCGCACGTCGTTCTCGACCGCAGCCACGGACTACTACCGGATCGACGACCCGACCCTTGAGAGGCTCCTGCAGAAGCAGCTGGCAACGGGCGACCCGACCAAGCGCGACGCGGTCCTCGCCCAGATCCAGGAGCGGCTCGTCACGCAGCACCACGAGGTACCCGTGCACGAGCTGACCTCGATCATCGGGACACAGAAGGACGTCCACGGCGTCGCGCTCGGCGCCGACTCGCGCCTCGACCTGCTGGTCGACGCGTGGAAGGCGAAGTGACGGTCCGGCCATGACGGCGTCGTCGGGAGGGGCGGGGTAGCCGCCCGACGACGCGGGCCCCCAGGGGCCGCTCCCCACGGGGAGCCACCGGTTCCGCAGGGAACCGCGGACGGGGTCCGGCCTCGGGGTGGGGCCGGGCCCCGTCGTCGTGACCACGTCCGGGTCCCGCCCGGTTCAGGTTCAGTCGGCGCAGCAGGCGTCGGCCGGAACCGTGACGGCGGGCGTGGGTGACGGTGCGCCGCGGCGCACGCGGATCCCGTCGCGCCGCATCGCGACGACCGTGGTCGCGAGGGCACCGGCGGCGAGCACGACGCCCACCAGCAGCGGCGCCCGGTACCCGAGGCCGAGGGCGATCACGGCGCCGCCGAGCGCGGGGCCGACGGCGTTCCCGACGTTGAAGGCCGCGGTGTTCATGCTCGCGGCGAGCGTCGGGGCGCCGGCGGCGATCTGGAAGACCCGCGCGTTGAGTGCGCCCGCGATCGAGAACCCGGACATGCCGACGAGCAGCACCGCGCCGAACGCCGCCCACGGCACCGATGCGACGGCAGCGAGCAGGAGCAGGCTGGCCGCTGTCGCGACGAGCGACCCGAGGAGGTTGCCCCAGAGGTTGCGGTCCGCGATGCGCCCGCCGATGGTGACGCCCACGAACGCGCCGACCCCGAACCCCACGAGCGCGAGGGGCACCGCGTCGGGGTCGAGTCCCGCGACCTTGGTGAGGAGCGGCGAGAAGTACGAGAACGCGGCGAACACGGAGGCCTGGAAGAGCGCCGTCGTCGCGAGAGCGAGCCAGATCCGGCGGGTGCGGAACACGCCGAGCTCGCGGGCCAGGAGGTCGCGGGTGCGCTGCGGGGCGGCGTCGGCCACGCCCTCGGCCGGGCGCCGGTCGCGGACCGTCGCCGCGACGAGCACGGCGGCGAGCGCCGTCACGACGGCGATCACCCAGAACGCGCTCCGCCAGCCGTACCGCTCGCCCAGCCAGGCACCGCCGGGCACGCCGACGAGGTTGGCGATCGTCAGGCCCCCGACGAGCGCTGCGAGCGACCGCCCGACCGCCCCGGGCGGGCTCGCCCGGTGCGCGTGCACGGCCGCGAGCGACCAGTAGCCGCCGCACGCGACCGCCGCGAGGACCCGCGAGACGAGGAGCACGCCGTAGCCGGGGGCGAGCGCGCCGAGCACGTGCGCGGCGGCGAACACGACGGTCATGAGGACGAGCGTCGAGCGGGTCGGCAGGCGCAGCGTCAGGACGGCCATCGCCGGAGCCCCGACGACCATCCCGACGGCGAACGCCGTGATGAGCAGTCCGGCCTGCGGGATGCTGACGTGCAGGTCGGCCGCGATCTGCTCGAGCAGGCCGGCGATCATGAACTCGCTGGTACCGAGGCAGAAGGTGACCGCCGCGAGGAGGAGGACGACGCCGGGCACCCGGGTGCTGCGTGGGGCGGTGGGCGTGGTGGCGCTCATCCGCGCACCTGCTCGACGGGGCACGCGGGGACGGCTGCGAGTGCCTCGCGGCCCGCCTCGGTGCTGAGCGCGGAGAGGAACGCGTCGAGCTGGGCGCGCACCTCGTCGGGCGTGGCGACGCGGGCCGCGACCCGCAGCCCGGCGAGCGTCGTGTGGACGAGCGGGCCGAACGCGTGGGGGTCGACGTCGGGCCTGATGTCGCCCTCGTCGCGGCCGCGCGCCAGGATCCGCGCGTAGGCGTCGATCCAGGCGCTGCGGTCGGCGTCGAGCAGGGCCGTCACGCCGACCATGCTGCGGCCGAGCTCGACGGCGGTGTTCACCGAGAGGCAGCCGAGGCGGTCGTCGCGTGCGCACTGGTCGCCGAGCGCGTCGGCGAAGCGCCGGCGCAGCACGACGGGCGCGGGGTCGCGGCTGGCGACCAGCTCCTCGCGTTCGCCTGCCCCGCGCCCGGTGTAGCGCGCGAGAGCACGCTCGAACAGTGCGTCCTTGCTGGTGAAGGTGCTGTAGAAGCTGGACCGGGCGATGCCTGCGCGCTCGCACAGCCCGACGGCGTCGGTCCCCGTGTACCCGTGCTCGGTGAACTCCGCGATGGCGGCGTCCACGACGGCGTCCTCGTCGAACTGTCGGCTCCTGGGCATGCGTCCACGCTACGCCATTCTGGACACGCGTGTCCAGAATGGCGTAGCGTGGCCGACTCCCTACGCCGCGCGTGCGGCGTCCGCCGCCGCGCGCTCCGCGTCGCGCTTGGCGACCTCCTCACGGACGATCGGGATGACGTACCGCCCGAAGTCGATCGCATCGTCGAGCAGGTCGTAGCCACGCGCCGAGATCACGCTCACGCCGAGGTCGTAATAGGCGAGCAGCGCCTGCGCGACCGTCTCGGGCGTCCCGACGAGCGCGTTCGAGTTCCCGGCACCGCCGGTCGCCTTCGCGGTCGCGGTCCACAGGGCCGTGTCGAACCGCTCGCCCTGCGCGGCGATCTCGAGGAGCCGCTGGGACCCGGCGTTCTCGGGCGCGCCCGGACGGTAACGGCGGAGCAGGTCGCCCGCCCCGGCCTTGCGGTCCTCGATCCGGCCGAGGATCTGGTGCGCCTTCTCCCAGGCGAGCTCCTCGGTCGGAGCGATGATCGGCCGGAACGCGGCGTGGATCCGGGGCAGCGTGGTGCGCCCCGCAGCTTGCGCCTCGTCGTGGATGCGGGCGATCTGCTCAGCGGTCCGGTCCAGCGGCTCGCCCCAGACGGCGTAGATGTCGGCCTCGGCCGCCCCGACCCTGTAGGCGGCGTCGGACGAGCCGCCGAACGAGATCGTCGGGACCCGACCCTCGTAGGGCTTGGCGTCGAGGACGAAGTCGTCGAAGTCGTAGAACTCGCCGTGGTGGTCGAACGGCTCGGCGCTGGTCCACGCCTGCTTGACGATCCGGATGTACTCGTGGGTCCGCGCGTAGCGCTCGTCCTTGGTGAGCCGGTCACCCTCGCGGGCCTGCTCGTGGTCGTTGCCTCCCGTGATGAAGTGCACGGACAGGCGGCCCTGCGACACCTGGTCGAGCGTCGCGAACGTCTTGGCCGCGAACGTCGGGTAGGACACGTTCGGCCGGTGCGCGAGGAGGAGCTCGATGGACCGGGTGTTCGCGGCGATCCACCCCGCGAGCGCCGACGGCTCGAGGCCGCTCGACCCGTACGCGAACAGGACGCGCGTCCAGCCGTTGTCCTCGTGCGCGCGGACGATGCGCTCGAGGTAGCGCAGGTCGACCGGCTTCGTGGTGGGGGCGGTGGTCTCGGAGGCGTCGCTCGTGGTCGCGATGCCGAGGAACTCGACGGGCATGGTCAGGACTCCGTTCGGTGGGTGGGGTGGGTGGGGTGGTCGGGGGCGACGTCGAGGCCGAACGCGAGCAGGGTCCCGCCCTCGACGACGCGGGTCTCGCGCTCGTGCAGCCGCCGGAAGCCGAGCGAGGCGTAGAGCGCGTGGGCGGGCAGCATGCGGGGCCCCGAGTTCATGACGACGCGGACGAGACCGCGCTCGCGGGCGAGGCCGACGACGTGCCGGGTCAGCAGCCGCCCGACGCCCTGACCGCGGGCCGACGGGTCGACCCCGAGGAGCCGGAAGTCGAGCTCGCCCGGCTGCGCGAGCGGCGAGATCGTGCGGCCCAGGCGCGGCGTGGCGACGCTGCCGAGGAGCTCGTTCCCGCGGGCCGCGACCCAGACCTGGTGCTCCGCGGCGCGCTCGGCCACGGCGTGCAGCGACGCGCGGTACTCGTCGCCGATGGCGTAGTCCGCGGTGTAAGCGCGCTCGAGGAGGTCGCCGACCGCCTCGTGCTCCGCGGGCTCGACGAGCCGCACGACGACGGCGGCGGAGGCGGGGCGCGGGACCGCCTCGAGGAGCTCGCTCATGCGCGCGCCGCCGGCTCGAGGTCGCGCGCGTCCTCGGCGGACTCGGGCTCGGCGGGCGCAGGCTCGGTCGCCGCGTCCGACGTCGGGAGGCCGGCCGCCTTCCAGGCCGGGAACCCGCCGTCGACGTGCGTGACGTCCGTGAACCCGCGACGGCGCAGCTCGCGCGCCACCGGGCCGGAGCCGTTCACCGACCCGCAGACCACGACGATCGGCGTGTCCAACGAGACGAGCGGCGTGCCGCCGTCGTCGAACAGGGTCTCGAGCCGGTTCCGGTCGGTGACGCGCGCGCCCGGGATCTCGCCCGTCGCCGCGCGACCGCCCGCGCTCCGGACGTCGATCAGGACGGCGCCGCCCGACACCCGCTCGCCGGCGTCGGACGCGGGCTGCACGGGTGCCCGCTCGGCCCAGGCGGCCGCGAGCAGCTCGAACGACCGCACCCGGTCGGCCGGGTCGAACGCCTCGGTGGTCACGAGCAGCTCGTCGGCGCCCGTCGCCCGGACGAGGGCCTCGAGCCCCGCCACGACCTCGTCGGGCGAGCCGACGAACCGCGACTCGAGGCGGTCGGCGACGAGCGCGCGGTCCTCCTCCGACCACTCCTCCCACGGGGTCGTGGTCCCGGGGGCGGGGAACGCGATGGCACCGTCGACGCCCGTCCGGATCGACCGCACCCAGTCCGCGAACGGCGCGCCGAGCTCGCGCGCCCGGGCTCCGGTCTCCGCGACGAGCACGTCGGCCGAGACGACGACGTACGGCTCGGCGAGCACGCCGGGCCGGAACGCGTCCCGGTACGCGGTGACGGTGTCGAGGACGTTCCCCGGGGCGACGTGGTAGTTCGCCGCGAGCGGCAGCCCGAGCTCGCCCGCGACGCGCGCGCTCTCGCCGCCGCTCGACGCGAGCACCCACAGGTCGAACGCGGCGCCCTCGACGGGCGGGCTCGTGAAGGCCAGCCCGTCGGACGCGAACGAGCCGTCGCGCAGGGCGAGGATCGCCTCGAGCTCGTCCCGGAACGGGCCCGCGTCCCGCGAGCCCACGATCCCGAAGTGCGCGAGCATCCGGCGCTTGAGCGCCGGGTTCGACAGGTCGAACCGGACCGGCCGGGGCACGACCAGCCCGTCGACGACGCGCGTCTCGGTGCGCTCGGGCGTGCCCGTCCCGCCCTCCGCGTCGGATGCCGAGCCGCCGGGCTCGCGCTCGGCCCCCGCTGCGCCGTCGGCGGGCGGGATGACGTGCGCGCGGCCCACGCCCAGGTCGACGCGGCCCGGGTGCGCGGCGGCGACGGTGCCGAACTGCTCGGCGCCGACGAGCGGCGTGGTGCTGCCGAGCAGCACCGCGCCCGAGCCGACGCGGATCCGGGTCGTGCGCTCCGCGGCGAGCGCGGCGAGGACGGCGGGCTGCGCCGACGCGACGCCCGGCGACAGGTGGTGCTGGGCGAACCAGATCCGGCGGTACCCGGCGTCGTCGGCGGCGCGGGCGACGTCGAGCGCCGCCCGGACCGCCTCGGCGCCGGGCTGCCCGACGCTCACAGGCGCCAGCTCGAGGACGGACAGGGGGACGTTCTTGGGCTCGGACACGAGGGTCTCCTTCTGCGGTGGGAGGTCAGGCGGCGGCGACGGTCGCGCGCTCGGCGACGTCCGCGCTCTGCTCGGGCGAGGGCGGGTCGGGGATGGTGCGGCGGAGCTCGGGGACGACGTCGGACGCGAAGAGCCGGAGCGAGTCCTCCCAGACCTGCTGCCCGAGGCCGCCCTTGTTCCCGGCGACGTTGATCACGCGGTGCCCGAACGCCTCGTGGTAGCGGGCCACCTTGTCGAGCACCTGCTGCGGGCTGCCGATGAGGTTCGAACCCTGCTCGAGGAAGTCCTCGTAGGAGTCGTAGAAGGTGACGGTCCCGGGCAGGTTCGTGTTCGCGGCGCGCAGCCGTGCGGCCTGCGCCTCGTAGACGGGCCGGTACGCCTCGACGGCGTCCTGCGAGCGCTCCGCCACGAGGACGGCGCCGTGCCCGGCGCCGACGAGCGCGTCCTGCGGGTCGCGGCCGCGCGCGGCCCACGTCTCGCGGTAGTGCCGGACGAGGCGCGCGTAGTACTCGAGCGGGTTGAAGCCGTTCGCGGAGAAGATCGGGTCGCCGTACTCGGCGGCGAGCTCGACGCTGCGCTGGGCGGTCGCCGAGCCGTGCCAGACCCGGATCCGTCGCTGCAGCGGCGGCGGGAAGACGGACGCCTCGCGCAGCGGCGTGCGGCGGATCGTCGGGAGCCCCTCGGGCGGGTCCCACGTCACGGGCTCGCCCGACCAGAGCTGACGCAGGAGCCGGTAGTTCGCCTCGAGCGTGTCCCACGCCTCCGTGCGCCCGATGCCGAAGAGCTCCGCCTGCTCGGGGCCGTTGCCCTTGCCGACGATGATCTCGAGGCGGCCGCCGCTGAGATGGTCGAGGGTCGCGTAGTCCTCGGCGACGCGGACGGGGTCGAGGACCGACAGCAGGGTCACGCCCGTGAAGAGGCGGATCCGCGACGTCCGTGCGGCGATGTGCGACAGCACGACGGGTGGCGCGCTCGACACGAACGGCGTGTGGTGGCGCTCGCCGACGGCGAAGCCGTCGAACCCGAGCTCCTCGAAGAGGACGGCGTTGCGCACGACCTCCTGGAGGCGAGCGGTGACCTGTTCGGGGGTCGCACCGGCGGGGGCGTCGATGAGGTCGAGACCGTTGATCGCGGCCATGGGGATGTCCTTTCTCGGGGAGGTCAGGCGGCCGGCGCGGGCAGAGCCGCAAGGAGTGCCTGGGTGTACACGTGCTGGGGGCGGTGGAAGACGTCGTCGACGTCGCCCTGCTCGACGACGCGCCCGCCCGTCATGACGAGCACACGGTCGGCGACGTGGTGGACCACGCCCAGGTCGTGCGAGATGAACAGCACCGACGTGCCCGTCTCGGCCTGGAGCTCGCCGAGCAGGTCGAGGATCCCGGCCTGCACGGAGACGTCGAGCGCGGACACGGGCTCGTCGGCGACGAGGAGGCGCGGGTGCGGGGCGAGGGCCCGGGCGATCGAGACGCGCTGGCGCTGCCCGCCGGACAGGGTGCGCGGGTGGCGGTCCGCGAACGACGCGCCGAGGCGGACCTGGTCGAGGACCTCGGCGACCCGGCGGCGGCGGTCCTCGCCGCGGACCCCGACGGCGTCGAGGCTCTCGGCGACGATCCGCCCGACCGTGTAGCGGGGGTCGAACGAGCCGAGCGGGTCCTGCGCGATGAGCTGGACGTCGCGGCGCAGGTGCCGGCGCCGCGACTCGGGCACGCCCGTCCAGGGCTCGCCGCCGAGGGTCACCGCACCCGAGTCGGGCTCCACCAGCCCGAGGACGATCCGGGCGACCGTCGTCTTTCCGGACCCGGACTCCCCGACGATGCCGAGCGTCTCGCCGCGCGCGACCTCGAGGCTCACGTCGTCCACGGCGACGGTCTCGTGCGCGCCTGCCCGACCGTGCACCCGGTACGTCTTGCGCAGGTGCTCGGCGGCCAGCACGACGGCGGAGCGTTCGGGCTCGGGGCGCACGAGCGGCGTCCGGTCCACGAGCCGCAGCCCCTTGGACGACGCCGACGGGACCGCGCGCAGCAGCTCGCGCGTGTACGGGTGCTGGGGCCGGCGCAGGACGTCGTCGGTCGCGCCCTCCTCGACGACCTCGCCCGCGCGCATCACCAGCACCCGGTCCGCGATCCGGGACACGACCGCGAGGTCGTGGCTGATCAGCAGGATCGTCGCGCCGCGCTGCTTCTCGAGCGCGAGCAGGTCGAGGATCTGCGCCTGCACGGTGACATCGAGCGCGGTCGTGGGCTCGTCGGCGACGAGCAGGTCCGGGTCGCCCGCGAGCCCCGCGGCGATGAGCCCGCGCTGGCGCAGCCCGCCCGAGAGCTGGTGCGGGTGCTGGCGGGACCGCACCTCGGGCTCCGGCACGCCCACGGACGTGAGGAGCGCGTGCACCCGGTCCGCGACCGCGCGTCGTCCGCGCGCGAGGCGGTGGGTGCGCAGGGTCTCGCCCACCTCCGCGCCGAGCGTGCGCAGCGGGTCGAGCGAGACGAGGGCGTCCTGCAGGACGAACCCGACGGTCCGGCCGCGCAGGCGTCGCCAGGTGCGCTCGTCGGCGTCGCGCACGTCCTGGCCGGCGAGCTCGAACGTGTCCGCCGACCAGGTCGCCGTGCGGGGCAGCAGCCCTGCCAGCGCACGCGCGGTCACGGTCTTGCCGGACCCGGACTCCCCGACGATCGCCACGCACGTCCCGCGCTCGACGTCGAGGTCGAGCCCGTGCACGGCGGTGACGGGGCCGTCGGGGCCGGGGAACGCGATCTTCAGTCCGCGGACGGTGGCGACGCTCATGCGTTCTCCCGGTGCTCGAGGCGCCGCTGGAGCCAGCGTCCGACCACGGACACCGACACGACGACGAGGACGATCGCGACGCCGGGGAAGACGGAGATCCACCAGGCGTTCTGCAGGTAGTTGCGGCCGTCGGCGAGCATGGCGCCCCACTCGGGGGACGGCGGCTTGGGGCCGAGGCCGATGAAGCTCAGCGACGACGCCGCGAGGATCGCCGTGCCGAGCCCGATGGTCGCGAGGATCGGCACGGACACGACGGCGTGCGGCAGCACGTGCCGGACGACGAGCGTGGTCCGCCGGAGCCCGAACGTGACCGACTGCTCGACGTACGCCGAGCGCCGCACGACGTGGGTCTCGGCGCGGACGATGCGCGCGTACCGGGGCACGGACGCGACGGCGAGCGCGACGATGACGGTCGGGATGCCGGGCCCGACGATCGTGACGAGCACGATCGCGAGGAGGATCGCGGGGAACGCGGCGACGACGTCGAGCCCGCGGGCGGTGACCTCGTCGGCGAGCCGGCCGCCGAGCCCGGCGAGTATCCCGAGCAGCACGCCCGCGAGCACGCCGAGCGCGGTCGCGGACACGGCGATGAGCACGGAGTAGCGCGCGCCGTAGACGACGCGCGACCACACGTCGCGGCCGAGCTGGTCGGTGCCGAGGAGCCCGCCGTGCCCGGGGGCGAGGAACGCGCGCAGGGGGTCGGCGTCGAGCGGCCCGCGCGAGGCGAACACCCCGGGGAACGCGACCACGAGGAGCAGGACGAGGAGCACGGCCGACGCGAGGAGCACGCCCCAGGGGATCGCCCGCAGGCGCGCGGGCGCGCCCGGCCCGGTGCGCGGGGCGGCCGGCGGGGCCTGCGCGTCCGACGGCGGCCGGCTGACGACGGCGGTCATGCCCGGCCCCCCGTCCGCAGGCGCGGGTCGATCACGAGCGCGAGCAGGTCGACCGCCGTGTTGACGACGACGTAGACGAGCGCGCTGAGCAGCGCCACCCCGAGCACGACGGGCAGGTCGCGGCCCTGCGCCGCCTGGAGCGCGACGACCCCGATCCCGGGCCGCCCGAACACCTGCTCGACGATGATGACGCCGCCGAGCAACCCGCCGACGAGCCACCCGAGGAGCGTCACGACGGGCAGCGACGCGTGCCGCAGGCTGTGCCGCACGCGCAGCGCGGTCTCGGAGACGCCGCGAGCCCGGACGCTCAGCGTGTACGGCTGCTCGAGCGAGCGCTCGACACCCTCCCGGAGCACCTGGGAGACGAGCCCGACGAGCCCGAGCCCGAGCGCCGTCGCCGGCAGGACGAGCGACGCGAGCCCGTTGGCGCCCGCCACGGGGAACCAGCCGAGCGAGAAGCTGAAGACGAACAGCAGCACGATGCCGAGCCAGAACTCGGGCACCGACACGACGGTCAGCTCGACGCCGTTCGCGATCCGGCTCGCCCAGGGCCGGCCCGCGGTGCTCACTGCGAGCAGCACGGCCAGGACGAGCGCGACCGCGAGACCGGCCGCCGCGAGCTGCAGGGTGGGGCCGAGCTCCGAGACGATGACGTCGGTCACGGGCCGGTGGAGCTGGTAGGAGGTCCCGAGGTCGCCGTGGAGCAGCCGGGTCAGGTAGTCGACGTACTGCTGCACGACGGGCCGGTCGAGCCCCCACTCGGCCGTCACCGCGGCGACGGCCTCAGGGGTGCGCTGGGTCGGCGGCACGAGCGCGTCGATCGCCGACCCGGGTGCGAGCTGCAGCGCGACGAACGCGACGGTCACGCTCGCCCAGAGCACGACGACCGCGCCGACGAGCCGGCGACCCACCGCGGCGAGCGTGGTCGCCCACGCCCGGCCGCGCACCCCGGAGGCCGCCGGTGCGGCCTCTCGGGCGACGGCCCCCGCGTCGCCCGCGGACGGCAGGAGCGTCGCGCTGGTCACTTGCTCAGCCAGACGTCGTAGGCGCTCTCGGGGAGCTGGTAGTACGTCCGGAATCCGGTGCCGTGCACCTTCGACGACGCCGCGATCTCGTCCTCCGGCTCGTACAGCGGGAAGCTGTAGGCCTTCTCCTTGATGACGTACTGCTGGAGCGCGTCGTACTGCTCGGCGCGCTTCGCGGTGTCGGTGGTCTGCTGCGCGGCGGTCAGCCACCTGCTGAGCTGCGGGTCGGTCACGTTGGACAGGTTGATGAACCCGCCCTTGTCCGCCGGCAGCCAGTGGTACTCGATGTCGACGCCGTCGGGGTTGGTGTTCGAGTTGTCGTACGTGCCGTAGTCGTTCTTGGCCCGGTGCTCGTCCGCGACCCCGGAGTCGACGACCTGGACGTCGAAGTCGATGCCCGCGTTCTGCTTGACCTGCGCCTGGATCGCCTGCAGGAGCGTGTCGCGCTGGTCGCGGACGTAGGGCTGCGACTGGTAGTCCGTGATGGTGAGCCGCTTGCCGTCCTTCGTGCGGTAGCCGTCGGAGTCGCGGCCCGTCCAGCCGGCCTCGTCCAGGAGCGTGTTCGCGGCGTCCTTGTCGTTGCCGTACGTGCCCTCGAGGCTCTTGTCGTAGAAGGTCGGGTCCTCGGGAGAGACGGCGGACCAGGCCCGCGTGCGCTGACCCGCGTACACCGACTTCAGGACGGCGTCGAGGTCGACCGCGTCGCGGAAGGCCTCGCGCACCCTGACGTCCGACGTCGGCCCGGTCAGCGTGTTGAAGTAGAGCGAGTAAGGCGTGCCCGTGTTGAGCGCGGTCCGGTAGGTGAAGGCACCGTTCTTCTGGAACTGCGCCGCCTGGGTCCCGGGCACGCCCTCGACGACGTCGACCTGCCTCGACTGCAGCGCGCCCAGCCGGACCGACGACTCGGGCAGGAACCGGTACGTGAGCGCGTCGAGGTACGCGGGGCCCTGGTGCTGTGCGGTCGCGGGCGCCCAGTCGTAGTCCTTGTTCTTCGTGAAGTCGAGCTCCTGGCCCTTGACGTACTTGGTCAGGACGAACGGCCCGGTGCCCGCGACGTCGGGCCCGCCGGCCTTGACGTCCGCCTTGGCGTAGGACTTCGGGGAGATGAGCGCCAGGCTGCCGACGTAGTCGAGGAACGGCGCGTACTTCTCCTTGAGCACGAGGGTGACCGTGTGGTCGTCGGTCGCCTTCGCCGACTTCAGGTGCGAGAGCGGGCCGGCCGCGCCGTACGGGCTGTACTTCGGGTTCAGCACCTGCTCGAGGTTCGTGACGACGGCGGCCGCGTCGAGCTTCTCCCCGTCCCAGAACGTCACGTCGTCCCGCAGGGTGAAGGTGTAGGTCAGCTCGTCGTCGGACACCGTGTAGGCGCTCGCGAGCCACGGGACGTAGGTGCCGTCGTCCTGGCGGGCGAGGAGCTGCTCGTACGCGTTGCGCAGCAGCAGCTTGGTCTTGTCCTGCCCGTTGAGCTGGGGGTTGAGGGTGGTCGGCTCGGTCTCGACCCCCCAGGTCAGGGTGCCTCCGGCCTGCGGCGTGGACGAGCCGGACGCCTGGGTCCCGGCGTCGGCGCCGCCGGAGCAGGCAGCCAGCACCAGCGCGGCGGAGACGGACAGGGCGGTCGCGGCGAGCGCGGCCGGACGACGGCCCAGCGGGCCGTGCGATCTCGCGGACGTGGTGACGGACATCGGTGCTCCAGGTGGTGAGAGGGTCAGCGGAGAGGTCGGGGTGGCTCAGAGCCACTTCTCGAACGGACGAGGAGTCAGGGCGTCGGGCGGCGCGGCGACGACGGCGACGGGGTCGTAGAGCGGGGTGTAGCCGGCGGCGACGTAGAGGCCGACGGCCTCGGGCTGCCGCGGGCCGGTGGTCAGGTAGGCACGGACGTAGCCGCGCTCGGCGGCCCGTCGCTCGAGCTCGGCGAGGACCCGACGGGCCAGGCCACGGCGCCGGTGCGCCGCGTGGGTCCAGATCCGCTTGAGCTCGGCCGTCGCGACGAGGGGCGTGCCGTCCGCGGCGTGGCTCTGCTCGCCCGCGCCCGGTGTCCGACGCGCGGGCTCCCCGAGCTCGGGCTCGGTCCGACGCCGGAACGCTCCGCCGGCCACGGGCGCACCGCCTGCCAGGAGGAGGACGAGGTCGCCGTCGGGCGGGAGGAACTCCTCGAGGCCCTCGGCACGGAACTCGGCGAGGTACCGGGCCAGCGCCTCGGCGTCGAGCCCGTCGACGCCGAGCAGGTCGGCGTACCGGTCGCGGTACTCGACGAACAGCTCGTCGAGCAGGACCCTCGCGAGCGGGTCGTCGAGGCGGACGCTGCGGACCTCGAGCCCGGAGGCGACGGCGGTCACAGCGTGTCCATCGCGCCGAGGGGGTCCTTCTCCCCGGCCTCGACGGCGGACGGCACGTCGTTGCCGGCCAGCGGGCGGGGGCACGTGCCGTGGTCGTTGAAGTGCGACGGGTAGGCGGTCGCCCGGTTGAGATCGACCCGCAAGACGCCGTCGCGTGACGCCTCCACGTCGGCCTCCGGCACGTGCACGGCCCGCCACGCGGGGGCGCCGTCCGCGCGGTCGGTGAACGACAGCGTGACCCCGCCCTGGTGGCCGGCGACGAGCCCGAGCGTGGCGCCGTCGAGCTCGACCTCGCCGACCACCGTCACGTGGTGCACGACCCCCGGCTGGGCGCCGTCGACGACGTCCGCGCGAGGCTCCGCGTACCAGCGGACGGGGAGGTCCCGGACCTGGGCGGGGTCGAACGCGAAGGCGGGGACGGCCACCTCGTCGCCGGCCGCGACGAACGCCGCGAGCGCGGGCGCCTTCGGGTCGCGGGTGCGCAGCAGGTAGCGGCCGGTGCGCAGCGCGAGCTCAACGCCCACGAGGTCGGCGCCCGCCGCACGAGGCGTCGCGCCTCCCGTGGCGCCGACCAGGAACGGTACGGCCGACCCGGCCTCCGCGACGACGACGGTCCGCACGTCCTCGACCGGGCGCAGAGTGTCCGCGTCGAGCAGGACGGCGCCGTGACCAGCCGCGGCCGGGACGCCGTCGTCGGGTCGGACGTGGGCGCCGTCGTCGTCGGCCCACCAGAGCCCGGGGACACCGTCGACGGAGGCCGGCTCGGCCCCCAGCCAGTGGTGCGCGGTCAGGGAAAGGACGCCACGGGGGGCCCCGAGCCCCGCCACGCGCTGCGCGCGCCAGGCGCGCCAGGCGGACTCCGCGACGTCGGCTGCGTCGGAGGTCGCGGCCGGGCCGGCGGTGTCGAGGGTGTCCGTGGTCATCGTGGTCTCCTGTCGCGGTGGGGGATGTCGCTGGGGGTAGGTCAGGCGGCCGCGCGGGCCGGAACGCCCGGCCGGACGAGCCCGAGGTGGTCGCGCAAGGTCGGGCCGGCGTACTCGGACCGGAACGAGCCGCGCTCCTGCAGCAGCGGCACGACCCGGTCGAGGACGTCGTCGAGCCCGTGCGGCGTGAGGTGCGGCACGAGGATGAAGCCGTCGCTCGCGTCCTCCTGGACGAACCGGTCGATCTCGTCCGCGACGTGCGTCGGGGTGCCGACGAACCCGCCGCGCGACGTGAGCTGGAGGACGAGCTCGCGGATCGACCAGCGGTTCGTCTCCGCGAGCTCGCGCCACTGCCGAGCGACCTCCCGCGGGTCGGCGTGCCGCACCCGACCGCGCGTGATGGCCTGGTTGTCGTAGTCGGGCTCGACGTCGGGCAGCGGTCCCTCCGGGTCGTAGGCCGTGAGGTCCCGGCCCCAGATCTGCTCGAGGAACGCGATCGCCGTCGGGCCGGGGACCTGGGCCAGGCGGATCTGACGTGCCGCCTCCGCAGCTTCTTCAGGGGTGTCGCCGATGGTCACGGTGGTCGCGGGGATGATCTTGAGCGCGTCGCGGTCTCGACCGTGCGCGGCCAGCCGGTCCTTGACGTCGCGGTAGAACGCCTGGCCGTCCTCGAACGTCGAGTGGGCAGAGAAGACGACGTCGGCGGTCGCGGCGGCGAAGTCGCGTCCCTCGCCCGAGTCGCCCGCCTGGAACAGCACCGGGTGGCCCTGGGGGCCGCGCGGCGTCGTGAACGTGCCCCGCACGTCGAACTGCGGGCCCGTGTGCTCGAACGGGTGCGCGATCCCGCCGCCCGCCTCCGCGTCCCACTCGTCCCACGAGTCCCACAGGGCCCGGGCGACATCGACGAGCTCGCCCGCGCGGCGGTACCGGTCGGCGTGGTCGAGGTAGCCGCCGCGGCGGAAGTTCTCGCCCGTGAACGCGTCGGAACTGGTCACGAGGTTCCAGGCAGCGCGACCCTCCGACAGCAGGTCGAGCGTCGCGAACTGCCGAGCGAGCTCGAACGGCTCGTTGAACGTCGTGTTGATGGTCCCGGCGAGCCCGATCCGGTCGGTCACGGCGGCGAGCGCGGCGAGGACGGGGAGCGTGTCGGGGCGCCCGACGACGTCCAGGTCGTGGATCCGGCCCTTGTGCTCGCGCAGCCGCAGGCCCTCGGCGAGGAAGAAGAAGTCGAGCTTGGCGTCCTCCGCCTTGCGCGCGAGATGCTCGAACGACAAGAAGTCGATCTGGCTGCCCGAGCGCGGGTCCGTCCAGACGGTCGTGTTGTTGACGCCCGGGAAGTGGACGCCCAGGTGGATCTGCTTGCGGTTCTTCGTGGTCATGAGCGGGTCTCCGGTCGGCGCGACGGCGTGGGCGGGATCACTGGGCGGCGGCGTAGCGGCTCGCGGGCCGCGGCAGGCCGAGCGTGTCGCGCAGGGTCGTGCCCGGGTAGGCCTGCCGGAAGACGCCGTCGGCCTGGAGCACCGGGACGGTGCCGTTGACGATCGCCCGCAGGTCGGTGTCGAGCGACGCGGGCCGCAACGTGAAGCCGTCCGCGGCGCCCGCGTCGAACCAGTCCTCGAGCAGGTCGGCCAGGTCGACCGCGGTCCCGACGTGGGTCAGGGACCCCTCGGGCAGCCGGCCCTGCTCGCCGCCGAGCTCCTCGAGCAGGTCGAGCCGCTCCTGAGCACTGCGGCGGTCCTGCCCGACGACGGTCACCAGGTCGACGAGCACGCGTACGGCGTTCGGGTCGCGGCCGGCGTCGCGGGCGATATCCCGGACCTCCTCGCGGATCGCGCGCGCGTCGTCCCGCTGCGTCGCCTGCACGCGCACGAGGTCGGCCCGGCGGCCCGCAAGGTCGAGGCTGAGAGGCGAGCCCGCGCGGACGACCACGGGCGGGCGGCCCTGCGGCGACCGGGGAGTGATGGACGGGCCCTTGACGGCGAAGTGCACGCCCTCGAAGTCGACGTAGTGGAGCTTGTCGCGGTCGACGAACCGGTGGGTCGCCTCGTCCCGGATCTCGGCGTCGTCCTCCCAGGAGTCCCAGAGCCGCTCGACGACCTCGACGGCCTCCTCGGCCTCCCGCAGCGCGTCGACCTCGTCGGGGGCCGGGCGTCGACCGAAGACCGCCGCGGACGCGGCGTCCGTGGACCAGCCGAGCTGCCAGGCCGCACGCCCGGTCGACACGTGGTCGATGGTGGCGATCGCCTTCGACACGTGGAACGGCTCGGTGTGCGTGGTGTCGACCGTCGCGACGAGGCCGATCCCGGCCGACCTCGGGGCGAGGCGTGCGCTCACGAGTGCGGCGTCGAGGCGGCCCTGCAGGGCGGCCCCGCGCTGCGGGCGGAGGGTGAACGAGTCGTCGAAGAGCACGAAGTCGAGCAGCCCCTGCTGGGCGGTCGCGACGAGGCCGGCGAGCCGGGCGGCGTCGAACGGACGCGGCGCGACCGGGCCCTGCGCACGCCAGCCGCCGGCGTGCGCGCCGCCGTCCGTGAGGTCGACGCCGAGGTGAAGGGTGCGGGGTGTGGACATGGTGGTCCTCCGGGGTCGGCGGGTCCCGGGCGCGGCGGAGCGGCCCGGCATCCGCACTGGAGCGGGATGAGGGATGGTGCGGGGAGTTCCGGGGGCGGGCCCCCGGGCTGCGGCGGCGGGCGCCTAGCGCGTCGTGGTCGCTGCGGGACGACAGACGGTGGCCCGGCTCTGCGGAGCGGCAGGGCGGGGCGAGCGACGGACCGGGTGCTCGGCGGGCTGGTCGTGGGTCGTCATCGTGTTCCTCCTGGCCCGTGGGCCTCGCGCTGGTTGCCCGTCACGGGGACGGGCCAGGTCATCACCCGGGGCACCCCGCCGCGGAGCGGGGTTGCCGTCCAGCCGGCCGGGGCCGAGGGGCTGGAACTCATGACCTGCGACGACCGTAGGTTTCTTGAGCGATCTGGTCAAGAAAGAGAGTTGACCCGTCCGCCAGCTGGACGAGTGCGTCCGACCACAGGTCACACGGGGTGACAGAGAGTCACACCGTCTCGTGATACGAGACGTTCACCAGCTCCAACCGCGCGCCGTCAGCTCGAGCTCCTCGTGCAGGCGGGCCTCCTGCGCGCGGGGAGCGGCGGCGTCGAGCGGGGCGGGCGGCTCCACGACGTCCTCGTCGTCGACGCCCGCGAGCCGGCACGCCTCGCGGAGCAGCGAGTCGTAGGCGAGGACGGCGGCGCGCCAGTGGTGCGCGCGCGCGTAGAGGTCGGGGTCGGCCTCGATGCGGCGGACCTCCGCGGCGGCGAACGCGAGCCTGACCTGGACGTCGAGCGTCACGAGCGGGTCGACCTCGACCGCCTCGACCTCGACCCGCTCCCCCACGGACCCGTCGGCGCGACCGCGCCCGCGCTCGTCGTCGTGGCGGCGACGACTCGTGACGCGCCGCCAGAGGTCGTGCATGGTGCTCATCGCGACCGCCTTCGGTCCGGCTCCTCTCCCAAGTCTAGGAGCGCGATGTGATGCACGTCACCCGCTGGCCGGAGCCAGTCTCACGGTGACGACGAGGGCCGCATGGTCGGATCCCGGCACGTGGACGGTCCGGACGTCGTCGACGGCGTCCCCCCGGTCCACGAGGACGTGGTCGATCCCGACGAGCGCCGGGAAGCCGCGGTTCGTCGGCCAGGTCAGGGTGGCGTGGCCGCCGCGGTCCGCGGCGTCCGCGAACCGGTGACCGAGCACCTCCCGGAACGCGGAGTGGTCGCGCGTCGCGTTGAAGTCGCCCAGCGCGACCTGCGCCGTCGTCCCCGCCTCGAGCCGGTCCCGGACCACGCGCAGGTCGGACGTCCAGATCGACGTCGAGCCCACCGACGGCGGGACGGTGTGCACCGCCGTGACCCGCACGGGCGTCGCCGCCGGCCCGACCCTCACGGTCGCGGACGGCATCGCGAACCAGGTCGCCTCCCCCGCGTCCGCACCCGTGAGCGGCAGCGCGGACCACAGCCCCGTCCCGCGGTTCCCCGGGCCGACCGAACCCGTGACCCGGTACGGCAGCGCGTCGTCGAGACCCGCCGCGTGCAGGCGGTCGAGCAGCCCGGCGCTCAGCTCCTCGACGGCGAGCACCTGCACACCGTGGTCACGCACGGTCCGGACGATCGCGTCGGCGTCGGCGCGACCGACGAACGCGTTCACCGTCATGACCCGCAGCTCGGGCGCGGTGGGGCCCGCCGCGGGGCTGCCCGTAGTGAGGGGCGCCCACCACGCGCCCTGCACGACGACGACCGCGCCCGCCACTGCTGCGACGCCCAGCAGGGCGCGACGCGGCCGGGCGACGAGCCCGGCGCCGAGGGCGGCGAGGCCGAGGAGCAGCGACCATGCCCCGAACCAGGGCGTCACGCTCACGAGCTGTGCGAACGGCGTCCGGCGGTCGAAGCCGACGGCGCGCGCGAGCGTGACCACGACCGCCGGCGCGAGGAGGACCGCCAGCGCCCAGGCGACGACCCGCGAGCTCGTACGGGCGCGATGGAGACGGGCGGCGCCAGCGGCGGGGGCGTCGGCGGCGGGAGCGGGATCCACGTGAGGACGATAGGGCGCGTCGCGGCCGGGACCCGGACCGCCGGGGCGCCTACCTCAGGACCTGCCCGTCGTCTCCGCCGAACCTCCGTAGTGCCGGACGAGCGGCAGGAAGATCTCGTCGACGATCGACCGGATCCGCACCGCCGGGAGCGGCTCGAACGCCATGAGGAGGTCGTGGCGCACGAGGTCGAAGGGCAGGCTCAGGACGGCGGGCGGGACCCGCTCGAGATCGAGCTCGCCGCGCTCGTGGGCGCGCCGGTAGAGCGCGTCGACGCGGCGCCGTGCCGCGTCGCCGAGGATGCGTTCGCGGACCTGCGCCGGGGTGAGCCCGCTCTCGGCGAGCAGCCCGGAGAACGCCGCACCGGTGACCACGATCCAGAACGCCGAGCTCCGCTCGCTCATGCTCGTCAGGGCTGCGAGGAGGTCGTCGCGCAGGTTTCCCGCATCCGGGATCTCGGCCCGCGTGGCGGCTCGGCGGTGCTCGAGCGCGGCGAGCGTGAGCTCCTCCTTGTTCGCCCAGCGCCGGTAGAGCACGGCGACGCCGGTCTCGGCGCGGGCCGCGACGGACTCCATGGTGAGCCGCGCGTAGCCGACGTCGAGCAGCTCGGCCCACGCCGCGTCGAGCAGCGCGGCCTCGAGCTCGGGGCCGCGGCGACGGCGTCGGACGGGTTCGGTGGCTGCGGACGTCACGCTCCCAGATTAGAGAGGCTTGCATTCCTTATCAAGTGGACCTACTCTCCTAAGAGACGGATTCAACTCTTAAAGAGGAGGCGGGCGATGACCCACCCCGACACCACGTCGACCACGACGGCCCCGGTGCCGCCCGGAGCATCCGCTCCCAGCACCGCGATCGCACCCGCCGTCCGCAACGCCCTGCTCGCCCTCGTCGTCGGCGGCATCGCCGCGATCCTCGACTCGACGATGGTCACGCTCGCGATCCACACCCTCGCCGTGGACCTCGACTCGTCGACCACGACCATCCAGTGGGTCACCACCGCCTACCTGCTCGCGATGGCCGTCGCGATCCCGGTCACCGGCTGGGCGGAGGCCCGGTGGGGCGGCAAGCGGGTCTGGATGGTCGCGCTCCTCGTCTTCGTCGCCGGCTCCGTGCTCTGCGCGGCCGCCTGGGACGACGCGAGCCTGATCACGTTCCGTGCCGTCCAGGGGTTCGGCGGGGGGCTGATCTTCCCCCTGATGCAGACGCTCGCCGTCCGTGCGGCCGACGGGAGGGCGAGCACGCGTCTCATGGCCGCCGTCAGCATGCCCCTCGCCCTCGGACCGATCCTCGGCCCCGTGATCGGCGGGCTGATCCTCAACTGGCTGAGCTGGCGCTGGCTGTTCCTCGTCAATGTCCCCCTGGTCGCCGTCGGGCTCGTCCTCGCGTGGAGGTTCCTGCCCGACGACCGCCCCTCCGCCTCCGCACCCCGTCCCCGGCTGGACGCCGTCGGGCTCGTCCTGCTCGCCCCCGCGCTCACCGGCGTCCTGCTCGGGCTCTCCCAGCTCGCCCAGGACGGCGGCCTGTGGCACCCGGGCGTCCTCGTGCCGCTCGGGGCGGGGCTCGTCCTCCTCGTCGCGTTCGTGGCCCGGGCGCTGCGGCCGGGGTCGCGCCAACCCGTCGTCGACGTCCGGCTCCTGCGCCTGCGGTCCCTCGGCGGCGCGTCCGCCGTCCTGTTCACAGCGGGCGCCGCCATGTACGCCGCGATGTTCCTGCTGCCGCTCTACTACCAGCAGCTCCGCGGCGAGAGCGTGCTCGCGGCCGGGCTGCTCCTCATCCCGCAGGGCATCGGGGCGCTGCTCGCGCGGTTCCTCGCCGGCGGGCTCGTGGACCGGTTCGGCGCCCGCGCCGTGACCGCCGGCAGCTTCCTGCTCACCGCGGCCGCCACGGTCCCCTTCGCCGTCGCCGGGCCCGGCACGAGCCTGTGGTGGCTCGGGGCTGTGCTCTTCGTCCGCGGCATCGGGATCGGCGCGGTCATCATCCCGCCCATGTCCGTCGCCTACCAGGACGTGCCCCGCGCCGACATCCCGCACGCCACCATGAACACGCGCATCACCCAGCAGGTCGGCGCGTCGTTCGGCACCGCGATCGTCGCGGTCGCGCTCCAGGCCATGCTCGACGACGGCGCGACCCAGGCCTTCCGGGGTGCGTTCTGGTGCGCGATCGTCCTGACGCTCGTCGCGCTCGTCCCGGCGACGATCCTGCCGGGCCGCCGAAGGCTCTGAGCCCGAGCTCAGAGCAACCCGCGACGGGCTGCGCTCGCGCCCAGCTGGAACCTGCTCGTCGCCGCGAGCTGTGTCGACAGCTCGGCGATCCTGCGGCGCAGGGTGCGCTCGCTGCAGCCCAGGCGGTGCGCTATCACCTGGTCCGTCAGACCGTTGGCAAGGAGCACGAGCAGCTCGCGGTCGACCGCGCCGTCGCTCCGCTGACCACGGTCCCCGTGCTCGTGGAGCGGCTCGGCCTGCGCCCAGTGGTACTCGAACAGCTCGCAGAGCGCCTGCGTGACCGACGACCGGGCGATCACGACGGCGCGCGGGTCCGACCGCTCGGTCTCCGGGACGACGGGCACCATGGCCGTCCCCTCGTCGACGAGGATCAAGCGTGTCCGCAGGTCCGGACGCACCCGCGTCTGCTCGCCGCGCCCCGCGCTCTCGGCGAGGTACTCGTAGATGACGGGGTCGCGCAGCGCGCTCGTGTCGTAGACGACGCGGATCCGCACCCCGCGGCGCAGCGCTGCCTGCACGACCGCGTCCGTCGCCTCGTCCGTGCCCGTGATGAAGGGCGGGGTCGCCGTGACCCAGATCGAGGAGGTCGCAGCCTGGACCAGCTCGATGTGCCGCTGAACGATCTCGTCACGGCCACGGAGCACCTGGAACAACGTCGCGGGGTCGGCCTTCAGCCGCGCCGCACCGAACGTCATCCCGAGGTCTTGGGCGACGTCGCCGACCTGGTCCAGCACGGACTGGCGCTGGCGGGCGAGCGCCGTCAGCGCGGCCCGCGGCTCGAGCGCCTCCAACCTGTCGTCGACACGGCGCACGAGCCTGAGCCCGACGAGCGTCGCCGCGGACCGGTCGAACTCCTCGAACGAGACCTCGGCGCGCGCCGCGACGTCCGTCGGCATGCGGCCAGGGTGCTCGAGCAGCGCCCGATAGACCAGCTCGTCGACCTCCTCGAGGCCGAGGAGCGTCCACATCTCCTGCCGAGTCACGTCGCCCATCCTGCTCCTTCCCGTCGAGCAGCCCGATGCCTCCGAGCAACATTCTCCGTCCAGATCAGGCATCTGGCCGGGAACGGCGGCCGAACTGGCTAGCGTCTGCCAGCAACGCGACAGCGCCGTCGGGTCCCGTCCGCACCATCCGTCCTCCCTAGGAAGGATTTGTCATGACAACAGCCCACCCATCCCGGCGAGCCCGCGCCACGGCCGCAGCCCTCGCTGCCGCCACCGGCCTCGGTCTCGCTGCGGTACCCGTGGGGCTGGCCTCCGCGTCCGCCTCCACCTCGTCCACCACCCTGACGACGATCGACGGCACGAAGCCGAACTGGCTCGCACGTGCCAAGGTGACGGCGAGCCCGTCGACCGCCCAGCGCTCGGTGGAGAGCGCCCAGCAGGTTCGCGTCTACCTGGCGCCGAAGGGCGGCCTGGACGCCCTGAAGTCCGCGGTCTCGGCCGTCTCGGACCCGACGTCCGCGTCGTACCGCTCGTACCTCACGGCAGCCCAGTACCGTGCCCACTACGAGCCGACCCAGGCCGCCGAGAAGAAGGTGACGCGCTACCTCAAGAGCAAGGGCCTCACGGTCGCAGGCGCGGGCCCCCACCGTCGCTACGTGACCGCGTCCGGAAGCCGGACCGAGCTCGACAAGGCCTTCGGCGTCACGCTCCGCAACTACACCCACGACGGTCAGCAGGTCGTCGCACCGTCGACGGCGGCCAAGGTTCCCGCAGCTCTCGGTTCGAGCATCCTCACGGTGACCGGCCTCGACACCACGGTCGACGCGGCCCACACCGACCACCTCACCGACGCGCAGGAGGCCTCCGGCAAGAAGGCGAAGACGGTCAGCCCGTCGACCCTGCTGTCGCAGGCCACGACACGCAGCGCGAAGGCCTCGAAGATCGACCCACCCGAAGGGACCGTCACCGCCAAGCCCTGCAGCACCTATTGGAACCAGCTGCCCGCGAAGTTCCAGGCCGACTACAAGACGAAGCTGCCCAAGTACAAGAGCCAGCTGCTCAACTACGCGTCCTGCGGCTACACGGGGATGCAGCTGTACACCGGGATCGGCGGCGAGTTCTCGACCGCGGGTGCCGGCCAGACCATCGCGATCGTCGACGCGTACGCGTCCGACACGATGAAGAAGGACCTCAACACGTACTCCACGACGTACGGCATCCCGAAGCTCACCTCGGGCCAGTACTCCCAGGTGCTGCCGACCTCCGGCTTCGCGAACGAGACGGCCTGCGGGGCGTCCGACTGGACCACCGAGCAGACCCTGGACGTCGAGGCCGTGCACGCCATGCGGCCGTCGGCGAAGATCCGCTACTACGCCGCCGCCGACTGCGTCACCGGTCTTCTCGACACGCTCGGGACCGTCGTCGACGACGACAAGGCCGACGTCGTCAGCAACTCGTGGGGCGCCTACGAGATCTACACCGGTCTGGACGACGTCCTGGCCTATGAGCAGGTGTTCCTGCAGGGCGCGATGCAGGGTCAGACGTTCGTCTTCAGCTCCGGCGACAACGGGGACGAGGTCGCCGACCTCGGGGTGAAGACCGTCGAGTACCCCGCTTCCGACCCCTACATCACGTCGGTGGGCGGCACGTCGATCGGCCTGGGGTACGGCATCGGGCTCAACAAGGCCGAGACCGGCTGGGGCAACAACGTCGCGGTCCTCAGCAGCAACCAGAAGAAGTGGGAGGATCGCGGCTTCCTCTACGGTGCCGGCGGCGGGTTCTCCAACCTGTTCGCCCAGCCCGACTACCAGCAGGGCACCGTGCCGTCGAGCCTCGGCACCGGCCGCGCCGTCCCCGACGTGGCGAACGTCGCCGACCCGGCGACCGGCATGCTGGTCGGCCAGACCCAGACGTTCGGGAGCACGGTCCGCTACGGCGAGTTCCGCGTGGGCGGCACGAGCCTCGCTGCCCCGCTCATCGCCGGGAAGCTCGCGCAGGTGACGGAGGCCACCGGCAAGCGGCTCGGGTTCGCGAACCCGCTGCTGTACAAGATCGATCGCGAGGCGTACTACGACATCGAGCCCAGCACGACCAAGGGCACCGTCATCACCTACTACGCCAACCAGACCGACCCGACGGACGGCTTCGACTACTACGTCCGGACCTGGGACCAGGACTCGTCCCTGAAGACGCTCGACGGCTGGGACCCGGTCACGGGCCTCGGACGCCCGAACGGTCTGCTCGTCCAGGCGGTGCAGATCTACACGCACACGCTCCCGAACCCCACGGCCAGCAAGACCACCACGAAGTAGCACGCCCGACCCGCCGGAGCGGCCGCCCCGCCCAGATCTGGGAGGGGCGGCCGTTCCCGTGCTCGGAGTGCGGCAGGCGGGCGTCATCGCCCCGCGAGCCGCGTGAGGGTCGGCCGGTTCTCGGGCGTCGCGACGAGCGGGACGTCGAGGAGCCGGCGCGAGCACGCCCGCACCAGCAGGTCGGCGCGCTCGCACACGTGGCTCGCCCGTGCGACGTCAGCCGGGTCGAGCGGCACGGGCACCTCGAGCACCTCGCCCCACTGCTGCACCTCGGGCTCGACGTCGGGGTCCGCCGCGCGCCGGTCCGCCGCGAGGCGGACCGGCGGAACCTCCGGGGTCAACCGCACCAGCGAGACCGGCGTCACACCCGCTCCTTGGCCGGGGATCTCGGAACCGAGCGCGAGGAGGAGACGGCCCGCCGCGACCACGCCCGCGTGCGCCCAGCCGTCCACCCTGCCGAGCTGCACCCCGCCGAGGTCGGACGGAGCGGGGTCGAGCGCCTCGACGGCCGGCGCGCCCACCTCCGCCGTGTCCACCTCCGCAGCGTCCACCTCGAGCCAGGGCACCTCCGGGTCGGCGATCCCTGCCCATGCCCGCCCCGGGACCCGGCCCGCGAGGCTCGGCCAGCGGCGCAGCGCGGCGCCGTCGAGCGCGGTGGGCGACAGCACGGCGCGCCCCGGCGAACGAGGCGCTCGCAGCTCGCCGCCGCGCTCGAAGCGGGCCCGGTCGTGCGCACGCAGCAGCTCGACCGCGAGCGGCACCGCCTCGTCTTCGGCGGACGCACGGGGATCCACGACGGGCACGCCTGCAGCGAAGCCGGCGATCGCCGCCGGGCTCACCGTGACCTCGGCCACGGCCTCGGCGCCCGACACCACGACCGCGTCGACCACGCGCCCGAACCGCGCCCGTGCGAACGGCCGCGCCGTCCCCTCGAAGGCCCCAGGCCCGATCCGGCGGGCGTGCTCCTCCGTCCCGAGGAGCCGGTACGCGTACCCGAGCTGCTCGGACGCCGCCTCGACGAACGCGGGCGGAGACGTCGCGAGGACGTCGCCCCACCGCTGGACGTCGTCCGGCTCGAGGCTCCCACCGAGCGGTCCGAGCGCCTCCCACAGCTCGCTCCAGGACGACGGATCGGCGGGTCGCCGCCTGCTGAACAGCCCCATGACCAGCTCCTCGCTGCTCGCCGTCAGGACCGACGTGCCGCTCTCAGCCGAAGATGCGTGGAAGCGTACCCTCGAACGCCTCGCGCGCCTCGGTGAGCGGCACGGTGAACAACCCGTCGACGACGAGCGACTCCTCCGCGTCACCGGCCCCCGACTCGGGCTCGGCCGAGCCGACGACGCCGAGCTTGAGGACCGCGACACCGCGCGCGGTGCACGCGTCGACGAGCCGCTGCTCCTCGCCGCGGGGCACGGCGACCAGCGCCCGGCCGGTGGACTCGGAGAACAACGCCTCGAACGGCGTCACGCCGTCGCGCTCGCACAGCGCGTCCAGCGACACGCGGGCCCCGACGCCGAAGCGCAGGCTCGCCTCGAGCAGGCCCTGGACGAGGCCTCCCTCGGACAGGTCGTGCGCGGCCTCGACGAACTCGTCGCGAGCGCCCTGGACGAGCACGCCCGCGAGCGCCTTCTCGGCCGCGAGGTCGACCTGCGGCGGGACGCCGCCGAGGTGGGCGTACGCGACGTCGGCCCACGCGGACCCGTCGAGCTCCGCGCGCGTGGTGCCGAGCAGGTAGACCGTCTCGCCCGGGGTGCGCCAGCCCGACGGCGTGACGCGGGCGACGTCGTCGAGCACGCCGAGCACGCCGACCACCGGGGTGGGGTGGATCGACGAGTCGATCTGGCCGGGCTCGCCCGTGCCGTTGTAGAGCGAGACGTTGCCGCCGGTCACGGGGACGCCGAGCTCGCGGCACGCGTCGGCCAGGCCCTCGATCGCCTCGACGAGCTGCCACATCGAGTCGGGGTCCTCGGGCGAGCCGAAGTTGAGGCAGTCGGTCACCGCGAGCGGGCGCGCGCCCGACGCCGCGACGTTCCGGTAGGCCTCGGCGAGCGCGAGCTTCGCGCCGGTGCGCGGGTCGAGCTTGGCGTAGCGGCCGTTCGCGTCGGTCGCGATCGCGACTCCGAGCCCGGTCTCCTCGTCCACGCGGACCACGCCGGCGTCGTCGGGCTGGGCGAGCGCCGTGTTGCCCTGGACGAACCGGTCGTACTGGTCGGTGACCCACGTCTTGGACGCGAGGTTCGGGCTCGCGAGGAGCTTGAGCGCGGTGCGGCGCAGCTCGTCGCCGGACGTGGGGCGCGGGTAGTGCTGCTGCGCGGCGGACGACGAGAGGGTGTCGGCGGCGAGCCCGTCCTGCCAGGCGGGGCGCGCGTACGGGCGTTCGTAGACGGGGCCCTCGTGCGCGACCGTGCGCGGGTCGACGTCGACGATGCGCTCGCCGTGGTGGTCGATGGTGAGACGGCCGGAGTCGTTGACCTCGCCGACGACCGAGGACTCGACGTCCCACTTGCCCGTGATCGCGAGGAACGCGTCGAGCTTGTCCGGCGTGACGACGGCCATCATCCGCTCCTGCGACTCCGACATGAGGATCTCGCCCGCGGTGAGCGTGGGGTCGCGCAGGAGGACGTCGTCGAGCCAGACGTGCATGCCGCCGTCGCCGTTGGACGCGAGCTCGGACGTGGCGCACGAGATGCCCGCGGCGCCCAGGTCCTGGATGCCCTCGACGACGTGCGCCTGGAACAGCTCGAGGCAGCACTCGATGAGGACCTTCTCCATGAAGGGGTCGCCCACCTGGACGCTCGGGCGCTTGGCGGGGACGCCGTCCTCGAACGTCTCGGACGCGAGGATCGAGGCGCCGCCGATGCCGTCGCCGCCCGTGCGCGCCCCGAAGAGCACGACCTTGTTCCCGACGCCGGTCGCGTTGGCGAGATGGATGTCCTCGTGGCGCAGCACGCCCACGCACAGGGCGTTGACGAGCGGGTTGCCCTGGTAGGACGCGTCGAACACGAGCTCGCCGCCGATGTTCGGCAGGCCGAGGGAGTTCCCGTACCCGCCGACGCCCGACACGACGCCGTGCACGACGCGCGCCGTGTCCGGGTGGTCGACGTCGCCGAACCGGAGCTGGTCCATGACCGCCACGGGGCGCGCGCCCATCGAGATGATGTCGCGGACGATGCCGCCCACGCCCGTCGCGGCACCCTGGTACGGCTCCACGAAGCTCGGGTGGTTGTGCGACTCGACCTTGAAGGTCACGGCCCAGCCGTCGCCGATGTCGACGACGCCCGCGTTCTCCCCGATCCCGACGAGGAGGTGCTCCTTCATCTCGTCGGTCGTGGCCTTGCCGAACTTCGACAGGTGCACCTTCGACGACTTGTACGAGCAGTGCTCCGACCACATGACCGAGTACATGGCGAGCTCGGCGGCCGTGGGGCGGCGCCCCAGGATGTCGCGGATGCGCTGGTACTCGTCCGGCTTGAGGCCGAGCTCGGCGTACGGCTGCGCCTCGTCGGGCGTCGCGGCGGCGCGCTCGACGGTGTCGGTGCCGGAGGTCTGCTCGTCGCGCTCGAGGACGTCGTCACGGGGCGGGACGTGGGCGGGCACGTCGGACGCCGGGTGCTCGGTGGGGGCAGTCATCGGTTCCCTCGGGTGGAGTGGGGCGGGGCCGGAGCGGCGCCCACCCGAGTCTACCGGCGCCCCTCGGAGGCGAACCGCTGCCTGTCCGGCGGCCCGCCCCTCGCCGACCCGCCGGGACAGCGCGTCGTCGGGCTCGCGCGGGCACGGGTACCCGCACCCGTGCCCCGACCTCCTTGCACACGTCGGATGTTTACGTCATCATCGGGTGATCGCTCTCAGAAGGGAACACCCCGTGACGACACGACGGCAATGGCGCCGCGCAGCAGGACTGGGCCTCGCGGCCACCGTCCTCGCCGGCACCGCGCTCCTCCCGACGGTCCCGGCGTCCGCCCAGCCGGCCGTCGCCCAGGCGCACGCATCCGGCACGACCTCCTACCTCGACTGCAGCGCCGGAACCGACGGCGACGGCACGCTGCGGCACCCCTGGAACAGCCTCGACACCGTCGACGCGCACACGTTCGGGCCGGGCGACACCCTGCTGCTGCGCCGCGGGGCGACGTGCGACGGCGTGCTCTCCCCCCAGGGCTCCGGCGCGGACGGCCGCCCGATCGTCGTCGACGCCTACGGCCCCGCGTCCGCCGGGCTGCCGAAGATCGCCGGGGGCGGCGTCGACGCCACGGTGTCGCTCCACGACCAGTCCTACTGGGAGCTCCGCCACCTCGAGATCACCAACGCCGACGCGGACCCCGCCACCCGGTACACCGAGCGCCGCCGCGGCGTCGTCGTGTCCGCGGAGGACGTCGGGGAGGTCCGACACATCCGGCTCGAGGGCCTCGACATCCACGACGTCTACGGCGAGGGCGTCAAGGACCTCGGCGGCTCGGGCGGCATCCAGCTCGAGGTCTCCGCGAACACCGACCCCGCCAATCGCGTGAAGACCTGGTTCGACGACGTCGTGATCGCGGACAACACCGTCGAGCACGTCAACCGCTCCGGCATCAACATGTCGACCGCCTGGAAGTGCCGCCGCGAGGTCGGCTGGGACGGGTGCAGCACCGCCGACCAGACCGGGCTGCCCTGGGTGCCCTGGACGGGCCTCGTCATCCGCGACAACCGCGTCGACGACGTCGGCGGCGACGGCATCGTCGTCCAGATGAACAAGGGCGCGCTCGTCGAGGGCAACGTCGTCTCCGACGTGGCGAACCGGCCCAACAAGAGCAACGCCGGCGTCTGGGCCTGGAACGCGGACGACACCGTCTTCCAGGGCAACGAGGTCTACGACGTCAAGAAGCTCTCCGACAACAACGACGGAACCGCGTTCGACGCCGACTACGGGACCCGCGGGACGGTGTTCCAGAACAACTACAGCCACGACAACGCCGGCGGCATGATGCTGTTCTGCGGGTGCGCGTCGTGGCTCCCGGTCGGCAGCGCGTGGGCCAGCGACGTGACCTTCCGCTACAACGTCTCGGAGAACGACGCGATGCGCGTCGGCTCCCTCGCCGGCGCCACCGACTCCGCGTTCTACAACAACACGATCGTCGTGCCCGACGCCGACGGCCAGCAGCTCTTCACCGACTCGACGCTCGGCACGAACATGCTCGTCGCCAACAACCTCGTCATCAGCGACCGGCCCGTGACCGACGCCTCCACGAACAGCAAGAACGTCGTCGTCTGGCGCAACAACGTCTTCGCGGGGCCGGGCAGCACGTGGCCGCCGGGCGACAACACGACCCTCGGCTCCCCGCTCCCGCTCGCGGACGGCAGCGGTCTCGACCGGTTCAAGATCCGCGACGCCGCCCTCACGAAGGCCGGCGTCCCGATCGAGACGACCACACCGGGAACCGACCTGTTCGGCGACGCGACCCCGACGACGTGCGCGCCCGACGTCGGCGCCTACCAGTACTCGTCCTTCGACGACGCCGACTGCACGGGCCTCGCGACCCGGCTCGCGGCCGGGACGGACGACACCCTGACCGTCCCCGCGAACGCGACGCTGCAGCTCGGCGGCACGGTGAGCGACGACGCCACGCTGACCGTGCGCAACCGGACGGGAGCGGTCCAGACCGCGACCGCGACGTCGGACGCCACATCCGGGAAGACCCCCGTCGCGCTCGTCCTGCGGACCGCCTCCGACGCGACCCCCGTGACCGTGGAGTGCACGGGCACGAAGGGCGCCTGCGCCCGGCTCACCGTCCAGCGCCTCGACGACGCGCTCGTCGACGGGTCGTTCGAGTCGCGCTCGAACACGCCCTGGTCGAGCTGGAACACGAGCCGGACCACGTCCGACGCCACGTCCGGCCAGCTCCGGCTCTCCATCACCGGGCGGGGCTCCGCCGAGCAGAACGTCGCCGTGCAGCCCCGCACGACGTACACGCTCGCGGGCTGGGTCGTCACGCACGCGACGTCCGCCGACGACGACGTCCGCCTGGGCGTCAAGAACACGGGCGCGAACCCGTACGAGCACTACGCGAGCCCCACGGCGAGCGGCGAGCTCCAGCACGTCGCGACCACGTTCACGACCGGCGACGAGACCAGCGTGACCGTCTACTGCTACCAGCCGGGCGGCTCGGCCGAGGCCGGCTGCGACGACCTCACGCTCACGACGGCGGCCTCCGCGCCCGCGGTCACGGTCCAGCCCGCGGCCACCCGCGTGCGCACCGGCGACGACGTCGACCTGCGGGCCGAGTTCTCCGGCAACGGCGCGCCGACCGTCCCGTGGCAGGTGCAGCGCGCCGGCCGCTGGCGGGACGTGCCCGGCGCGACGTCGACGTGGCTCACGCTGCGAGACGTGAATGCCCGGTCGGCCGCGCGCTACCGCGCCGTCGGGACGAACGCCGGCGGCACGGTCCGCACGCACGCCGCCCGGGTCACCGTGCTGCCCGCGCGCACGGTCCGGCTCCCGCAGACGATCACCGTCGACCCGATCGCCGACGCCGTGCACTCGGACCGGACGGTCCCCGTGACCGCCGCGGCGTCGTCGGGCCTGCGGGTGACCCTCGAGGCGCACGGCGCGTGCGTCGCCCAGGGCCGGTCCGCCGTGCGGCTCCTGCGCTCCGGCACGTGCACCGTCGTCGCCCGCCAGGCGGGCGACCGGACGTGGCTGCCCGCGCGGCCGCACGGGTGTCCTTCCAGGTCTCCCGGGGCTGACACGGTCCTGTCGCGTCGGGGTGGTCGGGCCGCGCCCGGCCACCCCGACGCGCGCCGACCGCCGGTACGTCCAAGACTGGGGAACAACTCGTCGAAGGAGCCAGCCCCCCATGCGCATCGCGCTCGCCGCCACCTGCATCGGTGACGCCCTCTTCCCCCAGGCCCCGCAGGCCACGGCCCGCCTGCTCGAACGGCTCGGTCACGAGGTGGTGTTCCCGCCGGGCCAGGCGTGCTGCGGGCAGATGCACGTGAACACCGGCTACCTCGAGGAGGCGTACCCGGTGGTCCGCAACCACGTGCGCGCGTTCGAGCCGGTGCTCGACGGTGAGTTCGACGCGGTCGTGCTGCCGTCGGGGTCCTGCACCGGGGCCGTCCGGCACCAGCAGGCCATGGTGTGCCGGCGCGCCGGGGACGAGGCGCTCGCCCGCCGGGCCGACGCGGTCTCCCGGCACACGTACGAGCTGTCCGAGCTGCTCGTCGACGTGCTCGGCGTGACCGACGTCGGCGCCCACTTCCCCCACCGCGTCACCTACCACCCGACCTGCCACTCGCTGCGCATGATCCACGTGGGCGACAAGCCGCTGCGGCTGCTGCGGGAGGTCGGCGGCATCGACCTCGTCGAGCTGCCGGGCGCCGAGAGCTGCTGCGGCTTCGGCGGGACGTTCGCGCTGAAGAACGCCCCGACGTCGACGGCGATGCTCGCCGACAAGGTGACCGCGGTGAAGTCGACCGAGGCGGAGGTCCTCACGGCCGGCGACTACTCGTGCCTCATGCACATCGGTGGCGGCCTCTCGCGGCTGCGCGCCGGGGTCCGGATCATGCACCTCGCCGAGATCCTCGCGTCCACGGTCGACGAGCCGGCCGAGGTTGTCGGGGTAGCGGCATGACCACGACCCCCACGAACCCCGTGTTCCTCGGCGTCCCCCACCCGCGCGAGCCGCTGCGCTGGGGCGACCCGTTCCCGACGGCGGCCCGCGAGTCCCTCGACGACGCCCAGCTCCGCCGCAACCTCGGCCACGCGACGTCGACCATCCGGGACAAGCGGGCGCGCGTCGTCGGCGAGGTGCCCGACTGGGAGGAGCTGCGCGACGCCGGTGCCGCCCTCAAGGCGCACACCCTCACCCACCTGCCCGAGCTCCTGGAGCGGCTCGAGGAGAACGTGACCGCACGGGGCGGCGTCGTGCACTGGGCGCGGGACGCCGCGGAGGCGAACGCGATCGTCACCGACCTCGTGCGCGCCAAGCAGGCCGACGAGGTCGTCAAGGTCAAGTCCATGGCCACGCAGGAGATCGGGCTCGACGAGCACCTCGCCTCCGAGGGGATCGCGGCCTTCGAGACGGACCTCGCCGAGCTCATCGTCCAGCTCGCCGACGACCAGCCGTCCCACATCCTCGTGCCGGCGATCCACCGCAACCGGGCCGAGATCCGTGAGATCTTCCTCGAACGCATGGGCGACGCGCCCGCGCACCTCACCGACGACCCGGCCGCGCTCGCCGAGGCCGCGCGCCTGCACCTGCGCCGCAAGTTCCTGTCCGCGAAGGCCGCCGTGAGCGGCGCGAACTTCGCCGTCGCGGACACGGGCACCCTCGCCGTCGTCGAGTCCGAGGGCAACGGCCGCATGTGCCTGACACTCCCGGAGACCCTGATCACGGTGATGGGGATCGAGAAGCTCGTGCCCTCCTTCGAGGACCTCGAGGTGTTCCTCCAGCTCCTGCCCCGCTCCTCGACAGGCGAGCGGATGAACCCCTACACCTCGCTGTGGACCGGGGTCACGCCCGGCGACGGGCCGCAGGAGTTCCACCTCGTCCTCCTCGACAACGGCCGCACCCGCGCCCTCGCCGACGACGTCGGCCGCGACGCCCTGCGCTGCATCCGCTGCTCCGCGTGCCTCAACGTGTGCCCCGTGTACGAGCGGGTCGGCGGGCACGCCTACCAGTCCGTCTACCCCGGCCCGATCGGCGCGATCCTCACCCCGCAGCTCACCGGCGTGCAGTCCCACGACGACCCCAACGCCACGCTCCCCTACGCGTCCACCCTGTGCGGGGCGTGCTACGAGGTCTGCCCCGTGAAGATCGACATCCCGTCCCTGCTCGTGCACCTGCGGGCCCGCGACGTCGACGAGGACCACGACCGCCACCGCCCCACCGGCTGGGGCGCCGCCATGAAGGCCGCCGCCTGGGTCATGTCCGACGGGCGCCGCATGGGGATGGCGGAGAAGGCGTCCGCGGCCGGGCGCGTGGTCGCGCGCGACGGGCAGATCCGCTCGCTCCCGTTCCCCGGGTCGCTGTGGACGGGCTCGCGCGACCTGCCCGCACCCCCGAAGCAGTCGTTCCGGCGCTGGTGGAAGGAGAACCGGTGAGCGCGCGCGACGAGGTCCTGGCTCGCGTCCGGGCGGCGCTCGCGGCGCCGTCGTCGGGCGAGCTCCCCCCGGCGGGAGAGCGGTCCGGCACGCCCGACGGGCTGCCCGAGCGCGACGGGCGCCCCCGCCCCGGGCCCGCCCCCGTGCCCGACGACGGCGGCCCGGTGGGCGACGTCCCCGTCCCCCGGGCGTACCGCGCGTCGGGCGAGCTGGTGGCGGGCAGCCCGGAGGTCGTCGCGCTGCTGGAGGACCGGCTCGTCGACTACAAGGCGACCGTCCACCACGCCTCCGCCGAGGGTGACGCCCGCGGCGCCGACGGTGACGCCCGGGCCGCGCGCATCGCACGCCTCGTCGGGGAGATCGTCGCCGCGGCCCGCGCCGACGGGCTCGATGACGCCGCGCTCGTCGTTCCCGACGGCCTCGCCCCCGCGTGGCTCACGGAGCTCCCCGAGGGGCTGACGGTGCGCACGGACTCGCGCGACGCCCCCCTGTCCCCCGCCGAGCTCGACCGGTCCCTGGGGGTCGTCACCGCGTGCCGGGTCGCGATCGCCGAGACGGGCACGATCGTCCTCGACGGCGAGCCCGACCAGGGGCGGCGGGCGGTGTCCCTGGTCCCGGACCTGCACGTCTGCGTCGTGCGGGTCGAGCAGGTCGTGCAGCTCGTCCCGGAGGCGGTGCGCCTGCTGGCCGAGCACCCCGACCGCCCGCAGACCTGGATCAGCGGCCCCAGCGCCACGAGCGACATCGAGCTCGAGCGCGTCGAGGGCGTGCACGGCCCGCGGAAGCTGCACGTGATCCTCGCCTGAACCCGCCGGCGGGGTCAGGCCTCCTCCGGGACCTCCGTGGTCTCGACGACGCCTTCCTCGACGTCGCGCCGTCCGCCACGCAGGGCGAGCGCGACGAGCGGGAAGAGCAGGACGGACAGGAGGCCCGCGCCGACGAGCGAGGTCGCGGTCGCGCTCGACAGGTCGCCGGCATCCCGCCCGATGTTCGTGACCGCGACGATGATCGGCAGTGCGGTGGCAGAGAAGAACGCGAGGGACACGCGGTCGCGCCGTGTCGCGCCGGTGGGCGCCGCGAACGAGCCGGGGATCCCGCGGACGACCAGGAACAGCGCGAGGAACACGGGCAGCCCGGCGAGCGCGAAGCCGGAGCCGACGAGCGCGTCGAGGTCGAACGTGACCCCCGTCGACACGAAGAAGATGGGCACGAGGAACCCGTAGCCGACGGCCTCGATCTTGGCGTCGACCTGCTCGACGAGCGGGTCGGCCGCGTCCCGCATGAGCGCCTTGAGGACGAGCCCGGCGACGAAGGCGCCGAGGAGCATGTCGAGACCGAGCCAGATGCTGATGGCCACGAGCACGGCCACGACGAGCATGACGAGGCGGACCGCGAACTGCCCGCTCGTGTGCAGGGTCGCCTCGATCGCGCGGTGCACGCGCGCGTGCGGCGTCCGGACCGCCAGCCAGACGGCGGCCGCGGCCAGCACCACGAAGACCAGCAGGACGACGGTCGCCTTCCCGGGCTGCCGCCCGCTGAGGAAGATCGAGATCGCGATCAGCGGGCCGAACTCGCCGACGGCCCCGACGGCGCTCACGGCACGACCGAACGGGGTCCCGAGCTCCCCGGCGTCGCTGATGACGGGGAGGATCGTGCCGAGCGCGGTCGACGTGAGCGCGATCCCGACGAACACCCCGGCCACGGGCGTCGACGCGAGCAGGACGCCGAGCCCGACGCCCACCACGAGCGACACGAGCCAGCCCCCGACCGCGCGGCGCAGCGGCCTCCCACGGATCCCCGCGACGTCGATCTCGTGCCCGGCGAGGAAGAAGAGCATCGCGAGGCCGAAGTCCGAGAGCCGGTCCGTGAAGCCGGTGGGCGTCGCCCAGCCGAGCAGCGCGGGCCCGACGAGCAGCCCGAGCAGGATCTCGAAGACCACGACGGGAACGGGCGCGAACCGTCGCACCCCGCGCGCGAGCAGCGGGGCGAGCGCCGCGCAGAGCGCGAACAGGACGAGCGTCCACGCTTCGTGGTCCACCGGTGCCCTCCGCTCCGACCTCCCGGAGCGTCGGGGAGGTCGTCGCGAACGTATCGCGCCCGGCGCGGCGCCGCAGCGGGCAACGGGCAGCGAGCAGCAGGCAGCGACGAACGTCGCCCGTCAGGCGGGGCGGGGTTCCGCGAGCTCGCGCAGCGCGGCGAACCCGCGGACGACCAGGTCGTCGTAGTCGGCGGACGGGTCGCCTGCCCAGGCGTGGACGGCATGCCCGAGCACTGCGGTGCCGACCTCGGCGAACAGGGTGGCGCGCCACTCGGACTGCCCTCGCGCCCGGAGTGCCTCGGCGACGACGGCAGCCATCCCGGCAGCCTTGGCCAGCTCGCGCTCACGGAGCGCGGGGGTCGCGGCGATGACGCGGTGCCGGGCCTCGGCGAGCCGCCGGTTCGCCTCGAGCCCCGGGCCCATCGAGCGAAACGCCTGAAGCATCACGGCGAGCGGCGGGACGTCGTCCGGGACGGCCGCGAGCGCCCGCGACATCTCGTCCTGGAGGTCCGCCTCGATGTGGAAGAGGACCTCGCGCTTGTCGGCGAAGTGCCGGAAGAAGGTGCGCGCCGTCACCCCGGCGCGCACGGCGATGTCGGCGGCGGTGGTCCGGTCGTAGCCCTGTTCGTCATAGAGCTCGAGCGCCGCACGCTCGAGCCGGTCGCGCGCTGCGGCACCGCTTCGGGGCATCCCGGCAGCGTACTCGACTCGAAGCATCTTTGCGTCACTCAGTGACCCTACGTGTAGTGTCACTCAATGACACTACGTTGATCTGATCCTCACCAAGGAGCACGCATGCACGTCTTCGTCACCGGCGGGACAGGGCAGACCGGACCCGCGATCGTCTCCGAGCTCGTCGGCGCCGGCCACCGCGTCACCGGGCTCGCGCGGTCCGACGCCGCCGCAGCCCGGCTCTCAGCACTGGGCGCGACACCCTGGCTCGGGTCGCTCGACGACCTCGACACGCTCTCGGCCGGCGCCGCACGGGCCGACGGTGTGGTCCACCTGGCCTTCGGAGGCGACTTCAGCGACCCCTCGGCCATGACGCGGCGCGACGTCGCCGCGATCCGGGCGCTCGGCGGGCCTCTCTCCGGCACGGGCAAGCCGCTGGTCGTCACCTCCGGGACGCTGGTCCTGCCCGCCGGCCGCGTCGGCGTCGAGAGCGACCCCGCGAGCGCCGACGCCGTGGCCGGGCTGCGGCGTGACGGCGAGCGAGCGTGCCTCGACCTTGCCGCGGACGGCGTGCGCTCGGTCGTGGTCCGCCTCGCCCCTACCGTCCACGGCCCCAGAGACCACGGCTTCGTGCCGATGCTCATCGAGACGGCGCGACGCGCCGGGGCCTCCGTCTACGTCGGGGACGGCGCGAACCGCTGGCCCGCCGTCCACCGACTCGACGCCGCCGTCCTCTACCGGCTCGCCCTCGAGGCCGCACCCGCCGGGGCGGTCCTGCACGGCGTCGGCGAACCGGCCGTGCCGTTCCGGAGCATCGCCGAGAAGATCGGCGAGAGGCTCGGGATCCCCGTGCGGTCGGTGGACCCGGTGGACGCGGCTCGGCACTTCGACAACCCGTTCATGGCGACCGTCTACGGCACCGACGCACCGGCGTCGAGCACGCACACGCAGGAGCTGCTCGGCTGGGCCCCGAGCCACCCGACGCTGCTCACGGACCTCGACGACGGCGACTACTTCACCGCGGGGTGACCTCGAGCAGCACCACGTCCTTCGCGGCGAGCGCCACGGGGTCGCCGCACACGTCGACCGCGACGACGCGGTCGTCGCGCACCCGGACCGCGAACGTGGACCGCACCTGGCCCTGGAAGACGAACGCCGCCCCGACCTCGCCGTCGATCAGTGCGACCCGGGCCGCGAGCGCCCGCCCGACGAACGCCGTCGCGACCGCGAACGCGCCGTGCGCCTCGGCGGAGAGCACCGGGGCGGGCAGCCCCTGAGCCACGACGCGGGCGGTCGCCTCGACTGCGACGGGATCGGCGTGCAGGACGACGTCGGGGTCGAGCACCTGGAGCAGGTCCTCGAAGCGGCCCTCGCGCGAGGCGGCGAGGAAGGCCTCGACGACCTCACGCTGGCGAGCCCGGTCGGCGGGCAGGGTCGGCGCCTCGACGTGCTCGACGCCGTCGGGCCCGACCGCAGCCTCACCGGACGCGAACGCCGAGCCCCGGACGCGCCGGCGTGCGCGCGACGCGAGCTGGCGCGTCGCTTCCGGCGTCCGCTCGACGATGGGCGCGATCTGCTCGAACGGCACCCCGAACAGGTCGTGCAGGACGAACGCCAGCCGCTCGGCGGGCGCCAGCGTGTCGAGGACGACCTGCAGGGCCGCCCCGACGGCGTCGGCCTCGAGCGCGGCACCCTCCGGTTCGGGGGCGGTCGCGTCCGGGCGTACCGCCGCGGTCTCCTCGACGGGCGCCCAGGCGTCCTCGCGGCGTGCCGCGCGGGAACGGAGGTGGTCGAGGCACACGCGCGAGACGACGGTCGTGAGCCAGCCCGAGAGGTTGTCGATCGCGTCGCCGCCGGTGCGCTGGAGCCGGAACCAGGCTTCCTGGACGGCGTCCTCGGCTTCGGCGCCGTCGCCCAGCATGCGGGTGGCGACGGCTCGCAGGCGGCCGCGCTGGGCCTCGAACTGCTGGGCGAGCCAGTCGTCGTCGGGGCGGTCGGGGCCCGCCGCCGAGGTCGGAGAAGTCGACCGTGAAGTCACTGTCACATCCTTTCGCCGGGGTGCGTCGAAGGGATGACGAACACGCCCGACCCGACGTGACCGACGGGTCCGAACCGAGGAGCACCCGATGACCGCTCGCATGAAGAACCCTGCCTCGTACTTCCCCGACGCGCAGACCGTCCTGCCGACGCTGGGCCAGATCCCCCGCGACAAGGGGGTCGACGACGAGACCCTCGAGCTCCTCCACTTCCGCGTCAGCCAGATCAACGGGTGCGGGTGGTGCCTCGACTTCGCCCGCCGTTCGATCGAGAAGGCGGGCACCGGCTTCGAGAAGTACGCCGTGCTGCCGGGGTGGCGCGAGGCCACCGTGTTCTCCGACCCCCAGCGGGCGGCGCTCGCGCTCGCCGAGGCGATGACCCGGATCGCGGACCGTCCGGACGCCGTCGACGACGCGATCTGGGCGGAGGCCGAGAAGCACTGGTCCGAGGAGCAGCTCGCCGCGATCGTCCTGTGGGTCGCGACGACGAATTTCTACAACCGCCTCAACGTCACGGTGAAGCAGGTCCCCGGGACCTGGTGAGGCGCCTCGCCGAGCACGGGCTGCCCGCCCGTGCTCGGCGTGGGGGGGGTCAGGCGGAGCGCTGCAGCGCTCGGAAGGCGCGGGTCGCGAGCCACCACATGACGACGGCGGCGAGCGCGAGCCAGCCGAGCCTGCTCCACACCAGCCCCCAGTCGGGCGCCGACCCCAGGGCTTCCCGCCCCGCGACGACGGCCCAGTCGAACGGGTTGTAGCGCGCGACGGTCTGCACCCAGCTCGGCGACAGGTGCGGGTCCATCACCGCGGACGAGACGAACATCAGCGGCAGCGTGATGAGCTGCGAGATGCCGATGAGCGCCTCCTGCTGCCCGGTGAGCAGCGCGAACGCGTTCGACAGCGCCGAGAACAGCGCGGTGAGCAGGACGACGGCGAGCGCGACCACCACCATCCCGCCTGCCCCGCCCGGGAACCGTGCCCCGCACGCGACGGCCACCAGCACCACGACGACGGCCTGCACCACGGCGACGAGCGACTGGTAGACCATCGTCGACGCGACGAGCGCGCCGCGGCTCGTCGGCGAGGCGAGGAGACGGTCCATGACGCCGCGGTCCATGTCTTGCACGAAGCTCGTCCCGGCCCACGCGGCTCCGAACATGGCAGTCATCATGACGACGCCCGGGGTGATGAACTCGAGGTAGGTGCCGCCGAACCCGTCACCGAATCCCGGGATGTCCACGACGGACGTGAAGAGCGCCCCGAACAGCAGCAGCCAGATCATCGGCTGGACGAGCTGCATGACGACGAAGACGGGGATGCGCAGACCGCTGCGCAGCGACCGGGCCGCGAGCAACCGGGTATGCGTGACGAAGGACGTCCGCACGACCGCGGGGGTGAGGGTGCTCATGCTGCCACCCCCTCGGTCGTCGGGGCGGGGGCCTGCGAGCCGCCCGCCGACCCGTACGTGCGCCCCGTGTACCGGAGGTAGACGTCGTCCAGGCTGGGGCGGGCGACCGTCGCGGACACGACCTCGACCCCCGCGCCGTCGAGCGCGGCGAGCAGCCCGGGCAGCGCCGCGGAACCGGACTCGGCCCGCCCGCGCGCCTGCGCCCCGTCGACGACGACGTCCACGAGCCCCACGTCCGCCAGCACCTGGGCGAGGCGGGCGCGGGCGCCGGTGGGGCCGTCGTCGGACGGACCCGAGGTGGAGGACCCGAGCTCGACGACGACCGTGTCCCCGCGCAGCCCGTCCTTGAGCTCGGACGGCGTGCCCTCGACGACGACGCTCCCCCGGTCGACGATCGCGACGCGGGCGGCGAGCCGGTCGGCCTCGTCGAGGTAGTGCGTCGTGAGGAGGACGCTCATGCGCTCGTCGGCGGCCATGCGCTCGATCTCGGCCCACATCTCGGCGCGGGCCTCGGGGTCGAGGCCGGTCGTGGGCTCGTCGAGGAACAGGACCTGCGGCCTGTGGACGATTCCCAGCGCGACGTCGAGCTTGCGCGCCATGCCGCCGGAGTAGGTCTTGACGAGGCGGTTCGCGGCCCCGGCGAGGCCGAATCGTTCGAGCAGCTCGTCGGCGCGGGCGCGGGCGTCGCGGCGGGCCAGCCCCTGGAGCCGGCCGGCGAGGACGAGGTTCTCCAGGCCCGTGTCCATGGGGTCGGTCACGGGCTTCTGGGCGACGTAGCCGACGGCGCGGCGGACGGCGTCGGGCTCGCGGGCGACGTCGAGCCCCGCGACGGTCGCGGTACCGGAGTCGGCGCGCGAGAGCGTCGTGAGGATCTTGACGGTCGTGGACTTGCCGGCGCCGTTGGGGCCGAGCAGCCCGAAGACGGTGCCCTCGGGCACGGCGAACGACAGTCCGTCCAGCGCTGTGACTGCGGGCGCGCCGCGGCGGCCGGGGTAGGTCTTGCGCAGGTCCGCGGCGCGGACCCCGGCCGCAGCCGGGCCGCGGGGCGAGGTGGGTACTGACATCGTGACTCCTTCGGTGAGGAGTCGCCGACGAGGGCGGGAGAGCCGTCGCCGATAGCATGGCTGACAGCTCGAAGGTCTTGACGTGACGGTCGGACGGTCCCTCGTGGACGACTCGGGCGATGGTGGTCCGGGTGTTGGCGCACCCGGGCCACCGCTTTTCCGGCAGGGCAGGATCGCGGACGATCAGGCCGGCGCCGGAGGTTGGGGGGGTGGCGCGTGGGGCGCGCCGTTGGCGATCTCGTCGAGCTCTGCGAGATGTTCGGCCCCGATCTCGCGGAGCACCTCGCCCTCGACCTCGTCGGCCGGTCTCCCGGCCGCGAGCATCTCGTGCATCCGGGTCCACAGCTGCTGGCCGCCGAGCGTCCCGGCGTCGATCCGCGCGACGAGGTGGTCGACCCAGTCCCGCTCGGCAGACAGGAGGGCGAGGTGGAAGTCGGCCTCGATCGCCAGCATCTCCGGCAGCCCGGCCTCACGGGTCCGGTCGCGGACCGCCTGCCGGTGGACCAGCTCTGCTTCGAGGGTCGCGACCCGTGCGCGCAGGAGGTCGGCGACCTCGGCCGGCCCGAGCAGCCCGACGAGCGACAGCCCCGCCTCGAGCGTCGGGTACTCGCGCTCGGGGACGGCGAGGATCTGGCGCAGCCACTCGTGGGCCTCGGTGCGGCCGTCGTCGGTGATCTCGTAGACCGTGCGCTCGGGACGGTTGCCCTCCCGCTCGGCGCGCTGCTCCGTGATCAGGCCGTGCTTCTCGAGCGACTTGATGACCGAGTACAGCGACCCGAAGTTGAGGCGGATCGAGTCGTCCTTTCCGCGCCGGCGCAGCGTGGTCGTGATCTCGTACGGGTACATGGGCTTCTCCCACAGGCACGCGAGCACCGCGAGCGCCAAGGGGTTGGACACCGGCCGTCGGACCATTACTCACCTCCATATACTCGATTCAGAGTATGTGGGTGTGGGGAGGTGTGCAAGACCCCGTCGCGCCCGGCTGACACCATGGGCCCATGCGCATCCGAGTCGCCGCCTACGCCGTGATCCTCGACGCCGACGGCCGCCAGCTCCTCTCCCACTGGAACGAGGGCCCCGGCCTGACCGGCTGGACGCTCCCCGGCGGCGGGCTCGAGTTCGGCGAGCACCCGACCGAGACGGTGGTCCGCGAGGTCCGGGAGGAGACGGGCTACGACGTCGAGCCGGGCGAGCTGCTCGGCCTCGACACGACCGTCATCCCGCCCGAGCGCCTGCGTGACCGCTCCGGCGGCCCGATGCAGGCGCTCCGGATCCTCTATCGCGCCGAGATCACGGGCGGGACGCTCACGCCCGAGGCCGACGGGTCGAGCGACGACGCCGGGTGGTTCACGCAGCCCGAGGTCGACGCGCTCGACCGCGTCCCTGCCGTCGACACGGCCCGCCGCCTCGCCGGGCTGCTCCCGGTGCCGTGAGACGCCTCCCCGCCGCGGCGGCCGCCGTCGCGCTGCTCGCGCTCGCCGGGTGCTCCGGCCCGACGGCGTCCCCCACCTCCGCGCCGACCTCGCCGGCACCGGGGTCGTCCGGGAGGAGCGCCGACGGCCACCGCGGCGACACCCCGACCGCCACCGCTGCGCCGTCCCGGACACCTCGGCCCGCGACGGCGGAGGTGACGCTCGACGGTTCCGCCGGCCGCGGGTCGCTCGTCGTCGAGGCCCCCGCGGGCGCGACCGTGACGACGCGCCCCGCGGCCTCCGGCTCGACCCGCGTGACGGTGCGACACCTCGCCCGGGGAGGCAGCGTCGCCGTGCACGCCGCGGATCCCACCGGGGCGACGCTGCGGGACGAGGTCGACGGGACGTTCGGGCTCGTCACCTCGGGCGACGCGACGCTCGGCGGGCTCTCCCGGCCTGACGGCGGCACCGCGCGGGGCGTCGAGGGGACCGTGGTCGTGACGGCGTCGAGCGCCACGGTGACCCTGTGGGCGGGGACCGGCACGCCGCGCAGCGCGACGTGGGGCGTCCACGAGGGCGGCAAGTCGATCGCGGTCGACGCCAACGCCTGGGCGAGGGCGTCGGGACAGGCGGGCGCCGAGGCCACGTGGTCGGCTCTCGTCGTCGAGGAGCCCGCCACGAACATGCCGGGGATGCGCGACCAGCTCCTCTGTCATGCCCTCGGCGTCCCCGACAAGCCGACGTGGAACCTCGAGCCGTGGCGCCCCGACGTCGGGCTGGTCGCGACGCTCGCCGCGAGCTGCAACCCCTGAGCCGACCTCAGTCGGCGCGGACCGCGACCGGCTCGCGCTCGGTGGTCGCACGGCCATCCTCGGCCTTCGCCTCGGTCAGGAGCAGAGCCCCGGTGACCAGCAGCGCGGCCGCCGTCAGGCCGTGCACGCCCAGCGCGGTCGCGGTGGAGCCGCCGTTCGACAGGATGAGGGTCGCATCGGCCAGGGGGACCACGGTCCACAGCGTCAGCACCCACCCGAGCGCGCGACGTTGCCCCGTGAGCAGGAGCGCGAGCGGGACGAGCCCCGACGCGAGGTCGCGCGCTCCCTTCGTGGCGAGGAACTGCGCCGCGTCGCCCTCGGGCCACACGGCCATGCCGAACTGCGGCGCGGTGGCCTCGGGGAAGAACAGGTAGCTGACGCCGACGTAGCCGATGCCGACGGCGAGCAGGACGGTGAGCGTGGTGGCGAGGCGCGTGCGGAACATGGCGATCTCCTGAGTCTGATGGGGTTCGGGGGGCGGAGCGGAGTCAGCGGCGGGCGCCCAGCGGGCCGAGGACCCGGACGGCGGCACGGGTGAGCGAGGACGTGGGCCGCATGACGTCGCGGTACCGGTGCAGCACGCCGGCGAGCGGGACGAGCCCGCTGCGCCCCTCGCGCTGCAGCCGGTCCATCGCGGTGAAGAGCTCCTCGACGCGGCCCGCCGGGGTGCTGAGCCAGCGCAGCACGGCCGGCTCGTCGCCCGCGTTCCACATGTGGTGCGCGGTGCCGCGTGGGACGACGAACGACTCCCCTGCGGTGAAGTCCTGCTCGCGGCCCGCGAACCCGACCCGGATCGTGCCTGCGAGGACCGTGAACTCCTCGTCGTGGTGCGAGTGCACGTGCTTCGGCGGGCGCGAGCCGCGCGGCTCGTAGGTCGCCTCGACCTCGAAGCGGTCGGCGGTGGACTCCCGCACCACCAGGGACTCGGACCCGTTGAGCGTCAGCGTGCTCGACATTGCTCCTCCTCAAGTTACTTGTGCGCGAGTTGCTTGTAACGAAGGTAGAACACAAGTAACTCGCGCGCAAGCTAAACTGGCGGCATGGACGACAACGCACGCATCGACGCGCTCGTGCAGCAGTGGGCGGACCAGCGGCCGGACATCGACCGCGACGCGATGGCCCTGCTCGCGCGACTGACGCGCGCGGCCGAGCTCGTGAACGCCCGGACCGACCGGCTCGCCGGCGACTACGGCGTCAACCGCGGCGACGGCGACGTCATGTTCGCCCTGCGCCGCTCCGGGGAGCCCTACCGGCTCTCCCCAACCAGCCTCGCGCGCGCGCTCCTCATGACGACCGGCACGATGACCGGCCGCCTCGACCGGCTCGAGAAGCGCGGCCTCATCGTCCGCGTCCCGAGCACGCACGACCGTCGCAGCCTCGACGTCGAGCTGACCCCCGAGGGCAAGCGCCTGGTCGACGAGGCCGTCACGACGCACACGGCCGGGCAGCAGGAGGTCGTGTCAGCACTCACCAGCACGGACCGCGCCGACCTCGACCGGGTGACGCGCAAGCTCATCGCGCACCTCACCGACGACTGAGCCCCGCGCGGAGCCGGTCGCGCAGGAACGAGACCGCCGGCGCCTCGGCCATCGACGCCCGCCACACCAGCCCGACGGTCCGCACGGGAACCGGGTCCGCGACCGGGACCGCCACGACGTCGTCGGGCAGGGCGCCGCGCCCGAGCCGGGGCAGCAGCGACACGGCCGCGCCCGCGGCGACGAGCGCGACGTGCGACGCGAACTCCGACGCCCAGTACCGGATCCGCGGCTGGCGCGGCTGATCTCCGAACATGCGGACGAACCAGGCGTAGCAGATCGAGTCCTCGAACGTGGACGCCCACGGCTCGTCGAGCAGGTCGCCGGGCGTCACGCGCCCGCACGACGCCAGCCGGTGGCCCGCCGGCACGAGGAGGTCCGCGACGTCCTCACCGATCTCCTCGTACCGGACGTGGTGCGGCACCTGCAGGCCCATCCCCCGCCACGCGTGCACGACGCCGAGGTCCGCGCCGCCCGCAGCGACCTGCGCGACGGCTTCCCACGGGTCGTGCTCCCTGACCACGACGTCGAGGCCCGGCGCGTCGTCGGCGAGCGCCGGGACGAGCGGGGCGACCAGGCCGCGGACCGCCGTCGAGAAGGCGACGACCCGCACCTGGCCCGTCGGCGCCGACGGGCCCGCGCCCGCGCGGACCCGCGCCGTGACCCGCTCCACGTCCCGCAGCAGCGTGCCACCGTCCTCGACCAGACGTCGGCCGTGTGCCGTGAGCGTCACGCCGCGGCCCACGCGCTCGAGGAGCGGGACCCCGAGGGTCCGCTCGAGCCGTTTGACCTGCTGCGACACCGCCGACGGCGTGTACCCGAGGTCGGCGGCCGCCGCGCCGACCGTGCCGGTGCGGTCCACGGCGACGAGCGCCTCGATGCCCGCGAGATCGATCATCGACGGCTCCCATCGTTCAGCACTGCTGCACGAATTCAAGCACGAACGTGCGATGGACCTTCATGGTCGGATGCGGCCAGACTCGGAGCGTGCCCCGCCTCCCTGCTGCTCCCCCGACCTCGCTCCCGCCGCGGGCCGCCGCCCTCGCCGTCGTCGTCGCCGTCATCTGGGGCGTGAACTTCGTCGTCATCGACGAGGGCCTCGGCGACGTGCCGCCCACGCTGTTCGCGGCGGTCCGGTTCGCGCTCGTCGTCGTGCCTGCCGTGTTCTTCGTGCCGCGGCCGGCCGCGCGGTGGCGCGACGTCGCGGCCGTCGGCGCGTGCATGAGCCTCGGGCAGTTCGGATTCCTCTACACGGCGCTCGCCGCCGGGATGCCCGCCGGGCTCGCGTCGCTCGTGCTGCAGGCGCAGGTCGTCCTCACCGTGCTCTTCGCCTCGCTCGCCCTGCGCGAGACACCGACCCGCAACCAGCTCGTCGGAGTGCTCGTCGGGGCGGCGGGGCTCGTCGTCGTCGGGCTCGCGCTCGGTGCCCGGACGCCGCTCGCGGCCTTCGCCCTCACGCTCGCCGCCGCCGCGTCCTGGGCGGCTGGGAACGTCGTGTCCCGACGGATCGGCGCGGCGAGCGCGGCCGCGGGCGTCAGCCGGCCGACGTCGGGCCTCTCGCTCACGGTGTGGTCGGCCGTCGTCGTGCCAGTGCCGCTCTTCGCGCTGTCGCTCGTGCTCGACGGGCCCGGCGCCGTCGGGCACACGCTCGCGCACCCGACGCTCGCCGCCGCCCTCTCGACCGCGTACACCGTGTACCTGTCGACGCTCCTCGGGTACGGGATCTGGAACTCGCTGCTCGCGCGCTACCCGGCGTCCGCCGTCGTGCCGTTCACGATGCTCGTGCCGGTCGTCGGCGCGGCGACCGCGTGGCTCGTCCTCGGCGAGGTCCCGAACGGCGGCCAGGCCGCGGGTGGCGTGCTCCTCCTCGTGGGCGTCGCGATCACCACCGGCGTCCTGCGACGCCGCCGACACGCCCCCACGCCCCCCGAAGTTGACCGGCACCCGGCACACCTCGCGAAGTAGTACGGCCGCCGTACTACTTCGCGAAGTATGCGGGCGGCCGTACTACTTCGGCGCGTGGGTGGGGTCAGCGGCCCTTCGAAGCCTTCTGCAGCGCCTTCTCGCTCACGGGTGCCCGGCCGCTGGCCCGCTCCTCGCGGTAGTAGGCGCGCGCCTCGTCCTGCCGCTCCTTCTCGATGCCGGTCGCGATCTCGGCGCGCAGGTGCGCGGGGCCGTAGCCGAACGCGTCGACGAGGTCCTGCGCGTGCGGCCGGAGCCGCCGCACGAGGCGGTCGAGGTAGCCCGTCACGGTCCGAGCACGCTGCGCGGAGAGGCGCCCGTTGACGACGTACCAGCCGAGCTCGCGCTCGACGAGCGACAGCCCGTACACGTCCCGGACCCACGTGAGGACCTGGCGCGTCCCGGCATCCTCGACGGTCGCGAGCGCCCGGGTGAACGCCTCCCACTTCAGCAGGTGCCCGTAGGCGCGCGAGACCTCGACGAGCTCGTGCTGGTGCTCGTTGAACAGGTCGAACGCGGCCTGCGGGTCGAGCTTGGCCGCCGGACGGAGCGCGGCGCCGAGCTCGGCGACGGCGACCTGGACGCGGTCGGTGAGAAGCTCGCGCTGGGTCTCCTCGGACCGCAGGTGCCCGGCGGAGCGGCGAGCCGAACCGGCGTCGGAGATCGCCTGGGCGGCCCGGCTGAGCCCGCTGCCGTGCAGGGCCGAGTCGGCTGCGCGGGCGGCGACGAGCTTCGCGATGTCGCCGGCGCTCGCCCCCTTGAACTGCTTCGCGTAGTCGCCGAGGAGCCGCTTGCCGACGAGCTGCAGCAGGACGGTGTTGTCGCCCTCGAACGTCGTGTAGATGTCGAAGTCGGCACGGAGCTGGGTGAGCCGGTTCTTCGCGATGAAGCCCGCGCCGCCGCAGGCCTCGCGCGCCTCCAGCAGGGTGTCCATCGTGAACCAGGTGGACGTCGCCTTGAGGGCGGCGGCCGTCGTCTCGAGGTCCTCCCGGGTCTCCGGGGTGTCCTTGCGACCCGAGAAGACGTCGTCGAACAGGGCGAGGAGCTCCTCGTGCGCGAAGCTCATCGCGTACGTCTCGGCGATCCGCGGAATCAGGCGACGCTGGTGGCGACCGTAGTCGAGCAGGACGACCTCGTCGAGGCCGGAGCCCGCGAACTGGCGGCGCTCGTTCGCGTACCGGACGGCGATCGCGAGCGCCATCTTCGAGACGACGCCGGACGCGCCGTCGAGCGACACGCGACCCTGGACGAGCGAGCCGAGCATGGTGAAGAAGCGGCGGCCCGGGCTCTGGATCGACGACGTGTAGGTGCCGTCCTCGGCGACCTGGCCGTACCGCGCAAGGAGGTTCTCGCGCGGCACGCGTACGTGCGTGAAGTGCAGGCGGCCGTTGTCGATGCCGTTGAGGCCGCCCTTGAGGCCGTCGTCCTCGCCGCCGACGCCGGGCAGGAACCCGGCCGCGCGCCCGTCGGGCCCCACCTCGCGGATCGGGACGTAGAACGCGTGCACGCCGTGGTTGACACCCTTGCTGACGAGCTGCGCGAACACGACGGCGGCGACGCCGTCGCGGCCCGCGTTGCCGAGGAACTCCTTCCACGCCCCGCGGAACGGGGTGTGCAGGTCGAACTCGCCGGTCTCGGGGTCGTACGTGGCGGTCGTCCCGACCGACGCCACGTCGGAGCCGTGGCCGATCTCGGTCATCGCGAACGCGCCGGGGACGGCCAGGCTCATCGCGCCGGGGAGCAGGCGGTCCTGCTGCTCCGGCGTGCCGAGGTGCAGGATCGCAGCGCCGAACAGGCCCCACTGCACGCCGGACTTGATCTGGAGCGACAGGTCGGCGACGGCGAGCTCCTCGAAGCCCGCGATGTTGCCGCCGGGGTTGTCCTCGCCGCCGAGCCGGGACGGGAACGCACGCAGCACGTGCCCACCCTCGACGAGCAGCTTGAGCTGACCGAACACGCGTTCACGCTGGCCCTCGAGCGGGAGGCTGTCGTCGCGGACGATCCGCTCGTCGGTCGCGGCGGCGCGGGACTTGGCGCGGATGTCGGCCCACTGCCCGAGCAGCAGGCGGGAGAGCGCGTCGACGTCCACGCGGCCCGACTCGGGGGCGCCCGCGTCGAGCGCGGGGACCTGCTCGGCCTCGGGCTCGGCGCCCTCGGGCGGCACGGCTGCGGGACGCACGTCGGTGGCGGTCATCAGGACTCCTTCGCGGTGGACTTCGGCCCGGAGGCGGCGCGGCTCGCCGCGGTCACGCCCTCCCACAGCCAGGTGGTGATCTGCTCGGCGAGCGCGTCACGGTCGGGGACTCCGGGCTGTCCGCGGCGCGCCAGCCACCACTCGCCCGTGCCGCGCACGAACGACGACTGGCCCGTCGCCCAGGCCGACGCGGCGACCTCGTCGAGGCCGAGCTCGCGGACGGCGGGGACGCGCATGAGCTCGTCGATCTCGTCGATGAACGTCGTGAGCGGGGGCCGGCCGTCGCCCGTGATCCGGGGGCCGGCGTCGTTGCCGATGATCGAGCCCGTGCGCGTCACGAAGTAGTAGACGTTCGGGGAGTGCTCGATCATCGCGAGATAGGTGTCGACCATCGCGGCGATGCCGTCGCGCAGCGACTCGGCCGAGTGGAGCGCCTGGTCGAGTGCGTCGCGGATCTCGGCGACGACCTGCGCGCCGACGGCGATCTGCAGGCCGACCTTGTCCTCGAAGTAGCGATAGATGATGGACTTGGAGGTGCCGGCGAAGGCGGCGATCTCCTCCATCGAGACGTCCGAGCCCTTGCGGTGGACGGCCTTGCGGGTCGCGTTGACGAGCGCGGCGCGGCGCGCGGCGCGGTGGTCGTCCCACCGTGTCGAGCGGCCGTCGGTGCTGACCGGATCGGTCGTCGTCTCGGACGTGGGCTCGGGGGGAGCCTCCATCGAGGAGGACTGCGTCGTTGCACTCACGAGACCGAGAGTATCAGGTACTGTGAGTCTTGGACATCCGAGCTTTCCGAGCAACGAGGCGAGAGGACCACCGATGTCACCCCGCAAGACCTCCCCCAGCACGCCCGACCCGGCCCCGTCCACCACGCAGCCCGCAGTGCGCGACGCCGTGATCGTCGGGGGCAACCGCATCCCCTTCGCCCGCGCCGGCTCCGCGTACCGCACGGCCTCCAACCAGGAGATGTTCACCGCCGCGCTCGAGGGCCTCGTCGCGCGGTTCGGGCTCCAGGGCGAGCGCCTCGGCGAGGTCGTCGGCGGCGCCGTCCTCAAGCACTCGCGCAACTTCAACCTGATCCGCGAGTCCGTGCTCGGCTCGTCGCTCGACGCGGCCACCCCGGCCTACGACCTCCAGCAGGCGTGTGCGACCGGCCTCGAGGCGACCATCGCCGTCGCCAACAAGATCCGGCTCGGCCAGCAGGACTCCGGCGTCGCCGGGGGCACCGACACCGTCTCGGACGCCCCCATCGCCGTGAGCGAAGGCCTGCGCCGCGTCCTCCTCGAGGCGCAGCACGCCAAGACCACGCAGGCCCGTCTCAAGGCGTTCGCGAAGCTGCGCCCCGCGGACCTCAAGCCCAACCCACCCGTCACGGACGAGCCGCGGACCGGCCTGTCCATGGGCGAGCACCAGGCCATCACGACGGCGCAGTGGGGCATCACCCGCGAGGCCCAGGACGAGCTCGCCCTCGCGAGCCACCAGAACCTCGCCGCCGCGTACGAGGCCGGGTTCTTCGACGACCTCGTGACCCCGTTCCGCGGCCTGTCCCGCGACAACAACCTGCGCACCGACAGCTCGCTCGAGAAGCTCGCGAAGCTCAAGCCCGTCTACGGCAAGAACCTCGCCGGCACCGAGCCGAGCATGACCGCGGGCAACTCGACCCCGCTGACCGACGGCGCCTCGACCGTCCTGCTCGCGAGCCGTGAGTGGGCCGCCGAGCGTTCGCTGCCGGTCCTGGCCCGGTTCGTCGACGCCGAGACCGCCGCGGTCGACTTCGTCCACGGCGCCGAGGGTCTGCTCATGGCCCCCGCGTACGCCGTCCCGCGGCTGCTCGCGCGCAACGGCCTGACGCTCGGCGACTTCGACTTCGTCGAGATCCACGAGGCTTTCGCGTCGACCGTCCTGACGATCCTGGCCGCCTGGGAGGACGACACGTTCTGCCGCGAGCGCCTCGGCCTCGACGCCCCGCTCGGCAAGGTCGACCGTTCGGTCCTCAACGTGCACGGCTCGTCCCTCGCCGCGGGGCACCCGTTCGCCGCGACCGGCGGGCGGATCGTCGCGTCCACCGCGAAGATGCTGTCCCAGCGGGCCGCGGAGACCGGCAAGCCGGCCCGCGCCCTGATCTCGATCTGCGCGGCGGGCGGCCTCGGCGCCACCGCGATCCTCGAGAGCGCGTGACCGACGAAGATGCCGCGAGGAACACAAGGAGCACCGTGACCGACACCTACCTGCGCCTCGTCAACAGCGGCGTCACCAAGAAGCTCGCGAAGCAGCTCGGGCTCCCCCGGCCCGCGGTGCTGCGCCGGTACGAGCCGGGTCAGCCGCTCGTCACCGGGCCTGTGCTCGTGCTGGGCCGCGGCGACAACCTGCCACCCGCGCCCGACGCGCCCGCCCCGTCGCCGGACGCCGACGCCGTCGCACACGTGCTCAGCGGCTGGGGCCTCGACGTCCGCCGCCACCCGAGCCAGCTCGAGGACGGGGGCCGCTGGGCCGGCGTCGTCGTCGTGCTGACCGAGGCCGAGGAACCCGCCGACCTGTCCGGGCCGATGCTGGCGCTCGGCTCGACGCTGCGGCGCATCGCGCCCAGCGGGCGCATCGTCACCGTTTCCCGCGCCGCCACGCCCGACGACGGCCCCGCGCTCTCCGCGGTGCGCGTCGGGATCGACGGGGTGCTCCGGTCCGTCGCGAAGGAGCTGCGCGCGGGTGCGACCGGGAACGGGATCGTGCTGAGCGGCGACGCGACGCTCGACGGGCCGTCGGTGGCCGGGCTGCTCCGGTTCTTCCTCTCGTCGAAGAGCGCTTTCGTCGACGGGCAGCTCGTCACGGTGTCGTCGGACGCGGGCGTCCTGCCGGGCGCGGGCTCCGGTTGGGAGAAGCCGCTCGACGGCAAGGTCGCGGTCGTCACGGGTGCCGCGCGCGGCATCGGTGCGGCCATCGCGAAGGTGCTCGCCCGCGACGGCGCGACCGTCGTGTGCGTCGACGTACCCGCCGCCGGGGACGCGCTCGCGAAGGTCGCCAACCAGGTCCGCGGCACGGCGCTCCAGCTCGACATCACCGCCCCCGACGCGGGCGACCGTCTGCTCGCGCACGCGCTCGAGCGGCACGGGCACCTGGACGTCGTCGTGCACAACGCGGGGATCACGCGCGACAAGCTGCTCGCCAACATGACGCCCGACCGCTGGGACTCCGTGGTCGCGGTGAACATCGCCGCGCAGCTCCGGATGAACGAGCAGCTCCTCGCGTCCGGCAAGCTCGCCGAGGGGGCGCGGATCGTGTCGCTCGCGTCGACGTCGGGCATCGCGGGGAACCGCGGCCAGACGAACTACGCCGCCTCCAAGGCCGGGGTGATCGGCATGGTCCGGGCGACCGGGCCCCTGCTCGCGCCGAGCGGTGGCACCGTGAACGCGGTCGCGCCCGGGTTCATCGAGACCGAGATGACCGCGAAGATCCCCGCCCTCACGCGGCAGGTCGCGCGGCGGCTCGACTCGCTCCAGCAGGGCGGGCTGCCCGTCGACGTCGCCGAGACCATCGCGTTCCTCGCGTCTCCCGTCGCGGGCGGCGTGAACGGGCAGGTCGTTCGGGTGTGCGGGCAGAACCTGGTGGGTCAGTGAGCGAGGAGACCCACGCGCGTCGCACGGACCACCCCGGCGCCGACGAGAACGGGCGCATCACCGTCACCATGGCCGAGGTCCCAGGTCTCGGCGGCCTCTACGCCCGCGGTGTCGCGAAGCCCTTGCTCCGGCACCTGCCCGGCCGCACGTCGGAAGGTGCCACCGTCTTCGGGCCGGGCGCTGCGTCCCTCCTCGCCCCGGTGAGCTACCGGGTCGCGGGCGTCGACACCGGCGACCCTGCGCTGCGCGAGCGGCTCGCGGCGTACGACCGGGTCGTCGGGGAGCCGGCGTCGGACGTGCTGCCCGCGGGGTTCGTCCACGTGCTCGCCTTCCCCGTCGCCACGGCGCTGATGACACGCGACGACTTCCCCCTCCCGCTGCTCGGCATGGTGCACCTGGCCAACGCGGTGCAGGTCGCGCGGCCCGTCGTCGTCGGCGACGTGCTGGAGGTGCGGGCGTGGGCGCAGGACCTGCGGCCCCACCGCCGGGGGGCGCAGGTGGACCTCGTGACCGCGGTGCGCACCGACCCCGCCGACGACGCGCCCGCCTGGCGCGGGGTGTCGACCTACTTGGCCAAGGGGGTCACGCTGCCCGGCGCCCCCGAGCCGTCAGAACCTCACGGGGGTACGGCCGCGCCAGCTTCTGACAGCTCGGTCGAGCACCCGCTGCCGACCGGGCGGTGGGCCCTCGACGCCGCGACCGGACGCCGGTACGCAGCCGTCTCGGGCGACCGGAACCCGATCCACCTGTCGGCGCTGTCCGCGAGGGCGTTCGGGTTCCCGCGCGCCATCACGCACGGCATGTACACGGCGTCGCGCGCGCTCGCCGGGCTCGCACGTGAGCGCGGCGACGCCTACGACTGGACGGTCTCGTTCGCGAGGCCCGTGCTGCTGCCCGGGACCGTCGACGTGTCCGTCCGGCCCGACGGCGCAGCCTGGGTCTACGAGGGCTGGGACGCGCGCAAGGGCACGCCGCACTTCAGCGGGTCGGTCACGCCGCGCGGCTGACCGACCTCGGTGGGCTCGTGCCGGGTGTCGTGCCCCCGTGCCAGGATCGCGCCCATGCCCTTCGTGCTGGAACCCGAGTCCTACGTCGACGACGTCACCCTCGACGGTGACGACCTCACCGGGCAGGACGGCACGGACGCCCGGCTCGACGGGTGCCGGTGGCGCGGCGTCCGGCTCGACGAGGTCGTGCTGCGCCGCGCCCGCCTCAGCGACACCGCCCTCGACACGGTGAGCGCCACGACGCTCGACGTCACGTCCGGGGACTGGCTGGACGTCGTCGTGCGGGACTCGCGCCTGGGCGGCATGCCCGCGTTCGACGCCGACTGGCGGCGGGTCCGGGTCACCGGCGGCAAGATCGACTACCTCAACCTCCGCGACGCACGGCTCACGGACGTCACGTTCGACGGCGTGACGATCGGGGAGCTCGACCTCACCGGCGCAAGAGCGACGAAGCTCGTGCTCCGCGACGTCACGGTCCGCGAGCTGGTCGTGGACCGCGCCACGCTCAGCGGGGCCGACCTCACGGGCCTCGCGACCGGCGCGCTCCGGGTGCTCCGCGGCGTCAGCGGCCTGCGTGGCGCGCGGATCACCGGGTCCCAGTCGCTCGATCTCCTGCCCGCGCTCACGGACCACGTGGGTCTCGTCGTCGACGAGTAGCGGGTCAGGCTCCCGCGAGCCGCGCCTCGAGCCCGGCCCGCACGGCAGGCCACTCGTCGGCCAGCACCGAGAAGTAGACCGTGTCGCCGCGCGTGCCGTCACCGGCGACCCGGTGCGACCGGAGCACCCCCTCGCGGACGGCGCCGAGTCGCTCGATCGCCGCGAGCGACCGGGCGTTCCGGGCGTCGGCCCGCAGCGCGACGCGCTGGAGCCCCCAGGTCTCGAACGCATGCATGAAGAGCAGCAGCTTGGCCGCGGGGTTCGTCGTCCCGCCCCACCACGCCCGCCCGTACAGGGTGCTGCCGATCTCGACGCGCCCCTGGTCGCGGGACAGGTCGTAGAACGACGTCGTCCCACGCAGCTCGCCCCCGTCGCCGACGACGGCGAACGCGAGCTTCGCGGGTGTCGTCACCGAGGCGTGGATCCAGTTGCGCAGGGTGTCCTCGTCTCGTGGGACGGGGCTCGTGAAGCCCTGCCAGGACGCGGCATCGACGAGCGCGAGGAGCTCCGCGGCGTCGTCGGGAGAGAGAGGGCGCAGGGCGACGCCGTGCCCGGCGAGCGTCAGGTCGTGTTCCACGGGCTCATCCCACCACGCGGCACGACGGTTCCGGAGCGAGCGCGCCCCAGGGGCGCGGACGCTAGCACCCGGTCGATGAGGTGACCAGACCGGTATCGGATAGATCGGCGAGGCGTTGTCCGTTCGAGACTTTTCCTGGCCGTCGTTGTCAGATCGTTATCGACAAAGTACCGCCAAGTAACACGTCACGTCCGGATCGCAACAAGGGCGACCTAAAGTACCCGGCACTGACGTAGCGGCCCGGGTCCCGACCGGGACACCGCAGGGGTGCGGCCGCCGTGTCACGCAGGGTCTGCCGTGCGCAGGCTCTGGCCGCATCCGACGAGCCCGCGAGGGCTTCCCGAGGGGAGCAGTGCACGATGACACCCGTCCTCACCCGCAAGCCCGGACGCGCCATGGCCGTCCTGACCGTGGCCGCCGTGGCCGTCACCCTGACGAGCTGCGGCACCAAGAGCGGGGACGACCCGGACGCGTCCGGGGGCCCCGCGACGAGCAGCGGTCCCATCACCGTCGGCACCACCGACAAGATCACGACGATCGACCCCGCAGGCTCCTACGACAACGGCTCGTTCGCGGTGGAGAACCAGGTCTACCCGTTCCTCATGAACACCCCCTACGGGAGCCCGGACGTGAAGCCGGACATCGCCGAGTCGGCGTCCTTCACCTCCCCGACCCAGTACACGGTCAAGCTCAAGCCGGGGCTCAAGTTCGCCAACGGGCACGACCTGACCAGCAGCGACGTGAAGTTCACGTTCGACCGCCAGCTCAAGATCGCGGACAAGAACGGCCCGTCGTCGCTCCTGTTCAACCTCAAGAGCACCGCCGCGCCCGACCCGACGACCGTCGTGTTCACCCTCAAGTCGGCGAACGACCAGACCTTCCCGCAGGTGCTGTCCAGCCCGGCCGGCCCGATCGTCGACGAGCAGGTCTTCTCCGCGGACAAGCTCACGCCTGACGCCGACATCGTCAAGGGCGAGCCGTTCGCCGGGCAGTACTCGATCGCGAAGTACGAGTTCAACAGCCTCGTCGAGTACAAGAAGAACCCCGACTACCAGGGCCTGCTCGGTGCCGCGAAGAACGACACCGTCGACGTCAAGTACTACACCGACGCATCCAACCTGAAGCTCGACATCCAGCAGGGCAACATCGACGTCGCGTTCCGCAGCCTGTCGGCCACCGACGTCGACTCGCTCAAGAAGGACGACAAGGTGTCCGTCGTCGACGGCCCCGGCGGGGAGATCCGCTACATCGTCTTCAACTTCGACACCCAGCCGTACGGCACCAAGCAGAAGGACGCCGACCCGAAGAAGGCGCTCGCCGTGCGGCAGGCCGTCGCCGACCTCGTCGACCGCGACGAGCTCGCCTCCCAGGTCTACAAGGGCACCTACACACCGCTGTACTCGTACGTGCCGCAGGGCCTCACCGGAGCCACCGACTCGCTCAAAGGCCTGTACGGGGACGGCAACGGCGGACCGAGCCTCGACAAGGCCAAGCAGGTCCTCGCGGACGCAGGGGTCACGACACCGGTCAAGCTCGACCTGCAGTACAGCCCCGACCACTACGGGCCGAGCTCGGGTGACGAGTACGCGCTCGTCAAGAGCCAGCTCGAGAACGGCGGCCTGTTCCAGGTCAACCTGCAGTCCACCGAGTGGGTGCAGTACTCCAAGGACCGCACCTCCGACGTCTACCCGGCCTACCAGCTCGGGTGGTTCCCGGACTACTCCGACGCCGACAACTACCTGACGCCGTTCTTCCTCGAGGACCCGTCGCAGGACCTGCACGACTTCCTGGTCAACCACTACCAGAACGACACCGTCAACAAGCTGATCCTCGGCGAGGCCACCGAGAAGGACGCGGCGAAGCGCGCCGACGAGATCAAGCAGATCCAGGACACCGTCGCGAAGGACCTGTCGACCGTCCCGCTCCTGCAGGGCAACCAGGTCGCCGTGGTCCGCAAGGACGTCCAGGGCACCACGCTCGACGCGTCGTTCAAGTTCCGGTACGCCACGCTCACCAAGGGCTGACGACTCGGAACCACCGTCGCTGCGCCGGGGCGGGTCACCCGCCCCGGCGCACCGACCTCCATGAAGAGGTGCCCCCATGACCACACCCGAAGTCCTCGCCGCCGAGGCGGACCCCCTGCTCCCCATCAGCTCCGCCGAGCCGTCGGCGGACCCCGGCCGACGACGACGCGGCGGAGGGCTCGCCGGCTACGTGCTGATCCGGATGCTCCTGATCGTGCCGACGGTGTTCATCCTCGTGACGCTCGTCTTCTTCCTGATGCGCCTCACGGGCGACCCGATCACCGCGTCGCTCGGAGGGAAGCTCACGCCGGACCAGCTCGCGGAGCGCGTCCACGCCGCGGGCTACGACCGGCCGGTCCTCGTGCAGTACGTCGAGTACCTCGGCGACCTCCTGCGCGGCGACCTCGGGACGACGATCAGCGACAACCAGCCCGTCACGCACGTCCTCACCCAGTACGGGACCGCGACCCTGGAGCTGACGTTCTGGGCTCTCGTCGTGGCCCTGGCGGTCGGCATCCCGTTCGGGATGCTCGCGGCCCGCCACCGCGACCGGTGGCCCGACGCCGTGCTGCGGATCCTCGCGATCCTCGGGTACGCCACCCCGGTGTTCTTCGCGGGCATGGTGCTCAAGCTCGTGTTCGCCGTCGGGCTCGGGTGGCTGCCCGTCGCCGGGCGGGCGTCGACCTCGTCCGAGATCGCCTTCACCGACCTCCTGCACCCGAGCGGCATCGCGATCGTCGACGCGATCCAGCTCGGCGACCCGTCGGTCATCGGCGACGTCCTGAGGCACGCCGTCCTGCCGGCCCTCACGCTCGGGCTGCTCACCGGGGGCGTGTTCCTCCGGCTCGTGCGCACCAACATGATCGGCACGCTCTCGAGCGGGTACGTCGAGGCAGCCCGGTCCCGCGGCGTCGGCGAGCGCCGGCTGCTGCGCAAGCACGCCTACCGGCCCGCCCTCATCCCGATCATCACCGTGATGGGCCTGCAGATCGCGATGCTGCTCGGCGGCGCCGTCCTCACGGAGACCACGTTCGAGTGGAAGGGGCTCGGCTTCATGCTCGCGCAGTACCTGCAGGCGCGGGACTTCGTCGCGGTGCAGGGCATCGTCGTCCTCCTGGCCATCGTCGTCGCGGTCACCAACTTCGTCGTCGACGTCGTCGCCGCACTCATCGACCCGAGGGTGAGGTACTGAGATGCCACGGATCCTCACGCGTGCGCTCGGACCGCTGCGACGCAGCACCGGCCTGCAGCGCGGCATGCTCGTCACCGGGCTCGTCCTCACCGCTCTGCTCGTCCTCGTCGCGCTGTTCGCGCCGGTCCTCGCGCCGTACGGCTTCAACCAGCTCCGCGACGCGGGCGGCCCGTTCGGCGCCCAGCAGCACCCGAGCGGCTCGCACCTGCTCGGCACGACCGTCGGCGGCTACGACGTGCTGTCCCGGACTCTCTTCGGCGCACGGACGGCCGTCCTCGTGATCGTCGTCGCGATCGTCGCGTCGATCCTCGTCGGAGTCGCGCTCGGGCTCGTCGCCGGGTACTTCGGCGGCTGGCTCGACCGCATCCTGGTCGTGATCGCCGACGCGATCTACGCGTTCCCGTCCCTGCTGCTCGCCATCGTCCTGTCGATCGTGATCTCGCACGGGCAGTCCCAGCTGTGGGGAGGGATCCTCGCCGCGGCGCTGTCGATCACGGTCGTGTTCGTGCCCCAGTACCTGCGCGTGGTCCGCGCGGAGGTGCTGCGCGTCAAGACCGAGGCGTTCGTCGACGCCGCCCGCGTGATCGGCTCCGGCGACGTGCGCATCATGCTCCGCCACGTGCTGCGGAACTCGACCCGCACGCTGCCGGTGATCGTGACGCTCAACGCGTCCGAGGCGATCCTGACGCTCGCCGGGCTCGGGTTCCTCGGCTTCGGCATCGAGCCGACGGCCGCCGCCGAGTGGGGCTACGACCTCAACAAGGCGCTGGCCGACGTCACGAGCGGCATCTGGTGGACCGCGATCCCGCCGGGGATCGCCATCGTCCTCGCCGTCCTCGGCATCACGCTCGTCGGCGAGAGCCTCAACGACCTCGCCGACCCCCGCCTGCGCCGGCGTCGCGGCCTGCGCCGCACCGCCGGTGCCGCCGACGACCGCGCCCTCGAACCCGACGGAGTCCCCCGCATGACGACGACGAAGAGCGATCCCGCGCGCGCCGGGGCGGACGACGCCCCCGCGGTCGTGAGCATCCGCGACCTGTCGGTGAGCTTCGCGACCGACGACGGCGCCGTCGAAGCGGTCCGCGACGTCTCGCTCGAGGTCAGGCAGGGCGAGATCCTCGCGGTCGTCGGCGAGTCGGGCTCCGGCAAGACGGTCACCGCCCGCAGCGTGCTGCGGCTGCTCCCCGAGAACGCCACGACGCGCGGGGCCGTCGTCCTCCGGTCACGCGATCGCGAACGCGCCTACGACGTCGCGAGCCTCGACCACGCCGGCCTCCGGCAGGCGCGCGGCACCGACGTCGCGATGGTCTTCCAGGAGCCGTCCGCCGTCCTCAACCCGGTGTACCCGGTCGGCTGGCAGATCGAGGAGGGCCTGCGTGCGCACCGGAGGCTCAGCCGCACGGAGCGACGCGCCGCGGCCGTCGACGTGCTGCGGCGCGTCGGCATCCCCGAGCCCGAGGTCCGCGTGGACCACTACCCGCACCAGTTCTCGGGCGGCCAGAAGCAGCGCATCGTGATCGCGATGGCGCTCGCCCTCGACCCCGGGCTCATCGTCGCCGACGAGCCGACGACCGCGCTCGACGTCACCGTGCAGGCCGAGATCCTCGACCTGCTGCGCCGTTGCCGTGACGAGTTCGGGGCGTCCGTCCTCCTCATCACCCACAACATGGGGGTCGTCGCGGACCTCGCCGACCGCGTCGTGGTGATGCACGACGGGCGTGTGGTCGAGCAGGCGCCCGTGCGCGACCTGTTCCGCAGCCCCCGGGAGGAGTACACGCGCGAGCTGCTCGCCGCGGTGCCCTCGCTGGAGCCCGTGACGAGCGCCCGCCCGGGGGCGCCGGCCGCGACCCCCGTGCCGAACAGCCGCCACCGCCCGCAGGGGTCGCAGGCGCAGGGACAGCCCGCCATCGAGGCGCGCGAGCTCGTCGTCACGTACCCGGGCCGCCTCGGCAGACCCGGCGCGACCGCGGTCGACCACGTCGACCTCACGCTCGCGCCGGGCGAGGTGCTGGGCCTCGTCGGCGAGTCCGGCAGCGGCAAGACGACCATCGGCCGCGCGATCGCGGGCCTCACCCCGGCCACCGGCGGGAGCCTGCGCGTGCTCGGGACCGAGGTCCGAGGAGCACGGGGCCGTGCTCTGCGCGCGGTCCGGCCACGGATCGGGTTCGTGTTCCAGGACCCGGGGACCAGCTTCAACCCCCTGCTCACCGTCGGCGACGGCGTCGCGGAGCCGTTGGTCGTCCACGGGCGTGCCGCGAACCCCGCCGCGGCCCGCGACCGGGTCGTCGAGCTGCTGGAGTCCGTCCACCTCACCGCCGAGCACGCGCGCCGCTATCCGCACGAGCTGTCCGGCGGACAACGTCAGCGCGCGAGCCTCGCCCGGGCGCTCGCCCTCGAGCCGGACCTCGTGATCGCGGACGAGCCGACGTCCGCGCTCGACGTGTCGGTCCAGGCCCGCGTCCTCGAGCTGTTCGCCGACCTGCACGCACGGCTCGGCTTCGCGTGCCTGTTCATCAGCCACGACCTCGCGGTCGTGGACCAGGTGGCCGACCGCATCGCGGTGCTCCACCGGGGCCGCGTGGTCGAGGAGGGAAGCCCCGCGACCGTCCTGCGAAGGCCCGAGGACCCCTACACCCAGCGGCTCGTCGCGTCCGTCCCCGTCCCGGACCCGGTCGAGCAGGCCCGACGACGCACGGAGCGGCTCGCCGCCAGGGGATGACGCTGAGCGCCGCGGCTGGGCGCTGCGGCCCGACGCTCAGGCGTCGGCCGCCGCGCGGGCGGGCAGCCGCGCCTCGAGGACGAAGCCGCCGTCCGGCGTCGGACCCGAGCGCAGCTCACCGCCCAGCCCGGCGACCCGCCCGCGCAGCCCCGCGAGCCCACGGCCTCCGCCGGCCACCGGGGGCGCCGACCCGGCCGTGTGGCCGTCGGTCCTCACCTCGACGCTCACCCCGGCGTCGTCGTGCCGGACCCGGACGGTGGTGCGCGAGCCCGCGGCATGCTTGACGGCGTTCGTCAGGCCTTCCTGAACGACCCGGTACACCGCCAGCTCGGCCGCGGGACCGAGCCGGGCGCCCACGCCCTGCGCGGTGGCGCCGCCGTCGTCCAGCTCGACCTGCTGGCCGGCGGCACGCGCCCTGTCGACGAGGTCCCGCAGCCCCGCGAGCCCCGGGCTCCCGGGCGCGTCACCCCCCTCGCCCGCGTGCAGCAGACCGAGGAGCTGCCGCAGCTCGGCGAGCGCCTGACGGCCGGTCCCGCTGATCGCGACGAGGCTGTCGCGTGCCCGGTCCCGGGCGGCCGCGTCGTCGGGCGCCCCGGGCCGGAGGAGGACCTGGGTCGCGTCGGCCTGCACGACCATGGCCGTGACGTGGTGCGTGACGACGTCGTGCAGCTCGCGAGCGAGCCGCACGCGCTCGTCGACGACGGCGGCGGCCGCCTCCCTCCGACGGCGCTCGGTCTCGGCCGCGGCCCGCCACCGCATCCAGGACCCGGCGCCCCAGCAGAGCACGAGGACGAGCGCGAACGACACGAAGTCGACGAGATGGTCGGGCGACCGGCGCGCGTGCGCCACGAGGCAGAGCGCCGCATACGCCGTGACGGTGGCGACGGCGAGGAGGACGCGGCGCCGATCCTGGTACGCGCCCGCGCTGTACAGGGCGACGAGGAGGCCGAGCGACGCGACGGTCGGCGGGTAGCCGACGGACTGGTCGACCGCGAAGGCCACGCCGATCACGGCCAGCGCCACGGCGGGCCGGGTGCGACGTAGCGCGAGCGGCAACGTCTGGAGCAGGACCAGGAGCACCCGCAGCGGACCCGCCCGGTGCTCCGGGAGCTCGGCGAACGCGATCCCCTGCAGCGCGACCCCCGGGACGTAGGCCGCGACGGCCAGCGCGACCGCGAGGACGCCGTCGCGCGCCGTGACCGGCCAGGTCCGCCACCGTTCGCGCAGCGCACCGACGGCCCCGCCCCGCCCTCCGGTACGCTCCCCCACGATCACGCGGTCACCCTACTCAGAGACCGCACCCCGACCCGGGAGCGTCCATGACCGACCCCGACCGCCCCGTCCGCGTGCTCGTCTGCGACGACCAGGCCCTCGTCCGTGCCGGCTACGCGACCATCTTCGCGGGGTACGGGTTCGACGTCGTCGGTGAGGCCGCCGACGGCGCCTCCGCGGTCCGGCTGGCCCGCGAGCGACACCCGGACGTCGTCGTGATGGACGTCCACATGCCCGGGGTCGACGGGATCGAGGCGACGCGCGTCCTGGCCGGTCCGGACGCCGCGACCCCGGCGAAGGTGCTGGTCGTGACGACGTTCCACACCGACGAGAACGTGTACGAGGCGCTGCGGGCGGGCGCGAGCGGCTTCCTGCTCAAGGACGCCACCCCGGACCAGCTCGTCGAGGCCGTCCGCACGGTCGCGGCCGGGGAGTCGCTCCTCGCCCCCAGCGTGACCCGGCAGCTCATCGGCCGGTACGCGACCCGGATCAAGCCCGCCGCCCCGACGTCCCCCGACGACGGCCCCCTGGCGGCGTTGGCGCCGCGCGAGCTCGAGGCGCTCACCCTGATCGCCCGCGGTCTGTCCAACGCGGAGATCGCCGACGAGCTCGTCGTGAGCCGCGAGACCGTGAAGACGTACGTCTCGCGGATCCTCACCAAGCTGGACCTGCGCGACCGGGTCCAGGCCGTGGTCCTGGCGTACCGGCTGGGCCTGGTGTCCCCCGACGGGGACACCGGACTGTCCACCCGGGGGTGACGTCCCGCCGCGATGCCCGTTCGTAGCGTTGCGGGCATGACGACGACAACTCCCAGCACCCCTACCGCCGACCTGCGCCCCGCGGCCCGGAGCCGCGCACGCTTCTGGTCGTGGGCTGTCATCGCCACGCACGTCGCGTTCGTGGCCGCGTTCCTGATCGCCCGGACGTGGCAGGTCCCCGGCTACAGCGCGATCGACCACTCCGTCAGCGACATGTACGCGGTGACCGCGCCCCACGCCTGGTTCCTGCTCGTCGTGATCACCGCGGCGGGGATCGCGGCCGTCGGGTTCGTTGCCTTCTCGCTGTGGCCGGCCCTCCGCGGCGCCGGCGTCCCCGCGAAGATCGGTTGCGCGCTCCTCGCGCTGTCGGTGTTCGGGCTCGGGGACGTCCTCACGCCGTTCGAGCGGCTCGCGTGCCAGCGGGCCGACCCCTCGTGCTCGTCGTCCGACCAGGTCGCGAACTTCGGCGGCACCCTCGACAGCACCCTGACGACCGTCGGGCTCGTGGTCATGGTGGCGTCGGCGTTCGTGCTGGCGTCCGCGATGCGTCGGCTCCCGCGGTGGGCGTCGTGGGCGCGGCCGGCCCGCTGGTTCGGCGTCGTGCTCTTCGTGCTGCTCGCAGCGACCGGGATCTTCAGCTCCGACGGCCCCGGCGGCCTGTTCGAGCGGCTGACGGCGGCGTTCGGCGCGGCCGGGATCGTGGCGCTCGGCGTGGGCGTGCTGCGGGCCACGCGTCCGACGGCGCGGCTCACCCCGGCCGGCTGAGCCGGGCGAGGGCGCTCAGGTAGCGGTGGGCGATCGTCCGTTGCCCGAGGCGCCCGACCGGTCCGGCCGCGCGCAGCGGCCACGCACGCGGCTGCGACCAGGCGGCGACGTCCCCACGGACGTCGCCGTCGTCGTCGAGCAGGACGGCGAAGCGCTCGGTGCCCTGCTCGACGTGGTCAGGCTCCGTGGCGTAGAGCACCCAGGCCTCCCGGTCGTCCCGGCCTGCGTCCACGACCCGGCAGGTTCCCCCCAGCGGGAGCGGGCCGAGCCCGACCCGGACGCGCACCCCCACCGTTGCCCGGGCCGGGGGACCACCCGAGGGGTCGCGCACGCGCACGCCCGCGCCGTCGTGCATGCGCCACGTCGCGATGGCGTCCGCCGCCCGCGCGAAGGCCCCGGCCCCGTGCCCGACGACGCCGCTCACGTGCAGCGCGCGGGCGCGCCCGAGCGGGGGTCCGGACCAGGCGGCGCGGGGGTCGGGCAGGATCACACCGGCGACGCTAGTCGAGCGCCGGACCGCAGCCCGCGGACTCCGCGATGAAACCCGCCGCGGCGGTCGCGACGAGCCCCGAGAGCCCCGACGCCTCGGGCAGCGGGCGCGGGTCGTCCTCGACGACCCAGAGCCCGTCCACCACGGCGTAGCGCGCGGACGGCCCGTCGGTCACGAACGTCTCGAGCGCGGCGAGCAGGCGCTCGACCTCCTCGCCGGCCGTGCCCACACCGACGCTCGCGCGGATCGCGCCCGCCGCGTGGCCGAGGCGACGCAGCAGCGGGTGCGCGCAGAAGCGCCCGTCGCGCACGCCGATGCCGTGCTCGGCCGACAGATAGGCGGCAACGAGGCCCGGGTCGTGGTCGTCGACCGAGAACGTCACGACGCCGACCGGGTCGACGGCGTCCTCCCACACCCGCACGACGCGCACGCCGGGGACGGCCTCGAGCCCGGCGACGAGCCGTTCGCGCAGCGCACGCTCGTGCTCGACCAGCGCCTCCGGGTCGAGGGCTCCGAGAGTGCCGCAGGCCGCCGCGAGCGCGACCGCTCCCAGGACGTTGGGCGACCCCGCCTCGTGACGCGCAGGCGCGGTCTGCCACACGACGTCGTCGACCGTGACGTTGCGGACGGCTCCGCCGCCGGCCAGGTAGGGCGTGCCTGCGTCGAGCCAGTCGCGCCGCCCCACGAGCGCTCCGGCGCCGTACGGCGCGTAGGTCTTGTGGCCGGAGAACGCGACGTAGTCGACGCCCGACGCCGCGAGCGAGAAGCGGCGGTGCGGGACGAGCTGGGCGCCGTCGAGGAACAGGCGGGCCCCGGCGTCGTGCGCGAGCGCGACCAGCTCCGCGACGGGCAGCGACTCCCCGGTGACGTTGGACGCCCCGGTCACCGCGACCAGCGCGTACGGGTCGCCGGCCGAGCGTGCCCCGGCGAGCTCGCCGCGCAGCGCGTCGAGGGTCGCGGCGACGCTCGGCGCCGCCTGGACCGTCGTGGCGCGCACCGCCGCGCCGCTCACCCCGCGCCACGGCAGGAGGTTCGCGTGGTGCTCGGTGTCGAGGACGAGCACCCGCCCGGGCGCTCCCGACGCGGCCGCCGGCACGCACCCGGCGAGCAGGTTGGTCGCGTCGGTGGTGTTGCGGACGACGACCGTGACGTCGTCGGCCCGGGCGCCCACGAACGCCCCGATCCCCTGACGGGACGCCTCGTAGAGCGCGGTCGAGACCTGCGAGAGGTAGCCCGCGCCGCGGTGCACGCTCGCGTACAGCGGCAGGACCTCGGCGACCCGGTCCGCGACCGAACGCAGCGCAGGCGCGGACGCAGCGACGTCGAGGTTCGCGTACGGGACGCTGCGGCCGTCGACGAGCGGGACAAGCGTGTCGGAGCCGACGACGGGCAGCAGCGGCCCGGCGGTGGCCGGTGCCACGGGCGTCGGACAGGTCAGGGTGTCGGTGGTCGTCATGGTGCCTCCTGGGTCCAGGGGGCGCGGCCGTCGGCCGCCCCCGCGCTTGCCCGACGCCGCCGCGGCGTGGGCCTGGTCGTCACCCGGGGCACCCCGCCGCAGGAGGAGGGTTGCCGGCCAGCAAGCCGGGGCTGTGCGCGACCGACGGACGTCGGACGAGCGGCTGGCGCTCATGACCTGGCGTCCATGCTCCGCGAGCAAGGCGAGGAGTGTCAACGGCCGGGCGGAACGTCTCGCGATGTGGGACACCGTGGGTGGCGCGCGTACGATCGCAAGGTCCATCCGGAGCGGCCGAGTGACGTGGCACGACGACGCCGCAGCAACCCGCGGACCCGTCGCCCCCCTAGGCGCGGGCCCGGCCGAGGGTGCTAACGCCACGACCGATGGGGCGCGTCGTGCGCGACGCGCCGGAGGAGGCCTCATGAGCGTGACCGCCCGACCCGCCGACGGGTATGCCGGCGACATCACCCCCCAGCAGGCCTGGGACCTGCTGCGCGACGACCCGTCCGCCGTCCTCGTCGACGTGCGCACCGACGGTGAGTGGCGCACGATCGGCGTCCCCGACACCGCCGAGCTCGGCAAGGAGACCGTGTTCGACGAGTGGGTCACCAACGACGGCCGCCCCAACCCGGCGTTCCTCGACGCGCTCCAGGCCGCGGGCGTCGAGGGCGGCCCCGTCGTGTTCCTGTGCCGCTCCGGCCAGCGTTCCATCGGCGCCGCGCGGCTCGCCACGCAGGCCGGGATCGGCCCCTCGTACAACGTCCTCGAGGGCTTCGAGGGCGCTCCCGGGCTCGACGGCGTCCGCAACCGTGAGGGTTGGAAGGTCGCCGGACTCCCCTGGAAGCAGCAGTGAGCCCGTCGCCGCTGCCCGAGGGCGGCATCCCCACCGGCCCCCGCGCCAACGAGGTCCTCTTCGGCGGCTCCGGCCGCGGCCCGCTGCCCGCGACCGCGCGTCCCGCGACCCTCGCGGTGCGCGGCGGCCACCGCCGCTCCGACTACGCCGAGACCTCCGAGGGCCTGTTCCTCACCCAGGGCTACGTCTACGACTCGGCCGCCGACGCCGAGGCCGCCTTCAAGGGCGAGCAGGAGCGGTTCGTCTACTCCCGCTACGGCAACCCGACCGTGCACACGTTCGAGGAGCGCCTGCGCCTCATCGAGGGCGCCGAGGCCTGCTACGCCACGGCATCCGGCATGTCGGCCGTGTTCACGGCGCTCGCGGCGCTCGTCGGGCAGGGCTCGCGGATCGTGTCGGCGCGCGCCCTGTTCGGGTCGACGGTCGTGATCTACGAGGAGATCTTCGCCAAGTGGGGCGTCCAGGTCGACTACGTCGACGGGCACGTCCTCTCCCAGTGGGAGGAGGCGCTCGCCACCCCGGCCGACGTCGTGTTCTTCGAGACGCCGTCCAACCCCATGCAGGACCTCGTCGACGTACGCGCGGTGACCGACCTCGCGCACCGCGCGGGCGCCGTCGTCGTGCTCGACAACGTCTTCGCGACACCCGTCCTGCAGAAGCCGCTCGAGCTGGGCGCGGACGTCGTCGTGTACTCCGCGACGAAGCACATCGACGGCCAGGGCCGGGTGCTCGGCGGCGCGATCCTCGGCTCGGCGGAGTTCCTCGAGGGACCCGTCCAGACGTTCGTCCGCAACACCGGGCCGTCGCTGTCCGCGTTCAACGCGTGGGTGCTGCTCAAGGGCCTCGAGACCTTGCCCGTCCGGGTGCGCGCCCAGAACGACGCCGCGCTCCAGGTCGCGACGGCCCTCGAGTCCCTGCCCGGGATCGCCCGCGTCCGCTACCCGTTCCTCGACTCGCACCCGCAGGTCGAGCTGGCCCGCGCGCAGCAGGCCGGCGGCGGGACCGTCGTGACGTTCGACCTCGACGTCCCCGAGGGCACCGGGCCCGAGGACGCCAAGAAGCGCACGTTCGCGTTCCTCGACGCCCTCCAGGTCGTCGACATCTCCAACAACCTCGGCGACGCCAAGTCCCTCATCACCCACCCCGCCACCACGACGCACCGCAAGCTCGGCGCCGAGGGGCGGGCCGCCGTCGGGATCGCGGAGACCACCGTGCGCCTGTCCGTGGGCCTCGAGGACCCGCTCGACCTGATCGAGGACGTCGAGCAGGCGCTCGCCGCGAGGTAGGCCGGGGCTCAGCCCCAGGCCGGCAGCTCCGGGAGGTCGGGGCCGCCTCGGCCGAGCAGCCACGCGAGGACCTCGTGGTCGGCGATCCCGTCGGGCACCGCGACGCCCGGCGCGCGCGTCGGGAGCAGGGCGAGCTCGTCCGGCAGGAACGTGCGCGCGAAGTCCCCGGGCCACTGCCCGCTGTGGTGGTCACCGCCGAGGTCGAGCCGGTGCACCTCGACCTCGCGCCAGCGCGACATCAGGAGCCGCATCGCGGGGTACGTCTCGTGCGGCGTCGACACCTCGCCCGCCCAGACCTCGTCCGGGAGCGCTGAGAGCGTCACGTCGCACGCGACGGCGCTGACCTCGACGTCCGCGAGGAGCGCCGCCCAGTCGCGGCCCGCGCCGAGCTCGATCTCCGCCTCGCGGCCCGCGGCGCCGCCGACGTACTTCTCCGTGGTGACGCCGATCGCTGCGGCCACCGCCATGCGGGCCGTGCCGTCGGCGTTGCGGGCGAGGTGCGTGAGGAGATGCCCGACCGTCCAGCCGGGCAGTCGCGTGGGCGCCGCAGGGTCGAGGGGTTCGAGGTCGAGGTCGTCGAGCAGGCGGCGGTGAGAGTCGGTGATGCGGGCGAGGTACAGCTCGGCCTGGTCGGGGGACGCGATCGTCATGACCTCATCCTCCCCCGCGCGCGAGGATGGGACGGTGACCGCCGCACCGACGCCCTCCGCGACCCTCGTCCGCGCCGACAACCCCGGCCCCATGACCCTCGACGGCACCAACACCTGGGTGCTCCGGGCGCCCGGCGCGCGCGCCTGTCTCGTCGTGGACCCCGGGCCCGACGACGCAGCCCACCTCGCGCGGGTCGCCGAGGTCGCGCTCGGAGACGGCAGGGGCTGGGTGGCAGGCGTCGTCGTCACGCACCGGCACGCCGACCACACGGCCGGGGCGGCGCTGTTCGCGGGGGCCGTCGGAGCGCCGCTGCGTGCCGTCCTGCCCGAGCTCTGCTCCCCGGACG